>NZ_CP069535.1:2613008-3919513 GCF_016889805.1 Rhodanobacter sp. FDAARGOS 1247
CCCAGATCGCGGGCATCTTCAGGATCGACAGCTGCAGCTTCAGCACCGAGGCGATCTTCGGTTTCGACGCCTCGCCGAAGTTGTCGTTCTTCCAGTCGTTGACCGCGGGCAGGCCCAGGGTGGGTGGGCGATCCTGCAGCAGCAGATAGGCGCCGATCGCGGTGGCCACGCCGATCATGCCCGGCCCCCAGAAACCGAAGCGCCAGCCGAAGGTGGCCACGGTGGCGCCGACCACGAGAAAGGTCAGGCCTTCGCCGATCGAGTGCGCGGTGCTCCAGATGCCGTAGGTGCGCCCGCGCTCGCGGTTGGAAAACCACGCCGTCATCGCCACCACGCCGCCCGGCGCGCCGAAGCTCTGGAACCAGCCGTTGAGCCCCCACAGGATCACCGCCAGCCACACCGTGGTGACGAAGCCCATCGCCAGGTTGCACACCGCCGTGGTGAGGAAGGCGAAGGCCAGGAAGCGCTTCATGTTCGCGTGATCGGCGAGGAAGCCGTTGGTGAGCTTGCCGATCGCGTAGGTATAAAAAAGTGCCGAACCGATCATGCCCAGTTCGGCGGGAGTAAAGATGCCGGCGTCGATGATCGGTTTCTTGACCACCCCGAGCGCCAGGCGGCAGGTGTAGATCAGGCCGTAGCCCAGCGTTATCGCAAGCATCACGCGCAGGCGATGCTTGCGATATTGCCGGTCGATGACGTCCCTGTCGGTGATCTCGGGCTGGTCAGCTCCGGTTGCGAAAAACGCCAGCCATCCACGCGCCATCGGACTCCCCCCTCAGCGGCCGGCGCAGCAGGCACCGGCCTCGTTGCAATCAGACTATTTCATATTTGAACAAATTGGAAGAATTATTCCATATACACCGAAACGCCTTGCTTCCCCCGCTGCGCGGAGGAAGGATCGTTCGTGTCACGCCGTCACAAGGTCGGGATCACGAAGCTCTGTTCGATCGCTTCGCCGCCCCTGGGCCAGCGCTGGGTCACCGTCTTGGTGCGGGTGTAGAAGCGCACGCCGTCCATGCCGTACTGGTTGAGGTCGGCGAAGCCCGAGCGCTTCCAGCCGCCGAAGCTGTGGTACGCCACCGGCACCGGGATCGGCACGTTGATGCCGACCATGCCCACCTCGACGCGGTCGGCGAACTCGCGCGCCGCGTCGCCGCTGCGGGTGAAGATGCTGACGCCGTTGCCGTAGGGATGCTGCGACGGCAGCGCCAGCGCTTCCTCGAAGCTGTGCGCACGCACGATCTGCAGCACCGGGCCGAAGATTTCGTCCTGGTAGGTCTTCATCGTGGGCTTCACGTGATCGAACAGCGTGGGCGCGAGGAAGAAGCCGCCCTCGTGGCCGGGCACCTTGAGGCCGCGGCCGTCGACCACCAGTTCCGCGCCCTCGTCCACGCCGAGCTGGATATAGCCCTCGATCCGCGCCTTGTGCGCCGCCGACACCACCGGGCCGTAGTGCGCATCGGGATTGCCGGAGACGCCCACCTGCAGCGCGGCGATCGCCGGCAGCAGTTTCGCGCGCAGCGCCTCGGCGGTCGCCTCGCCCACCGGCACCACCACCGGCAGCGCCATGCAGCGTTCGCCGGCCGAACCGTAGGCGGCGCCCATCAGGTCGGCGACGACCTGGTCGAGGTCCGCATCCGGCAGCACGATGCCGTGGTTCTTGGCGCCGCCCATGCACTGCACGCGCTTGCCGTGGGCCGCGCCGGCCGCGTACACCGATTGCGCCACGTCGGACGAGCCGACGAAGCTGACCGCCTTGATCGTCGGATGCGCCACGATCGCGTCGACGATCTCCTTGTCGCCGTGCACCACGTTGAGGATGCCAGGCGGCAGGCCGGCCTCGATCATCAGCTCGGCCAGCCGCACCGGCACCGACGGGTCGCGTTCGGACGGCTTGAGGATGAATGCGTTGCCGGTGGCGATCGCCGGGCCGAACATCCACATCGGGATCATCGCGGGGAAGTTGAACGGCGTGACGCCGGCCACCACGCCTAGCGGCTGCATCGCCGAATAGACGTCTATCCGCGGGCCGGCGCCCTGGGTGTACTCGCCCTTCAGCAGGTGCGGGATGCCACAGGCGAACTCGATCACCTCCAGTCCGCGCAGCACGTCGCCGTGCGCATCGGACACCACCTTGCCGTGCTCGCTGGCCAGCAGCTCGGCCAGCTCCTGCTTGTGCGCGTTGAGCAGGCGCACGAACTCGAACATCACCCGCGCGCGGCGCTGCGGATTCACCGCGGCCCACGCCGGCTGCGCCTCGGCGGCGTTGCGCACCGCGCGATCAAGCTCCGCGGCGTTGGCCAGCGACACCTTCGCCTGCACCTGGCCGCTGTTCGGATCGAAGACGTCGCTGTGGCGACCGGAGGTGCCGACGACGGTCTGGCCGCCGATGAAATGTTCGATGTTGCGCATGACTCACTCCTGGATGATGTTTTCTGGTGGGCGCCGGATGGCCGGCCCGATGACCGTTCCCCCGTGAGGTCTGGAATCTTTCGCTTCCCCCGCCGGCAGCGGGGGAAGGAGACCCGCCCCTCCGGCCCGCCTTTGGTGCCCGCGTGTGGAAACCGGGGTTAGCCGGGCGGACGCCGCGCGATCCAGTCGTGGGCCGGGTCGTTGCGGAAAATCCATTGGCGATGCGGGCCCGCCATCACGTTGAGGTAGTACAGGTCGTAGCCGTGCGCCGTGCCGACCGGGTGGTAGCCGCGCGGCACCATCACCACGTCGCCGTCTTCCACGCAGACGGTTTCATCGAGCGAGCGGTCGTCGGTGTAGACGCGCTGGAAGGCGAAGCCCTGCGGCGGGTTGAGCCGGTGGTAGTAGGTTTCCTCCAGCGCGGTTTCCGCGCCCGCCTCGGCGGTGTCGTGCTTGTGCGGCGGGTAGCTGGACCAGTGCCCGCCGGGCGTGATCACTTCCACCACCAGCAGGCTGTCGGCCGGCTCGGTCTGCGGCAGGATGTTGCGCACGTGGCGGGTGTTGGTGCCCGCGCCGCGCACTTCGCGGCTCATCGCGGACTCGGCGATCAGCCGCGGTTCGCCCTGCGCCGTGCCGGGCGCGGTACAGACGGCCAATTCGATCGGGCCGCTGGCGACGACTTCATAGGCGACGCCCGCGGGCACGTAGACGGCACCGGGCGCGCGATCCTCGAACGGGTTGCTGCGACCACCGACGTGCGCGAAGTGCAGTCCGCCCGCATCAACGTCGGCCATGCCGGCAACGATCACCAGGCAGGCCTCGCGGCCGGCCTCGCCGCCGGCGAACCGCTCACCGGCCGCCAGTTTCACCAGGCGGAAGCCGACATGTTTCCAGCCGGCGCTGGCCGGAGTCACCTCCAACACGGTACCCGTGGCGTCGGGCGCATGGGGGCGGACGCGCAGGCCGGCCATCACTGCAACCCCGCGGCGGCGGCGCGCTCCCGCAGCGTGCCGAGGCCGAGTTGGGCGTAGGTGCGCGGATCGGCCAGGGCCGGGTCCTGCTCGGCCTCGATCACGATCCAGCCGCTGTAACGGATCTTCGCCAGTGCAGCCATCAGCGCCGCGTAATCCAGGCCGCCGTCGCCGGGCACGGTGAACATGCCGGCCAGCACGCCGTCGAGGAAACTCGACCCGGCTGCGCGCAGTTCGTCGAACACCTCGCGGCGCACGTCCTTGCAATGCACGTGGGCGATGCGCGCAGGGTGCTCGGCGATCAGCTGCAACGCGTCGATGCCGCCCAGCGCGGCGTGGCCGGTGTCCAGGGTCAGCCCCACCGATGCGCCGGTGTGGCGCAGGAAGGCCTGCAGGTCCGACGCGCGCTCGACCACGGTGCCCAGGTGATGGTGGTAGGCGAAGCGGATGCCCTGGGCCTGGATGTAATCGGCCACCTCGGTCAGGCGCTGGCCGAACACGGCCCACTCGTCCGGGCCGAGTTGCGGCGTGTCCTGCATGGCCTGGTCGCGCTGGCCATGGATCGCATTGCTGGTTTCGGCGAACACGAACACCGTGCTGCCCATCGCCTTGAGCAGTTCCAGATGCGGCTGCAGCGCCACGATCTCGTCGTGGGCGGACTGCGTCAGCAGCGAGCCGCTGTACCAGCCGCCGATCAGGTCGAGCTGGTAGCGCGCCAGCAGCGGCTTCAGCGCGGCCGCCTGGCGCGGGAACTTGCCGCCCAGCTCGACGCCTTCGAAGCCCAGCTCCTGGATGTCGCGCAGGATGCTTTCCAGCGGCGTGTCGCCGCCCAGCTCGGGCATGTCGTCGTTGGCCCAGGCGATCGGGCTGACGCCGAAACGGATGCTCATGACAAATCCTTCTTCTGTCGGATGCCCTGCTCGTAGGCGCGCCGCGCGGCCTCGACTTCAGGGCGTTCGGAAACTTCCGGGACCGCCACGTCCCACCACCAGCCACCGGCTTCGGTGCTCTTCAGCGGATCGGTGTCGATCACCACCACGTAGCTGCGCGTGGCGGCGCGTGCACGCACCAGCGCGGCTTCCAGTTCGCCCAGCGTCGCGACGTGTTCGGACAGCGCGCCCAGGCTCGCCGCGTGGGCGGCGAAGTCGATCGACGGCAGCACGTCGTGCGCGGCATCGGCCAGCAGGTTGTTGAAGCCGGCGCCGCCAGTGGCGTGCTGCAGGCGGTTGATGCAGCCGTAGCCCCGGTTGTCCAGCAGCACCACGATCAGCTTGCGGCCCAGCATCACCGAGCTGGCCAGTTCGGAATTCATCATCAGGTAGCTGCCGTCGCCGACCATCACCACCACCTCGCGACCGGGCGCCGCCATCTTCACGCCGAGGCCGCCGGCGATCTCGTAGCCCATGCACGAATAGCCGTACTCGACGTGGTAGCCGTCGCTGCGCACGGTGCGCCACAGCTTGTGCAATTCGCCCGGCAGGCCGCCGGCCGCGCACACCACGATGGCGTTCTCGTCCACGCTGCGCTGCACCGCGCCGATCACCTGGGCATCGCTGGGCAGGACCTGTGCGGCGGCGCCGGCGGTGGCCGCATCGACGGCCGCATTCCACGCCCGCACCTCGCCCGCATCGATGGCGGGCGCGCGCCAGCCGGCCAGCTCCGCGGACAATGCCTGCAGCACCGTGCGTGCATCGCCGAGCACGGCCTGTGCATCGTGCTTGTGCGCATCGAACGGCTGCACGTTGATCTGGAACTTCCGCGCCTGCTCGAACAGGCTGCGCGAGCCGGTGGTGAAATCCGCCAGCCGCGTGCCGATGCCGACGACGAGATCGGCACGCGCGGCCGCCGCGTTCGCCGCGCTCGATCCGGTGACGCCGATCGAGCCGAGCGAGCAGGAATGATTCCACGGCAACGCGCCCTTGCCGGCCTGGGTCTCGGCCACGGCCAGGCCGGTGGCTTCGACCAGGGCGGCCAGCGCCGTTTCGGCGCCGCTGTACAACACGCCGCCACCGGCGATCAGCAGCGGATGCCGCGCCGCCTTCAGCGCGCTCACCAGCGCCGCGAATCCGGCGGGGTCGGCACCGGGCCGGCGCTCTCGCCACAAGCGTCGCGCGAAGAATGTTTCGGGATAGTCGAACGCCTCGGCCTGCACGTCCTGGCAGAACGCGATGGTGGCCGGGCCGCAGCTGGCCGGGTCGAGCATCGTGGCGAGCGCCTTGGGCAGCGCGTCGATGATCTGTTCGGGCCGGGTGATCCGCTCGAAATGGCGCGACACCGGACGGAAGCAGTCGTTGGCCGTGACCGTGGCGTCAGCGAAGTCCTCGACCTGCTGCAGCACCGGATCGGGCTGGTGGCTGGCGAACACGTCGCCGGGCAGCAGCAGCACCGGCAGGCGGTTGACGTGGGCCAGCGCCGCCGCGGTGACCATGTTGGTGGCGCCCGGGCCGATCGAGCTGGTGCAGACCATCGCGCGGCGGCGACGCATCTGTTTCGCGTACGCGATCGCGGCGTGGGCCATGCCCTGCTCGTTGTGCGCGCGCCAAGTGGGAAACGTGTCGCGCACGGCGTGCAGCGCCTCGCCGAAACCGGCCACGTTGCCATGGCCGAAGATCGCCCAGGCGCCGGCGAAGTACGGCACTTCCTCGCCGTCGACGATCACGTATTGCGCCGCCAGCCAGCGTACCGTTGCCTGTGCTGCGGTCAGTCGCACGATGGCCATCTCACACCGCCTCGCTGCGGCAGGCCAGAGCCGCTGCGCGGGCCTCGCGCCACGCTTCGACCAGCACGGCGAAGCGCGCGCAGAGATCGGCGATCGCCGCCTCGTCATCGAAGCTGCCGGACAACCAGCGTGCCGCGGCATCCGCGAAAATCGTGCGCCCCACCGCGAAGCCCTTGACGATGGGACTGGCCGCGGCGCTGCGGAACGAATCGGCGAGCACTTCGCTGGGCGCCTGCAGACCCAGCAGCAGGACGCCGTGGCAAAGCGGATCGTTGCGTCGAATGGCGCGCTCGATATGGCCCCAGGTGGCGCCGTCGGCGGCCGGTTCGAGTTTCCACCAGTCCGGTTTCATGCCCCGATCATAGAGACACTGGATCGCCCGCGCCGCGGTGTACTGGTCGACCGGTCCATGGCGCGAGGCGATCACTTCCAGCAGCAGCTCGTGGCGGGTCTTGCGGCAGGCGTCCTGCAGGCGCAGCAGCTGGCGTTCCTGCTGTTCGCACAACTCGCGCGGGTCGTCCGGGTGATAGAACACCAGGCACTTCACCACGTGGTTGTACGGCCAGGTGGCCAGCTCGGTGGCCACGTCGGCGGAGCTTTCGAACACCAGCGGGCGCGAACCGGGCAGCTCGATCGGACGGCCGATCCAGTACGGACGATCGGCGGCGGCTTCCAGCGCGCGCATGCCGTAGCGGCCATCCAGCAACACGCCGAAACGGTCGTCGCCACGCGCCAGCCGGTCGACCGCCTGCAACACCAGCGCCTTGAACGCGGGGATGCGGGCCGGGTCCGCCCCGGTCTCGCGGCAGATGTCCTCGAACTGGCTGCGATGATCGACCGCCAGCACGGTGAGGTCCTCGTGCACGCGGGCCCGCGTGGTCGCCCAGTGCAGCTGTTCCAGCGCGGCATCGTCGCGCAGCCGGAACGGTCGTTCGCCGCCACCGAGGAATGCCTGCAGTTCGTCCCAGGTCGGCATCGCGGGCGCGCAGCCGTGGCGCGAGACCACGATGGCGCCGCAGGCGTTGGCGTATTCGCAACACGTCGACAACGGCTCGTCGCGCAGCCAGCCGCGCAGGAAGCCGGCCATGAATGCATCGCCGGCGCCCAGCACGTTGAATACCTCGACCTGGAAACCGCGGCCGACCACGCCGTCGTCGAGGCGGTCGGGGATCGCGGCGGGGAACGCCGAGCAACCCAGCGCGCCGCGCTTGCACACCAGCAACGCGTCGCTGCGCGCGCGGATCGCCCGCAGCGCGGCGATGGTGTCGGTGCTGCCGCCGAGGATGTGGATCTCCTCCTCGGTGCCCACGATCAGGTCGCACAGCGGCAGCACCTGCTGCAGCCGCGCGGTGACTTCGGCGTCGGCGACGAAGCGGTTCTCGCCCATGTCCCTGCCGGTCAGCCCCCACAGCACGGGCCGGTAATCGATGTCGAACACCACCCTGGCGCCGGCGGCGCGGGCCAGTTCGCAGGCGTGCACGGAGGCGTCGAACACGTTCGGCCGCGACAGGTGCGTGCCGTTGATCAGCACGGAGCGCGCGGACTGCACCAGCTCCACGTCGATGTCCGATACGCCCAGCGCCATGTCGGCGCAGTTCTCGCGATAGAAGATCAGCGGGAACGTGTCCGGGTCGCGGATGCCCAGGAAGACCAGCGCGGTGAGCCGCTCGCGGTCGGTGACCAAGCCATCGACGCAGACGCCTTCGCGCCGCAGCTGCTCGTGGATGAAGCGGCCGAAATGATCGGCGCCCACGCGGGTGACCAGGGCGCTGCGCAAGCCGAGTCGCGAGGCGCCGACGGCGGTGTTGGTCGGACTGCCGCCGATGTACTTCGCGAAAGAGGTCATGTCCTCCAGGCGACCACCGGTCTGCTCGCCGTACAAGTCGATGCAGGATCGTCCGATGGTTACAAGGTCAAGCTGACGCTTTGCCCCTTCCATATGCACTTCTCTCACGGGTCTCCGGCGCCCACCGCTCCGGATGCACGTAATATATATTCTATTTTCTATTTTTTAGCAACAGATGTTTCATTTCTTGGCGGACCTGGAAGACGGCAGCCGCGAACTGTTGCGCCGGGGCGTGCTGCTGGCGAAGGCGTAGGAGATCACCAGCGCCTGGGCCAGGCACATGGAAGCGGACAGCGAGCGGAACTTGCGCACTTCGGCCTCGCGCACCTGCAGCACCACGGTGGCGGGCTTGGCCACCGGGCTGACCAGGCTGTCGCTGATCGACAGCACCTTGCAGTGGTTCTCCGCAGCGGCATCGATCATCTGCACCGCCTCTTCCGCATACGGGTGGTAGCTCACCGCGATCAGCAGGTCGCGGCGGGTGATCGCGTGGATCTGCTGGCGGGTCATGCCGCCGATGCTGTCGATGAAGACGGTCTTCTTGTCCACCTGGTGCAGCGAGTAGGCCAGGTAGGCGGCGACCGGGAAGGAACGGCGGAAGCCGGCCACGTAGACGGTGTCGGCCTCCTCGATCAGTTTCACCGCGGCCGCCAGGTTCTTGCGGCCCACCGCGTCGGCGAGGTTGTGCAGGGCCAGCACGTTGCCCTCGACGAACTCGGCCAGCACCTGCACCGGGTCGCCCACCGACTTGCCGTCGACGTTCTGGCTGAACTGCCGCACGCGCTCGCCGTAACCCAGCGCGGCGTTGCCCGACAGCAGGCCGTCACGGAACAGCCGCTGCATCTGGCTGGCGCCCTCGAAGCCGAACGACTTGGCGAAGCGCACGATCGCCGACGGCTGCACGCTGCAGCGCTCGGCCAGCACGGCCAGCGTTTCCAGCGCCACCGCGTTGGGTTCGTCGAGCACGTAGCGGGCGATCTGCTGCAGGCGTTTGCTGAGCGATTCGTAGCGATCGAGGATGGCGGAGCGCAGTTCTTCGGCGCTGGCGGGCGGCACGTCCATTTCGACCATGGGGCTTTCCTTCGTGTTTCGCCGGGCTGCACGCGCAACACCGGCCTTTGTTGAAATATGGCGCAACTTTCCAGAAATTCTATTACACTCAAAAACAGAATATCAGTTCTATTTTTTTCGGCAACTCAGCTCGGGGGAGTCTACTCTTGGACAGAATCGACGTTGTCTTGATCGGCGCGGGCCGCATGGGCCAGGTGCACGGGCCCAATGCCGCCCGTCACCCGGGCCTGCGCCTGAAGTACGTGGTGGATCCCCGCGTCGAGGCCGCGGGCTTCGCCGCCCTGCACGGCGCCAGCATGGTCAGCCTGGAACAGGCGCTGGCCGATCCCTCGATCGGCGGCGTGCTGATCTGCAGCTCGACCGACCAGCACCTGGGCCACGCGCTGGCGGCGGTCGAGGCGGGCAAGGCGGTGTTCTGCGAGAAGCCGATCGATCTGGATCTGGAAAAGGTGCGGGCGGCGCAGTCGCGCTTCGCCGGCGCCCGCTTCCTGCTCGGCTTCAACCGGCGCTTCGATCCGCAGTTTGCGCGACTGAAGCAGCAGCTGGACGCGGGCGCGATCGGCCGGTTGGAAACCCTGCACCTGGTCAACCACGACCCGGCCTCGCCGCCGGCGGGCTTCATTCCCACCAGCGGCGGCCTGTTCAAGGACTTCACCATCCACGACCTGGACATGGCGCGCTGGCTGATGGGCGAGGAGCCGGTCGAAGTGTTCGCCAGCGCCAGTTGCCTGGTCGACCCGGAGATCGGCCGCCAGGGCGACGTCGACACCGCCCGCTGCGTGCTGAAGACCGCCAGCGGCCGGCTGTGCGTGATCTCCAACACGCGCCGCAGCGGTTACGGTTACGACCAGCGCATCGAGGCGTTCGGCTCGACCGGCATGATCCGCGCCGACAACGTGGCGCAGGACACCGTGCACACGCTGACCGAGGCCGGCAGCTGCGGTGCGCCGATCATGCCCGCCTTCGCCGAGCGCTACCGCGAGGCCTATCGCGCCCAGATCGACCACTTCGCCGACGTGGTGCACGGCCGTGCCGTTTCGCGCACCGATTATGCCGACGGCGTGGCCGCGCTGATCCTGGCCGAGGCCTGCGCATGGTCCGCGCAGCACGAACAAGTCTTCACCCTCTGAGCGAGACACGATCATGCACAAAGTCGTCATAGTCGGAGCCGGCCGCATCGGTCGCATCCATGCCCGCAACGCCGCCCTGCATCCACGCATCGAACTGGCCGGCGTGATCGACGCGATCGACGCGTCGGCGCAGGCGCTTGCCGCGGAGTGGAATGCCCCGGTCACCACCCTCGACGCCGCGCTGGCCGATGCATCGGTCCGCGGCGTGATCATCGCCAGCTCCACCGACACCCACCTGGACTACTGCGTGCGCGCTGCCGCCGCCGGCAAGGCGATCTTCTGCGAGAAACCCATCGACCAGGACCTGGCCCGCGCCCGCGGCGCGGCGGCGAAGCTGTCCGGCGCCAACCTGCTGCTGGCCTTCAACCGGCGTTTCGATCCGAACTTCCGGGCATTGAAGGCGCGCCTGGACAGCGGCCGGATCGGCACGATCGAAAGCCTGCAGATCACCTCGAACGATCCCGCGCCGCCGCCGCCGTCCTACGTCGCCGTGTCCGGCGGCCTGTTCAAGGACATGGCGATCCACGACTTCGACATGGCCCGCTGGCTGCTCGGCGAGGAACCGGTCCAGGTCTATGCCGCCGGCAGTTGCCTGGTCGACCCGGTGATCGGCGAACTGGGCGACGTGGACACCGCGCGCACGCTGCTGAAAACCGCCTCGGGCAGGCTCTGCGTGATCTCCAACAGCCGCCGCAGCGGTTTCGGCTACGACCAGCGCATCGAGGCCTTCGCCTCCGGCGGCATGGTGCGGGCGGACAACGTGCTGGAGAGCACCACCCAGGTCTGCACCGAGGCCGGCGTCGCCAGCGACCGCCTGCAGAATTTCTTTCTCGACCGCTACGCCGAGGCCTATCGCAGCGAGATGGAGCACTTCGCCGACATGCTGGACGGCACGCGTGCCGCGGTCGGCTATGCCGACGGCGTGGCGGCGCTGGCGCTGGCCGAGGCGGCCAGTGAATCGGTACGCTCGGGCGCGCCGGTCAGGCTCTGAATGAAGCGATGGCGGCGACCATCACGGTCGCCGCCATCATGTTCCAGGCGGTCTTGATCAGGGCAGCACGGGGCGGCGCAGCACCGGGACCAGCTTGTCCTTCACGATCTTCTCGAAATCCGCCAGCGGGCAGCGCTCCGCGCACCCCGGAATCGGGATGTACTGGTACGAGGCCGGATTGCCGGCGTCGAGCTTCTGCAGCTCGCGCACCTGGTCCATCGTCTGCGAGCGGTAGAACGCACGGACGAACTGCGCGCCCGACGGATCGGCCAGCACCTCGAAACCGATCGCGCCGCCCGGCGGCGGATCGTCGCTGGGATAGCTGGGCACCTGCCAGTGCAGGTCGAGCATGCCGCCCAGGTCGGCAATGTTGGTGTCGTGCCCCACCAGCACCGTCAGCTTCGCGCCGTGCTCCACCGCCGCCAGCATGCGTGCGGCCAATGGCGTGGCGGCGCGGGCCGCCACGTAGGGCGCGCGGCCTTCGTAGCGGAATTTCAGCGCGTGGAATTTCAGCAGGGTGGAAATCTGCTCACGGGTGAGGTGCCCCCAGGCGACGTCCTTCATCGGCTTCCCTTCGAGGTATTCGAGCAGGAAGGTCTGGCTGGCGGTGGAGGCGACGCCGAACGGATTGCCCACGCCGGGGCGATCACCGTCCTTGTGCTCCAGCCCGGCCGGCATCTTCGAGATGTCGCAAGCTGCGGCGGGCGCGCAGCCCATCGCCTGGTTGAGCAGGGCGAACAACGGCGCCTGCGCCTGCACTTCCGCCGCCATGCCACCGGCGGGCATCAGCGCCTGCACGGCCTTCAGCGCGGCATCGGCATCGATCGCCACCGCCCGCGTATCCAGCGGATGGAATTCCACGTCGTCGCGCTTGTCGGCCGGGAACGCGACGTTGATGCCGCAATCGGGAGCCATGCCTTCGACCAGCGCCCGTGCGGTGGCCTGGGTGCGCGACTTCGCGCTGGCGGCGACCTCGACGTCTCCGTTCGCCGGACAGCCGGTGGCCGGCAGCAGGCCGCGGGCGGCCCAGTTGATGCGATCCCACTGGCCGAGCAGGCGCACCGCGTCGCGGCCGTGCCCGGTCAGCTCGCCGAAGTCGACGTCCCATTGCGGCCACGGCGACGGGTTGGTGCCGGCCGGTGTGACCTGCTGCTTGGTCGGCGGCCTGACGCCGTGGCGCATCAGCATCACCACCCGTTGCAGCTTCAGCTCGACTGGCTGCGCGACGGCCGATGTCGCGGCCGACGCCGGCGTGGACGACTGCGCGTCCGATGCGCGCGTGCACCCGCCCATGCTCATCGAGAACACCGCCAGCGGAATGCCGGCGAGCAGCCTCAGCGCAAGCGCGGATGAATTTCTGGAGTGCTTCAGTTGCATGTTCATTGCTCCTCGCAAACCGGACCTTGCCATGTTGCTCAAAAAAACGGCGATCCCGGGGAGAGGATCGCCGCCAGACACCGTGGGGACGGAATTCGAAGGCTCAGAACACGGCGCGCAGCGTGAGCGACCAGCGTGGCGACGAGCACTCGCGCTCGAGCTCCATGAAGTCGACGTTGTACGCCCGGTTGTTGGCCATCATCTCGGTGGCGTCGTCACCGGCGAAATCCTGTTCCAGCTGTTCGCTGCACGAGTCGAGCAGGTTGTTGCCGGTCAGGCGCAGCACGAACGACTTGCCGAGGCGCTTTTCCAGGAACACCTCCAGATTGCCGCCGTAGCTGGTGCTCTGCATTTCGCCGGGCGAATTGTGCTGGTAGGACGGCCCCTGCTTCTGGTAGCTGGCGCCGAAGCTGGCCTTCCACGCGGGAATGTCCTGGGTCACGCCGACGTTGTAGACGAACGACGGCTGGTCGTCGACGGTCACGTCGCGGCCGGTGATCGGGTTGAGCCGCTTGGAGAACAGCCGGGTGTAGTTGCCGAAGATGCCGGTGTTGGGCATGCCCAGCGCGCTCAGCGGCATCGACATGTCGAACTCCACGCCGCGGACCTTGGCGCTGCCGATGTTCTGGAACGTGTACAGGCCACCGGGGAAATCGTCCGGGTCCTGGCCGGCATCGGTGACCGGTCGCGTGGTGCGGACCATGCCGATCAGGTCGGAGATGTTGCGCTGGAACAGGTTGACGCCAACGATGCCGCTCTTGCCGATGCTGTGCTCGTAACCCAGGTCGAAGCCCAGCGAGCGCTCCATCTTCAGGTCCGGGTTGCCGATCGTCACGTCCCACTCGCCCGGCGATTCCAGGGTCACCGACGGCACCAGCTGCTCGACGCTGGGACGACGCACGGTGCGCGCCACGCTGAAACGCAGCTGGTCGGCATCGGTCAGTTTCCACTGCAGGTGCGACGACGGGTTGAGCATGAACTCGTGGCTGTCGGCGTGACCGGTGGTCTGCGCGTCCTGCACGTAGTTGACGTAGTTGGTGGTGACGTAGTCCTGCTTCGTCCGGGTCTTTTCGCCGCGCACGCCGGTAGTGAGGGTGAACGTCGGGCTGAATTCCCAGTCCACCGTGGCGTAGGTGTCGAAGCGGTCTTCCTTGTAATCGAACCGCCCTTCGGTGCCCTTCTGGGTCGACTTGCTCAGGCCCGAGAGCTCCGATTCGGTATAGGTGCGGTCCTTGTTCTTGACCTGCACGCCCACCTTCAGCGTCGCCGCGTCGAGACCCATCGAGCTGGCAAGATCCGGCATGCGCCGCGTGATGGAGGCATCGGCCATCCAGTTCTTGTCATCGGCCGCCGTGCCCTTGTTCTTGTCCCGGGTATCCGGCGTGTCCTTGAAGTAGTGCTTGACCTCGCTGCCCTTGGTGCTGTTGCGGCCCAGGTAGGCCTCGAAATCGGTGCGGTCGTTGAACGAGGTGTTGAACAGCGCGGACAGGCCGTAGCTGTCCTCGTCGATCGGCGTGTTCTCGAACTTCAGTTCCGGATTGGCCAGGTCGAGGCCGCCGACGCTGCCATCGCCCTCGTAGGTCCGGGTGTTCTCGTATTCGGTGCGGCGGGTCTTGATCGCGAAGGCATCCAGCCGCAGGCTGGAGACATCGGACATGCGCCAGGTCACGTCGCCGTTGAAGGACAAGTCCTTCGACTCGCGCTCGTCGCCCTGCTCTTCGCGCCCGGTCGCCCGCGACTTGCTGATGTCGTCCCAGCTCTGCAGGCCGCGACCGTTGCTGCCGGCGGCTACCGCATCGCTGAAGCCGACCGTGTCGCCGTCGACCACTTCCTGGATCGCATGCTTCTCGTTGAAGCGCTTCTGCGCATCCACGGTCAGCGAATAGAACACCGTGTTCGCGTCGTTGCGGCCGGACCAGGACACGGCCGCATTCGGGCGGATCCGGCCGGTCTTCTTGTCCCAGGTTTCGCCGACGCGGACGATGACGCCGGGCGGCAAGGTCGCGCCGTCCTTGAGGATGATGTTGATGGTGCCGCCCACGCCCTGGCTGTCGAAGTCGGCCGATGGCGAACGGACGATCTCGATGCGATCGATGATCTCGGCGGGGATGCGGTCGACGGCGACCGAACGGTCATTGCCGATGCCGGGCACGGCGCGGCCGTTGACCAGGATCTGCGTATAGCCGTTGCCCAGGCCGCGCATTTCCGGCGCCACCGATTCACCGACGTCGCCGACGAAGGCCACGCCCGGTACGCGACGCAGCTGGTCGCCCACCGAGACCGGCTCGAACTTGGCGAAGAACTGCTGGTCGTAGACCAGCACCGGCGCCGGCACATCGATGTGGCTGCGATAACCGATGTTGCCGGTGACCACCATCGCCTGCAGGTCGATGGCCTCCTGCTTCTTCTTGTCATCCGCCTGCGCGGCGGCCTGATCGCCACCGCCAGCCTGGACGCCCGTAGCCGGCTGGGCGGCCTCCTGCGCAAACACCAGGCTCGGCGTAGCCAAGGCGCAACCGCTCAACAGTAGTGCCGCCTGCAACGCATTTCGACGAAAAGTGTGCATGGATCATCTACCCCCAAAGATTTGGCCACCCTCCCCTGCGACCCCCGCGGCGAAGTGCTGGCAATCCGAGAATACGAACAAACATTCTAAAATGCAACACGTTTAGAATGTTTCGTGCAAAAAAGTTTTTGATGCCGTATGGTGGCCGCACGACAGCCAAGACACCGCGCGGGCGCAGCGGCCATCCGAGGAGAAAGGGGAATGAAAACACTGCTTCTTTACAGCGTCGCGACATCGCTTGCCCTGCTGCCGGCAACCGGAACCGGCAAGTCCGCCGCACGCGACGCCGCCGCGCCGGTGGTGCAGGCAAGCCTGCAGACCCAGGCCACCAGGAGCGGCAAGACCGACGCCAGCGTGATCGTCACCGGCACATCGCCTTCGGCGGTGCCACACGTGGTCGCCACCGCGGCGCTGGGCGGGCTGGAGGTCTATGGCGTCGATGGCCAGCGCCAGGCCAGCGTGCCCGCCGGCGAAGTGGCCGGTGTCGATGTCAGCTACGACTTTCCGATCGCGGGCAGGCCGCGCACGGTGCTTGCCGCGGTCGACGCCACCGGCAACCGCCTGCGCCTGTTCACCATGGACGGCGGCGTGCCGGTCGAAGCGGGCGCACGCGCGATCCCGCTCGGCTTCGCGGTCGAAGGCGTGTGCCTGTTCCGCCAGCGGCTGGACGACGCGCTCTACGCCGTTGCGGTGGGCGACGGCGGCGAAGTGGATCAGCAGATGATCTACGCCACCGCCGAGGGCAAGCTCGATGCACGCCAGGTGCGGCGGATCAGCCTTCCCTCCAAGCTGAAGCAGTGCACTGCCGACGGCGACGGCAACCTGTATGTCGCCGAGCAGGCCGTCGGCATCTGGCACCTCGACGGCAATCCCGAGGCCGACCTGTCCGCCACCCTGGTCGATGCGCCGCGACTGGGCCACCTCGGCAAGAAGGTCGAAGGCGTGGCCTTGTACGACGGCGGCAAGGGCAGCCGGTGGCTGCTCGCCGCGGACACCTCCGAAGGACGCATCAATCTCTACGACCGCGCCGATCACGATGCCTACCTGGGCAGCTTCGCCGTCACGGCACAGGGCAAGCCGCTGGACGGTCCCGGCCCGCTGTTCGCCACCAGCGTGGCGCTGGGCGCGAAGCTTCCCCACGGCGTGCTGCTGATCAGCGACGAGGACGGCGGTGCCAACCACAAGGGCGTGTCGATGGCCGACGTCGCCCGCGCGCTCAAGCTGCAGCCGGGCACGCCGCAGGACCCGCGCGCAGCGGCGAAGCCGCCATTGGCAACCGTCACCGCCCTGGTGGAAACCGTGCCGGTGGCGAGCTTCGGCGACGCGGCCGACGACCCGGCGATCTGGGCGCATCCCACCGATCCGGCAAAAAGCCTGATCGTGGCCACCGACAAGAAAGCCGGCATGTTCGTCTACGACATGCAGGGCAAGGTGGTGCAGTTCCGTCCCGACGGCAAGATGAACAACACCGACCTGCGCGACGGCTTTCCGCTGGGCGGCGACAAGGTGACCCTGGTCACCGCCAGCGACCGCACGCACAAGTCGGTGGCGATCTACCGGCTCGATCCCGACCGGCGCGAACTGGTGGACGTCGCCGACGGCGTGCAGGCCACCGGCATGGCCGATCCCTACGGCCTGTGCATGTATCGCAGCCCGAAGAGCGCGAAGACCTACGTGTTCATCAACACCGGCGACGGCCTGATGCGCCAGTGGGAATTGCTCGACGCCGGCAACGGCCGCGTGCGCATCAAGCAGGTGCGCGAGTTCCGCATGGCCAGCCAGGCCGAGGGCTGCGTCGCCGACGATGCCAGCGGCGCGCTCTACGTCGGCGAGGAAGACGTGGCCTTGTGGAAGATGGACGCCGAACCGGATGGCGGCAACGCGATGACGGCGATCGACCGCGTCGCCGACAACAAGGCGATCAGGGACGACCTCGAAGGCGTCGGCATCTACGACCTGGGCGGCGGCCGCGGCTACATCGTGGTTTCCAGCCAGGGCAACAACACCTATGCGGTGTACCGCCGCGAGGGCGATCATGCCTACCTGGGTTCGTTCGCCGTGGTGGCCGATGGTGCCCGCGGCATCGACGGCATCTCCGAGACCGACGGTCTGGAGGTCACCAGCCGCAACCTCGGCCCCGGCTTCGAGCACGGCGCGATGATCGCCCAGGACGGCCGCAACGTGCTGCCCACGCAGAACCAGAACTACAAATACGTTCCCTGGGAGTCGATCGCCCGGGCGCTGAAGCTGGAAATGCGCTGAAACTCACAAAGACGGCGGCCTGAGGCCGCCGTCTTTGGCATCGGTGCCGCCAACGAGGCAAACTGCGCGTCTGTCCAGACGACACGCGGAACGCGCCCATGCACGGCGAATACAAGATGCCCGGCGGCAAGCTGGTGGTGATCGACTTGGAGTTGCATGGCGATCACCTGGCCAAGGTGCAGCTGAGCGGCGACTTCTTCCTGGAGCCGGACGGCGCGCTCGACCTCATCAATCGCGCGCTGGAAGGCCAGCCCGCGGCGGCCACGGAAGCGGAACTGGCCCGCGCCATCGCCGGCCCGCTCGACAGTGACGTGATGATGTACGGCATTTCGCCCGAGGCGATCGCGGTCGCCGTGCGCCGCGCCCTGCACAAGGAATCTGCAGCATGATCCGCACCGACTGGCGCGACCACGACTGGCAGCTGATCCACACCACGCCGCAATCGCCCACCCTGCACATGGCGCTGGACGACGTGCTGACCCACGAGGTCGGCGCGGGCCGCCGCGCACCCACCCTGCGCATCTGGGAATGGGCTTCGCCCGCGGTGGTGATCGGTCGTTTCCAGTCGCTGCGCAACGAGGTCGACGCCGAAGCGGCGCAGCGTCACGGCATCGAGGTGGTGCGCCGGGTTTCCGGCGGCGGCGCGATGTTCATCGAGCCCGGCAACACCATCACCTATTCGATCTACGCGCCGAAGTCGCTGGTCAAGGACCTGTCGTTCCAGGAGGCCTATGCCTTCCTCGACGAATGGGTGCTCGAAGCGCTGGCCGAGCTGGGCATCAAGGCCTGGTACCAGCCGCTCAACGACATCACCTCCGAAGGTGGCAAGATCGCCGGCGCGGCCCAGGTGCATCGCGGCGGCGCGGTGCTGCACCACGTCACCATGGCCTACGACATCGACGCGGCGAAGATGCTGGACGTGCTGCGCATCGGCCGCGAGAAACTGTCCGACAAGGGCACCACCAGCGCGGCCAAGCGGGTCGATCCGCTGCGCAGCCAGACCGGCCTGCCCCGCGAGGCGGTGATCGAGCACATGATCGCCACCTTCCGCCGACTGCACGGCCTCGGCGACGGCATGCTGCGGATGGATGAACTGACCCAGGCCGAGACCCTGGCGCAGTCCAAGTTCGGCAGCCGCGAATGGACGGCCGACGTGGCCTGAGCAGCTGCGCGGCAGGACCATACCTGCCATTCGTCACTTGTCAGCCGCGGTTCGCGAGGCAGAGGATCGGGCTTCCGTTCGCGCTGACAAGGAGAAGTAGATGCGTGCTTCACGACTATCCGTCCTGGTCGCCGGGCTCTGCCTGGCCTTCGCCGCCCACGCCGCCGACACCGACACCTGGAAGCTCCCGGTCGCGGTGAAGAAGCTCGACAACGGCCTCACCGTGGTGGTCTCCGAAGACCACAGCTCGCCCACCGTCGGCATCAGCATGGTCTACCACGTCGGCATGCGGCTGGAGCCGCAGAATCGCACCGGCTTCGCCCACCTGTTCGAGCACCTGATGTTCGAGGGCACGCCGGACGCGCCCAAGGGCACCTTCGAGCGGGTGATCCAGGGTGGCGGCGGCGTGTTCAACGGCTCCACCCGCGCCGACTACACCAACTACATCGCGTCGGCACCCTCGTCGGCGCTGGCGCCGATCCTGTGGATGGAGGCCGACCGCATGAAGTCGCTGGACTTCAGCGCGAAGAACCTCGCCAACCAGCAGAACGTGGTGAAGGAGGAGATCCGCGTCAACGTGAAGAACCAGCCCTATGGCCTGTTCTACTGGACCGATCTCAACCGTCTCGCGTTCGACAAGTGGGCCAACAACCACGACGGCTACGGCTCGTTCAAGGACCTGGACCACGCCAGCATAGCCGACGTGAAGACCTTCCACGACACCTTCTACCAGCCGGCCAATGCGGTGCTCGGCATCGCCGGCGACGTCACCCCGGCGCAGGCCTTCGCGCTGGCGCAGAAATACTTCGGCCAGCTGCCCGCCCGTGCGTTGCCGCGGCGTCCCGACGTCACCGAGCCGCTGAACACCAAGCCGCGCCACGAAGAGCAGACCGACGCGCTGGCCAAGGTGCCGGCGCTGGCGATCGGCTGGAAGATGCCCGCCCGCGGCAGCAAGGACCAGGTGCCGATGATGGTGCTGTCGCAGCTGCTGGTGGGCGACGATGCCTCACGCTTCTACCAGGGCCTGGTCAAGGGCCGCGAGCTGCTGCTCAACATCAACGGCGGCGTGAACTTCCCGCTCGGCGACGGCAGCGACTACGCCGGTCCGACCCTGCTGGGACTGTTCGCGCTGTACAAGCCCAACGCCACGCCGGACCAGGTGCTGGCCGCGATCGACGAGGAGATCAGCAAGGTCGCCAGCGACGGCGTCGACGACGCCACCCTGGCGCGGCTGAAGACCAAGATGCTGTCGGACTGGTATGGCGGGCTGGAGTCCTTCCTCGGCCGCGCCGACACGCTGGCCAAGCTGCAGACCTTGTGGGGTGACGCCAACGTGGCCAACCGGATGCCGGGCTGGATCGAGGCGGTGAGTTCGGATGACATCAGGCGCGTGGCCCGCGCCTATCTCACCGACGCCAACCGCAGCGTGATCGTGCGCCGCCCGGCGGCTGCTGCCGCTCCCGCCACCAAGACCGCCAAGTGAGGACCGCCATGAAGACGAACATGACATTCAGGACGCTCGCCATCGCGCTTGGCCTGGCACTGGCCGGCATGGCGCAGGCCTCCACCACTGCGCTGCCGAAGGACCTGCCCGCCTACGGCCCGGACAAGCCGCTGCCGGTGCCGCAGATCGCCCAGCGCACCCTGCCGAACGGGCTCACCGTGTGGGTGGTGCCGCGCGAGGGCCTGCCCAAGGTCAACGTGGCGCTGTCCGTGCTCGGCGGCACCGCGGCCGACGATGCCGCCACGCCGGCGATGTCGCAGATGATGGCGCGCCTGCTCGACGAAGGCACCGCCAGCCGCAGCTCGCGCGACATCGCCGAGGCGCTGCAGGCGATCGGCGGCGACTACGGCGCCGGCGCCGACGACGATGCGATCGGCATCCGCGCCAGCGCGCTGGCCTCGCACGCCTCACAGTTGCTGGCGCTGGTGGCGGACACCGCGCTGCATCCCAGCTTCCCCGCCAACGAAGTCGCCCTGGCGAAAGCCAATGCGCTGCAGGGCCTGAAGGTGCAGGAAGCCGACCCGGACTGGCAGGCAGGCCGTGCTTTCAGCCACGCGGTCTACGGCGATCATCCGTACGCGCGGGATTCGCTGGTCGAAGCCACCGTGCAGGCCACTTCCAGCGACTCGCTGCGCGCGCTGCACGACGCCCGCTTCCGGCCCGATCGTGCCCTGCTGGTGATCGTCGGGCGCATCGACGCGGACGCGGCGTTCAAGCTGGCCGAACAGCAGTTCGGCAGCTGGAAGGCCGACGGCAAGGCCCTGCCCGACACTGCGCCGGCACCGCGTGAAGCAGCGCCCCAGCGGCTGCTGGTATCGCGCGACGGCGCCGTGCAGAGCAACATCCGTTATGGCCGTCCAGCCGTCCCCGCCAGCGACCCGGACTACATCCCGCTGACCGTGGCCAACACCATCCTGGGCGGCGGCTTCACCAGCCGCATCACCCAGGACATCCGCGAGGACAAGGGCTACTCGTACAGTCCGTGGTCGCGCTTCAGCGCCAGCCGCGTGGGCGGCAGCACGGTGGCCACCGTCGACGTGCGCAACGAGGTCACTGGCGCCACCCTGGCCGAACTGTCCAGGCTGTTCGACAGCATGGCCAGCCAGCCGGCCAGTGCGGAAGAACTCAACGGCGCCAAGCGCCTGGTCGGCGGCATCTACCTGCTGCGCAACCAGATCCAGGGCTCGCTGACCGGCACGCTGGCGAACTACTGGGTGGACGGCCTGCCGCCGAGTTTCCTCGGCAGCTACGTGGCCGAGGCGAACAAGGTCACCGCCGCGCAGGTGCAGGCGATGGGCCGCAAGTATTTCGCCGCGAAGGACCAGAGCATCGTGATCGTGGGCGATCCCAAGGCGATCGATGCGCAGCTGAAGCCATACGGGACGTTTGCGGCGTTCAAGCCCTGAAAAGCGACCCCACCCCAACCCTCCCCTGCACGCAGGGGAGGGAGCAAGGACGCGCATTCGCGCTCATCTCCTGCATGACAGGGCAGGAGCAAAACCGCACGCTCGATCCCTCCCCCTGCGCAGCAGGGGGAGGTCAGGAGGGGGTGGCTTTTGACTTTGCGGCGAAGAGCGGCCCCACCCCGGCCCTTCCCTGCACGCAGGAGAGGGAGCAAGGCTGCGCGCCAGGCTTTACCCATACAAGAAGCAGGCTCACAACAGCGGCAGGATGTGCTCGCGGCTGAGCTGGGCTACCGGCACGTCGGGCTGGGCCGGATCGATCCAGCGCAGTTCGGCGATCTCGGCCTGGGCCGTAATCGTGCCGCGCACTGCCACCGCGTAGACGGCCGCCTCGACCACGTGGCCCGGCTCGTTCGCCGCCGGCGCGCGGCAATGGCACAGCAGGCGGGCCGAGTCGCGCAGCAGTTCGCAACCCAGTTCCTCGCGCAGCTCGCGAGCCAGTGTGGCCAGTTCGTCGAGATCGTCCGGATCGCGCTTGCCGCCGGGCTGCTGGAACACCGTGGCGCCGTGCTTGCGCACCAGCAGGCTGCGCCCCGCCGCATCGCGGATCACTGCAGCGACAATGCGGATGACCGGTTCCGCACTCACAGCCGCGTGTACGACCACGACTGCATGCGACCGTCCTTGTATGGCATCACGCCGTGGAACGGGCGCGGGTCGGCGTCGAACACCAGCGGCAGGAAGTGGCGGTCGCCTTCCCACATCGGCAGGGTCAGCAGGCGCTCCAGCGCGACCCATTCCAGGGTGCCTTCGGGATTGACCATGAACGGCGTGCCCGCGTAGCGGTCGATCACGAAGATGAAGCCGAGCCAGTCCTCGCCCTGCTTGCCGAAGCCGGGCCAGTTCAGCGTGCCGCGCAACTGCATCGACTCGCAGGTGATGCCGGCCTCCTCCAGGATCTCGCGCTGCATGCAGGCGGCGATGTCCTCGCCCGGTTCCATCTTGCCGCCCAGGCCGTTGTACTTGCCCAGGTGCTGGTCGTCCGGGCGGGCGTTGCGATGGATCATCAGCACTTCGCTGCGATCGGGCGACAACACGTAACCGAGGGTTGCCACTATCGGCGTATAGGGCATGGGCGGGCACCGGGGAAAAGCGCAAGTTTAACGGCAGCCGGGCCTCGGCGCAGGCGGCGGACTTGCACGCGCAACGCAGGGCGGCGACCATCGACGCATGGCTTCTTCTCCCCCGCTCCACTCCCGCCCCCGCCATTCCCGATGGCAGCGCGCGCTGTTGCCCCTGTTGCTGCTGCTCGGCGCACCCGGTTGCGCGCCCACGGCGCAGGCACTGGCCAGCGGCGAGATCGCCTTCGAAGGACAGAACTACCGGATCGTGCACGTCGACCTCAGGCGCGAGACCCTGTCCCTGCACTGGCGCGACCCGCAGAGCGGCCAGCCCTTCAGCAGTATCGAGACGCTGCGCCAGTGGGGCGAGCAGCACGGCCGGCACCTGCTGTTCGCCGCCAACGCCGGCATCTACGACCACAAGTTCGCACCGCTCGGCCTGTACGTGGAAAACGGCAAGACCGTGGTGCCGCTGAACCTGGCCCACGGCAACCCGGCCTCGGGCAATTTCTCGCTGCTGCCGAACGGCGTGTTCGCGGTGTATCCGGACGGCCACGCCGCGGTGCGCACCAGCGCCGCGTTCAAGGCCGACGGCAAGAGTGCGAAGTGGGCCACCCAGTCCGGCCCGATGCTGCTGATCGACGGCAAGCTCAACGAGCAGTTCGTCGACGATTCGTCCAGCCTGAAATGGCGCAGCGGCGTCTGCGTGAAAACCCCGACCGAAGTGGTCTTTGCCGTGAGCGAGGCGCCGGTGAACTTCCATACGTTTGGACGTCTGTTCCGCGACAAGCTGGGCTGCCGCGACGCGCTGTACCTCGATGGCAGCATCTCGCAGCTGTACGTCGACGGCGAAGGCTACGCCGGCGCGCCGGCGTTCATGGTCAAGCCGTACGCGGGCATCTTCGCGGTGTTCGCCAAGCCATGACGACGCGTCGTCGCCGCATCCTGCGCATCGCGCTGCCGAGCCTGCTGGCGCTGCTGCTGGCCGCCTTCCTCGTCGGCTGGTACCTGTTCGCCGGCAGCCGCGCCCGGCTCGACGGCACGCGCCAGACCACCGGCCTGTCCGCTCCGGTAAGCATCCGTCGCGATGCGCTGGGCACGGTCACCATCGAGGGGAAGAATCGCACCGACATCAGCTATGCACTGGGCTACGTGCATGCACAGGAGCGCTTCTTCGCGATGGACCTGATGCGCCGCGTGAGCGCCGGCGAACTGTCCGCGCTGGTCGGGCCGGCCGCGCTGAAGGTCGACCTCAACCACCGTCGCCATCGGCTGCGCGCCGTGGTCGAGGCCGCCTATGCGCAGATGGCTCCCGCCGCGAAGCACGAACTCGACCGCTATCGCGACGGCGTCAACGCCGGGCTTGCCGACCTGCGGGTGAAGCCGTGGGAATACCTGCTGCTGGGCAGCCAGCCGCAACCGTGGCGCTCGGAAGACAGCGCGCTGGTGATCGCCGCGATGTACCTGGACCTCAACAGCGACGGCCGCAACGAACGCGAGCTGCGCATGGCGCAGATGCGCGCGGTGCTGCCCGGCCCGCTGGTGGATTTCCTGCTCGCGCCCGACCCCGACTGGGAAGCCCCGCTGAGCGGTCGGCTGTCGCGCACGCCGGTGCTGCCCGCCGCCAGCGTGTTCGACCTGCGCCAGCTCGCGCCGACTGCAGCGTCGACGGCGCTGGCCGCCGCGCTGGCACCGGCGCTGGATGCACCGCGCCCCGGCAGCAACAACTTCGCCGTGGCCGGCACGCTCACCGGCAACGGCGCGGCGATGCTGGCCAACGACATGCACCTGGGCCTGCGCGTGCCGAACATCTGGTTCCGCACCCGCCTGCGCTACCCCGATTCCGGCGCGCCGAATGGCCAGCGCGACGTCAACGGCGTCAGCCTGCCCGGCACGCCGGCGGTCATCGTCGGTTCCAACGGCCAGATCGCCTGGGGCTTCACCAACAGCTACGGCGACTGGCAGGACTGGGTGCGCGTGCTGCGCGATCCGGCCGACCCGACGCGCTACAAGGTGCCGGACGGCTGGGCGAACATCGAAACCCACGACGAGCACATCCGGGTCAAGGGTCGTCCCGACACCATCCTCAAGGTCGAGGACACCCGCTGGGGCCCGATCATGGGCCAGGACGCCGACGGCACGCCGCTGGCGCTGGCGTGGATCGCCGGCCGGCCGCACGGCTACAACCTCGACCTGATGCAGCTGGAGCACACGCCCGACGTGGCTGCGGCGCTAAACCTGGCGCCGCATCTCGGCATGCCGCCGCAGAACCTGCTGGTCGCCGACAGCCACGGCAACATCGGCTGGACCCTCGCCGGCAACAGCATCCCGCTGCGCGCGGGGATCGACCCGCTGCTGCCGTCGGACTGGTCGAAACCCGGCAGTGGCTGGCAGGGCTGGGCCGCACCCGAGCGTTACCCGCGCATCGAGAATCCCGCCGATGGGCGACTGTGGACGGCCAACAACCGCACCGTCGACGGCGACGCGCTGGCCCTGCTCGGCAACGGCGGCCACGACCTCGGAGCCCGCGCCCAGCAGATCCGCGACGACTTGCGCGCCCGCCCCAGTTTCACCCCGGGCAACCTGCTCGACATCCAGCTGGACAACCGCGCGGTGTTCCTCGCGCGCTGGCAGCGCCTGCTGCAGGACACCCTGGCCGGCAGCACCGACCCGGCGCTGCAGCAACTGCGCCAGCTCACCGCCACCTGGCGCGGCCGCGCCGCGGTGGACAGCGTCGACTACCGGCTGGTGCGCGCGTTCCGCAACCAGGTCAGCGAGGCCGTGCTGGCGCCGTTCGCCGCCCGCGTCAAACAGCGTTACCCAGACTTCAGCTGGCCCAGCGAAAACAGCGCCGAAGCCGCCGTGTGGACGCTGATCCACGCGCGGCCGCCGCAACTGCTCGACCCGCGATATCCCGACTGGCGCGCCCTGCTCGTCGACGCCGCGAAACAGGTGACGACCGAACTCGGCGGGCAACCGGGTGGCCTCGCCGCCCGCAGCTGGGGCGAGCACAACCGCGCCGACATCCGCCACCCGCTATCCGCCGCGTTGCCGCGCTGGCTGGGCCGCCACATCGACATGCCCGACCAGCCGATTCCCGGCGACAACAACATGCCCCATGTCGCCGCGCCCGGCTTCGGCGCATCCGAGCACCTGGACGTCGCGCCCGGCCACGAAGCCGACGCCATCCTCAACATGCCCGGCGGCCAGAGCGACCACCCGCTGTCGCCGTATTTCGGCGCGGGCCACGAAGACTGGGTCGCGGGACGACCCACGCCGCTGCTGCCCGGCGCCACCGCGCACACGCTGATCCTGCAGCCCGCCACGCGCTGACCGTCATCGGAGATCGCGGCTGGCGAGCGCTTCGAAGGCTCACGCCTCCAGCGCGGCAGCCACCGTCTCAGGCAAGGTGTTCAGTGAGAACGGCTTCTGCAGCACGCGATAGACCAGCGCCTGCAGCGCTGGCGGCAGCGGCGATGGCGCGTAACCGGTCATCAGGATCACCTTCAGTTCCGGACGCAGCGTCTTGCCGATCCGGGCGACCGTACAGCCGTCGATGTCGGGCAGCTTGATGTCGCTCAGCAGCACGTCGATGCGCTGGTCGGATTTCAGGGCCTCGACCCCGCTGCTGCCATCGCTGGCTTCGACGACGCCGTAACCTGCGTCCTGCAGGTTTTCCATGACCAGTTCGCGCAGGAAGGTCTCGTCTTCGACAAGCAGGATGCATGGTGCGGAGGGATCGGGGGAAGACATTACGCTACCTCGAAAGTCGCTTCGCCGGCGACGTGCGGCAAGACGATGTGGATGGTGGTGCCGCGGCCGGGCTCGCTGTCGATGCTGGCCAGTCCGCGGGACTGCACGATGAAACCGAAGATGGTGCTGAGGCCCAGGCCGGTGCCCTTGCCGACCGGCTTGGTGGTGAAGAATGGCTCGAAGGCCTTGCGGCGAACTTCCTCGCTCATGCCGATGCCGTTGTCGATCACTCGCAGATGCACGTAGTCGCCGTCCGGCAGGCCTTGCATGGGGTGATCGGCATCGATGTGCAGGTCGTCCACGCCGATGACGATGCGCCCACCGTCAGGCATCGCATCGCGCGCGTTGACGACCAGGTTCAATATCGTGTTTTCCATCTGGTTCGCGTCGCACAGCACGGGCCGACGCGAGTCGAGCCGGTAATCGATTTCCACGCCGCTGCCCACCGAATGCTCCAGCAGCGGGTGGATGTCGCGAACCAGCACATCCAGCCGGAGCGACCGGGGCGACAGCGGCTGTTGCCGCGCGAAGCTGAGCAGGCGCTGGGTCAGGCTGGCGGCCCGACCGATGCCGTCCTGCGCCACGTCGAGGTAGTGCCTGATCCGCTGTTCCCGCGCTTCGTGGCCATCGTGTGACTCGCGCTCGCGCGGCGGCGAGGCGGGCGTGCCATTCGCCGACGGGTCACCCTGCAGCAGCTTCTGTTGCAGCAGGGTGAGACTGCTCTTGATGATCATCAGCAGATTGTTGAAGTCGTGCGCGATGCCGCCGGAAAGCTGGCCGATGGCTTCCATCTTCTGGCTCTGCCGCAGCGCCTCCTCGGTCCGTGCCCGCTGCGCCATCTCGATGTTGAGTCGCTCGTTGGCGTCGGCCAGTTCGGTGGCGCGCCGATGCAGCGCATCGTTGGCGCGGGTCAGCACGCCCTGCGCCACCGCCAGCACGGCAAGCATCAGCACCGCCATGATGGTCAAGAGCGCCACGCCGCTGTAGCGAGTCAGTTGCACCATCAGCGGCGTGTCTGCGGCGCGCAGATATACCCGGCCGACCGTGGTGGCACCCTGGCGCGCCGGCACTTCCACCAGTTGCCGCTGCTGCGGCGCGCGGTCGTCGGCGGCCAGGCTGTCCGCGATCGGCTCGCTGCCCGCCCGCTGGAAGCCGGCCACCTGGCGGTGCGCCTCGTTGTACACCGCCGCCGCATCCAGCCGGGGGTCGAGCATCAGGGCGTTCACGTATTCCTGTGCGGCCGCGCGGTCATCGAACGCGATCGCCGCGGTCACGCTGGCGGCCAGGATGTTGGCCTGGGTGATCAGCTGGTGTCGCCGCTCGACCCGCGCCGAATGGTATTGGTAGGCAGCGGCAAGCGCGCCGGCGATCAGCAGCATGCCGGCCGCGACCAGCAGCATCACGGGCCGGAACGTGTAGGGCCGGCGGTCCGCGCGTGCCTTCATCGCGAATTGACCTTCAGGGCCAAGCTCAACAGCTTCGAACTGATCGTGAGATGGTTGCGTGCGGCGGCGGCGATATTGATCTCGAAGCCGACCCGGCCCCGGCGTATCACGAACTGCACGATGCCCCGCTCATCCGGCGCGGCGGAGTCGACCACGGTCAGCACCGGCTTGCCGTCCACCGCAGCCAGCGCCTGCCGCGTGGTCTGCGCCGGCAACTGGCCGATGAAGGCGATCTGGCAACCCGCGTCGGCCGTCAGCGCATCCAGCCGGAGCACTTCAAAGGCATGCGTGCCGAAGCGACGCCCGACCACCGCGTCGGCGAGAAAGCCGCGGAACGGATCGTCGCCGACCACGCAGATCCTGAAAGGCACATCGGGGCTGGCGAACTCCCCTGGCGGCCAGTTGACGAAGGGCGCCAGCTTGTAGAGATACGTCGCCTTGACCGCGTACTCCAGCGAGATCGCCGCTGGCGCCGGCGACGCCTGTCGTGGCAATTGCACCGCGTTCGCCGCCGCCACACCCGCCGCGTACAGCAGCAGGACGACCAGACAGGCCGGGCCGCGGGCATGCACTGCGCGCCATCCCGTGCGCAACGCGGCCACGGCACGCAGGGCGTGTCCGGACGCGGCGCGATGGGGCGGGATCGGCATGTGCTCAGAATTTCAGGCGGGCATCGAACAGCACGCTGCGTCCGATGCGGTCGCTGTCCGGGAACACGTATTCCTGATGCCACGAGTGCAGCAGGCTGGAGCCGGACAAGGCGAGATCCAGTTTCTCATTCACCCGC
Source organism: Rhodanobacter sp. FDAARGOS 1247 (assembly GCF_016889805.1). Lineage (NCBI taxonomy): Bacteria > Pseudomonadati > Pseudomonadota > Gammaproteobacteria > Lysobacterales > Rhodanobacteraceae > Rhodanobacter > Rhodanobacter sp. FDAARGOS 1247. Next base: position 2,641,529 of record NZ_CP069535.1, read on the forward strand.
CAGGCCAGTCGCGCGTCGAGCTCCACGTAGCCGGGCACCTTCGGGTCCGGCAAGGCGCTGACCCCGCGCAGTTCGGCCACCAGGGTCCAGCGATCCGAGAGGTTCATCACCGAGCGGATGAAACCGTGACGCTCGGGGTCATCGCCAGCCTGCGACAGGCCCAGCAGGCCGCTCGCACCCGGCTTGAAGCGCAGCCGTTGCCGCTGCGTGGCGAAGCCCGCGCCCAGACGCCAGGAGTCGCCGATCGCGTAGCTGCCCCAGGCTTCCAGCCCCCAGGTATGGCCTTCCATGCCATTGCCCCACAGCAAGGGAAGCAGCGTGGGGGAATACTCGATGGTCCGCAGGTCGTCGTAGACGTTGTAGTACATCGAAACCGATACGGTCGCCCGGGTGGCCACCTGTGCCCGCCAGCCGGCTTCGTAGGCGGTCAGCTGCTCGCGCCTGAAATCCGGATTGCCGACCAGGAAGGTGGTCGAGCCGAGTTTCTCGATGACATCCTGGTCGAACGGCGTGGGCGTGCGCACCGCGCGCGAAGCGGCCGCCCACAGCAGCACGTTCCCGCCCGGCTTCCATGACAGTTTTCCACTGGGCATCAGCGACACGCCCGAGTAGGGATCGTCCTCGGCCTTGAGGCCCAGCGTCAGCTGCACGCGCGGGCCCAGTCCGATCTGGTCCTGCACGAACGCGTTCGCCAGGTTCTGCGTGTTCACCGCCGGGTCCCACAGCAGTGAACTGGCCGGACTGATCCGCGGCTTGATGTCGTAGCGGTAGTTCCGGTTGCCGGCGCCCCAGACGACCTGGTTGTGTTCGCCCAGCGCGAAGTTGTGCTGTAGCTCGATGTCCCAGGTGTCGAGCGCGAAGCCGTCTCCAGTGGCGTCGTTGCGACGATGCACATGGTCGTAATAAGCCTGCACCTGGAAGCTCGAGGTGTCGCTGATCGCGTGCTGCCAGCGCGCCAGCACGTCGCCTTCGGTGCTGCGCGAATCGGCCGCGCCGGCCTGCTCGACGCGGCCATCGTGCAGGTCGCCCTGCAGCATGACGGCATCTGCCGCGCCGGCATCCCAGTCCAGCCGGAAACCGACCTGCGGATTGCTCCAGCCGTTGCGCGCGTCGTGCCCGGCGCTGTTGTCGAACGAATCCCGGCGAAAGTCCCGTGCGTAGACGCGGTAATGCGCGTGTTGTCCCAGCACGCCGCCATATTGCACGGACGCCTCACGCTGCAGGTTGCCCACGCCCACGTGCAGCACCCCGCCCCGGGTATCGGCAGCCTTGCGGGTGATGATGTTGATCACGCCGTTGACGGCGTTGGCGCCCCACAGCGCACCACCGGGACCGCTGATGACCTCGATGCGCTCGATGTTCTCGGGCAGCACGTACTGATCATCCCAGTACATGCCGGAGAAGATCGGCGAATACACGCTGCGGCCGTCGATCAGCACCAGCAGCTTGTTGGGGAAATTCTGCGCGGCGTTGTTGCCGCTGAAACCTCGCGCGGTGATCACGTAGTTGCTGGGGCTGGTCTGGAAGACCGCCAGGTTGGGCGCGAGCCGCAGGATGTCCGGCAGGTTGGTGGCGCCCGATCGCAGGATGTCGTCGTGGCCGATCACGTACACCGCTGCCGCGGCATCGCCCAGCGGCTCGGGGGTCTTCGCCACCGAGGAGACCACCACCTTGCCCAGATCCTCCAGCGAAAGATGGCTGAGATCCTGCGGCAGTGACACGGCGCCGGCCACGTCGACCGACAGCGCCAACAGGCCCAGCGCGACCACGCCGGGCCGACACGCGCGCATCGCCGTGCTCATGTCGCGATCCTTACGCAAGCGCTACCCGAACAGCACATGAAAGCCCCCTGGCACGACCTGGCACGCCCCGGATGCCGGCATCGGGCGATATTATGCCGCCGATGCTCATGGCGACATGTCTAGGGCTTCTTCACATTTCGCAGTGGCGCCTGCCCACGCCTTGTGTCAGGCGCTGTGTCAGGCGCTCGCCCCGCGCCTATCCCAGCAGGCGTTCGCACACCGCCCGATACAGCGCCGGAAGCGCGTCCAGATCGGCCACGTCCACGCATTCGTCCACCTTGTGGATGGTGGCGTTGACCGGGCCGAGCTCGACGACTTCGGCACCCATCGGGGCGACGAAGCGACCGTCGGAGGTACCGCCCCCGGTGCTCTGCTCGGGATCGATGCCGCACAGCTCGCGGCAGACCGCCACCACGGTTTCGCGCAGGACACCGCCGGCTGGCGTGAGGAAGGGTTCGCCGGAGAGGTTCCAGTCCAGCGCGAAGTCCAGGCCGTGTCGTTGCAGGATCGCCTCAGTGCGGGCACGCAGATCCTCGGCGCGGCTGGCGGTGCAGTAGCGGAAGTTGATCAGCGCGGTGAGTTCGCCGGGGATCACGTTGGTGGCGCCGGTGCCGGCGTTGAGATTGGAGAACTGGAACGAGGTGGGCGGGAAGTCGCCATTGCCTTCGTCCCAGCGTTCGGCAGCCAGTTCGGCCAGCGCGGGGGCAAATGCATGGATCGGGTTCAGCGCCTTCTCCGGATACGCCACGTGGCCCTGCACGCCCCGCACCACCAGCGTGCCGGACAGCGATCCGCGGCGGCCCACGCGAATCAGGTCGCCCAGCCGTTCCTTCGAGGACGGTTCGCCCACCACGCACCAGTCGATGCGTTCGCCGCGTTCGCGAAAGTGTTCGACCACCCGCCGCACGCCGTCGAGATTGGTCGGACCTTCCTCGTCGCTGGTCAGCAGCAGGCCGACGCGGCCACCATGCGCGGGATGCGCCGCCACGAACTGCTCAAGCGCCACCACCATCGCGGCAACCGAGCCCTTCATGTCGGCCGCGCCTCGGCCGTATAGACGTCCGTTCCGGACGGTCGGCTCGAACGGCGGACTTTGCCAGGAGGCTTCCGGGCCGCTGGGCACCACGTCGGTGTGGCCGAGGAACGCCAGCGTCGGGCCGGCGTCGCCATGGGTGGCCCACAGGTTGTCGACTTCACCGTAGCGCAGGTGCTCGACGCGAAAACCCGCACGCGCCAGCCGTTCGCCGATCAGCGGCAGGCAACCGGCATCTTCCGGCGTTACCGAACGGCGGCGGATCAGCTCACAGGCAAGCTCGAAGACGTCGGACATGGGCACTCGCGATAGTCACGCAGGGCAATACCGCAGCATACCAAGCGCGCCCTGCCCGGGGCTCAACCGGTCAACACCACGCCCAGCAGATGGCCCACCCCGTAGGTGATCGCGGCGGCCGCGGCGGTGATGCCGAACTGGCGGGCGATCGAGAACAGCATGCTGCGCCCGGTGAACAGCGAGGTGCCGATGCCGATCAGGGCCAGCCCGGCGGCGGTGGAGCACGCGCTGGCCAGCATGGCGACATCGCCGCCGAGGAAGAAGTACGGCGCCACCGGAAACAGCGCGCCACAGGCGAACAGGCAGAACGAGGAGATCGCCGCGCCCCAGGCCGAGCCGCCCAGTTCAGCCGGGTCGACGCCCAGGTCTTCGCGCACCAGCATGTCCAGCGCCGCGCGCGGCGTTTCGGCCACGTGCCCGGCCAGGTGTTCGGCCGCCGCCGGTTCCAGTCCCTTGTCGCGATAGATGCCGGCGATGTGTGCCAGGCCGTCTTCCGGCGCCACTGCCAGGCGCTCGGCGCGCTCGGTGATCTGCGCCTGGTAGAACTCGCGCGAACTGTTGACCGACAGCCATTCGCCCAGCGCCATCGAGCATGCCCCGGCGACCAGTCCGGCCAGACCGGCCAGCAGCACGGCGCGATCACCCGAGGCGGCACCGGCCATGCCCATCACCAGGCTGACGTTGGAAACCAGTCCGTCGTTGGCGCCGAGCACGGCGGCACGCAAGGTGTTGCCGCTCTGGGCGCGATGGCGCAAGCCGTGCGGACCGGCCGGCTGCGGCAACGGGAAATGGTCGCGATGGCCGCTGCGGTCGACCGGCGTAACGGCATGGTCGGCGTGTTCCAGCCGCACCACGGTCGGCATCACGAACTCGGTGCCGAAGCGCTGCGCGAACCAGCTCAGCGTGCGCACGCGCAAGCCGATCCGCGGCGACGGCACGGCCTCGCCCAGTTCGCGCAGGCGCTCCTCCCAGAACTGCGCATTGGCCCGCTCGCCCGCCGCGATGCGTCGATAGGCCTGGCCCAGTCGCGCATCATCGGCCAGCTCGGCCAGCCGCGCGTACAGTGCGGCGTTGTCGCGCTCGATGCGAAGGTTGCTGCGGAAGCGGCGGATGCGGTGCGTACTCATCGTGGTCAGTCGTCGAGCCCGTCGTCGCGCTGGCCCAGGTAGACCAGCGCCAGCAGCAGCACCACGACGAAACGGAACGCGCTGGCCAGTCCGTTCCACTGGCTGGACATCCACATGCCAAACCATTCGCCGCCGATCGCCATGAAACCGCCCAGCCACAGCAGCACCCCGACGCCGAGGCCGGCCACGGCGAGGCGCTTGGCACGATGGAACTGCGCGGCCGGTGAACGGCGTGCGCGCCACAGGCGCCACGTCCCCAATCCGCACAGCACGGCGGCCAATGTTTCGGTGGCGATGATCAGCACGTAGGCCGCATGCTGCAGCAGCGGCGCTTGGATCGCGCGGTAGTGGATGGTGGCGTCGGGGAAGATCGAGTCCATCGCCAGCACGTGCTGCACGAAGACCAGGTTGCTGCCGTAGTCGGTGAGGTTGCCGAATGCGACCAGAGCCAGCCACAGCGCGATCGTCGCCATCAGCCCGATCTTCGAAAGCCGCGTCGGCATGTCAGCGGCCGAACAGTTTCTTGAAGCCGTTGTCGCTGAAGCCCACGCTCACCGTGCCGTCGGGCTGTACCACTACCGGGCGGCGGATCAGCGCGGGATATTCCTTCAGCAGCAGCGTCCACTCCGGATCGCTGCCGGGGTTCTTGCGCTGCGGCAGCAGGTTGCGCCAGGTGGTCGAGGACTTGTTGACCAGCTTCTCCCAGCCGCCGAGCTGCGCGGCCCAGTCTTTCAGCGTCGCCGCCGGCACCGGATTGGTGCGGTAGTCGACGAAGTCGTGCGCCACCTCGAAACGGGCCAGCCAGTTGCGCGCCTTGCGGCAGGTGTCGCAGGTGGGGAGGCCGTAGAGGGTCGTGAGCTGGGTCATGTTCTTGTCGAGAAGTAAGTGGAGAGGAGTGAGAAGTGAGAGAGAGCCTGGTGACACCTGCTGGAAACGTCGCGTCTGCGACAGCCATGTTTTACACGACGGAAGGCGCTGGATTCCCGCTTTCGCAGGAATGACGGATCAAGGGCGAGTCGTGAGCTCTGCCGTGCCGCGCTCTCACTTCTCACCCCTCTCCACTCACTCCTCGCCATACCGTCGCAGCAACTCGTTGATGCTGGTCTTGCCACGGGTCTTCTCGTCCACCTGCTTGACGATGATCGCGGCGTACAGGCTGTGGCTGCCGTCCTTTGCGGGCAGGCTGCCGGCCACCACCACGCTGCCGGCCGGCACGCGACCGTAACTCACCTCGCCGGTGGCGCGGTTGTAGATGCGGGTGGACTGCCCCAGGAACACGCCCATGCCGATCACGCTGCCCTTCTCCACCACCACGCCTTCGACCACTTCGGAGCGCGCACCGATGAAGCAGCCGTCCTCGATGATGGTGGGGTTGGCCTGCAGCGGCTCCAGCACGCCGCCGATGCCGACGCCGCCGGACAGGTGCACGCCGGCGCCGATCTGCGCGCAGGAGCCTACCGTGGCCCAGGTGTCGATCATGCTGCCGGCACCGACATGGGCGCCGATGTTGACGTAGCTGGGCATCAGTACGGCGTCTCTGGCGATGTGCGCGCCGCGGCGCACCAGCGCCCCGGGTACCACGCGTGCACCGAGCTGCTCCAGCTCGGTGTCATCGCCGTGGGCGAAGCGCAGCGGAACCTTGTCGAAGGCCTGGGCCGGACCACCGTCGACCACGCGGTTGTCGTTGATGCGGAAGTACAGCAGCACCGCCTTCTTGATCCACTGGTTCACCGTCCAGCCGCCGTGGCCGTCCGGCTCGGCCACCCGGCGCTCGCCGGATTCCAGCAGGTCGAGGACCTGGCCGATCGCCGGACGCAGACGGGTCTCGATCTCGGCCGGGTTCAGCGTGTTGCGACGTTCAAAGGCTTCGTCGATCAGGGTTTCGATGGCTTGCATGGGGTTCATTCGCAGAAGATGATGATGACGGTCGGCCGGTGCGGCCACCAAGAATACAGGCCGGATCGGCATTTGCCTGCCCGGATTCATCCGTATTTGACGACGGCGCATCCATTGTTTCACAGCACTCAACGGAGTCGGAAATGAACCAGATCAAGATTGGCGTGATGGTGGGAAGCCTGCGCATGGATTCGTTCAATCGCCGACTGGCCCGGGCCGTGGAGAAGCTGGCTCCCGACGATCTCGCCTTCCGGCACATCCAGATCAACGACCTGCCGCTGTACTCGCAGGATTTCGATGCGGCCTACCCCGCTGCCGCCACCCGACTGAAGAAGGACATCGAGTCCGTCGATGCCCTGCTCTTCGCCACGCCCGAATACAACCGCTCGATTCCGGGCGTGCTGAAGAATGCGATCGATATCGCTTCGCGACCCTGGGGCACCAACTCGTTCGCCGGCAAGCCCGCGGCCGTCATCGGCGCCTCGATCGGTTCCACCGGCACCGCCCTGGCGCAGCAGCATCTGCGCAACGTGCTCGCCTACCTGGACATGCCCGTGCTGGCCCAACCGGAGGTGTTCATCCATTTCAAGGAAGATCTTGTCGGCGAGGATGGCAGCATCGGCAATGATGGAACCCGGAAATTCCTGCAGGGCTTTGTCGACAACTATGTCGCCTGGGTCAGGCGATTCGTTCGGTAAGCAAGAAGCGCGACGCGTGCGCTGGTCGCGTCGGCACGGCGCTGCCGGAAACTGTCGCGGCTTCCTGACTTTCGGGTGCTCCGATCAGCGGATCGAACAGGCGATCGGGAGCAACTCCCTTCACCATCACGAGACGTCCTGCGGGTCCATGATGCATCCGTACCCGCACGTGCAACCGGAACGCGCGAGGGGTACCGTTTCGTCATCTCCCCTTGGAGGAAGCCCATGCACGAGCAGATCAGTCAAGGCTCCATGGTTTTCGTCACCGATGGTGCCGACGGCATCGGTGCCGTGCGGGAGATCAGGCGCGGCTTGCCCGAGCTGCTGGTCTACATCGAAAACGCCGGAGACTTCGTGATACCGATATCGGCCGTCAAGGATGTTCATTCCGGCAAGGTCGTGCTGGATTTCGACAGGCTGGATCTGCGCCTGCGCAATGCCATCCGCCATGCGCGCGATGCGGAAGACCGCAATTACGTTGCACCGGCTTCGGGGGAAGAGGAAGAATAGCCGTCGACATGCGCCAGGCCGATCACCCCGCGGCCTGGGGAACGCTTTCCGGCAAGACCTCCGGCTTGTCGACGGAATCCCTCATGGCATGATCAACCGAGACGAAGAACGACTGAACCGCCAGCTGGACCGGTTCGAACGCGAGTTGCCCGCGTCGTTGAGTCGAAGCATGCGCTGGCTGCGCGAACCTTCGTCGCGGTGGATCCGGATTCCGGCCGGTCTGCTGCTGATCGCTGGTGGCATTTTCAGCATCCTGCCCCTGCTGGGCCTGTGGATGCTGCCGCTGGGGCTCCTGCTTCTGGCCCAGGACCTGCCCTTCCTGCGGCGCCCGACGCGGCGCGCCCTGCTGTGGATGGAACGGCGCTGGGTGCGCTGGAAACGGCGGCGGCGCAACAGGCCGGGGTAACCGGAAGACCGGCCTGGCCGATGCCGCCGTGTGGCCCGATCCGCTCGCCCTCGGCAACCACTCCGCGGCCGCCATGAATCGTCGATGCATGGCGTTGGAAAACCGCTGGTGACTGGTTTTGTGTGGATAATTCGTGATAATGGCGTGATCCCACCTGGAAGGCGGTGCAAACCCATGACGCAATATGATCTTGAGTCTTTGTTGGCACCGATCGGAGACGAATCCCCGTCGGGTGACGATCTCGAATACGATCCCGAATTTCTCGCGCTGGAGCGCGCCGCCGCGCCAAAAGCGGAGCGCGCGATCGGCGACAACGTCAAGGCCGCGGAAGAGCCGGACTGGGAAAAGGTCGCCGAACTGGCCGAGGCCCTGCTGCACCGTTCCAAGGACTTGCGTCCAGCCATCCACCTCACCACCGCCTGGATGCGCACCTCGGGCATGCGTGGATGGAGTGCCGGGCTCAGCCTGATCCGCGGGCTGCTTGAACACTTCTGGGACACCGTCTATCCGCAACTGGACGCCGAGGACGACAACGATCCGACCATGCGGGTCAATTCGGTCGTGCCACTCGGTGACCTGCAGGGCGTGCTGCGCTACTTCCGCACCACGCCATTCGTGCAATCGCCGCGGATGGGCCGTTTCGACCTGCGCGACCTGCGCATCGCCAACGGAACGCTGAAGGTCACGACGGAAGGCGAGCCCGGTCCGTCATTGACCGAGATCGAAGCCTGCTGCATGGACTGTTCCGAAGACGACCTGGTGGCGGTCACCGCCGCCATCGGCCAGTCGCTGGAAAGCGCCAAGGCCATCGACAGCATTTTCAACGACCGTATCGGCACCGCCGGCCCGGACCTCAAGAATCTGCTCAGCGATATCTACGAACTGAAGAAGTTCCTGGACCCCCAGCTGGCACGCCGGCTTCCGCAGGAAGGCGCGGGTGGTGAAGGTGAGGCGGGCGAAGGTGGCGGCGAAGGCGGAACCGGCGGCACCCGCGCATCCAACGGCGCCATTTCCGGGCCGCAGGACGTCATGCGGCGGCTGGACGAGTTGTGCGACTACTACTCGCGCAATGAACCGTCGAGCCCGGTGCCGCTGCTGCTGCGGCGTGCCCAACGACTGGTCGGCATGGACTTCATGGACCTGCTGAAGGATCTCGCCCCGGGCGGCATTTCCGAGCTGCGCGTGGTTTCCGGCACGCCCGAAGACGAATAGCCCGAAGACGAATATCCTGAAGACGAACCGGTCGCAGATCCGATCCGGCAGTTGCAGGGGCAGGCTTCAGTAGACGCCCTTGCAGCTGTTCGCGCCGGAACGAACGAAGAGCTGACGCACCGACGGGTCCCAGCTAAGGGTCAGCCCAGCCGGCAGTCCCGCGGTGATGCCGGCCGAAGCGATCTGGCTGATTGGCCCCACCGTGGTGGTGCGGCCATCCGCGAAGGTGACTCCCGCGCTGATCGTGTAGCGCAGCGGATCGGTGCACGCCCCGATGTCCACCTGCCTGGAAACGGTGTTGCCGCCGGAAAAGTCCGGCATGGTGCCGGCAATGGGCGACCCGACCTTCTCGCTGCCATCCCCGGCACGGCACGTGGTGGTCAATACGTAGCTGATCGAAAGTCTCGCCGGGGTGGCCACCTGCACCACGGCCACCGCCTCGGGCTGGGCCCCGCAGCCAAGCAGGAAAGCCTTGCGCCTGGACGCCACGTGGAGCACGTAACTGCCAGGATCGAGCTTGGCCCCTGCGGGCAACTCCAGCTCGATCCGGGCGGGCGAGACCCCGGTCACCTTCGGCTGCACCGCCTGCGGCTTGCCCTGGGCATCGGTGGCTGTGACCTTGGGGTCCTCACACTGCGCATCGAACAGGTTGGCTCCCACCAGCGCGAAGCTGGTCTTGCCCGGGATGTTTCGCAACACGAACAGCGGTCGATGATCGGCAGTCTCGACAGCATCGACGACCGGCGGCAGCTTCGCTCCGTCCGACGCTTCGGCAAGCTGGGCCACCGTCGTCGCCAGCGCATCGGCCATGGCAGTTGCGTCCGTGTCCAGGCAACCCTTGCTGGCTGCCAGAAACGCCTGCACCCGCTGGCTGGCCGCATGGGCACGATAGGCGTTGCTCTTGGGTTTGGCGTCGATGATGTCGATCGGCTTGTCGATGTCCTTGCCCAGCGATTTCCGCAAGGCCTCGCTCATCGTGGCGAGACGCTCGCTGGTCGCCCCCAGGCTGGAGCCCGGCATGCCGGCCGCACGAGCGGACAGCTCATGCTGGGCCGTGCCCAGTTCTTCCAGGATCGCCGTTCCACTCAGTCGCGGCGCAAGCTGCGCCGCGAGTGGCGTAACCCACCCCGGCGCCAGCAATCCGACCAGGACGGCCGCGCCGAGCTTCAGCATGCTCATCGGCGACCATTCATCATGAAGCCCACCATCCCCACGGTGTCGCCTTCCTGGCAATCCTGCTGATCCGGCTGGTCCGGATCGCACCCGCTCTGCTGATCAGCCGGCAAACGCACGCCGGACGGCACGATGCCGTAGGAGCGATAGTTCGCCGTGATCACGCTGGGGTCGATGTAGGAGTCACCGTGATTGCCGTTCTGCGCACTGCCTGCACCGGTTGCGGTCGGCACGTTGATCGCGAAGCCGCCACCCAGCGGCAGCAGGTTGCTGTTGCTGTCGATCGCGTAGAAGTAAGCGGGCGGGAACCCGACATTCGCAATCATCTGCAAGCCGGTACCGACCACGTAGATCGGCGCCGAAGCCTTGCCCATCCGTCCGGTGGAGCCCCAGATACCCGTGCTGTTGTAAAGCGGCGTAGTGCCCAGCTGGAACAGGTCGCCGTTGGTCACCGACAGATAGGTGGCCGCCGTGCCCGCGTTGACCGTGAACGTGCTGCCATCGACCGACGCGAGGGTCAGGGTCTTGTTGTTGGTCATGCTGAAGCCACCCGGCGACGAGAAGTTGCCAAGTGTGTCGACCATGTTGTTGATGCGACCCGAGGCACTGCCCAGGGTGGTGGCGCCCGCCGAGCTTCCACTCAGGGTGCTGGCCGTGATCAGGCCACCGGAGCCTTCGGTGATCGCGCCAGCGGACTTCAGCGTGGTCTTGGTGCCGCTGATCGCCCCGTCGATGGACAGGCCACCGGCGGTCGTGGTCAGGGCCAGGGCGGAGCCGCCGTTGACCGCACCATTGACCGTCAGCGCCTGCGCATTGCTCAGCGCGAAGTTCGCTGCACTGAAGCTGCCCAGGGTACCGACGTGGTTGGCGCCGGTGAGGGTCGTCGCGCCGACGGACTGGCCGCTCAGGGTGCCGGCCGTGATGCTGCCGCCGGCGCCTTCGCTGATCGCACCGGCCGACTTCAGCGTCGTCGTGGCGCCGCTGATGGCACCGTTGATGATCAGGTCACCCGCGGTGGTCGTGAGTGCCACGACCGGGCCGCCATCGAGTGGGCCGACCACCGTCAGCGTCTGCGCATTGGTCAGACTGAAGTCCGCCGTGAAGCTGCCCAGCGTGTTGATGTGGTTGCTGCCGTCCAGCGTCGTATTGCCGGTCGACTGACCCGTCAGCAGATTCGCGGTGATGCTGCCTGCCGCCCCCTCGGTGATCGCACCGGCGGAGTTGAGCGTGGTCGTGGTGCCGCTGACCGCACCGTTGATCGCGAGATCGCCAGCGGTCGTGGTCAACGTGGTACTGGTGCCACCCTGCAGCGGACCACTCACGGTCAGCGAGCGCGCATTGGTCAGGCTGAAGGCCGTCGCGCTGAAATCGCCCAGCGTGGTGATCTTGTTGGCCTGGTTCAGCGTGGTGCTGCCGCTCGAACTGCCGGTCAGCGTGCCGGCGGTGAGGATGCCACCGCCCTGGCTGATGTTGCCGGTGGAGTCCAGGTTCACCGTCGTGCCGGTGACGTTGTTGCCCAACGCCAGATCGCCAGCCGAGGTCAGCGAAACCTGGTCACCCGTGACGGCCGTGTTCACGCTCAGCGCCCCGCTGGTCGTGGTCAGGCTGATGTCGCCAGTGCCGCCCGTGGTGGTCAGCGGACCACCCACACTCAGCGCTTGCGCATTGGTCAGGGCGAAATTGGCGGCGCTGAAGCTCCCGAGCGTGCCGATGTGATTGGCCTGGTTCAGCGTCGTGTTGCCGACCGAGCTGCCATTCAAGGTGGTCGCGGTGATGCTGCCGCCACTGCCTTCGGTGATGTCCGCGGCGGAGTTCAGCGTGGTCGTGGTGCCGCTGACCGCACCGTTGATGGCCAGGTTGCCGGCCGTGGTGGCCAGGGTCGTGCTGGTGCCGCCGCTGACCGGACCCGTGACGGTCAGTGCCTGCGCGTCGGTCAATGCGAAGCCAGCCGCCGTGAAGCTGCCCAGCGTGCCGATGTGGTTGCTGCCGTTGAGCGTCGTTGCTCCGCCCGAGTGGCCTGTCAACGTGGTTGCCGTGATGGCACCGCCGGCGCCTTGGCTGATCGCCCCTGCGGAGGCGAGTGTCGTCGTCGTGCCGTTGACTGCCGCGTTGATCGCCAGGTTGCCGGCGGTCGTGGTCAGCGCCGTACTGGCGCCACCGTTCAGGGCGCCGGCGACGGTCAGCGACTGTGCATTGGTCAGGGCAAAACCCGCAGCACTGAAATTGCCCAGATTGGTGACATGGTTGCTGCCGTTGAGCGTGGTCGCACCCGCCGACTGCCCGGTCAGCGTCGCAGCGGTGATGTTGCCACCAGCCCCTTCACTGATCGTTCCGGCCGACTTCAGGGTGGTGGTGGTGCCGCTCACCGCACCGTTGATGGCCAGGTTCCCTGACGTCGTGGTCAACGCCGTGCTGGCTCCGCCATCGACTGCTCCGGTCACGGCCAGCGACTGTGCATTGGTCAGCGCAAAGCCGGCAGCAGTGAAGCTGCCCAGGGTGCCGACATGGTTGACCCCGGCAAGACTGGTTGCGCCTGCCGAATGACCGGTCAACGTGGTCGCCGTGATGCTGCCCGCCGGTCCTTCGTTGATCGTACCGGACGAGTTCAGGCTCACTGCCGTGCCGTTGAGCACGCCGCCCACGGTCAGGTTGCCCGAATTTACCGTCAATGCGCCCGTGCTCACCGTCCCGAGCGTCAAGGCGTTGATGTCACGGATCTGCGTGGCGCCACCGGCGAGATTGACCACGCCACCGAAGTCATTGCTGCCGCCAGCGAGGGTAATCGCGCTGGTGCCGGCATTGACCGTGGTGGTGCCCGCCACGGCCAGCGCCGCGCCCGTCTGCGATACCGCCCCGCTGCTGGTGATGAGCAGGTCACCACCCACCGTGGTCGCACCCAGCGTCGTGCTGGTCCCGGCTCCGGTCGTGGTGATCGTGAGCGTGCCGGCCGCATTGCCGCTGACACCAAGATTGCTGCTCGCCGTCACCGCCGCGATGCCCGACGTGGTGCCGCCGACCCCCGTCGTACCCGCACCGGACAGGTTCACATTGACCGGCGTGGTGTAGCCCGAGTAATCCAGGCTGCCGTTGCTGCCAGCATCGAGATTGCCCGAGATATCCCCGTCGGCCCCCGAGTGCATGAAGAAATGGCCGGTACCGGTGTCGATCAGGTTGCCGATGCCGGAGAAGGTACCGGCCAGATTGGTCACCGTACCCTGGTTGTGGCCCGTGAGGCTCCAGTTCTGGTTGGATGCGGTCAGCGTGCCGGTGCCGGCATCGGCGATGTTCTCGAACGAGGTCCAGGCCAGCGCGCCGCCGTTGCCGGCATTCGCGCCGGTCAGCGTGTAGGTCTGGTTGCTGCCACTGATCGTGTCCGAAGCCGAACCACCCTTCGCCGTGGTGATGCCGCTCCAGCCGCCGGTGCCGGTGGCCGTGCCGCCCAGGCCCACGTTCACCGCCGTCGTGTACGCGCTGTAGTCCAGCGTGCCTGCGCTGCCGGCCGTCACCATGCCGCTGACGCCCGCGCCGTTCGCAAACACGAAGTTGCCCGCTGCGCTGTCGGTCAGGTTCTCGAACGAAGTCCAGCTCAACACGCCATTGTTGCCGGCGTTCGCGCCGGTCAGCTGATACGTCTGGCTGCTGCCGCTGATCGTGTCCGAGGCTGAACCGCCCTTCACCGTGGTGATGCCGCTCCAGCCACCGGTGCCGGTCGCCGTACCACCCAGGCCCACGCTCACCGCCGTGGTGTACGCGCTGTAATCCAGCGTGCCCGCACCACCGCCCGCCAGCGTGCCGCTGACGCTCGCACCGTTCGCAAACACGAAGTTGCCCGCTGCGCTGTCGCTCAGGTTCTCGAACGACGTCCAGTTCAGCAAGCCGCTGCCGCCGGCGTTCGCGCCGGTCAGGTTGTAGGTCCGGCTGCTGCCATGCACCGTGTCGTTGTGACCGCTGCCGGTCACCGACGTCACGCCGCTCCAGGTGCCGCCGATGCCAGTCGTCGCGCCGCTGCCGTTGGACAGGTCCAGCGACACCGCCGTGCCGTAGCTGGCGTAATTCAGCGCCTGCGCCGTGACATTGCCGGCAAGGCTGCCGGCCGTGCCGAAGTTCACCGTGCCGGTGGCGTCGGTGATGTTCTGGAAGCTGCTCCAGTTGTAGCCGTTGCTGCTGCCCTGGTTGGCCACCGTGTTGTCCAGCGCATAGCTCTGGCCCGTACCGATAACCGTGTTGTTTTGCGCCGCGTTCGCATTGACCGTGGTGTACCCGCTGAAGCTTCCGCTGACGCCCGAGATCGCGCCGGTATCCACGTTCAGCGTCAGGTCTTGCAGGTAATTGCCGAAGTCCAGCGTCTGCACTGCGACGTTGCCAGTGACGCCGCCATTGCTGCCGAAGTTGACCGTGCCGGTGGCGTCGTTGATGTTCTCGAACGAGCTCCAGCCCACCAGGCCACTGCTGCCCTTGTTGGCAACGGCGTTGTCCAGTTGGTAGGTCTGGCCGGAACCCGTGATCGTGTCGCTGTTGCCGCTGCCTGTCACCGTGGTGACACCCGCCCAGGTACCGCCAATGCCGGTGGTCGCGCCGGCACCGTTGGACAGGTCGAACGTCACCGCCGTGGCGTAGCTGGCGTAATTCAGCGTCTTCGCCGTGATGTTGCCCGTGACGCTGCCGCCGGTACCGAAGTTGACGGTACCGGTGGCTGCGTTGAGGTTGCCGATACCGCTGAAGCCACCCGGCAGCAGGGTCGTGACCGTGCCAGCGTTGCTTCCGCTCAGGTTGTAGACCTGCGCACTCGCGGTCGCGATCGTGCCGGTGCCGGCATCGGCGATGTTCTCGAACGAGGTCCAGGTCAGCGTGCCGCCGTTGCCGGCGCCTGCACCGGTCAGGGTGTAGGTCTGGTTGCTGCCGCTGATCGTGTCCGAAGCCGAACCACCCTTCGCCGTGGTGATGCCGCTCCAGCCGCCGGTGCCGGTGGCCGTGCCGCCCAGGCCCAAGTTCACCGCCGTGGTGTACGCGCTGTAATCCAGCGTGCCCGCACCACCACCTGCCAGCGTGCCACTGACGCTGGCCCCATCGGCAAACACGAAGTTGCCCGCCGTGCTGTCGCTCAGGTTCTCGAACGAAGTCCAGCTCAACACGCCATTGTTGCCAGCGTTCGCGCCGGTCAGCTGATACGTCTGGCTGCTGCCGCTGATCGTGTCCGAGGCCGAACCGCCCTTCACCGTGGTGATGCCGCTCCAGCCACCGGTGCCGGTCGCCGTACCACCCAGGCCCACGCTCACCGTCGTGGTGTACGCGCTGTAATCCAGCGTGCCCGCACCACCGCCCGCCAGCGTGCCGCTGACGCTGGCTCCATCGGCAAACACGAAGTTGCCCGCCGTGCTGTCGCTCAGGTTCTCGAACGAAGTCCAGCTCAACGCGCCATTGTTGCCGGCGTTCGCGCCGGTCAGGTTGTAGGTCTGGCTGTTGCCATGCACCGTGTCGTTGTGACCGCTGCCGGTCACCGACGTCACGCCGCTCCAGGTGCCGCCGATGCCAGTCGTCGCGCCGCTGCCGTTGGACAGATCCAGCGACACCGCCGTGCCGTAGCTGGCGTAGTTCAGCGCCTGCGCCGTGACATTGCCGGCAAGGCTGCCGGCCGTGCCGAAGTTCACCGTGCCGGTGGCGTCGGTGATGTTCTGGAAGCCGCTCCAGTTGTAGCCGTTGCTGCTGCCCTGGTTGGCCACCGTGTTGTCCAGCACATAGCTCTGGCCCGTACCGGTCACCGTGTTGCTTTGCGCCGCGTTCGCATTGACCGTGGTGTACCCGCTGAAGCTTCCGCTGACGCCCGAGATCGCGCCGGTATCCACGTTCAGCGTCAGGTCTTGCAGGTAATTGCCGAAGTCCAGCGTCTGCACTGCGATGTTGCCAGTGACGCCGCCATTGCTGCCGAAGTTGACCGTGCCGGTGCCGTCGCTGATGTTCTCGAACGAGCTCCAGCCCAGTGCGCCACTGCTGCCCTGGTCGGCAACGGTGTTGTCCAGCTGGTAGGTCTGGCCGGAACCCGTGATCGTGTCCGAGGCCAAACCGCCCTTCGCCGTGGTGATGCCGCTCCAGCCGCCGGTGCCGGTGGCCGTGCCGCCCAGGCCCAAGTTCACCGCCGTGGTGTACGCGCTGTAATCCAGCGTGCCCGCACCACCACCTGCCAGCGTGCCACTGACGCTGGCCCCATCGGCAAACACGAAGTTGCCCGCCGTGCTGTCGCTCAGGTTCTCGAACGAAGTCCAGCTCAACACGCCATTGTTGCCAGCGTTCGCGCCGGTCAGCTGATACGTCTGGCTGCTGCCGCTGATCGTGTCCGAGGCCGAACCGCCCTTCACCGTGGTGATGCCGCTCCAGCCACCGGTGCCGGTCGCCGTACCACCCAGGCCCACGCTCACCGTCGTGGTGTACGCGCTGTAATCCAGCGTGCCCGCACCACCGCCCGCCAGCGTGCCGCTGACGCTGGCTCCATCGGCAAACACGAAGTTGCCCGCCGTGCTGTCGCTCAGGTTCTCGAACGAAGTCCAGCTCAACGCGCCATTGTTGCCGGCGTTCGCGCCGGTCAGGTTGTAGGTCTGGCTGTTGCCATGCACCGTGTCGTTGTGACCGCTGCCGGTCACCGACGTCACGCCGCTCCAGGTGCCGCCGATGCCAGTCGTCGCGCCGCTGCCGTTGGACAGATCCAGCGACACCGCCGTGCCGTAGCTGGCGTAGTTCAGCGCCTGCGCCGTGACATTGCCGGCAAGGCTGCCGGCCGTGCCGAAGTTCACCGTGCCGGTGGCGTCGGTGATGGTCTGGAAACCGCCCCAGTTGTAGCCGTTGCTGCTGCCCTGGTTGGCCACCGTGTTGTCCAGCACATAGGTCTGGCCCGTACCGATAACCGTGTTGTTTTGCGCCGCGTTCGCATTGAAGGTGGTGTATCCGCTCAAGCTTCCGCCCACGCCCGTGGCCGAGAGCACACCGGTATCCACGTTCAGCGTCAAATCGTGGAGGTAGTCGCTGTAATCCAGCGTCTGCGCCGTAACGTTGCCGCTGATGTTTCCGTTGCTGCCGAAATTGACCGTGCCGGTGGTGTCGTTGATGTTCTCGAACGAGGTCCAGCCCAGTGCGCCACTGCTGCCCTGGTCGGCAACGGTGTTGTCCAGCTGGTAGGTCTGGCCGGAACCTGTGAGCGTGTCGCTGTTGCCGCTGCCTGTCACCGTGGTGACACCCGCCCAGGTACCGCCAATGCCGGTGGTCGCGCCGGCGCCATTGGACAGGTCGAACGTCACCGCCGTGGCGTAGCTGGCGTAATTCAGCGTCTGCGCCGTGATGTTGCCCGTGACGCTGCCGCCGGTACCGAAGTTCACCGTGCCGGTGGCATCAGCGATGTTGCCGAACGACGTCCAGTTCAGGCCGTTGCTGCTGCCCTTGTCCGCAACGGCATTGTCCAGCAGATAGGTTTCTCCCGAACCCGTGATCGTCGCCCCGGAGCCGTTGCCGGCTATCGTGGTCAGGCCGAAAGCACTGTAATCCAGGCCCGAGTCGCTCGAGGTCTTCGTACCGACGTCGAAAGCGCCGGTCACGTCGGTGACGTCGCCGCCGGTACCGGACACTGCGCCGAACCCGGTATAGCTTATGCCACTTGTCGACGATGCCCCGGCGTGGTCGTCGAAGCTGCCGGCGACGTTCGCAATGGTGCCGTTACCCGCCACGTTGGTGGCATTGACGAAGGTCATGCCAAGGCTGGTCAGTGCGTTGTCGTCGAATCCCGAGGCTCCGGTAACCGTCGTGGTGTCGGCGGCGGTGAACCCGTTGAAGGTGACGCCGCCGCTGCTGCCGATCGTGTTGCCGGTCAGGTTGAACGCGGCGCTGCCAAGGCCGGTGATCGAACCGGTGCCAGTGATGCTTCCCGTCCCTGTTGGCGCAGCGCCGGAAAATGCAGCGTTGCCCAGGCCTGCAAGCGTGCCGTCGACCGTGATGGTCGTTGCCGCGGTCGCCGACAAATCGCCATTGATCGTGCCGGTGCCCAGGTCCAGCGCACCGCTGTTGCTGACTACGGTCAGTGCACCCGTATTCAAGGTGCCCAGAACCAGATCGCCGCTGTTCGTGACCTGAGTGGTTCCACCGGTGAGACTTACCGCGCCAGTGAATGCATTGAGGCTGTTCAGCGTGATCGTCCCGCTGCCGGCGTTGAACGCCGAGGTGCCGGCCACGCTGAAGATGCCCGACGTCTGCGAGATGTTGCCGGTCGTGGTGGTCACCGACAGGGGGCCGTTGACGGTTACATCGCCCGCACTGAACGTGCTGCTGTTCGTGGTCAGACCGGCCAGCGCCACCCCGCTTCCCACCGCATCACCAAAGGTTGCCGCGCCGCTCGTGCTCTGCACTGCCAGCGTGTGCGCACCGTCAACCATCGAGGCAAAGTCGATCCCACCGCCCGTGCTCGTCAACAGCGTATCGGCGCCCAGCGTCACTGCGCCGCTGTACATCTGATCGCCGCTCGTGCTCACACCCGTGGCGTTGAGCGCCGTCGTGCCACTGACCGACAACGTGTTCAGGCCGGACAACACGCTACCGAGCACGGCATTGCCCGTAACAGTCAGGCTGTTGCCCGATCCGGTTACACCGCCGAGCAGTTTTACCGTCGTGCCCGTCAGGATGTCGCTGTTACCCAACGTCACGCTGTCGTTGTAGGTCTGCGCGCCGGTGGTATGGACATTACCGCCCAGCATCGTCACGCCCGCCGCATCCGTGGTCAGACTTGTCAGGGCGTTCGCCGCACCAACCGCCCCACCAAACGTCGTCTGGCCGCCCGTATTCACCGAGAGGGTGTGCCCACCGTCCACCGTCGAGATGAAATTGATGGTGCCGCTGCCGCTGCTGGCAAGCGTCACGTTGGCGCCAAGGACCACCGGACCGTTGTAGGTCTGGTCGCCACCCGTGGTGATGTTCTTGCCGATCTTGATGGCGCCGCCGACCACGGCTGCATCTGCACCGTTGGCGGTCGCGGAATTCAGCACCAGCGCGGATGTCCCGGTGCCGGTGAGTACGGCGTTGATGTTGACATCGTTGGCGGCGGTGAGAGTAAGCGTGTATGTGCCCCAGCTCACCGTATCATTCACGTTGATGTTGCCGCTGCCGCCGCCGCTGCCGGTGCTGGACAGGATCGTGACGTTGCCGCTGCCCAAATTGGTGCCTAGCGCGAGACCCGTGATGTCGCCGCCGGTGGCGGCGATCTTGAAATCCTTCGGGTCGATCAGCCAGTTGCCGGCTTGTCCATTGGGAGCGAGCGTATTGACGCGGGCGCTGTCGGCGATGCTGACGTGCGCAGCCGAGGTTTCGATGGCGCCGCCGTTACCGCCCAAGGCACCGCCGCGGGCGCTCAGGCTGCCGGCGATGGTGCTGGACTGGTCGCCCCATACCACCACGGAGCCGCCGTCGCCGGATTGCGTGGCGTCGGCATTCAACGTGGCGCTGGCGCCGAGCGTGCTGTTGGCGGCCCTGAGCAGTCCTTCCCCGCCTTGTTGGCCTCCACCGATGCGGATGCTGCCACCACCCAGGGCACCGGAGGCGTCAACGCTGCCGCTGACGTTGACATCATGGTCGGACAGCAACTGGGCGCTGCCGCCGTGCACGCCGGACACCGTGATGTTGCCGCTGTTCTCGACGTTGCCGCCGTTGCCGACCAGCCGCACCACGCCGCCGTCAGTGCTGATGCCGCTGGCGTCGATCACACCGGCGTTGTTGACCAGGTTGGTGAACAGGTCCTTGGTGGCCGAGGCCTGCAGCACCACGGTGCCGTCTTCGGCGCGTAAGGTGCCCTTGTTGGTGACCGCGGCTTCCTTCGCGTCCAGGCGTTCCTTCAGTTCACCGGTGATCTGGATGTTGATCAGGCCATTGCCATCGAAATCCAGCGTGGCATGGTCTGCGCCATCGAGGTTGATCTTGCCGTAGTTGGCGAAGATCACGCCGTCGTTGAGGACGCTGCCGCCCACCAGGCTGACGGAACCGCCGCTCGCGGCCTGGATCAGGCCATGGTTGACGATGCCGGCCCTCGCGCCCGCCACGTTGAGGTTGTAGCGCCCCGCGAGAAAGTCGTTCGGGGTCAGGTCCAGCGTGCTGGCGAGCAGGCCGCCGACATTCATCTGCGCCGTGGCGCCGAAGATGATGCCGTGCGTGTTGATCAGGAAGACCTGGCCGTTTGAATTGATCTTGCCGAAAATCTGGCTGGGGTTCTGATCGAGGATGCGATTCAGGGCTACCGCCGAACGGCCCGGCTGATTGAACAGCACCGATTCGTTGGCCGCCAGGTTGAAGGTCTGCCAGTTCAGCGCCAGCCTCTGCGACACCTGGTTGATGACGGTGCTGTTGCCGCTTTGGGTGATGGAACCCGAACCACCGACCACCACGCCACCGGTCGGTCCTCCGGCGAGTGCTTCGCCGCTGAACACGATCGACCCCAGGGCCAGACCCACGCAAAGACTGATGGGCCAGGTCCGCCTCAAGGGCAGTGCCGCTCCGGAAGTCCGGTCTGCATGGACGCGCGCCGTCGTGCGCATCGTGCGCTGCTTTGTGCTCTTGCTCATGGTCGTCATCCGTCAGAACGTGAAGCTGAACCGGGAGTAGATGTGGTAGCCCTTTTTGTCAGACGCATCCTGCGAACTCAGGGGCACGGCACCGTTGAGGTGAAACTCGAAGTTGTGGAATCGCGGCAGGCGGAAAATCAGTCCGGCGCCCACGCCACTCAAGGTGGCCGTGTCGGGCGTGATCTCGCGGTTGGCGCCTGCGGAAAAGCCCTTGGCGTAGTCGACGAACACCTGGAATTCGAGCAGTTCGCGCCATGGCCTTCCGTAGAAAGGCGACACCTTGTCGCCGAAACCCGGGGCGTCGACGTGATACTCCAGCGAGGTGTAATAGCCGCGGTCGCGCAAGGCATCGGCGATCGGATAGGCGCGGGTACTGTCGGGGCCGCCCAGGGCAAACTGCTCAAGCGGAATCAGGGCATCGTTGGTGTATTGACCCACCAGCTTCAGGTAGAGCCGCTGCGACTTGGTCAGGAACTGCATGCGCGTGTACGACAGCTTCGTCACCAGGAAGCTGCGCGAGTGCTGCGGACTGACCAGGTCGGGAACGAGCGAGTCGTCACTGATGGACTTGCGCAGGCCGACCTGAAGGATGTCGACACCGTTGAAGCGACGATCGGTATGCAGCAAACCGTAGGTCAGTTCCCCCACGGTGAATTTCTCGTCCGACAGGTGAAATCCCAGACTGTCCAGCTTGGACTCTTCCCGGATCACATGCAGCGTGCTCAGTGCCTGCATGTCGTCGCGATTGATGAACTTCCAGTCCATGCCGCCGTAATAAAGCGAACTGGGACCTTTCACGTCCAGGGCCGCGAACGTGCCGGTGTTGATCTGCAGCTCGTTGCGGGAGGCGCCGACCACGGCCGACAAACCTGGCACCCAGGGCGCCGGCGCGCGATAGGTGGTCGCGCCATAGATGTTGTCGCTGGGGTCCAGCGCGTAGTCGACATTGAGGTTGAACACGTCGCCGATACCCAGCGGGTTGGCCCACTCGATGCCGGCCTGTGCCCGGTACCGGCCGGTCAGCTCGGTGCCGTAATTGTTGGCGCCCAGCATGAACTTGACCGGGCGCTTCGCCTCGGTGGCGATCATTACCAGATCGGTATCACCGGTGTTCTCGCCAGGCTGGAACGTCGAGGCCACGGTGACACCGGGGAGATCACGCGCGTAGAGCAACGCGGTATCCACATCGCTCTTTTGCAGCGGCTTGCCGCGGAGTTCCTGCGCCGCAGCGGAGATCACGCTGGGCCGGTAGCGATTGGTGCCCTTGACGATGATCTTGCCGATCTTCCCTTCCAGCACCTGGATCTGCACGATCTTGTCCGGTCCCACCGTCTGCGCCGGAAGGAACGCGTTGGAGACGATGAAGCCGGCACTGCGATAACGCTCGACGATCTTGTTGGCGACTCCCTGCATGTCGTCGAAGCTGAGCTCCACCGGAGTGCCGGCCTTGGCCGCCAATTCCTGGTACTGCGCATCGGCCAGAGCCTGGATGCTGGCCGGCGTCACTCCGACATCGGAGTGGTCGGCCACGCCCGTCACGTGGAAACCCTGCACGGCGATTTTCTGGTCGGCCGCGGCGTCGCGATCACGAACGGGCGGCACCACGTTGTCCGCCTGGACCTGCGCCGGCGGAGTCTGTGGGGAGCTGCCGACAGGCGCCGCGTTGCCGGAACCCTGGTCAGCTGATCCGCCGCCAGCGTCCTGTGCCTGAACGTTTCCGCCCGTAAGTGCAAATGCCAACGCTGCCGCGAAGCAAACAATGCGCACGATACATTCCCCTTGGCCGCATCTAATCGATCCATTGACGGTGTGCCCCGGCGATCGGTGCCCACCAGCTGCGAACTTCCCAAGCCCCCGGCATTCAGGCAATTGCTGCCTGCTGGCTCGTCTTACCTCTATCAGGATACACCTTTGCCCTTCCAAAGGAAGAGCCGTTTGGCATCGAAAAAGATGCCCACGAGCATGCCTGGCAAGTTCTGACAGGGCATGTCGGAAAAGGACTGCTTTACAGATTCGCGACCGTTAAAAATCACTTGAAAAAAGGGTCCGCGCCGATCCCTGCCAAAGTTCCACAAGGCAACTCCGGCTGGGTTTCACACACGCAATCATGGCCGCCCAGGCTCGGGTTCAGGCGAGCGAAGGAACACGACGCAGATGCCTGTCATGGATGGAATCGCATCCTGAAGCGACTGCCATGGCAGGCAATCAGTGACGCAGCATCAGCCAGCCAGCCACCACCACGAGAACGGCCGCGGCAATCAGGATCAGCAGCATCTTCCTGGACAGCGTCGGCCGCATCGAAACCAGCGAGGCGAGTGCTCGTCCGGCGTCAGCGGAAGCATCACTGACGCTCGCCGCGGCCGGATCACCGGAGCGCGACGCCCTGACGCTTCCCGGCGGCACCAGCGCCTTGCGCGCCGTAACCACGCCACCGCCGTCCGACAAGGACTGCAATACGCGACGGCGACGGTTGCGATATTCCACACGGGAAATCCGGCCAAGCCGGTGGGCGTCATCCAGCGCGCGCAGATCCCGGTTGATGGCAGCTTCGCGTTCGGTCATTTCAGCTCCCTCAGTATCCGGAAACCCACGTCCCGTTGCGGCGAACCGCCATCGACACGGCTGGAATCAACGCTGCAATCCGACCAGTAGCTGCTGTAGCTGCCGCCACGCACCATCACGCTGCCGCCGCTCACCACCCATTCCCACACATTGCCGGTCGAATTGACCAGGCCCCAGGGGTTGCGTGAGCGGCCACGCGGGGACACCGCAGCGCCGCCACCATCACCGCCGCCGGCCGAGGGAAGGATGCAGTTGCTGTCCTCGGCCTGCTTCCAGCCACCACCGCCTTTCGCCGCGTGCAGCCATTCCGCGTCGGTCGGCAGGCGATAGGTGAATCCGCCGCTGAGGTCACTGAGCCAGCGCGCGTAGGCACGCGCCTGATCCAGGCTGATGTTGCTTATCGGCGCGTTGCCAAGATCCTTGTCGGCCACCGACACCGCCGCGCACTTGCCGCTGGCGCGGCAGAACTGGTTGAACTCGTTGATCGAGATTTCCGCACGCGAGATGGCGTAAGCCTTGCCGCCATTCACGCCGGGCACAACCACCAACAATGGCCCGCGCCCGCCATTGATGGCATCCGAACAGAACTTGCCCTTGCCTGCCAAGCCCGGCTTCGCGCAGGGATCGGGACCACCCACCGCAGCCACGCCTCCGCTGGGCGCGGGTTGCACCACCGGTGTCGTGCCGGTCTTTCCGGTCGTCACGGGCGGCCGCCCCGGCGTCGGCGCCGGCGTCTCGGTCACCGGCGTCGATACCGGTGCCGTCACCTGCGGGGCGGGTGCTGCCGCAGCGGCGCGCTTCAGCTTGTCGAGCTGCTCGGCGAGTGACCGGGCAGTCAGCTGGCCTCGCGCCTTCATGCTCGTTTCCAGCTTGCCCAGTTCGGTGGCGTCATTTCTGCGCACGCTGTCCAGTTGCTTCTGCAACTGCGCGTACTCGGCACTGCCCAGTGGCTGCTTCGAGGCGGCCATGATGGCGGCGACCACATCGTAGCGGGCCTTTGCCGCGCGCAAGTTCGCGTTGTTGCCGAGTGCTCCCAGGCCCTGCCCGAGAACATCGGACGCACGCTGGTAGCGCCCCTTCTGGAAAGCGTCCTCGGCCTGGCCCAGATAGGCGTCGGCCAGCAGCTTCGGTCCCTCGGTCTGGAGGAAGGGATTGTCAGGCTGCAGGGTCTTGATCCGTGCCAGCGACTGGCTTGCCTTGCTGACGTCGCCGGCGGCCACCGCGCTCTTCATCGACTCGATACGCGACTTGACTTCGGCGTCGGCGCCTTCCTGTGCGGCCTTCGCCTGCAACTGCTGCTGCAGCGTGTCCAGTGCCGCGCCCTGCGCGATCAGCTCAGCCGATTTCGGTACGTACTTCAGGCCGAAATCGACCGCGATCCTTGCCTGCGGCAGGTGCTGTGGATCAGCCAGCCGCGCGGCTTCCGCCGCGATGGCCGCACCCAGCGCGTTGACCGCCCGTTCGGTTTCGGGAGACTTGTCGGCGCCGAGCGTGGCCATCGCGGTGGCCACGTCACGCTGCCAGTCCGGTGTCAGCGTCGGCTTCGCACCCAGGCTGGCCAGCGCAGTGCGTGCGTCGGCAAGTGCCTGTGCCTGTTGCTGCAAGGTCTTCTGCTGCGCCGCCGAACGGGAAGCGGCCACGTCGGCCAGCACCCTGGCGAAGCCGGCTTCCGCGGGATCGATCTGCTGGCCGGCTTGGGCGACCCGCTCGGCCGCATCCAGGTTGCCACCGGCGATCTGGTCGCGCGCCAGCTTGATCAGGCCGGCATCGGCCTGGGCCTTCACTGCCGCGTAGTCCGGAGAATCGGCGCCGATCTGGGTGCGTGCGGTATTCAGGGCGCTCCTGACGTCCTGCAACCAGACCACCGTGGCCTGGGGGCTGGCGAGCAGGTCGGTTACCCGGCTCTTCGCCAACGCGGTGCGTTGTGCTTCACTGGCGGCCTTCTGCGCCAATTGGTTCTGCTGTTCCAGCAAGGCCTGCCGCGTCGCCGACAAGCTGGAGTCGCCCGGGAACAGATCGATGCCGAAGCCGGCAATGCTGATCGCACCCGGCAGGTCGCCCGCGCCTTGCCTTTCCTTTGCCTGGGCTTCCAGAACATCCTTCAGCCGTGCCGTCTGCGCCGCCAGTCGCGGATCATCTCCCAGCAGGCTGGCCGCATCGTGATAGGCCGTGGCCACCTTGGCCCGCCAGTCATCGGCGCTGACCGGCTGGTCCAGCAAGCCGGTGAGCGTCTGCAAGCCCTGCTCCCGCTGCTGTTGCAGCGCCTGCGCCTTCTGCTCCTGCAGCCGTTGCGCCGCCAGCGCCTTGCCGATTTCGTCGAGCTGCGCGCTGCGCTGCTTCAGTCTCGCCGAATCGGGGAACAGGCTGCTTGCCAGCTTGAGTTCGACGGTTGCCTCGTCGACACGCCCTGCGTCGATCGACTTGCCGATGGCGGTGTCGTACTTCAACTCCAGCTCGGCATTCTTCAGCAGGGCACTGTTCGGATCGATCGCGCGGATGCGGGTCAGCGTGGTGACGACGTTGTCCGGCTGGTTCTCGAAAATCGCGTCGGCGCTGATCTGGTCGGTCAGCTTGGTGTCGAGCGAGTTGAGCAGGTCGTTGCGCTGCTTCTCCACCTCGGTGCGCTTGATATCCAGCGCTGGCGAGTAGAGCTTGAGGTCGTCGCGCAGCTTGAACACCTTCTGGGTGCCGGCATAGTCGTAACGGTCCCTGGCCGGATTCCAGTAGGCGTCGATGCGGCCGAGCAGGTAGCTCTGGATCAATTCGCCCTGATCGATGATCGTACGCTTGCGGTCGTCGTCGTTCAGGGTGTCGAGGGCCTGCAGGGCCTGGCCTTCATCCGCGTAGTGGTCGGCGCGCGTCATGGTGAAACGGGCGATCACCTCGGCCAGATGATGATTGCGCTGGTAGGTCGTCCATGCCCAGGCGCCGCCGGCAATGATCAGAATGGCCGGCACGCCGTACAGCAGGTATGGCAGTGCGCGTTCGCGCGCGCCCACGTCGCGCAGGCCTTCGATCAGCTCGTTGGCGCTCTTCAGGCGCTGCGCCTTGGTGAAGGCCACGCTGGCGCAGAGCGTCTTGTACTGATGCTTGGTCAGCCCCTTCACCGGTGGCGGCTTGCGGCCTTCCTTCATCGCCACTTCGGCGCTGGCCTTGTCATACGGATGCTTGCCGGTGAGCAGTTCGAACGTCACGCAACCCAGTGCGTAGACGTCATCGCCGGGCACCGGGTCTTCACCCCGGATCATCTCCAGGCTGGCGTAGGCGGGGGTAAGCGCGCCCAGCGTACCGGCGTCGAACACGGTCTGTTCGCCGACGGCATCGCCCATGTGCTTGCCGGCGCGGGCAATGCCGAAGTCGAATACCTTCGGCACGCCTTCGCGGGTGACCATGACGTTGGCCGGCTTGAAGTCCGAATGGACCACGCCGGCCGAGTGGGCGCGCGTGAGCGCCCGCGCCATGCCTTCGATCAGCGGCCGGGCTTGCGCCAGCGGCATGCCGTTGTAGGCCTTCTCGCGGATCAACTGCTTGAGATCGGAGCCGTCGACATACTCCATCGTCATGAAGACGATGGTGCGGTCCTTGTCGAAGTCGTAGACGCGCACGATGTTGTCGTGCGCCAGCTGTTGCGAGCGGCGCGACTCGCGCTGCAACGAGATCAGCGAGTCGGGATGGCGGCGAAATTCGTCGTTAAGGATCTTGACGGCGACGTAGGGGTCGCGGTCACGGGCTTCCACCTTGCGCTCGTCGCGGGCCTTGAACACCACGCCCATGCCGCCGCGGCCGATCTCCTTCTCGAGGTAGAAACGTCCCTTCAGCAGCGAACCGACGGTGACGAAGTCGGACGCATCGCCTTCGGCGATGTGGTTCCAGCTGGAGCTGCTCATGCTGGAACTGGTGCCAGTCATCCCCTGCCGGGTGCCTTGCGTGCCGGTCGCGCCGACGGTCTGCCCTTCGGTCGGTTCCCGTGGTGCGGCCGAGGCCGGTTTCACCATGGTGGCTTCGTCGTCCGCCGCCGGCGGTTGGACCGGACGCGAGGTGGGCTTGACCACGGTGACATCATCCAGCGGCGGGGCTGGCGGACGGGATGTGGGCTGCACCCGGGTCGCGTCATCACTGCCGGCTCCGGTCGGCGGAGCCGCCGGAGCGATCGGCGCGGGGCGCTGCGTGGCGGGCTTTACCTGGGTGACGTCATCGTCATGCGACACGCCTGCCGGGGAAGCCTGTACGGACGCCAGCTTGGCCAACAGGGCCTTGGCCACCATCGGATCGAGCGCGCCGGCATCGCGCTGCTGTTCGAGCCACTCCTGTTCGGCATGGTGTTGCGCCTCGGACACGGCCCCGCGCGCACCGAGTGCGTCGAACAGGGCGGCGAGCTTGAGCTTGTCGGCCTGGTAGGCGGAGACCAGTTCGGCTATGGAATTCATGAGTGGGAGGTTTTCTTCATTCTTGGATGCGAACGACGACGGCCGAGATGTTGTCCCGTCCGGCGCGGCTCATCGCCAGGTCGAACAGGCTGGCGACGAGATCCTGCGGTTGTGGGTGGCGACGGCATTCGTCGTCGAGTTCGGCATCGGACATTTCCTTGTTGATGCCGTCAGAGCAAAGCACGAAGCCCATGCCGGGCCGATTGCCCGCGACGACCCAGTCGACGAACAGGTGTTCCTCCGCACCCACCGCACGCGTGAGGACGCCCGAACCCGCCTGAGCCGGCGCCGCAGGGGCGCCAAAATGGGTGACATCGTCATCGCCGCCATGCACGTGATCGCGGGTGATCTGACGCAGCTGGCCATCCTCGAAACAGTAGACGCGGCTGTCTCCCACCCATCCGCACAGCATGTAGTCGCCGTCATGCACCAGCACCACGACGGTGGAGCCGATCAGGTCGACCCCTCGCGTGGCGGCGGTCTGCAACAGTTCGGCATTGACCTGGGAGAGCGTGTCCTCGATCGCTTCGATGAAGTCCAGGGCGCTGCCGGAACGGGGCAAGGCACCGAGGCGTTCGACGATCATCGAGCTGGCGTAGTCGCCTGCCGAATGGCCGCCCAGTCCATCGGCGACAACCCACAGGCCGACTTCGTCGCGCACGAGAATGGAGTCTTCGTTGTGCTTGCGCACCTTTCCGGTCACCGTGCGTCCGGCCGAAACATAGCGGGTCATCATGCACCAACCTCGATGATCGTCAGCGGCCACCTTGCCGCATCCACGCCCAGTCCCGCGGCATTCGCCAGCCGCAGGCGTGCTTCGTCGACGGGCAGCGCGAGATGGCTGGCCACGACGTCCGGTGACAGGTGCAACAAGGACTCGCCCGCCATCAGCATCAGGCGATCCCCCGCGACGAGCTCGCAGCGAACCTCTCCGCACAGGGGCTGCTCCGACGCGCCCAGCCCGGGAGCAGCGGGCGCCGCGCTGCTGAACAACAGGTCGTCGAATTCACCGTCGTCCGCGCCACCGGGCAGGGGATCGTCGGCCTGCGCGAACAGGGGCTGCGCGCGTCCATGGCGCCAGTGCCAGGCGCCTGCGGCGCCAATCCGCAGCAAGCCGGCCTGACCCGCGACCACGTGGGCGGCGATCACCGCGCAGTCCTCCAGCACCGGGTCGATCAGGTCCTCGCTGGCCCGACGCAACGGCGGATTGAGCATCAACAACTGCCTGCGCAGCGAATGCATGCCGCCGATCAGGTCGCTGCACGACATCGTGCGGATGATTCCGGACACCTCGCCGACCGCGCGCTGGCGTGGATCGGCCATGCCGACCTCGGCCGACAGCACGGTCAGTCCGCAGTCTGTTCGTTCCACCACGGTGACGGCCGCGACGACGTCCCCCTCCCCGGCTGACGTTGCCTGAGCCATCGGGGCAACCAACGGGACCGGCGGTGCCAAGGTCGCCACTTCGGACGTCCCGACGAGATCGGCCAGCAGATCCGGATCATCAGGCAGCCATGCGCCGGAAGGTGTCGATGGTGGTGGCGGCATGGCCGACACCGGGATGGCCGACGCCGCGGCAGCCGACACCGGGGCGGCCGGCGCTGCCGCCATGAGGTCGTCGAGCAGGCTGTCCGCGCGTTCCGGCATCGGTACCGCGCGCGGCGCCGATCGTTCGAAAGCCATCGGCGATTGCCACGCCGCGGTGCCGTGTTGCGCATCCAGGAAGGTCACGTAGGCGGATGCCGCCGGCAATCCGCGGGTGGCCAGCACACACGCCGGAACACGTTCGCTACCTGCCGTCCACCACAGGCACCACGGACCCGGGACGGCGGCCAGACGCTCCCACACTTCGCCCAGGAACGGCTCCGGCGAGGAGGCCCCGCCGAGGGGCAGGCGCCAGTGTGTCGCGCGATTCCAGTCGACGTCGCGCAGCGACGTGGCGGCCGGCGACGACGCCCTCGCCAGCGGGTCACCCAGGGCAGCCACCTGCTCGTCGAACGCCTCCACGCCGATGCGGGCGTCGCACTGCGCCGTGGTGTGCACCTGCTCGGCCGCGTCGGACCAGGCTTTCGCCTCGGTCAGCGCGCGGGTGCCGGATGCGATGTCCGCGCCGAGCGGAGCGGCGATGACCATCGGGAAGCAGCGCCCCACCCGATCCACGCCAGGCCCCATGATCCCGAACCAGGCGGAATCACCGCACACTCCCGGGGCGAAAAGAAAGCGCCACACCGGACTGGCGTGGTAGGCGTCATGCCAGCCGCCGCCCAGTTCGGCACGGCTGGCCGCCACCGCCTCTTCGAAATGCCTGTCCCAGACATCGACGAAAGCCGATGGCAGCCGGCGCTGCACGAAGTCTCCCGCGCAAGGCAGCTTTCCGAAAAAGCCCGCGACGGAAGTCGGCATGCGTCTAGCCCCCGCACCGGAAACTGGACAGCGCGTTGCTCAGGAAGGGGTTTTTCAGATTGTTGGCCTGGACCGTCACCTTGGCGACATGGCCACCGAAGTTGAAACTGGCCACGAAACGCAGATCGGACTGCTTCTGCAGATTCGCCGCCTGCAGCGCCCGGAAGAACGCCCAGTCGCCGCGATAGTCGAAGGTGGTCAGCAGGGTCCCCGCGGTGTCGTAGGCGGAGATCGAGACATGACCCGGCGTGGGTCCCGGCCACTTCATGGTGGCCATGGTCGAGCCTCCGGACTGGTATTCGTATTTCTGGCCATCAACCTCGATCACCAGCTTGCCGATGCCGGCGTCGAGCACCGGCGCGAGCAGCGTGAAGTCGACCTCGGGCATGTTGCCGCTGCGGAAGAACATCTGCTTGATCCGGTCGGCACCCTGCAATTGCGCCAGCATGCCGGCCGAACCACTGATCGCGCCCGGGCCGGTCTTCCACTGCCAGTTGCGGCCGCTGGCATCGATCAGCTTGCCCACGGTCTGGTTGTAGAAACCGTCGAAGCGCCCGCCATAGCCGAACATCTCGCCGAAGTTCTGCAGCGGGATATCGTTGTTGCTGGACGGCGAGAACGGGTAGCGCCCGCGGGTGTAGTCGGCGCAATCCTTGGCCACCATCTGCTGGTACTGATCGTCGAGAGCACCCTTGGTGCCGCTGGCCACCAGCGCCTGGCTCTTGCCGGTCAGCGCCGCAAACCAGCCCGAAGCGGGCGCCGGCAGCTGGCCGGCCGCCTGCTGCGCCATCAGCAGTTGCGGATTGGGCTGGCCCGCGGCCGAGCTGAAATCGCCCATGGTCAGCAAGGTCTTGCTGAGATCGTCGAGCACCTTGAGCGTCTGATCGATCGGCGCGGCGCCCGGGCCACCTTCGCTCAACTTGTTGATCTGCTCGAAGTGGTCGCTGATCACCTGCCCCGGCTTGGCGGCTGCCGCATCGTCACCCGGCGTGGCGGTCCCGGCACCGGCCTGGGCGAGCGCGCGCGCCAGGGCGGACTGGGTCGCCTTCTTCTGGGCCAGCTTCTTGGCCACGTCCTCGGCCTTGTCCTTCGCATCGGCGGGCGGTGCGCGCATCAGGTCGTGGGTGTTGTCGCTCACCACCTTCAGCAGCAGCTTCATCGGCGAGTTGGGGCCGGCCAGCTTGGCCGCGATCGTGCTGGCATCCTGGATGTTGCCGATCGGCTGCAGCTCCAGATCCGCCAGGATGTCATCCCAGGCCTTGATGTAGTCCTGCTCGTAGAGTGCCAGCACCTGCTGGGCGAGCCGGGCCTTCTGCAACGAATCGATCTTGGTGGCGCCGAATACCCAGTCATCGGCGGCGAACTGCGTGACCGCCTGATCGATGCCCTTGTCGACTTCATCCTTGAACACCGGTTGCGTGAACAGCGCCGGCAACGGTTCCGAAAGCGGCGCACCGCTCTTGCGCCGGTAGACGTTGCCGAGCAGCCCCAGCTCCTTGTCCAGTCGCAGCGGCGGATACGCACCGCTGTCCGCATTCAACTTGATGTTGCCGTAGATCAGCGTGGCCAGATCCGCGGTGCGCAGCGTGTTGCGCGCCTGTTCCACCAGGCTGGCATCCAGGTTCAGCGCGCGCAGCCGCCCCTCGTGTCCGACCAGCGCGTCGAAGTGCTTGGTCAGCGCCTTCTGCAGCACGGGATCGGACGGGAACAGTCGCCGCCATTCGATCGCCGCCAGCGCCACGATCTGGTCGTGATCCAGATGCTCGGGCTGGCCCAGCATCAGGTAGCCCTTGAGGTAGTAGTAGAGCATCTGGGGGTCGCCCGCATTCGCGGCCAGGCCGGCCCGGAACTGCGAGGCCACGCCAGGCAGCAGCAGCGCGTTCAGCTCGCGATAGTACGCGTCACGCACTTCGTCGCCGACCGCATTGCCCTGGTACAGGCCGAAACGCATCGACAGCGGCACGTCGCCCTTGTGCTGCTCGGCGACATCCACCGCGCTGGACAGCGACTCCAGCCGCTCCAGCACCATCGCGAAATAGGCCTGCTGGTTCGGTGCCAGCGACGCGTCGCTCTGCGCCGGATACTTCTGCAATGCCGCCTGCACCTGGCCCAGGTAGGCGCCGTTGCGCCGGTAGCTGCTGGCCAGGCCGAGGATCAGCAGGCCGCAGGCCAGCAGCACGCCGATGTACGCGGCCGCCTGCAGCAGGGTCTTCTGGCGCTCCAGCTTCGGATTGGTGCCGGCAAAGCCGGATTCCTTGAACAGCACGTCCCGAAGCAGGCGCTCGACGAAGAAGGTGCGGCTCTGGGCGCCAGGCACGTGCAGGCGCGAGGCATCCAGCCCGAAAGTGCGCGCCACCGCGCCCATCATGCGATCGATCGGCGTGCCTTCCTGCGTGCCCGAAGTGAAGTAGGCACCACGCAGCAGCAACGGCGCGTCGTACTGATGTCCGGTGAACACGCCTTCGACGAACTGCCGCGTGATGTCGCGCAGAGCGCCGAGCTGCTGCGGGAACGACAGGATGGCTGCGCGCCGGGTGCGATCGCGTTCGCCGTGGAGCCGATCGAGGATGCGCGTGTTGAGCCGATCCAGCAGCAGGTTGAATTCTTCGAGGAACTGCTTCGCCGCGCTGCCGTCCATGGTCTTGTCGACCGCGAACGACATGCCCCAGACTTGGCTGCGCAACTCGGGATTGAGGTCGTCGAAGAACTCGGTGAAGCCGGCGACCAGGTCGCACTTGGTGAACACCAGATAGGCCGGCACGCCGATGCGCAGGTGCTTGGCCAGTTCGTCCAGGCGCTGGCGAACCGCCTGGATGTGCTGCTGGCGGCCATTCGCATCCAGGGTCAGCAGGTCGGACAGGCTCATCGCCACGATCACGCCGTTGATCGGGCGGCGCTTGCGGTACTTGCGCAACAGGTTGAGGAACTCGGTCCAGGCCGAAGCATCGGCGCCGCGGTCGGAGTCCTGGGTGGTATAGCGACCGGCGGTGTCGAGGAATACCGCCTCGTCGGTGAACCACCAGTCACAGTTGCGCGTACCGCCGACGCCGCGGATCGCTTCCTTGCCGAACTTGTTCGACAGCGGAAAGTTGAGGCCCGAGTTCTGCAGCAGCGTGCTCTTGCCGGACCCCGGCGGCCCGATCACCACATACCAGGGCAGCGCGTAGAGATTGGTTCCGCCGCTGCGATTCTTGCGCAGGGTTTCCACCGCCTCCTGGAAGCGGTTCTGCAACTGCGCCCGCTCGTTGGCGGAGCGGTCGTCACGCTCGCCGCCGGCCTGGGCGGTGCCCTGATCGCTCAGGTCGCTGGCCATCTGCCTGGCCTTGCCGCGCACGCGCATCTGTTGCAGCTGCAACCAGACCGCCCAGATCACCACGATCACGATGATCACCAGCAAGCGGACCACCGGGCTGGCCAGCGGCTGCGACTCGCCGAAGCCGAGGTAGGGGCCGCCGAACCAGATCAGCAACGACAGCAGCAGCAAGCCGACGAGGGTGATGAACAGGCGGGATTTGAACAACGCAAGAAGCTTGCCCACGATGTTCAGTCCTCCGGGCTGTAGAGAATTTCGACGCGCCGATTGCGCGCGCGATTGGCCGGCAGGTCGGGCGGCAGTGCGATCGGTTGCGAGGAACCCGCGCCGCTGGATTCCAGCCGCCCGCTGTTGTCGATGCCCTCGCCGAGTATCTGCAGCACCGACCTTGCGCGCTCGGCGGACAACGCGTAGTTGTCCTTGAAGCGCAGCGAGTGCACCGGCTGGTCATCGGTGTGGCCCACCACGACGACCCGCCCGGGAACCTGGTTCAGTGCGGCGGTGATCGCATGCAGCATCGGAACCTGCTTGTCGGCCACCTCGGTGCCGCCGGATGCGAACATCGCGG
Organism: Rhodanobacter sp. FDAARGOS 1247; assembly: GCF_016889805.1. Classification (NCBI taxonomy): domain Bacteria; kingdom Pseudomonadati; phylum Pseudomonadota; class Gammaproteobacteria; order Lysobacterales; family Rhodanobacteraceae; genus Rhodanobacter; species Rhodanobacter sp. FDAARGOS 1247. The sequence goes on from NZ_CP069535.1 coordinate 2,675,539, forward strand.
CGGCATTGAGGCGGACCAGCGCCGAACCGTCCGGCTTCTCGTCCACCGTCAGGGCGCCAGCCTGCTCCTCCGGCGCCAGCAACTGCTTCAGGCTCTTGCGCTCGACCTTGGGCTGGGCCTGGCGACGCTGCGCGTCGTCCGGCGGCACCGCGGTTTTCAGGCCGATCTGCACAACCTGCGCGCTGACCGGTGACGACAGTTCGTTCAACCGCGTGAAGAAATACAGGAAGGCGCCCAGCAGCAGGCAGGCGCCTGCGGCCAGGATCACCCAAAGCGGAACGTGGCGCACCAGCGGATTGCGCCGATCCTCGATGCCCTTCCAGTGCGGCGCCAGTTCCTCTGCCGCGGGCGGGCGCTGCGCCTTGATCCGGCGGTACAGCTCTTCCTGGATGTCGGCCAGCCTGGCGCGACCATCGGCTTCGATCTGGTAGCGCCCGCCGAAGCCGAGCGCCAGGCAGATGTACATCAGCTCGATCAGGTCGATGTGCTTCGAGAAATCGGCACACAGCCGGTCGAGGATGATGAAGAATTTCTCGCCACCGTACGACTCGCCATGGAAGACCACCAGCAGCGTCTTCGCCGCCCAACCGCTCTGCTGCCCCCACGGCGTGTTCATCACCGATTCGTCCAGCGTCGAGCACAGCACATAGCGCGCCGCGGTGATGGTCTGGGCGGCGATGCCGGCGGCCTGCGCGTTGCTTTCGAACTGACGGACCTGGGCAATCACCTGCTCGCGCAGATGAGCTGCGTCGGGTTGTGACACGCTGTTGCGCAACTGCACGGCCAGCAGCAGCAGCGGGCTGGCGGCCTGCACCAGGGCGTTGAGACCGCCGCCCAGAAAGTCGCTGATCGCGGCCGGAGGGGCCATCTCGGCGCGCGACACCGGGCCGCGCGCAGCTGCCGCGGGTGCGACGGGCGCTGCAGTCGGTGGCGGGGCGGGCATGGGCGCCGGCGGCGCTCCGCGCGGACGGACCACCGTCGCATCGCGCATGGGATCGTCGTCATGGGGACCGTTGCTGTTCATGCGCTCAACCTCTGATCGCCCACAGTTGCAAGTCGAGACCGGCGAACTCGCCACCGAAATGGAAGGCGATGCCGCCCGACGTCTTCAAGGCCCGCCACATCGGCGAATTCTTGTCGAACTCGAAATACAGGTAGCCGGAGTTGTAGGGAATCTGGCGCGGCGCGACCGGCATCGGCGCCACCGGGATGCCGGGGAGCTGCAGGTTCACCAGGTCGCGGATCTTTTCCACCGGACCGATCTTCGACTGCGCGGGCAACTGCCGGCGCAGGTCTTCGGACTTCATGTCCGCCTTGGCCGCCAGCACGAACGCGGCGCTGTCGACCAGGCTGAGATCGGGCACCACGGCCACCCACACGCCGAACTTGCGCTGCTGCAGCGGAATCGGAATCGCCGTCTGCTCCATCACCGCGCTCAGGCTGCTGCGCAGGGCCTGGATCAGCGGCTCGAAACTCTCGTACAGCGCCTCGTGCCGATACGGCGGAAATGCCGGCGGCCGCTTGCCCGGCGCGGTGAACGTGCACAACTCGCCGGCCATCTCGGTCAGCACCCGGTAGAAGTCCTCCGGGTGCAGGATCGGCGCGGCGGCAAGATGGGCGATCAGTGGCTGGTAGCGGTTGACCACCTGCAGCAACAGGAAGTCGGCGATCTCGGCGGCGCCGCCGCGGTCGGTCACCGCAACGCGGCTGGCCAGCGCCTCGCCACGCTGGTGCAGCAGGCCAAGCAGTTCGGTGAGGAAGGTGGTGAGCTTCGGTGCGGCATGGCAGCTCAGCGCCGTCGGCATGAACGCCTCTTCGAGGATCACCCGCCGGTCGGAACGACACTCCACGATCCGCGCGACGGGAATCTGGGCCAGGCCCTCCAGCGGTTGCGATTGCGGCAACAGCCGGCTGTTGAGCCCGCCCACCTCCAGCGCCGTCATCCCGTCGACGCTGCCCGAGGCGTCGCGCACCTCGGTTTCACGCACCCGGAAACGGAACAGCTTTTCGGCAGGTGCCTCGGGGCGCCCGCTGTCCGGTTGTGCCGGCGAGCGCAACGGCAAGGTCAGGAACACCGTCTGGTCGCGCCAGTTGCCATCCACCTCCAGCGCCAGCGGCAGCGGATCGTCCGCGGGCATGCAGAACGGCGTGCCATCGGGGAACACGCCACGGGCGCGCTTGATCCCGAGTTTGCCGATCGCCAGCAGATCGGTCTCCAGTTCCAGTTCCGAAAAGCCCCAGGTGTAAGGGCGCAGACTGCCGGCGCGCAGTTCCACGAAGCGCTCGAGATAGCGTTCCTGCTGCTGCAGATGCTGGGGCCGAAGGAAGAGTCCCTCGCTCCAGACGACCTTGTTCATATCCGTCATGCGTCGCACCTGCCCCTGTGAGTCCCCGACGGCATTGCCGGGTGTGTCGGTGCCGGCCATCAGCGTGCCGGCACGTCCCCTGAATCCGTCCTTCGATCTGCGACCTGCAATGCCCCCCGGCGCCGCTAGTGATGTGCCTTTTGCATTCTCCGCGCCGACTTCAGGCGTGACAACTGTTCTTCATAAGCCCGTGCAAACTCGTCGCCGAACAGGCGCCGGAAGCATTCGTCGGGATCACGCGAGAGACCTTCGAAGTGTTCGCGGTACTTTTCCCAGTACTTGCCCTTGCCGGCGAATGCCGACCGCTTCGCGCCATCGGTTTCCTGTTCGAAGCGATCCGGGCTGAAATGCACCAGCAGGGATTCGAACGCGGCGCGGACGCCGGCGAGCATGGCCATCTGGTGGCAACGAATGTCATCGAAGGCATCTTCGAAGGCCGCTGTCCCCGACATGAAGGCGCCGTTCGAGGGCGCCATGATCTTGGCCAGCGCATCCTCCGGATTGGGCGCGAACTTCAGCGGGTTGTTCTCGGAACGCTGGATGATCGTGACCGGCAGGCGGAACGTGTTCTTGATCTCCGCCCGCGCGCGCAGCACGTCCATCACGCCATCGACGACGACCCGGAAGATCTGGTCGACATCCGTGGGCAAGGCCGTCGAAGCCACCGGAGGCGGCATGTACGTTGCCACCGCCGGCGCATGAGCCGGCGGAGCGACCACCGGAGGCGGCGCCACCGGCGCGGGTGGCGGCATGACCGGCGCCGGGGCCGGACTTGGCGGCGACGAAAAGTCGCCCATGGTCAGGTCCCAGTTCTCCGGCAACGCGTTCGCGGTGGACTGCCGTTGCTCGGTCGTCATCGGCGGATGGAAGAAATCTTCCGTGCTGGACGAGTGGTTCCAGCTCGAACTGGCATTGCCGGTGGTGGCGCCGGAAAGCAGGCCGGAGGTGCTCTCCGATGAACCCAGAAAACTCAACGGATCAAGCTCGCCCCCCGACGCGGGTGACACGGCGCCGGGAATCAGGTCGGCGTCGAGCGGAATGCCGCCGCCCATCGCCGGCGGATACGCAGGCGCCTGGGGAGCGATATCGAGCAAGCCGAAATCCAGCGGGTCGAGCGCCCCCGCAGGGATGGACCCCGCCGGAATGGATGGCGCCGAAGGCGGCGGGGACAAATCAGGCAACGCGGTGGAGCTGCCCGCGTCCTGCAGGCGCACTTCGACCTCGAAGGTATCGATCAGCAGGCGGTCGCCGTTCTTCAACGCCGAGGGATCGCCCTTGATCAGCGGCGCATCATTGAGCAGCATGCCGTTGGTGCTGCGATCCTCGATGAAATACATGCCGTTGAGGAAGCGGATCATCGCGTGGACACGCGACACGCCGGATGCACTGAGCACCCAATCGCAATCCTCGGAACGTCCGATGCTTCCACCCGCCCCCTCGAACGCCTTGCTGCTTCGGCTGCCGAACTGGGCAGCCTGACGGCCAGCGACTGCAAGGATCAGGCTCTGCGACATCGGCACGCGTATTTCCCCAGCAACTGTCAGATCGGCACGGCGGTGACGAACGCATCATCACGGCTCATGCAGTGAACCAGGTTTCGAACCCACATGAAGACCAGCGACTGATCGTGGCAAGGCCGTGAACCGGGTTCACAACCAGATTTGGCACTGGGACTTCCACATCCACGACCGAGCATCCTGCCCCTCCCCCCTTCCATTCCCGCCCCGAGCCGAGCACCACCGTGGCGCCCGAAGCTGCGAACCACGTACCGGGAAACCGACGCGCGACCGGCCACGACAGCCGGCAACTCACGAAAAATCTGCCGTCCACAATCGTATCGCCCCCCGCCACGCCGGGCAAGGTCATGTCGGCTCGACCCTCTTTCCCTGGCTCGCCCTGCGGTGCCTCAGGTGGCGCCGGCGACTCCGTTCAACAGGTTCATCGCCGGCTCGATGAAGGCGGCACGACGGCTTTCGAATTTCTCGTTCACCAAGGCAGCCAGCATGTTGATCGCCGCCACGACGGCGCAGGCCGTGAGATGGTCGGCCGGGGGCACCGGGGTTTCCTGCGAAGCCGGCGCCAGACTGCCGCCCGACCAGCCCGCCGCCGCAGCCACCCAGGCGCCAGCCGACTTGTAGCCACCCGCATTGGCGAACTCGAAGGCTGCGCGCCGATTGCTTTCGTTCGGCTCACGCACCCACTTCTCGGCCAGCGAGGCACCGGCCTTGTCTTCCGGGTCCAGCACCTGGTCGCGTGCGCATTGGCACAGCCAGGCCACGGCGTAGCGCTTGGGCAGCATCCGGGCCAGCAGTTTCAGCGCATCCTGCACCTGCCCGGCCGCCACCAGCGCCTGCACGGCGGCCTGTGCGGTCATGTCGGGGGTGAGCAACGCACTGGCCGGCTCGGACAATTCCATCTGGACGGATGCTTGCATGACTGATGACATCGACGTGCTCTCCAACCTAGCCAATCATGATGATGCCGCCGGACATCTGCGCCATCGCGTCGCCCTTGAGCATCAGCATCGGGCCCTTGACCGTCGTCATGGCGCCGCCGGCCACTTCGACCTGCGCGTCGGAATGGGCCTTCAGCGACACGCCTGCGCCGAGGTCCATGTTGACGCCAGCCTTGGCGGCGATCTTCATGCTGCCGTCGAGCGTGATGTTGACGCCCTTGATCGTGATCGAGCCGTCGCTCTTCATGACGATGCTCGAAGCACCCGTGACCAGCTCGATCTCCGTGCCCGCATCGAGCTTGAACTTCTGGCCGATCGTGGTGGTGCCGTTCTGCTTGACGTCCAGCTTGTCGTCCTTGCCCACCGTCGCCGTGCGATTGCCGGTGATGTCCTCGGTCTGGTCGTTTTTGATGGTGATCTTCTCGTCGTGGTCGATCTGCACGAAATGATCGTTCTCCACTTCCTCGCGCATGTCCTTCTGCGCGTGCAGGAACAGCTCCTCGCTGCCCTTCTTGTCCTCGAAGCGGATTTCGTTGAAGTCGTCCGCGCCACCGCCTTCATGGCTGCGGCTCTTCACGCCGCTCTGGGTCTTGTTGTCGGGCAGCGCGTAAGGCGGCAGGTTGTCGGCGTTGTAGACGCTGCCGATCACCAGCGGGCGATCCGGGTCGCCTTCGAGGAAGCTGACCACCACTTCCTGCCCGACCCGGGGAATGTGCACGGCGCCCCAGTTCTTGCCGGCCCAGGACGATGCCACCCTGACCGGGCAGGAAATGTGGGCATTCTTCTTGTCCGACTTGTTCCAGTGGAACGTCACCTGGATGCGGCCGTACTTGTCCACCGAGATGTCTTCGGCCTTGTCGCTTCCCGACACCACGGCGGTCTGCAGGCCGACGACCATCGGCTTGATCGCCGTCTGCATGGTGCGGAACGGCTGGCGGCTGCTGATCACCGAGAAGTTGCAGAAGAACAGCTCGCCATCCGACCCGCCGGAGGTGCGCGCGGCGTTCTCGATGTGCACGGTCGATCCGGTGACCAGGTATTCCTGGTTCAGTTCGGCACGGGGGAACTTGGTCAGCTTGAACAGCGCGCCAGTCAACAGTCCCGGCGCGTTGGTCGAGCCCGAGCACAGCGACTGGGCCACGTTGATCGATTCGAGACGTACCTGGGCGTAGTGCTTGCCCGCGTCGCTGGTCTCGTGGTCGCCGGGGAAGTCGAACGACTCCAGTCCGTTGACGGAGTGGTTTTCGTCGGCGTTGCTGATCGTTTCCTCCCCGAGCAGCGAAGTCTTCGGCTTCATCGGGTCGTAATCGGTCAGCGAATACTTGGTCGTCTGCACCGATCGGGCCGAGGAAAAGTCGGTGATCGAGACCTCCAGCGCCGCGCGGCTTCCGCCAGCCTGCGGGCGATACGGAAGTTGTGCGTACCCGCTGGTGGTGGCATGCGCCCCCAGCGAGTCGGCCAGCACCATGGTGTGCACGCCATCGGTGTGCTGAAAGAAGTAGTAGATACCTTCCTGCTCCATCAGCCGGCTGATGAAGTTGAAGTAGTCCTCGCGGTACTGCACGCAATAGTCGCGGGCCGGATAATTGCCGCTCAGGCTCAGCTTCACGTCGCCATAGCCGAATTCGGCCAGCACCGCCTTGACGATGTCGGGCACCGATTGCTTGAGGTAGATGCGGCAATCGACCTTGTGCATCAGCAGCCACGCCTTCGGCACCAGCGTCACCGCGTACTCGGCAAATCGCTCTTCCTTGAAGCTTTCGAACCCGGTCTGCGAAATTTCCGAGACCATGCCGCTGAAATAACGCTTGTAACCCTCGGACTCGAAGGTGACCGTCATCGAGCTGCCGAGCAGAGGCAGCAGCTTCACTTCGCTGTCCGTGCTGATCAGCTTCAACTGGTAGGAAAACAGCCTCCCCAACTGCTCGCCACCAGACAGACTGGCAGGCAGCAGCTTGTCACCGAGGTCTGACTTCAGTGTCATCCGATTCGTCATTTCCCATCTCCCCCAGCGAGCCCGCGATTGCGTTCTTGCGAATCCCCAATGTTTATCATATTCCCGTCCAGCCCGGGAGAGGCGAATATCCCGTCAGCGCCCGTCCTGCGGCGCACAGTCTGGCAGGCCCTTTGCTTTCAGTTGCCTCGGCGAGCCAGGACCACCCAGCCCGACACGGGCCGGCCAAGCTCCTTGCGCAGCGGGTGCGCCGCCATCCGCACTTCGCCGAACCCCGCCGCCTCCAGCGCCTGCAGCACGTGACGCCGGCTGTGCTGGTAGCGGCCGCTGGGATGCAGCTCGACGCGATCGTCGTCACCCTCCAGCACTTCGAGCGTGAAGGCCAGTATCCCGCCGGGCCGCAGCGATGCATGGGTGGCCTGCACGACTTCATGCAGGTCACCGAAATAGATCAGGGTGTCCGCCGACAGCACAAGATCCCAGCACCCGCTGCCGCTGCCCAGGAACTGGCCCAGTTCGGCGACCTCCAGCGCGTCATAACCGCCGCGGCTGCGCGCCTTGTCGATCATCTTGCCGGACAGGTCGACACCATGAAGCCGCCGCGCGTACGGGCGAACCAGCGGCGCGCACAACCCGGTGCCACAACCGGCATCGAGCACGTCCAGGCGGGCGGCGGGCGGGCCCAGCATGCCGCCCAGGTGTTCGATCAGCACTTGCGGCGCACGATAGTCGAGGTTGTTCAGCAACTGCTCGTCGAAACTGTCCGCAAACCCGTCGAAAACCTCCCGTACGTAGGCGTCATCCGCGCGGGCAGGCATCGTGCCACCACCACAGGACGCCAGCATGTGGCGCGGCACGGGATGGTTCGGCTCGCGCGACAACCAGTCGCGGTAGACATCGAGCGCCTCCTCGCGCCGGCCAAGCACGTACAGCGACACCCCCAGCTCCTGCAAGGCACGCGTATCGGTCTGGTCGCAGTGCCAGGCCTCCCGAAAACACTCCACGGCGTCGGCCAGGTCCTCCATCACGTCCAGATGACTGCTCTTGAACAAGCCCATCAGCATGTGGGCGCGGCCCAGACGGGGTGCCTGTTGCAGCAGCTCTTCATAGAACCGGAGGGCCTCCGTGGGGCGCTGCTGGGCCTCCAGCACGATGGCCAGATTGCCCAGCGCATCGAGATGATGAGGCACGCAAGCCAGCGCCCGGCGGTAGCAGGCTTCCGCTTCGGCGAGATGTCCCGACTCCTTCTGTATGTTGCCGAGGTTGTTGTGAGCTTCCGCGTGACCAGGCACCGCGCGCAGCGCCATCCTGATCAATCGGGCGCCGTCATCGCTGTCGCCGCGCTGGTGACGCAGGACTCCCAGGAAATGCAAGGCATCGGGTTGGCCCGCCTTCATCTGCAGGGCACGTCGATAGCCGGCCTCGGCTTCGTCGAGACGACCTGCCTGATGCGCTTCGATTGCCTGCCGCATCGTATTCATCACGCGATGCGACAGATCCTGGCCGTGGCGACCGCTTCCGACCCGGCCAGCGGATGACCGGCTCACCCGCCGAGCTCCGGCATCCCAGGCAAATGCCTGGCACCCGGCTCGCGGGATGGCAATCCGCCCCCTGGCGCCCGCCGACGATCAAGGCCGATGATCACTGCAGCAAGCGGCGTCTCCATGACTTTCCCCGGTCAGCTGATGATCACCGTGGGACAACCGAGCACGATGGTCCCGCCATGCGCCGTCATGTCACCCATGCGGGCCGCCGGCATGTTGGCGATGAGCACCTTGAACGAGCCCATGGCGATCAGGTCGGGTGGCCCGGCGCAGACGGCCATGTCGGTCACCCGAGCGGCAGGCAATCCCCCAATGAGCACCGTGGGCGCACCCGGACCGGAAATGGGACCGCCCACGTGTGGCACCGGCCCGGTAAACATCGGGCAGACGTGCATGTCGGTAAGTCGCGCTGCTGGAGGCATGAGCTTCCCTCTCCCTCAATGATTGGGTGAATTATGCGCCGGGCCGGGCGTCCTTGGTCGTTCGACAGTAATTCCTTCGCCACCGACAACTTGCTCCTGGTACCGAACTTCAGCCCGGTACCGCCGAACATGTTGACGACTCGCTGCTGGCGGGCGCGTGCCAGCTCATCCATGGCTCTGAACTCGCCCATGCTCAATGGCTTCGGTGGCATGTCCCATGGCCCCAAGATGGAAGGCAAACCCTCGCGGCTCTGCTTTCCAAGATCCCTGCGCGTCCGATGAGGAATCAAGCTGACTCACCCAGGCGCGGAAAGCGCCCCTGAATTGATTTACACGTTGAACTGGACGGAATTGCCCGGCTTGTCGATGCTGCTGTTCAACTGGATGATATCGGCCCGACTCAGCCGGTTCAGATCGTAGATCGTCTGTCCTTTGTTCTCGTCGGCAAAATCGACCATGATGAAATTCGGCAGGTATATCTGGAAATTCGTGGCGTGCGAATCCAGGGGAAAGGCCTCCGGAACGCTATTGCTCATGTAGTTGTAGCCACCTTCCGTCCACAACTGCTTCAGTTGCTGCTTTCCACTCGTGGTCCAGGCCTTCTTGTCCCTGCCCTTGATGCTTCGCACCATGCCGGTCTGCGTCCAATACATCATCCGGAGCACGTCACGCGAGTAATGCGCCGTGTTGGCGTCGCCAAGAATGCGCCTCTGCTTGTCGATGTTCTGGAGGAACTTACCCTTCACTGGGGAGCTGAATGCGTAGTACCGCGGCTGCACGATGTCCGTTCCGCCCTTACCGTAATAGACCAGGCCGTTGATGTGATCGGGCATCACGCCATGGGGATAGAGACTGACGACTTGTGCCGCACCATCCGCAATCGTCGCGCCCGCCTGGCTCAATTTGGAAAAGCCGTCAGGCATGAACCCGCAGACCACCTTGCCGCCCATTTCGTCGAGGGTATGGTTGGCCAGATTGCCCGGCTTCTTGTAGAGCCGGGTTTTCAACTTGCTCTGGCAAGCCTCCAGGATCAGCTCGTAGTTGGCTGACTTGTCGAACTTGAGTATCAGGAATTCGTCCTGGTACTTCTCGACGAAACGGAACGCGCCGTCGAGGATGTCGTCCAGATCCATGCCCCAATCGCCGAACACCATCCGCGTGACCTCGATGTTCCGGGTGGCTCCGCCCACGTTTTTCGACTTCATTTCCGGCGTGTTCTTGCCGTGGAAGGCGGAAAGCTTGGCGCCGCCGTGGCCGGTTCGCTGACCCGAAATGCGGATATCGAAAATGCGCACGCCGCACTTGGCCTGGTGATAGATCGATTTGCTCTGGGTGCGGGCACGGATGCCGCCCGAATTGATGGCCGCGTCGTGGCTGCCGGCCATCACGATCTCGTTGACCTTCTTCTGCCCGCCGAGCGAGTGGTATTCAATGGCCATTTCGACATCCTTCAATGGGGTGGGAGCGCACGCATCGCGGGCACTCGGGCATCAATGAAAAGCAGAAAAATCTACATACCTGTCTGGGGAACACAGCGAACCCACCCAGCGCTTCATGCGTGCAAGGGGAAAGTTGCCGGCCAGACACTGACACGGCGATCCGCATAGCGGCCACCACCAACCTCGACGGTATAGGTGGGATCGTCCGTCAGCAGTCCCTTGCTCATCAGCGAATCGCGCAGGAACGCGCTGCTTCCGACGGCTTGGAACAAGCGGCTGTCGACCTTGGACAGCAGCAGGTTGCCGTTGCCGACATCCTCGAAAATCGTCTGGTAGGCACCGGGATAGGCGGCCGCGAAGCAGGCCCGGTGATGTTCGTTGATCCAGTAGCTTTCCTTGCCGCCGCGGGTGTAAAGATCCATCCTGGAATGCTTGGCGGCGGAACGCCGTCGCAATCCACCGCCAACGAGGCGATTCTTCATCCCGCTGGTCTGGTAGCTCTTGTGTTCGGAAAGCCCCATGACCAGGCGGGCGTACCCCTCGCACATGTCGGCTGCCGAACAAAGGAAGTTGTAGGGAACACCATCGATCGAGGTACCGAGGCTGCGCAGGAATCCGCAGGCCAGGTTCCGCGTGATATACGCGGCATAGGCGGGCTCGTTCGGGATCACCTGGGCATTGTGCACGCCCGGCATCGGCAGCATCACCGCCGTGGTGCGGCCCGGATCGACGACAGTCAGGCGACTCCAGTCCTGCGGCTTGAATGATTTGCGCATCTCGTGCATCGCAATGATCGCGATGTAACGTGCCACGTTGGGGGTCAGTCGTGTGGTGTCCTCGATGGTCTTGCCGGCACTCAACCCGGCGACCGGGTCGACCCCGAAAATATTGCACTCCAGCTCGTTGCCGAACACCTCGTTCAGGGCCGCCGCGATGCGGATGCACGTCACCGCGCCACGGCTCCAGCCCGCCAGGTTCACCCGATCGATGGCCTGGCCATGCTCGAAGATCATGTCCTGGATGATGTTGACCGTACGGATCACGTTCTCGTCCCAGCCGAGTCCGCTGAGATTCCCCAGCGCGTTGCCGACCTTGTTCGAGCGCGTCAGTTTCGATGTGGAGGTCTTGCCACCCAGCGCCTTGCTGAACGACGAGCCGCCACCACCCGACCCCGAAATGCGATTGCCCGTGATCGGGTTGACCTGCTGGGGAAGCGCGATGCCCCCGACCATTCCCGAGCCAGGCCCCTCGTTGATCAGATAGCTGCCCGGAGTAACCAGCGACCCTGCCAGCCTCGCCTCCGAGCCGTCCGTATGGTTATGAAACCAGGCCACCAGCTCATTGCTTTCCGTCGCCTTTACCCGGTTGAACCCGGTACCGTGGCAGTACACCGCGAACGTAGTCATATCGATTCCTGGTTATCGCTGGCCGCCCCCTGAGGTGCGTACCCGCGGCACATGGGCAACGTCATGCCCACCAATGGAACTTCAACTTCGCATCCCTTCGCCTGAGGTCCGCAGCAAGCCCGCGCCAGATCAAGCCTGGCGCGGTGACGGTCATCCTCCGAGTTTCCGGGCTCACGCAACTGCCCTGATGTGAAGGGGAGCGCGCGCTGCGAAGACGTCCGGTCGACTTGCAGCGATTTCGCGCTTCGTCCTTTCAGGAAGGCAATCACCTGCCGTTTGCCCGACGGTCACCCGAAAGCGTACGAAAACTCTCCGTCCGTCACCCCCACCTGCACCTTCGCCACCTCCTCCCCGGCAATCATCCTGGTGAGGAACGCGCGCGAGATGTCCGGCAGCATCGAGTTGGTCAGGATGGCGTCGATCATGCGCCCGCCAGATTCGGTCTCGGTGCAGCGTTCGACCACCAGCTTCACCACGTCTTCGCTGTATTCGAACGGGATCTTGTAGCGGGCCTCGACGCGCTTCTTGATGCGGTTGATCTGCAGCTTGACGATCTTGCCCAGCATCTCGGGACTGAGCGGGTAGTACGGAATCGTCACCAGACGGCCCAACAGCGCGGGCGGGAAGATCTTCAGCAGCGGCTCGCGCAATGCCTTGGCCATGCCCTCGTGATCGGGCATCAGCTCGGGGTCCTTGCACAGGCCGGCGATCATCTCGGTGCCGGCATTGGTGGTGAGCAGGATCAGGGTGTTCTTGAAGTCGATCGAGCGGCCTTCGCCGTCTTCCATCACGCCCTTGTCGAAGACCTGGAAGAAGATCTCGTGGACGTCGGGGTGGGCTTTCTCCACTTCGTCCAGCAGCACCACCGAATACGGCTTGCGTCGCACCGCCTCGGTAAGCACGCCGCCTTCGCCGTAGCCGACATAGCCGGGGGGCGCGCCCTTGAGGGTCGAGACGGTGTGCGCTTCTTGGAACTCGCTCATGTTGATGGTGATGATGTTCTGCTCGCCGCCGTACAGTGCCTCGGCCAGGGCGAGCGCGGTCTCGGTCTTGCCGACGCCGGAGGTGCCGGCCAGCATGAACACGCCGATCGGCTTGTTCGGATCGACCAGGCCGGCACGCGAGGTCTGGATGCGCTTGGCGATCATCTCCATCGCGTGATCCTGGCCGATCACGCGGGCACCCATCAGGCTGGCCAGGTTCATCACGGTCTCGAGTTCGCTCTTGACCATGCGACCGACCGGAATGCCGGTCCAGTCCGACACCACCGAACCCACGGCCTGCTGATCGACCGAGGCCAGGATCAGCGGATGTTCGCCCTGCAGTTCGGCCAGTTGGCCCTGCAGGTCCTGCAGTTCCTTCAGCGCGGTCGCACGGTCGTCACCGGCAAGGGCGGCTTCGCCAGCGGGCGTTTCCTTGGCGTCGGCCACCTGGTTGGCCGACTCTTCCAGCGCACTGCCGGTGCCTTCGACCGGCGCGGAAGAACCACGCAACTTCGAGCGGATGTCGAGGATCCTGTCGACCAGATCCTTTTCCTTGACCCAGTTCGCTTCCAGCGTTTCCAGCCGCGCCTTCTGCGTCGCCAGCTTTTCGTTGGCGCTGTCCTCGCGGGCGGTCACGTTCACGCCGACGTTCTTCTCGCGGGCGATGATGCCAAGCTCGGTTTCCAGCGCCTGGATGCGCTTGCGGGTGTCGTCCACCTCGGCCGGCACCGCATGCTGGCTGATCGCCACACGGGCGCACGCAGTGTCGAGCAGGCTGACCGACTTGTCCGGCAACTGGCGCGCGGGTATGTAGCGGTGCGACAGCTTCACCGCGGCTTCCAGCGCCTCGTCGAGGATCTGCACCTTGTGGTGCTTCTCCATCACGCTGGCGACGCCGCGCATCATCAGGATCGCCTTCTCCTCGCTGGGTTCGTCGATCTGCACGGTCTGGAAGCGACGGGTCAGCGCCGGATCCTTCTCGATGTGCTTCTTGTACTCGGCCCAGGTGGTGGCGCCGATCGTGCGCAGGTTGCCGCGTGCCAGCGCGGGCTTGAGCAGGTTCGCCGCATCACCGGTGCCGGCCGCGCCGCCGGCGCCGACCAGGGTGTGCGCCTCGTCGATGAACAGGATGATCGGCCTGGTCGAGGACTGCACTTCCTCGATGACCTGCTTCAGGCGATTCTCGAACTCGCCCTTCATGCTGGCGCCAGCCTGCAGCAGGCCCACGTCGAGCACACGCAGTTGCACGTCCTTCAGCGGCGGCGGCACGTCGCCGATGGCGATGCGCATGGCGAAGCCTTCGATCACCGCAGTCTTGCCGACACCGGCCTCGCCGACCAGCATCGGGTTGTTCTGGCGGCGGCGCATCAGGATGTCGACCAGCTGGCGGATCTCGTCGTCGCGACCGACGATCGGGTCCATCTTGCCGTCGCGCGCCTGCGCGGTGAGGTCGATGGTGAACTGCGCCAGCGCTTCCTGCTTGCCCATCTGCGCCGGCGACATCGCACCGCTGGCTTCGCCCGGCGCCGAGCCCCCGCCCATCTTGAAACCGTCGTTGGCGCTCAAGCCGTCTTCGGGTGAACCGCCGATCACCTCGGCAAATTTCTCGACCAGGGCCTCGGGCTTGATCTTGTCGAATTCGGCCGAGATGTTCACCAGGGCATTGCGCAGGTTGCGCGTGCGCATGCAGCCGACGATCAGGTAGCCGGTGCGTACCTGAGCTTCGCCGAACATCAGGGTGGCGAATACCCAGGCGCGCTCGACTGCTTCCTCGACGTTGCTCGACAGGTCAGAGATGGACGACGAACCACGCGGCAGTCGATCCAGCGCATCGGTGATGTCACGCGCCAGGTTTGACGGGTTGAGGTTGAACTGCTTGACGATGCGATGCAGGTCCGAATCCTGCAGTTGCAGGATCTGGTGAATCCAGTGCACCAGTTCCACGTAGGGATTGCCGCGCAGTTTGCAGAACACGGTAGCGCTTTCGATGCCGCGAAAAGCAAGCTTGTTGAGCTTTCCGAACAGGGCGCCGCGACTGATTTCGGCCATGATCATCGTTCCTTTGCAGTAGTTGTCGTTCAGCGGACTTCTTGCGATGTCGAACTGGTATCTGCCCGCGCCGTTCGGGCGGCGCGATCGTGTAATGAACTGTCTTCGCCCTGCCTGGTCAGCCCACCGGCTTCAGGACGACCTGGTCGGCGTCATCGTCCCGGTGCACCTGCCCCATCCACGTCGTCAGCCCCATGCGGCCACCCTGTCCCAACCGGGTTGCAGGCACCTCGTCCCTTTTCAGGACCAGTTGCACGTCCCAGGCCTTTTCTTCGCCGACATAGGTCTTCACCGCGGCCACGAGCTGTTTCAGCGCCTCGCCCCCCGGCAGGAAATTGTTGAACTCGGCCCGGCTCAGCGGCCCCAACCGCAGGCGGAACCGCTGCTGACTGCCCCATACGTACTGGCCGGTGACCGTGGTCAGTCCCAGCGCCGCCACCTCGCCCGAGGCACCAAGGCGCAGGTGGGACTCCGGGGGCAGACGCATCCACTCGGCGACAAACTCGACAATCCCCACCGGAATGCGGAAGAAGCGTTCGAGCAGGCCTTTCAGCCCTTCGGCATTGCGTGCCTGCTGCAGTAACCGCCCGGCGAAGAAGCGCTTGAACTGGTCCGGCAGCGCATCGCGCCCCTCGAGATTGGGCGTGGCCAGGCCGACCAGGGCGCCCATGTACAGGCGGAACCGGTCTTCATCCGGCCGATCCAGATGCACGGTGGGCTGCGAGTCGGCCCAGGTACGGTAGAACAGGCTCATCATCCGGTGATGGAAGATGTCCGCGAAGGCGGAGAATGTGCGATCCCGCGAGTTCAGCTCGCGGTCCATGGCGTATTCGGTGAGATGCAGCGGCAGCGGTGCATTCGGGCCGAACAGGCCGAAGAAGAGGCCATGCATGCGCGCCGGACGGCCACCACCACCCGGCTGGTAGCGATCGACCGTCCTGGGTGCGAACGCCAGCGACGGCGTCTGGCACAGGCGCACGAAATCCTCGGCGGCCTTGGCCGAATGCCCCAGCCTGGGCCGCTCGGGATGGGCACACTCAAGCCGCCGGATCGCTTCGAAAAACTCGAAGTCCTCCGGACGATCGCGCAGCGCGTTCTCCAGCGCTACAACGTCTGCCGTGTTCCGAGCCGAGCCGGCCATCGAGCGACCTCATTGCGTTCCAAAGTACGCAGGACTGTTTCAGTGAAGGAATTGATGGACACGTAGCGCGCAAAGAACTGCTGCATCACCGCGCCAAGAAGGAAGGCGCCGGTGCCTTCGAAGGCACCGTCGTCACAGGTAAGCGTGATCTCCAGGCCACGACCGAAAGTGATCGGCCCCTGCACCGGAATACGCCGCACGATCGGCTGCGAGCTCACCGCCTTCACGCCCTCGACCTGCCGCAGCGCACTGGAGTCGAACTCGTCGCAATAGAGCGTCAGCATCTCGCGCAGGGCCGAGGCGCCTTCGCCGGCGTTGTTCTCCAGCAGCGATACGTAATTCAGCTGCAGATGGCTGAGCAGCCGCCACGCTGTCTCGCCCGTGGCCACCGGGGCACGTGGCTTGGTGGGCCCGGCAACACAACGGATGGATTCGACAGGCGCACCGGTCTCCAGGGTGAAGTCGGTCTTGGACTTGCCCACCGGCATCTGCAGCGGCAGGTCGCGGTTGGTGCACATCAGCTGCATGCCGATCTGGCGCAGCTCGGTCGAGTACGGTGCCTCGCTGGAGTCGACCAGCGCGATGAACATCTCGTTGCCGATGTAGCTGGAACGCGCACCCTGCCGCTTCTGTCGCGAGGACACCAGTCGTGGCTCGCGGCGTATCGTGTAGTAGGCCGAATGCTGGCTGTGCCAGGTGCGTTCGTCGCAACCATAGAAGGGCAGGAAGCGCTGCTCCGGTTCCTGCCGGTCACCGAAGCCCTCGACGTTGCCGATGCTGTGGATCTCGAAATCCATCGGCCGCGTGCGATCGGCCAGGATGTGGTACTCGGCCTTGCCCTGCTGCAGGTGGATGCGATCGGCCCGGCGGGGAAACAGATTGATGGCGGGCGTGCAGAACAGACGGAAGTTGTTGAGGTCGATGGCGTTGTGCAGGCTCGCCACGCTGCGGTCGAACAGCACGACGATCTCGAACTCGTTGCCCCTGGAGCGGCTCAACAGCGACTTCAGCCCGGTGAATTCGGCGAACAGGAAGCGTTCGGGACAGGCAAAGTATTCCTGCAACAGCCGGTAGCCGCTGAAGGAGCGGCCACTGTACGGAATGAGCGCCTCGTCATCGTCGAAACCACGCCGATGAATGGCACTGGCGTCATGTGTCTGGCTGATCTCGCCACTGGCCCCCATGGCCCGCACCATGTAACAGACCGCATTGCCCAGCAGTTGTTCGTAAAGACGCTTGGGCAACTCGTCCGCGCCGGCGATGAACACCGGCAACTTGTCCAGTGCCAGCATGTTGGCCTGGGCGCCCGCCGTGACGCGAAGCTTGAGCCGAAGGCCGGCACGCACCGTCTTGCCTGCGGGCAAGGCCACGCCCGCCGCGGCGATGGCCGCAGGTGTCTCGAAATACTTCGCCTCGATCAGTTCCAGCGGCCACAGGGTGACGTCGTGCGCAGTGCGATACTCGCAGGTCGTGCGGTCATCCTTGCCGGCAAGACTGCGCAACGCCGTGTGCCGGGCCACCGTATGGCCGGCGAGCAGGCCGCTCTCTTTCAGATCCGGTTGCATCTGGACCACGGCCATGGACGGCACGGGCGCCAGATAATGCGGGTAGATCATTTCCAGCAGGTGCTGGGTGAACACCGGGTATTGCGCGTCCAGCTTGAGCTGCACGCGCGCGGCGAGGAAGGCGAAACCCTCGAGCAGACGCTCGACATAAGGGTCGGCGCACTCGAAGCCTTCCAGGCCAAGGCGCCCGGCGATCTTCGGGTATTCGCGCGCAAACTCGCCGCCCATCTCGCGGACGTGTTGCAGTTCCCGGTTGTAGTACCGCAGCAGTCGTGGGTCCATGGTCAATCAGCCGAAGCCTTCCGATACCTTGAAGTTGCCTGTTTCCAGATCGACTTCGGTCTTCAGGTAGAGATTCAGCGGGATCGGCTGCGCCCACATTTCCGAGTCGATATTGAAGACCAGTGCCTGTCGATCCATGCGCTTGGACATGGCCGTGGCCGTGACCCGAAGCGTGTTGGCCGTGAGCCGGGGCTCAAAGGCGAGAATCGCATCCCTGACCTGGCGCTGCAGTACGTCCGGATTGATTCCGGACAAGGCCATGCCGGTCAGATCCGGGATGCCGAAATTGAGTACCGAGCGCGCCACCTCGGGATATTCGGACAGGTCGTTGTCGGCATCCATGCTCACGCAGTTCAGCAGCCACGACATGTCCCGCGTGACACAGTCACGCAGCCGCGTGGCCGAAATGACCCGCTTCTCGCGGCTCTCTTCCAGCTTGCCCGGTTCGTCGTCGGTAAGGCGATCGAGCAGCGATGGCTGAAGTCTTTCCTGGGTGGTCAATTCAGCCATGGCAATGCATCCCGGCTCAGGCGGCGTCGAACGCGATCAAGCGCGCGTCGAAGAGCGAATACTCTGCCGCATCGGTGGCCAGCATGCGCTGGCCCAGGCCCACATGCAGTCCTTCGCCTTGCTCGATCCAGTCGGTTCGGCGGCCGAGTACGAGGTCAGGATCCCCAGTGAGCTCGCTGCCCGCATAACGCCCCGGAATGAAACCGATCGCTTTCCCGCCATTGCTCCAGGTGACCTGGGTCGGCACCCATATCTTGTCGCGCAAATCGCTTGGCGCCTCGAACTTCAGTTCGCTCAGGCGCGAGAACGGCACCCAGGAATAGCCACCGTTGACGATGATCTCCAGGCAGGGACCGATACGCGGGTCCGCGTCGGCGATCCACTCGAACGCATTTCCGTCAATATTTCCGGCCACTGCCGGCGCCTGCTCGAAAGCCTGTTCACGCAGGGCGGCGGCCTGCTCATGCTGACCTTCGGCGTCCAGCTTGAGTGCCTGGAGCAGCAGCGCCAGCCATTGCTCCGGTTCTCCGATGATCACCGGCATGCGCCTGCCGGCAAAGACCTCGGCGCGCACCAGCTCGCCGCGCAATGCTTCGGAGTACGCGCCCACCATCATGGCGTTGAGCGGATCAAGCTCGCCGCAGACGTTCAACTGGTTCTGTGCCCGCTCCCATTGTCCGAGCAGGGCCAGCAACTGGAATAAAAAAACCCGGCGCTTGGCGTCTGCCGGGTTGTTGCGTACTTCTGCAGTGAGCAATTGCAGTGCCTCGTCAGGCCGACCATCTTTGAGCTTGCTCTCGGGCGTCATGTCATTCTCGGAAGCGTATCTGTGGACATGTCCACAGACAGGCCCGTTGTCCATGCTTGGCCCCGGAGCCGCTCGCGCACGAGATCCGCAAGACCACGCACGGCCTGGTTCTGGACCAGGCCTGCGCGTGCACCGAGCGGACGATCAGAGCGGAAGCTCCGGGGTTCAACCCCGGCTGTGTTGCAAGCCGGGGAGCACCGCGTGGTTTAAGCGACTTCTTCGACGCTGTACGCGACCGTACCGGCTTCGCTGACCTTGCCCTTGTCGTCCTGGGTGGAATAGGCGACTTCGAACTTGGCAAACGCCAGCGAGATGTTCTCGGTCAGCATGTCCTCACCACCCGAGCCACCGGTGCTGTAGCTGGTGACCATCACGCTGGTGAGCGTGACTTTCAGGTAGTCATCCTGCGTGCCGCCGGCCTTGGACACATAAAGGATGGCCGAATCGGAATGGGCGCCGGTGGTCAGGGCCTTCATGAACTGCGTCGAGCTCTTGTCCACATACTTCGTGATGCTGATGTCCTGGACGTTGGCCTTGCCGGCGCCGCCGCCGCTGCCATGGCCGAACGAGCCACTCTGCGACATGCCCCACGACCAGGCCAGGAGCTGAATCTTGCCAGCGTGCTTCTTGTGCTTCGACTCACCGGTAAAGGTGACCGAACCGCCCTTCAACTCCAGATGCATGTCTAATGCCATGAGAATTCTCCTTGTCAGTTTTGGTCAATTGAACCGGATTGGCCTTCTACTCTTCACCAACGATCCGGCGATGTTGCGTGCAACCACTTGCGCCATGAAGCCATGAAACGAACATCTGGCAGGAGCGTCAGCTCTTTGCCGCAGACGGCAGGCGGGAAACCAGCCGCAAGGACACCGTCAAACCTTCCAACTGGTAATGCGGCTTGAGGAAGAACTTCGAAGTGTAGAAACCCGGTGCGCCCTCCACTTCTTCCACGATGACTTCCGCCGCGGACAGGGGCTTGCGCGCCTTGGTTTCCTCGCTGGAGTTGGCCGGGTCACCGTCGACGTACTGGCCGATCCAGGACCCCAGCCACCGCTCCATCGCGTCACGATCCTTGAACGAACCGATCTTGTCCCGGACGATGCACTTCAGGTAATGCGCGAAGCGGCAGCAGGCGAACATGTACGGCAGACGTGCGCCGAGGGCCGCGTTCGCGGTCGCGTCCGGATCGTCGTACTCGTCCGGCTTGGCCAGCGACTGCGCGCTGATGAACGCCGCCATGTCCGAGTTCTTCCGGTGGACCAGCGGCATCATGCCCATCTTGTCCAGTTCGGCCGAACGGCGGTCGGTGATGGCGATTTCGGTCGGGCACTTCATGTCCACGCCGCCGTCGTCGGTGGGGAACGTGTGTGCCGGCAGGCCTTCCACCGCACCACCGGACTCGATGCCGCGGATGCGCGAGCACCAGCCATATTCCTTGAACGAACGGTTGATGTTCACCGCCATCGAGTAGGCCGCGTTCTGCCAGGTGTACTTGGAAGAGTCGGCGCCACTGGTGTCCTCTTCGAAATTGAACTCCTCGACGGGGTCGGTCTTGGAGCCATACGGGAGGCGCGCGAGCGTGCGCGGCATGGTCAGACCGATGTACTTGGCGTCGTCCGACTCGCGCAGCGAACGCCACGCAGCGTAGTCCGGGGTGGAAAACACCTTGGCCAGATCACGCGGATTGGCCAGTTCGTTCCAGCTGTCCATCCCCATCAGCGTGGATGCCGCCGCGGAAATGAACGGCGCATGCGCCGCCGCCGCGACCTGCGCGATACCGCTCAGCAGCTCGACGTCGGGCGGGCTGTGGTCGAAATAGTAGTCACCCACCAGACAGCCGTAGGGTTCACCACCGAGCTGGCCGTATTCTTCCTCGTACATCTTCTTGAAAATCGGGCTCTGGTCCCAGGCCGTGCCCTTGTAGCGCTTCAGGGTCTTGGCCAGGTCCTTCTTGGAGATGTTCAACACGCGGATCTTCAGCTGCTGATCCGTTTCGGTGTTGTTGACCAGGTGATGCAGGCCGCGCCACGCGCTCTCCAGCTTCTGGAAATCGGCGTGGTGCATGATCAGGTTGATCTGCTCGCTGAGCTTGCGATCGATCTCGGCGATGTAGGCGTTGATGGTCTGCGCAACGTCGTCCGAGACGATGTCGGAACGGCTCAGCACCTGTTCGGCCAGGGTGCGGACGGCCGATTCCACTTCTTCCTTGGCGCGGTCGCTCTTGGGCTTGAATTCCTTGTTAAGCAGCGCAGCAAAATCGCCGGCGTCCAGAGTCTCTGTGGCGCCACCCTGTTCGGCTAGTTTCTCGGTTGCCATGCGTGCTTACTCCCCGTCTTTGTTGTTGTCGTCGGACGGCTTCGGCGCTGAAGCCAGCGACTGCAGCAGCGCCGGGTCCTTCAATGCCTGGGCGATCAGGTTCTCTGCGCCGGCCTTGCCGTCCATGTAGGTGTCGAGGTTGGCAAGCTGGGTACGCGCCTCGAGCAGCTTGGCCACGGCGCCGACCTTGCGGGCCACCGCCGCCGGCGAAAAGTCGTCCATGCTCTCGAACGTGATGTCGACCGCGAGGTTGCCTTCGCCGGTCAGGGTGTTGGGAACGGCAAACGTCACCCGGGGCTTCATCGACTGCAACCGGTTGTCGAAGTTGTCGACATCGATCTCCAGCGCCTTGCGGTCCTCGATCGAGGGCAGTTCGCCAGCGTTCGCACCGGAGAGATCCGACATCACGCCCATCACGAACGGAACCTGGACCTTCTTCTGCGCGCCGTAGACCTCGACGTCGTATTCGATCTGCACGCGCGGCGCACGGTTGCGCGCGATGAACTTCTGACTGCTTTGCTTGGCCATGCCTTGTCTCCCGGTAAATGCTCTTGCAGTTCGAACGGAACGATCAATTCGGTGCGGTACCTGTGTGCGCGTGCCGCAAAAAACCCTACATCGGTGGGCCGACCTTCCCGCATCGCGAAATGACCGCGACGGAGAACTGCCGGTTTTGCATTGATGCCCATCATTGCCGCTGCCCGACATTCCGAAAGCTGCAAGCGCACATGCGCTACACAGCCGGACCCGTTCAATCAGCCGGACGTTGCATCAATTGGAATTGCGCAATTTCGAAACACTGCGAACTGCAGGCTCCGGCGCCCTTGGGCACACGGCGGGGATCCCGGCACAGTCTCCGGATCAGACCCGATATCACCAGATGGTTCGCAAGCGTGATCGTCCACCCCCTTCATTCCATGCGTCGGACAGGCTCGACGGGGCTCCTTGCTTGCCCCGCCCTGATCTTTCCACCTCATGCCCACGTCCGTCCCCTCCGGACGAACGCAGCAGCTGCCGAATCGCAGCAATGAAGTGTCTTGCAGCCCCCGTACAACCATCGTCACCGACATGCTGCACTTGTCAGCACAGTCCGTGATACCCGGAGGCCCCTGAATCTGCTATCGCGAAACGGCAGTTTTCTGCGCTTCGCTTCAATCCTGAACCAGACTGGTTCGCCCGATAACGTACATCTGCAATCGCCTGTCTGCAAGCTGAATTTGAGGTTGCCGACGGTAATGACAACAAACTAACAACCGGCCTGTGCCGGATGACATCCACGACACGACAATTGCTGCTGCATCATGTGATTGAGAAGCATCGCAGGGCGCGAGATCCTGTAGGTTTTCGCCCCGCCCTGAATACCCATGCACAGGGGGAAAGGAGCCGGCCAGCCCGGCCGAAAGCGGCGCGTCGCTGGCAAGTCGATTCACTGAATCTCCCATTGCAGGAAAATCGGCGAATCGGCCAAACGGAGTCCAGTTCGGCATCGGGATGCGCACGCCTGCCATGCCGCGATCGTCAGAATGCCGATTCCGATGACCGAAAACAGAAGCGGCGCGACCCCTGGGGATCGCGCCGCTTCTGGATTTCAATTGGTGGGCGGTACAAGGATCGAACTTGTGACCCCTACCATGTCAAGGTAGTGCTCTACCGCTGAGCTAACCGCCCGTATCGCGCCTGACCTGCCACGCGAGCCGCGCAGTATACGGGAGCCGAAGGCGATCGACAATATCCCGCCGGCAACGGGTTTCCCGGGCTCAACGCAGCGCTTGCTCGCGCAATTGATGGATCTGGTCGCGCAAACGGGCGGCATCCTCGAACTCCAGGTTCTGCGCGTGCTTGTACATCTGCGTCTCCAGCTTTTTCAGCAGTGCCGAGGCCTGCTGCGAACTCATGCCTGCGTAATCGGCAGCCCGCTCGGCCACGGCAGCCTGACTGCGGGACGATGACTTGCCGCCACGGCGGTTGCCGGCATCGCTGCGCGCCCCTTCCATGATGTCGGCGATGCGCCGCACCACGGTCTTTGGCGTTATCCCGTGCGTTTCGTTGTACGCCAGCTGCTTTTCGCGACGGCGGGCGGTTTCGTCCATCGCGGCCTGCATCGAGCGGGTGACGTTGTCGGCATACAGGATCGCCTTGCCGCGCACGTTGCGGGCGGCGCGGCCGATGGTCTGGATCAGCGAGCCGGTGGAACGCAGGAAGCCCTCCTTGTCCGCATCGAGCACGGCCACCAGCGACACCTCGGGCATGTCCAGGCCTTCGCGCAGCAGGTTGATGCCGACCAGCACGTCGAACTCGCCCAGGCGCAGGTCGCGGATGATCTCGCTGCGCTCGACCGTCTCGATGTCCGAATGCAGGTAGCGCACCTTCACGTCGTGCTCGGCCAGGTACTCGGTGAGGTTCTCGGCCATGCGCTTGGTCAGCGTGGTGACCAGCACGCGGTCACCCATGGCGATGCGCTTGTGCGCCTCGCTGAGCAGGTCGTCGACCTGGGTGCGCACCGGGCGCACCTCCACTTCGGGATCGACCAGGCCGGTGGGACGTACCACCAGCTCGGTCACCGCGTCGCCGGACTTCTGCAGTTCGTAGTCGCGCGGCGTGGCGGAGACATAGATCGCCCGCGGCACGCGCTCCTCCCATTCCTCGAAGCGCAGCGGCCGGTTGTCCATCGCCGAGGGCAGCCGGAAGCCGAACTCGACCAGGGTTTCCTTGCGCGAGCGGTCGCCCTTGTACATCGCGCCCAACTGCGGCACGGTGACGTGGGACTCGTCGACCACCAGCAGGCCGTCGGCCGGCAGGTAGTCGAACAGCGTGGGTGGCGGTTCCCCCGGCGCGCGGCGGGTCAGGTGGCGCGAGTAGTTCTCGATGCCCTGGCAGTAACCGACCTCGGCCATCATCTCCAGGTCGAAGCGGGTGCGCTGCTCCAGCCGCTGCGCTTCGACCAGCTTGTTTTCCCTGTACAGATATTCCAGCCGTTCCTTCAGTTCGACCTTGATCGTCTCGATCGCGTTCAGCACGCTCTCGCGGGTGCTGGCGTAGTGCGTGCGGGGGTAGACGGTGTAGCGCTGCACCTTGCGGATGGTTTCCCCGGTGAGCGGGTCGAACAGTGCCATCTTCTCCACTTCGCCGTCGAACAGCTCGATGCGCAGTGCCTCGGTTTCCGATTCGGCCGGGAACACGTCGATGATCTCGCCGCGCACGCGATAGGTGCCGCGGCGCAGCTCCGTCTCGTTGCGGGTGTACTGCAGCTCGGTCAGCTGGTGGATCAGCTTGCGCTGGTCGATGCGCTCGCCGGTGGCCAGGATCAGGCGCAGGCTGAGGTAGTCCTCCGGATTGCCCAGGCCGTAGATCGCCGACACCGTGGCCACGATGATCGAATCGCGCCGCGACAGCAGTGCCTTGGTCGCCGACAGCCGCATCTGCTCGATGTGCTCGTTGATCGAGGCATCCTTCTCGATGAAGGTGTCCGACGCCACCACGTAGGCTTCCGGCTGGTAGTAGTCGTAATAGCTGACGAAGTATTCCACCGCGTTGTGCGGAAAGAATTCCCTGAACTCGCCGTACAACTGCGCCGCCAGCGTCTTGTTCGGCGCCATCACGATGGTCGGGCGCTGCACCCGTTCGATCACGTTGGCAATGGTGTAGGTCTTGCCCGAACCGGTGACGCCCAACAGGGTCTGCGCGGCCAGGCCGGCCTCGAAACCGTCGGCCAGACGCGTGATCGCCTGCGGCTGGTCGCCGGCGGGCTGGTAGGGAGCGACAAGTTGGAAACGATCAGTCATCGGCTACAGATGTGGGCGCGGTACGCCATTTTAAATCGGGCCTGCTGACAGGGAGTGTCACCAGAAGCCGACGGACCAAAGGCTGCCCGGCCACTGGAGGGGAAACACCCGCGCCATAGCATGGACGTCCGGTCCACGCAGGAGGCGACGCCGTGACGATACCCGGGAACAGCAGGCCATGGCATGGGCAAACCGGCTTCACCCTGATCGAGCAGATCATGGTGTTCGCCATCATCGGCATCCTGGCCAGCGTGGCCACGCCATCCCTGCATCGCCTGCTCGGCCGCAACGAACTGCGGGTTGCCCAGATGGATTTCATCAGCGCCCTGCAGCGCACGCGCCAGGCAGCCGTGATGAGCGGCAGGCGCTCGCTGTTCTGCCCCACCCGGAATGGCGGCAACTGCAGCGGCGAAACCCGCTGGGACGAGGGCTGGCTGGTCGGGCACGACAGCAATGGCGACGACCAGCCGGACGGGCACCCCCTGCGTGTCGGCAGCGGCCATCGCGGAAAGCTGCTGATCCAGAGCAGCAATGGCCGCCACATCGTCCGCTTCCACCCGGATGGCACCGCCGGTGGCAGCAACATCACCCTGCTGTTCTGTCAGCCGGCGCACGCCAGCGAGGCGCTCACGGTCGTGGTTTCCAACGCCGGCCGGGTTCGCGGCGCGCCGGCCAGTGCAGCGCAGATCGCCACCTGCACCCATCTGAACTGACCCTGGGCGCACTCGGCGCCCACTTGATCCCGGTCAATACCCCATTCAGCGGATGCGCACATGCTGTCTTCCGACCCCCGAGGAGACCGCGTGGCACGTGATCTGCCTGGCGTCCGACGAATCGAAGTTCGTGGCCGGCAGCGGCGGGGCATCGATGGCGGCCACACCTGCCGCTGACCTTCCACAACCCATGAGAAGTTCGCCATGTTCAAGCGCATCCTGCTGCCTGTCGACGGTTCCGAACTGTCCCTGCGCGCCGTCGATACCGGCATCGAGCTGGCCGCCCGGCTGGGCGCCAGCGTGTACGCCTTCCACGTGATCGCGCCGTTCCCCGCCTCCATCTACTTCGCGGAAATCATCCAGGCCAACGAGCCGACCTATACCAGCGAGGCCATCGCCAACGCCGAGAAGTACCTGGCCGACGTGAGCCGGCGCGCACAGGCCGCCGGAGTTCCCTGCGAGGGCAGCCACGAGACCGACGCACGGCCCTACTCGGCCATCGTCGGCGCCGCGCGCAAGCAGCAGTGCGACCTGATCGTGATGGCCTCGCACGGCTGGCGCGGTTTCGACCGCTTGTTGCTGGGCAGCGAGACGCACAAGGTGATCCTCAACGGCGACGTGCCGGTGCTGGTCTGCCGCTGAGCGACGGCCCGCAGACCGCGGCATGAAGGCGAAGGGAATATCACCGGCGCACCGCGGCCTCGACCTGGCCGAGGCGGCGCGCCGGCTGGCCGCGCACGGTCCGAACCTGCTGCCGGGCAGCGCACCCCGCAGCATGCTCACGATCATCGGCGGCGTGCTGACCGAACCGATGTTCCTGATGCTGCTAGTCGCCGGCGGACTCTACCTGGCGCTGGGCGATCGTGCCGAGGCAGCGTTCCTGCTCTCGTTCGTGTTCGTCGTGATCGGCATCACCCTGGCGCAGGAGCGCAAGACCCAGCGCGCGCTGGAATCGCTGCGCGAACTGTCCGCGCCGCGCGCGCTGGTGATCCGCGGCGGCGAGGAAGTGCGCATTCCCGGCCGCGAGGTGGTGGTTGGCGATTTGCTGGTGCTGCACGAGGGCGACCGCATCGCCGCCGATGCGGTGTTGCTGGACGGGCATCTCGACGTCAACGAATCGCTGCTCACCGGCGAGGCGGTGCCGGTCACCAAACTCCCCGGCGCGGACACCGGCCAGCTGTTCGCCAGCACGGTGGCGACCAAGGGCGTGGGCGTCGCCGAGGTCCGCGCGATCGCCGGCGCCACCGCGGTCGGGCGCATCGGCCAGGCGCTGGCCGATACGGCCGAACCGGTGTCCGGCCTGCAGCGGGCGTCGCGCCGGCTGATCCGCAACCTCACCGTCGGCGGCCTGCTGCTAGCCACGGCGTACACCCTGCTCGGCTGGCTGTGGGACGGACACGGCCTGCTGGAGAGCGTGCTCGCCGGCATCGCGCTGACCATGGCGATCCTGCCGGAAGAAATCCCGGTGATCCTCACCGTGTTCCTCGCGCTGGGCGCGTGGCGGATCTCCCGGCACAAGGTGCTGACCCGGCGGGTGCCCGCGGTGGAAGCGCTGGGTGCGATCTCGGTGCTGGCGGTGGACAAGACCGGCACGCTGACCCAGAACCGCATGCAAGTGGCCGAACTGGATCTGATCGGCGACACCTTCCGCGACGCCGGCGCCGACGACTTGCCCGAACCGTTCCACACGCTGGTCGAGTTCGCCATGCTGGCCACCCCGGCCGATCCGTTCGACCCGATGGAAAAGGCGATCCAGCAGTTCGGCCTGCGCTGGCTCACCGACACCGAACACGTGCACGCCGAGTGGGCGCCGGAATTCGAATACGCGCTGTCGCCGGAGATCCTGGCGATGACCCACGTGTTCCGCGGCGACGCCCGCGACACACACCTGCTGGCCACCAAGGGCGCGCCCGAAGCGGTGATCGACCTGTGCCACCTGGACGCGGATGCCGCCGCCGCGATCCTGCGCCAGGTCGAGGCGATGGCCGAGCGCGGCCTGCGCGTGCTCGGCGTGGCCCGCGGCGAATGGCAGGGCGAGGCGTGGCCGCGCAGCCAGCACGATTTCGACTTCCGCTTCCTCGGCCTGCTCGGCTTCGTCGACCCGCCGCGTCCGGAAGTGCCGGCGGCAATCGCCGAATGCCGCAGCGCCGGCATTCGCATCATCATGATGACCGGCGACCACCCGGCCACCGCGCGCGCGATCGCGCGCGAGGTGGGACTGAGCGAGCGCGCCGAAGTCATCACCGGGGCGGGAATGGCCGCGCTGGACGACGCCGCGTTGCGGGAACGCCTGCATCACGTCGACCTGTGTGCACGGCTCAAGCCCGAGCAGAAACTGCGCCTGGTGCAACTGCTGCGCGAAGGCGGCGAGGTGGTGGCGATGACCGGCGACGGCGTCAACGACGCGCCCGCGCTGAAGGCCGCCGACGTCGGCATCGCGATGGGCGAACGCGGCACCGACGTGGCGCGCGAGGCGGCCGCGCTGGTGCTGCTGGACGACAGCTTCGCCAGCATCGTCCGCGCGATCCGCCAGGGCCGGCGCATCTACGCCAACATCACCAAGGCCACCCGCTTCGTGTTTGCCGTGCACATGCCGATCATCGCGCTGGCGCTGGTGCCGACCCTGCTGCACTGGCCGGTGCTGCTGATGCCGGTGCACATCGTGCTGCTGGAACTCCTGATCGACCCGGCCTGCTCGATCGTGTTCGAAGCCGAGCCGGCCGATGACGACATCATGCGCCGGCCGCCGCGCGCTGTGTCGGAATCCCCGTTCGCCGCCGCCAACCTGCGCTACGCGGTGATCCAGGGACTGGGCTTTGCCGGCATCCTGCTGCTCGGCTACGGCTTGCTGCCCGGCTACGGCCTTGACGCTGCACAGAGCCGCAGCGCGGTGTTCATCGCGCTGATCGCGGGGCTGTTCCTGCTGACCCTGGCCAACCGCGACCTGTCCCATCCCGTGCTGGCCCGCCATCCAGCGAAGAACCCCTGGCTGCTGCGGATGTTCGGCGCCGTGGCGGCGATGCTCCTCACCGTGATCGGCGTACCGTTCTTGCGCGACGTGATGGGCCTAGCCCTGCCCAACGCCCCCCTGTTGCTCGCCAGCACCGGCATGCTGCTGGCCGCCATCCTGTGGCTGGAACTGCTGCGCCGTACGACACGTACCCGGCCGCGCACGTTTGTGGCGCATTGACCCGCGACCGCGCCACAGGCGATCTTCAACCTCGCCGGCCGGCCCGAACCCCACCTCACGCCGGCCCAGCGGAGGCCACGCCATGACTTCGACGCCCGCCCACACTACCGTCGGACAACCGCTGCTGGAGCGCGTCCGGCAGCTGGGCGCCATCCGCATGGCGGTGGTCCATCCCTGCGACGCCACCAGCCTTGCCGCCGCGCTTGATGCCTGGCGCTGCGGATTGATCGAGCCGGTACTGGTGGCGCCACGCCACAAGCTTGAGCAGGTCGCGAAAGACGGCGCGCTCGACCTGGCCGACGTACCCATCGACGACGTGCCCCACAGCCACGCGGCGGCGGCCCGGGCGGTAGCGCTGGCTGCCAGCGGGCACGTCGACACGTTGATGAAAGGCAGCCTGCATACCGACGAACTGATGACCGCGGTGATTGCCGCCACCTCCGGCCTGCGCACGGCGCGGCGCATCTCGCATTGCTACCTGATGAACACGCCGGCCTACCCCCGCCCGTTCATCATCACCGATGGCGCGATCAACATTGCGCCGACGCTGGAGGACAAGGCCGACATCGCGCGCAACGCGGTCGACCTGGCCCACATCCTGGGCGTGGCCACGCCGCGCGCGGCTATCCTGGCCGCGGTGGAGACGATCAACCCGCGCATGCAGGCCACGCTGGACGCGGCCGCCCTGTGCAAGATGGCCGATCGCGGCCAGATCACCGGCGCGATCCTGGACGGGCCACTGGCCTTCGACAACGCGATCTCCGCCGCCGCCGCGAAGATCAAGGGCATCGCCTCGGACGTGGCAGGTCGCGCCGACATCCTGCTGGTGCCCGACCTGGAAAGCGGCAACATGCTGGCCAAGCAACTGGAATACCTCGGCGGCGCGACCAGCGCGGCGGTGGTGGTGGGCGCGCGTGTACCGATCGTGCTGACCAGCCGCGCCGACTCGCGCGAATCGCGCATCGCCTCCTGCGCGCTGGCCGTGCTGATCGCCCATCATTACCAGGGCTCGCCGCCATGACCGACGCTGCCGGCCACCCCCTGATCCTGGTGCTCAACTGCGGCTCCTCCAGCATCAAGTTCGCGCTGTTCGATGCCAGCCACGCGCCGCTGTCGCGCACGCCACACTGGAGCGGCGCGATCGAGGGCATCACCGGTGCCACGCCGGTGTTCAGCGCGATCGACGCCGCTGTCGAGCCGCTGACACTGGACGCCGGGCAGCCGTACCACTCGGCCCTGACGTTGCTGCGCCAACGCATCGTGGATCGCCTGGAAGATAGCCGGATCGTGGCGGTCGCTCATCGTGTCGTGCATGGCGGCAGCAAGTATTTCGAGCCGACGCGGGTCGACGCCGAGGTGCTGGCCGACCTGAAGAGCTACGTCCCGCTGGCGCCGTTGCATCAACCCTTTGCGCTGGAAGCGATCGCCGCGCTGCTGGATGAACAGCCGCAGCTGCCGCAGGTCGCCTGCTTCGACACCGCCTTCCACCAGAGCATGCCCACCGTGGAAAAAATGCTGCCGCTGCCACGCTCGGCCTGGCAGCAGGGCTTGCGGCGCTACGGCTTCCACGGCCTGTCATATGCCTACATGGCGCGGGCGCTGGGCGAGCGCTACGGCATGGCCGCGCGCGGCCGCACGATCGTGGCGCACCTGGGCAGC
Organism: Rhodanobacter sp. FDAARGOS 1247; assembly: GCF_016889805.1. Lineage (NCBI taxonomy): Bacteria > Pseudomonadati > Pseudomonadota > Gammaproteobacteria > Lysobacterales > Rhodanobacteraceae > Rhodanobacter > Rhodanobacter sp. FDAARGOS 1247. Next base: position 2,706,123 of record NZ_CP069535.1, read on the forward strand.
GGCGCCAGCCTGTGCGCGATGCAGGATCTGCGCAGTGTCGCCACCACCATGGGCTTCTCCGCACTGGATGGATTGATGATGGGCACGCGTTGCGGCGCGCTGGACCCCGGCGCGGTGATCTACCTGATGGAGATCCGCAAACTGTCGCTCGAACAGGTGGCGCGGATGCTGTACCACGAGTCCGGCCTGCTCGGCGTTTCCGGCATCTCCTCCGATCCGCGCGTGTTGTTGCAGCATGAGGCCGACGCACGCGCACGCGAAGCGCTGGACCTGTACGTGCGCAGCGCGGTGCGCGAAGTGGGCGCGCTGGCGGCGGCACTGAACGGCCTGGACATGCTGGCGTTCACCGCCGGCGTCGGCGAGCACAACGCGGCGATCCGCGAACGCATCTGCGCCGGCCTGGGTTTCCTCGGCGTCGAGCTGGACCCTTCGGCGAATGCCGCCCACGCACCCGTGATCTCCAGCGCGTCCAGCAAGGTGCGTGTGGTGGTGGAACCCACCAACGAGGAATGGGTGGCCGCCAGCGCTGCCGCCACCATCATTCGCTGCTGAAGCGCGGCACTGCCTTACGCCAGCATCCCTGCGTTCTCCGCGCTCCACGCCCAGTTGCGGATCTCCGGCAGGTCCTCGCCGTTCTCGTCGATATACCGCTTGTGCTCGACCAGCTTGTCCAGCAGCTTCTGCTTGAGGTAGATGCCGCGCTCGCCCGCTCGCGGCACGCGGTTGATCACGTCGATCACCAGATGGAAACGGTCGAGCTGGTTGAGCACCGTCATGTCGAACGCGGTGGTGATGGTGCCCTCCTCCTGGTAGCCGTGCACATGCAGGTTGCCGTGGTTGGCGCGGCGGTAGGTCAGGCGGTGGATCAGTGTCGGGTAGCCGTGGAAGGCGAAGATCACCGGTGTGTCGCGGGTGAACAACTGGTCGAAGTCGTCATCGTCCAGGCCATGCGGGTGTTCGCTGGGCGATTGCAGTTTCATCAGGTCGACCACGTTGACCACGCGCACCTTCAGCTCCGGCAGGTAACGGCGCAGGATCGACACCGCGGCCAGCGTTTCCAGCGTGGGCACGTCACCGGCACAGGCCATCACCACGTCCGGTTCACCGTGCTGATCGCTGCTGGCCCACGGCCACAGGCCGATGCCCTGGCTGCAATGGCTCGCCGCCGCTTCCATCGCCAGCCATTGCGGCGCCGGATGCTTGCCGGCCACCACCACGTTGACGTAGTGCCGGCTGCGCAGGCAATGGTCCATCACCGACAGCAGGCAGTTCGCATCCGGCGGCAGGTACACCCGCACGATGCTGGCCTTCTTGTTGATCACGTGGTCGATGAAACCCGGATCCTGGTGGGTGAAACCGTTGTGGTCCTGCCGCCACACATGCGACGCCAGCAGGTAATTCAGCGAGGCGATCTTGCGCCGCCACGGAATCGCCGCGGTCATCTTCAACCACTTCGCGTGCTGGTTGAACATCGCATCGACGATATGGATGAACGCCTCGTAGCAGTTGAACAGGCCATGTCGTCCGGTCAGCAGATAGCCTTCCAGCCAGCCCTCGCACTGGTGTTCGCTGAGCATCTCCACCACCCGCCCGCTCGCGGCGAGAAACTCGTCGCCAGGCACGGTGGTGGCCTGCCACTGCCGGTCGGTGACTTCGAACGCCGCGCCCAGGCCGTTGGACAGCGTCTCGTCCGGCCCGAACAGGCGGAAGTTGCGCTGGTCGGCGTTCAGCCGGATCACGTCGCGCAGGAACGGCCCGAGCACCCGCGTGTCACCGATGGCGGGCACACCGGGGCTCGGCACGTCGACGGCGTAGTCGCGGAAGTCCGGCATGCGCAGGTCGCGCAACAGCAGGCCACCGTTGCTGTGCGGGTTCGCGCTCATGCGACGCGCCCCCGTCGGTGCCAGCGCAGCCCACTCCGCCCGAAAGCGGCCGCCCTCGTCGAACAGTTCTTCCGGCCGATAACTGCGCAACCACGCCTCGAGCTGCGCCAGATGTTCCGGTGGACTGGTCGACGAAATCGACAACGGCACCTGATGGGCGCGGAAGGTACCTTCGTTTGGCCGTCCATCGACCACGGCCGGGCCGGTCCAGCCCTTGGGCGAACCGAGCACGATCATCGGCCAGCGCGGCCGGGTGGTGACGCCGCCTTCGCGGGCGTCGCGCTGGATCTGGCGGATCTGCTCCACCACGGCATCCAGCGTCGCGGCCATCGCCTGGTGCATGGCCGCCGGTTCGCTGCCCACCACGAAATGCGGCGTCCAGCCGTAGCCGCGCAACAGCTGCTCCAGTTCCTCATGGCCGATGCGTGCCAGCACGGTGGGATTGGCGATCTTGTAGCCGTTCAGATGCAGGATCGGCAGCACCGCGCCATCGCCCACCGGGTCGAGGAACTTGTTCGAGTGCCACGCCGTGGCCAGCGGCCCGGTTTCCGCCTCGCCATCACCCACGACACAGGCGGCGATCAAGCCGGGGTTGTCGAATGCCGCGCCGAACGCGTGGCTGAGCGAGTAGCCGAGTTCGCCGCCCTCGTGCATCGATCCGGGGCATTCCGGCGAGGCATGGCTGGCGATCCCGCCGGGGAACGAGAACTGCTTGAACAGCCGCTGCAACCCGGCCTCATCCCGACCGATCTGCGGATAGACCTCGCTGTAGGTGCCGTCGAGGTAGGCATTGGCCACGACGGCAGGCCCGCCATGGCCCGGCCCGGAGAGGTAGAGCATGTCCAGATCGTGCTGCCTGATCACCCGGTTCAGGTGCGCGTAGATGAAGTTCTGCCCCGGCGTGGTGCCCCAGTGGCCGAGCAACATGCGCTTGATGTGCGCCGGCGCCAGCGGCTCGCGCAGCAGCGGATTCGCGCGCAGGTAAATCTGCCCGACCGAGAGGTAGTTCGCCGCACGCCACCAGGCATCGACACCCCGCAACGAGCCGGCATCGGCCGGCGAACCATCCAGGTTGATCGCCATCGACAGTCTCCCCGGCGGGCTGAAGGCCCGGCGTATCAGGAGTATGTACATTGCCCACCGTGAATGCCGATGCAGCAGATTGCCGCATGCCGTGTCGCTTGGCCGACTCGAACCACACTGGGCACCAAGCCCCTGAGCGGCTGCTCTGCAGCCACCACCTCAGCGGAAGCACCCATGACCGAGCGCAGGAACACCGGGGATGGCGGCGTCGAGAAGCCGGTGTCTCGCCACGGACAGCCGAGGAGTGTTCCGCCGGTTCAGGCGTAACCGGGTACATGCGGCGCGGCACCCGCCACGCGCGGCAGGCTGAAACTGACCTGCGCGCCGCCCAGCGGGGAACGGCCGAAGACCAGCTCGCCGTGGTGCAGGTGGGCAATCGCCCGGGCGATCGACAGGCCCAGTCCGCTGCCTTCGCCGACGCTGCCCTCGGGGCGGTGGAAGCGCTCGCCCAGCCGCGCCACGGCAGCGTCCGCGAAGCCGCTGCCGTTGTCGTTCACCTCCAGCGTCACCTGCTGGTCGCGGCCGCCGACGCGCAGGTTCACCTGGCCACGGTCGGGCGCGTGGCGCAGCGCGTTGTCGAGCAGGTTCTGCACCAGGATGTCGAGCAGGCTGCGGCTGCCCAGCACGAAGTCGTTGCCGTCATGGTCCAGCGACAGCTCGATGGAACGCGCCGACGCGCGCTCGCTGGCGTCGCGCAGGGCCGCTTCGGCCACGCTGACCAGGCGCAAGGGGCCGGCGTCGTCCAGCTCGGCCAGTTTCTCGACTCGGGCCAGCATCAGCAGCTGGGCCACCAGCCGCTGCATGCGATCCAGTGCCTCATGCGCGCGCTGCAGATGCTGCGCGCGCCCGGGCGCATCGTCGCCGCGTCCGGCCAGGTCCAGCTCCAGCCGCAGCGCCGCCAGCGGGTGGCGCAGTTCGTGCGCGGCGTCGGCGGTGAAGCGGCGTTCGTGTTCCAGGCTGAGCTGCAGGCGGTCGACCAGTTGGTCGATCGCTTCGGTGAACGGTGCCAGCTCGACCGGCACCCGCGCATCGGTGAGTGAGGCGGCGGCCGGATCGGCGCCGGCGGAGAGGCCGCGCGCCAACTTGCGCAGCGGCTTCAGCCCGCTGCGCAAGCCGGCGAACACGATCGGCGGCACCAGCACCAGCAGCGCGAGCAAGGCCAGCAACGCGGGCGCCAGCAGCTTGCGCAGCAGTTCGTCGCGTTCGTCCAGCGGCGCGCCGACCTGGACCCAGTACCGATGCTGCGCATCCCAGCGCTGGAATACCCGCCAGCGTCGGTCGTCGTGCACGATCGAATGGAAGTGCGCGTCGCCCGGGTCGAAGCGCAGCGGCGGCAGTTCGGCGCTTTCCACCAGCAGCGCGCCGCGCGCGTCGCGCAGCACGATGGCCGGGCGCTGGGCGGTGTCGTCCGAGTCGAGCAGCGGTTTGTCCGGCAGGCGCACCGTTCCGACGCGGGCGGCGTCATCCGGCATCACCGCGAACACGCTGGCGGCGGTGCGCACCAGCATCTGGTCGAAGATCTCGTCGACCTCGTGCAGGCTGCGCCAGCCCAGCCAGCCGGCGGCGACACACCACACCAGCACGATGCCGGTCAGCAGCCGCAGCACCAGTCGCCGGTTGAGCGAGGGGCGGATCATGCAGCCGCCCCGCCGGGCCGGTTGATCGCGTAGCCGATGCCGCGCAAGGTGCGGATCCAGCCCGGCCCCAGCTTGTGGCGCAGGTGGTGGATGTGCACTTCCACCGCGTTGCTGGCCACTTCCTGGTCCCAGCCGTACAGCGCCTCCTCCAGCTGGTCGCGCGAGTAGGCGCGGCCGGGGTGGCGCACCAGGGTTTCCAGCACCTGGTATTCGCGTGCGGTGAGGTCCAGCGCAGTGCCTTCCAGCATGGCGGCGCGCGCGGCCGGGATGACTTCGAGAGCGCCCAGGCGGATCGCCGGTTCCACCTGGCCGTCGGCGCGGCGCAGCAGCGCACGCAGGCGCGCGGCGAGTTCGTCCAGGTGCACCGGCTTGACCACGTAGTCGTCGGCACCCGCATCCAGCCCGGCGACGCGATCGGCCAGCTCGTCGCGGGCGGTCAGCAGCAGTACCGGGGTGGCGTCCTGGCGGCGGCGCATGCCGGCGATGATCGCCGGGCCGCTGCTGCGCGGCAGGTTCCAGTCCAGCACGGCGGCGGAGTATGTCGTGTCGGCCAGCGCGGCGGCGGCCTGGTTGCCGTCGATGATCCAGTCCACCGCATAGCCGAGCTGGCGCAGGCCGTCGGCCAGCGCCTGCCCCAGTGCCCGGTCGTCTTCGGCAAGCAGGATGCGCATGGCCTCATTCTTGTCGCGCGATCGGGCCACCCACTTGACTTGCCGCAATTGGCGGCACTTTTTCGCCGGCTGCGACATCCTGCCCCAGCGCCCGCTTGCGGCCGTGGATCATCGAGGCGACCAGGTTCTCGCCGTAGTGCACGCTCTCGCCCACCGCGGCCAGCACGTGCAGCACCACCAGGCCCAGCACGCCGTAGGCCAGCGCTTCGTGCAGCTCCTCCAGCCAGCCTTCACCGAAGAACCGGTCGGTGGTCTGCAGCCAGCCGGTGACGCCGACCAGCAGCACGCCGACCAGCAGGGCCAGGATCATCACGGCGGCTGCCGGGTTGTGCCCGAGCTGCCGCCGCGAGCGCCCGGCCAGGCGCTGGCGCAGGTAGTCACGCACCCGGCGCGGGCCGGGCACCCAGTCGGCGAAGCGCGCGTGCCGCGTGCCGATCCAGCCCCACACGAAACGGACGGCTATCAGGATCAGGATGGCGTAACCGAAACCGCGGTGGACCAGCTCGCCCTCCTCAGTGAAAAAGTTGGCGAGGAACAAGCCCGCCAGCGACCAGTGGAACAGGCGGACCAGCGGGTCCCACACTTTGACCATCGCGTTCATGGCTTGTCCTCGCTCGAGTCAGGTGACGATCAACCGCCCTTCTTCTTGACGATGCGGCCGTCGGTGGGGTCGAAGTAGATCTCCACGTTCTTGCCGGCCTTGTCCTTGCCGTAGATCTCGTAGCAGTTGCCCGAGACCTGGAACACCTTGATGGTGTAGCCCTGGTCGAGCACCTTCTGCTTCATCGCCGCCTCGGTCAGCCACTGCGCGCGCGGCGCATTGGTGCATTGGGGTGCGGCGAAGGCGGACGCCGACAGGACGGCGGCAGCAAGGAACAACGGTGCGATGACGATGCGCTTCATGGTGCTTCTCCGGTATCGGCATGATTGCCTTGGGTGGCATTGCAACCGGGAAGGCTTACGTGGGTCTTAAGCCTGCGCCGACGCCGTGGTTGACGTCGGTCAGTACGGTTGCGCGGGCTTCATGGGAAAGTCCGGTGGACTGCGCAATCCGGAGCAAGACCCGCATGATCATCTACAGCTGCCACGGCGCCGCCAAACAGGTCACCGGCTCCTGCCACCTGGTCACCTGCAACGATCGCCGCGTACTGATCGACTGCGGCATGTTCCAGGGCAGCGACGAGGTCGAGCGGGCCAATGCCGAGCCGTTCGGCTTCGACCCGTCCGGCATCGACGTATTGCTGCTGACCCATGCCCACCTCGACCATTGCGGGCGGATTCCGCTGCTGGTGCGCCAGGGCTTTCGTGGCCGCATCATCACCACGGCCGCCACCCGCGAACTGGCGCGGGTGGTGATGCTCGATGCGGCCGGCCTGCAGGAGGAAGAGGCGCGCCGCGCGCAACGCCGCAACCGCCGTGGCGAGGAGGTGCCGCCACCGCTGTACACCCTGGACGACGCGCTGCACGCGCTGGATTTCTTCGGCCCGGATGTCGGCTACGACGAAACCGTGCCGGTGGTCGAAGGCATCACCGCACGCTTCCTCGATGCCGGCCACATCCTCGGCTCGGCGTCGATCTGCTGCAGCTCGACGACGGCAGGCAGCAGCGCCGCATGCTGTTCTCCGGTGATCTCGGCAACCCGGGCCGCCCGTTGCTGCGCGATCCGACACCCGCGCCGCCGGCCGACTATGTGGTGATGGAATGCACCTACGGCGACCGCCCGCACCGTTCGGTGCCGGATTCCGTGGACGAGATGTACCGCGCCATCCGCGACACAGTGGACCGTCGCGGCAACGTGGTGATCCCCACCTTCGCGCTCGAGCGCACGCAGGAACTCCTTTACTACCTGCATCGCGGCATCGCCAGCGGCGCGATCCCGCAGCACGTGCGGGTGTTCCTCGATTCGCCGATGGCGATCTCCGCCACCGAGATCTTCCGCCGCCACCCGGAATGCTTCGACCCGCGCTTCCTGGACGAGCTGCAGCACGGCGACCCGTTCGCCATGCCCGGCCTGCACTTCACCCGCGAAACCAGCGAGTCGATGGCGATCAACAACGTCGACGGCGGCGCGATCATCCTGGCCGGTTCGGGCATGTGCAACGGTGGCCGCGTGCGCCACCACCTCAAGCACAACCTGTGGCGCGAGCGCAGCAGCGTGGTGTTCGTCGGCTATGCCGCGGAAGGCACGCTGGCGCGGCGGATCATCGACGGCGCCGCCAGCGTGCGCGTGTTCAACGAGGAGATCCCGGTGCGTGCGCAGGTGTGGACGATCAACGGCTTCTCCGCGCACGCCGACCGGCCTTCGCTGCTGGCCTGGCTGGGCGATGCACCGCGGCGCAAGGTGTACCTGGTGCACGGCGAGTACGACCGCGGCATGCAGGCGATGCAGAAGGTGCTGACCGCGCAAGGCGTGATCTGCCAGCTGCCCGGCCTGCACGAACCGATCAGGATCGACTGAACGACGCGGGCGGGTCACCAGAGCGGACACTTTCGGTGCCGGCCTGCCGGTGGGCGGCCGGCAAGGGCGGCTGTGCCGCATGTTATGGTGCGGCCAGACTCCGCGCCGACGTGGCACCCAACCGGGTTCACCGCAGGCGCCACCGAGGAAACGATGGCCGACGAACCCGCCGTGCTCGACCTGAACCAGCTGCGCCGCAGTTGTTCGTCCTGCGCCTTGAGTGAACTGTGCCTGCCCGCCGGGATTGGCGGCGACGACCTCGAAAAGCTCGACATGACGATCCGCGACAAGCGCATGCTCGATCGGGGCGGCGCGCTGTATCGCGATGGCGATCCCTTCCACGCGCTCTACGTGGTGCGTTCGGGTTCATTGAAGACCTTCGTGCAGGACGACACCGGCGCTGTGCAGATCCTGGGCTTCCACCTGCCCGGCGACATCGTCGGTTTCGACGCGCTGGCGACGGATCGGCACGTCAGCCAGGCCGAGGCGCTGGAGCGCAGCAGCATCTGCGAGCTGCCGTATGACCGCCTGCAACAGGTCACCAGCGAGGTGCCGGCGCTGCATCGACAGCTGATGCGCGTGGTCAGCCGCGAGGTGGTCGAGGAACACCGGCACACGGTGGTGATGGGACGGCAGCAGGCACAGGAGCAGCTGGCGATCTTCCTGAAGAGCCTGTCCGATCGCTACCAGCGCCTGCAGCGCGACGGCAGCATGCTGACCCTGTCGATGTCGCGCTACGACATCGCCAACTACCTCGGCCTGGTGGTCGAGACGGTCAGCCGCCTGTTCTCGCGCATGGAGGAGATGGGCGTGCTCGAAGTGAACCGGAAGGCCGTACGCATCCGCCGTCCCGATTTGCTGGCCGGGCTGTGTCGCGGCAGCGTGGCCGCCGCGAAGCATCGCGAAGCCAACTAGGCTTGGCCGACCGGCCGGGCCAGCCCCGGCAGCACCCGCTTCCCCTCCTGCATGACGCCTGCGCCGCGCGATCGGCGAAGGGTTGCGGCCCATTCGCGTCCGCGGCAGGGCCACCGCGACAATTCGCGCAGGCAGGCGAAGGGTTCGCTTGACCTGCATCAACAACGACGACGGTCGCCTCGACCAGCATGCGCGCATCTTTCAGGGAGATGCACCATGAGTACCACCCGAAAACTCTGGCTGGGGCTGGCGGCGTTGCTCGTCGCCTCCTTCGCCGTGCTGCTGTGGGTCGGCAAGGAGGTCCACCAGCAGGCGCCGCCGCTGCCCACCGCCGTCGTCACGGCCGACGGCCAGACGCTGTACACCAGGGGCGACATGGAAGAAGGCCGGCAGGTCTGGCAGAGCATCGGCGGCCAGCAGCTGGGCTCGATCTGGGGCCATGGCGCCTTGCTGGCGCCGGACTGGAGCGCGGACTGGCTGCATCGCGAAAGCATGGCGATGCTTGAATTGCTTTCCCGCGACGCCGGCCTGGGCCCCTACGACACGCTGACCGCGCAACAGCAGGCCCCGCTGAAGGCTCGCGTGCAGGAAGAGCTGCGCACCAACACCTGGGACGCGGCCAACAACACCATCACCGTCTCGGCGTTGCGCGCCCGCGCGATGGAAGCCGTGGCGGCGCACTACATGAGCCTGCTCGGCAACGACCCGGCCACGCACAAGCTGCGCGAAGGCTACGCCATGCGCGAGAACACTGTGGCCGAGATGGAACACCGGCGCGAGGTCACCGCGTTCTTCTGGTGGACCAGCTGGGCCGCCGCCACGCAGCGCCCGAACGAGCCGATGAGCTATACGCAGAACTGGCCGTACGAACCACTGGCCGGCAACACGCCGACCTCGACCAGCTTCCTGTGGTCGGTCTTCAGCATCCTGTTCATGATCTTCGGCATCGGCCTGCTCGGCTGGCATCACGCCCGCCAGGTCAGCCATGAACCGCTGCCGGTCGTTCCGGCACGCGACCCGCTGACCGAGTTCAAGGCCACGCCGTCGATGAAGGCCACCGGCAAGTATTTCTGGACCGTGCTGGGGCTGTTCCTGGCGCAGATCCTGCTGGGCGCCACCACCGCGCACTATCAGGTGGAAGGCCAGCAAGCCTACGGCTTCGCGCTGGCCAACTACCTGCCGTACAGCCTCACCCGCACCTGGCATACCGAACTGGCCGTGCTGTGGATCGCCACCGCGTGGCTGGCCACCGGCCTGTACATCGCGCCGCTGATCTCCGGCCATGAGCCGAAATTCCAGCGCCTCGGGGTGAACTTCCTGTGGGTCTGCCTGCTGGTCATCGTGGTCGGTTCGTTCGCCGGCCAGTGGTTCGCGGTGATGGACAAGATGGGCCTCAAGTACAACTTCTGGTTTGGCCACCAGGGCTGGGAGTACACCGACATCGGCCGCTTCTGGCAGATCTTCCTGTTCATCGGCCTGATGCTGTGGCTGTTCCTGGTCGGCCGCGCCCTGTGGCCGGCGATGAACCGCAACAAGGAAGGCGCCTCGATCGTGGGCCTGCTGTTCCTGTCCACGGTGGCGATCGGCCTGCTCTACGGCGCCGGCCTGATGTGGGGCGAGCACACCCATATCGCGATGGTCGAGTACTGGCGCTGGTGGGTGGTGCACCTGTGGGTGGAAGGCTTCTTCGAAGTGTTCGCCACCGCGGTGATCAGCTACCTGTTCGTGCGGCTGGGCCTGCTGCGGGTGACCACGGCCACCACCAACGTGCTGTTCGCCACCATCGTGTTCATGGCCGGCGGCGTGCTCGGCACCCTGCATCACCTGTACTTCAGCGGCACCACCACGGCGGTGATCGCGCTGGGCGCCAGCTTCTCGGCACTGGAAGTGGTGCCACTGGCCCTGATCGGCATGGAAGCGTATGACACCTGGAAGAAGCAGCACGAGGCACCATGGATGGCGCGCTACCGCTGGCCGATCATGTTCTTCGTGGCGGTGAGCTTCTGGAACCTGGTCGGTGCCGGCCTGCTCGGCTTCCTGGTCAACACGCCGATCGCGCTGTACTACATGCAGGGCCTGAACCTCACCGCCACGCATGGCCACACCGCCCTGTTCGGCGTGTACGGCATGCTCGGCCTGGGCCTGATGCTGTTCTGCCTGCGCGGCATCAAGCCGGACGCCGAGTGGCGCGAAGGCTGGCTGAAGAGCTCGTTCTGGCTGCTCAACATCGGCCTCTCGCTGATGGCTGCGCTGACCCTGCTGCCGCTGGGCATCCTGCAGCTGAAGGCGGTGCTGGGGCACGGCTACTGGTTCGCCCGCTCGGCCGAGTTCATGGATCGCCCGCTGATCCACATGCTGGTGTGGATGCGCGTGCCGGGCGACACCCTGTTCGCCATCGGCGCGCTGCTGATCTCGGTGTTCGTGGCCGCGCTGTGGCTGTTCCCGAAACGACGGACGGCAACGGCGACCTCGCCACGAGCGATTCGCAACAACGCGTGACTTGCATCAGGGCGCGCCACACGGCGCGCCCTGATGCTTTACCCGTTCCCCGGCAGCGATCCCCCGATGCTCGAGTTCTATCCCCAAATCAAATGGCTCCACATCGCCTGCGTGCTGGCCAGCGGTTCGCTGTTCGCGCTGCGCGGCCTGCTGACCCAGTTCGGCTACGCCGGCGCCGCCCAGTGGGAGCCCGTGCGCTGGCTGAGCTACGCGATCGACACCACCCTGCTCACCGCCGCGCTGATGCTGGTCAGCATCCTGCCCGGCGCGCTGTTCGCCAACGGCTGGCTCACCACCAAGCTGGTGCTGCTGGTGGTCTACGTGGTGCTGGCCACGCTGGCACTGAAGCGCGCCCGCAGCCGCCGTGCGCGGCTGGCCTTCTTCATCGCCGCGCTGGCCAGCTACGTCTACATGCTCGGCGTGGCGCGCATGCACCACCCGCTGGGCTGGCTGCATGGATGGATCGCATGAGCGCACAACCGTTCAACCACGGCGAGCCGCGTGACCACACGCTGGACGCCTGCTTCCTCGGCCCCTACGGCGAGAACGACGCGCTGCTGGAAAAGATGCTGGTCGAGTTCCTGCGCGACCACGTCTACTGGCGGCGCAACTTCCACCCGGAAGATCCGCCGGCGATCGCCACCGCCGCCGCGCATCATCCCGATTACCTTGCCTTCGAATCGCGCATGCGCCGCGAGCTGCACCAGCTGTCGGCGTTGCTGAAGAAGTCGGTGCCGTTCCACAGCCCGCGCTACATCGGCCACATGGCCTCGGACCTGCTGCTGCCGGGCCTGGCCGCGCAGATGCTGACCCTGCCCTACAACCCCAACAACGTCAGCGAGGATGCCGCGCCGGTCACCGTCGACATGGAAGTGCAGGTCGGCCTGCAGCTGGCGCGCATGCTCGGCTATCCGCACGATCCGGCGCAGGACGCCTGTGCGTTCGGCCACCTCACCTCCGGCGGCACCCTGGCCAACTACCAGGCACTGCGCCTGGCGCTGGCGCTGAAGGCGTTTCCTGTGGCGCTGCGCACTGCGCAGGTTCCCGGGCTGGCGCTGCCGGAGGATGACTGGAGCGCATTCAACCTCGCGCAGGCGGACGGCATCGCGCTGCTGGCCGACTGGCAGGCCTGGCTTGCGGCGCAGCCCGCGGCCGAGCGCAGCCGCTGGCTGCATCGGGTCGAACGCGAGCGGATCGAGCAGCGCGGCCTGGTCGACTTCTTCGCCGCCCATCCCGCGCTGAAGCTGCCGCGGGTGCTGGCGCCGGTGACCGCCCACTACTCGTGGAGCAAGGGCGTGAAGCTGCTCGGCCTGGGGCGCGACCAGCTGGAACTGCTGCCCACCGAAGGCATGCGACTGGACCCGGCCGCCCTGCGCGACACGCTGGAGCGCTGCGCCCGCCAGCGACAACCCGTGCTGATGTGCGTGGCGGTGCTGGGCGGCACCGAGTACGGCACCATCGATCCGATCGACCAGGTGCTGGCCGCCCGCGAGGCCGTGCGTGCGGACGGGCTGGATTTCGCGGTCCACGTCGACGCTGCCTGGGGCGGCTACCTGGCCACCCTGTTCCGCAACGAGGACGGCTCGCTGCGTCCGCGCGACGAAGTCGCCGCCGACTACGTGCAGTTCCCCGCGCCCGCCGTGCATGCCGCGTTCGCCGCGCTGGGCGCCACCGACTCGGTCACCGTCGATCCGCACAAGCTCGGCTACCTGCCCTATGGCAGCGGCGCCTTCATCTGCCGCGACCACCGGGCGATGGCGCTGCTGGCCGAGCGCGCCGACTATGTCTTCCACGGCGGCACGCCGAAGGACTATCTCGCCCGCTACCGCAGCCTGGGCCAGTTCATTCCGGAAGGCTCCAAGTCCGGCACCGCGGCGGCGGCCGTCTATGTCACCCACAAGGTGTTGCCGCTGGATCACGCCCACTTCGGCCGCCTGCCCTGCGCCACCGTGCGTGCCGCCGAAACCTTCCACGCCCGCGCGCAGCGCTTCGCGCTGGAACTGGCCGACTGCGTCCATGCACTGGTGCCGTTCGCGCCGGACAGCAACCTGGTCTGCCTGGCGCTCAACCCGCGCGGCAACCGCTCGATCACCGCCGCCAACGCCTTTGTGCGCGAACTGCACGACACCTTGCGCTGCGATCCGCAGCAGCCGCTGCAGACCAAGGAGTTCTTCGGCTCGGTGACCACGCTGCGCCCGGACATGCTGGGCCACGCGCAGACCACGCGCATCTTCCAGGCGCTGGGCCTGGATGCGAGCTCGCTCGATCCGGACGAGGACCGGCTGATGATCCTGCGCCACACACTGATGAATCCGTACCTGATCGATCACGAGAACGGCATCAGCTACATCGACCGCTATTTCGAATTTCTCGGCCGCCGCATGCGCGCGATGCACCGGGCCGCGAGCCACGCGCCATGAATCCGGAGTCTCCGATGGACAGCGTCCTGCACCTGGTCAACCTGCAACAGGACCATGATCGCCGCTGGGTGCACGATGCCCTGACCAAGCTGGCGCAGGAGGCCGCGCGCTCCGCCGACACCCATCTGCTGAAGCTGAATTTCCCCGGCTTCCACGGCATCGACTTCTACTTCAAGGACGAGGCCGCCCACCCCAGCGGCAGCCTGAAGCACCGGCTGGCCCGCTCGCTGTTCCTGTACGCGCTGTGCAACGGCCGGCTGCGTGGCGGCCAGGCGGTGGTGGACGCATCTTCGGGCAGCACGGCGATTTCGGAAGCCTGGTTCGCGCGCCTGCTCGGCCTGTCATTCACCGCGGTGATGCCGGCCTGCACCGCGCCGGGCAAGATCCGCGACGTGCAGGCGCTGGGCGGCACCTGCGACCTGGTCGACGACCCGGCCCAGGTGCACGCACGCGCCGCCGAACATGCCGCACGCGGCGCCTGCCACCTCGACCAGTTCGGCCTGGCCGAACGCGCCACCGATTGGCGCGGCAACAACAACATCGCCGAGTCGATCATCGGCCAGCTGGCGCTGGAAGCCGAACCCGAACCGGCGTGGATCGTCTGCGGCGCCGGCACCGGCGGCACCTCGGCCACCATCGGCCGCTACCTGCGCTACCGCCGGCTGCACACCAGACTGTGCGTGGCCGAGCCCAGCGGCAGCGGCTACGTGCACGGCTGGCGCAACCGCGACACGAAGGCGGTGGCCAGCCAGCCCACCCTGATCGAGGGCATCGGCCGACCGCGCGTGGAACCGGGCTTCATCTTCGACGTGGTCGACCGCGTCAACGAAATTCCCGACGCCGCCTCGATCGCCGCCGCCTGGTTGCTGGAAGACCTGCTCGGCCATCGCTACGGCGGCTCGTCCGGCACCAACCTGGTCGCCTGCCTGCAGCTGGCCGCGTCGATGCGCGCGCGCGGACAGCGCGGCAGCATCGTCAGCCTGCTGTGCGACCGCGGCGAGCGCTACGCGCAGACCCTGTTCGACCGCGACTGGCTGGCCGCGCGCGCGATCGACCTCGCGCCGTGGGATGCCGCGCTGCGCCACAGCCTGGCCAGCGGCCGCGCGCCCGCACTGACATGAGCACCGCAGCATTGCCGGCCCAGGGCATGCACTTTGCGCTGCTGGGCCATGGCCGTTTCGGCGCGGCGTTTGCGCAACTGTTGCTGCAGGCGGGGCACCACGTGCGCGTGTTCGATCCGCACGCGCGGGTTCCCGCCGCGCTGGCCGCGCCATCCTTGCGTGTCGCGCTCGAGGGCGCGCAGTGGATCGTGCTGGCGATGCCGGTGCCGCAACTGCGCGACGCCCTGCTCGCGTTGCAACCGCTGCTGCACGCCGGCCAGATCGTGTTCGACGTGGGCAGCGTGAAGATGCATCCCTGCGCGGCGATGGACGAGTTGCTGGGCGACGCGATTCCCCACGTCGGCAGCCACCCGCTGTTCGGCCCGCTCAGCCTGGCCCGCGACGAGCGGCCGCGGCGCACGGTGATCTGCGCCTCCGCCCGGCATCCGCAGGCCGCCGCACGCGCGGGGGAGTTGTTCGCCGCGCTCGGCTGCGAAGTCATCGAACAGGACCCGGAGCGCCACGACCGCGCGATGGCGCGCACCCACGTGCTGGCCTTCTTCATCGCCAAGGGGCTGATCGACATCGGCGTGGACGACGGCATGCCGATCGCGCCGCCCTCGTTCCAGGGCATGAAACACATGCTGGCCGCGACGGATGACGACGAGCTGGCCATTGCGACCTCGGGCGAACCGTCCGCATGAGTTTCCACGACCTGCGCAGCTTCCTGCAGCGGCTGGAGCGCGAGCGGCAATTGCAGCGCGTCAGCGCACCCGTGGACATACATCTCGAATCCACCGCGCTGAGCCTGCGCGCGCTGCGCGAGGCGGGTCCCGCGTTGCTGATGGAACATCCCGGCGACAGTCGCCACGCCCTGCTCGGCAACCTGTTCGGCCATCGTCGCCGCATCGAGCTGGCACTGGCCGGGCGGCCGCTGGCCTCGCTGCGCGAATTGGGCCAGCTGCTTGCCGCGATCAAGGAACCGCGCTGGCCGCCCAGCCTGCGCCAGGCGCTGGGCACCTGGCCGGAGCTGGCGCAACTGGCCCACGTCGCGCCGCAACGCGTGCGGGAAGCGGCGTTCGAACACGAAACGCTGCGCGGCGACGAGATCGACCTGGCCCGCCTGCCGATCCAGCACTGCTGGCCGGACGACGCCGGCAAGCTGGTCACCTTCGGCCTGGTGGTGACCCGGGGCACCGACAAGCCCCGACAGAACGTGGCGATCTACCGCCAGCAGGTCATCGGTCCGAACCGGGTGATCATGCGCTGGCTGCCGCATCGCGGCGGCGCGCTGGACTACGCCGACTGGCGCGCCGCGCATCCGCGGCAACCGTTCCCGCTACTGGTCGCCATCGGCGCCGATCCGGCGACCATGCTGGCCGCCGTGGCGCCGGTGCCGGACAGCTTGTCCGAATACGAATTCGCCGGCCTGCTGCGCGGCCAGCGCACCCGCGTTTGGCACAGCGAGCTGACCGGGCTGGATGCACCGGCCGGTGCGGAGATCCTGCTGGAAGGCTTCATCCACCCCGGCGACACCGCGCTGGAAGGCCCGTTCGGCGACCACACCGGCTACTACAACGCGCAGGATCACTTCCCCGTCTTCACCATCGAACGCCTGCACCTGCGCCGCGACGCGATCTACCATGGCAGCTACATGGGCCGCGCGCCGCACGACGAGCCGTCGGTGCTGTCGATGGCGCTGAACGACATCTTCGTGCCGATCCTGCAGAAGGTGTTTCCCGAGATCGTCGACTTCTTCCTGCCGCCGGAAGCGTGCTCGTACCGCATCGCCGTGGTCAGCATCCGCAAGCAGTACGCCGGCCATGCGCGGCGCATCATGATGGCGGTGTGGTCGTACCTGCGCCAGTTCACCTACACCAAGTTCGTGATCGTCACCGACGACGACATCGACGTGCGCGACTGGTCGGCGGTGATCTGGGCGCTGTCCACCCGGGTCGATCCCGCGCGCGACACCATGCTGGTGGAGAACACCCCGATCGACTACCTGGACTTCGCCAGCCCGGTGGCCGGCGTGGGCTCCAAGCTCGGCATCGACGCCACCCGCAAATGGCCGTCCGAAACCGCGCGTGCGTGGAGCCGGCCGATCGTGCCGGATGCCGCGGTGGAGCGGCGCGTGGATGCCCTGTGGCAATCACTGCAGGCATCCCGCGACCGCCAGGAATGCTTCACGGCTCGTCGTGCATCTCGTGCATGGCCGGCGCCGGCTGGTCCCAGCCCGGATCATTGAAGTAGTGCGGATAGTGCGCGATCGCCTCGCGCATCGCGGCCACCGCCTTGACCTTGCCAGGGTTGGCCTGCAGGGCCTGCGCCGCACCGAGCAGCGGTGCCAGGATGCCGTGCAGGGCCGCGTCCGGTTCGGCGGCCAGCTTGCAGTTGGCGAACATGAAGCCCACCGCATCCTCCACTTCGGCCGCGCGGTCGACCGCCATCGGCGCACTCATGTGGCCCATCTCGTAGTGACGCAGCTGGTCCACCGCGACGTGCACGCGACGCATGCCCTCGCGCAGGGACGCGTCCGGCTCCCAGCGCTGCGCGGGCACGCTCACCGTGGCGGCGTGGTGGCTGGCGTGTTCCGCATGCGATTGCGGTGACGCGGCCTGCACCGAAACGGCCAGGCCCAGGCCGCAGGCCAGGGCGACAAGAGTGGGGACGGATGTCATGGGAAGCGCTCCAGCAGGCGGCGTGCATGCCGCGGATGGAAGGATGCTAGCGCGGGCCCGCCGCTGCGCGACTGACCCACGTCAACCGCGCGACCGTCATCGCTGCGGCCGGCTGCCGCAGCTCAGTTGCCGTTGCCGCGGCGCGGAAGCATCCGGCGCAAGGTGTCGTCATGCATGAAGTAGTGGTGATACAGCGCTGCGGCTGCGTGCAGGCCCACCAGGTAATAGCCGATCGTGCCGATGGTGCCGTGTAGGTCCTCCAGCCGCTCGCCGAGCAGGTCGTCCGGCGCGATCAGCGGCGGCAGCTCCAGGCCGAAGAACGGGATCACCTTGCCGCCCGCACTCAGGGTCAGCCAGCCCAGCGCCGGCATCACGATCAGGAACACATACAGCAGCAAGTGCATGATCCCGGCCAGGTGATGCTGCCAGGCCGGAAGGCTCGCATCACGGCGCGGCGCCGGCGTCGTCAGGCGAATGGCCAGGCGCAGGAAGACCAGCGCGAACACGCCCAGCCCCAGCATGAAATGCCAGGTCTTCAGGCCGGCGCGCAAGCTGCTGCCGCGCGGCGCCAGTTCGTGCAGCTCGATGCAGGCATACACGGCGACCAGCAGCGCCAGCATCAGCCAGTGCATGCCGATCGACAGCGGGTGGTAACGGTCGGTGGTGTTCATCGGATTCATGGGGAGTTTCGCCGTCGGCAATCGGAACAGATGGTCGGGCATCGACACGAGTCGTGCAAAGCCGGGCACAGCATGGACGGCACCGGCGCGCCCGGGATTGACCTCGGTCAACTTCCGTTCCAGTGACTTCGGCGCATCCGCCGATTTTTCCCGCATCCGCACGGAACCGCTCCGACCTGACCCATGTCAACGCAGCTCGCCGGATCAGCCGCCACGATGCGCCGCGAACTTCCTGGCTTCGAGGTGCACATGCAACTGGTCTGTCCTGCCGGCAACCTGCCGGCGCTGCAAGCGGCGATCGACGCCGGTGCCGATGCGGTCTACGCGGGTTTCCGCGACCAGACCAACGCCCGCGCCTTCCCCGGCCTGAATTTCAGCGACGCGGAGCTGCGCGACGGCATCGCCTATGCGCGCCAGCGCAAGCGCAAGGTCTACCTGGCATTGAACACCTACCCCGACAGCGCGCGCCTGGCGACGTGGTACCGCGCCGTGGACAAGGCCGCCGAATTCGGCTGCGACGCGATCATCGCGGCGGAGATGGCGGTGCTCGATTACGCCACGCACACCTACCCGGCGATGGCGCGGCACCTGTCGGTGCAGGGTTCGGCCACCACCGCGCCGGCGCTGCGCTACGCCCACGAGCGCTTCGGCATCAGTCGCGCGGTGCTGCCGCGGGTGCTGTCGATCCAGCAGGTCGAGCGATTGTGCGAAGGCTCGCCGGTGCCCATCGAAGTGTTCGCGTTCGGCAGCCTGTGCATCATGGTCGAAGGTCGCTGCCAGCTTTCCAGCTACGTCACCGGCGCCTCGCCGAATCGCCACGGCGTGTGCTCGCCGGCCAGCTTCGTGCGCTGGGAGGAACACGGCGACGGTCGCCGCAGCGTGCGCCTGAACCAGGTGCTGATGGACAAGTTCGAGCCCGCCGAACCGGCCGGCTATCCCACCGTGTGCAAGGGCCGCTTCGAGGTCGGCGGCGAGACCTTCCATGCGCTGGAGGAGCCGACCAGCCTCAACACGCTGGAGCTGCTGCCCCGCCTGGCCAAAGCGGGCGTGGCCGCGTTGAAGATCGAAGGCCGCCAGCGCGGCGTCGCCTACGTCGCCTCGGTCACCCGCACCTGGCGCGACGCGCTGGATCGCTACCGCAGCGCACCCGACGCGTGGCAGCTGCAGCCGGGCTGGCAGTCGTCGCTGTCGAAGCACGCCGAAGGCCACCAGACCACGCTGGGCCCCTATCACCGCTCGTGGCACTGACTTCAGGGGCATGCAACCGATGAACACGATGAAACTGAGCCTCGGCCCGCTGCAGTATTTCTGGCCCCGCGAACAGACCCTGGCGTTCTACCGCGAGGCGGTGGAGTGGCCGCTGGACATCATCTACCTGGGCGAGACCGTGTGCAGCAAGCGCCGCGAACTGGGCACGCGCGACTGGATCGCGCTGGCCGCCGAACTGGCCCGCAGCGGCAAGCAGGTCGTGCTGTCGTCGCTGGCGCTGATCGAGGCCGAATCCGAGCTGGGCGTGCTGCAACGGCTGGTCGACCACGGCGACTGCTGGATCGAGGCGAACGACCTTTCCGCCGTGCAGCTGTGCCGCGAACGCGGCGTGCCCTTCGTCGCCGGCCCCACCCTCAACGTCTACAACCACCATGCCCTGGCGATGCTGATGGCCGACGGCCTGCGCCGCTGGGTGCCTGGCGTCGAGCAGGGCCACCAGTTGCTGCGCGAATTGCGCGAGGCGATGCAGGCCGAGGACCGGCCCATGCCCGAGCTGGAGGTGATCGCCTTCGGCCGCCTGCCGCTGGCCTTCTCCGCCCGCTGCTTCACCGCCCGCGCGCTGGACGTGGCCAAGGACCAATGCGGCTTCCGCTGCATCGACTACCCCGACGGCATGCCATTGGCCACCCGCGAAGGCCGCCCCTTCCTGCGCATCAACGGCATCCAGATCCAGGGCGAGGAAATCACCGACCTCGGCCCCGAACTGCCCGCCTTGCGCGAGCTGGGCGTCGACGTGCTGCGCCTGTATCCCCAGGTCGACGGCATGGCCGAAGTGATGGCCCACTTCGACCTGGCCCGCCACTCCCCGGTAGCACCGCCGCGGATCGGCGCACGCAACGGCTACTGGCACGGCGAGCCGGGCATGCGGCCGGTGGCTGAGGCGCAGACGAAATAGCGCCCCGACGAGCAAGTCCGATGCGGGTGGAACGCGCCCTCGAACACGCCGACGCCGACGACGAATCGGGCATGACGTTGCGGCTTCCGTTCGCCTGCCCACATCTCGAAAGGAGCGGGCATCGCCTCGCCACTCAGTCGTCGGAAGCCGCAACTTGAAGGACCTTCAGGAGCGCCGCATACTCGATGCGTCGACCTCCTTCGCGGTGGCCTGCTCGACCGATCTCTCGGCTCTCGACGGCGCACCGATTCCGATTGAAGTCGTGGAAGAACCAAAGTCGCTTTTCCCAACACGGCAACGGCCACATTTTCATGTTCCCTCGCAACGTCCCGAACGACGTCCGCGTCAAGCACATCACGCCGCGTTGTCCACTCACTTATCGGCCCGCAAGGTCAGCTCAAGTCCTTGCCAGCCCCGGACGCCTCGATTGAGCTCGGGTTCTGCATTCCGCGAACCGCCCGCCAGGAATCAATCGCCCAGTGATCTCAAGACTCCTCATCCTCGCTGGCCTGGTTTTCGCGACAAGCTTGTCCGCCGCCACGCCGCCGGCCGTGGATCTCGTCAAGGTCGACAAGTCCGCGCACACGCTTTATCTGATGCGCCAGGGCAAGGTGGTGGAGAAATTTCACATCGCACTTGGCGGAAACCCGGTCGGTCACAAGCAACGGGAAGGCGACCAGCGCACTCCCGAGGGGCGATACATCCTGGACTTCAAGAACGCGAACAGCGCCTTCTTCCGGTCGATCCATGTTTCCTATCCCGATCACGCCGACACGGCTCGCGCCAGGCGCATGGGCGTCAGCCCGGGCGGAGCGATCATGATTCACGGTCAGAAGAACGGTTTCGGAAAATTCTCCGCAGCCACCCAGCGTTTCGACTGGACGGACGGTTGCATCGCACTCTCCAACGCAGACATGCAAAAGGTCTGGGATCTCGTGCAGGTGCCGACACCGATTGAAATTTCCCCGTGACCGACCCGGGTGGTCGGGGACACACATGCCGCTTCCCCGCGCCGCCACCGCATTCCCGGCCGCAAGCCTGCAACAGGCTTCGGGCGCAGGATCATGGCTTCAGCCGGATTGGGCTGGGCTGTTGCGCAAAATTTCAAAACGTATAACGCAACACCGTGAAGTAGTGGCAGCCGGTGCCGGTGAGCACGAACAAATGCCAGACGAAGTGGCTGTAGCGCAGGCGTTCGTGCAGCAGGAAGAACACCACACCCAGCGTATAGGCCAGGCCGCCGGCCAGCAGCCAGGCCAGGCCGCCCGGCGCCATGTTCAGCCATAGCGGGCGGATCGCGATCAGCGCCGCCCAGCCCATCGCGACGTACAGCGCGGTGGACAGCCGATGGAAACGCGCGCCCACGGTGAGCTTGAAGATCGCGCCCAGCAGGGCCAGGCCCCAGATCACGCCCAGCATCGACCAGCCCCAACCGCCACGCAGCACGCCCAGCGCAATCGGCGTGTAGGTGCCCGCGATCAGCAGGTAGATCGCCGCGTAGTCGAAGCGCTGCAGCAGTTCCTTGATCCGCAGATGCGGGATCGCGTGGTACAGCGTGGACGCGAGGTACAGCAGGATCGCGCTGGCCCCGAACACCGTCGACGCCACCACCGCGGTGGTGCTGCCGCTGCGCAGTGCGGCGATGACCAGGATCGGCAGGCCGGCCACGGCGAGCAGCAGGCCGAGGCCGTGGCTGATGCTGTTGGCGATTTCCTCGCCGAGGGTGGAATCACGCGAGAGCACGGGCGCGGCCGGGGAAGACATGCGGGGAAAAACTCGGGAAGGGTTGTGCGGCTGCCGAAGTGACAGCCGCGGGTCGTGCAGGCTCAGACCCTGGCGAACACCAGGGTGCCGTTGGTGCCGCCGAAGCCGAAGCTGTTGGACATCACCGTGGACAGTGGCGCCGAACGGCTTTCGCGCACGATCGGGAAGCTTGCGGCCGCCGGATCGAGGTCGCTGATGTGGGCGGAGCCGGCCATGAAGCCGCCGTTGAGCATCAGCAGGCTGTAGATCGCCTCGTGCACGCTGGCGGCACCGAGCGAGTGGCCGGTCAGCGCCTTGGTCGAGGACAGCGGCGGCACCGCGTCGCCGAACGCCTCGCGCACCGCGTTCAATTCCACGATGTCGCCCAGCGGCGTGGCGGTGCCGTGGGTGTTGAGGTAGTCGATCGGCGCCTTGACGTTGGCCAGCGCCATCTTCATGCAGCGCACCGCGCCCTCGCCCGACGGCGCGACCATCTCGGCGCCGTCGGAGGTGACGCCGTAGCCCACCAGCTCGGCATGGATGCGCGCGCCACGCGCCCTGGCGTGTTCGTATTCCTCCAGCACCAGCATGCCGCCGCCGCTGGCGATGACGAAACCGTCGCGGCTGGTGTCGTAGGGGCGCGAGGCGCTGACCGGCGTGTCGTTGTGATGGCTGGACAGCGCGCCCATCGCGTCGAACTGCGAGGTCATGCCCCAGTGCTCTTCCTCGCCGCCACCGGCGAACATCACGTCCTGCGCGCCGTGGCGGATCAGGTCGGCGGCCGCGCCGATGCAGTGCGCCGAGGTGGCGCAGGCGGCGGAGATCGAATAGCTCAGGCCCTGGATGCCGAAGGTGGTGGCCAGCGTGGCCGACACCGTCGAGCACATCGTGCGCGGCACCATGTACGGGCCGATCTTGCGCACGCCCTTGTTGCGCAGCAGGTCGGCGGTTTCGATCTGCCAGCGCGGCGAGCCGCCGCCGGACCCGGCGATCGCGCCGATGCGCGGATCGCGCACCTGGTCCGCGTCCAGTCCGGCATCTTCCATTGCCGAGCGCATCGACACATAGGCATACGCCGCGGCGTCGCCCATGAAGCGCTTCAGCTTGCGATCGATCACCGCTTCGAGGTCGATGTTCGGCACGCCGGCCACGTGGCTGCGCAAGCCCAGCTCGGCGTACTCGGGCATCGCGCGGATGCCGCTGCGGCCATCGCGCAAGGCGCTGGTCACGGTTTCCAGATCATTGCCCAGGCAGGACACGATGCCCATGCCCGTCACTACGACGCGGCGCATCTCAAAAACCCTCGGTGGACTGGAACAGGCCCACGCGCATGTCGCTGGCCTCGTAGATCAGGCGGTCGTCGACGAAGGTCTTGCCGTCGGCGATCACCAGCCGCAGCTTGCCGCGCATCACGCGGCGGATGTCGATCTCGTAGCGCACCAGCTTGGCCGTCGGCATCACCTGGCCGGAAAACTTCACGTTGCCCACGCCGAGTGCGCGGCCACGGCCGGGTTCGCCCAGCCACGGCAGGAAGAAGCCGCTGAGCTGCCACATCGCGTCCAGGCCCAGGCAGCCTGGCATCACCGGGTCGCCGATGAAGTGGCAACCGAAAAACCACAGGTCCGGATGGATGTCCATTTCGGCATGGATCAGGCCCTTGCCGTAGGCACCGCCTTCCTCGGAAATCCGCGTGATGCGATCGAACATCAGCATCGGCGGCGAAGGCAGACGGGCATTGTCGTCACCGAACAACTCGCCGCGGCCGCAGGCGCGCAGCTGTTCGTAGTCGAAGGAGGAAGGACGTGTCATGAAATACTCGCGGGGTGAGGAACGCCCAGTGTGCCAGCTGAGCGCCTTCCTGTCTTGACGCGCATCAACGCGATGCCGTACGCGTGCGCACTGAAATGCCGTCGTGGTAGCGGGCGGCGTGTCAGGACGGACAGCCACGATCTTCCCGCCAGTGCGCGCCCAGCGAGCGCGTGCGCAGGCGCATCGCGCGCAACAGCGCCTTGCCCAGTTGCGCCTGCCAGCCGGCCTCGGCCAGCACCGCGCAGGCGTGCCACGCATCGCGCAGCGAACGGGCTTCACGGATCGGGCCGCCCGCCTGCCACAGCAGCTCGCGCAGCACGGCCAGCTCGGCCGGCGGCAGGCCCGGGCCGCGCTCGACCACGCGCGTCGGCCCCGCCACCACGGCTTCCCCCGCGTGGCTCAGCCCTTCGCCCAGGCGACGGCCGCAGACCACGCCTTCCAGCAGCGAATTGCTGGCCAGCCGGTTGGCGCCGTGCACGCCGTTGCAGGCCACCTCGCCCACCGCGTACAGGCCCGGCACGCTGCTGCGCCCGTCCGCGTCGGTGGCCAGCCCGCCCATGTGGAAATGCGCCACCGGCGTCACCGGCAGGGTGACCTTGCGGGGATCGAAGCCATGCGCCAGGCAGGCCGCCAGCACGGTGGGGAAACGCCGCTCCCAGTCGCCGTCGACACCGGTCGCATCGAGGCGGACACGTGCTCCGGCCGCCTGCACCGCGGCCACGCGCCGCGACACCACGTCGCGTGGCGCCAGGTCGCCCAGCGGATGCACGCCGGCCATCAGCGCGTTGCCGGCGGCGTCGAGCAGGCGGGCGCCGGCACCACGCAAGGCCTCGGTGATCAGCGGCAGCCGATGACCCGCCACCTCCAGCGCGGTGGGATGGAACTGCACGAATTCCAGGTCGCGCGCCGCGGCGCCGGCGGCCAGCCCCAGCGCCAGCCCCGCGCCATCGGCGCCCGCCGGGTTGCTGCTGCGGGCATACAACGCGCCGATCCCGCCGGTGGCCAGCACCACGGCCGACGCCTCCACCTGCTCATGCCGGCCCCGCTCGTCGCAGGTGCGCACGCCGACCACGCGGCCTTCGCGCAGCAGCAAGGCATCGACATCGACGCCGCCGCGCCATTGCACATGCGCGGCCGCCTGCGCCCGTGCGCGCAAGGCCTGCACCAGGGCCGCGCCGCTGGCATCGCCGCCGGCATGCACGATGCGGGCGGCGCCGTGGCCGCCTTCGCGGCCCAGCTGCAGACCACCCTGCGCATCGCGATCGAACGCCACGCCCTGCGCCTGCAGCCAGGCAATCGCCGCGGGCGCCTCGGCGGTCAGCCACTGCACCATCGCCTCGTCGTTGTGCTGCGCCCCGGCCACCAGCGTGTCGTGCGCGTGGGCGGCGGGGCTGTCGCGCGGATCGAGCGCCGCGGCGATGCCGCCCTGGGCCAGCGCACTGGCGCTGCCGCAGCCGTCATGGGCGCGACACAGCAGGCGCACCGGCGCGGGCGCCGCGGCCAGCGCCGTCGCCAGCCCGGCGACGCCGCTGCCCACCACCACGATCGGCAGCCGTGCGTGCCTCACACGCGTTCGCGCCGCCCGACGGCGAGCATGCGTTCCAGCGCCGCGCGGGCCCGCTGGCTGACGTCGGCGGGGATCTCGATCGCATGGCGCAGGTCGCGCAGGCAGGCGTAGATGCTCTGCAAGGTGATCCGCTGCATGTGCGGACACAGGTTGCACGGCTTGATGAACTCGGTCTGCGGGAACTGCGACTTCAGGTTGTCGGCCATCGAGCACTCGGTGACCATCGCCACGCGCGCCGGCCTTTCGCGGGCCAGCCACTTGCCCATGGCGGTGGTGGAGCCGACGAAGTCGGCCTCGGCCAGCACCTCGGGCGAGCACTCCGGATGCGCCACCACGCGGGTGCCGAACTGCTCGCGCACGTGCCGCACTTCCTGCGCGGTGAAGCGCTCGTGCACTTCGCAGCGGCCGTGCCACAGGATGATTTCCACCTTCGTCTGCCTGGCCACGTGGCGGCCGAGGAATTCGTCGGGCAGGAAGATCACATTCGGCGCGCCCATCGCCTCCACCACCTGCACGGCGTTGGCCGAGGTGCAGATCGCATCGGACTCCGCCTTCACCGCGGCCGAGGTATTGGCGTAGCTCACCACCGGCACACCCGGATGCTGCGCGCGCAATGCACGCACGTCGGCGGCGGTGATCGAGGAGGCCAGCGAGCAGCCGGCTTCGAGGTCGGGCAGCAGCACGGTCTTGTGCGGCGCCAGGATCTTCGCGGTCTCGGCCATGAAGTGCACGCCGCACAGCACGATCAGGTCGGCATCGCACTCCGCCGCGGCCTGGGCCAGCCCCAGCGAGTCACCGGTGATGTCGGCCACGCCGTGGAAGATCTCCGGCGACTGATAGCTGTGCGCCATGATCACCGCGCCGCGCTGCTTCTTCAGCCGGTTGATCGCGTCGATCCACGGCAGGTGCAACGGAATTTCCAGGCATGGCACCAGCGGCTCCAGCCGCTCGGCCAGCGCCGCGTAGTCGTGTTCGAGTTCGTCGCGCCAGACCGGCACGGGCAGGTTTGCGAGGTCAGTCATGGTGATCGCTGCCGAGGAAAGGAACGAAGCGTCAGGCGTACTCGCCACGATGCGCCGCACGCGCCGCGCGGGCGAACCGGGCACCGCGATTGAGCGCGATGCGCAGGCCCAGCGGCACCGATTCCCACGGCAGCCGCTCCAGCAGGTTGCGTGCGGTGAGGCCAAGTTCGGTATCGCCGGTGAGGTCCAGCGCGCGCTGGAAGAACAGCGTATCGGCATCTTCCAGCCGGCCGGCCAGCAACAGCAGGTTGGTGGCGCTGCCGCGCACGCTGGCCTCGGGTTCGTCGTCGACCACCTGCAGGCGATCACCTTCCAGCGTCAGCACCCAGCGCAGGCACAGGTCGCTGACCTCGATGGCCAGCCGACGGCCGCGCATGAACTCCAGCGAGCCGTCGCGGATCGGCGTGGCCAGCACGCGCTGCATCGCCGCTTCCAGCAGGCACTGCTGCCAGCGCAGCGGCAGGACGCGCAACAGTGGCGCCACGCGTTGCGGCGGCGGCAGCGCGCGCAGCAGGCGCGGCGTGATGGAAGCAGGAGCTGGAGGCATGCGCATGGTGGGCGGCATCATGCGTGGATCGGCGGCGTGGACGCCTTGACCCAGGTCAACGACGAGGCCTTGCCGCGCGCAGGCATCGGCGATCGCCAGGTTCACCACCCGCGCCGCGGTGTCCGCCGGCAGTTGCAGTCGACGCGCCAGCCCCTGCGTGCGACGACGAACCTGTTGCTCGCGCAACAGGTCACGCGACGGCACACCGCTGCGTGGCTTCAACCGGCCAGCCATGGCGGCGAGCCGCCGACGCGTGGCCAGCAACACGATCAGGCCATCGTCGACGCGATCGATCGCCGCACGTACGCGGGCAAGCGCGAAACGTCCGGCGCCGGGCATCACGGCCCCCTCTCCTGTCGAAACATTCATCGCGACTTCTCCAGCGAGCGCAGAAAATGCTCGGCACGACGGCCCGCGCCGAGCAGGGTCCAGCCCGTCAACGACCACACCAGCACCAGCGCCACGCCGGCCACGCGTGCCAGCGATGTGGACGGCCAGACCATCGCCACCGGCAACGACAGCAGCAGCGGCTGGGCCAGCAGGACGCGACGCTTGTCCGCCTCGGGCAGCAGGCGCTGCACGCCGGGCAGCTGGATGCCGCGACCGCAGTGGCGATGCAATGCGATCCAGCCGATGAAGGGCACGATCTCCAGCATCATCGCGGTCACCAGCAAGGGCAGCGCCAGGCCCAGCCCCACGCTGGCGGCGAGCATGCCGCCGGGCACGATCGGCAAGGCCAGCGCGGCGCATGCCAGCGCGATCAGCCCTGCACGCCAGCTGTCCACCAGCGGTCCCCGGCGCAACCGCGGCGCGCGCCACTGCAGCCACAGGCCGGCGCCGGCGAAGATCAGCACGGGCGCGGCAAAGACGCCGGCCACCGCGCCGCCTGCGCGCAGGCCGGCAACAGCCACGAGCACCACGACCACACCAGCCAGCCACGTCGCCTGCGCCACTTCGGGCACGCTGCCGGTGCCCTGGAACATCGGCATCACCACGCGCGCCACGGTGGCCAGCAGCACCACGATCCAGCCCAGCACGCCCCAGCTGGCATGCACGTCGGTCCACGCCGTCAGTGGAACGGCGAGGCGCCCCGCCAGGCCCAGCGCAAGCACGGCACCGAGCACGGCGGTGACGAGTGCGGACGCCAGCGCCACGCCGAAGCCCGCACGCAGCAGGCGCTGTCCGGCCGCCGCCAGCAGCTCGGGCACGACCATCAGCGCCAGCACGACGAAGGCAGCCGGCAGGACCATCGCCGCAGTCATCAGGCCGAAAGGCCAGCGCTGGTGCATGCCGGCCACCAGCAGCAGCACGCCGACGTTGAACAGGCCATGCAGCCACCGGCCCGATCGCTCGCCACCGCGCAGCGTCACGCCAGCGGCCGCGGGAAGAAACTGCAGGATGCTGCCGAACATCGCATTGCCCAGCACGCCGAGGGTAAACGCGTGCACCAGTGCCAGGGTGGCCGGACTCCAGCGCGTCCGCAGCGCGGCATCGCCGTCGACGATCAGCAGCACGCCGGCCAGCACGCCCCACAACGGCACCGTGAGCAGGAAGCGCAGCGGCAGCGGCGCGGCCGGCGCCCGGTCAAGCCGCAGCTTCGTCATCGCCGAGCGGACAGCGGATCAGCACGCGGGCACCGCCGCCGGCGAGCAGCGTTGCGGTTGCCGGCCATCCGCGGGCCTGCAGCAGGTCGAGCAGCGGTGTGGGCAGCAAGGGCGTCAGCACCTGCACGGCCTGACCCGGACGCAACGCGTCGGCGGCGGCCAACGCGCGCATCATCGGTTGCGGCGACGGCAGGTCGCGCAGATCGAGTTCGAGCAGCGGCGCGTCAGCGACGCCGCACACGGTGGAAGGGGTGTTCTGCATGTCGCCATCAGACCGCGGATGCGCTGCGGACGCGCTGACCTGGGTCAACCCGCCCGCAGCTCACCGCCAGTCGTCTCAGCGTGCGCCGGCCAAGCCATGCTGGCCACGCCATTCCAGCTGCAACCACACCTTGGCGCTGTCGCGACCGAAGCCGTCCGCCTGGTAGTTGCCCAGCTTGACCAGGCCGCTGAGTCCGCTTGCCAGCGGGAACGCCAGCGACGCATCCCATTCGCTGCCGTAACGGCCGCCACGATCGGCGCGATAGTCGTGCCACACCACGGTCCACGCCAGCTTGCTGGCAAGGCCGGCGCGACCGAAGTTGCCGTTGACGCCCACGTAGCGATCGTCGAGCCCACCGGCCGGCGTCACGTTGAACTGGTCGTTCCAGCCATTGAACGCATGCAGCGTGGCCAGCGGCGTCTGCAGCGCATGCAGGCCGTTGCCGCCCAGGTGTTCCCAGCCCAGCTTCGCGGTGATGCCGGATTGCGTCCAGCTCGGTTCAAGCAGCCAGTAGCTGTGTGCAAAGTTCAGCGGATTGTCGGCATGCTCGTATTGCCGCGCGCCCTCCACCGTCCAGCCCAGTCCGTTGCCATCGCGCAAGGCCTTGCCGTTCCAGCGCAGGCCATAGGTGGCGCTGGAAGCGCTGGCGACGTCGCGGTCATCGTGCAGGTAGGCGTAACCGGTGAACTGCTGCGTGCCTCGCGTCCACGCCACGTTGAGCAGATTGGTATTCAGCTTGCGCTCGCGGGCCAGCGGATTCAGCGCATCATCGCCGGCCACCCGATGCACGCGGTCGAGCCAGTCGTAGTTCACCGTCAACGCGGACCACGGTTGCCATTGCAGGGCGACGGCATCGAAGGTCTGTTCGTGCTGGCGCCAGCCGCTGTTGCCGATCCAGCGCTGGTTGTCGACGAGCAGCCGCTGGCGACCCACCGTCGCGGCGAACTGGCTGCCCTGCCAGCGTACCCAGTACTGGTTGAACTCGCTGCCCTTGGGATCGGTCACCGCCGGATACCGGCTCTGTCCGTTCGCGCCGCTGTTGTAGCGATCGCCGGCGCTGGCCACGCCAGCGCCTTCCAGCAGGCCGCTCCAGCCGTGGCCGAATTCCGCATGCAGGCCGAGCCGCAGGCGCAAGGTGTCGGCGCTCGCGTTGCGGGTGAACGCATCGTCATCGACGCCTTCATGGCGCAGGCGGGCATCCCACTCCAGTTGCAGCGAAGGCGTGGCCGACGTGGTGGCCGGCAAGGCATGGGCGGATTCGCCCGCGGCCCAGGCCGGCATGGCCACGATGGCCAGCAGGCAGGCCATGGAAAGACGGTTTCTCGTGTGCTTCATCGCGTTGCTCCCTTGTAGTTGGCGGGAGTCTCTGCCCGCGACGACGCACCCGACCTGACTTCGGTCAAGTCATGGCAAGGGATGCCACCACTGTGACAACGCGCCGCGCAGTCCACCCATGCAACAACGCCGTCCATGCGGATGGCGTTGCTCACCGGTCGATACGGTATGGCCGTATGGACGGCCATACCGATATTTCGTTTCGGCATCAGTGTTCGGCAGGTGCGGCCGGTACCGCCGCGGCACGTGCCTTGGCTACCTCGTCCTTGCTGATCTGGCCGCCCGGGTTGCCCCAGCTGTTCAGCACGTAGGTCAGGATGTTGGCCACCTCGTCGTCGTTGAGCTGGCTCATCGGCGGCATCACCGAGTCGTACTCGTGGCCGTTCACCGTGATCTTGCCGGTCAGGCCGTGGGTGACGATGGTCATCGCCCGCTTCGGATCGGCCGCCAGGAAGTCCGACTTCGCCAGCGGCGGGAACACGTTGGCCAGGCCTTCGCCGTTCGCCTGGTGGCAGACCGAACAGGTGCCGGTGAACAGCTGCTTGCCCGCGGCGATCTGCTCCTCCTTGGTCAGCGTGCCGGCCGCATGCGCCTTGGCTGCCGTGGTCACCGCCTTCAGGTTCGGCTCCGAGCGATCGCCCAGGTACACCGCGTCCACTTCCTTGCCCGAGTAGATCGACTTGTCTTCCGGGCCGTCCACCTTGAGGATGCCCAGCGCGCCCTTGTTGAAGGCGCGGAAGATCGAGTGGTCGACCAGCACGTAGCTGCCCGGCACGTCGGTGTGGAATTCCACCGTGGCCGCGCCGCCGGACGGGATCAGCGTGGTCTGCACATTGTGCTGCGCGATGGTGCCGCCCTCGGGTTGCACCTTGTCGAAGATCTCGCCGATCACGTGGAAGCTCGACACCAGGTTCGGACCGCCGTTGCCCACGAACAGGCGCACCGTCTCGTTGGTCTTGGCGGTCAGCGCGTTGTCGCCGGTGAGCGCGCCTTCCTTGCCGTTGAACAGCACATAGGTCGGGTTCTCGTCGATCGCCTTTTCCATGTCGAACGGCTGCAGGCCCTTCTGCCGGTACTTGCCGGTGGTGTAGAAGTCGCCCTGCATCACGTAGTACTCGTGGTCGACCGGGCTGAGGCCCTCCGGTGGCTCGACCAGGATCAGGCCGTACATGCCGTTGGCGATGTGCATGCCCACCGGCGCGGTGGCGCAGTGGTAGACGAAGATGCCCTGGTTCAGCGCCTTGAAGGTGAACTGCGATTCGTGGCCCGGCGCGGTGAAGCTGGAGGCCGCGCCGCCGCCCGGACCGGTCACCCCGTGCAGGTCGATGTTGTGCGGCATCTTGCTGTCCGGCGCGTTCTTCAGGTGGAACTCCACCGTGTCGCCCTGGCGCACCCGGATGAAGCTGCCCGGCACGGTGCCGCCGAAGGTCCAGAAGGTGTAGCTGACGCCTTCGGAGATCGGCATCTCCTTCTCGACCACTTCCAGCTCGACGATGACCTTCGCCGGGTAGTTGCGCTTCAGCGGTGGCGGCACGTGCGGCGGGCTGGTCAGCACCGCGTGGATCGGTTCGCCCTGGGGCGGGCCGAAGTCGCCGTGGGTGGCGGCGACCGCGGCCGGGCTGGCGGCCACCTCCCCCACCGGCGAGACCGAAGACGACTTGCCCGAACAGCCGGCCAGCGTCAACGCACCCGCCGCGGCAAGAACGAGTAACAACGAACGTGACATGGGTTTCTCCCTGTGGTTTCTGGATGAAATCGTAGGGAGAGGTCACGAACCGCGCTTGACGCAAGTCATCTTTGTCGATGGAAAACTGCGCGTGCGTCAAGCCGCCACAGGCACCGAAAATCGCTCAGCGCGGAAGCAGGTTCCTGCCGAGCTGCTGCAGGCGCTCGGGATCACGCAACACCAGCTCGCGACCTTCCAGTTCGATCAGTTCCTGCTGGCGGAAACGGCTGAGCACGCGACTCACGGTTTCCGCGGCCAGGCGCAGATAGTTGGCGATGTCGCCGCGCGACATGCTCAGGTGGAAGCGCGTGCCGGAGAAGCCCCGCTCCTCGTAACGCCGCGCAAGATCGGTGAGGAACGCCGCCATGCGCGCGTCGGCGTTGTGATCGCCGGCCAGCAGGGTGGCCATGCCCAGCTCCTTGCTGATCAGGCTGAACAGGCGCTGCTGCACCGCCGGCATGCGCGTGGCCAGCGCGCTCATCGCGGGGAACGAGAAGCGGCAGAAGTAGGCGGTGTCCAGCGCCACCGCATCGCAGGGGAAGTGGTCCGGATAGATCGCATTGAGGCCGATCACCTCACCCGGCAGATAGAAGCCCAGCACCTGCTCGTGGCCCTCGGCGTCGACCATGCTGGTCTTCACCGTGCCGGCGCGCACCGCAAAGATGGAGCGGAACGGATCGCCGGTGCGGAAGACGTGCTCGCCGGCATGAAACGGCCCGACGTGCTCGACCAGGCAATGGAGTTCCAGCAGCTCTGGCTTGCCATAGCCTTCGGCAATGCAGGCGCCGGAAAACGCGCAGGTGCGACAGAAATGGGTTTCGTCGCCGTCGTCGGCAATCGGATTCGGTGGCTCGGGCAGGCGGCCTGCCGGGTTGTTGCGGCGCATGGGAGACCTTGCAAATCGCGCGAATCGGACCAGGCGCGCTGATGTCGGCATACCGCCACCGGCGCGCTGCGAATACCCCGCGATGATACGCAATGCCGGCCGCCTCTGCGGCCCGGCCCGCCGGTCATGTCGTCGCACTGCCCCGGCGGCGCGCCGGTTTGCGTTCCGCAAAAAGAACAGGGGCCGGCATCACTGCCGACCCCTGTTTGCATTTGGCGCCCGAAGTTGGACTCGAACCAACGACCCCCTGATTAACAGTCAAGTGCTCTAACCAGCTGAGCTATTCGGGCGTGAGCTGCGTAGTTTGCTGAGCAGGCCGCTGGCTGTCAAGACATCACCGGCGATTCCTGCCACTTTTTCTTCAGGCACCGAGCACCCGGTAGCACGGCTCGTACGCGCTGCCGCCGGGAAGCTTCATGCGGTGCTGTGCCACGAAGGCCTGCAACAGCTTGTCCAGCGCACGCATGATGTCGGCATCGCCGTCGATGTCGAACGGCCCGTTCTTCTCGATCGCCTGCACGCCCTCCTCCTTCACGTTGCCCGCGACGATGCCGGAAAACGCGCGGCGCAGGTCCGCGGCCAGCTCGTGCAACGGCCGGCCATGCCGGATCTGCAGTGCACGCATCGCCTCGTGGGTGGGCCGGAACGGCTGCTGGAACTCCAGTGGAATCTGCAGCGCCCAGTTGAAGAAGAACGCGTCCTTGGTGTCGAGCCGGTTGTGGCGCACCTTGTCCAGGCCCTTGATCATGGTGCGCGCCACTTCCTGCGGATCGTCCACGATGATCTGGTAGTGCTGCGCCACCTCGTCGCCCAGGCTCAGCCGCAGGAAACGGTCGATCTGCTCGAAATAGGCGGCCGACTGGCGCGGCCCGGTGAAGATCAGCGGGAACGGCGTGCCGGCGTTGTCCGGGTGCAGCAGGATGCCCAGCAGGTACAGGATTTCCTCGGCGGTGCCGACGCCACCGGGGAACACGATGATGCCGTGCCCGAGGCGCACGAAGGCCTCCAGCCGCTTCTCGATGTCCGGCATGATCACCAGGTGGTTGACGATCGGGTTCGGCGACTCGGCCGCGATGATGCCCGGCTCGGTGATCCCGATGTAGCGGTTGTGCCGGCGGCGCTGCTTCGCGTGCGAGATCGTGGCGCCCTTCATCGGCCCCTTCATCGCGCCCGGGCCGCAGCCGGTGCAGATGTCCAGCCCGCGCAGGCCGAGCTGGTAACCGACCAGCTTGGTGTAGTCGTACTCCTCGCGCGAGATCGAGTGGCCGCCCCAGCACACCACCAGGTTCGGATCCACCTGCGGTTTCAGGATGCGCGCGTTGCGCAGGATCTCGAATACGCCCTGGGTCAGCCCCGCGGATTCGTCCAGGTCGAAGCCGACCTGCTCCAGCTGGGTCGACACGTAGACGATGTCGCGCACCACCGCGACCAGCAATTCGTTGATGCCGCGGATGATCTGGCCGTCCACGAAGGCCTGCGCCGGCGCGTTGGTCAGCTCGATCTTCATGCCGCGATCCTGCTGCAGCACCTGGATGTCGAAATCGGGGTACTGCTCGAGGATCGCCCGCGGGTCGTCGCTGATGTTGCCGGAGGTCAGCACCGCCAGCGCACAGCGCCGCAGCAGTGCGTGCAGACCGGAGCCGCTGGCACCGCGCAGGCGCGCCACTTCATGGCGCGAGAGCACGTCCAGGCCACCGATCGGCGAAATGCGGGCGCTCACGACGCCGGTTCTGGCTGGCGCGCCCTTGTAAGTGTCATTCATTCGATTGCTTCTCCATGGCCGCTCCATCGCGGCCGACCTGTTAGCTTCCTGCGTGAACCACGATATGGTCAAGCATAAAAAAACCGGCGCCCTCGCGGGCGCCGGTTGCGTTTCAGACCCGGGAACGGATCAGAACGTGTACTTCACCGTCAGCTGCACCGCCCAACGCTGAGCCAGATCGCTCGGGAAGGTCGAGGTCGGCACCTGCTCCGGGCTGTAGCTGCCATCGTGGATGTACTTGGAGCCGGAGATGTCGTAGATGTACTTGCCGTCGGCATCCACGCCATAGAAGTCGGCCAGGTTGCGGTAGCCCGGGAAGTTGGCGCGCTTCTCGATACCCCAATGCTTGTTCAGCAGGTTGGTGAAGTTGTAGACGTCGAGCTTGATCTTGCCCTTGTTGCCCTTGAACAGGCCGGGGATTTCCTGACTGAAGCTCAGGTCGATCTGGTTGAGCCAGCCTGCGTGATCGCCATTGCGGCCGGCGGGGCCACCCTGATGATCCTTCAGGTAGTCGTTCGCCTTGATGTAGTCGTAGAACTGCTGGATCAGCTTGGGATCGGTGTTGGCACGGAACGACACCTGGCCCGGGTTCGGGATGAAGGCCAGGTCGTTGCTGAAGCCGTCACCATTGGCATCGTTGCCGAAGGTCCAGCTGTACGGCGAGGCATTGTGGCCGTCATAGAACACGCTGGCGCTGGTGGCGTAATCGCCGAAGAAGCGATGCTGCCAGTTCAGGCCGGCGATCACGCGGCGCGGGATCGAGTAGCTCGACGGGCTCGCCTTGTCCTCGTTCGGGTTGAACACGTAGTTGTTGACGTAGTTCGAACGGGCGACGCTGCTGGTACCCGGGTTCACTTCCGTGGCGCGGCTCCAGGTGAAGCCCACCATACCCGACCAGTCGGTCGAGAACGGCTTCTTCAACGACAGCGCCAGGCTGTCCGCACTGCCGCGGCTGCTGTTGGCCAGGTTGATGGTGCCGTCGGAGAAGGCGCCATTGGCGAGGTAACGCGACTGCTGACCCGACGCACGCGGATCCTTGGTCGGGTTCTTGTAGTAGGTGAAGCGACCATCCGGCAGCACACCGGTGGGAGCACCGATGTTCATGTTCTGATAGTAGATCGCGTCACGCACCTTGATGTGCTGGTAGTCGGCGGTGGCGATCAGGCCCCACCACGGCAGCTCCTTGTCCATGCCCACGCTGAACTTCCACACGCTCGGCAGACGGAAGCCCGGCGACACGGTGTTGACCGTCTGCTGCCCCGAACCGACCACGCCGTCGTTCTGGTTGTGCGCATCCGGGCTGAACGCCGGCAGGTTCGTGTTGCACGGAGCCTTCTGCGTCGGGCCACAGTTGAACTGGGTCTGCGTGGCGCCCGAGTTGGAGAAGATATTGCCGATCCACACGCCGGGCGGGTTGGAGATGAACAGGCCCGCGCCACCGCGCAACTGGGTCAGATGCTCGGTGTCGAAGTTGTAGTTGAACGACAGGCGCGGCTGCACCACGCGGTTGCCGTTGATCGTGGTCTGGTTGGTACGACCAAAACCGCCGGTGGCAGCACCAGTCACCGGATTGGTGCCCGGCGCCGCTGCGAACAGCGGGTTGTAGATGGGCTTGTCGCTCATCAGCGGGATGTCGACGCGGACACCGTACTGGACCGACAGGTTGTTGGTGACCTGCCAGGTGTCCTGCAGGAACACGCCCCACTGCTTGAGCTCGAAGTTGGCGGCAACGTCATTCAGGCTCAGGCCATCGGCCGGGCGGCTGTAACGGTACTGGTAGTAATCGCCATTCGCGAAGTTCTCAAGACCGCTCAGGCCATTGCCATCCTCGAACGTGTAGCTGCCGAAATAGTTCTGCAGGAACAGGTTGTAGGTGGTGTCGCGCTCGTAGTCGAAACCGCCCTTGATGGTGTGGTCACCCGCGTAGTACGTGCCCGCCCAGGCGGCGTTCAGCGTCTTCACGTCCAGGATGTTGGCCTGGTACGAATAGTTGGTGCCGAATTCCACCTGCGCGCCGTCGCTGTAACCGACCGGATAGATGGTGATGTCCGGCAGGTCGCCACCCGCCACCGGGCTGTTGCCCTTGTGGAACTTCGCGTACGAAATGGTGGTGTCGGTCGAGAACGAATCGGACCAGTCATCGTAGAAGTGCAGCGCGTAGCTGGTGTTCTTGGTGTCCGAGTTGTACCAGCCGCTGGACAGCACCAGCTTGGAGCTCGTGCCGCCGATGGTCGGCTTGCTTTCCTTGGTCTGGCTGAAGGTGAAGCTGGCGCGATGGCTGTCGCTGATGTTCCAGTCGATCTTGCCCAGATAGCGCTTGTCTTCCAGGTCGGTGTTGCCACCGCCCGCGGAGCCGATGTCGGTGATGCCGTACTTGCTGGCGGCGATGTCGCGCACCTGCTGGATCATGTCCGGGGTGAGGCCGTCCACGATGACGCTGGCGCCGCTGCCTTCCGCACCGTAGGGGCTGCCCGAACCGATCTGCTTGCTCTTCTCGGCCGAGATGAAGAAGAACAGCTTGTCCTTGATGATCGGGCCACCAACGGTGGCGCCGCCGGTCCACTGGCGATCGAAGCCGTTGAACTTGGTGTCGCTTTCGTTCTTGCCGATCATGTTCTGGTTCTGGAATACGTAGTAGACCGAACCATGGAAATCGTTGGTGCCGCTCTTGGTCACCGCATTCACCACGGCGCCCACGCCGCGGCGGGTCGCCACGTCATAGTTCGCGGTGGAGATGTTGTATTCCTCGATCGTGTCCTGCGAAATCGGCGTGGACAGGGTCGGCAGGCCGTTCGCGTTCAGGCCGAACGGATCGTTCGCGCTGACCGAATCGACGGTGATGTTGTTGTAGCGGCTGTTCTGGCCGATCGCCGAGAACGAACCGGCGGCGCGATCGGTGACCACGATGCGCGGATCGAGGCGCACGATGTTCTGGATCGAGCGATCCGGCGTCGGGGTGGCTTCGATTTCGCGGCTCGACACGTTGGTCGAGATGCCCTTGTTGTCAGCCGAAAAAGTCTGGGCCAGCGAGTTGGCCGACACGGTGACGCCGCTGAGGTTGGTGGCTGCCTGCTCACTGGCGCCGCCCATCGTCAGATTGACCGGGGTTTCCTGAGCCAGCTGCAGATAGACGTTGTCCTGTTCCGCCTGCGCCATGCCGGCCTTGGAGACGGTCACGTCGAACGGACCGCCCACGCGCAGACCCTGCGAGGAGTAACGGCCATCCGGACCGGTGGTGGTGATCTTGGTGGTGCCCGACGGCTCATGCACGATCTGCACGGTGGCGCCGGCGACCGGCTGGCCGTTGGCGTCGAGCACGCGGCCGCTGATCGAGGAGGAGGTGTCCTGCGCCATGGCAGGCACCGACGCTGCCAGCAACGAGGCAATGGCAAACGGAAGGAGTTTGGTGCGAATTCGGTTATTCATTCTTGATCGACCCTCAGGCTCGCAACGAAAAGGAAACTCAGGTTTGAAGGTCAAAAACGTGACTCCGCCCGGCGCAGGCCAGGCAACATCGACACGATCTGCAACCCCAATTGATTTGCGCGGTTCGAAAAACAGCAGAACCGCAAGAACTCCAGCACGCTGGACCAACCCGTCCGCGGCTTTGTTAAATGATTGTAACGTCATTGTATGACATTTTTGTAACGTTTACACGTCACCCCGGCGCGGCGAACCTCTCCTCCTGATGCGAGCACGAAGCCTTTCGAATCAGTCACATGGCGACCTTTCCCGGGATCGCCATGGCCGTCGTGCGACACCTTATCCAGGGACGCGCCTATACCGAACGGAGAATGTTTGCCGCGGTTTGGCGCACACCTGCCGGATGTCGATCTCGCGGGATCAACGCGCCCCGTCGCCGCGCTGAAACAGCTCGCGGCAGGGGCGAAAGCTCAGGTGCTCGCGTGCAGGAACGAGGCCACGCCAGCCATGAACATCTGCACCGAAAGCGCGATCAGCAACATGCCCATCACGCGCTCCAGCGCCGTCAGCACGCTCTCGCCGAGCCAGCGGAACAGATAGGTCGAGCTGAGCAGGATCAGCGCGGTGGCGAGCCATGCCAGCAGCAGGGCCAGAACCCAGTCTGCGGTGCGGCCGGGTTGGGTATTGGTCAGAAGCAGCAGCGCCGCCATCGCCGAGGGGCCGGCCACGCCGGGTATCGCCATCGGCACGATGAACGGCTCGCCGCCACCGGACTTGCCGAAGATGCCGCCGCCATCAGCGGGCGGGAATACCATGCGGATGCCGATCAGGAACAGCACGATGCCGCCGGCGATGCTGATCGACTCCTGCCTGAGCTGCAGAAGATGCAGGATGTACTGGCCGCCGAACAGGAACGCCAGCAACACGCCCAGCGCGATCAGCAGCTCGCGCACCATCACGTGGCGGCGGCGCTTGGGCGGTACGTCCTTCAGCAGGCTGAGGAACAGCGGGATATTGCCCAGCGGGTCCATGATCAGGAACAGCAGGATGCCCGCGGACAAGGTGGTCATCTGCGCTTCCATCTCGACTCCATGTTTGATCGACGCCGGTGTGGCGCCCTTTCGGTGGACCTGCTGCCGATCAGCCGGCCCGCAGGTCCAGTATCGTGCCGCGGGCCGGGGCGCCCCGCGCGCCCAACAGGTGGATCGCCGCGGCGGCGGTGGCATCCGGCAACGGTCGCTGCAGCAGGTCTTCGCCGAAGTAAGCCAGCTGCCGCAGCGCCGTGCGCATCGGCGCCGGCAACAAGGCATGCACCCGCAGCGGACCGGTGTCGGTTTCCTCGTGGAGGATCGCCGCGAAACGCTCCAGCGCCGCCTTCGATGCGCCGTAACCGCCCCAGTGCGCGCGCTGCAGCAACTCGGGGTCGTCCAGCACGAACACCACGGCACTGTCATCGGCCTGGGTCAGCAGCGGCAGGCAGGCCTGGGTCAGCGCGAACGGTGCGTTGACGTTGACATGCATCGCGCGCAGCCAGGCGTCCGGCTTGTGCATGGTGATCGGCGTGAGGCCGCCGAAACTCACGGCGGCGTGCACGATGCCATCGAGGCGACCGAAGTCGCGCTCCAGCCCTTCGGCCAGCGCGGCATAGTCCTTCGGCGTGGCCACTTCCATGTCCAGCGGGTGGATCACCGGCTCGGCCAGGCCCTCGGCGAGCATCGCGTCGTAGAGTTGCTCGAGCTGGCGCTTGCGCTTGCCGGTGATGACGACGGTGGCGCCCGCACGCGCCGCGGCTCGCGACACCGCCCCGCCGAGGCCACCGTAGGCGCCGGTGACCAGCACCACGCGGCCGGCCAGGGTATCGCTGGCGGGCTGCCAGTGATCGGGCAGGCGGGAAAAAGGCAGCATGCTCAAAGCGCGACTCCGGCAACGTCGCTGGCCATGCGCGACAGTTCGCCGGCAGCCTTCAGCTCCTCGATGATGTCGCAACCGCCGATCAACTCGCCCTGGATGAACAACTGCGGAAACGTGGGCCAGTTGGAAAAGTGCGGCAACGCCGCGCGTATGCGCGGATCGGCCAGCACGTTCACCGCCTGGAACACCGCGCCGGCTTCCGTCAACGCCTTCGCGGCGCGAGACGAAAAGCCGCACATCGGAAACTCCGGCGTGCCTTTCATGAAAAGCACGATGGGATGCGCGGCCAGCATCGCCCTGATTTGCTCGTTGATGTCCATAGTTCGGTGATTCATCTTTACAATGCAGGCAGAGCGCTATTGTATCAGCCAGCCGTCGGCTGCCGTCCGCTGCGCCGACCTTTTTCCCAGCCAACGTCAAGGAGCCTCAACATGGCGATCGAACTTC
The DNA here is from genome assembly GCF_016889805.1 of Rhodanobacter sp. FDAARGOS 1247. NCBI lineage: Bacteria > Pseudomonadati > Pseudomonadota > Gammaproteobacteria > Lysobacterales > Rhodanobacteraceae > Rhodanobacter > Rhodanobacter sp. FDAARGOS 1247. Next base: position 2,746,358 of record NZ_CP069535.1, read on the forward strand.
CCCCGCTTCCGTATGAAAAGAACGCGCTGGAGCCGCACATCTCCGCTGAAACGCTGGACTTCCACTACGGCAAGCATCACCAGGCCTACGTGACCAACCTCAACAAGCTGATCGAAGGCACCGAGTTTGCCGACGCACCGCTCGAGGACATCATCCGCAAGTCGTCCGGTGGCGTGTTCAACAATGCCGCTCAGATCTGGAACCACACGTTCTACTGGAATTCGATGAGCCCGAAAGGTGGCGGCGAACCCGGCGGCAAGCTGGCCGACGCGATCAACAAGGCGTTCGGCTCGGTCGACAAGTTCAAGGAGGAATTCAGCAAGTCCGCCGCTGGCAACTTCGGCTCCGGCTGGACCTGGCTGGTGCAGCGCCAGGACGGTTCGCTGGGCATCGTCAACACCTCGAACGCGGCCACGCCGATCACCGGCACCGACAAGCCGCTGTTCACCGCCGACGTATGGGAACACGCCTATTACATCGACTACCGCAACGCCCGCCCGAAGTATCTGGAAGCGTTCTGGAACCTGGTGAACTGGGACTTCGCGGCAAAGAACCTCGCCTGAAGTCCGGCCAGCTGAAAACGGGAAGCGGGGCCGCCAGCGGCTCCGCTTTTTTCATGCCCGCGCGAAACCCCGATCAACCGAGCCGATCATCGGCCAGGTGGTAGTGCGGGTCTTCGGCGGCGTTCGATTCGATCATGCTGCCCGCCTTCAGCAGCAACTCGGCGCAATCCGGACTCAGGTGGCGCAGCTGCAATCGCTTGCCGAGCTTCTGATAGCGCTCGGCCAGCGTATCGATGGCCTCGATGGCGGAGTGATCCATCACCCTGGCCCGGCCGAATTCCACGATCACCTGCTGCGGGTCATCTTTGGGATTGAACAGGTTCTGGAAATTGCGGGTCGAGGCGAAGAAAAGCGTGCCCTTCAGCTCGTAGATGCGGCGGCCTTGCGCATCGGTGTGCGTGTCCACCTCGATCTGACTGGCGTGCTGCCAGGCGAATACCAGCGCCGAGATCACCACGCCCAGCAGCACCGCCAGCGCCAGGTCGGTGAAGATGGTCACCACGGTGACCGCCACGATCACCAGCGCATCTGCGCGCGGCACCTTGCCCAGCACGCGCACGCTGCCCCAGGCGAAGGTCTTCGCCGACACCACGAACATCACCCCGATCAGTGCCGCCAGGGGAATCCGTTCGATCAGCGCCGAGCCGAACAGGATGAAGCTGAGCAGGCCCAGGCCGGCAACGATGCCGGACAGGCGATGCGTCGCGCCGGCACCGACGTTGATCATGCTCTGCCCGATCATGGCGCAGCCGCCCATGCCGCCGAACAGGCCGGTCACCACGTTCGCCGTGCCCTGCGCCAGGCATTCGCGGTTCGGCTTGCCGCGGGTATCGGTCATCTCGTCGATCAGGTTCAGGGTCAGCAACGACTCGATCAGCCCGACCATGGCCATGATCAGCGCGTACGGGAACACGATGCGCAGCGTATCGAAAGTCCATGGAACATCAGGGAGGTGGAAGCTGGGCAAGCCGCCCCTGATCGAGGCGAGATCGCCCACCGTGCGGGTTTCGATGCCGAAAGCATTGGTCAGCACCGCAACCGCCAGGATCGCCACCAGCGCCGAAGGCACCGCCCGGGTCAGCCGCGGCAGCAGGTAGATGATCACGATCGCCAGCGCGACCAAGCCGAGCATCACCCACAGCGCGCGGCCGGCAATCCACTGGCCATGCTGCTGGAAGTGCGGCATCTGGGCCAGGAAGATCACGATCGCCAGACCGTTGACGAAGCCCAGCATCACCGGGTGCGGCACCATGCGGATGAACTTGCCCAGCCGCAATGCACCGAACAGCAACTGCAGCAGGCCCATCAGCACCACGGCGGCAAACAGGTATTGCACGCCGTGCTGCACCACCAGCGCCACGACCACCACCGCGATCGCACCGGTGGCTCCGGAAATCATTCCGGGCCGGCCACCCAGCACTGCGGTGATCAGGCACATCATGAAGGCTGCATACAAGCCCGTCAGCGGATTGACGTGGGCGATCACCGCAAAGGCGATCGCCTCGGGCACCAGCGCGAAGGCCACCGTGAGACCGGACAGCGTGTTGCTCTTCGCCTGGGCGAGCGAAAGGGACATGGGAGTTCCTGGAATGATGAATGGCCCCGACGGCGCGCAGCGCACGTCGCTCGGGCCGGCAATCCGACGTGCCGTCGGGCAGCGGGAATATCGGGAAGAAGGCGAATGACATGCCTGGCCGGCATGGGCGTTCGGCCAGGTCGCCGGGTTTCGGACTGCAGCCTTTAGGACAACGCCTCGATGGCCGGACGCGCCTGCGCCTGACGTCCCATCGTGTCCGCCATGTCCGCCAGCCGCATGGCCAGCACGGCCGCCTCGTCGGCGCATACGGTGGCGTGTCCCACCTTGCGTCCGGGTCGTGCCTGCTTGCCGTAATCGTGCCAATGCGCATCGAGGGTCCCCAGCACGCCGACCGGCTCGGGCAACTCACCGATCCAGTTGAACATCGCCGACACGCCGCGCGCACCGGTATCACCCAGCGGCATGCCGAGCACGGCCCGCACGTGGTTCTCGAACTGGCTGGTGCGGGCACCCTCGATCGTCCAGTGCCCGGAGTTGTGTACCCGCGGCGCCATTTCGTTGCCGAGCAACTCGCCATCCCTGACGAACAGCTCCAGCGCGAACACCCCCACATAACCCAGCCGTTCGGCCAGGATGCGGGCCAGTTCGGTGGCGCGCCCCTGCAGCACGTCGATGTCCGGCGCCGGCGCCAGGCTCATCGACAGCACGCCGTCGACATGCCAGTTGCGGGTCAGCGGCCAGGTGCGGAAGTCACCGTCGCGGCCGCGCACGGCAAGCACCGACAGCTCGCGTTCGAACGGCACGAAGGCTTCCAGGATCAGTCCATGGGCCGGTGCCTGTGCGCCGAGCGCCGCCCAGGCCGCGTCGGCATCGGCTGCCTCACGCAAGCGGAACTGGCCCTTGCCGTCATAGCCAAGCCGCCGCGTTTTCAGGATGGCCGGCGCGCCGACCCGGACCAGGGCCTGGTCCAGCTGCTCACGGGTGTCCACCGTCATGAAATCGGGCGTGGGCAAACCGCATTCGCGGAACAGGGTTTTCTCCGCCAGTCGATCCTGCGCCACTGCCAGCGCCTGCGGCGCGGGAAACACCGCCACGCGCTCGGCCAGCCAGTGCGCGGTCTCGGCGGGCACGTTCTCGAAATCGAAGGTCACCACATCCACCTGCGCGGCAAACTTCTCCAGCGCCGCGTAGTCGGTCCAGTCGGCCACCACCAGCGGCGCGACCTGGCCTGCGCAGGCGTCGGCCGCGCTGTCCACCACAAGCGACTTCACTCCCAGCGGCGCCGCCGCCAGTGCCAGCATGCGCGCCAGCTGGCCACCACCGAGTACGCCCAGCACGGGCTGCTGCCGCTCGCTCATTGACGCGGGTCCGGCTGTTCCAGCACGGCCTGGGTCTGGCGCTGCCGCCAGTTCTCCAGCGCCGTCGCCAGGGAAGGATCGTGCAGGGCCAGCACCGCCGCTGCCAGCAGGCCTGCGTTCACCGCACCGGCGCGACCGATGGCCAGCGTTCCGACCGGGATGCCGGCCGGCATCTGGGCGATCGACAGCAGGGAATCCATGCCGTTGAGCGCCTTCGACTGGACCGGCACACCGAATACCGGCAGGCGGGTCTTGGCCGCCAGCATGCCCGGCAGATGGGCGGCGCCACCGGCGCCGGCGACCACCACCTGGATGCCGCGGGCCGCCGCCTGTTCCGCGTAGCTGAACAACAGGTCCGGCGTGCGGTGCGCGGAGACCACCCTGACCTCATGGGCAACGCCCAGTTCGGTCAGCACGTCGACCGCGTGCTGCATGGTTTCCCAGTCCGAGCGCGAGCCCATCACGACGCCGACGCGCGGCTGCATGCTTGTTCCTGTCATGGCCGGAATGCCCAAAAACGGCTATTGTACGGGCTTTCTCCACCCCGGCACACCCAAGCGAACCATGGACAAGCGCCTGCTAGACATTCTGTGCTGCCCGGTCAGCAAAACTCCGTTGCGTCCCCTGAGCAAGCGTGAACTCGAGGCACTGAACGAGGGCATCGGCAGCGGCAAGGTCGACACCGTAGCCGGCGTGGCGGTGGGCCAGCGGGTCAGCGAAGGCCTGATCACCACGGACGGCAAGGTGATCTACCGGGTCGAGGACGGCATTCCGGTCATGCTGCCCGAAGAAGGCATCGGCACGCTGCAACTGGCCGATTTCCCTGCGGCCTGAGGCCGCAGCACCGGCCTGAAACGCCGGACCGCGCATGACACGGGGGCGTCATTTCGCTTATCGTCAGCACCTGCGCGATCCATTGTGGGTCCTGCCGCACGCCATGTTCCAGGGGTTTGGCGATGAATGAAGCCACCGATACGTCCCGAGTCGTCAACCTGAGCCAGCGCATGGACCCGGCCAGTGAACGCGTGGGCGAATTGCTGAGTGCGGTGCGCAACATCGCCGGCAAGCACTTGCAGCAGTGGACCGGCAATGCGTTCGAGCACGTCGACGACGCCCTGTTCGACCTGGCCGAAAAGGCCGAGAACAATGCCACCCAGATGCACTATTTCGACGGCATGCGCGAGGTGCGCAAGCGCCGGCCGGCGGTGGAGCGCAGCTTCCTCGGCGCGGTAAGCCGCAACATTGCCGAGCTGGCCCATCCGCCCAAGACCGAATCGATGAACGCGCCGTCACCGCTCGGTGGCGTTGAACTTTCGCTGGTAGCGGACAACGAACTGGAAGAATCGCTGGCAATCACCAGCATGATCGGCAAGAACGAATCGCGGCTTTCGCGCGACCTGTTCTCGGTCAACCAGCGGCTGTCGGTCATCTGCGGCGGCCACAAGGTGGACGATGCGGGCAATCCGGTGGGGCCGGCCGTGCTGGCGCAAGCCTTCCGGCAGGCCCTGCACGAACTCAGCGCCGACATGCGCGTCAAGCTGATCATCTACAAGCTGTTCGATCGCTACGTGCTGTCCTGCCTCGAAGATCTTTACCAGGACATCAACACCGAGCTGGTGCGCGCCGGCGTGTTGCCGCAACTGCGCCACGAGATCACCCGCAGCGGCGCCAAGTCGGGGGCGGCCAGCGCCCTGGCCGCGGGCACGGATTCCGCCAGCGGTGGCGCCGACGAGGCCGGCGATATCCCGAGCGACCTGCTGCAGACCCTGCATGCCCTGTTCAGCGCGCGGCGCCCGCACGCCGGCGTCGGCCTGGGCGCGGCGAACCTGCCCAGCGGCCCGCTGCCGTCGGCCAACGAGTTGCTCGGTGCCTTGAGCGTGCTGCAGAGCCAGATCGCGACCGCCGGTCCGCTGCCGCACGCGCAACCGGATGATGCCGCGGAACTGAGCCGTGAGGTGCTGCAGCTGAAGGGCCAGTTGCTGACCCAGCTCGGCGCCCTGCGTGGCGAGAAGCCCAGCCACGTCGCCACCATCGATGAAGACACCATCGACCTGGTCGGCATGTTGTTCGAATTCATCCTGGAAGACCGCAACCTGCCTGCCGCGATGCAGGTGATGCTGGCGCGCCTGCAGATCCCCTATCTCAAGGCGGCGATCCTCGACCGCAAGCTGTTCGCCCATCGCCAGCATCCTGCGCGGCGGCTGCTCGATTGCCTGGCCGAGCAGGCCAAGGGCTGGTCGCAGGAATCCGACCGCGACCAGCGCCTGCACGACAAGGTGAAATGGATCGTCGACCAGCTGCTGCACGATTTCGACGATGACATGGGCATCTTCGACCGCCTGCTGGTCGATCTGCAGCAGTTCCAGGATGCCAACAAGCGGCGTTCCGAACTGGCCGAGCAGCGCGTGGCCGAGTCCACCCGGGGCCGCGAGAAGCTCGAGCAGGCGCGCCGTCGCGCCGCCCGCGAGATCCTCGATCGCATCGGCGAGAACAAGTTGCCGCCGCTGGTGCACGGCGTGCTGGCGCGGGCCTGGGCCAACCACCTGGTGCTCACCCTGTTGCGCGAAGGCGAGGATTCGCCCGCCTTCAAGAGCGCCCTGCGCTTCATCGACGAATTCATCGCCAGCACGCGCACGCCACACGATGCCCAGAGCCAGCAGGTGCTGCGCCAGATGCTTCCGGGCATCGAGCGGGCGTTGCGGCAGGGCCTGGCCAACGTGGCGTTCCAGGAACAGGACGTGGAGCGCCTGCTGGCGCAGCTGCACACGTACTACCGTCAGCAACTGGGCGAAACGCTCGGTCCGGCCGAGGTCGTCACCGTCGAGGAAGACGCCGCGATGCTGGCGATCCCCGACAACATCCAGCCCATCGTCGAAAGCCGCAATGCGCAGCAGGACGAACTGGAGGAAGAGGTCGCCGAGGTTCCGCTGGACAGCCCGGAATGGCATCAGGTGCTGGCGCTGCAACCCGGCACCTGGCTGGAGTTCTGCCTGCCCGACGAGGCCATGACCCGCGCCAAGCTGTCCTGGATCAGCCCGATGAGCGGCCGCTACCTGTTCGTCAACCGGCGTGGCCTGAAAGTGGCCGACTACTCGCCGCAGGAGCTGACCGGGCTGATGACCGATGGCCACGCCCGCGTGCTCGCCGCGAACGCGCTGTTCGACCGGGCGATGAGCGCGATCGTGGGCAAGCTCAGCCAGCCCGACCACCCGGCCCCCGCAGATACCACCGCCGAATGACCCAGCCGTCACCGCTCACGCCACCTGCCGCCGATCAGATTGCCCTGGATATCGAACGTGCCCTCGCCGAGGATCTCGGCGCGGGCGACGCGACGGCGGACCTTCTTCCCGTCGATGCCCAGGCCCATGCGGTCCTGACTTGCCGCGACGATGCCGTGATCGCCGGCACGGCCTGGTTCGACGCCTGTTTCCGCCGCATGGACCCCGCGGTGCGGATCGACTGGCAGGTCCGTGATGGTGAGCGCGTGGCGCCGGGCACGGTGATCTGCCGGCTTTCCGGCCATGCCCGCTCGCTGGTCACCGCCGAACGTTCGGCGCTGAACTTCCTGCAGCTGCTTTCCGCCACCGCCACCCTCACCGCAAGCTACGTGGCAGCGGTGGCCGGCACCGGCACGCGCGTGCTGGATACCCGCAAGACCATCCCGGGCCTGCGGATCGCCCAGAAATACGCGGTGCGTTGCGGCGGTGGCCACAACCACCGCATCGGGCTGTACGACGCGATCCTGATCAAGGAAAACCACATCATCGCCGCCGGCAGCATTGCCGCCGCCGTCGCGGCGGCGCGTCGCTCGCATTCCAGCCTGCTGCTGGAGATCGAGGTGGAGAACCTCGACGAGCTGGAACTGGCCCTCGAGGCCGGCGTGGACCGCGTCATGCTGGACAACTTCACGCTGGCGGACATGCATGAAGCGGTGAGCCGTACCGCCGGCCGGGTGGCGCTGGAGGTCTCCGGCAACGTCGACCTGGGGACGATCGGCGAATACGCCCGCACCGGCGTGGACTTCATCTCGGTCGGCGCGCTGACCAAGCACGTGCACGCCGTCGACCTGTCGCTGCGCCTGCAACTGGACTGACCGGAGCGCCGGCCGGGGCCATCGGCTCCGGCGGCTTGCACTGGGTCGGCGGCACCCACACACTGAAGGCATGAGCGACGTCTTCAACCTCCTGCTGCTGCTTGGCCTTGTCGCCATCGTGGCCGCGTGGCTGAAGCTCAGCACTGCCCGCGAGCGGGCGGTGCTGGAGGCCCGGCGCCAGTGCGAGCAACACGGCCTGCAACTGCTCGATGAAACGGTCGGGCTGCGCGCCCTGCGGCTGCGCCGGGTCGATGGCCTGCTGCGGGTCGAACGCTGCTACGGTTTCGAGGTGAGCATCGACGGCCACGATCGCGAGCCGTGCCGGCTGTGGATGCTGGGAAACAGCCTCAGCGGCCTCAGCCTCCCGGTGATCGAACTGCAGCCCCACGAGGCCCCGGCCAACCGGACCGACAACGTGGTGCCGCTGCGCCCACGCAAGATTGACCGCCTGAACTGACCGGCGGTCACACTGGCCCGCCTGCCCCACGCCCCGACGGCGCGGGACCGTGAATCCTCCGCGCTACTTCACCACCCGCAGATGCGGCGCGCTGCGCTTCGGCTTGGAACCCGCATCCTCGGCGCCGCCGGTGCCCGGCGTGCTGTCGTCCGGCTCGGGCGCGGACGGCGGCGGGTCGCCACCCTCCTCGTCGGCGGGGAACATCATGCCCTGGCCGTTCTCCTGCGCGTACAGCGCCAGCACGGCCAGCACCGGGATCTGGATGGACTGGCTGACACCGGAGAAACGCGCCTGGAAGCTGATCCAGTCATTGCCCAGGTCGAGGTTCGCCACCGCCCGCATCGCCAGGTTCAGCACGACCTGGCCGTTCTTGATCACCTGCGGCGGCACCCGCACGCCGGCAAACGTCGCATCCACCAGGATGTAGGGGGTCAGTTCGTTGTCACTGATCCAGTCGTAGATCGCCCGCAGCAGATACGGCCGATTGGACGTCATTGGCACTACTTCATTCTTGCTCATGGTCCTGCCGCATCGCCTTTTCCTGATCGGTCATGCTGCGCGCAAAACCCTGACTGTGAAACAACCGCTCGCCGTAATCGATCAGCGGCTTGCCTTCCCTGCCCAGATCCACGCCCAGCCACGGCAGTCGCCAGATGACCGGCGCCACCAGGCAATCGGCCAGGCTCATTTCGGGATTGAGGAAGAACTTCGCCGCCTTGAACAGCGGCACGGAAGCCAGCAGGTGCTCGCGCAGGCGCTTGCGGGCCGCGTCCGCCGGCCGGCCACCGGCACGGATGATGTCGACCTCGACCAGCCAGTCCTTCTCGATGCGCACGGCCGCCACGCGCAGCCGCGCCCGCGACTGCGGATCGATCGGCATCAGCGGTGGATGCGGGTAGCGTTCGTCGAGGTACTCGCAGACCACCGAGGTATCGAACAGGGTCAGGTCGCGATCGACCAGGGTCGGCGTGCTGGCGTAGGGATTGAGGTCGATCAGGTCCTCGGGAGGACGTGCCGGATCAACCAGGACGCGTTCGTAGCTGACCCCCTTGGCGGCAAGAACCAGCCGGGCGCGATGACATTGCACGTCATCGGCGGTGGTGTAGAGCGTCAATACGGTACGCGAGCGAGCGCTTGGGACCATGCGCAATTCCCCATCGGTGAGACGACTGCGGCGGCTCGTGGCCGCCGCAGTCGGTTGATGCCATCGAGCTTCAGTGAACGTCCTTCCAGTATTCCTTCTTCAGCATGGCTGCCAGCAAGGTGAAGAACGCCAGGAACAGCAGCACCCAGATGCCGTAATGGTGACGCTCCAGCGCCGCCGGCTCGGAGGCATATTCCAGGAACGTGGTCAGGTCGCGACTGGCCTGCTGGAACTGGGCCGGCGTCAGCTTGCCCGGCTGCGACAGCACCAGCTTCTCGACCCTGGCGTCCTCGCCCGGCTTGGCCTCGGTCATCACCGCCGTCTGCAGGCCCTGCAATTCCCACAGCGGGAACGGCATCGACGCGTTCGGGAATACCGTGTTGTTCCAGCCGACCGGACGGCTCGGGTCCAGGTAGAACGAGTTGAGGTACGCGTTGACCCAGTCCGGGCCCTTGGCGCGCACTTCCAGCGAAAGATCCGGCGGTGCCTTGCCGAACCACTTGGCCGCCATGTCCGCCGGCATGTGGGAAACCACGGGTTCACCGAACTTGGCGCCGGTGAAATTGAGGTTTTCCATCACTTCGGCCTCGGTCAACCCCAGGTCGCTGGCGATCCGCTCGTAACGCATGTACTTGAGCGAGTGGCAGCCGACGCAGTAGTTGAAGAACAGCTTGGCACCGCGCTGCAGCGAAGCCTGGTCCTGCACGTTGGTGCCGGCGGGCGGCAGGCCGCCCTCTTCCGACGCCTGCACCGAGGCACTGCCGACGATCAGACTGAACGCCAACGCCACCGGGAAGATGTATCGCTTCATTAGCAGCTGCCGCTTAGTCATGCGTCGTCACCCGTTCCGGAACCGGCTTGGTCTTTTCCCAGCCGAAGTGTGTATAGACCCAAAGGAATGCGAAGAAGCCGAAGTAGATCAGCGTCATCAGGCGACCGAACAGGTTTTCCCAGAACGTCACGTCGACATCGCCGAACCAGACCGGGATCACTTCGGCGGTGATGCCCGCGCCGACCGCACCCAGCGCGATGAACGACACCACGAACAGGCCCAGTGCCACCTTGAAGCCGGTGCCGCGGTAGCGGATCGACTTGACCTTGCCGCGGTCGAACCAGGGCAACGCGAACAGCACCGCGATGGCGCCGAACATCGCCAGCACGCCCCACACGGCGGAGCCGAGGAAGGACGGGATCATGCGCACGATCGCGTAGAACGGGGTGAAGTACCACACCGGCTTGATGTGCGACGGCGTCGCCAGGTTGTTCGCCGGGATGAAGTTGTCGTGCTCGAGGAACCAGCCGCCGAAGGTCGGCGCAAAGAAGATGATGAAGGCGGCGATCAGCAGGAAGAAGCCCACGCCAACCAGGTCCTTCACCGTGTAGTACGGGTGGAACGGGATGCCGTCGGCCGGCTTCAGCGCATCCCAGCGGTTGCCCTTGGGACCCTTCTTGATCTCCACGCCATCGGGGTTGTTCGAGCCCACTTCATGCAGGGCCGCGATGTGCAGCACCACCAGCAGCAGCAGCACGATCGGCAGCGCGATCACGTGCAGGGCGAAGAAGCGGTTCAAGGTGGCGTCGGCGGGCAGGAAGTCGCCCATGATCCATTCCACCAGCGTGTTGCCGATGTAGGGAATGGTGCCGAACAGCGAGATGATCACCTTGGCGCCCCAGAACGACATGTTGCCCCACGGCAGCACGTAGCCCATGAAGGCTTCCGCCATCAGCACCAGGAAGATCAGCATGCCGAGCAGCCACACCAGCTCGCGCGGCTTCTTGTACGAGCCGTACATGATGCCGCGGAACATGTGCAGGAACACCACCACGAAGAACAGCGAGGCGCCGGTGGAGTGCATGTAGCGGATCAGCCAGCCCCACTCCACGTCACGCATGATGTACTCGACCGAGTTGAAGGCTCCCGCCGCACTCGGGTTGTAGTTCATGGTGAGGAAGATGCCGGTGACGATCTGGTTGATCAGCACCAGCAGGGCGAGCGAACCGAAGTAGTACCAGAGGTTGAAGTTCTTCGGCGCGTAGTACTCGGTCATGTGCGCGCGGTACATCGGCGCCATGCCGGGTGCGCGTTCGTTGACCCAGTCACCGACTCTCGTGAATACGTTGGCCATTAGCCAGCCTCCTTCGGATCCACGCCAATCTGGATGGTGCTGTCATCGATGAAGTGATACGGCGGCACCGGCAGGTTCTTCGGCGCCGGAACGCCCTGGAACACGCGACCGGCCAGGTCATAGCGCGACTTGTGGCAGGGGCAGTAGAAACCGCCCTTCCATTCCGGATCGAACGGCTCGGGCTTGATCTCCGGCACGAAGTCGGGGACGCAGCCCAGATGCGTGCAGATGCCGATCATGACCAGCCATTCCGGCTTGATCGAGCGCGCTTCGTTCTGCGCGTACTTCGGCTGCTGGTCGGCGGAAGCGCCGTCGGACTTGGGGTCGACCAGACGCGAGTCCACCATCGGCAGGGTCGCCAGCTGGGCCTTCGTGCGGTTGAGCACGAACACCGGCAGGCTGCGCCACGATACGGTCAGCAATTGCCCCGCCTCGATCTTGGCCAACGATTGGGTAACCGGAGCGCCAGCGGCCTTGGCACGCGCGCTGGGTTCCCACGACTTGATGAAGGGCACAGCCGCCGACACGATTCCGATACCACCAACCACCGCAGTGGTTGCTGTCAGGAAACGGCGGCGGCCATGATCGACGACTTCGTTCGCCATCAGGCTCTCCGGATTACATTGCTTGCCATTGAGACACAGGCGTTTTGGTGCCTGCAAAAATCGCGTTAGTGTAGCGTCAGGCCCTGCCCCGTACAATAAACGGCATCACGGCGAAGTCCAGCCGCCACACCACTCGCCACGATCGCCGGGACCCATCCTCCGACATGAAACATGCCGCCGGCACGCTCCTGTTCATTGCCCGCTTCGCCATTCTCGGCCTGGCCATGGCCTTCGTGGTCGGCCTGTTCTGGCCGGGCAGCGGCGAACGGCTGCGTGCGCGCTTCGGGCTGACCGAACCGGCGCACGCACCGGCGACCAGCCAGCCCCGGGTCGGCAACGGGCCCGTCTCCTACGCCGACGCGGTGGCCGCCGCAGCGCCCTCGGTGGTCAACATCTACGCCAACAAGATCGTCACCGAGCAGGCCGTGCGGATGTACGACAACCCGGTGCTGCAGCAGTTGTTCGGTGGCCAGCCGACGACCTATCAGCATCGGGAACAGACGCTGGGCTCGGGGGTGATCGTCAACGCCCAGGGTTACGTGCTGACCAACAATCACGTGATCGCCCATGCGGCCGACATCCAGGTGCTGCTGTATGACGGCCGCATCGCCCAGGCCCGCCTGGTCGGCGCCGACGAGGAATCCGATCTTGCCGTGCTGAAGATCGACGCCAGCAATCCGCCGGTGATCCCGATCGCCAGCGAAGACCCGCGGCCGGGCGACGTGGTGCTGGCGATCGGCAATCCGCTCGGGCTCAACCAGACCGTGACGATGGGCATCGTCAGTGCGATCGGCCGCCAGTTGAACAGCTCCAGCGCCGAGGATTTCATCCAGACCGACGCGGCGATCAACCTGGGCAATTCCGGCGGCGCCCTGGTCAACGCCGAGGGCCAGCTGGTCGGCATCAACACCTTGCTGATCGGCAAGGCCGCCGGCGCCGAAGGCATCGGCTTCGCGATACCGGTCACCACCGCCAAGAAGGTGCTGGACCAGATCATCGCCACCGGCCACGTGGTGCGCGGCTGGCTCGGCGCCGACTATGCCTTCGTGCCGGTCGCGGCCAACAGCGGCTTGCCGGCGGCAGCCCGCGGCGCGCTGGTCACCAACGTCTATCCGGGCAGTCCGGCCGCCGTGGCCGGCATCAAGCCGCGCGACATCCTGCTGCGCATCGGCAGCGAGGACATCCTCGATCCGGCCAGCCTGCGCCGCTCCGAGGCAGCGCTCAAACCGGGCAGCAAGGTCGAGATCTCGGGCTTGCGCAACGGCAGCCCGTTCCACGTCGAGGCCACCGTGGCGCAACGACCCGCGATGGGCACGAACGCGCTGTCCGGCGACTGACGGCATAGGGCGAGGACCTTCCGGCTCAGGGCGCGGAGCCCGGTCCCCGCGCAGCCAATGGCTGGTGGATCGCCGCGCCGTAGCGCTTGCGCAAGGTGCCCACCCGCTCCACGTAGACCTGGGTCTCCGCATACGGCGGCACGCCGTTGTAGCGCTGCACGGCACCGGGGCCGGCGTTGTAGGCCGCGGCGGCCAGTCGCTCGTCGCCGTTGAAGTCACGCAGCAGCAGGCTGAGATAGCGTGCACCGCCGCGGATGTTCTGGTCGCTGTCGAACGCGTCCAGCACGCCCATGTCGCCCGCCGTGCCGGGCATCAGCTGCATCAGTCCCTGCGCGCCCGCGATGGACAATGCGCGCGGATTGAACGCGCTCTCCGCATGGATGATCGCCCGCAGGAACGCTTCGTCGACCCCATATTCCACGCTGGCGGCGCGAATCGTATCCGCGTACGCGGTCAGGTTGAGCGCCACGCTGCCCCAGCGCACCGTCGAATGCAGGTTGCATGCGGCGCAGGTGGCGATGTAGGTGAACAGCATGGTGACGGCGCGGCCACGCGTGCCACCGACCTGGGGCAGGTTGGTGTATTCCACGCTGCCATCCGCCCGCACGATGCGGTAGACCGCACCGCGCAGCACCTTGTCGGCCGCTTGCCCGGCCGCCTTCGGCGCGGCGACGGGAGCCGGCGACTCGCGATAATTCCACTGGCCGGGCATGGCGGCGGCCGGGCTTCCGATCGCGGTCGCTGCAGTGGTCACCGAGCCCTGCACGGAAGCCAGGGACACCTTGCCGGCCGGCGCGGGGCCGATCGGCGTCGCGCTGGTTTCGACCGTTCCCTGCACGTCCGTCAGCGCCGCGGCTTCCACGCTGCCGTCCACCAGCTTGCGGGCCGAGGTCGTCACCGCGGAGGACACCCCGGTCAGCGACACCCGCGGCCGCGGTGCCGGCTTGCGCCGGAACGCGGGCGCAGCGTAGCTGCTGATCGCGCGGCAACCGTGATAGCCGACCTTGCTGCTGCTGTAGACCGTCTCGCCGTTGGCGCCGGTGCATTGATACAGCACGCCGGCCCGGGCTGACGGCCACCACAGCAGGCCGCAGGCCAGCGCGACCCCGCAAGGGATCGTGCGTAATGGGAAGCCCCGGAGCAGTCGACCGACGCTTCCCCCATGACCTGCGACGTCGAACATAGGCGCAGTGTGCCGCCATGCGTGGCCAGCGCCAAGTCCGCGACGGCGATTTCGTGCGCCATGCAGCGTTCCGGCCGCTGGCCGACGCGTGGCCGGAACCGCGGACAGCGGCACCGGGCTGCCGGCCGACATGCCGCAAGTGCTTGATCCGGCATGGCGAATTACTGGCAGGCGGGCGCCCGCGCGGGTAAACTGCACGGCTCACACGACGGCACCTCGTGCCTCACGAACCACGGTATCCCCAGTCATGAGCGGCAACCCGACGCCTCCAAAACTCTTCATCAAGACCCACGGTTGCCAGATGAACGAGTACGACTCGGCCAAGATGGCCGACGTGCTGAAGGCGTCGCACGGCATGGAGCTGACCCAGGACGAATCCGAGGCGGACGTGATCCTGATCAACACCTGCTCGATCCGCGAGAAGGCGCAGGAAAAGGTGTTCAGCCAGCTTGGCCGCTGGAAGCAGCACAAGAAGGACGGCAAGCCGGTGCTGATCGGCGTCGGTGGCTGCGTGGCGAGCCAGGAAGGCGACGCCATCGTCAAGCGCGCGCCGTACGTCGACCTGGTGTTCGGCCCGCAGACCCTGCACCGCCTGCCCCAGCTGATCGAACAGCAACGCGCCAGCGGCAAGCCGCAGGTCGACATCAGCTTCCCCGAGATCGAGAAGTTTGACCGCCTGCCCGAGCCACGTGCCGAAGGCCCGACTGCTTTCGTCTCGATCATGGAAGGCTGCTCGAAATACTGCAGCTACTGCGTGGTGCCATACACGCGCGGCGAGGAACTCAGCCGTCCATTCGACGACGTGATCGTCGAGGTGGCCAAGCTCGCCGCCCAGGGCGTGCGCGAAGTGAACCTGCTCGGCCAGAACGTCAACGCGTATCGCGGTGCCACCTTCGACGGCGGCATCGCCGACCTCGCCGTGCTTATCCATGCGATCGCCCAGATCGACGGCATCGGCCGCATCCGCTTCACCACCTCGCATCCGCTGGAGTTCTCCGACTCGCTGATCGAGGCCTACGCCAACGTGCCGCAGCTGGCCAACTACCTGCACCTGCCGGTGCAGGCTGGTTCCGACCGCATCCTCAGCGCAATGAAGCGCGGCTACACCGCGCTGGAATTCAAGCAGAAGATCCGCAAGCTGCGCGCGGTGCGGCCGGACATCTGCGTGTCGTCGGATTTCATCGTGGGCTTCCCCGGCGAGACTGCCGAGGATTTCGAGAAGACCATGAAGCTGATCGACGACATCGGCTTCGACCAGAGCTTCTCCTTCATCTTCTCCTCTCGTCCGGGCACGCCGGCGGCAAACCTCGCCGACGACACGCCGGCCAGTGAAAAGCACGAACGCCTGTCCCGTCTGCAGGCCGCGATCAACGCGAATGCGAAAGCGATCAGCCAGGCGATGGTCGGCAGCGTGCAACGCGTGCTGGTCGAAAAGCCCAGCACCCGCGACGCCAGCGAACTGACCGGCCGCACCGAGAACATGCGCTTCGTCAACTTCCCCGGCCATCCGCGCCTGATCGGCCAGTTCGTCGACGTGGAGATCACCGAGGCGATGAGCAATTCGCTGCGCGGGCGGGTGAAGCTGGCCGACGAAGTCGCCGCACTGGCGTCATGAGCGAGCTGGTGATCCGGGAACTCGGCGCGGACGAGTTCGTGCGCGTGTGGCCGTTCTTCCAGACGATCGCTGCCGGCGGCGATACCTACACCTATCCGCGCGACATCACCCTCGAACAGGCCCGCTCCATGTGGACCACGCCGCCGGCACGCTGTTTCGTGGCCGAACGCGACGGCCAGGCACTGGGCTGTTATCGGCTGGCGCCCAACCAGATGGGTCCTGGCGACCACGTGGCCAACGGCAGCTACATGGTGGCGCCGCAAGCGCGCGGCCAGGGCGTGGCGTCGGCTTTGTGCGAGCACTCGCTGGAACAGGCGCGCCAGGCCGGCTTCAGCGCAATGCAGTTCAATGCCGTGGTGGCCAGCAACACCACCGCCGTGCGGCTGTGGCAGCGCCACGGCTTCAGCATCGTCGGCCAGGTGCCCGGTGCGTTCCGTCACGCGCAGCTCGGCCCCACCGATCTCTACGTGATGCATCGAACCCTGTAGCCGGCGGGCGACGAAGCGGCTCAATCCAGCCGTTTGCGGAAACGCAGGATCGCCAGCGTCATCATCACCAGGGTAAACGTCGCCAGCGCGAGCACGTCGCCCCACATCTCCCACAGCCCCGCCCCGCGCAACATCACGCCGCGGATCAGGCGCAGGAAATGGGTCAGCGGCAGCAGCTCGGCGATCCACTGCACCAGCTTCGGCATGCCGGCGAACGGAAACATGAAGCCGGACAGCAGGATCGACGGCAGGAACACGAAGATCATCATCTGCATCGCCTGGAACTGCGACTGCGCGCGGGTGGAGATCAGCAGGCCCAGGGTGAGGTTGGCCAGGATCAGCAGGCCCGACGCCAGGTACACGTCGAGCACGCTGCCGCGGATCGGCACGTCGAACAGCCACATGCCCAGCGCCAGCACCACGCTGGTCTGCACCAGGCCGATCGCCACGTACGGCAACACCTTGCCGATCATCAGCTCGGAACGGGTCAGCGGCGTGGCGATCAGCAATTCCATGTTGCCGCGCTCGCGTTCGCGCACGATCGCGATGGCGGTGAACAGCACCATCGTCATGGTCAGGATCACGCCGATCAGGCCCGGCACGATGTTGACCGCCGAGCGGCGCTGCGGGTTGTAGAACGCGACCACGCTGATCCGTCCGCCCGCCGGCGTGCTGGTCATCGGCGCACGCGTATCCGGCATGGCACTGTCGATCGGCACCTGCGCCAGTTGCGCGGCGGCGCCCTGCACCGCCGTGTCGCTGCCGTCGACCAGCACCTGCGCCAGCTCGCGGCCATCGATGCGGCGGCGCTCGAAATCCGGCGGCACCACGATGCCGATGCTGATGTCGCCGCCCCGGATCATCGCCATCAATTCCTGCGGCGTGTCCGCTTTCGCGACCGGCGCGACCACGCCGGTGGCCAGCATGTCCATCACCAGCGCACGCGAGCCGGCGGTGTTGGCCTGGTCGGCGATGCCGGTGGCCAGCCCGCGCAGGTTGGTGTTGATCGCGTAGCCGAACAGCACCAGCTGGATCACCGGGATGCCCACGATCATCGCCAGCGTGACACGGTCGCGGCGCATCTGGCGCAGTTCCTTGATCACGATCGCCCACAGCCGGCGCCAGTTCATGCGGTGCGCTCCTCGTCCGCGTCGCCCTTGCGCGTGGCGGCGACGAACACGTCTTCGAGATTGGGCGGCGCCGGCGCCACCTCGGCCTTCGATCCGGCCGTCGCCAGCGCCTTGTCCATGCGTTGCGTCGCGTCGCCGGCGTCTTCGGCGATCAGCACGCGCAAGGTGTTGCCGACCTGGGCCACTCCGAGCACGCCCGGCACGTCGACCAGCGCGCGCTGGGCCGCCCGCGGGTCGGCCGTGTCGACGACGAAGGTGCGTCCGTCCAGCTCGGTGGTGAGTTCGCCCGGCGTGCCGTCGGCGACCAGCGCGCCGCGGTCGAGGATCGCCAGCCGGTGGCAGCGTTCGGCCTCGTCCATCAGGTGGGTGGACACCAGCATGGTGGTGCCGATGTCGGCCAGCTCGAACAACTTTTCCCAGAAGTCGCGGCGCGATTCCGGATCGACCGCGCTGGTCGGCTCGTCCAGGAACAGCAGTTCCGGCTCGTGGATCACCGCGCACGCCAGCGCCAGGCGCTGCTTCTGGCCACCGCTCATGCTGCCGGCAAGCTGCTGCTGGCGGTCGCCGAAATGGTATTGCTCGATCAGCTCGTCGATGCGGCCCTTCGTTTTCGCCTTCGGCACGCCCTGGATCGCGGCCAGGAATTCCAGGTTCTCGCGCACGCTGAGGTCCTCGAAAAGCGAGAACTTCTGCGTCATGTAGCCGATGTGCGGGCGCAGTTCGTCGGCCTGCGCGGGGATCTTCAGGCCGAGCACCTCGATCTCGCCGTCGGTCGGCGTCAGCAGGCCGCACAGCATGCGGATCGTGGTCGACTTGCCCGAACCGTTCGGGCCGAGGAAGCCATAAACACGCTTCGCCGGCACTTCGAGGTCGACGTGATCGACCGCGACCAGCTTGCCGAAGCGCCTGGTCAGGCCGCGGGCGCGGATCGCTACGCTGTCGGCATCGGTGGTCACTTGCTGGACTCGCGAAATTCGACGCGCACCGGTAGACCGGCGGGGAGCTGGGCCGCATCCGCACCCAGCGTCACTTCGGCCAGATAGCTCAGCCGCGCCGCGTCGTCGCCGATCAGCGCGTAGTAGGGTGTGAAGTCCGGCTCGCTGCGGATCATCCGCACCTTGCCGGCATACGGCTGTTCGCGGCCGGTCACGAATACCCGGATCGCGTCGCCGACGTGCACGCCGGCGCGCTGCTGCACTGGCACGTAGATGCGCGCATACGGCGCATCGCCGGCCAGCAGGATCGCCACCGGCGCACCCACCGGCGCCTGGTCGCCGAGCTTGTACGGCAGGCTGTCGATCCGCCCGGCGCGCGGCGCCACGACCGCGAGTTTGCCCAGCAACACCTGCTGCGCATCGACTTGCGCCTGCGCCGCCGCCACCGCAGCCTGCGCCTGCGCGAGCTGCTCGGGGCGCGTGCCGTGCAGCAGTTCGTCCAGCGCCGCGCGCGAGGCGGCCACCTGACCGTCGGCGTTGCCGGCCGCGGCGCGGGCGCGATCGAGGTCGGCCGCGGCCACGTAGTTCTGGCCCTTCAGCGGCAGCAGGCGGTTGTAGTACGCGCGGGCTTCGCGCGACTGGGCCTGCGCCGCCGCCAGGTTCGCCCGCGCCTTGGCGATGTCCTCGCTGCGCGGGCCGGTCTGGAGTTCGGCCAGTACCTCGCGCTGCTGCTGCAGCTGGGCCTCGGCGGATGCGAGCTGGGCGCGGGTGTGCGCGGGGTCCAATTGCAGCAGCGGCTGACCCGTCTTGACCTGCTCGCCCTCGCGTACGTCGACCGCCACGATGCGTTCGGCGGCTGGTGCCGGCAGCGTGATGCGGTCGAATTCGAGCGTGCCCAGCGCCTGCGGCGCCTGTTTCCCGCAAGCGGCGGTGATGACGAGCAGCAAGGCCGCCAGCGAGCGGCAAATCACGGCTGCGATCTTCATGCGGTTTCTCCCGGTTCTGCCGCGCCAATACCGTGTCCGAGCAAGGCCAGTGTGTGCCTGAGCATGACCTCGGCCCCCAGCTCTTCGGCGCCGAACGCGCGTCGCCAGATCGGCGCACCCGCGGCGGGAAACAGGGTGAGTCCGACCAGCGAGACGACCAGCAGGCGCGGGTCCAGCGCCGCATTCAGCCGTCCATCCGCCTGCGCCGCCGCGAAGCGTTGCGCCAGCAACTGCGGCACGCCCGGCACGGCCTGGGTGAACAGCACGTCGCGCAGCGCGCCGCCTTCGCACAGCACCTCGCGCACCCACAGCGGCGGCAGCCACGGATGGTGCACGACCAGTTCGCCGATGCCGCGCACGAAACCCTCGATCAGTGCGGCCGGGTCGTCCCCGGCATGTTCAAGTTGCGTGCGCAGCGGCGCCAGCGCCGGCAGCAGGCGCTCGTCGATCAGCGCCTGCTGCAGTCGCGCCTTGTCGCCGAAGTAGTAATGCAGCATCGCCGGGGTGACGCCGGCCTCGGTGGCGATCGCCCGCAGCGAGGTGGCGGCGATCCCGGTGCGCGCGAACTGGGCGATCGCCGCATCCAGCAGGCGCCGGCGCAGGTCCTGGTCGTCACCGCTGGGTCGCCCGGCACGGCGACCCGCTTTTGCGCGCTTGTTCGAGGTGGCCATGCGCGTAAATTAATTCATCAATTAATTATTTGCAAATTGCCTGTCATGCGGGCTTTCGGCAATGGCCCTTCCGCCAGCGGCGCGCTACTCTCGCGCCCCTATGAGCGAACTCAACCAGCGCGACTTCACCCTCGACCCCGAAGACAACGCCCGCCTCGCCAACCTGTGCGGGCCGTTCGACGAGCACCTGCGCCAGATCGAACTGCGCCTCGGCGTGGAGATCAACCACCGCGGCAGCATCTTCCAGGTGATCGGCGCGAACGACCCGGCCAAGGCCACCGAAAAAGTGCTGCGTGCGCTGTATGCCAGCACCGAGGACGAGGCGCTGACCGGCGCGAAGATCAACCTGCACCTGGCCGAATCCGGCGTCGACGCGATCGCCGAAGCGGACGCCGGGGAAGCGCAGGAAGTGGTGATCAAGGTCAAGCGCGGCGTGATCAAGGGCCGCGGCCCGAACCAGGCGCGCTACCTGCACGCGATCGCCAGTCACGACATCAACTTCGGCGTGGGCCCGGCCGGCACCGGCAAGACCTATCTCGCCGTCGCCAGCGCGGTCGAGGCGCTGGAGGCGAACCGGGTGCAGCGGCTGATCCTGGTGCGCCCGGCGGTCGAGGCCGGCGAGAAGCTGGGCTTCCTGCCCGGCGACCTGTCGCAGAAGGTCGACCCCTACCTGCGCCCGCTGTACGACGCGCTGTACGAGATGCTGGGCTTCGAGAAGGTGGCCAAGCTGATCGAGCGCAACGTGATCGAGATCGCGCCGCTGGCCTACATGCGTGGCCGCACCTTGAACGATTCCTACGTGATCCTCGACGAAGCGCAGAACACCACGGTCGAGCAGATGAAGATGTTCCTGACCCGGATCGGCTTCGGCACGGTGGCGGTGATCACCGGCGACGTCACCCAGGTCGACCTGCCGCGCAGCACGCGCTCGGGCCTGCGCCAGGCCATCGAGGTCTTGCGGGGCGTGAACGGCATCAGCTTCACCTTCTTCACCTCGCGCGACGTGGTGCGCCATCCGCTGGTGGCGAAGATCGTGCGGGCGTACGAGGCGTTCGAGCAGAAGGACGAGGGCGGCGAATGAGCGCGCCGGTGATCCTCGCCGTCGGCTACGCCGTACCGCGCGCCGGCCTGCCCGCGTCGGCCAGTTTCCGTCGCTGGGTGGAGGCGGCGTTGCGTGGCGCCAGACGTCGCAAGAACGTCGAGCTGGCGATCCGCATCGTCGACGCCGACGAAGGCCGCACGCTCAATCGCGATTACCGCGGCAAGGATTACGCCACCAACGTGCTGTCGTTCCCCGCCGAACTGCCGCCCGGCATGAACCTGCCGCTGATCGGCGACCTGGCGATCTGCGCGCCGGTGGTGCTGCGCGAGGCCGCCGAACAGGGCAAGGCACCGCGCGACCACTGGGCCCACCTCACCGTCCACGGTGTGCTGCACCTGCTCGGCTACGACCACCTCGTGGACGCCGAAGCCGAGGCGATGGAAGCGCTGGAAACCCGCATCCTGGCCGGCCTCGGCATCGCCGACCCCTACGCCTGACGTGCTTGCTCCCTCCCCTGCAAAGCAGGGGAGGGTCGGGGTGGGGTCCGCTCTTGATCTTCCCCGCCACCCTGAGCACCCCCTCACCTGAAGGACTCCCTCCGGTCGCCAACCTCCTCCTGCACACAGGGGGAGGAGCAACAGTGCCCTGAACCATCGCGATTTTTCCGCTAGAATCGGGCTTCCGCCCGTTTTCGGGCAGAATCCCAACGAGTGATGAGCGACGACCCCGGCAGTACCAGCGGCCCGGCCCACCGAACCTGGTGGGATCGACTGGGCCACATGTTTTCCGGCGAGCCACGCAACCGCGACGAACTGATCGAGGAATTGCGCTCCGCCCAGACCAACGGACTGCTGTCCGTGAACACCCTCACCATGGTCGAGGGTGCGATCAAGGTCACCGAACTCAGCGTTGACGACGTGATGGTGCCGCGCGCGCAGATCGTGATGCTGGCGGCCGAGTCACCGCTGCCCGACATCCTCGCCGCCGTGGTCGAATCCGGCCACTCGCGTTTCCCGGTGCACGGCGAGGACAAGGACGAAATCCTCGGCATCCTGCTGGCCAAGGACCTGTTGAAGTATTTCGGCGCCGCCGAACACTTCGACATCCGCGCGATCCTGCGCCCGGCCGTGCTGATCCCCGAATCGATGCGGCTGAACGTGTTGCTGGAAGAATTCCGCCTGAGCCGCAACCACATGGCGCTGGTGGTCAACGAATACGGCGGCGTCGCCGGCCTGGTCACCATCGAGGACGTGCTCGAGCAGATCGTCGGCGAGATCGACGACGAGCACGACGACGAGGAAGAACCGGAGCTGATGCACGAGCAGCCCGGCGGCGACTGGCTGGTCAGCGCCTTGACGCCGATCGAGGATTTCAACGAACAGACCGGCGCCGACTTCTCCGACGAGGAGTACGACACCGTGGGCGGCATGGTCACCTCCGAGTTCGGCCACTTGCCCGAGGTCGGCGAGGAAGTCAGCATCGGCGACTACCTGTTCCACGTTACCGAGGCCGACGATCGACGGGTGCAGGGCTTCCGCGTGGTGCGCCAGTAGACTCCATCACGCCCGCTGCGCGGGGCCGGATCACCGGGCCCGCCGCTCCCGCAGCACCACGACAAGGTTGAACCCATGCGACAAACCGGTCTCGCGTTCCTGCTCCTCGCCCTGTGGCTGGCCATCGCGCCGGCGCATGCCAGCGTGGCCAACGCGCCGGGGGCGAACCTCGAAGTGTCGCTGATCACCTATGGCCCGGGTGAAACCTACTGGGAGCGCTTCGGCCACGATGCCATCGAGGTGCGCGACACGGTTTCCGGCGAAGCGGTCAGCTTCAACTACGGCGTGTTCGACTTCAACGAGGCCAACTTCTTCGTCAACTTTGCCCGCGGCCGCATGCACTACCTGATGGATGCGGCGCCGACCAGCCTGGACGAAAGCTATTACGTCGAGGCCGGCCGCTCGATCACTCGCCAGCCGCTGGCGCTCGACGCGAACCAGGCCGCTGCGCTGCGCGACTTCCTGTTGTGGAACCTGCGCCCGGAGAACGCGGGCTACAACTACGACTACTACGCGGACAACTGCACCACCCGCGTGCGCGATGCGCTGAACCAGGCGCTGGGCGGCATCGTCGCCACGCAGATGAAATCGCGCGCCGGCGGCATGACCTACCGCCAGCAGACCGATCGTCTGATGAGCGGCCAGCCATGGCTGATGCTGGTGCTGGACCTGGGCCTGGGGCCGTATGCCGACCAGCCGCTCGATGCATGGCGGGAAAGCTTCCTGCCCGAAGTGCTGCAGTCGCAACTGCGCGAGGTGAAGGTGGACGACGGCCACGGCGGCCTGCGTCCGCTGGTGATCGGCGAGCAACTGGTTTCGGCAAACCGGCTCGAAGTGCCGCCGACCGTGCCGCCCGACCTGCGCCTGCCCCTGGCGCTGGCCGGGCTGTTGCTGGCGGCGCTGCTGGTGCTGGGCCGTCGCCACTGGCCCACCGGCTACGCCCTGCTAGGCACGATCTACCTCGTTGCCGCGGGCCTGGTCGGCATCGTGCTGCTGGCGCTGTGGACGCTGACCAGCCATCACTCGGCCTGGGCCAACGCCAACCTGCTGCTGTTCAATCCGCTGGCCTTCCTGTTGCTGCCGACGCTGTGGCGCGCGCGCCGCGGCCTGGCGGCCTCGCGTTTCATCGATGGCATGATCGCGATCCAGCTGCTGGCCTGCATGGTCGCGGTGCTGCTGCACCTGCTGCCCGGCACCGTGCAGCAGAACCAGCCGTGGCTGCTGTTTGCGCTGCCGGCCTGGCTCGCCCTGGCCTGGAGCCTGCGCCACCGCCGCTGATCCGCGTTGCCCCACCCGCGGACGGGGGGCATCATGCACGGCATGAATCCGACTTCGCCTCCAGCAGACTCCGTGGCGCGCACCGACCAGCCCATGGTGGTGAACTGCATCGCCTATCGCCAGGACGGCAGCCGCATCGGCGACGTCACGCTGGATGCGATCAGCGATGTACTGGCCGAACCGGACACCTTCGTCTGGGTCGGCCTGCACGAACCGGACGAAGCCCTGCTGCTGAAGATCCAGGACGAATTCGGCCTGCACGACTTGGCCATCGAAGACGCCCATGCCGCGCATCAGCGCACCAAGATCGAGGCCTATGGCGACTCGCTGTTCCTGGTGGTGCAGACCGCCCAGCTGATCGATGGCCAGCTGGCGTTCGGCGAAACGCACATCTTCTTCGGCCCGCGTTACCTGGTCACCGTGCGCCACGGGGCCTCGCTGTCGTATGCGCCGGCCCGGCGCACCTGCGAACACACCCCCGAGCTGCTGGCCAACGGCCCCAGCTACGGACTCTACGGCGTGCTCGACTTCATCGTCGACAACCTGCTGCCGATCGTGCGCGACTTCCGCGAAGAGGTGCAGCAGCTGGAGCACGACATCTTCGGCGAGACCTTCAAGAGCAGCACGATCCGCCGCCTGTACGACATGCAGCGCGACCTGATGACGCTGCGGCTGGCAGTGGCGCCGCTGCAGGACATCGTGCAACAGCTGATCCGGCTGTACCCGAACCTGATCCCCGAGGAACTGCGCGCCTATTTCCGCGACGTCTACGACCACGCCTTCCGCGTAAACGAGGCGATCAGCGCGATGCGCGAAATGCTCACCGCGGCGATCAACGTCAACCTGTCGCTGGTCAGCCTGCGCCAGAACGAGGTGATGAAGAAGCTCGCCGGCTGGGCCGCGATGCTCGCCGCACCCACCCTGCTCACCAGCTGGTACGGCATGAACTTCACCCACATGCCCGAACTCAGCCGCCCGTGGGCGTACCCGGCGATGATCGTGCTGATGGGCTGCATCGTGGGCGGCATCTACGTGGGGCTGAAACGCGCACGCTGGCTGTAGCGGTCGGTCGCGAACCGGCAGGCTGTTGTCGATCCGGCGCCGAACCGCCAACATGACGCGAGCTTCCAGCATGGCGCCGCGACTGATGACCCACCCCACCGACCGCATCCCCGCCGACGCCAGCGCGCCGGTGGAAACCCTCTACGAGGGACGCTGGCTGAGCCTGCGCAAGCGCGGCCGCTGGGAGTATGCCGAGCGCAACAATCCCGGCGGCGCGGTGATCATCCTGGCCGTGACGCCCGAGGACAAGGTGCTGTTCGTCGAGCAGTACCGCGTGTCGATCCTGCAGAACACCATCGAGATGCCGGCGGGCCTGGTCGGCGACCTGCCCGGCCAGGACGACGAGGACATCCTGCTGGCGGCGCAGCGCGAGCTGGAGGAAGAAACCGGCTATCGCTGCGAACGCGTGGAATTCATCCACCAGGGGCCGTCGTCCTCGGGCATGAGCACCGAGATGATCGCGTTCGCCCGCGCCCGGGATCTGCACAGGGTCGGCCCCGGTGGCGGCGACGAAAGCGAGAACATCGTGGTGCACGAGGTACCGCGCAGCGTAGCGGGCGCATGGCTGTTTGCCCGCGCCGCGGAAGGCTATTCCATCGATCCCAAGCTGTTCGCGGGGCTGTGGTTCATCGAACACGGCGGACAGCCCGGGGCCACCGGCGCCTGAGCGGCAACCTTCAGTCGCGCCCCGACCCCAACAGCGGCCCGCGCAAACGCCAGACCGCAACGCCCAGGCCCACCAGCGACACCGCCAGCCAGCCGCCCATCGCCTGCGTATCGCCCAGCCAGAGCACGGCGGCCACCACGCCCACCACCAGCACGCCCAGGCTCAGCGCCAGCAGCGGATCGCGCTGCTCGCGATGGGCCGACAACAGCGCGAACGCACCCAGCGACGCCAGCAGCACGGAAAGGATCCGCCAAGTCCAGATGAACTCCGGCGGCACCGGCAGGTCCGGAAAGATGTCCAGCACCGGCACGTCGCCCAGCTGCACCACGTACCCCTTGCCGTCGGCCGCGTCGGCGGCCGCCTCCAGCCGGTCGCCATCGATGCGCCCGACCACGGTCAGCTGCTGCAGCGGCACCTCGTTCCAGCTCACCCGCACATCGCCAAGCCGCGGATCGCCGGGGTGCGCGCTGGTGACCAGGTAGTTCTGGTACCGCGAGAAGCTGGCCGCGAGATTTTCCGGCAGCACGGTGGCGTCGGGTGTCACCTGGACGATGCCGGGCATCGCATGCAGCAGCACCGGGTCCAGCTTGAATCCGCCCAGTTGCACCAGGCCCGCATCGAACTGCTTGCCATCGATCGGGAAGCCGACCGGATTCGCGTGCCCCTTCGGCTCGACGAAGTGACCGGCGTCGAGCAGGTGATCGACCCAGTCCAGCTCGTAGTGCACGCTGTCGCCCACCCGGATCTCGCGCCACTGGAACATCTCCACGTGACGCACCAGCACCGGCGTGCTCACCCGCAGGTTGAAGTCCGGATCATGCGGCGCCTCGACCACCCGCGGCGTGCCGACCAGGCGGGCCATGGTGCCGTGCTGGCCGGCTTCCGGCCGAGCGTTCTCGCCCAGGTCGATCACCTCGCCGCCATGTGCGCTGGCGGCGACCCGGTAATCCTGCAGGCCACGCGCCGTGGTCGCCATCAGTCCGATGCCCGCGAACACCAGCAGCGCGCCGACGACGTTCAACGCCAGCGCACGCAGCGAAATCCCCTTGCGCAAATCCATCAACCTGCTCCGATCGTGCCCGGCGGCAAAATGCCCGCGGCCATGACCGCATCATGCAGCATTCGGGGAAAGTAGCGAATCCGGCAGCGCTGCATGTCGTTTCACTGCACCTTGCCCAGCCCCGACGGCCGGCGCGGATCGCTGGCGGCGTCGAGCTGGTTGGCCTTGCGGTCCCAGGTCACCACGTTCATGAAACCCCAGGGTTCGCGGGGCTTCAGCGTGTAGCCCATCTTCGTCAGCGCATCGCTGGTCGCGGCATCGAACACGCCCGCCTCGACATTCACCACGTCCGGCAGGTACTGGTGATGGAAGCGCTTGTGCGCGGCGATCTGCCGTGCGCTCTCGCCGTCGATGAAGTGCAGGATGCCCTCGAGCACCTGGGTGATGATGGTGGAGCCGCCGGGCGAGCCGATCACCGCGGTGCGGTCGGCGCCGATCACGATGCTGGGCGACATCGACGACAGCATGCGCTTGCCGCCGACCGGCGCATTCGCCTTGCTGCCCAGCAGGCCGTAGACGTTCGGCTTGTTCGGCACCAGCGCGAAGTCGTCCATCTCGTCGTTGAGCAGCACGCCGGTGCCTTCGGCGACGAAGCTCGAACCCATCGTGTAGTTCACCGTGGAGGTCACCGCCGCCATGTTGCCGTCGGCGTCGATGATCGAGAAATGGGTGGTGTGCATGCCCGGCTCGGCCGCCTCGGCGCGCGGCAGCATCGACGACGGCGTGGCCTTGTCCGGCAGGATGCTCTGGCGCAGGCCGTCGGCATAGAACGGCGACAGCAGCATGTCCAGCGGCATCTTCACGAAATCCGGGTCGCCCAGGTAATCGTTGTGGTCGCGGAACGCACGGCGCATCGCCTCGATGACGTAGTGCGTGCGCGTGGCGGCGTCCATCTTCGTCAGGTCGTAACCGGACAGGATGTTGAGGATCTCGGCGATCGCCACGCCACCGGACGAGGGCGGCGGCGCGGTGACGATCCGGTAGCCGCGGTAGTCGACCGTGATCGGCGTGCGCTCCTTCGCCCGGTAGCTGGCCAGGTCAGCCAGCGTCCAGTTGCCGCCGGCCGCGCGCACCGCGGCGACCAGTTTCTGCGCCGTCTCGCCGTGATAGAAACCCTGGTCGCCGTGGCTGGCGATCAGCTCCAGCGTGCGCGCCTGGTGCGGGTCCTTCCAGATCGCGCCCGCTGCCGGCGGCTTGCCGCCCGGCAGGTATTTCGCGGCCGACGCGGGCCAGCGCTGCAGGTCCTTCTGCATGCCGGCGATGGCTTCGCGCAGGCGCTCGTCCGGCTCGAAACCCTCGCGCGCGATGCGGATGGCCGGCGCCAGCGACTGCTTCAGCGGCAGCCGCCCATAACGCTTCGCGATCAGCACCAGTCCGGCCGGCTCGCCCGGGATGCCGGCCGACAGCGGTCCCTTCAGCGCGGTGTCGCGATTGGGGCTGCCGTCGGGGTTGAGGTAGTCCTGCGCATCCACCGCCGCCGGCGCGGTTTCGCGCGCGTCGATGAAAACGTTGTGGCCATCGCTGGCCCGGTGCAGCACCGCCATGAAGCCGCCACCGATGCCGGAGCTTTCCGGTTCCACGATCGACAGCGTGGCCGCCACCGCCACGGCGGCGTCGAACGCATTGCCGCCCCTGGCCAGCACTTCGAGGCCCGCCTCGGTGGCGTGGAAATTCGCGCTGGCGATCGCCGCGTGTCCCGGGGCCCGGGTCGAGGCGTGGCCGCTTGCGGCCTTTGCCGGTGCGCCGTCGGCAGCGAACGCGCCGCCTGCGACCAGCAGCAGGCCCAGCGCCGCCGCCCGCCAGTTCATCGCCAGGCTCATGCCGCGGACTCCCTGGCCATCAGGTGCCGGTATTTCAGTTCGAGTTGCTGCGGTGATTCGACGTGATCCGGGTCGCTGATGATGCATTCGACCGGACACACCACCACGCATTGCGGTTCATCGTGATGGCCCACGCACTCGGTGCACAGTGCCGGATCGATCACGTAGAACTCTTCGCCCAGCGAGATCGCCTTGTTCGGGCAAGCCGGCTCGCAGACGTCGCAATTGACGCAGGTGTCGAGAATTTTCAGGGACATGGCTGGATATTACAGGCCGGGTTGCGACGCCGTGGAAAGCGTCCGGGCCGCCGGTGCAATCACGGCGGGCAGTCACCCGGCGCCCGCGCAGGTCGCGGGGCGACGGTTCATCCCGCCGCGCCGGAAACCGGCGCGGCGGTCGTGCTTACATCGCGACGAAACGGACCGTGGCGCCGGTCGGCTTCAGCACGTCGTCGACGCGCTGCTGGTCGGCGGTGTCACCGATGAACAGCACGATCACGTCCTTGAACGAACCGGGCTTGGCATCCTTGAATGCCGCGATCACCAGGTCGGCGGTCTTGGCCGAATCCGGGCCGGCGAACACCAGCATGTTGCCCGGCAGCACGCCGCGCGCGACGGTGTCCTGCACGTTCGACAGTTGGCGGCCACGACCGGCCACGGCTTCCTCGGAATCACCGGCCGGCACCAGGTACGGGTACGGACGGTCGGCCTTCATGCCCTGCATGTTGTTCTGCACGATCTGGCCGAGGTAGGCATTCCACGCCTTGGTGTCGTTCGGATCGGTCGGCTTGGTTGCCTGCTGGCTGGACTGCTGGTCGGCCTGCTGGGCTTCTTCGTGCTTGCCGCAGGCGCTCAGGGCCAGGCTGGCGGTCAGCGCGAGGGCAGCAATGAGAGCGAACTTACGCATGGTTATCACCTTCTGTTTCGGGTTGCTTGTTGGAGCCGGCGCGGCTCTTCTGCCAGCGCTGCCGCATGGCCTGTTGTACCGCCGGATGCACGAAACCGGAAATGTCCCCGCCGAGGCGGCCGATTTCGCGTACCAGCGAGGAGGAAATGAAACTGTATTGCTCGGCCGGCGTCAGGAACAACGTCTCGGCCTGGGGAATCAGGTGCCGGTTCATGCTGGCCAGCTGGAATTCGTATTCGAAATCCGACACCGCGCGCAGGCCGCGGATGATCACGCCGGCGCCAATCTGCTCCACGAAGGTGGCCAGCAGGCAATCGAACCCGCGCACTTCCACGTTGGGCAGGTCGGCCAGCGCCATCCGCGCCAGGGTGATCCGCTCGCCGATGCTGAAGGCCGGCCCCTTGCTGGAGCTGTCGGCCACCGCCACCACCACGCGATCGAACAGCGCCGCGGCACGGGCCACCAGATCGGTATGACCGTTGGTGATCGGATCGAAGGTGCCCGGATACACGGCCAGGCGGGGATTGCCGATGGATTTGCTCACGAGAGGGAAAGTGGCAGTGGTTGTGAGCACTAGCTTAACGGAAGCGCACGCCGATAGAGCGCAAAACGCACCTCGCCGGCATGGCCTTCGCGGTGCAGCTGCCAGGTCGGCGGCAGGTCGGGCACCACGGCACGGGGCGATTCCACGTAGATCCACGCCCGCGCGGCCAGCCAGCCGCCCCGTTCCAGTTGCCCGGCCAGCGCCGCCCACAGGCCCAGCGCAAACGGCGGGTCGAGGAACACCAGGTCGTGGGCCCGGCCGGCCTGCTGCAGGAAGCTGCCGGCGTCGGTGACGTTCACCGGAGCCTGGTCCGCCTTCAGCCGCACCAGGTTCGCCCGCAGCGCCTGCGCCGCGCGGGCATCGCGTTCGACGAACTGCACCGACGCGGCGCCCCGCGAAAGCGCCTCGATCCCCAGCGCGCCGGTGCCCGCGCACAGATCCAGGCAGTCCATGCCCTCGATGACCGGCGCCAGCCAATTGAACAGGGTCTCGCGCACCCGCTCGGCGGTGGGTCGCAACCCCGGCACGTCCGGCACCTCCAGCCGCGAATTGCGCAGGCGGCCGCCGATGATGCGCACCCGTCCCGGGCCGGCCTTGCGTGGCCCGTTCATGCGCTTGCCACGGTGGCGCGCCGCCCCTCAGCGGCCAGTACAGGTTGGAGTGTTAGCATGCCGCCCATTGTCTTTGAATCACGCCCGCAATGCTCAAGTTCTGGAAGAAAAAGCCCGCCGACAAGGACGCGGAAGCGCCGGCCACCATCACGCCGGTGGACGCTGTCGCGCAGGCCAGCGACGCCCCCGCCCTGCGCGAGGCGCTGGCCGAGACACCCTCGCCCGCCGACAACGCCACCGACCACGAACGTTTCCAGGTCCCGGCACCCGCCGCCGATGAGCCCGCCGCCGCACCGGCCAGGCGCAGCTGGCGCGAACGCCTGGCCGGCAGCGTGTTCTCGCGCAGCCTGGGTTCGCTGTTCGTGCGCCATCCGAAGCTCGACGACGACCTGCTGGACGAACTGGAAACCACCCTGATCACCGCCGACGTCGGCATCGAGGCCAGCACCGACCTGGTCGAGAACCTGCGCAAACGCATGCACAAGCGCGAGTTCGCCGACTCCCCCGCGCTGCTGGCCGCCCTGCGCCAGTCGCTGGTCGCCCTGCTCAAGCCGGTCGAGCAGCCGCTGGACGTGGCGCATCGCAAACCGTTCGTGGTGCTGGTGGTGGGCATCAACGGCGCCGGCAAGACCACCACCATCGGCAAGCTGGCCCGCCGCTGGCGCGACGAGGGCCGCGCGGTGATGCTCGCCGCCGGCGACACCTTCCGCGCCGCCGCGGTCGAGCAGCTGAAGACCTGGGGCGAACGCAACCAGGTGCCGGTGATCTCGCAGGGCCAGGATGCCGATTCGGCCAGCGTGATCTTCGATGCCTTGCAGGCGGCGCGTTCGCGCGGCGCCGACGTGCTGGTCGCCGACACCGCCGGCCGCCTGCACACCCAGGGCGGCCTGATGGACGAACTGGGCAAGATCGCCCGCGTGCTGAAGAAGCTCGATGCCGATGCGCCGCACGAGGTGCTGATGGTGATCGACGGCACCACCGGACAGAACGCCGTCAACCAGGTGCGCCAGTTCCGCCAGATCGTGGGCGTCACCGGCCTGGTCGTGACCAAGCTCGACGGCACCGCCAAGGGTGGCGTGGTGTTCGCCCTGGCGCGCGAGTTCGGCCTGCCTATCCGCTACGTGGGCCTGGGTGAAACCGCCACCGACCTGCGCAGTTTCGACGCGGAGGCCTTCGTCGATGGCCTGCTTCCGGCCAGCCTCGGCGAGGTGCCGACGCATGACTGAACCGCGACGACGGGGCTGAGCGGATGTCGCGCCGACTGCGATTGATCCTGCTGGTGCTTGGCGGCCTGGTGCTGGCACTGGTGCTGGCCGCGGTGATCGCCGTCTACCTGTTGCTGCAGCCGGAACGCTTCACCCGGATGCTGCAGACCCAGGCGCGCGCGGCCGGACTGGAACTGAGCCTGGCCAGCCCCGCCAGCCCGACCCTGTTTCCGCGCCCGGCCCTGCAGCTCGATGGCATCACCCTGAATGCGGCCGGCGCCACCGCGCCGATCCTGCTGGCCGCACACGGCCAGCTTGCCCTGCCATGGCACACCCTGTTCGGCGGCCCCACGGTGATTTCGCAGCTGGAGATCGATTCGCCACGGGTCGACCTGGATGCGCTGCAGGACTGGCTGGCCGCGTTGCCCGCCAAACCCGAGGGCGCGCCGCCGAATATTCCGCGCATCGATACCGGCGTCAGCATCAGCCACGGCAGCGTGGTTCGCGGCAATGAAGTGCTGCTGGGCAGCGTCTCGCTGCAGGCGGGCAGCCTGGTGACCGGCCAGCCATTTCCGCTGGCGCTTTCGGCCGTCACGGCGGCGGGCACGCCGGTGCAACTGCGCCTGTCGGCGACCCCGCGCATCGAAGGCAATGCGCTGCAACTGCAGGACATCACCCTGCACCTGACCCAGGGCAGCACGGTGAAACTCGCCCTCACCGGCAATGCGTACTGGCATGGCGCCGCCGATGCCGAGGCCAGCCTGAGCGGCAAGCTCGAGCAGGCCAACGCCGGCCAGTACGACATCTCGCTACGACTGACGCCCGCCGACCAGAGCAACCCGCTGCTGCTGGCGCTGAAGCTGGACGGCCCTGCCAATCATGCGGATCTGAAGCTGCCGCCGCTGGCGTTGGCGCGCTGGTGGAACGGGCTTGGCGATCCCCGGGGGCCGCAATTGAGCGTGCCGCCGGGCAGCGGCCACGCCGAAATCGCCAGCCTGGAGATGGCCGGCATCAGCATCGAAGGCCTCACCGTCCAGGCCGGCATCGATGCGCCCGCAGCGGCCGGCACGGTGGCGGCACCCGCCTCGAAACCGGCGGCCGGCAAGAATCCATGAGCGCTTCATTCGCGAACCGGTTGCTGCGCTGGTTCGGCCGGCACGGCCGCAAGGACCTGCCGTGGCAGCAGGCGCTCGACAACGGCCAGCGCGACGCCTACCGCGTGTGGTTGTCCGAAGTGATGCTGCAGCAGACCCAGGTCGCCACCGTGGTCGGCTACTTCGATCGTTTCGTCGGCGCGCTGCCCACGCTGGAAGCGCTGGCTGACGCCCACGAAGACACCGTGCTGGCGCTGTGGTCGGGACTCGGCTACTACCGCCGCGCCCGCTTCCTGCACCGCGCCGCGCAACTCTGCGTCGAACGGCACGGCGGCGAACTGCCGCGCGACTTCGACGCATTGAACGCGCTGCCCGGCATCGGCCGCTCCACCGCCGGGGCGATCCTGGCGCAGGCGCACGGCCTGCGCTTTCCCATCCTCGACGGCAACGTCAAGCGCGTGCTGGCGCGCTACCACGGCATCCACGGCCACCCCGGCGAAAGCGCGGTGGAAAAGCAGCTGTGGCAACACGCCGAAGCACACACCCCGGGCACCCGCGTCGCCGACTACACCCAGGCGATCATGGATCTTGGCGCGACGGTCTGCATCCGTGCGCGCCCGCGCTGCGATGCCTGCCCGCTGGCCACGGATTGCATCGCGCACCGCGACGACCTCACCGCCGCCCTGCCTGGCCGCAAGCCGGCCCGATCGATCCCGACCCGCGCCACCGTGATGCTGATCCTGCGTGACGCAAGCCATCGCGTGTTGCTGGAACGACGGGGCCCGCAAGGCGTGTGGTCGGGCCTGTGGAGCCTCCCCGAGGCGAGCGACCCGAACGAAGCCTGGCGAGTGGCACGGCAACACGCGCACATCGATGACGCGCAGGCGCTCGCCCCGTTCACCCACGTCTTCAGCCACTATCGGCTGGCGATCGAGCCGCTGCTGTTCGATCGCGCGACAGCCGCACGCGGCGTCGCCGATAATCCGCACTGGCGCTGGTGCGGCGTCGACGAACTCGATGCGCTTGGCCTGCCCGCGCCGGTACGCAGTCTCTTGCTGCAGATCAGCGACGCCGGCCGAACGCATGCCGCAAGCTTGCGCACCAACTGATCCGCCAGCCCCCGAGGGCCGCAACAGGAATGACCCCATGAGCCGCACCATCCACTGCAGCAAACTCCACATCGACGCCGAAGGCCTCGACTTCGCCCCCTGGCCCGGCCCGCTCGGCCAGCGCATCTACACCGAGATTTCCAAGCCCGCCTGGCAACAGTGGCTGGCCCACCAGACCACCCTGATCAACGAGTACCGGCTCAATCCCCTCGACCCGAAATCGCGCAAGTACCTCGGCGAACAGATGGAGAAATTCCTGTTCGGCGGCGACGTCGACCAGGCCGCCGGCTTCAGCCCGCCGCCCACCGAGTCTTGACGAAACGCCGCGCTTTCGGTCTAATGCGCGGCTCCACGCATCAACAGCGACCTTGCCGGTTCTGCTTGATCGCCAGGTTCCCGGCCGGGTAGCTCAGTTGGTAGAGCAGGGGATTGAAAATCCCCGTGTCGGCGGTTCGATTCCGTCCCCGGCCACCATGTTTGTCAGTTCCTCGCAGAAGCCGCACTCGTTGCGGCTTTTGTTTGCGTGCCGGAAACACGCGCCTCCGCTTCGCCACCCCGCGCGGTGGTGAGGGCGACACTCGTCCAACCCATTTGGGTCACTCCGTGACGCGCTGCGAATCTTCGCTTGGTCGTCGCGGCACCGGTGGCCGCTTGCGCGAAGCGTGGCCCGGGGGCATCGTTACCACTCGATTTTCCTTGTGGATCAGGCGACCTAGCGCAAAACATCGCGTGCAAAACGTGAGTTGCATCACAGATTCTCGAATTGGCATAAATGCTGCTTTGCCTGTGTGGCAGTTCCGTTGCCCGCTTTCGAGAAAGTCGCCATGGATGAATCCAGCGAAAACCCCGCCCCGGGTCGTACCCAGCAACTCCTGGCCGAACGGCTGCGGCGTCGTTACGCCAACTGCCGCGAATCCCTGGCCGGTCGAGGCGACCAGCCGCCACAAGCGCCGCCGGCCCCGCCTCATGCGGTGACGCAGGCAGCCGCGGAGATGCCGCCGGCGGCCTCTGCGCAGCGCTTTTCCACCCTGTTCTCCGAAGCCTACAGCGCCGCGCGGGATTCACAGGACCACGCCCTCAACACCATTCTAGATCGCCGCCGTAGGCACGCCGCCGCCTGAGTCGCCAGGGCGACCTCATCGTCATTCTGCGCTGGCCGTCGGCTCGCCGAAGGCGGCTCGTGGGCGCCAAGGGAAGCGGACGTGCGAAAATCGCCTCACCCAATGACGACGTTTCCAAGTTCATGACTTCCCAGAAATACGATTTCCGCCAGTTCCAGGAAGAGCTCGCCAGGCTTGAACAGAAGGTGGAGAAGCAGCAGGCCGCCAAACCGCCCGGCGGGAAACCGCTCGGCAAGAAGGCGCTGGCCGCCCAGCGGATGGCGATGGCCCGCGAGGAATTCCTGGCCCTGCGCAAACGGCACGAACTGACCGTGGCCGACGTGGTGGCGTTCTTTCCGGAGGAGGAAGGCATCGCCTACCTGCAGGAACTGATCGCCGCCGCGCAGGCGAAACCGCGGCGCAGCCGCAAGGCCTGAGTCCGCACTGCCGCTGGCGGATGGACCCGCAGGAAGTTGCTGACTAGTATCGGAGCACTCTGCCCTTACGACAGGTGAAGCCCGTGAAGCGACTACTCCTCAGCGCCGTGATCATGGCCGCGTTCTCGACCGCCCAGGCCACCGACCAGCCCGGTTTCAGCACCGAGCGGCTTTCGGCCACGGTGAAGACGCTTTCCTCGGATGCATTCGAAGGCCGCGGGCCGGCCACGCCGGCCGAGACGAAGACCATCGACTATGTGGTGGCGCAGATGAAGGCCGCCGGCCTGCAACCGGGCGGCGACCTCAAGGACGGCAAGCGCGGCTGGACCCAGGCAGTGCCGTTGCGACGCAGCGCGATCGTCGGCACGCCGGTGTTACGGCTGGCGCTTGGCGACCAGCATGAAAAACTGACCCAGGGCGAGCAGATCGCGATCCGCGCCCCGATGAACGGTTCGACCGAGGTGGCGATCCGCAACGCGCCGCTGGTGTTCGTCGGCTACGGCGTGAAGGCGCCGGAGCGCCACTGGGATGATTTCAAGGGCGTCGACCTGCACGGCAAGATCGCCGTGGTGCTGATCAACGATCCGGATTTCGAGACCGGCCACGGCGACTTCGGCGGCAAGGCGATGACCTACTACGGCCGCTGGACCTACAAGTTCGAGGAAGCCGCGCGGCAGGGCGCGCTCGGCCTGCTGGTGATCCACGAGACCGCGCCTGCTTCGTACGGCTGGGCCACGGTGAAGAACTCCAACACCAACGCGATGTTCGACATCGTGCGCGACAAGCCCGCCGCCGTGCACCCGGAACTGGAAGGCTGGATTCAGCGCGACCTGGCCGTGCGGATGTTCAGTCACGCCGGGCTGGATTTCGATGCGCTGAAGAAGCAGGCGCAGACGCGCGACTTCAAGCCGGTCACCCTGAAGGACGAAAGTCTCTCGGCCCACTTCAAGGTCGATTCGCAGGTGATCACCTCGCACAACATCGTCGGCCGCGTGGAAGGCAGCAAGCGCCCGGACCAGACGGTGATCTACAGCGCGCACTGGGACCATCTCGGCGTCGGCGCGCCGGACGCCAGCGGCGACCGCATCTACAACGGCGCCGTCGACAACGCCACCGGCACCGCGGCGCTGATCGAGATGGGACGCGCCTTCGCCCAGGGCCCCAGGCCCGAGCGCACGGTGGTGTTCCTCAACGTCACCGCCGAGGAAAAGGGCCTGCTCGGCTCCGAGTATTACGCGGCCAATCCGCTCTACCCGCTGGCCACCACGGTCGGTGTGCTCAACATGGACGCGCTCGATCCGCATGGCCCCGCGCGCAACTTCACCATCTCCGGCAGCGCGAAGCTGGGCCTGCTCGACGACCTGATCGCCGAGGCGAAGAAGCACGACATCAGCTACACCGCCGACCCGAAACCCGAGGCGGGCTACTTCTTCCGGTCCGATCACTTCTCGTTCGCCAAGCGCGGCGTGCCGGCGATCTCGTTCGGCTCGGGCAATGACTGGATCGATGGCGGCTTGGCGGCCGGCAAGGCCGCCGAGGACGATTACACCGCCAAGCGCTACCACCAGCCCGCCGACCAATGGGAAGCGGACTGGTCGTTCACCGGCATGGCGCGCGACCTGCAGGTGCTCCACGACGTGGGCAGCGACCTGGCCAATTCCGACCAGTGGCCGGACTGGAGCAAGGACTCCGAATTCCGCAGCATCCGCGACGCCAGCAGCGCCGAGCGGAAATAGCCGGACTGCCCCCTCCCCTGCTTGCCCCAAAGGGACTTCCTTCGGTCGCAGGGGAGGGTCGGAGTGGGGTCAGCTTTTGCCGTAGGCCCAGCGCAGAAACAGCGGCAGCATCTTTGCCCATGACGCCTGGTTGTGTTCGCCGCCCGGCAGCAGGAACAGCGAGGCATCGGCCTGACGCGACGGATACCTCGCGTAGTCCATGTCGATCGAATAGCCGAGCTGCTTCAGCCCGCGCAGGCGGAAGCCGTCGGCGCCTCGATAGCCTTGCAGAAGATCCTGCACGTCATCGACGGTGTCGTTGATACCGTCGCCGTCGCGGTCCTTCATCTCTTCCGCCGTACCCGCCGCAAACCACATCTTCAGGCCCGCGCGCCTGCGGCCGCGATCGACCATCGCCTGCGCCAGCCGCGTGTGCTGCACCGCCGTGTCGCTGCTGCGGTCCGCCGCCAGCCAGAACGAGGGCGAGAACGCGCCGACCCGGCCGAACACGTCGGGATACTGCCAGCCGAGGCTGAACGCGTTCAGCGCGCCCAGCGACCAGCCCAGCACCGTGCGTCCGCGCGCGGACCTGCGCGTGCGGTAGTGCGTGTCAACATAGGGCACCAGCACGCTGGCGACCCATGCGGAATAGTCCTGCGCGCGCGTGCCGATCGGACCGATCCGCGAACCGCCGACGAGGCTGCGCGCGGCGGCGCGGTCGGACAGCCCGTAACCGCTGGCACGATCGGCAAGCATGTGGATCGCCACCACGATGACCGGCTCGATCGCCTGCTCGCGAAACAGGCGTGCCGAGGTCGGCTGCAGGCCCACCGCAGCCATGTCCTGGCCGTCGTTCGCATACAGCACCGGGTAACGACGAGTGGACGCCTGCGCGTAGCCTCGCGGCAGGTAAATCGTCACCGCGATCTTTTCCGGCGCGAACGCCGGCGCATCGAGCTGCAGTTGCACCGGCAGATTTTCGCCGGCATCGCCCGATGCCAACGCCGGCGTGCCGGCGAACGCCAGCAGCAGGCCGCCCAGCAGACCTCGCAGGATCGCGCCGACTCGGATCATCACGCCACGCCGGCAAACCATGCGCCGTAGCCGGGAAGCTGCAGGCGGCTTCCTTCGAGGCTGCCCGACAGCAGGCCGTGACCTTCCAGCGGACGCAGTCGCGCAAGCTCCCCGGGAAGATCGATGCCGACCGGCGCGTCGCCGAGGTTGAACACCACCAGCACGGTTCGTTCGGCCCAGTGGCGGGTGAAGGCCAACACCGGTTCGACGGTATCGATGAAGGCGATGTCGCCCCAGCGCATCGCCGGTCGCGACTGGCGCCAGTGCATGAAGGTGCGGAAACCGTTCAACACCGAATGCGGATCACCGTCCTGGCGGCTCACTGCCAGTTCGCGATGTTCGTCCGGCACCGGCAACCACGGCGTGCCGTGGCTGAAGCCCGCGTGCGCCGCGGCATCGCTCCACGGCATCGGCGTGCGGCAACCGTCACGACCCTTGAACTGTGGCCAGAACGCGATGCCGTACGGGTCCTGCAGCGCCTCGAACGGCAGCTCCGCCTCGGTCAGGCCCAGCTCCTCGCCCTGGTAGACGCAGACCGAGCCGCGCAGCGAGCAGACCATCGCGGTGAGCAGGTTGGCCAGTGATGCGGATGACCGCCCCTTGCCCCAGCGCGTCAGCACGCGTTCGACATCGTGGTTGGAGATCGCCCAGCATGGCCAGCCTTCGGTCATCTGCGCTTCCAGCGTCTGCACCGTGCCGCGGATATGCGCGGCGCTGAAGTCGTCGGTGAGCAGCTCGAAGCTGTAGCCCATGTGCAGCCGGCCGGGACGGGTGTACTCGGCCATCGTCGCCAGCGAATCCTCCGAGGAGATCTCGCCCAGCGTGGTCGCCCCCGGATAGCCGTCCACCAGCGCACGCAGTTCGCCCAGGAAGGCCAGGTTTTCCGGCTGCGTGTTGTTGAAGTAGTGGTACTGGAACGCGTACGGGTTG
The DNA here is from genome assembly GCF_016889805.1 of Rhodanobacter sp. FDAARGOS 1247. Lineage (NCBI taxonomy): Bacteria > Pseudomonadati > Pseudomonadota > Gammaproteobacteria > Lysobacterales > Rhodanobacteraceae > Rhodanobacter > Rhodanobacter sp. FDAARGOS 1247. Next base: position 2,785,793 of record NZ_CP069535.1, read on the forward strand.
TCCGGGCTGAAGCCTCGGCCCACGCGCTTGTCCTTGGGCTTGGGCGGGTTGTCGCGCAGCTGGCGGTCGTGGAAGCAGAAGTTGATCGCATCCAGGCGGAAGCCGTCGACGCCCTTGTCCAGCCAGAAGCGCACGCTGTCCAGGATCGCCGCGCGCACTTCCGCGTGGTGGAAATTCAGGTCCGGCTGCGAGGTCAGGAAGTTGTGCAGGTAATACTGGCCGCGGCGCGGCTCCCACTGCCACGCCGAACCGCCGAACAGCGACAGCCAGTTGTTCGGCGCACTGCCGTCGTCCTTCGCGTCGGCCCACACGTACCAGTCGGCCTTCGCGTTGTCGCGGCTTTGCCGGCTTTCGCGGAACCACGCGTGCTCGGCCGAGGTGTGGCTGAGCACCTGGTCGATCATCACCTTCAGGCCCAGCCCGTGCGCCTTTTCCAGCAACGCATCGAAGTCGGCCAGCGTGCCGAACAGCGGATCGACGTCGCGATAGTCGGCGATGTCGTAGCCGAAGTCGGCCATCGGCGACTTGAAGAACGGCGCCACCCAGATCGCGTCCACGCCAAGGCTGGCCACGTAGTCGAGACGCGCGATGATGCCCGGCAGATCGCCCACGCCGTCGCCATCGGTGTCCAGGAAACTGCGCGGGTAAATCTGATAGGTGACGGCGCCGCGCCACCATGGTGCATCGGTCATTTGGACGTGTCCCCGGGACATGAGGCGGGAGCGTTCGGCCACCCGTCTTCGGATGCGATCAGCTTAGCGGCGGCACCGCTGCAACCGGCACGGGTCTGCATACGTATTCATTCTTGCTGCAGTTGCGACATGCGATGCGCGCGACGGCGTTGTCCACCATCACGGTCGCGACGGGCCCAGCCCAAGCGGCATCCGGGTTCGCCCCGTCGTCACCCACGCTCCGGGCACGCGGCACCGCATTGCAACATGCCGGGTTTCGCGCCCCCCATGAATACGTATGCAGAAAATGCTTCACCGCAGAATCGTCGGCCTACTATGCGACCACGCCGCCGAAAACCTCGGCAGCGCACCTGCCGACGGTCGTCGCCGACGGAAGCGCGGGGACTCCAACAACCGAGATCGACGGCGACACACTGCGGGAGGGGATTACATGGTTCTGAAACACAAGTTGCTGGCGCTGGCGATCGCATCGGTGTGCCTTGGCGCAAGCGCCACGGCTTACGCGGGCTCCGCGTCGCGGTCCGATCAACCGCAGAGCACGCAAGATCAGACACAGGCGCCATCGGCCGACAACAACAGCGACCAGAACAAGGCCGACGCCAAGCGCAAGACGCAGAAGCTGCAGTCCGTCGAGGTCAACGGCTTCATCAGCAGCATCGAGAACTCCACCGCGCTGAAGCGCAACGCCAGCAGCATCGTCGAGGCCGTGTCGGCCGAACAGATCGGCAAGCTGCCCGGCGTCAGCATCGCCGACACGCTCGGTCGCCTGCCCGGCCTGGCCGTGCAGACCGTCAGCGGTCGTCCGCAGGTGCTGACCATCCACGGCCTGGGCCCGGACTTCTCCACCGCGCTGATCAACGGCGGCCAGCAGGTTTCCACCTCCAACAACCGCGACGTGCAGTTCGACCAGTACCCGTCGAGCTGGTTCGACAACGTGGTCGTGCACCTGACCCCGCAGGCCAACCTGATCGGCCAGGGCCTCACCGGCACGGTGGACATGCACACCATCCGCCCGCTGGAAAAGAGCGGTCCCGAAGCGGCGGTGAACGCCCACTACATCTGGGACGGCATGTCGCAGCAGGCTGACGGTCCCGGCGTCAGCGACCGCGGCTACAACCTCAACGGCGTGTGGGTGCACCAGTTCGCCGACCACACCCTCGGCGTCACCCTCGGTGTGGATCTCGAATCGAACCCCGCGCAGATCCAGCACCAGGCGCCGTGGGGCTATCCCACCGACGCCAACGGCAATGCCGTGATCGGCGGCTCGAAGAACTACGGCATCTCCGACACGATGAAGCGCCGCGGCGTACTGGCCACCGTGCAGTGGCAGCCGAACGAGCACTACACCGGCACCGTCGACGTCACCTACGACAACTTCAAGGAAGTGCAGCAGGCCAAGGGCATGGAGTTCCCGCTGTTCTGGGGCAACGCCACGCTGCAGCCGAATGGCAACGTGCAGAACGGCTTCATCCAGAGCGGCACCTACGACGGCGTCAAGGCGGTCATCCGCAACGACTACAACAGCACCAGCGCCCGGGTCTACAACTTCAACTGGGACAACAAGTTCACCATCAACGAGGACTGGACGGCCGACCTCGACGCGAACTACTCGCGCGCCACCCGCCGCGACATCAACCTCGAAAGCTATTCCGGCACCGACTTCGGCGCGAACAACGGCGCCCGCGACAGCCTCGGTTTCATCGAGCGCAACAACGGCTTGTTCTACGTCAACCCCTCGCTGGATTACGGCAGCGGCATGGTGCTGACCGACCCGCAGGGCTGGGGCGGCGGCAACGACGTGGTGCAGGCCGGCTTCATCAACGCGCCGCACACGGTGGACTACCTGGCCAACCTGCACCTGGCGGTGGAGCGCAGCTTCTCCAGCGGCCCGTTCTCCAGCATGGAGTTCGGCGTGGCGCACAGCACCCGCGACAAGACCTACAACATCGACCAGAGCTTCCTGACCCTGGGCGGCGGCACGATCAGCAGCGGCACCGCGGTCGAGACCGCGCCGTTCGGCGGCAGCAGCTGCAGCCCGCTGGCGTGGATGGGCGTGGGTTCGCAGACCTGCTACAACCCGTTCGACCTGATCCGCGACGGCACCCTGGTCAGCGTGCCCACCTTCGGCTCGTCGCTGTCGATGCCGCCGAACTGGAAGGTGCGCGAGAAGACCCTGACCCCGTACTTCCAGTTCAACCTCGACACCTACCTCGGCGGCGTCAGCCTGCGTGGCAACTTCGGCGTGCAGGCACAGCACACCTCGCAGCGTGCGGAAGGCGAGCGCGTGGCGCCGGGCAGCGCGATCACCGGCAACGCGATCACGCTGATCCCGGTGGTGGGCAATACCAGCTACACCAAGGTCCTGCCCAGTGCGAACCTGATCTTCGGCTTCAGCGACAGTGATGACCTGCGTGTCAGCGCCGCCCGTACCCTGGCCCGCCCGCGCATGGACCAGATGAACGCCAGCCTCGGGGTGAGCGGCAACATCACCCACCTGACCAGCACCGATCCGAACCAGGCGTACTTCAGCGCTTCCGGCGGCAATGCCAAGCTCAAGCCGACCATGGCCGACAACTACAACGTCAGCTACGAGCACTACTTCTCGAACGAAGGCGGCTATGAATGCAAGGCCGGTGACGCGAAGAACTCGGACCTGTGCCGCAGCGCCGGTGGCGGCTACTTCGCGCTGTCGGGCTACTACCTGAAGCTGACCGACTACATCAATCCGAACGCGGCCTACCTGTACGATTTCAGCTCGTTCCTGCCGTTCGGCCTGACGCCGGCGCAGCAGGCCCAGCTGGGCACCACCCTGGGCACCGTCTCCGGCCCGACCAACGACGGCCACGGTTACGTGAAGGGCGCCCAGCTCACCCTGAACCTGCCGTTCAACCTGTTCACGCCATCGCTCAACGGCTTCGGCGCGATCCTCACCGGCAACCGCACCAACAGCTCGCTGGTGTTCGCCGGCAACAGCAACCCGATCACCGTGCCGGGTCTGTCGAAGTGGGTCGCCAACGGCACGCTGTACTACCAGCATGACGGCTTCGAGGCCCGCATCAGCGACAGCTACCGCTCCAGCTTCCTGGGCGAGGTGTCGGGCATCAGCGCCTCGCGCATCGAGCAGACCATCCAGGGCGGCAGCACCTACGACGCCCAGGTGAGCTACACGTTCGACAGCGGCGCGCTCAAGGGCCTGACCCTGGTCGCGCAGGGTTCGAACCTGTCCAACAAGACCTTCATCACCTACCAGAACAACGATCCCCGCCAGGTGCTGACGTGGGAACGTTACGGCCGCCGCTTCGATATCGGCGTCTCGTACAAGTTCCAGTAAGGCGTAGCGACGTACCTCCCCAACCTGCCCCGCTGAGTGACTTCCAGCGGGGCTCTTTTTTTCGGCGGCGCCAGGACAGCGGCGCGGCAACCGCGGCGGAACCTTCCGGAGCAGAGCGGCATGAACGATCCGAGAATCCGGCAGGTGGTGATCGTCGGCGGCGGCACGGCCGGCTGGATGACGGCAGCCCTGCTCGCCCAGGCGCTGGGCCCGCAACTGGACATCCGGCTGGTGGAGTCCAGCGAGATCGGCATCGTCGGCGTGGGCGAGGCGACCATTCCGCAGATCCGCCACGTCAGCCAGTTCCTCGGCATCGACGAGGACGAGTTGCTCAAGGCCAGTCGCGGCACGATCAAGCTCGCGGTGCAGTTCAACGACTGGCGACGGATCGGCGACTCCTACCTGCACGCGTTCAGCGACATCGGCCTGCCACTGGGCCTGGCCGCGTTCCAGCATTACTGGCTCAGAGGCCGCGAACTGGATCCCGACGCGCCCGACCTGTGGGCGTACTCGATCAACGCCCAAGCCGCCAACGCCAATCGCTTCGCCCGGATGGACAAGGTCGGCGACAGCCCGCTCACCGGCATCCGCTACGCCTACCACTTCGATGCCGCGCGCTTCGGCCAGCTGCTGCGCCGGCACGCCGAACAGCGCGGGGTGAAACGCACCGACGGCAAGGTGGTCGACGTCGCGCTGCGCGGCAGCGACGGTTTCATCGAATCGATAAGACTCGACAGCGGCGAGACCATCGCGGGCGACCTGTTCATCGACTGCTCCGGCTTCCGCGGGCTGCTGACCGAAGGCGCGCTGAAGACCGGCTACGACAGCTGGCAACACTGGCTGCCGTGCGACCGCGCCGTGGTGGTCGCCAGCGAACACGGCGACACGCTGCGCCCGTACACCCAGGCCAGCGCGCAGCAGGCTGGATGGCAGTGGCGGATTCCGCTGCAGCACCTTGACAGCAACGGCCACGTCTACTGCAGCAGCCACCTCAGCGACGACGAGGCCTGCGCCACCCTGCTCTCCCATCTCGAAGGCCCGATGATCGGCGAGCCACGCCAGCTGCGCTTCCACACCGGCATCCGCAAGCAGGTGTGGAACCGCAACTGCATCGCGATGGGCCTGGCCAGCGGCTTCATCGAACCGCTGGAATCGACCAGCATCCACCTGATGCAGTCCGCGGTCGGCCGCCTGCTGACGATGTTCCCGGACAAGCACTTCGACCCCGCGCTGATCGCCGAATACAACCGCCAGACGCGTTTCGAATACGAGCGCACGCGCGATTTCATCGCCCTGCACTACAACGCCACCGAGCGCGACGACACGGCGTTCTGGCGGCAATGCGCCACGATGGCCCTGCCCGAGGGACTGGCCCACCGGATCGAACTGTTTCGCCAGAGCGGCCATATCTTCCGCGACGGCGAAGAGCTGTTCACCCCGACCGGCTGGCTGCAGGTGATGATCGGCCAGGGCATCGTTCCTCAGCGCCATTCGCCACTGGCCGACGGCCTGCCGCAAGCGCAGCTCGGCGAGTTCCTGGGCAATATCCGCACCCTGGTCGACCGCGCCGTGGCCAGCATGCCCGGCCACGCCGACTTCATCGCCCGCCATTTCAAGGCGGCCGACTGATCCGCAACTGCTGGAGTCGCAGATGATCCGTTACCTGCTGTTGGCACTGCTGATCCTCGGCACGACGTTGCCCGCGGCGGCAGCGCGTCCGTCACTGGATCCGGCCGGCTCCGGCGTCTGGTACGAGATCTTCGTGCGCAGCTGGGCCGACACCGACGGCGACGGCATCGGCGACCTCAACGGTGTCACCGCGAAGCTCGACTACCTGCAGTCGCTCGGCGTCAGCGGCATCTGGCTGATGCCGATCAATCCCTCGCCCAGCTACCACGGCTACGACGTCACCGATTACTACGGCATCAATCCGCAGTACGGCACGATGGTCGACTTCGAGCGCCTGCTGCGCGAGGCGCACCGACGCCACATCAAGGTGATCATCGACCTGGTGATCAACCACACCAGCGACCGGCACCCGTGGTTCATCGCCGCCCGCGATCCCGCCGATCCGCATCACGACTGGTACGGCTGGGCCGGTCCGCACACCGACCTGCACGCCGAGGACGCCGCGGGCGCGCAGGCCTGGCACGCGCTCGGCAAGGCGCACTACCTGGGCGACTTCTCCGCCAACATGCCCGACCTCGACTACGACACGCCGGCGGTGCGCAGGGAGATGGTCAAGCTCGGCCGGTACTGGCTGAAGAAAGGCGTCGATGGCTTCCGCCTCGACGCGGCCCAGCACATCTACTACGACTTCAAGGCGGACATGGACAATCCGCTGACGCTGCAGAAGAACCTCGCCTGGTGGTCGGAATTCCGTCGCGGCCTGGACGCGGTGAACCCTGCGGCCTACGTCGTCGGCGAAGTGACCCGCGACTCCGCCGATGCACTGGCGCCGTACTTCAAACCGCTCAACGCGGTGTTCGACTTTCCGCTGGCGGTGCAATTGATCGACAGCGCGCGCGATGAACGCGCCGGTGAGCTCGGTGCGTTGCTCGCGCGCACCGATACCGTCTATCGCAAGGTCGCCGGCAAGTCCGGCGTCGATGCGCCATTCCTGTCCAATCACGACCAGGACCGCGTGATGAGCCAGCTCGACGGCAACGCGCAACACATGCGCATGGCCGCCGCGATGCTGCTCACCCTGCCCGGCCATCCATTCGTCTACTACGGCGAGGAGCTGGGCATGCGCGGCAGGAAACCCGACCCGGATTTGCGCGAGCCGATGCGCTGGCACCGCGATCCGCAGGGCACGGGCGAGACGCACTGGAAAGCCTTCAGCGCCGGCGATGGCCCCGCGGTCTCGGTGGAGGCACAGCGACACGACGACGATTCGCTGCTGCACTACTACACGACGCTGATCGGCTGGCGCCGCCAGGTCGCGGCGCTGCGCGACGGCGCCATCCGCGAATATCCCCAGACCAATCCGCACATCGCCGCCTGGCAACTCGACGACGACGCCAGCCACGTGTTGGTGCTGCACAACCTGTCCGGGCAGACGCAACAGGTGCCGCTGGGCACCAGCCGATTCCGCACGCTGCGGCTGCACAGCAAACCCGACACCACGCTGCAGCGCCAGCGGCTTTCCCTGCCACCGTATTCCAGCGCGATCCTGGACTGAGCCTTGATCCACGAGGAACCCCGCATGACATCCCCTCCCCGCAAAATCGGTCGGCGCGCAAACGCCTGGTTGTGGCTCGGCCTCGCCCTCGCCCCGGCCGCCAACTTCGCCGCGACCGCTCCCGCGTCGACCCCGCAGGCACCCCGCATGGCACAACTCGTCGACCACGCCATCGCGATCGATCTCGGCACCGATCGTCTGGACGTCCGTTTCGTGGCACCCGGCATCGTGCACATCCACGCCACGCGAGACGGCCATGCCGCTGCGCCGACGCCGATACTCGACCCCGCCGGCCGCCGATCGACGTTTGCAGAGGTTCGCGGCACGCAGCTGGCGGACGGCATGACCCTCGCCTCCGCGGTCGCCTCGGTGCGCTGGAACCGGCAGACGCACCAGCTGCAGATCGACGACGCGCAACGGCATCCGCTGCTGCGCATCGACACCGACGCCCTGCGCCAGGGCAGGCTCGACGCGAAGCACGATGCCAGCGACGCGCTGTACGGCATCGGCGGCTACAACGCGACCGAGGATGCCTCCGCCGGCCTGCTGCGCAGCGGCACGCTGCAGGCGAAATCCGGCGAGCAGGGCCACGCTGGCGCGCCGTTCGTGTGGAGCACCGCCGGCTACGGCGTGCTGCTGGACAGCGACGGCGCCACATTCGCGCTGCAGCCTGGCACGATCGCCGCCAGCAGTCCGCGCAAGGATACGGACGTCTATATCCTGCTCGGCACGCCCGCGCAGATCTTCGACTCGCTGGCCCAGCTCAGCGGCCGCACGCCGCTGTTCCCGAAGTGGGCGATGGGCTTCACCAACAGCCAGTGGGGCATCGACCAGAAGGAACTGCTGCAGATCGTCGACACCTACCGCGCAAGGCACATCCCGATCGACAACATCACGCTGGACTTCGACTGGAAGGCCTGGGGCGAGGACGACTACGGCGAGTTCCGCTGGAACCCGACCAAGTTTCCCGACGGCCCCAGCGGCGCCTTGAAGAAGCAGATGGACGCCCGCGGCATCCGCCTGACCGGCATCATGAAGCCGCGCATCCACGTCGACACGGTGGAAGGGCGCTACGCCACCGCCCACGACTTCTGGGTGCCCGGCGAGAAAGTCAGCGACGACTATTTCTCGCACAAGCCGGTGAAGAACATCGACTTCGACATCCCCGCCGCACGCCAGTGGTTCGGCGAGCTGGCGATCAAGTACGGCTACGACGACGGCATCGCTGGCTGGTGGAACGACGAGGCCGACACCACCGGCAGCGACACCGAGTTCATGAACATGCAGCGCGCGCTGTACGACAGCCAGCGCGCGGTCTCGAACCAACGCGTGTGGTCGATCAACCGCAACTTCTGGCTCGGTTCGCAGCGCTACGCGTACGGCCTGTGGTCCGGCGACATCGACACCGGTTTCGCCAGCATGGCCGGCCAGCGCGCGCGCATGCTCAGCGCGATCGACGTGGGTGCGATGCAATGGGGCATGGACGGCGGCGGTTTCCGCAACGGCACGCCGACGCCGGAGAACTACGCGCGCTGGATCCAGTTCGGCGCGTTCACGCCGATCTTCCGCGTGCACGGCGAGCTGGGCCAGAAGCGCCAGCCGTGGGTGTACGGCCCCGTCGCCGAAAAGGCCGCGACCGCGGCGATCCGCCTGCGCTACGCGCTGATCCCGTACATCTACAGCTACGAGCACGCGCGTCGCGTCGACGGCGTCGGCCTGGTGCGCCCGCTGCTGTTCGACTGGCCGCACGATGCCCAGGTGCGCAACGACGTCGACAGCTGGCTGTTCGGCGACTGGCTGCTGGCGTCGCCGGTAGTGGAACAGGGCCAGACCGCGAAGGACGTCTATCTGCCCGCCGGCCGCTGGATCGACTGGTTCAGCGGCAAGGCCTACGACGGCGGCCAGACCATCCACCTGGCGATCGACAGCAAGACGTGGAGTGACATCCCGCTGTTCATCCGCGACGGCGCGATCATCCCGAATCGTTCGCCCGAGGATTACGTCGGTCAGCACCCGCTGACCGAGCTCGGCGTCGACATCTTCCCCGCCGCGCAGCGCAGCACGTTCGACTACTACGACGACGACGGCACGACCTACGACTACGAACACGGCGCGTACTTCCTGCAGCCGCTGTCGGCGCAGCGCAAGGGCGACACGGTGCAACTGGACATCGCCGCCGCGAGCGGCAGCTTCAAGCCGGCACTGCGCTACTACCTGCTGAAGGTCCACGGCAGCGCGGCGACCCGCGTCGGCCAGCTGAAATCCTTCGCGGACCTGCACGCGCTGGAGCAGGCGGACGGCGAAGGCTGGGCCAGCGGCCACGACCGCTACGGCGACGTCACCTGGGTGCGGGTCGCCGCCGCACGCGCCGCCGAGCTCACCCTCAACCTGAATCCATGAGCCTGGGAAACAGCCGACTCACCCGAAAGCTTTTCGCTCCACCCACCTGCGGAGGGATGTTCGATGGGCAATCAAGGCAAGGCGACACACGGCTCGAAATCCACCCTGGCATGCGCACTCGCCGCGGCGCTGGCGCTCTACGCGCTGCCGGCCGTCCATGACCAGGCACGCGCCGCCAGCAACGACAACAACGTGGAATGGAGCGGCCTGTTCCACGACCAGGGCCCGCTCTACGACAACCACGTCGAGCCGACTTCCGCCCAAGCGGTCACGCTGACCCTGCGCACGTTCAAGGGCGACATCAGCAGCGCCAACATCAAGTATTACGACAGCGCGGACGGCGCCTTCCATTGGGTCGCGATGAGCTGGTCGGCGAACGATGCCACCGGCAACTTCGACTACTGGAAAGGCACCGTGCCGGCCAGCGCCTCGAAGAAGTACTACCGCTTCCAGATCAACGACGGCAGCGCCACCGCCTGGCTCAACGCCGCCGGCACCACGTCGGCCGAGCCGTCCTCCGGCGACTTCTTCATCCTGCCCGGCTTCACCACGCCCGCGTGGATGAAGAACGGCGTGATGTACCAGATCTTCCCCGACCGCTTCTACAACGGCAGCACCGCCAACGACGTGACCAACGGCCAGTACACCTATGCGGGCTGCGCCACCGAGAAGCACGCCTGGGGATCAAGCGTGGTGGCCAACGTCAGCGGCTGCAACACCGCCGTGTTCTTCGGCGGCGACCTGGCCGGCATCGACCAGAAGCTGGGCTACATCAAGAACACCGTGGGCGCCGACATCATCTATCTCAACCCGGTCTTCCTCTCGCCGAGCAACCACAAATACGACACCGAGGACTACATGACGGTGGACCCGGCGTTCGGCAGCAACAGCACGCTGCAGACGCTGAGCGCGGACATCCACAGCACCAGCAACGGATCGAAGGGTTACCTGGTGCTCGACGGCGTGTTCAACCATACCGGCGACACCCACAAGTGGTTCGACCGCTTCCACTGGTGGAGCAGCATCACCGGCGCCTACGAGTCGCAGTCCAGTCCGACCTACGGCTACTACACCTTCCAGAGTTGGCCCAACACCTACTCCGCGTTTTTCGGCTTCTCGTCCATGCCCAAGCTGGACTACGGCGCCAGCGGCTCGGCCGTGCGCAACGCGATCTACAGCAGCACCAGCTCGGTGGTGAAGACCTGGCTGAAGTCGCCGTACTCGATCGACGGCTGGCGCCTCGACGCGGCGCAATACCTCGATGCCGGCGGCGGCAACGGCAGCGACACCGCCAACCACCAGATCATGGCCGAGCTGCGCAGCGCGGTGAAATCGGTCAACGCCAACGCCGACATCCTCGGCGAGTTCTGGGGCAATGCCGGCCCGTGGACCGCCGGCGGCGACCAGTGGGACGGCGCGATGAACTACGACGGCTTCACCCAGCCGGTGTCGGAGTGGATCACCGGCAAGGACTACGGCGGCGGCACGGCGAGCATCGCGGTGTCGCAGTTCGACAGCTGGCTGCACGGCACCCGCGCGAACTACCCGACCAACGTGCAGCAGGCGATGAGCAACTTCCTCAGCAGCCACGACATCACCCGCTTCGGCAACCGCGCCGGCGGCGACATCTGGAAGACCTATCTCGCGCTGTTCTTCCAGATGACCTACGTCGGCACGCCCACGATCTACTACGGCGACGAATACGGCATGCAGGGCGGCGCCGATCCGGACAACCGCCGCACCTTCGACTGGACCGTCGGCAGCAGCACCAACAGCGCGGTGGCGCTGACCAGGAAACTGACCACGATCCGCAACGCCTACCCCGCGCTGCGCACCGGCTCGTTCATGACCCTGCTCACCGACGACGGCAACAAGCTGTACGCGTACGGCCGCTTCGACGCGAGCAACCGCATCGCGGTGGCGCTCAACAACGACTCGGTGACGCATACGGTGACGGTGCCGGTGTGGCAGCTGAGCATGACCAATGGCAGCACGGTCACCGAGCTGATTTCGGGCACGCATTACACCGTGCAGAACGGCCAGGTCAGCGTGAGCGTGAATGGCCATTACGGGGCGATCCTGGCTCAGTGATTCCGGCCCGGGGCGGCGCGTGGCGCATGGGCCACGCGCCGCTGGACGCCGCCCCTCGCGCGTAGGAAACTGGCCCGCGATGTAAACGTTTACATCCTGCTGGTTGCCGGCTTCCTCTGCAGCATCCCCGCGCCACCCCACGCGTCGAACAGGATCTCGCCATGACTCTTTCCGCCTCGCTTCGCCACCTGGCCCTGGGCTTTTGCGCGACCGCCCTGCTGCTCGGCGGCACGGCCAGCGCCACGCCGCCCGCGACCACCATCAGCCTGCGCATCGACGCGCAGGCGCAGGGCACGCCCTTTCCCCATTTCTGGGAACAGATGCTGGGCTCCGGCCGCGCCGCGCTGGCGCTGCGCGATGACTACCGCAAGGACCTGGACGCCGTGCACCAGGCCACCGGGGTCGGCTACATCCGCTTCCACGGCATCCTCGACCACGACGTGGGCCTGATCCAGCGCGATGCGCAGGGAAAGATCTCCTACAACTTCTCCTACATCGACCAGATCTACGACGGCCTGCTCGAACACGGCTTCAAGCCGTTCGTGGAACTCGGCTTCATGCCGCCGGAACTGACCTCCGACCCGGCCGCGCTGCATCCGTTCTGGTATCACCCGAACATCGCGCCGCCGAAGGACTACGCCGAGTGGGACGCGATGATCGACGCGCTGGCCAGGCACCTGGTCGAGCGTTACGGCATCGATGAAGTGGCCAGCTGGTACTTCGAGGTATGGAACGAGCCGAACATCGGCTTCTGGGTCGGCAAGCCCGCGCAGTCCAGCTACTTCACCCTGTACGACCATACCGCTCACGCGCTCAAGGCGGTCAGCCCGCGCATCCGCGTGGGTGGCCCGGCCACGGCCCAGGCGGCGTGGGCCGCCGACTTCCTCGCCCACACGCACGAGAACAACGTGCCGGTCGACTTCGTCAGCACGCACGTCTACGGCGACGACACCGCCGACAACGTGTTCCACACCAGCGAGAACATTCAGCGCCGTGACATGGTCTGCCGCTCGGTCGACAAGGTGCACCGGGAAATCGCCGCCTCGCCCTACCCGCACATGCCGCTGATCTTCAGCGAGTACAACGCCAGCTACGCGAACCTGCCCAACGTCACCGACACCGTGTTCATGGGCCCGTGGCTGGCCAACACCATCCGCGAGTGCGCGGGCAAGGTCGAGGTGATGAGCTACTGGTCGTTCTCCGACGTGTTCGAGGAACAGGGCATCGTGCGCAATCCTTTCTACGGCGGCTTCGGCCTGATCGCCGCCAACCGCATTCCCAAGCCCGCGTTCAACGCGTTCGCGATCCTGCACAAGCTGGGCGGACAGCGGCTGGCCGTCGCCTCCGACTCCGCCCTGGTCACCCGGCGCGATGACGGCACGCTGGTGATCGCGCTGTGGAATTACGCCCCGCCGGTGGGCGATACCGCCAGCTACACGCCGGGCAGGCCCGCCGGCAGCACGAAGCACTTCAGCCTCGACGTGCGGCACCTGCCCGCCGCCGCCCGCGCCACCGTGTGGCGCGTCGATGAAACCCATGGCAACGCGGTCGCCGCGTTCGACCGCATGGGCCGTCCCGACTCGCCCAGCCGCGCGCAGATCGTGCAACTGCGCGAAGCGGGCAAGCTGGCCGCGCCGGAGTCGATCGACCTGCGCGACGGCAAGCTCGCGGTCGACGTGCCGGTGCAGGGCCTGGTGGTGATCGAGCTGCGCTGAAGCGGTCCCGACAGCGCAGCGCGACGGACGAGCTCCGCCCTAGGCGGCAAAGCCCTCGTGCTGCGCCGTCCGCTGCGCGTGCTCGCGGCACAACTGCTCGACCAGGGTGCGATGGTCGGGCAGATCGACAAGTGCATGGCCGGCCATCTCGCGGATCATCGCGAACTCGCGCTGCGCCGCCGCCATCTGCGGATACGCGCTGCGCATCGGCTCCAGGTCGGTCCTGAATTCCATGCCGTACAGCACGTACTGCCAGCTGCACGGCAGGAACATCTCCAGGTCGGTGACGAAGTCCAGCCGGTGCGGCGGGCGATGCCGCCACAGCGCCAGGCGGTCCTGCAGCGTCTGCGGGATGCTGGCGGGGTCGGCGTTGTCGATCCAGAACGCGTGGTCGCGCCGCTGCGACAGGCAGTAGTGCATCTTGATGAAGTCGATGATGCGCTCGTAGCGCGCCACCATCATCTGGTTGTAATGGCGCGCGCTGCGTTCCATGTCATCGAGGTCACCGGGCAGCAGATGGGTGATCAGGTAGGCGCCCAGTTCGACCAGGGCGATGCCGGTGGATTCCAGCGGCTCGACGAAGCCGCCGGCCAGGCCCACCGCCACGCAGTTGCGCCGCCAGTGCTCGGGCCGGTAGCCGGTCTCGAACTTGATGTGCAGCGCGTCCAGCCCCGCCGCCTGCTCGCCCACGTAGCGGCGGATCACTTCCTCCGCACGCGTCGCATCGGTATGTCGCGACGAGTAGACGTAGCCGATGCCGCGGCGTTTCTGCAGGCCGATGTCCCAGATCCAGCCGGCCTCCTGCGCGGTGGCGCGGGTGAACGGCAGGATCGGCGCATCCGGCCGCGCATATGGCACCTGCAGCGCCACCGCGCGATCGCCGAACAGCACGTCGCGCCGGCTGTGGAATGGCGACTGCATCGCGCCGCCGACCAGCGCTCCGCGCAGGCCGGTGCAATCCACGTACAGGTCGGCGCGCAGCTCGCCGATCTCGCGGGTGACGATGCGATCGATCGCGCCGGATTCGTCCAGCTCCGCCCGCTCCACCGTGGCCAGATGACGGGTGACGCCAAGCTCCTGGCCATGCTCGGCCAGTACCCTGGCGAAGCAGGCCGCATCGAAGTGATAGGCGTGGTTCATCGGCCCCTGGTAGTCGGGGTCGCCGGCCCGCTTCGGCGCGTGCCCCTGTTCGATCAGGCGCTGCTGCATGCTCACCGCCTCGGCGAACGACATGCCTTCGGGCGCACCGCCCAGCAACCAGTACGGCAACAGCTCCGGGCTGCCGGGGCGTTGGCTGGGCTGGCTGAAAGGATGGAAGAAGCGATCCGCACCCGCCTCGCCGGGCGGGCGCACCCAGTTCACGTACTGGATGCCCTGCTTGTAGGTCGCGGTGGCGCCCACCAGGAACCGCCGCTCGTCCAGGCCGATCGCGGCCAGGGTGCCGCGGATCGAGGGGAACGTGGCCTCGCCCACGCCGAGCAGGCCGATGTTCGGCGACTCCACCAGCTCGACCCGGATGCTGCCGGGCGCGGCGCTGTTGAGCGTTTTGGCGAGGTAACAAGCGGTGAGCCAGCCGGCCGTGCCGCCGCCCACCACCAGGATCTTCTGAATGCGTGACATCTCGCCCCTCCGCGGCTTGTTGCGGAGCAACAAGCCAAGCATGGAAATTCGCAGTAGGATCGGCCCCGATGACAGCGCTGTCATACATTTTGACAGCGCTGTCATTCAGCACAATAGCGCATGTCCGCGACCACTGCATGTCCACGACGATCTTTGGGGAGAGGGTGAAATGAAATTACGCTACTCGGCTTTGTACCTCGCGATGACCGCGATACTCGCCTCGGGCGCCGTCCATGCAGCCGGTCAGGACACGACTGCTGCGCCCGACGCCGCCACACGCACCAAGGTCAAGGACCTGGACAGCGTCCAAGTCACCGCGACCAAACGCGAAACGCCGCTGCAGAAAACCCCGGTCGCGATCAGCGTGATCAGCGCCGACTCGCTCGACAAGGAGCGGGTGATGACGGTGCAGGACATCACCAAGCTGGTGCCCGGTTTCCAGGCCACCTCGCAGGGCGACCACGGCGTGGTCACGCTGACCATGCGCGGCATCGGCAACGACAGCGCCAAGACCGAATACGCCGATCCGGAAGTGGCGATGTTCATCGACGGCGTCTACTCGCCGCGCCCCGAAGCCGCCGCCGGCCTGCTGCTGGACATCGAAAGCGTGGAGGTGCTGCGCGGTCCGCAGGGCACGCTGTGGGGTCGCAACTCCACCGCCGGCGTGGTGAATTTCCAGACCGGCAAGCCCGACCTCAGCGGCTTCTACGGCAACGCGCAATTCGAGGCAGGCAACTACAGCCACGTCGGCACGCGCGCCACGGTGAACCTGCCGATCAGCAGCACCTTCGGCATTCGCGTGGCGATGGCGCAGGAACAGCACGACGGCTACGTCGCCTTCCAGAACCCGTCGCAGCAGTTGCCCAGCGTGGCCGACCAGCAGGCGGCGTACCTGGCCAGCGGCGGCTCGCTGGCCAGCTTCCAGCCGATCAACGCCGCCAACTACGTGACCGCCGGCGACAAGTACAACGCGCAGGACCAGTCCGCCGCGCGCGTCAGCGCGCTGTGGCAGCCCAGCGACAAGTTCACCTGGAACCTGTCGTGGGAATACTTCCGCGACCGCGGCACGCCGGGCATGAGCCTGATGCAGCATCCCCGCGCCGGGCAGGACTTCTGGTCCGCGCTGATCGACACCGCGCCCTACCTCAAGCGTGACTCCAACACGGTGCGCAGCCGGATGGACTTCAAGATCGGCGACTCGATGCTGCTGAGCTACGTGGCGGGCTTCAACCGCTTCTCCGGCAAGAGCAACTTCGACCAGGACAACGGCGCCCAGGTGCCGACCAGCTTCAACACCGGCGCTTCGTACCAGGCCGACCGCACCAACTTCTCCAACTACAGCAACTACAGCCACGAGCTGGACCTGAAGTCCACCGGCGACAACGCGGTCGACTGGATCCTGGGTGCGTACTACGCGGCCGAAGACAACAACATCCGCTTCGACATCCCGATCCTCAACGGCACCGCCCAGGGCACGGTGAGCTGGCAGGGCTCGTTCATCCAGCCCAAGGAAACGGTGAAGTCCACCGCGTTCTTCGGCCAGGCCACCTGGCACATCAGTGACGGCCTGCGCCTGACCGGCGGCGCGCGCTGGTCCAAGGACAAGAAGGAAAACGTGGGCGGCCGCGGCTGGGGCTGGGCGTACGACCCGAACGTGCCGCAGGTGCCGATCGCGCCGGACGTCGACCCGGGCAACGTGGGCTTCAACGTCTCCACCGTCAACGATGCGAAGTACGACAAGAGCAAGGTGACCTGGCTGGGCCGGCTCGATGCCGACGTGGGCCAGCACGGCCTCGTGTACGCCAGCGTGTCCACCGGCTACAAGTCCGGCGGCACCCAGGATGCCGGCACCCTGTACGAGCCGGAGACGCTGACCAACTACGAAGTCGGCTCGAAGTTCAGCTTCCTCGACGGCCACCTGACCTGGAACAGCGCGATCTACTACGAGCAGTTCAAGAACTTCCAGCTGGCCGCGCCGATCACCTACCCCGACGGCAACCGCGGGCTGGGCTTCTCCAACGTCAAGGGCACCACCAAGGTGATGGGTTTCGAATCCGAACTGGCCTACTCCAGCCAGGACGACCGCCTCAACCTGGTGTTCTCGGCGATCCCCAAGAAGGAACTGGGCACGCTGAAGTACGCCGGCAGCAACGACTACCAGGGCCTGCCCGCCTGCGATCCGGCCTCGGGCATCAGCGCCTGCGTGGACGTCAGCGGCAACGACCTGCCGCACGCGCCGAACACCTCGCTCACCGCGATCTACGAGCACGACTTCCACCTGACCAACGGCGGCCGCGTCACCCCGCGCCTGTCCGCGCAGTACCAGAGCACGCAGTGGCTGAGCACGTTCAACCTCGGCGAAGGCGATCAGCAGAAGGCCTATACACGCGGTGATCTTTCGGTGCGCTACACCGAACCGCAGGATCGCTGGTGGGTCTCGGCCTATGTGCAGAACGTCACCGATGGCAAGGTGCGCACCAGCGCCGGTCGCTTCGCCCTGCCCAACGGCAGCTTCATCTACACCTCGCAGTACCTGCCGCCACGCACCTACGGCGTGACCGTCGGGGTCTGGTTCTAAGGCTGACACCGTTCTCCTGGCGACGGATTCCTCCCCTCCCATCGCCACTGGATGCCCCCGCAACGGGGCATCCTTTTTTTTGGGGCGCTTGCACCCACAAGTGTGATCGTCCGCAGACTCCGCGCGATCACCCGGCGCTGCCGCCGCAATCTGCGTAGCCGGACACGGACACGCGCCGCGCCTGGCGCTTGAATGGGAACCGCAGCCTCACCGAACCGACGATCAGGACGCTCTCCCCGCGACCGCCCGCTCCGGGTCGCCCATTGGATGCACCGGCAACGGGGCATCCGTTTTTTTTGGCCGTCCATATGAGCGGGCCGGCGTCGCCCCGGCAGGCGACGCCCACGAAAAAGCGGCCCGCAGGCCGCTAAGTTTTCATTCCGCGCCTTGCCGGAACCTGGCCCGGCTCCGGCCTGGCTGCCCGGCTCAGTGCGCGGGGCAGTCCAGCGTGTGGTCGGCCACCGTGCCCAGCGACACTTCGGCCACGGCGATGCGTTCGCCGGTGCTGCCGGTCCACTCGAACGGCCGGTCCAGCTTGCTCATGTCGGCGCCCGCGTCGCGGAAGCACTTCAGCGGAATGCCGACGCTCAGCCATTGTCCGCGCGGCAGGGCGCTGAGCTGCGTGCCGATCGGCAGCTGCGCACCGCAGCCGCTGCCGCAGCTGACGCCGATGCTGGCGCCCTGCGCCGACAGCGCATCGACGCGCAGCGTGGTCACCAGCATCACGTCGCCATTGGTTTCACGCTCGACGTCCAGCGGTGTCGGCGCGACCAGCGCGGCCTGCGCCTTGCCGCCGCCGGACCAGGCCAGGCTGCGGGCGTCTTCCTGCGCCTTGTAGTCGAGCGCGCCGACGCGCAGCGTGCCGTCCGCCGTGACCGATGGCGTCGCCGTGACGTTGCTGTCCGCGCCATTGGCGCCGGTGAGCTGCAGCACGAAACCCTGCGCCGGCTTGCCGTGGGTGAAGTAGACGCCGGCACGCGCGCTGCTCA
Organism: Rhodanobacter sp. FDAARGOS 1247; assembly: GCF_016889805.1. Lineage (NCBI taxonomy): Bacteria > Pseudomonadati > Pseudomonadota > Gammaproteobacteria > Lysobacterales > Rhodanobacteraceae > Rhodanobacter > Rhodanobacter sp. FDAARGOS 1247. Next base: position 2,804,393 of record NZ_CP069535.1, read on the forward strand.
GCGCGATGCCCGGGTCTTCGGACAGCTTGCCGCCCTTGCCGGGCTCGGCATAGCTCAGCCCGAAGCCGTAGCGGAACTGCGGGTCGTAGTGCTCCTTGCCGCCGGCCAGCGGAATCTGCACCGCGGTGCGCGGCCACGAGTAGGCCAGCCTGCCGTGGAAATCGTGGGCGATGTGGCCGTCGCGGGTGCGCAGCAGCACGTCGGCGATGCCCTCGCCTTCGCTGCCCGGCAACCACGCCACCACGAAGGCGTCGGCGGCATTGATCTCGCGGTTCATCCACAGCGGCCGTCCGGTCAGGAACACCGCCACCACCGGCACGCCCTGCTGGCGCAGGCGACGCAGCAGGTCGAGGTCGTGATCGTTGCCCGGCCGGTAGGCAAGGTTCGGCAGGTCACCCTGGAACTCGGCGTACGGGTCTTCGCCGAATACCACGATGGCGACATCGGGCTTGCGTTTGTACTTGCCTTCCACCGACAGCTCGGCGCTGCCGCCGGCGGCCTGCACCTGGTCGCGGATACCGGCCCAGATCGAGGTGGCGCCGGGGAAGTTCGCATTGGTGAGGCCGGTGCCCTGCCAGGTCAGCGTCCAGCCGCCGTTCTGCTTGGAGATGTTGTCGGCACCATCGCCGGCGACCAGCACGTGCTTGCGCGGATCGATCGGCAGCACGCCGTCGTTCTTCAGCAGCACCAGCGATTCGCGCACGGCGCGGCGGGCCAGCGCGCGGTGTTCGGCGCTGCCGATCACCTTCGCCGAATCACGCACCAGCGGATTGGCCGAAGGCAGCCCCGCCTCGAACATGCCCAGGCGCAGCTTCACCCGCAGGATGCGGCTCACCGCGTCGTCGACGCGGCTCATCGGGATCACCCCGGACTTCACCTCGGCCAGGGTGTTCCTGTACAGGCCCTTCCACGAGTCGGGCGCCTCCAGCATGTCCAGCCCGGCGTTGTACGCCACCGGGCAGTCTTCGTTGGTGCAGCCGGGCACTTGGCCGTGGGCGTTCCAGTCGCCCAGCACGATGCCGCCGAAGCCCATGCGCTGCTTCAGCACGTCGGTGATCAGGCCCTTGTTGCCGGCCATCTTCACCCCGTTCCAGCTGGAGAACGAGACCATCACCACCTGCACCCCGGCGCGGATCGCCGGCGGATAGCCGACCGCGTGCACGTCGCGCAACACCGCCTCGCTGACCTCGGCGTCGCCCTGGTCCTTGCCGTCCCTGGTGCCGCCGTCGCCCACGAAATGCTTGGCGGTGGCGATCACGTGGTCGGCGTCGAGGAACTGCGGCGTGCCGACCTTGCCTTCCAGCCCCTCGATCACCGCGCCGGCGTATTGCGCCACCAGCGCGGGGTTTTCCGAATAGCCCTCGTAGGCACGGCCCCAGCGACCGTCCTGGGGCACGGTCAGCGTGGGCGCGAAGGTCCAGTTGATGCCGCTGGCGCGCAGCTCGCGGGCGGTGACTGCGCCGATCGCATGGATCAGCTGCGGATCACGCGCGTTGCCCAGCGCGGAGTTCTGCGGAAACAGCGTGCTGCCGACCAGGTTGTTGTGGCCATGCACCGCGTCGATGCCGAACAGCACCGGGATCGCCAGCCGGCCGCCCGAGGTATCCATCGAGGCGCGGTAGAACGCGTCGGACAGTTTCTGCCACTGCGCCGCGGTGCCGTACTGGCCGCCGTCCGGCCCGGAATTGCCGCCGGCCAGGATCGAGCCGAGCCGATACTCGCGCACGTCCTCCGGCGTCACCGACTTGATGTCGGCCTGGATCATCTGGCCCACCTTGTCCTCCGCCGACATCTTCGCCAGCAGCGCCTTCACCCGCGCCTCCAGCGCCGGATCGGGCGGCAACGGCGAGCGCACCTGGGGCCAGGCATCGGGATGGACGGTGGCGGCGGTGTCCCCGGCGAGCACGAAATGGATGGGCATGATCAACGCGCCGGCGAGGGTGACGGAGAGGGCAAGACGACCCGGCAACGAGTTCGGTGGGGGCGGAAATCGCACGGCAAGGCTCCTGGCTGGCGCGCCGACGGCACGCGGTCTGAACCGCATAGTGACACGGATGACAGCGCTGTCAATTCGCTGCGCAACATGGCCGGATTCGGCGGGTCTGGTCAGGCACGCCGTGGCGGTGTGACGCATCGGCCAAGGGAAGTGGCGGCCTGCGACGGCGTGTGGCGGGCGCTGCCCGCCCTACGGAGGGGCGGCTGAGAGGGACGCGTAGGGCGGACACCGTCCGCCGGCTCTTCGCGACCGGGCGGCGAACTTCAGGAAACGCGCGCGGTGGAGCCGCGGATCTGCAGGGAGAACGGCATCTGCACCAGCTCGCCGGTGCCACGGCCGCGCAGCAGGTTCAGCAACTGCTGGGCTGCGATGCGGCCCATCTCGCGGCTGGGCTGCTGCACCGTGGTCAGCGCCGGCCACAGCTGGCGCGCCAGCGGGGTGTCGTCGAAGCCGCACACGGACAGGTCCTGCGGCACCTTCAATCCGTATTCGCCGGCAGCCCACATCACTCCGGTGGCCATGTCGTCGTTGGCGGCAAACACCGCCGTCGGCCGCTGCTTCAGTGCGAACAGTTCGCGTGCCGCGGTGACGCCGGAGCCGAACGTGAAGGCGCCCTGCACCACCAGCGCGGGATCTTCGGGCACGCCGGCCGCCGCCATCGCCTCGCGGTAGCCGGCCAGCCGCCAGCGGCTGGCGCCGTGGTCGGCGATGCCCAGCACGTGGGCGATGCGCCGGTGGCCCAGGCCCAGCAGATGCTCGACGATCGCCCGCGCCGCGGCCTGCTCGTCCATCCGCACGCCGATGCTGGTGTCGCTCTGCGGCGACACGCTGGCATACGGCACGTTGCGTTCGCGCAGGCGCTTGAGCAGCGGCGCGTAGTCGGTGATCGGCGGGGTCAGCACCACACCGTCGGGGTGATGGTCGGAGATCAGCGCGTCGAGCCGGCGGATGAAGTCGTCGCCGCGCATCCGCAGCGGTCGCACCATCATGCTGTAGCGATGTGCGTCGCAGGCTTCCAGCACGCCGTCCTGGATCTCGGCCAGGTAGGTCGAGGCCGGGTTGTCGTTGTTGTCGTACAGCATCGCCACCACGAACGAGCGATTGCCGGCGAGACTGCGCGCCGAGGGATGCGGGCGATAGTCCAGCTCTTCCATCGCGGCGCGCACGCGCTTGCGCGTCTCCTCGCTCACGTTGGCCTCGTCGTTGAGCACGCGGGACACCGTCTTGGGCGATACGCTCGCTGCGCGCGCCACTTCTTCGAGGCGTACCCGCATGGAATCTCCCGTGTGATCGTGGCCGTCGAACGACTATGCCGTCATCGCCCGCCGCTTTACAAGGCGCCGCGCGAATGGCGCGCCGGGCGAAAACGGACGCGCGGCATGAATACGTATGCAACCACTGGTTGCTGCAGTGCGACGCTGCCTACCATGCAGGAGGCATCGTCCGTGCGGACGTCGCGCCAGCCCGCAGCCACCGGAGCGTTGTCACCGATGACCACCACGATTCGCCTTCCGCCAGCGCGACCCTGCCCGTGCTGAGCCTGCTGCTGGGAGCCGCGCTGGCCGCCAGTGCCGCGACGCCTGCGTGGCAGGAAGGCTTGGGGCAGGACGGCCTGGACTGGCACGGCGTGCACGTCGGCATCGAGCACGACGCGCAGCACCGCTACACGCTGGCGTGGCCGTACGGCCAGCGGGTGATCGCCCCGCAGCCGCTGCGCAGCGACACCGCCAGCCCGCTGTTCGACGGCCTGTTCGCGATGGCGCAGGACGATCTCGCGCTCGACTCGGTGGAGGCGATCCGCGACGGCGCGTTCGACCACGGCCAGCCGATTCCCTGCCGCTGCTTCGTCACCGGGCTGAAGTGGCCTTACGTGTGGACGCGCGACCTGTCCTACGCGATCGACCTCGGCCTGTGGCGCTTCGACCCCGCCCGCTCGCGCAACGGGCTGAAGTTCAAGCTGTCCGGCGTGCGCGTGACCGACGCAGCGCAGGGCCCGGATTCAAAACCGTACTATCCGATGCAGGACACCGGCTCCGGCGGCAGCTGGCCGATCAGCACCGATCGCGTGGTGTGGTTCCTCGGTGCGCGCCATCTGCTCGACGACGCCGCGTTCGCCGGCGACGTCTACCAGGCACTCGGCGCCACCCTGGCGCAGGATCGGCAATACGCGTTCGACCAGCGCCTCGGCCTGTATCGGGGCGAGACCTCCTTCCTCGACTGGCGTGAACAGAGTTACCCGGCGTGGACCGCGGACGAGGTGGGCTTCATCGCGCAATCGTTCGCGCTGTCCACCAACGTGCTGCACTACCAGGCGCTGCAACTGGCCGCCACGCTGGCCGACCAACATCACGAGGCGAAGGCCGCCACCGGCTACCGCAACGACGCGGCGGCGCTGAAGGCGGCGATCAACGCCCGCTTCTGGCGCGCCGATCGTGGCATGTACATGAGCTATCTCGGCGGCGACGGCACGCCGTACGACACTTACGACCTGCTCGGCATCGCGCTGGCGGTCGACAGCGGCGTGGCCGACGGCGAACGCGCCCGCCAGACGCTGGCGAACTACCCCACGTGGCCGGCCGGCAGCCCGGTGATCTGGCCCGAGCGCGCCGACCAGCCGATCTACCACAACCGGGCGATCTGGCCGTTCGTCAGCATGTACGCGCTGCGCGCCGCACGCGAAACGCAGCAGCCCGCCCGCATCGCCCACGAGATCGCCTCGATCATGCGCGGCGCCGCGCTGTACGGCTCCAACATGGAGAACTACGAACTGCTGACCCAGGGCCAGCACGTCGACGAAGGCAAGCTGAGCGGCCCGGTGGTGAATTCGCCGCGCCAGTTGTGGTCGGTGGCGGCCTACCTGGCGATGGTCAGCGAAGGCGTGTTCGGCCTGGAGGAGAATGGCCGGGTCGCGCCGAAGCTGCCCACCGCGCTGGTGCCGATGCTGTTCGGTACGCGTCGCGCGATCACGCTCGAACTGCCCGGGCGCCGGATCACCCTGCAGCTTCCCGCCGCGCTCGACGGCAACCTGCTTGTCGCCGACCAGCTGCGTACGCAGGGCAACACCACCACCGTCTCGCTGAAAGCGGTGCAGGTCGCCGACGTGCCGCTGCGCACCGACGCGCCGCTGTACGCGCCGCTCGCCCCCGCCGCGCCGCAGGTGCAGGCCGTCGACAAGCGCTGGCAGATCCGCGTCGAGGGCAGGCAGCGGCTCTACCTCAACGGCGTGGCGCACGGCGACATCGACGCCAGCAGCACGCTCGCACGACAGCCGGGCCTGGCCTGCTTCAGCGCCACGCGCATCGACGCGCAAGGGCTGGAATCGCTGCACAGCCCCACCGTCTGCGTCGGCGACACGAACCGGATCGGCGGCGACTGGCCACGCCAGTGGACGGCGCCAGCCAGCGGCGACTGGCGCGTCGCGCTGGACTACGCCAACGACCACGGCCCGATCAACACCGGCATCACCGCGGCGGTGAAGATGCTGGTGATCCGCTGCGACGGCAGCGCCGAGCAACGCTTGCCGATCGTGATGCCGCACAGTGTGCGCACCCAGTCATCCAGCTGGGGCCGCTTCGGCGCGAAGGCGGGCGCGACCTGCCGGTTCACGCTCGACGACGGCTTCAACATGAGCTACCTGGCCCACTTCGCCCACTACACCGGCGGACAGGGCGGCAGCGATGGCCCATTGAACCGGGCGGTGGTGCATGATCTGCTGATCGCTCCGCTCGCCCCCGGCCACGGCTCACCATGAACGACGGTACTTCCGCGAACTCCAAACCGGCGCTGTCGTTCTGGCAGATCTGGAACATGTGCTTCGGCTTCCTCGGCCTGCAGTTCGGCTTCGCGCTGCAGAACGCGAACGTCAGCCGGATCTTCCAGACCCTGGGCGCCGACCTCAACGACATCCCCGCGCTGTGGATCGCCGCGCCGCTGACCGGGCTGATCGTGCAGCCGATCATCGGCCACTTCTCCGACCGCACCTGGAACCGGCTGGGCCGGCGCCGCCCCTACTTCCTGGCCGGCGCGGTGTTCGCCTCGCTGGCCCTCTTGTGGATGCCGAACGCGCCGGTGCTGTGGATGGCCGCCGGCCTGCTGTGGATTCTGGACGCCTCGATCAACGTGTCGATGGAGCCGTTCCGCGCCTTCGTGGGCGACCAGTTGCCGACCCGCCAGCGGCCCTCCGGCTACGCGATGCAGAGCTTCTTCATCGGCGTGGGCGCGGTGGTGGCCTCGGCGTTGCCGTGGATACTGGCGCAATTCGGCGTGGCCAACGTGGCGCCGGACGGCGGCATTCCCGACACGGTGAAATATGCCTTCTACGCCGGTGGCGCGGTGCTGCTGGGCGCGGTGCTGTGGACTATCTTCAGCACCCGCGAATACCCGCCGGACCGGCTGCAGTCGTTCAGCGACAGCGTGGCCGAACCGCCGGCGGTGGACGTGTCGCAGGCCTGGCGCTGGGGCGTGCTGCTGCTGGTGGTCGGCGTCGCGGTGCTGTTCGCGATCCAGCATTTCGCGCTGGAGAAAGAGGTCTACGTGCTGGGCGGCGGGCTGCTCGTGTTCGGCCTGCTGTTCGTCTGGCTCAGCTTCAGCCGCGGCCGCGGCATGCTGCGCGAGGTGATGGGCGACCTCTACGGCATGCCCGTCTCGATGCGGCAACTGGCGTGGGTGCAACTGTTCTCGTGGTTCGCGCTGTTCGCGATGTGGATCTACACCACCGCGAGCGTGACCGAGACCATCTACGGCACCACCGACGTGCACTCGGCCCTGTACAACGAGGGCGCCAACTGGGTCGGCGTGCTGTTCGCCGCCTACAACGGCTTCGCCGCCGTGGCCGCGGTGGTGATTCCGCTGATGGTGCGACGCTGGGGCCTGCGCATCAGCCACCTGATCAACCTGTGCCTGGGCGGCGCCGGCCTGCTGTCGTTCCTGCTGATCCGCGACCCGGTATGGCTGCTGGCCTCGATGGTCGGCGTGGGCTTCGCCTGGGCCTCGATCCTGTCGCTGCCCTATGCGCTGCTGTCGGACAACCTGCCCGCGGGGAAGATGGGCGTCTACATGGGCATCTTCAATTTCTTCATCGTGATCCCGCAGCTGCTCGCCGCCAGCGTGCTCGGCCTGCTGCTGCGGCTGTGCTTCCACAACCAGCCGATCTGGGCGCTGGCACTGGGCGGCGCCTGCCTGCTGGTCGCCGGCCTGTTCACCCTGCGCGTGCGCGAGCCCGGCTAGCCCAGCCTCGCCAACGCCATCACCGGAACGACGAGATGATCCGCACCACCGTACTGGCGCTTGCCACGCTCACCCTGCTCTGCGGCAGCGCGCACGCCGCGACCACCACGCCCGAATTCGTCGGCACCGACGCGCCGATGGCGTCCAACGCGATCTACTTCGTGATGACCGACCGCTTCGTCAACGGCGATCCGTCCAACGACCAGCGCGACCAGGGCGGCGCGCACCCCACCTTCGACGTCCCGGTGGCCGGCGCGCCGAAGGGCGAAAGCGCGAACATCGGCTACCTCGGCGGCGACTTCCGGGGCGTGCTGGACAACGCCGCCTACATCCGCGGCATGGGCTTCGGCGCGGTGTGGATCACCCCGATCGCGGACAACCCCGACGAAGCTTTCACCGGCGGCGATCCGGTGAGCTGGGGTTCCAAGTTCACCGACCGCGGCAAGACCGGCTTCCACGGCTACTGGGGCGTCAACTTCTACAAGCTCGACGAGCACCTGCCCAGCAAGAACCTCGACTTCCGCCAGTTCACCACGGCGATGCGGGCGCAGGGCCTGAAGACCGTGCTCGACATCGTGGCCAACCACGGCTCGCCCGCCTTCAGCATGCCGCAGGCGCAACCGATGTTCGGCCAGATCTACGACAAGGACGGCAAGCTCGTCGCCGACCAGCAGAACCTGCCGCCGTACAGGCTCGATCCCGTGCGCAACCCGCTGCATCGCTTCTACCACGCCTACGACGACCTGGTTCAGCTGTCCAACAACGACGACCGGAACCCGGCCGTGCTCGACTACTTCGCGGGCGCGTACAACCAGTGGGCCGATCAGGGCGCCGACGCGTTCCGCATCGACACCATCAGCCACATGTCCACCACCTTCTGGAAACAGTTCGCCGCGCGCATCCGGGCGAAGCATCCCGGCTTCTTCATGTTCGGCGAAGCGTTCGACTACAGCCCCGACAACATCGGCCAGTACACCTGGCCCGAAAACGGCGGCATCAGCGTGCTCGACTTCCCGCTGCGCGGGCGCATCGCCGATGTGTTCGAGCACCCCGGCAGCGACTACGCGCAACTGCTCGACCGCCTCTACCTCACCAACGGCCCGTACCAGAACCCGTACGAACTGGTCACCTTCTACGACAACCACGACATGGCGCGCCTGGCCGCTAGCGACAACGGCTTCATCGACGCCAACAACTGGCTGTTCACCGCCCGCGGCATCCCGGCGATCTACTACGGCTCCGAAACCGGCTTCGAGCGCGGCAAGGCCGAACACCAGGGCAACCGCAACTACTACGGCCAGCAACGCATCGACGCCGCACCGAAAAGCCCGATCTATCGCCAGCTCAAGCGCATCGCGCAGTTGCGCGAAAAGACCCCGGCACTGCAACGCGGCCTGATGCTGCCGCTGCACTTCGCCGGCAACCAGGCGGCGTTCTACCGCGTGTACCAGAAAGGCGATGTACACCAGATCGCGCTGGTGCTGCTCAACAAGGGTGACGCTGTCGCATCGTTTGACGTTGGCGATTATCTGCAAGCTGGCCGCTGGACATCCGCGTTCGGCGACAAGGCAGTCGACGTCGGCACCGGCGGAAAACTGCACGCGACGGTGGCAGCACATGACGTGCAGGTCTATCTGCTCGATGCCCTCGCCACCCGCCCCGACCTGATTGCCGAACTGACCCGACTCACCCGCGAGCGCGGACATCCGCCCCATTGAACCATCCGGGTCGAGCCGGGCAGACCAACACGCAGGTCGCACGCCGCCACGCATCAGCTTGCAGCACGCCCTCGAGCAGCCCGCGGATATCGTTTCGCGGCCGATCCAGCCACTGCGCCATTCCCGCCGCCGTTACACCCTCACTTCCGCCCGGTAACTCATACACCCTCAAAAGTCGCTGATAACAACGGCAGGACGCAGCCGCACCAGCGAAGCCACCGCTATCCAAACCCATGATCCGGTGCAGGAATTCATCGCTTGAACGACCAGTCACCGAACTGCATACTCGATGCAAGACCCCACTTTTGGGGTCTACTTAGCGTTAGCCAGCAAGGGACTTCATGGCAATCAACAGGGCAAGCACTCTCATCCACTGGAACTTCTTCATCGCACTGGAGGAAGACTTGGATCGGCTTGCTCGCTATGTTGACCTTTCTGGCCAGAATGACGAGACCTTCTCCATCGAGATTGCTCGCTTATTCTTAAGCGCCAGCGCCGAGGTTGATGTTGTTCTCAAGCAGCTCGCTGTTAAGCACAACGCTGCGTCTACCGCCGCGAGTATCAACGCGTATTTCTCGGAAATTACCCAGCATTGTCCAAATTTTGTCGGGTTCACCGTTCTCGTTCCGCGTTTTGGGCTAACGCTCAATCCTTGGATCAATTGGACAGCAAACACGCCACCAATCTGGTGGCAAGATCACAACAAAGTTAAGCATCACCGGCACAACCACTTCGATAGAGCTACGGTCAAAAATTGCCTCAATTCGGTGGCTGCCCTCTTCGTAAGCGTGATTCATCTCTACGCCGAAGAAGCTGCGCACGGCGAGCTTCTATCTCTACCTCGCCTGTTCAATGTGGGTGACGCTCATTTTGGCGGCACTCAAATGGGGCGTTTTGGCCACAGCTTTGTTTACAATGTTTCGTAGCGGCTAACAACTCGTTCAAGGCGGACGACTTCGCCGCCACTTAACTCCAGCGTTAGCCTCTCGGGGAGCATCAATGCATACGTGGCAGAACGTTCAATCTATGCATGCTAAAGAATTCACCTGTGGATTCTGCGGGCGAGCAGTGGCCTCGGACAGAGGCTATTTTACTGGTCAAATGCCCCAAGCTTTTATTTACATCTGCCCAAACTGCAAGTGTCCATCTTATTTTTTCGATCAAGGAAAGATACAGGTTCCCGGCGTCACGCCCGGCAATGAAGTCCGTTCAGTGCCGGATGACGTCAACGCCCTGTATCGTGAGGCTCGAAAATGTGTTTCGGTTGGGGCTAGTACTGCTGCTGTCCTAGCTTGCCGTAAACTGCTTATGAGCATCGCTGTTGCGCAAGGTGCCGATGCCGGCACATCTTTCATCTCATACGTTAACTACTTAGCCGAGAAAGGGTTCGTTCCGCCAAACGGACGTGGCTGGGTTGATCACATCCGCAACAAGGGAAATGAAGCAAATCACGAAATCCTGCTCATGTCCCAAGGTGATGCAGAAGAGCTAATTTTGTTTTCTGAGATGTTACTCAAGTTCATATATGAGTTTCCCGCTCGAGTGCCCGCACCCAACGCTTGAGGCCTAGCGTAGGAACACTCCGGCTTCGCCGCCGCTTAACTCCAGCGTTAGCGCTCAAGATGAACTTTCCCGAATATTGGCAGGCCTTCGTTAGTGCCCACGAGCTTGTTGGGGCGTCGGCTTGCGTCGACGAGGAGCACGACCTCTCGGGTATGGGTGTAGAGCTCACTTTCCTAACGGAGCTGCAAGCACACGAAGAACTCACTCTTTGTTGGCCTGGTATCGGCGTGGCTGCTGACGGTTACATGCCCGTTGCGTGGTGTTCTGAGGGTAGTGGCGACTACTACTACATCAACAGCAGCGACGGTGCCAACGGACCGCTTTACCGCATCTACCATGACTCGGTCGATCCGCAAGGTTATGATCCGGAAGAAGCCGTAGCCAAGGTCTTCGAGAACTACGAGACGATTCTTGACTATGTTGAGCGCTAACAACTCGTTCAAGGCGGACGGCTGCGCCGCCGCTTAACTCCAGCGTTAGGCGACTATGCAAACTAATCGCATGCCAAGCCCTCAGTACCTGATAGCTCACGCCTGCTTTGGTTGCCACAAGAGCTTCAAGGTGGCCCCGCGCCAAGACGGCACTCCCATCTGTCCAAACTGTGGCGGCCAGCTGCACCAGATGGGCCGATCGTTCAGGGCTCCGCCAGCCAAGGATGCCGAGCAATGGGCAAAAGTGCAGGCGTTGTACAACGCTGGCTGTCGCTTTTTTACCTATCGCAGCACATCGGGTCCTCCGCTACCGGCTAAGCTTTCCGAGGTCGCGTCCTTCATTCAAGACAACCCGACGCATCCACTTCGCGTAGCGGCGCCTAACATCTCGTTCGAGGCGGACGGCTCCGCCGCCGCTCAATTCCAGCCTTAGGCCCATGTTCGCAATTCGATTACTACCAAAGACAGAACGCAGCCCTTCTGGTGAGAGGCTCGGCGAAATTACGATAGGCACATTTCGCGAGAGTTTCGTGTGTTCGTCAGGCAATGATTCGCTCATACACATGGAGCCACGGTGGCGCAATGCACTTCGTGCTCTGGTCGCAGGCTCCCCGGTAGCAGTGTTACAGCATGATCCACGCTTCGCATGGATCGTTTACCGTGAAGGCAGAGAATGTTACGTTCAACAGAAGCTGTCCTTGGATGGCACGTTCTCTGATGCATTACCTCGTGAAACGATCAGCCCTGAAGGAGATCGTGTCAGCGAATGGGACATTGCTTTGGCCGCCATCGAGCACTTCGTTGGGACCTAATCACTGGTTCAAGGTGGACGGCTTCGCCGCCGCTCAACTCCTGCGTTAGACCGCTCGAGAGCCATCATGGGACTCACAGAAACGCAAAGAATCGCCATCCTGTCGGCATACGCCATTATCACGGCGTACTACCTTCTTTGCCTCTACGCAGCCTGGCTGCGCCCATCGCTGCGCCGCTACCGCTTACTGAGGCCTTGGTGGCGCGGTGGCGTCACTGCTTCACGTGGCGGAGTCACAGCCCAAGCTGCATTCGCGTTTTCGCTCTCGCTGTTCGGCACAACGAAAATGTTTGATTTGTGGTGGCAGTCGGGCGCAAAGATAGTTTTCATGCTTTCAATTGCAGCCCTCCTTGTTGCTTTGTTTGCAGATCATGGAGAGCATGCAGATGGCGACCGGTGAGCGGTCCAAGGCCTACAGGCGAACCCGCCAAAACTATGATTCAGCCCTTCTTGTAGTCGCATCGGTTGTGCGGTCGTGGGACCCATGTTCGCTCATCGGCTCAGGCGCACCGCCTGACGAGTTCGATGCCGAGATCGCCACAGTGGTTGCCCATATTCCTTGCATCTCGGATGCCGCTTCGGCTGCCGCCGCCTTGTCGTCAGTCTTCTCGGCATCGTTTGAGTCGAGCTTGTTTTCCCCTGCTCGGTGCGCGGCTCCAGCGGACGGGGAAACCGGCTTGCCTGCCGACTCCGCCATCCGGAAACCATGCTTCCAAGGGAGCGCCCGGGAGCAGGGATGATGCATGATGCGATCCGGAACCTTGGACCGAGCGTTTTTCACCCGCCATTCCAACGCGATGTGAGGACGATATGCTCAGACGCGATTTCCTGAAGACGGCCGTGGCTTCCGCAGCGCTGGCGGCGGCGCTCCGCATTCAAGCCAGCGAGACTCCCGCCATGTCGAAAGGCAATTTTGCCGACGTCGATGGCCAGCACATCTTTTACAGCGTGCATGGCGCCGGCAAGCCACTCGTTCTTCTCCACGGCGGCATCGACCCCGACAGCTTCGGCAGCAATCTGGCCGCGCTGGCCAAAGGCCGGCGGGTGATCGCGCCCCATCTTCAGGCGCACGGGCGTACGCCGGACACCGACCGGTCACTGCGCAGCGAAACGCTGGGCGACGACATCGCTGCCCTGATCGGCCATCTGAAGCTCGGCAAGGCTGACATCATGGGTTATTCGCTGGGCGCCAGCGTCGCCCTGCAGACCGCGATCCGCCATCCGGATGTGGTCGACCGGCTCGTGCTCGTGTCCGCGGCGATGAAGCAGGACGGCTTCTACCCGGAGGGGGTGGAAGCCTTCAGGCAGCTCGAAGCCAACGCCGCCACGTACGGTCCCGGCGTCAAGGCATCGCCGTTGGGACAGACCTATCCCGACGTCGACTGGACAAATCTGTTCCGCAAGGTCGGCGACCTGACCAAACGCCCCTTCGACTGGAGCGCCGACGTCGCCCGGATCAAGGCACGCACACTGCTGGTCTTTGCCGACGCTGACGCCATCCGGCCCGGGCACATGGTCGACTTCTGGAAAGCCCTGGGGGGCGGCCAGCGCGATGCCGGGGTCGACGGCTCCCTGCGACCCGCGAACCAGCTCGCCATTCTGCCGAACACCACCCACTACACACTCGCCGTCGATCCGATGCTGCCGGCGATCGTCGACCGCCTCCTTGTGCCAGGCGCTGGCTGATCATGGCGCGACCCGGGCACATGGTGAGCGGCGGCGACGTGGCGAACTCCCCTCGCCTACCGCGACGCGGCGAGGACGTCGGCACATGAGTGTCCACGCCGGCTCCTGCCTTTGCGGCGCGGCGCGCTTCGAGGTGGAAGGCGAGTTCGAGCATTTCTACCTTTGCCACTGCAAGTATTGCCGCAAGGATTCCGGTTCGGCCCACGGCGCGAACCTGTTTTCCGCGCAGGCCCGCTTGCGATGGCTCAGCGGCGAAGACAAGGTGACTCGCTTCGAGCTGCCGCAAACCCGGCACGTTCGGTGCTTCTGCTCGATCTGCGGCTCGGCCCTGCCGGTGACCCCGATGGACGGCCAGGTGCTGGTCGTTCCGGCCGGCAGCCTTGATACCGCTGTCACCCTCCAACCCGACGCGCACCTCTTCGTGGCCAGCAGGGCCGACTGGGACGAGGGCCTGGAGACGATTCCACGCATGGCGGGATTCCCGGACTGAGACGCCGGCGGTGGCGCATTGATGCGCCATGGCGCCAGACCGCATACTGAGCGAACACTGTTCATCGCCGGGGACCACGCGATGCGATGCAAGCCGGGGTTGCTGATGTTTGCGCTGGTGCTGCTGGCCGGTTGCGGGACCGTCCCGCGGCTGCCCGCTCCACCGGAACTGATCGGCGCGGCGGCACCGGAGGGCTTTTCGCCTGACGTGCGACTGGTCACCACCGACCTGAAAAACTTCACCGCGCTGGCCCCCGACTTCTTCGGCGGCATGCGCAGCGCGGCACACGACGGCACGGTCGACATCCTGGCGCTGTCCGGCGGCGGCTCGGGCGGCGCCTACGGTGGCGGCGTGCTGGCCGGCATGACGCGCGCGCACGCGCGACCGCAATTCGAGATGGTCACCGGCGTGAGCGCCGGCGCGTTGCTGGCCCCATTCGCGTTCCTCGGGCCGGACTGGGATGCCCGCATGCAGGAGGCGTTCACCGGCGAGCGCAGCGCGCGGCTGCTGCATTCGCCCACCCGCACCGTGCTGTCCCGGCTGCTGTCGCCGCGCGGCCTGCCGCACCACAACGCGCTGTTCCAGCTGGTCGATCATTTCGTCACGCCGCAGATGATCGAAGCGGTGGCGCGCGAAGCGACAACTGGCCGCCGGCTGGTGGTGGCCACCACCGACCTGGACAAGCACGAGACCGTGCTGTGGGACCTGGGCAAGATCGCCCGGCATGGCGGCGACGCGGCGCGCACGCTGTTTCGCGACGTGCTGATCGCCTCGGCCAGCGTGCCGGGCGTGTTCCCGCCGGTGCTGATCCGCGTGCGCGACGGTGAACACGTCTACGACGAAATGCACGTGGACGGCGGCGTCACCACCTCGGTGTTCAGCACGCCGCTGATCGCCGGCATCCAGTCCACCGAGCTGCCGCTGCTGCGCGGCGCGCACCTGTACATGCTGGTCAACGGCCAGCTGGCGCGGGCGCCGCAGACCACCCGCTACAACACCATCGACATCGTCTCCAGCGCGCTGGCCGCCGAACTCACCTACAAGACACGCGAGGCGATCGTGGACAACATCGCGGCCTCGCACCGGCTGGGCATGCAATTCCTGCTGACCGAAATTCCGGTGGACTATCCGCAGACCAGCTTCATCGACTTCGACCAGACGCAGATGCTGGCGCTGTTCGACTTCGCCGCTGGTTGCGCCGCGCAGGGGCTGGCGTGGATGACCCCGGAGCAATCGGTACGGCGCAACATGGGCGCGAATCACGCCGCCACGGCATCGGGCGCACCGGCCTGCCCGGCGGCGGCATTCGACGCGGCGCATTGAATCGTCGTCGCGTAGTCGCCGGCGGCTATCGGCTCAGCAGCGACAACGACATCTCCCACAGGCGCAGGGCGTTTTCCGCATCGAGGGCATAGGCCGCGACACCCGTGTAATCGTCCGGACGCTCGCTGACCACGGCGGCCTCGTTGCAGTCCTCGAAGTAGCGTCCGCCCACGTCCGCAAGCAACGGCGAGGCCGCCAGCAGGACGGAGGTGGACGCGCCTTGTGCAATCGTCTTGCGCCGCTCCTCAGGCGTTCTCAATCCACCGACATGCCGTTGCAACCCGGTCGGGATGGCCCCGGGGTTCAGGGCGTTGGCCTGGATGCCACAGGTGTTGCCCCAGCGCCGCGCGATCTCCACCGCCATCAGCACGCAAGCCGTCTTGGACTGGCCGTAAGCGGTCAACGGGTCGTAGCGCAGGAACCTGAAATGCGGGTCGTCGAATATCACGGGCGACAGCAGATGCCCGCTTGAGCTGACGCAGACCACGCGCGCACCGGCGGCCTCGGCCATCGCGTCCTTCAGACCGAGCGTCAGCGCGAAATGGCCGAGGTAGTTGGTCGCAAATTGTCCTTCCCAGCCGCGCCCGGTCCGCTCCAGTCCCGGATTGGCCATGATTCCTGCATTGTTGACCAGGATATGGAGCGGCTTCGACCAGCCATCGCAGAACGCCTGCACGCTCGTCATCTCGGCGAGGTCAAGTCGATGGGTGGCGACATTCGCCCCTTCGACCGCCGCCGCGATTTCTGCCGCGACGCGCTCGCCAGCCTCGACATTCCGCACGGCCAGCGTGACGTGTGCGCCGGCACGCGCCAGTGCGCGTGCTGTTTCCACCCCGATGCCGGAAGACGCGCCGGTGACGATCGCGCGTTTCCCCGCGAGGTTCACGCCGGACAGCACCTGGTCAGCGGTGGAATGGAAGTCGAAGGGTGTCTGGATCAATGGCATGTGCGGCTCCTGCGGGGATCTCGCGGCCGTTCAGGACTCGGATATCTTCACGAAGCCTTCCTGCACGAGTTGTGTCGTCCTTGCCATGGCGTCGGTGTTGACCCTGACGCCGGGCAACGTGTCCGCGTTGACCCAGCCATGCGCCTGCGCCGTGGCCCCGCACAGTTCGAATTCGACGCCGCGGGCCATGAGGTCCTCGATGAGCTCACGGTACGGGTTGCCGGTCGAGATGTGCCGCTCCCTGTCGTACGCCTCGTCGTGCAGCGTCGCGTGTCCTGCGTTGGTATGGAAGATCACGACGATGCGGGACCTCGCCTGCCATGCCGCGATGTCGTTCACAATCAGGCCTGCATGGAACAGTGCCGCGGGCAGGTCGCCTTCGAACGAAAGCGAGGCGATGCTGAATACGTTCCTGACTTCGTCCAGCTTGACCGGTACGTCAATGTGGAGTGCCTGATCCTGACTGGTCATGGGGTAGTGCCTTTCTGGAGAGCGCGACGAATCGTCACAAGGCGAGGAAACGCCTCGCCCGACGCCCGGTCAATGCTTCTTGCGATGTTTCTCCATCGCTGCGCAACCTGGCTCAAACGCAACGCAACCTGGCAAAACTTCTTCAGCCGTCCGCCGGCCCGTGCGGGCGTCGCGCGATCCGGACAAGCCTGGCGCCCGGAGATGAACTCACGCCTTGTCGACAAGGGTCTGGCGCGGCGCGCCGGGGAGTTCAGTCACGTTGGCCATCGCGGATCGAGCACAGGAAGACGACCACCGCCTCGGCGCGGCCCAGCGACACCAGTTGCTCGGCAGTGAGGTGGCCGAACTCGGCAATGCGTTCCTGGCGATACCAGTCCATCACCGCCGTCGGCTCCGGCTCGATCTGCGCAGCCACGCGCAGGACCGCCTGCGCCGCGGGAATGCGGCCGAACAGCGTGCTGTATTCGCAGTCGCCGATCGGCGAGATCAGCCGATCACGCGGATCAGCGCGGTAGGCCGCGCTCAGCAAGGCGCTCAGGGCGGCGCCCGTGGCGGGGCGCGATACGTGGCCTGCCTTCATCGCGATGCTCCTCCTCGTCGTTACCTGGTGAGATTAGGCATGCCGTGGCGGCGGGGCTTGCGCGTTCTTGCGCCGCATTGTCCTTTTCTTGCTTTCCTGCGCTGCTGCCCGAACGCGCGGACCAGGCGGGTACCGATGACCGCCGACCGTCAGCGGAACACCCGCTGCACCAGCGTGACCACGATGCCCAACAGGCCGAGCGCGGCGATCAGCATGAAGTGGTCGATGTTCGCCAGCAGCGCCGACTGTTGCGCCAGTGCCTGCGCCACGCGGGCCACCGCGATCTGCGCGGCCTGGGCAGGACCGACGCTGCCGGCCAGCGCAGCCTGCAGATGGTGGAGGGTGTCGAGGTAGGCGGGGTTGTCCGGCGCCACCTGGGCGTTGAGCACGTTGTAGTGCACGGTGGTGCGCCACTGCTGGCCCAGCGTGGCGAGCGTGATGCCCAGCGCGATGCCGCCCTGGGCCAGCATGTTCTTCACCTGCTGGGCATTGGAGAACAGTGTCTCGTCGCCCTCCATCTGGCGGAACGCCTGCATCGCGGTGATCGGCAGCACGGTCAGCAGGAACACGTTGTAACAGGCCAGCGCGGGAAGAATGTGCAGCCAGGGATTGGCCGACGGAACGATCCGGCCCAGCATGAGGCCGAACGCGGCCAGCGCCACGAAGCCGGTGATCCAGAACTTGCGTGGCGAGGGGTGCTTCGGCAGCAGCTTCGACACCACCGTGAAGGTCACCACCGCCGCCAGCGCGCCGATCGCCTCGAAGTGGCCCACGGTTTCCCATGAGTAGCCCAGGCTGCGCAGCAGCATGGACGGGATGACGTAGTTGTTCGCGCCCAGCATCAGGTAGCCGAACAGGAACAGGCTGACCCCGGCGACGAAACGGGTGTGCAGCATGCCGCCGAGATGCAGCAGCGGCCGACCATGCACCCGCTGGTGATGCGCGTAGAAAATCAGCGCGATGACGGCCAGCACCAGCACGCCAGCCACGAACGCGGCATCGCCGTAGTAGTCGTAGTAGAGACGCTGCAGGGCATACAGCAGTCCGAAACTGCCGCCGGCCAGCAACAGCTGCAACCACGGGTTCCAGTCGCTGCGACCGGGCTCGTAGCCGCGCAGGCTGTTGTCCAGGCTGCGGCTGGCAAGCAGGAAGGCCGCCACGTCGAGCAGCGCCAGCAACCAGAAGATCGCCGACCAGGTATCGGCCGATACCGCCTGCGCGGCCAGCCAGGGGCCGGCGGCGATGCACGAGGCGACGCCGTAGGCCAGGCTTTTGATGCCGACGAAACGCTTCGGCCCGGCCAGGCGGTTGTGGATGATCATGCGCGCCGAGGTGAACAGCGCGCCGCCGCCCAGCGCCATCACGAAACGGCCGAGCAGGAACGAGGCGAAGTCGTGGCTAGTCGCGCACAACACCGCGCCGAGCAGGGAGATCGCCGTGGCGCACTGGATCAGCAGGCGACCGCCCAGGCGGGTGACGAACCAGCGCTGCATCGAGATCACCAGGATCGCCACGCTGGCATAGATCGCCGCGATCAGGCTGAAGTCCTCCGGCGTGATGCTCACCTCGCCCATGATCGGGCCGGCGCCGAAGGCGACCATGCTCAGCTGCAGGAACTCGATCGCGGTCAGCACGAAGATCGTGGCGTACAGCGTGAATCCGGGCGCGCGTGCATTCATGGCCAGGCTCTCCTGCGCATCTACTGGTTGGCGGCGACGATCTGGTCGACGACCGCATCGGCGCTGGCCAGCTCGTGCGCGAAGACGTCGGTGCGATAGCCGTGGTCGCCCGAATCGCGCATCACCAGCCGGCTGCCGCCGCGATCGCGGGTGGCCACGCTGACCTTCATCGACAGGCCCAGCTGCAACGGGTGTGTCGCCACCTGTTGCGGGTCCAGCGCGATGCGGATCGGCACGCGCTGCACCACCTTGATCCAGTTGCCGGTGGCGTTCTGCGCCGGCAGCAGCGAGAACGCGCTGCCGGTGCCCGGCTCCTGGCCGATCACGCTGCCGTGATAGACCACGTCATTGCCGTATACGTCGGCGACCAGTTCCACTTTCTGGCCGATGCGGATATGCCGCAATTGTGACTCCTTGAAGTTCGCGTTGACCCACAGGTGATCCAGCGGCACCACCGACATCAACGACACACCCGGGTTGATCTTCTGCCCCAGTTGCACGTTGCGCCTGGTCACCATGCCGGTGACCGGCGCGGGCACCTCGGTGCGATGGACGGCGATCCAGGCATCGCGCACCTGCGAGGACGCAGCCAGCACGTCCGGGTTGCTGGCGATCGAGGTGCGCCCGACCAGCGCGCTGCTGCCGGCCAGTTGCTGGGTGGCGACGTCGAGTCCGGCGGTGGCGGCGCGCACGGCGTCCTCGGCGTGCCTGACCTCCTCGCCCGAGATCGCGCCACTGGCGAGCAGCTCGCGGCGGTGCGCCAGATCGGCCTTCGCGCGGGTCAGCTCGACCTGGCGCAACCGCAGGTTGGCGCGGGTCTGGCCGACGTTGGCGTATTGCGCATGCACCTGGCGCACCGTCCGCGCCAGCTGCGCCTCGGCGCGAGCCAACGCCAGCCGGGCATCGGTGTCGTCGAGCTTGATCAGGTTGCTGCCGGCATCGACGTGATCGGTGTTGTCCGCGGCGATCGCGGTGACCACGCCGCTGACCTGGGCCGTGACCGCCACCACGTTGCCGTCGACGTAGGCGTCTTCGGTGGTCTCGCGGTACTGGCCGGCCAGCAGCCACCACAGCGCGGCGGCGATCAGCGCAAGGACCACCACGGCGATGCCGAGAAGCTGGCCGGCGCGTGAGCGCGGCGGTGTCGGCGTGGTATTGGCTTCGGTGTTCATGGTTGGCTCCCTTGGGCAACGGAAACGGGATCGGGTGCGGCCGCGGGCTGGTAGCCGCCGCCCAGTGCGCGGATCAGGTTCAGGCGCAGTTCGCGCTGGCGCGACTGCGACTGGAGCAGTTGCTGCTTCTGCGCCAGCACCTGCCCTTCCGCCGCAAGCACCTGCAGGTAGTTCGCCAATCCGCTGCGATAGCGCGCCCGGGCCAGCTCCCAGGCGTGCTGGCTCAATGCCAGCGCCTGGTCCTGTTCGTGCACGCGCTGTTGCAGCCAGTGCAGCGATACCAACTGGTCGACCACGTCGTGCACCGCCGCGATCACGGTTGCGTTGTAGTGCTCGACCGCGACGTCGTAGCCGGCTTGCTGCGCCCCGAGATTGCCGCGCAGGCGACCGCCGTCGAAGATCGGCAGCGAGATCGCCGGACCCACGCCAAGCACGCGGCTGCCCGCGTCGAGGAAGTTGCCAAAGCCCAGGCTCTGCAGACCGACCAGGCCGTTGAGGCTGATGTTCGGATAGAAGCGCGCTTTCGCGACCTTGACGTCCTGGCTGGCCGCTTCGACCCGCCAGCGATCGGCGACCACGTCGGGGCGGCGGCCGATCAGCTCGGCCGGCAGCTGGCTGGGCAGGCTGACTTCGCCCACCTTGGCCAGCCGCGGCCGGACGATACCCAGGCCGGCATCCGGCCCCTTGCCCTGCAAGGCTGCCAGCTGGTTGTCGATCAGGGCGATCGATTCGTCGATCGCCGCGATGCGTTCGCGCACTGCCGGCAACGCCGCTTCGGCCCGGGTGAGTTCCAGCTGCGAGTCGATCTGGGCGGCGACGCGCCGGCGGGTCAGTTCCAGGGTCTGCTCGCGCTGCTTCAGCGTGGCCTGCGCCAGATCGCGCTGCGCCCAGGCCAGGTCGAGCCGCAGATAGGTGCGCGCCAGCGCCGTGGTGAGCATCAGCCGCGCGGCCTGCAGATCCACCTCGGCGGCTTTCGCGCGACCCAGCGACGCGTCCACCGCGGCCCGGTTCCTGCCCCAGAAATCCAGCTCGTAACCGACACCCAGCGACAGGTCGTTGATGGTCTGCCAGCTGCCGGCGATCGGCGGCGGCACCGTGCCGTTCTCGCTGAAGCGCTGACGCGTACTGCGCAGGCTGGCATTCGCCTGCGGATACAGCGACGCACCGGCCACCTCGGCGAGCGCCTGCGCCTGGCGCACCCGTGCCTCGGCGATGCGCAGGCCGGGCTGGCCGCCGAGCGCGCCGTCCATCAGGCGATCGAGCTGGGGATCGCCGTAGCCCTTCCACCAGTGCTCGCGCGGCCACGCGGCGGGAGAGAACGCGGTGTCCGCCAGGCTGTTCCTGGCCGCTACCCCGGCCGGATCGATCGGCATGGCATGAGTGTGCAGTCCGCCCATGCTGGCGCAGCCGGCCAGCGAAAGCACCAGCATCACGACAGGCAGTGGCGACAACCAGGCCCGCGCGGGCATGGCGGATGGGGAGCGGCGCGAAATCTGGAGCATCTTCAAAGCCTCAAGTGCAAATACAGCCTAGGCAGATATATGCCGGAAAAAACGAGTCAGTCCGTGCTTGCGGCGTTTTCCAGGATCTTCTCCAGCGACGACTTGAGCGCCGCCGCCTCGCGTTCGCTGAAGCCCTGCAGCAGGCGGCCGAACACCTTCTGCACCAGACGGCGCGCCCTGGGCACCAGCACCGCGCTTTCCTCGGTCAGTTCGATCAGGTAGCTGCGCCGGTCCTCCGGGTTGGCCACGCGGCGCACCAGCCCCTTCTTCTCGATCCGGTCCAGCAGCCGCGTCATCGCGCCGGAGTCGTAGCCGAGCACCCGGCACAATTCGCCGATGCTGCTGCCGCGTCCCTTGGCGATGCTGTTGAACACCACGAACTGGGCAGCGGTGATGTCCAGTGGCTGCAACTCCTTCTCGATCGAGTTCCAGATCGCCGTGCGCACGCCGGTGACCAGGAAACCCAGTTCACCCGTACCCAGTTGCGCAACGATGCCTGCTTCCGGCGTTTTCATGCCCGTCTCCTCGATGACGGCCGCAATTTATCTGCCTAGGCTGTTTCTGTCAAGTCACAATTTCAGATGACGTCACGGATGTGCGCGAGTCATCGGCCGCTGCGGCCCTCACGCATGTAACAAACGGGCCGCCCCCTGGACGAAAGGATCGGCTTGCCTCAGAGCTGGCTGGCCCCGCCATCGACGGTCAGCTCGGCACCGGTGATGAAGCTGGCCTCGTCCGAGGCCAGGAACAGCACGGCATGGGCCACTTCCTCCGGTCGGCCCATGCGTGCCATCGGCACGGTCGAGGCCAGGTGCTGTTTCAGCGGCACCAGGTTGGCCGGCTCGCCGGCAAGGCCGCCCAGTCCGGGGGTGTCGATCGGGCCGGGGCTGACCACGTTGACGCGCACGCCGCGGTCCTTCAGTTCCACCGCCCAGCTGCGCGCCAGCGAGCGCACGGCCGCCTTGCTGGCGGCGTAGATGCTGAAGGCCTCGGCGCCCCGGGTGGCCACGATCGAGCCGGTGAGGATCACCGAGCCGCCGTCGCGCATCAGTGGCAGCGCGCCCTGCACCGCGAAGACCAGCCCGCGCACATTAGTGTCGAAACTGCGATCGACGTGTTCCTCGGTGATGTCACCCAAGCGGCCGAACTCGTAGAAGCCCGCGTTCGCGTACAGCACGTCGAGCCGGCGATGATCTTCGGCGACCCGCGAAAACACGCGACGGATGTCATCCAGACTGACCGCGTCGGCGCGAATGCCCACGGCTTGCGGGCCCAGCGCGGCGATCGCCGCATCCAGCTCCGGCTGGCGCCGGCCAGTGATGTAGACGAACGCACCGGCGTCGATGAAAGCCCTGGCCGTGGCCAGGCCGATGCCGGCGCTGCCGCCGGTGACCAGGACGATCTTGCCCTGCAATGAGCTGTTCATGGGATTTCCTGCGTGAGTGACGGGTACCACCGGAAGGCGACGATCGCGTACGGATCGCCGCCGGTCTTGCCGGAACACGCCAGACCTTGATCAATACGACGCTCCGGCGCGCCCGCCTTGCCTTACAACTGGCTCATGCCGCCGTCGATGATGATTTCGCTGCCGACGATGAAGGACGATTCCGCAGCCGACAGATGCAACACGGTGGCCGCCACTTCCTGCGGCGTGCCGAAACGGCCCAGCGGCACCTGGCCCTGGATCTGGGCGGCGGTGGCTTCCAGAGTCGCGGCATCCATGCCCAGCTTGCCGTACAGCGGCGTGCTGATCGGGCCGGGGCTGACTACGTTGACGCGCACGCCGCGTGGCAACAGTTCGGCCGACAGTGTCCTGGCCAGCGAGATCAGTGCGGCCTTGCTGGCGGCGTAGACCGACGAATTCGGCATGCCGATGTGCGCGTTGATCGAACCGTTCAGCACGATCGAGGCGCCCGCATTGAGCAGCGGCAGCAAGGCCTGGATCTGGAAGTAGGCGCCCTTGACGTTGGTGTCGAAGCCCTGGTTCCACAGCTCCTCGTCGACATCGGCGAGCGAGGCGAACTTCGCGATGCCCGCGTTGATGAACACGGCGTCGAGGCGGATCTGCTGGCTGGCCAGCGCGGCAGCCAGGTCCTTCACCTCGGCGACCACGCCGGCATTGTTGCGCAGGGCGATGGTGTTGCCGCCC
Source organism: Rhodanobacter sp. FDAARGOS 1247 (assembly GCF_016889805.1). Lineage (NCBI taxonomy): Bacteria > Pseudomonadati > Pseudomonadota > Gammaproteobacteria > Lysobacterales > Rhodanobacteraceae > Rhodanobacter > Rhodanobacter sp. FDAARGOS 1247. The sequence goes on from NZ_CP069535.1 coordinate 2,828,136, forward strand.
AGCGCTGCCCTGGCCTCGGCCAGCGCGGCGCTGTCGCGGCCGGTGATGATGACGCGCGCGCCTTCGGCGGCGAACGCATGGGCGGCGGCCAGGCCGATGCCGCTGCTGCCACCGGTGACGAGTACGGACTTGCCTTCGAAACGATTCATGATGTGCTCCAGCGATGGGTGGTGTTTCAGTGGAGCCATCCTGATCGCCGGCACGGGGTTTGCCGTACCATCGTTTCGACGAACTCGTTCGAAGGAGTTGCACATGTTGTCCGACGACGAACTGGCCCTGCTGGAGGCGATCCGCAGCACCGGCAGCCTGTCCCGCGCGGCCGCGCACCTGGGCAAGGCGCCCTCGACCGTCTCGCATGCGGCCCGCCAGCTGGAAACACGTTTCGACGCGCTGCTGTTCGACCGCCGCCGCTACCGCCTGCAACTCACCCCGGCGGGCGAGTTGCTCACCCACGAGGCCGCGCGGCTGGTGCAGGACGTGGCCCGCTTGAACCAGCGCGTGAAGCAGGTGGCCAACGGTTGGGAAGACCGGCTGCACATCGTCACCGACGAGATCCTGGAGTTCGAGACGTTGCTGCCGGTGATCCGTGCGTTCGATGCGTTGCAGTCCGGCGTGCGCCTGCGCCTCACCCACGAGGTGCTCGGCGGCACCTGGGAAGCCTTGCGCGAAGGCCGGGCGGAACTGGTGGTCGGCGCCACCAACGAGCCGCCGGCGATGCCCAAGCTGCGCTGGTTCGAGCTCGGCACGATGGACTGGGTGTTCGCCGTATCGCCGCGACACCCGCTGGCGAAAGCCACCGAGCCGCTGTCACAGGATGCGGTCGGCGCCCATCGTTCGGTGGTGGTGGCCGACTCCTCGCGCAACGTCGGCCGCGCTTACGGCATCGTCGCTGGGCAGGCGACGCTGGCGGTGCCCAGCATGCGCGCCAAGATCCTTGCCCAGCGCGATGGCCTGGGCGCGGGCTGGCTGCCGCGACATCGTGCCAGCGCCCTGCTGCGGAGTGGCCAATTGGTCGAGAAGAGCATGAGCGAGCCGCGCGAACCGAACACGGTCTACGTCGCCTGGCGCAGCGACCAGGAAGGTCGCGCGCTGAGCTGGTGGCTGGAGCAATTGCGCCAGCCACGGCTGGCGAAGCGGCTGATCCAGGGACTGCCGGTGCCCGCGGAGAACCGCTAGCCGCGCGCGGCGTCGAGGCGCCGGGCTGCGTCGCTGGCGCTCAGGGCGTGACCGAGATGGTGGCCCTGCAGTTCGTCGCAGCCGGCGCCGACGAGGAACTGCGCCTGTTCCGCGGTCGCCACGCCTTCGGCTGCGACGCCCATGTGCAGCTCGTGCGCCACCGCGATGATGGTGCGCACGATCGCTGCATCCGCGGCGTCCTGCGGCAGGTCGCGCACGAAGATCTGGTCGATCTTCAGCTTGTCGATCGGGAATTGCTTGAGGTAGGCCAGGCTGGAATAGCCGGTGCCGAAATCATCCAGCGACAGCTTGATGCCCAGCGCCTTCAGCTCGGCCAGGGTGCGCTGTACCCGCCCCACGTTTTCCATCAGCGAGCTTTCGGTGATCTCGATGTCCAGCATCGCCGGCGGCACGGCATGTCGCTGCAGCGAAGCGGCCACCTGGGCCAGCAGCCCGGGCCGCTGCAGTTGCTGGGCCGACACATTCACCGCGACGGTGAAGTCGCGATAGCCCAGGTCGAGCCATTCGCGCACCTGCCGGCAGGCCACGTCGAGCACCCAGCCGCCGATCTCGTGCATCAGGCCGAGCGCTTCGGCAATCGGGATGAAGCGGGCCGGTGAAACCTGCCCGAGCTGGCGGCAGTTCCAGCGCAGCAGCGCCTCGAAACCGGTCAGCCGCAGGTCGGCGGCAGCATGCTGCGGCTGGTAGTGCAGCTCCAGCTCGCCCAGCCGGATCGCATCGCGCAGGTGATTGCCCAGCAGCAGGCGGTCTTCCAGTTCCTGCATCTGCGCCAGCGAAAATTCGCAGACGCGGTCGCGCCCTTCCTGCTTGGCCTGACTCATCGCCGCCTCGGCGCGGCGCAGCAGGTTCCTCGCATCGGTGCCATGCGCGGACGAATGACTGACGCCCACGCTGGCGGTCAGCAGCAGCCGGTAATCCTCGCCCTCGATCGGCTCGGCCACCACCGCCCGCAGCACCTCGGCCAGCTCCAGCACCGCGGCGGGAGGCATCCCGGCGACCGTCACCATGAATTCGTCACCGGCGAAACGGGCGATCCGGCCGCGCCCGCCCAGCGCCGTCTGCAACCGGGTGGCGAGGCGCAGCAGCACGTCGTCGCCGGTGGGATGACCGACCGAGGCGTTGACCAGCTGGAAGCGGTCCAGGCCCACCACCAGCACCGACGCCGGTACGTTCGGATAGCACAGGATTTCCGCCAGTGCGTGTTCCAGCAGCAGGTGGTGCTGCAGGCCGGTGACCGGGTCGTGGCTGGAGGCGTAGGCCAGTTCGGCCTCGACCCGCCGCCGCTCGGTGATGTCGCGCGCCACGGCATAGACCAGCCCGTCGGGCGCCACGAACGACACCCACTCCAGCTGTCGTTCGCTGCCGTCGCGGCAGATGCAGCGGCTGACGAAATCGTGCATGCGCTGGCCGGCCGCATCGAGTTGCTGCATCGGATCGACGTCGAACACGTCGCTTTCCACGCGCAGGAATTCGCGGTAGCTGCGCGACTTCAATTCGTCGGCGGAGTAGCCGGTCACGCGCGGCAACGAGGGGTTGAACTGCACCAGCCGCTGCGTGGCCGGATCGATGATGCAGAAGATTTCCAGCGACATCTCGAAGAAGCGGTCGCGCTCGCGCAGGCGGCGGATGAGCTGCTCGCTTTCGATCGCCACGCCGGTGAGCGGCAACATGCGGTCGATGCTGTACAGCTCTTCCGGACGTGGCTCGCGCAGTTCGCGGAAATACACCGCGAAGGTGCCCAGCACCTTGCCGCCGCTGCCCAGCACCGGCGTGGACCAGCACGCCTTGAGGCCGTGCGCCAGCGCCAGCGACTTGTAGTTGGCCCAATACGGATGGCTGGCGATGTCGGCCACCACCACGCGCTCGCGCCGCCACGCAGCGGTGCCGCAGGAACCCCTGGCTTCGCCGATTTCCAGGCCATGCAGGGCGCGGCTGTAGGCCTCGGGCAGGCTCGGCGCGGCACCGTGCAGCACGTGCTGCCCGCTTTCGTCGAGCAGCAGCAGCGAGCACAGCGCGCCGGGGTTCATCGCCTCGTGCAGGTGGGCGATCTGCGCCAGGCTTTGCGCCAGCGGACGCTGCGCCGCGATGCCGGCCAGGATTTCGTGCTGGCCGGCCTCCAGCTGTTCGGCGCGCTTGCGTTCGCTGATGTCCTGGCAGGCGCCCATCAGGCGCACGGCGCGACCGGCGGCGTCGACCTCGACCATGCCGCGACTGAGCAGGGTGCGCACCGCGCCGTCCGGACGCACGATGCGTTCCTCGAACTCGAATGGCTGCGTTCCGGTCACGGCCTGGGCGATCGTCTGCTGCACGCGTTCGCGATCCTGCGGATGCACCAGCGCCAGGTAGGACTCGAACGTGGCGGCGTGCCGCGCCGGCGTCACCCCATAGATGCGATACAGCTCCTCCGACCAGGTCACCCGGTTTTCCGCGATGTCCCATTCCCAGCTGCCGACGTGCGCCACCTGCTGCGCCTGCGACAACATGCGCTGGTGCTGCAGCAATTCCTGTTCGGCCCGTTTGCGTTCGGTGATGTCGAGGAAGTAGATGGTCAGGCCTTCCGCCGAAGGATAGATGCGGTTCTCGAACCAGCGCTGGTACGGCGGATACCAGGCCTCGATCTGCCGCGGCTGCTGGTCGGCCATCGCCTGTTCGTAGGCGCGCTGGAACGGCTGGCCCTCGCCTTCGGGGAATTCGGTCCAGATGTGCCGGCCGATCAGGTCTTCCACCCGGCGACCGAAAAACTCGCAGGCCTTCGCATTGAGGTAGATGTAGCGCCAGTCCCGATCCAGCGCCACGTACGCATCGGTGATGCGCTCGAACACCTGGTGAAATTCCAGCTCGGACGTGGTGCGATCCATGGCGCTCTCGATCCTGTCATGCGGAGGAACCCGGACAACCTCCGCAGACTACGGGATCACCCGCACCAGCCGCAACGGCGGCCGGCCAGGCCTTCATCAGCGCAGGCTGGAGCGGCGCACCATCAGCTTCACCGGCAGCACTTCGCTGTCCACCGGCTCGCCCCGGATCAGGCCGAGCAGGCTGTCGACCAGCACCTCGCCGGCCTGGCGGGTGTCCTGCAGCACGGTGGTCAGCGGCGGGTTGACGAAGCTGGCGGTGGCGATGTCGTCGAAGCCAGCCAGCGCGACATCCTGCGGCACCCGCAGGCCGTGGTCGCTCAGTGCGCGCATCGCACCGATCGCGATCAGGTCGCTGGCAGCGAACACGGCATCGAAGCCGGTTTCGTTGAGGATCAGTCCGCGCATCGCCTCGTAGCCCGAATGCTCGGTGCTTTCGGCGTTCTGTTGCAGGTCCGGATCGACCGCGATGCCGGCCTGTTCAAGCGCCTGCACGTAGCCACGATAGCGGCCGAAGAATTCCGGGTAGTGGCTGGAGGCATCGCCCAGGAACGCGATGCGGCGACAGCCGCGCTCGAGCAGGTGCTCGGCCACCGCCAGGCCGCCGGCGAAATTGTCGCAACCGATCGACACGCCGGGCTGGTCGGGCAGCACCGCGCCCCAGCGCACGAAGCGGGTGCCCTGGCCGACCAGTTTTTCCAGCTTGTCGGTATAGGCCAGGTAATCGCCGTAGCCCAGCAGGATCAGCCCGTCGGCCTTCTTGCTGTCGGCGAAGTCGGCATGCCAGTCGTGCGAGAACTGCTGGAACGAGATCAGCAGGTCGTAACCCTGCAGGGCACAGGCGCGGGTGATCGAGCCCAGCATCGACAGGAAGAACGGGTTGATGTGCGACTCGTCGGCGGTGGGGTCCTCGAAGAACAGCAGCGCCAGCGTGCCGGTGTGCATCTTGCGCAGGTTGGACGCGTTCTTGTCGACCTTGTAGTTGAGCTGGTCGGCGGCGGCCTGGATGCGCCGCCGGGTTTCCTCATTGACCAGCGGGCTGCCACGCAGCGCACGCGACACCGTGGCCTGGGATACCCCGGCCAGGTGGGCAATGTCGATTGAAGTGGCCTTTGCCTTCATCCGCAACGCGATCCGCCGGCATCCCTTGCGACGGCGCCGTGCCGTCGTTTCCGAATCCTAGCCGGTTTGCGCGGCGCGCGTCGTATCGGCTCCTTCGCTGCTCGCGCGCGGCGCAGGCCAGCTGCACCGCGGCCGGCTTTTTTTGCGGGAAGGCGTTCATGCGCGCATGTCCTCCAGTTCGACGCCGCGGGTCTCGCGCACGCCTGATAATACGAACAGCAGCGACAGCAAGGCGAAGCCGGCATACAGGCCGTAGGCGAAGGTCAGGCCCAGTTCGGCCAGTGCGGGGAAGCTGCTGGTGATGGCGAAGTTGGCCAGCCACTGCGCCGCGGCGGCCACCGCCAGCGCGGTGGCACGAATCGAATTGGGGAACATCTCGCCCAGCAGCACCCAGACCACCGGGCCCCAGCTGACGCCGAAGAACACCACGTAGGCGTTCGCCGCGACCAGGGCCACCATGCCAACCGAGCCGGGCAGGCTCAGCTCCGCACCGCTGCCGGTGGCCTGCGAGAAGCACCACGCCATCACGCCCAGGGTAATCGCCATGCCCGCCGAGCCGACCACCAACAGCGGCTTGCGGCCGATCCTGTCGACCAGCGCGATGGCGACCAGGGTCACCAGCACGTTGACGATCGAGGTGACCACGGTGATGGTGAACGAGTCGGCCTCGCTGAAGCCCACCGAATGCCACAGGGTGGACGAGTAGTAGAAGATCACGTTGATGCCCACGAACTGCTGGAACACCGACAGCAGGATGCCGATCCAGACCACCGGCAACAGCCCGGCCGCCTTGCCGCGCAGGTCGCTCAGGCGCGGCTTGTGTTCCGAACGCAGGCTGCCTTCGATGTCATGCAGCTTGCTGTCCAGCGCTGCCTCGCTGTGCATGTTCAGCACCTTGCGCAGCACGATGCGGGCTTCGTCGATGCGGCCCTTGGCCACCAGGTGGCGCGGCGATTCCGGCACGCCCAGCACCAGCACGCCGTAGACCAGCGCCGGCAGGGTGGCCACCAGGAACATCCAGCGCCACGCCGCCAGGCCCAGCCACAGCGGCTGGCTGGCTCCGCCCGCTGCACCGCTCAGCCAGGCATCGCTGAGCAGGGCGGCGAAGATGCCCAGCACGATCGCCAGCTGCTGCATCGAGCCGAGCCGGCCGCGAATGTTTGCCGGCGATACCTCGGCGATGTAGGTGGGAGCGATCACCGAGGCCACGCCCACGCCGATGCCGCCGACCAGTCGCCACAGGATCAGGTCCCACACCGCGGTGGCCATGCCCGAACCGATCGCGCTGGCGACCAGCAGCACCGCCGCCACCTGCATGGTGCGCACGCGGCCGAAGCGGTTGGCCAGCATGCCCGCATACCAGGCGCCCAGCGCCGAACCGAGCAGGGCACAGGACACCGCGAAGCCGATCTGGGCCGCGTCCAGCGCGAAGCTGCCGCGGATCGCGTCGACCGCGCCGTTGATCACGGCCGTGTCGAAGCCAAACAGGAATCCGCCCAGCGCGGCCGCCGCCGAAATCAGTACCACGCGCGCCGTGGCGTGCCGCCCCAGGCCATCTCCGGTTGCATCCATCGTGCTCATCGCGTCTCCCCAACGTCATGACCAGTCATCGCAGTCGATTCTGCGGTGTACGTGCGGCGCTGTCCGGCTGAATACGTATGCAGGAACCGACACGGACTGCCCGTGCCCACCCCTGCCCGCCCCTGCACCTGACGCCATCGGGGGCTACTATGACAGCGCTGTCATGTTTCGCCAAGCATGATCCGAAAACCTCGCTGGAACCGCGCTCCGATGCTGCTTGCGGAACGGATGACGGCGCCCGGACGCTGCCGTGCGCCGGGCGTTTGCGGATCATCGGTGACGCCACCGGTGCGCCGCGGCGAAAACTAGTCCGCCGCGTTGATCACCGCGAGGAAGTCGCGGCCGTAGCGCTTGAGCTTGGCCTCGCCCACCCCGCTGACGCTGGCCAGCTCGTCCTCGTTGGCCGGCAACGCCCGCAGCATCGCCAGCAAGGTGGCGTCGTGGAACACCACATAGGGCGGCACGCCCTGCTGTTTCGCCAGTTGGGTGCGCAGCGCGCGCAGTTGGTCCCACATCGGCTGCTCGTAGGCCTCGATGCCCAGGCTGCCGCCATGACGGGGATCGCCGGTGACCAGCTTGCTGTCGCGCCGGCGCCGGGTGGCGCGTTCGGGGCGGGCGTCCTCGCGCAGCCTCACCTGCTTGCCGCCGCTGAGCACGGCGCGGCTGGCGGCGGTGAGGCGCAGCGTGCCGTAGCCTTCGGCGTCCGCTTCGAGCAGGCCGGCCGCCAGCAACTGGCGGAACACCGAGCGCCACTGCTTGTCGTCCAGCTCCGCGCCGATGCCGAAGGTGCTCAGGCGATGGTGGTCGAAGCTCAGCACGCGCTCGCTCTCCTCGCCGCGCAGCACCGCGATGACGTGGCCGGAGCCGAAGCGCTGGCCGGTGCGGTACACCGCCGACAATGCCTTCTGCGCGGGCACCGTGGCGTCCCAGGTTTTCGGTGGCGCCACGCAGTTGTCGCAATGGCCGCAGAGGCCGGGATAGCTTTCGCCGAACGCGCCCAGCAGCAGCTGGCGGCGACAGTCGATCGCCTCGGCGTAGGCCAGCAGGGATTCCAGCTTCTGCCGCTCGACCCGCTTGCGCTCGTCGGCCGATTCGGACTGCGCGATCATCTGGCTCATGGTGACCACGTCGGACAGGCCGTAGATCATCCACGCCTCGGCGGGCAGGCCATCGCGGCCGGCGCGTCCGGTTTCCTGGTAGTAACCCTCGATGCTGCGCGGCAGGTCCAGATGCGCCACGAAGCGCACGTCGGGCTTGTCGATGCCCATGCCGAAGGCGACCGTGGCCACCATCACCACGCCGTCCTCGCGCAGGAAACGCTGCTGGTTCTTCGCACGCGTGGCTGCATCCAGGCCGGCGTGGTACGGCAGCGCCTCGATGCCCGATTCGGCCAGCCACGCGGCGGTGTCGTCCACCTTGCGCCGGCTCAGGCAGTACACGATGCCGGACTCGCCCTCGTGGCCGAGCAGGAACTCGCCCAGCTGGCGCTTCGCGTTGTGGCGCTGGCCGACCCGGTAGCCGATGTTGGGCCGGTCGAAACTGGAGACGAATTGCCGCGCGTCCTGCAGTGACAGGCGCTCGACGATTTCCTCGCGGGTGCGCGGATCGGCGGTGGCGGTAAGCGCGATGCGCGGCACGTCGGGGAAGCGCTGGTGCAGGATCGCCAGTTCGCGATATTCGGGGCGGAAGTCGTGGCCCCATTGCGACACGCAGTGCGCCTCGTCGATCGCGAACAGCGCCACTTCGGTGCGTTCGAGCAGGTCGAGGAAGCGTGAGGTCAGCAATCGCTCCGGCGCCACGTAGAGCAAATTCAGCTCACCGGCCAGCAGCTGCCGCTCGACCTCGCGCTGCTGGTCCCCCGCCAGGCTGGAATTGAGAAACGCCGCCGCCACGCCGGCCTCGCGCAAGGCGTCGACCTGATCCTGCATCAGCGCGATCAGCGGCGACACCACGATGCCGGTGCCTTGGCGCAGCAAGGCGGGGATCTGGTAGCACAGCGACTTGCCGCCGCCGGTGGGCATCAATACCAGTGCATCGCCGCCCTCGCCCAGATGCTCGACCACCGCCTGCTGCTGGCCGCGAAAACTGGGATAGCCGAAAACGCTTTGAAGAATGTCGAGGGAAGTAGGCATTCCGGGAATGCTAGCAAATGCAGGGGCGCCGCTTCGCGCAAGCGGGTGTGCGCGGGACACGCGAGGGCGTGTGGGTTGGCGATGACAGGGGGCTTCTCCCCTCCCGTGGGCGGAGAGAAGAGGCGAAGGCAAGGGGCGCTTTGGCTTGTTGGCGCTTCCCTCTCCTCAATCCTCTCCCGCAAGCGGGAGAGGAGGCGAAGGCAAGAGGCGCTTTGGCTTTATGGGAGCGGGGGGCCCCACAGCGCGTGGTCGAGATCGGCGTCGAGGCCGAAACGCGACGGGGGGACGCGGCCGTTCTTTACCTCGACGCCTTCGGCGCGCAGGCGGCGCGACTGTTCGCGGAAGCCGCGGCTGCCCGGCGGCATCGCGATGTGCCCGCTGGAGCGCAGCACGCGGTACCACGGCAGTTCCATGCCGTCGGGCACTTCGCCCAGCAGCCGACCGACCAGGCGCGCGCGACCGGGCAGGCCGGCGCGCGCGGCGATCGCGCCGTAGCTGGCCACGCGTCCTTGCGGAATGGCGGCGATGGCGGCGTAGATGCGGGCGGCGGCATCATTCATGGTTCACGCGACGCAGGGGAATCCGTGTCAGAGTAGCTTCCGACCTTCGCCAGCGGAAGCCGCACCATGCGCCACTTCGAAGCCGTGCGTTCCCACATCGGCAGCCTGCACGAGCTGCGCCACAACGACCCCTACCTGATCAGCTTCGACCTGCAGCTGGCCCAGGATCGCTGCCAGGGGATCTACCTGGCCGAGCTCGAGGACGAGGCGGGACGACGCTATCTGCGCATCTCCACGCCGGTGGGTCCGCTGGCCGGCACCGACCCGAACCGCTGCCTGCGCTTCAACTGGCAACAGCGCACCGGTTTCCTCGCGGTCGCCGACCTGGACGGCTCGCCCTACCTGCACCTGTGCGAAAACCGCCCCTATGAATTCCTCGACCAGGCCGAGCTGCAACGCGTGGTCGGCGAGCTGGGCACGCTGGGCGACGAACTGGAACAGCTCATCGCCAACAGCAGCGATTCGCTGTAGCCGAAACTTCGTTCAGGACACCAGCCGGAACAGCAGCACCAGGCCGTAGGCCAGCAGCGCGGTGATCGGCAGGGTCAGCATCCACGCCCACACCATCCGCTCCACCACCGACCAGCGGATCGCGTTGAAACGCTTCGCCGCGCCCACGCCCATGATCGAGGCGGACACGTTGTGGGTGGTCGACACGGGAATGCCGAACACCGACGCCACCAGGATCACCATGGCGGAACTGGTTTCGGCGGCGAAGCCATTGATCGGGTGCAGCTTGACCATCTTGTGGCCCAGCGTCTTGATGATGCGCCAGCCACCGCCGGCCGTGCCCGCGGCCATGGTCAGTGCGGACACCACCTTTACCCAGACCGGGATTTCGAAACCGCCGGCCGGATTACCGTCGATGCGCAGGAAGCCCAGCCAGTGCGGCAGCTGGTCGAACTGGTGGGCGGCGGTGCCGCCGGCCAGCGCCAGCGCGATGATGCCCATGCTCTTCTGCGCGTCGTTCATGCCGTGCGCCACGCCCATCGCGCCAGCCGACAGGATCTGCGCCTTGCCGAAGAACGCGTTGACGAACGGCGTGCGCCCGAATCGGCGCAACCAGCCCTGCCGGTTGGCAAACCAGGCCAGCAGTGCGTACAGCGCCCCCATCAGCAGGAAGCTGATGACGAAACCGCCCAGCGGCGACAGCACCATCGGGATGATCACCTTGGGGATCACGCCGTGGCCCTTGAGCACGCTGCCCTCGACCCAGATGACCGAATCGAAGTTGTTGCCAGACGCGGCGATCGCCGCACCGACCAGCGAACCGACCAGCGCATGGCTGGAGCTGGACGGCAGGCCCAGCCACCAGGTGATCAGGTTCCACACGATCGCCGCCAGCAGCGCGCAGATCAGCAACTGCGAACTCATCTCGATGACGCCGGCATTGATCAGCCCCGAGGCGATCGTGGCAGCCACCGCCGTGCCCATGAACGCGCCGACCAGGTTGGTGCCGGCCGCCATCAGCACGGCCTGCCCCGGCGTCAGCACCTTGGTCGCCACCACGGTGGCGATCGAGTTGGCGGTATCGTGGAAACCGTTGATGTAGGTGAAGGCCAGCGCGATCACCACCACCGCGATGACGATGCTCATGGGCGTTCACCGCAGCTGGGGGAAATCCCGCACGGCGTCGCATGCCGGGTTGCAATGCACAGGGTCACGGGCGTGGCCTCAGGAGTTCTTCAGCACGATCGAATAGACGATGTTGCCGACGTCGCGGCACTTGTCGATGGCCTTCTCGATCAGCTCGAACAGATCCTTGGACAACATCGCCCGCATCACGTCGCCGCCCTCCACGTACAGCGTGCGGTACGGCGCCAGCAGCATGCGGTCGCCTTCGGACTCCAGCGCCTGCAGGCGATCCTGCAGCTTCTTCACCGGGTCGATGCGCAGGCCGCGGCGCAGCTCGTGCACCATCTGCACCACCACCGCGCTGGACTGTTCCAGCACCAGCGCGCGCTGGGCGAAATCCACACCGACCAGGCGCCCGGCCACGATCTCGTAGCGCTCGGCGAACTTCTCCACGGTCTTGGGAATCTTGTACAGAGCGGAGTTCAGGGCCTCGATGTCCTCGCGATCCAGCGCGGTCACGAAGGTGTTGACCAGGCCTTCGCTGATCTGCGCAGCCAGTTCCTTTTCGCGCGCCCGGGTCACCGCGAACGCGGCCATCACCTGCTCGGCGCCCGGCCGGGTCAGCAGTTCGTGCAGCGCCTTGGCGCTTTCGTGGGCGGTCTCGGCGCTCTGTTCGAGCAAACCGTAGAACTTGTCGCCTTTGCCGAAAATCGTCTGCAGTGAAAACATGCGGGCCACGCCTGATCGAACGGAATGACCGGGATGTTACAGGACTGCCGTGCTGCCCTGCATCAATCCGCATCCATCGGCGGGGTGATGCGCAGGGTCAACACCACTTACACTGTGCCCATGCACCCTCCCCCATCATCGCCGCGATGCTGACCCAAATCGCGCTCGTCCTCGTCCTGGCCCTGTGCAACGGCTTCTTCGCGCTGTCGGAGATGGCCCTGGTGGCTTCGCGCAAGAGCCGCCTCAAGCAGATGGCCCTGAACAGCCGCAAGGCAGCCGCGGCATTGCGCCACGCCGAGGCGCCGGAGCATTTCCTGTCCACCGTGCAGGTCGGCATCACCCTGGTCATGCTGATCACCGGCGCGATCGCCGGCGACGCGCTGGGCGGCCACATTGCCGCCGCCCTGGAGGGCACGCGCCTGACCTGGCTGCTGCCCTACGCGCGGATCATCGGCATCGTGCTCGGCTTCGTGCTGATCTCGTACATCCAGATCGTGTTCGGCGAGCTGGTGCCCAAGCGGCTGGCGCTGGCCTCGCCGGAGAAGGTGGCCTCCTACGTGGCCATCCCGATGCTGGTGCTGTCGCGGATCACCGCGCCGTTCGTGTGGCTGCTGAACCATTCCAGCAACCTGCTGCTGCGCATGTTGCGGGTCAACCAGCTCGGTAGCGGCATGGTCACCGAGGAGGAGATCCGCCTGCTGGTGGCCGAGAGCGCCGAACAGGGCGTGCTGGACCCGGATGAGCACAACATGGTGAACCGGGTGCTGCGCCTGGGCGACCGCACGGTGGACAGCGTGATGACCCCGCGCATGCGCATCGCCTGGCTGGACATCGCCGGCACCCGCGAGGAAAACATCGAGGTGCTGCGCGAAACGCCGTATTCGCGCTACCCGGTCTATCGCGGCGACGAGAGCGACGTGGTCGGCGTGGTCGAGGTCAAGCGCCTGCTGCACAGCTTCGCCGAAGGCATGCCCGAACTGTTCGAACACCTGTCGAAACCCCTGTTCGTGCCCGCCGCCGCCCGCGCGCTGGACCTGCTGGAGGAATTCCGCGACGCCGAGACGCCGCTGGCCCTGGTGGTCGACGAGTACGGCGACATCGAGGGCGTGGTCACCGTCAACGACCTGCTGGCGGCCGTGGTGGGCGCCAGCCAGATCGGCCACGGCGGCGGCAACGAGGCCAGCCCGATCATGCAGCGCGCCGATGGCAGCTGGCTGATCGACGGCAGCCTGCCCACCGACGACCTGCGCGAACTGCTGCAGATCAGTACGCTGCCGGGCGAGGACGAACACGATTTCCGCACCGTCGCCGGCATGGTGATGACGGCGCTGGGTCACGTGCCGCAGACCGGCGAAGTGTTCGCCTGGCACGGCATCCGCTTCGAGGTGGTCGACCTCGACGGCGCCCGCATCGACAAGCTGCTGGTCACGCCGGCACCGTCGCTGGAACCGTCCGACGACGAGCAGTAAGGCAAAGAGCACCCCACCCCGGCCCTCCCCTGCTGCACTAGGGGAGGGAGCAAGCAAGCTACTTACCGATCTTTCGCCAGCCCGGCCATCCGCTGTGCGTCCGCCAGGATGCCGTGCAGCACGCGCAACTCGCGTTCGTCCGGCTGGGCGCGCTGGAACAGCTTGCGCAGGCGCAGCATGATCGTGGTGGGTTCGCGGCCCTTGTGGAATTCGATGTCGTCCAGGGTCTGCCCCAGGTGGCGGTAGAACTGCTCCATCTGCGCGGCGTCGGCCGGCGGCTCGTCGTGCTCGGGCGGTGGCGCGGGCAAGTCGTCGCCCAGCAGCGCCAGGCGCACCTCGTAGGCCATCACCTGCACCGCCTGCGACAGGTTCAGCGAACTGAAGTCGTCCACGCTGGGAATCCGCACCATCGCGTGGCAGCGCGCCAGTTCCTCGTTCTCCAGCCCGGTGCGCTCGTTGCCGAACACCAGCGCCACCTGCTCCCCGCGCATCGCCGCGGCCAACACCCGTTGCGCCGCCTCGCGGGGGGAAACTTCCGGCAGATTCACCCCGCGCCGGCGCGCCGACAAGCCCAGCGCCAAGCTGGTGCCGGCCAGGCCATCGACCAGTTCGCCGTGGATGCCGGCCCCGGCCAGCACGTCGTCCGCGCCCGCAGCCAGCGCGTTGGCCTCCGGGTCGGGGAAGCGGTATGGCGTCACCAGCTCCAGTCGCTGGAAGCCCATCGTGCGGATCGCCCGCGCCGCGCTGCCGATATTGCCCGGATGCGAGGTGCGCACCAGCACGTAACGGATGCGGGCGGCGAGGTCGTGGAGATCGGTCATGCGCTGGGCGGATTGGCGGTGCGGGTCGACAAGGATAGTGGACAAGGGCGCCCGGGGCTCGCCTCTGCTAGAATCGCCGGCCGCAAACCCGCTCTCTTCCAAAGTCGATACCCATGGCCAGACCACACGTCACGATCGCGGCGCGCGCCGCGCGTTCAGCAGGCAATGTGATCCTGCGCTACATGAACCGCATCGACGGGCTGAACATCGTCGAGAAGCAGCAGATGGACTTCGTCTCCGAAGTCGACAAGCTGGCCGAGGCGGAAATCATCAAGGAACTGCGCCGCGCCTATCCCGACCACGCGATCCTCGCCGAGGAAAGCGGCGCGATCGGCAAGGGCCCGCTGACCTGGGTGATCGACCCGCTGGACGGCACCCACAACTACCTGCGCGGCATCCCGCACTTCAGCGTCTCCATCGCGCTGCTGGAAAAGGGCGTGCCGATCCACGCCGTGGTGTTCGACCCCCTGCGCGACGAGCTGTACACCGCCAGCAAGGGCGACGGCGCCTACCTCAACGACCGCCGCATGCGCGTGTCCAAGCGCGAGAACCTGGGCGGCGCGATGATCGCCACCGGCTTCCCGTACCGCCAGCGCGAACACCTGGTGCCGCAGCTGGACATGACCCGCGCCATCCTCGGTCAGGCCGAGGACATCCGCCGCTCCGGCTCCGCCGCGCTCGACCTGGCCTACGTCGCCGCCGGCCGCTACGACGGCTACTTCGAGATCGGCCTGAAGCCGTGGGACATGGCCGCCGGCGTGCTGCTGGTGCATGAAGCCGGCGGCCGCTACTGCGACTTCGCCGGCCGCGACGGCATCCCGGAAAGCGGCAACATCGTCGCCGGCAACCTCAACGTGGCCAAGGCGATGGTCGACGCGATCGGGCAGCAGGCGACACCGGCACTGCTCAAGGCCTGAGCCTGAATTTGCGTTTGCGAGATGTTCGAACCCGACACCTGATCTCGAAGCCTCGAAAGAGGCTTCGACCAGTCCTCCAGTCGCGGCACCGTGATGCACGGTTGCGCCAAGATTCATGACTAACACGGCCCGGGGCTTTCATGCCCAGGCTCAATAGAGAAAGATAGTTGTGCTTCCCTCAATCCGGTCGATCCGGACTTGATTCCAGCGATTCACGCCATAAACGCGATAGTCGCGCGCACCATCTTCATCTTGTATGTGGACGCAGGCATTCTCTTCGCGATGATCAGGCAGGCAAGCGATCGTGTGCACCTGCCGGATTTCCTGCAGGGAGCTGCCGGGTATTGCCGCTGCCATGTCTTTTTCGCGCCAGTGGACATCAATGACCTGATTGGCGAACGGACCATGTCGGTTTAGCACGTCCATGTAGCGCGCTACCTGGACTGCGGTTTGGGCATCCGGCGCGGGAAAGAAGTCTCGCGTCGTCGCCTGAGCCGCACAACGCGCGTCGCCTGGCAGACTCGCTGCAGACTCGGGTGCCCCATATAGATCGGCAGGCGCCCCGAAACGCCACGTCTGTGTACGGGATTGGACATTCCCTTTCTCATCCAGCGTGATATCAACCCACCGCGCTCGGCATATCCCTGGCTCGCGGATGTCGGCCCTGGCGCGTTCGTAAAATGTCAGTTTTCCGAACGATCCCATATACCGGGGACGCAACGCGTCCACCACGTCAGCTCCTTCGCTACCCAATAACAGGTGAGCCAGGACCGGCAATGGAAGTAACCGCGCTGCCCGATGGCTCAACGGAAGCGTAGCGTCAACACCTGACTCCGATGCTTTCGAACCGCAGAGTGCAAATGGTTGGGAGAGGTAACGACGATCGTACTTGTCGCGCAACTCGATGCGCAGGGTCTTGGCGTAATCCTCGGGCCTGACATCATCCAGCAACGCAATAGCCGTTCCATCATCGTGTCCGGCAATGCTGGCATGGTCGGCGATATCCACCACGGGGACCGGCAAGCCGGGAGACAGGCGCCTGTCCACGACATGGCTTTCGCCACTGACATCGAGCACGCTGTAGGCGCTCCAGATCAGCACCGGAGGATCCCTGACGTTTCCCGAAACATCGAAGCGAAGTGGATGCGCGCCAAGATTGCGGATATGCAGGTCCACCGCCACGTTCGATGCGTATTCCCCGCAACCCGATATCTGTGGCGCAGCGACGATCTCGATCAATTCGGGGTCAACCGGACGAACGCATCCGCTCAAGCCGAGAACTATCGCCAGGGAAATCCATCCTGCGCAATAAAACAGCCGATACATATGCGTCCTTGGAAGCCAGAGGGTCCGAACCATCATCCATTAGTCGTCTCCGATTTCGGCAGCAAGCCGCAAACCCCGGAAACCAACAGGCTTTATCCCAATTCGCGCAGGAAGCCGCGCAAGAACGGCACGGTGATCCGCCGCTGCGCCGCGAGCGAGGCCTGATCCAGCTTGTCGAGCAGGTCGAGCAGCGCGCCGAGGTCGCGGGCGTAGCGGGCGAACAGCCAGTCCAGCACGCTGTCATCCAGTTCGATGCCGCGTGACGCGGCTTGCGCTTTCAGCACCATGCGGCGTTCGTCGTCGTCCAGCGGTTTCAGCGCGAACTGGGTGCAGGCACCGAGGCGCGAGCGCAGGTCGGGCAGTTCGATGCCGAGCCGGGTGAGCGTGGCGTCGGCGGCGAACAGCAGGGCGCTGCCTTCGGCGCGGGCGCGGTTGTAGAGGTCGAACAGCGCGTGTTCCGCGTCGCGGTTGCCGGCAATGGCGCCCAGGTCGTCCAGCGCCAGCAGTTCGCTGCCGGCGACGCCGCGCAAGGCCGCGGCATGGTCGGCGATCGTCGCCAGCGGCAGGTATTGCACGCGCCGTTCGGCGGCGATGGCGGCCTGGCAGGCGGCCATCAGCAGATGGCTGCGGCCGCTGCCGCTGGCGCCATGCAGGTAAACCCACGGTGCACCGGGCTGCAGCGCCAGCGCATGCACCGCGGCCAGTGCGGCGGCATTCGCGCCGGCGTGGAAGTGTTCGAAGCGCTGCCGACGCGGCCAGCGCAGCGCGAGCGGCAACTGCGGGATCATGGCGTGGACGAGTCGCCCGGCGATGCCACGTCGACCGCGGAAGTCTCGACCTCACCATCGCGGTGCACGGCCACATCGACCTCGGCGATCACCGGATCGTCTGGCCCTTCCTCGTTGTACAGCTCGCTCATCCGGTAGCGTTCGATCAGGTAGCGCAGCAGCACCATGATCACCGACGCCGCCGGCAGCGCCAGCAGCACGCCGAGGAAGCCGAACAGGTAGCCGCCGGCCAGCACCGCGAACATCACCGCCACCGGGTGCAGGCCGATCTTGTCGCCGACCAGCTTGGGCACCAGCACGTAGCCTTCCAGCAACTGGCCGACCGCGAACACGCCGCAGACCAGCAGCACGTGGGTCCAGTCGCCGTACTGCACCAGCGCGGCAATGATCGCCGCCACGAAGCCGATGATGAAACCCAGGTACGGCACGAAGCTGAGCAGGCCGGCGACCATGCCGATCAGCAGGCCCACCTGCAGCCCGACCATGCCCAGGCCGGCGCCGTAGAAGACGCCCAGCGCCAGCATCACCAGCAACTGGCCGCGCACGAAGGCGCCGAGGATCTTGTCCGACTCGCTGGCCAGGTGCGCGATGGTGGGCTGGATCGAGCGCGGCAGCATGCCGTCGATCTTGGCCACCAGCCGATCCCAGTCGCGCAGCAGGTAGAACGCCACCACCGGGATCAGCACCAGGTTGGTCAGCGCCATGGCGATGCCCAGGCCCGAACGCGAGACCTTGCCGATCACCGCGGTGGCGACGCCGCCGATCGAACCGATGTGTTCCTTGATCGCCGTCAGCATCCGGTCGCTGTCGAAGGTGTGCGGGTCCAGGTGCAGTCGCGCCTGCAGCCACGGCCACACGGTGTTCTGCGCCCAGTCGCCATAGCGCGGCAGGTTGCCGACCAGGTTCTCGACCTGGCGCGCGATCAGCGGGATCAGCAGCAACAGCACGCCGACCACCGCCACCAGGATCACCACGAACACGATCGTGGCCGCCCACATCCGGTTGAGGCCGAGCCGCTCCAGCCGGTCGGCCAGCGGGTCGCCCAGATAGGCCAGCATCGCGGCCACCGCGAACGGCATCAGCACCGGCGCCAGCAGCCACATCAGGTAGCCGATCACCAGCACGATCGCCAGCAGCTGCCAGCGCCGCGAAATGTCCCTGTCCTGATTCATCCCGTCACCTCAGCCAGCGCAGGTTCGCGTCGGCGCCCGGATGCGGTTCGCCCTGCAGCAGCAGATGGCCGCCCGCGGCGAGGTTGGCGGCCAGCGCACTGATCGGAACCGCTGCCTTGATGTCCAGCAGCACGGCATCGTTCTGCGCGCCCAGGGTCAGCACCTGTTTCACCGTCGGGTCGTCCTGCAAGGTGGAGATCAGCCTGGCGTAATCCATCGCGCTGTCCAGCCCGCTGACCCACAGCTTGCCCTCGCTGGGGCCGGCGCCAATCACGTTGAGCTGCTTGCCCAGCCGGTCGACCAGGCCGTTGCCGGCATCGCCCAGCAGGCTGTCCGCGCTCGCGCCCTGCGCAGTCCAGTGCTGGGCCTGGCCGCCGGAAATCAGCGTCCAGTCCGCGCTGTTGCCGGCGAGCTTGCCCAGCAGGACCAGGCCGGTGCGGTACTGCTGGTTGACCCCGGCCAGGGCCGCCGGGTCGGCAGCGGCGATCTTCGCCGGATCAGGCGCGCTGGCCGCATCGGGATACACCACGTTGATGCCGCGCGCGTTGGCACTGGCCGCCAGGCTGGCCAGTGCCGTCTGGTCGAGCAGATGACCATTGCCGTCCTGCACCAGCAACAGCACGGGCGGCTTGATGCCCGCGCTTTGCACGCCCAGCTTCGAGACCAGCCGGCGCACCGAACCGGGCTCGAAATCCACGTTCAGGATCAGCCCGGTGGCGGCGCGCTGGTACTGGAATTTCTGCACCATGGAGGTGGCCTTGCCCAGGGCATCTGCGTAACCGGCGTTGCTGCGCAGGTCCTGCCCGCCGGCGACCCGCGTCAGCACCTGGGCCAGCGCGGTGGAGAACGCCTGGTCGCGCTGGGCGTCGCTGGTGTCGGCCACCGGTACCACCACCGAATACGGCGAGCCGGCGAGCTGGGCATGCAGGGACGGCAAGGCGGCAAAAGCCAGCAGCAAGGTGAGCATCAGCAGGCGGGACAGGCGCATGGGGCAGGCATCTTCTTGGAGAAATCTCCCGGAAGTCTGCCCAATAGTGTCCCCAGCGTCCATCGCGGTGGTGTCGAAGCCGGCGAAGGCGAACGGCAACGGCGCCACAAGCTGGTAAACTTGCGCGTTTCACCCACGCCGCAGATCCTGACCAAGGTCCTCGCCATGTCTGACGCCCTCACCTACCGCGCCGCCGGCGTCGATATCGATGCCGGCAATGCGCTGGTCGAACGCATCAAGCCGCTGGTCAAGCGCACCCTGCGGCCCGAGGTGATGGGCGGGCTGGGCGGCTTCGGCGGCCTGTTCGACCTTTCCGGCCGCTACAGGGAGCCGGTGCTGGTCTCGGGCACCGATGGCGTGGGCACCAAGCTGAAGCTGGCGCAGATGCTGAACCGCCACGACACGATCGGCATCGACCTGGTCGGCATGTGCGTCAACGACGTGCTGGTGCAGGGCGCCGAGCCGCTGTTCTTCCTCGATTACTTCGCCACCGGCAAGCTGGACGTGGACACCGCCGCGGCCGTGGTCGGCGGCATCGCCACCGGCTGCGAGCTGGCCGGCTGCGCCCTGATCGGCGGCGAGACCGCCGAGATGCCGGACATGTATCCGCCGGGCGAATACGACCTGGCCGGCTTCACCGTGGCCGCGGTGGAAAAGTCGCAGATGCTGACCGGCGACGCGATCGTGGCCGGCGACGTGGTGCTGGGGGTGGCCTCCAGCGGCCCGCATTCGAACGGTTACTCGCTGGTGCGCAAGATCCTCGATCGGGCGGGCAGCCCGCTGGATCTCGACCTCGGCGGCGTGAAGCTGGTCGACGCGCTGATGGCGCCCACCACGATCTACGTGAAGCCGATGCTGGAATTGCTGAAGAATGAAACCGTCCACGGCATGGCCCACATCACCGGTGGCGGCCTGAAGGAAAACATCATTCGCGTGGTGCCTGACGGCCTGGGCATCGCCTTGCAGGCGTCGGCCATCGTGCTGCCGCCGGTATTCGACTGGCTGATGCGCGAAGGCAACGTGGCGCGCGAGGAAATGTGGCGCACGTTCAACTGCGGCGTCGGCTTCACCGTGATCCTGCCGCGCGATGCGGTGGCCAGCGCGTCCGCGTTGCTGGCCACGCACGGCCTGGCCAGCTCGGTGATCGGCGAGATCGTGCCCACGCAGGGCGACGAGCGCGTGCATATCGGCTGATCCGTTTGGCCTCCGCACCCGCCAAGGTCGCCGTGCTCGCCTCCGGGCGCGGCAGCAATCTCGCCGCCCTGCTCGACGCGCGTGCGCGTGGCGAACTGCCAGTCGAATTCGTGCTGGTGGGCAGCGACAAGGCCGCCGCCGGCGCGCTGCGGCTGGCCGAAGCCGCCGGCATCGCCACCCTGGCGCTGGACCCGCGCAGCTACGCGGATCGGCGCGCGTTCGATCTCGACCTGTTCGAACGAATCACCGACAGCGGCGCCGAATGGCTGGTGCTGGCCGGCTTCATGCGCATCCTCGACGGCGAGGCGCTGCGACCGTGGGCGGGGCGCATCATCAACATCCATCCCTCGCTGCTGCCGAAATACCGGGGCCTGCACACGCATCGTCGCGCGCTGGAAGCCGGTGACGCCGAGCATGGCGCCAGCGTGCATTTCGTCACTGCCGAGCTGGACGGCGGCCCGGTGATCGCCCAGGCGCGCCTGCCGATCGTGGCCGACGACGACGAACAGTCGCTGGCCCAGCGGTTGCTGCCGCTGGAACACCGCCTGCTGCCGGCGGTGCTGGCCGACCTGGCCCACGGTCGACTGCAATGGGACGGCCACGGCCCACGCTTCGACGGCCAGTCGCTGGCGATGCCATTGCAACTGGGCGAGCACGGGCTGCAGCCTTAAAGCAGGTTCAGCCCGGCCTGCGCAGACTCGGCGCATGACTATCCGATCCCTGCTCGCTCCCCTGCTCGGCCTTGGCCTGCTGTTCGGCAGCCACGCCGCCGCAGCCACCCAACCCCAGGCCTTCACCGCCACCTACGACGTGCTGCAGGGTGGCCAGCCCATGGGCGTCGCCACGATCCGGTTGCGCGCGGCCGGCGACGGCCAGTGGATCTACAGCAAGGACGTCAAGGGCACCGGCGGACTGGCCGCCCTGCTCGGCGCCAGTGTCAGCGAAACCTCGCGTTTCCGCTGGAAAGGCGACGTGCCCGAGGCGATCAGTTACGACTACCTGATGCAGGCTGCGGTAAAGCAGAAGCAGCGCCACTTGGTGGTGGACTGGGCGAACAAGCAGGTCAGTGTCGACGAGGGCAAGGGCGCACAGAGCTATCCCGCCAGTCCCGGCATGGTCGAACGCAACACCCTGGCGCTGGCGCTGGGGTTGGCGCTGCGCGACGGCAAGCAGCAGATCGCCCTGCCGGTGGCGGTACGCCAGGAAGTGCAGACGCAGAACTTCAAGGTCAGCGGCAAGGAAACCGTCAAGGTACCCGCCGGCAGCTTCGACGCCGAGCGCATCGATCGCACCGACGCCGACCGCGGCTTCAGCGCCTGGTACGCCCCCGACCGCTACCCGCTGCCGGTGAAACTGGCCCAGCACGACGGCGGCGACCTGGTGCTGGAACTGGTGAGTTACCACGCCGAGTAAGAGCACGATAAACCCGCCGTCCCGGCAAACCACGGCCCCGGCAACCCCGTAGCCCCGAGAGCACCTTGATCCCTCCCCCTGCTCGCAGGGGGAGGAAGGGAGGGGGTAGCTCAGGCCCTCGCAGAAAATGAGCGGAACCAGCGGGGGTAGCTCAGGCCCTCGCGGAAAATCAGCGGAACCCGCGGGCTAGCCCAAGCCCTCGCGGAAAACGGGCGGAACCCGCGGACTAGCCCAAGCCCTCGCAGAAGATGGGCAAAAGGAAACAGGTAGCCCAGCCCCCTCACCGAAGATCAAGCGCCCCCACCCCGACCCTCTAGCTGCGCAGATGAGGGAGCAAGACGAAAGATCAGTTCGGCAGACGCCGGATCTTCGCGCCAAGCACGCCGAGCTTCTCCTCGATGTTCTCGTAGCCGCGATCGATGTGGTAGACGCGGTCGACGGTGGTGTCGCCCTTGGCCACCAGGCCGGCCAGCACCAGGCAGGCCGAGGCGCGCAGGTCGGTGGCCATGATCGGCGCGCCGCTCATCCGGGACACGCCCTGGATCACCGCGGTGTTGCCTTCGAGCTGGATGTTCGCGCCCAGTCGCTGCAATTCCTGCGCATGCATGAAGCGGTTCTCGAACACCGTCTCGGTCACCACGCCGGTGCCTTCGGCCACGCAGTTGAGCGCGGTGAACTGCGCCTGCATGTCGGTGGGGAACGCGGGGTATGGAGCGGTGCTGATGTTGACCGCCTTTGGCCGACGGCCGCCCATGTCCAGCTCGATCCAGTCGTCGCCAGTGGAGATGTGCGCGCCGGTCTCCTCCAGCTTGGCCAGCACGGCCTCCAGCGAGCTGGCCCGCGCATGGCGGGCACGCACCTTGCCGCCGGTCATCGCGGCGCCGACCAGGTAAGTGCCGGTTTCGATGCGGTCGGGCAGCACGTCGTGCTGGGCGCCGTGCAGTCGTTCGACGCCATGGATCACCATGGTCGAGGTGCCCACGCCCTCGATCTGCGCGCCCATCGCGATCAGGCAGTGCGCCAGGTCGACCACTTCCGGCTCCTGCGCCGCGTTCTCGATCACCGTGGTGCCCTGCGCCAGCGTGGCAGCCATCATGATGTTCTCGGTGCCGGTGACGGTGACCATGTCCATCACGATGCGTGCGCCCTTCAGCCGCGATGCCTTCGCCTTGATGTAGCCGTTTTCGACCGTGATCTCGGCGCCCAGCGCCTGCAGGCCGCGGATGTGCTGGTCGACCGGACGCGAGCCGATCGCGCAACCGCCCGGCAGCGAGACCTCGGCCTGGCCGAAGCGCGCCACCAGCGGCCCCAGCACCAGGATCGAGGCACGCATCGTGCGCACCAGGTCGTAGGGCGCCACGCAGGTGCTGGTGGTGCGCGGGTCGACGTGCATCTTCATGCGGTCGTCGAGCACCAATCGCACGCCCATCTGGCCGAGCAGCTCGATGAAGGTGGTGACGTCATGCAGGTGCGGCACGTTGCCGATGCTCACCGGCTCGTCGGCCAGCAGGCACGCGGCGAGGATGGGCAGCACGGCGTTCTTGGCGCCGGAAATGGCAACCTCGCCGTTGAGTGGCGTGCCGCCGCTGATCAGGATTTTGGCCATGGGTGCAGGGAATCGGGAATGGAGAATCGGGAATGGGAAATCGAAGGAGCCGAGGTCGGGCGCGGAACTGGACGGAATGGCTTTTGACCATTCCCCAGTCCCTATTCCCTGTTCCCGGCCTCTTCCGGAGTCAGTGTCTTCAGCGCCAGCGCGTGGATCGCACCGCCCATCAGCTCGCCCAGCGTGGCGTACACCAGCCGATGCCGGGCCAGCGGCAACTTGCCGCCGAACTGGCTGGCCACCACGGTGGCCTCGAAATGCACGCCATCGGCGCCGCTGACCTCCGCCTTTGCACCGGGCAGGCCCTGTTCGATCATCGCCTGGATGCGGCTGGAGTCCATCGGGTAGTGTTCCATGAGGTGGTCGGGCCAGCCGGAAGGCGGATTCCCGCTGGATCGGAATCCTTTGTGCTGGCTTATGACGTTAAAATGGGAAGATGCCATGGTAATGGAAATACGCTGGCGCAGAAATGACGAGGGCTCGGCAGCAGGCGGAACCGGCCCGCTTTCCATCGCCCTCCGTGTCCCCGCCACCTTGCCTGAGCCCCCATGAACGCACGCACCGCCCCACCCCTCCCGACCTCGCTGGATGCCGACCTGGTCACCCGTAGCGCACGCACGGTGGTCGCCACCGAAGCGGCCGCCGCGCTGGCGCTGGAATCGCGGATCGGGCCGGAGTTCGTCGAGGCCTGCCGGTTGATCCTGGGCTGCAAGGGCCGCGTCGTGGTCAGCGGCATGGGCAAGTCCGGCCATATCGGGCGCAAGGTCGCCGCCACCCTGGCCTCCACCGGCACCCCGGCATTCTTCGTGCATCCGGGCGAGGCCAGCCATGGCGACCTCGGCATGATCCTGCCGCAGGACGTGGTGCTGGCGCTGTCCTATTCCGGCGAGACCGACGAACTGCTGCTGATCCTGCCGGTGATCAAGCGCCAGGGCATCCCGCTGATCGCGATCACCGGACGCCCCACCTCCTCGCTGGCGACCCAGGCCGACGTGCACCTGGACGGCAGCATCTCCAGCGAAGCCTGCCCGCTGGGCCTGGCGCCGACCACCAGCACCACGGTGGCGCTGGTGTGGGGTGACGCGCTGGCGATCGCCCTGCTCGAGGCGCGCGGGTTCACCTCGGACGACTTCGCCCGCTCGCACCCGGCCGGTGCGCTGGGCCGCCGCCTGCTGTTGCACATCAGCGACGTCATGCATACCGGCGACGACGTGCCGAAGGTCTCGCCCGACGCCGGCATCACCGCCGCCCTGGTCGAGATGACCCGCAAGCACCTGGGCATGACCGCCGTGGTCGACGCCGATCAGCGCCTGCTGGGCGTATTCACCGACGGCGACCTGCGCCGCGCGCTGGACGACGAAGGCGTGGACCTGCGCGGGGCCACCGTGGCCGAGCTGATGACCCGCGGTCCGAAAACCATCGGCGCCGACAAGCTGGCGGCCGAGGCGGCGCAGCTGATGGAGAAATACCAGATCCACGCCCTGCTGGTGGTCGACGACGAACAGCGCGTGGTCGGCGCGTTGAACATTCATGATCTGCTCCGGGCGCGTGTGGTCTGATCCCGATTTGCCCTGGCAAATCGGAAAGCCGGCAAACCCGCCTTTCGAGGCTTTTCACAGCAACCATGGACTCATGCCTTACCTCGCCAACCTCTCCGCCGACATCCTCACCCGCGCCGCGAAAATTCGCCTGGCCGTGTTCGACGTGGATGGCACGCTGACCGACGGCCGCCTGTGGTACGGCGAGGACGGCCGCGAAACCAAGGTCTTCCACGTGCATGACGGCCTGGGCCTGAAGCGGCTGCAGGCGAACGGCGTGCAGGTGGCCATCATCACGGCACGCATCAGCCACCCGGTGTCGCTGCGCGCCGAGGAACTGGGCATCAGCCACGTCTACCAGGGCCAGGGCGACAAGCGCGGCTGCCTGCAGCAATTGCTCGATGCCCTGCAGCTGACGCCCGAACAGGCCGCCTTCGTCGGCGACGACCTGCCCGACCTGCCGCCGATGCACATCGCCGGGCTCGCCGTGGCGGTGGCCAACGCCCACCCCTGGGTGGCCGAGGCGGCGCACTGGCAGACCACCCGCAGCGGCGGCATGGGCGCGGCGCGCGAGGCCTGCGACCTGATCCTGCACGCCCAGGGCAAGAGCGACGCCGAACGGGAGCGCTGGCAGTGAGCCTGCGGCTGTGGCTGCGCGACCGGCGCCTGCCGGCCGCGACCATCGCGATCGCGCTGGCCGCCGGCGTCGCCCAGATCCTGCTGTGGTGGTTCGGTCCGGCGCCCAGGACCAACGACTTCGTGGGCCCGCCCCGCTCGGGCTACACCCTGACCGACGCCCGCATGACCGAGTTCAACGCCGAGGGGAAGCCCAGCTTCCACCTGCAGTCGCCGCACCTGGAACGCCGCGAGGGAGACGACTCGCTGTACCTGAATTCACCCACGTTCCAGCTGCCGGCGAACCAGGCCGGCGTACCCGACTGGCAGGGCGAATCGTTGTATGGCTGGGTCAACAAGAGCGGTACCGAACTGAAGCTGCAAGGTCCGGTGGACATGCGCCGGGCAGCCTTCCGCGACGCGCCCGCCGCACAGATCCAGACCGCCGACATCACCGCCTGGCCGAAACAGAACCGGCTGGAAACCGCCGCGCCCGCGCAGATGGTGCAAGGCGGCACTAGAATCAGCGGCATCGGCATGCGCGCCGACCTGAATGACAAACACCTGGAGCTGCTCGATGACGTTCATGCCACCTTCCCGCCGCGCAAGCGCTAGGTTCGCGCTCGGCATTGCCGCTCTGGGCCTGCTCGCGGCACAACCTGCCCTGGCGAAAAAGAGCGACCGCCAGCAGGAAATGCACGTCGGCGCGAAACATTTCGACGGTTTCCAGAAGCCCAACAGCGTCAGCACGCTGAGCGGCAGCGTGGTGATCACCCAGGGCACCCTGAAAGCCACCGGGGCGCAGGCCAAGGTGTATTTCGACGGCGACAGCCAGATCAGCCGCGTGGTGATCACCGGCAGCCCGGCCCATCTCGAGCAACTGGACGAGAACAACAACCTGGTGTTGGGCGACGCCGCCACGCTCGACTACGACAACCTCAAGGGGATCGCCGTGCTCAGCGGCAACGCCTCGATCACCCAGAAGGGACGTGGCGACGCCCACGGCGACAAGCTCACCTACAACACCGAGACCAGCCAGATGACCGGTGAAAGCAACGGTGACGGCCTGGTCCACATGACCTTCAAGCCCAAGGCGAAACCTGCCGACGACGCGGCGCCCGCCGCATCCTCGAGCGCACCGGCCAAGCCGGCCACGCAGGGACAGCCGTAACCGATGCTCTCCGCCGAAGGTCTGCAAAAGAGTTTCAAGTCGCGCCAGGTCGTGCGCGAATTCGGTTTCTCGATCCGCGAGGGCGAAGTGGTCGGCCTGCTCGGCCCCAACGGCGCGGGCAAGACCACCTGCTTCTACATGGTGGTGGGACTGATCGAGGCCGACGCGGGCAGCATCAAGCTGGACAAGCTCGACATCACCGGCCTGCCGATGCATGCGCGCGCCAAGCTCGGCATCGGCTACCTGCCACAGGAAGCGTCGGTATTCCGCCGGCTCAGCGTGTCCGACAACATCATGGCGGTGCTGGAACTGCGCGACGGCCTGACCGCGCAGCAGCGCGAGACCGAACTGGAAAGCCTGCTGGACGAGCTGAAGATCGCCCACATCGCCGAACAGAAAGGCATCAGCCTGTCCGGCGGCGAGCGGCGCCGGGTGGAAATCGCCCGGGCGCTGGCCGCCAACCCCCGTTACATGCTGCTGGACGAACCGTTCGCCGGCGTCGATCCGATCTCCGTGGGCGAAATCCAGCGCATCGTGCGCCACCTCAAGGAACGCGGCATCGGCGTGCTGATCACCGACCACAACGTGCGCGAGACCCTGGGCATCTGCGACCGCGCCTACATCCTCAACGAGGGCGAAGTGCTGTCGCGGGGCACGCCGGCGCACATCCTGGCCGACGACAAGGTGCGCGAGGTGTACTTGGGCCGCGAGTTCCGACTCTGAAAAAGCTGTCGCGGCATCTTTCGGCGCCACGGGAATCTATGGCCGCGCCCGCAGGCTCGGGTTACGATGGCCCGCGTCCCCTTCCGATCCGGCTGGCATGAAACCCGCACTGCAGTTTCGCCTCCACCAGCAGCTGACGCTGACGCCGCAATTGCAGCAGGCGATACGCCTGCTGCAGCTGTCGCAACTGGAGCTGGAGACCGAACTGCGGCAGATCGCCGAAAGCAATCCGCTGCTGGAATTCGCCGAGGAGATCGAGGACGAGGAAGCCCCCGAGGTCAGCGAGGCCGAATTCGACTACCCCAGCGTCGAGGCGGTGGCCACGGCCGGCAGCAACGACGAGGGCGAAAGCAGCGAGTGGGCTGACGGCGGCGGCACGGCGGAAGCGCCCATCGACTTCTCCAGCAGCAGCTCGGGCAGCAGCTCCGGCTCGCGTGGCGACGACGACTTCGAGCCGCAGAGCGTCGCGCCGGAAACGCTGCAGCAACATCTGCTGTGGCAGCTCAACCTCGCCTCGTTCAACCCGCGCCAGCACCTGATCGCCACGGTGCTGATCGATGCGCTGAACCCCGCCGGCTATCTGGCCGAGGGTCTCGATGCGGTCATCGCCGCCCTGCCCGCCGGTTTCGATGCCAGCATGATCGAGATCGAGACCGTGCGCCGCCAGTTGCAGGGATTCGATCCCACCGGCGTGGCCAGCCTCGACCTGCGCGACTGCCTGCGCGTGCAGCTGGAACAGTTCGATGCCGCCACGCCGCAGCGCGAACTGGCGTTGCACATCGTGGACAGCGAACTGGACCTGCTGGCCCGCAACGACATCGCCCGGCTGGCCCGGCGCCTGCGCGCCAGCGAGGACGACGTGGCCGAGGCGGCGGTATTGATCCGCAGCCTGGACCCGCGCCCCGGCGCGGCGCTGGACACCACGCCGGTGGAATACGTGGCGCCGGACGTCTACGCCCTGCGCGACGGCCCCCGCTGGCGGGTCAGCCTGAATGCCGACGCGCAGCCGCGGCTGGGCCTCAACCAGCACTACTGCGGGCTGATCGCCAAGGCGCGCGGCGAGGATGCCAGCTGGATGCGCGGCCAGCTGCAGGAAGCGCGCTGGCTGATCAAGAGCCTGGAATCGCGCGCCGAGACGCTGCTGAAAGTGGCCGACGCGATCGTGCGGCGGCAAAGCGCCTTCCTCGACTACGGCCCCGAGGCGATGCACCCGCTGGTGCTGCGCGAGGTGGCCGAGGAGGTCGGCATGCACGAATCGACCATCTCGCGGGTCACCACGCGCAAGTACCTGCATACGCCACGCGGCACCTTCGAGCTGAAATACTTCTTTTCCAGTGGCGTATCCACCGAGGACGGCGGCAGCGCCTCGGCCACCGCCATCCAGGCCATGCTGCGCAAACTCATCGACGCCGAAGACGTGCGCAAGCCGTTGTCCGACCTCGCCATCACGGAGGAGCTCAAGCGCAAGGGCATCCAGGTTGCCCGTCGCACCGTCGCCAAGTACCGGGAAGGCCTGCGCATTCCCACCTCCAGCGAGCGCCAGCGCGCGGGCTGAACCGCCTCGTCGCGGCGGGAACTTGGTTAACGAAAATTCGCTCCCATACCTGTTACAGAATGACTGACGATGTGTCGGCGCCTGCGGCCCGACGCGTCCACCCCGCCGCGACAACGCGGCACTGCACCACCAGAGGAGGCGACCCATGCAATTCCAACTCAGCGGCCAGCAGATTGAAGTCACCCCGGCCTTGCGCGAACACGCCACGGCCAAGCTCGACCGCCTCACTCGCCTCGACGACAAGCTGATGAGCCTCGCGATCGTGCTTTCGGTCGACAAGCTGCAGCAGCGCGCCGATGGCACGCTCAATGCGGTCGGCGCCACGTTGCATGCCGAGGCCACCGAGGCCGACATGTATGCCTCGATCGACGTGCTGTTCGACAAGCTGGTCGCCCAGTTGCGCAAGCACCGCGAGAAAGTGGCCGACAAGCATCAACGCGAAGCGCGCGAGGAGCGCCAGTACGGCTGATCCCGTCGCTTGAACGCCACCCGGAACGGCCCGCCACGTGCGGGCCGTTTCCTTTTCTGAACACGTACCACCGTCCAAGCTGGCACAATGGCCGCGTCGCCGCGAAGCCCCGCCGGGCAACGACACGCGGCGCAGAGGACTGAGCTTGGACCGGATCAGCGCGCGACAACTCTACGATGGTGTCCACGAACGCATGGCCCTGCGCTGGGTGTCGGGCATGCGTGGCGAATCGCGCGTGCTGGAGCCGGGCGTGGCGCAGTCGCGGCGGCCTTCGCTGATCGGCTACCTCAACGTGATCTACCCGAACAAGGTGCAGATCATCGGCTCGGAGGAGCTGAACTTCCTCGACGGGCTGGACTCGCGCCAGCGCTGGGAGGTGATGCACAAGATCGCCGCCTACCAGCCGGTGGCCCTGATCGTGACCAAGGACCAGCCGATCCCCGCCGACCTGCGCGAGGTCGCCGAGGAAACCGGCACGCCGCTGTGGACCAGTTCCAAGCGCGGCCACGAACTGCTGACCTACCTGCAATACCACCTGGCGCGCATGCTGGCGGCGAAGATCACCCTGCATGGCGTGTTCATGGAGGTTTTCTCGATCGGCGTGCTGATCACCGGCGAAGCCGGCTCGGGCAAGAGCGAGCTGGCGCTGGAACTGATCAGCCGCGGCCACCGGCTGGTCGCCGATGACGCCACCGAATTCACCCTGATCGCGCCGGACGTGATCGACGGCACCTGCCCCGAGCTGCTGCAGGACCTGCTGGAAGTGCGTGGCCTGGGCGTGCTCAACGTGCGCGAGATGTTCGGCCACATGTCGGTAAAGCCGTCCAAATACCTGCGCCTGGTGGTCCACCTGAAGCCGCTGCGCGACGGCGAGGACATCGACGCGCTGACCCGTCTGACCGGCGACATCGGCCATCGCGAGGTGTTCGACGTGCAGGTGCCGATGATCACCCTGCCGGTCGCCTCCGGCCGCAACCTCGCCGTGCTGGTCGAGGCCGCCGTGCGCAGCCATGCGCTCAAGAGCAAGGGCATCGATCCGGCGCAGACCTTCATTGACCGCCAGGCGCACCAGCTGCGCCGGCTGCCGCCATGGTGAACGCATGAACGGAAACACGCCCCTGCTCGACCTGCAGGTCGACCCCAGCGAGATCCACCTGATCGTGCTCACCGGCATGTCCGGCGGCGGCAAGACGGTGGCGCTGCGCGCGATGGAGGACCTGGAGTTCTACTGCGTCGACAACCTGCCATCGGCCCTGCTGCCGCAGCTGGTCAACGCGGTGATCCAGGGCAACAGCAAGCACCGGCGCATCGCGGTGGGCGTGGACGTGCGCAATCGCGGCACCGACTTCGCCCACATGCCGACCGTGCTGTCCGAGCTGGCCGCCGCCGGCGTGCAGGTGCACCTGGTGTTCCTGGACTGCCGCGACGAGGTGCTGATCAAGCGCTACTCGGAAACCCGCCGCCGCCATCCGTTGGCCACCCGCGGCGTGTCGCTGGCCGACGCGATCGTCGAGGAGCGCCGGCTGCTGCGCCCACTGATGGCTATCGCCGAGAAGGTGATCGACTCCAGCGAACTCAACGTGCATCAGTTGCGTCGCCTGGTGGCCACCGGCTACGCCCAGGCCACCGAGGGACTGACCCTGATGTTCCAGTCGTTCGCCTTCAAGCGCGGCCTGCCACTGGACGCCGATTTCGTGTTCGACGCGCGCTGCCTGCCCAATCCGCACTGGCAGGCCCACCTGCGTCCGCTGTCGGGCAAGGACGCGCCGGTGCGCGAGTTCCTCGAAGCCGAACCCCTGGTCGGCGAATACTTCGCCGACACCGCGCGCTGGCTGGATGCCTGGCTGCCCCGCTTCGAACAGGACGACCGCAGCTACGTGACCATCTCGATCGGCTGCACCGGCGGCCGGCATCGTTCGGTCTACCTGGTCGAAAAGCTGGCCGCCTATTATCGTGACCGCCGCGAGGGCGTGCTCGCCTTCCATCGCGAGCTGGAGTGAACCGGCATGACTTCGGCAACCCGCAGGAAACAGCAGCCATGAGCGTGGGCGTGCTGCTGATGACCCACGAAGCGGTTGGTCACGCGATCATCTCGGCCGCGCACCACGTGATGCCGAAGCTGCCCTTGCGGGTGGACGCGGTGGAGGTGCCGCCCAATGCCGATCCCGACGTGATGCGCACGCTCACCGCGCATCACGCCCGCGAACTCGACCACGGCGATGGCGTGCTGATCCTTGCCGACCTGTACGGCGCCACGCCGTGCAACATCGGGCTGTCGCTGGGTGCGCTGGGCGTGCGCCTGCGCTGCGTCTCCGGGCTCAACCTGCCGATGTTGCTGCGCGTACTCAACTATGCGGAAAAACCGCTGGACGAACTGGCCGAGATCGCGGCCAGCGGTGGCCGCGGGGGAATTTTCATCGACCATGCCTGACCTCAAGGATGCCCTGATCCATTCCACGCAGGCGTCACCGGCTCTGTCTGCCCGCAGGTTCGCGGTGCGTCGACGAAGCCAGGCCGGCCGCCTGTCGAGGAGGCGCGCCGCGGAGATGCGGGCAGACAGAGCCGGCCCCCACCGGCTGACAAATAATGACGGGGTGATGTCCAGAAGGCCCGCAGCCGGCAGCGCGCGGCTTGCCAAGGCGGCCGGCCTTGGCTGCGCCACGCGCCACCATCTGCGAACCTTCTGGACATCATGCCGCCTGTGCGGAATGGATCAGGGCATCCTTTCTCATGCTTGAACAAGAAGTCGTCATCTCCAACAAACTCGGGCTGCACGCCCGCGCCTCGGCCAAGCTGGTGCAGCTGGTGCAGGGCTTCAAGTCCACCGTGTGGCTGATCAGCAAGGGCCGCGAGGTCAACGCCCAGAGCATCATGGGCGTGATGATGCTGGCCGCCGGCCTGGGCAGTCCGCTGACCATCCGCGCCGAAGGCCCCGACGAGGAACCTGCGCTCGCCGCCGTGGTCGAGCTGTTCGAGCGCAAGTTCGACGAGGGGGCGTAGTGATGCAGGGAATCGGGAATCTGGAACCGGGAATCGGCAAAGCCGACTGCACCAGGTTGACGGTACATCGCCGGCCTGCGCGCGCCCTGCTCCTGACCATTCTCCATTCCCCATTGCCCATTCCCGACTCCGCAAGGAGCCAAGCGTGAGACACATCCTTCCCGGCACCGTCGCCGCCCACGGCATGGCGCTTGGCCGTGCGCGGCTGGTGCAGCCCAGTCGTTACGCGGTCGACAACCGTCCGCTGGGCGAGGACGAGATCGAGGGCGAGCTGGAACACCTGCACCGCGCACTCGACACGGCGCGGCAGGAACTGCGCGAACTGCGCAACCGGCTGCACGGCGCGCTGGCCCGCGAGGTCAACGAATTCATCGACGCGCACAGCCTGCTGCTGGACGACGCCGAACTGCTGCGCGGGCTGGACGACCTGGTCCGGATCGGCCACTACCGCGCCGGCGCCGCGCTGAAGAAGCAGCGCGATCGCCTGTCCGCCGTGTTCGAGGCGATGGACGACCCCTACCTGCGCAGCCGCAAGGAAGACGTCGAGCAGGTGATCAACCGGGTGATCTCGGCGCTGCAGCGGCAGACCAGCCCGGAAGAGCGCAAGCTGGCCGCCCGCGTGGGCGAAATCCTGGTGGCCGATTCGATCGCGCCGGGCGACATGGCGCAGCTGGCCGGCAACGGCCTGCTCGGCGTGGTCGCCAGTTCCGGCAGCGCCTATTCGCACAGCGCCATCCTGGCGCGCAGCCTGGGCCTGCCGATGCTGGTGGGCACCCGCGATGCGCTGTCCAACATCCACGACGACGACCTGATCCTGCTCGACGCCGAACGGGGCGAGGCGATCGTCCATCCGACCGCGCAGGACCTGTCGCGCTACCGCGCCTGGCAGCGCGAGGCGGCCATCGAGGGGCGCCGCCTGGCCAAGCTGGCCAACGCGCCCACCCGCACCCGCGACGGCGTCGAGATCGCCCTGCTGGCCAACGCCGAAACGCCATCGGACGTGGCCATGGCCCGCGCCCGCGGCGCCGACGGCGTGGGCCTGTACCGCACCGAATTCCTGTTCCTCAAGCACAAGGGCCTGCCCTCGGAAGACGAACAGTTCATCGCCTATCGCGACCTGGTGATGGGCATGGGCGGCCTGCCCGTCACCATCCGCACGCTGGACCTGGGCGCCGACAAGGCCGACGCCGCCGGGCTCAGCCTGCGCGGCGAGGACAACCCCGCGCTGGGCGTGCGCGGCGTACGCCTGTCGCTGCGCTATCCCGCGGTGTTCACCACGCAGATCCGCGCGATCCTGCGCGCGGCCTGCTACGGCCCGGTGCGCGTGCTGGTGCCGATGGTGACCCAGCCCGACGAACTGATCGCGGTGCGCACGCTGTTCAAGCTGGCGCGCCAGGACCTGAAGCGCGAGAACATCGACCTG
This sequence comes from Rhodanobacter sp. FDAARGOS 1247, assembly GCF_016889805.1. Classification (NCBI taxonomy): domain Bacteria; kingdom Pseudomonadati; phylum Pseudomonadota; class Gammaproteobacteria; order Lysobacterales; family Rhodanobacteraceae; genus Rhodanobacter; species Rhodanobacter sp. FDAARGOS 1247. The sequence goes on from NZ_CP069535.1 coordinate 2,862,075, forward strand.
CCCGAGAAACTGCCGCTGGGCGCGATGATCGAGGTGCCGGCGGCGGCGATCAACGTGCGTGCCCTGCTGGAGCACGCCGACTTCCTCGCCATCGGCACCAACGACCTGGCCCAGTACGTGCTGGCCGCCGACCGCGGCAACGACGCGCTGGAGAACATCTACAACCCGCTGCAACCGGCGCTGCTGCGACTGATCTCGCACGTGCTCGGCGCCGGCCGCCGCGCGAAGAAGCCGGTCAGCCTGTGCGGCGAGATCGCCGGCGACGTGAACTTCACCGCGCTGCTGCTGTTGCTGGGCCTCAACGAATTCAGCATGCACCCGGCGCAGATCCTGCAGGTGCGCGACCGCCTGGCCACGCTCGACCACGCCGACCTGCGCCGCCACGCCGCGCAGCTGCTGCGCGCGCCTACGCACGAGCAGGTCGAAGCCCTGTTGAACGACGTCGTGGGCGCGACGGCTCACCACTGAGAGGCTCGCCGCGCGCAGGCGCCGCGAAACCGGCCCGGCCACGCAATTTGTCACGAATTGTTTCGGTGCGCTTTACATGTCCCGGCGCACTGTCGCCGGTCAGGGGAAACCAGCCGCATGCATGCCCAGACCGTCCGGAACGCCGGCACGGCAGCGGTGCATGCTGATCGGCCGATCGACGGCCATGGAGAACGTCATCATGAACAAACCACGTTTTGCCGGATTGCTGACCGCGCTGCTGGGGGTATGCCTGATACCCCCGCTGGCCATGGCGCAGAGCGCCATCGAGGGCACCTGGAAGATCGACCTGAAGCGGATGCAGATGCCGAAGAAGCCCGATGTCCTGCTGCTGCAGGACGGCATGTACCAGTGCAAGACCTGCGTCCCGCCCGTCAGCGTCAAGGCCGACGGCACCGACCAGCCCGTTACCGGCCATCCGTATTACGACATGTTGGCGGTCAAGGTCATTGACGACCACACGATCCAGGAGACCGAGAAGAAGGACGGCAAGGTCATCTCGACGTCCACCACCACCGTCGCCGATGACGGCAAGACCGCCAGCTTCAACTTCACCGAAAACAACAACAACAATGCCGATCCCATCACCGGCCAGGGAAGCATGACCCGCGTGGCCAAGGGTCCGGCCGGGTCGCACGCGATATCCGGCTCGTGGCGCACATCCGGTTACGGCGACGTCTCGGACAATGCGCTCACCCGCACGTACAAGGTTGAAGGCGACAGCCTCAGCATGAGCGCGCCGACCGGCGAGTCCTACACCGCGAAGATGGACGGCAGCGATGCCCCGTACAACGGCGACCCGGGCACGACCAGCGTCTCGGTGGTGAAGCTCGGCAAGCATGTCGTGCAGGAAACCAGCAAGCGCGACGGCAAAGTGGTCAGCGTCGCGAAGATGACCATTTCGGCCGACGGCAAGAGCATGACGATCGCGATCAACGACAAGCTGCACGGCTCGAACATGTCGTTTGTGGCGATGAAGCAGTAGGACCGGCGGCAGGCCACACCTGGCTTCCGCTGCGCAACCGTCGACGGCCGCGGCTCAGCGTCGGCGGTTGCCACCTTGGCCGTGATCGGGATCGACTTCGTCGAGGAAGGCATCCAGCAACGCGCCGCGATACTTCTGCCGGTGCAACAACAGCGAAAGCTTGCGCCGCAGGTCGAGGAACGGCGTCTTCAGCGCCTTCAGCCGTCCGGTCGCCAGGGCATCGGTGACCGCCACCGAAGGCAGGCAGGCGATGCCCAGGCCGGCGACCACGGCCTGCTTGATCGCCTCGATCTGGTCCAGCTCCAGCACCGTCTCGCCCGGCGGCAGCTGTGACAGCACCCGCTCGCTGGTGGCGCGCGTGGCCGAACCCGGCTCGCGCAACACCCAGCGGGCACCGGCGAAATCGGCGGGTTTCAAGCCCCGCTTGCGCGCCAGCGGATGCTCCGGCGGCGCGCACACCACCAGCGAATCGTCGCGCCACGGTCGCACTTCCAGCAATGGATGGGCCACCGGCCCCTCGACGCAGCTGATGTCCAGGCTGTGCTCCAGCATGCCTGCGGTGATCGTCTCGGTGTTGGCCACGCGCAGCCGGATCGCCACCTGCGAATGCGCGCGCACGAAGCCGCCCAGCAATTCGCCGACCAGGTAATTGCCCACCGTGTTGCTGGCGCCGATGCGCAGCTCGCCGCCCAGTTCGGCACCGTCCTCGCGGCCGCGGCGACCGAACTCGGCGTGTCGCTCCAGCAGCTCCTGCGCCAGCGGCAACAACTCGCGGCCACGGGCGTTGAGGTGCAAGCGGCCGCGCTCGCGGTCGAACACCGGCCCGTCCAGCTGTCGCTCCATCTCGGCCAGCGCCATGCTGGCCGCCGGCTGGGTCAGGTGCAGTCGTTCGGCCGCGGCACGCACGCTGCCGAGCAGCGCGATCTGCACGAACACGTCCATCTGTCGCGGGCTGATGTTGATCATCAGCGGAGTTTATACGACCAATCACATATTCCAAGTTCTGGTTATGGACTGCACGGCGGACAATGGCCGCCATTCCAGGAGTCCAGCATGTCCGCCCCCGCTTCCGTCGCCACGCCCAACCCCTTGCTGCAACGCGCGCCCGGCTTGTTGCTGGCGGTGGCGATCGCGCTGCTGGCCTGGTTGCTGGGCCGCTGGGCGCCGCTGATCGGCGGGCCGGTGATCGGCATCGTGCTGGGCATCGTGGTCGGCAACACGTTGCCGCTGGGCGCGCGTTACGCGCCGGGCATCGCCTTCGCCGGCAAGAAGGTGCTGCAGTGGTCGATCATCGCGCTGGGCTTCGGGCTCAGCCTGGACCAGGTGGCGAAGACCGGCCTGGAGTCGCTCTCGGTCACCCTGATCACGATGACGATGGCCTTCCTTTCCGCCTGGGCGCTGGGCCGCTGGCTCGGCGTGCACGACAAGCTGATGGTGCTGATCGGCGTGGGCACCGCGATCTGCGGCGGCTCGGCGATCGCCGCGGTGACGCCGATCATCCGTCCCGACGACCACGACACCGCCTTCGCGATCTCCACCATCTTCCTGTTCAACGTGATCGCCGTGTTGCTGTTCCCCCTGCTCGGCCACCTGATGCATCTGTCCGACCTCGGTTTCGGCCTGTGGGCCGGCACCGCGATCAACGACACCTCGTCGGTGGTCGCCGCCGGCTACAGCTACAGCCACGCCGCCGGCGACTACGCCACCATCGTCAAGCTGACCCGCGCCACCCTGATCATCCCGATCTGCCTGGTGCTGGCCTTCGTGGTCGCCACCCGCGAGAAGCGCAAGCACGCCGAAGCCGGCAGCGGCGGACATTTCAGCCTGGCCAGCATCTTCCCGTGGTTCATCCTGTGGTTCCTGGTCGCCTCGGCGCTGCGCACCGCCGGCCTGATTCCCGTGGCCATCCAGCCGTCCATTCACCTGCTCGCCGAATTCCTGATCATCGTGGCGCTCACCGCGATCGGCCTGTCCGCCAACCTGCGCAAGATGATCTCCAGCGGCCCCCGCCCGATCCTGCTCGGCCTGGGCGTGTGGATCGCGGTGGCGGTGAGCAGCTTGCTGGTGCAGTTCGTGATCGGGCAGCTCTGATCTCCCACCTTTCGCCGGACCCTATCCCGCTTATGGCGCGGATCCGTGCCACAGGGATGATGCCTCAAAGCAACTGGAAGAATTCAAGCGTGACGCCGGGGTCGGAAGCAGCCATTTCACCCGAATGTCTAACGCGGTGCTCCCGCCACCACCGAGTCGAGCTTCGGTGGCGTCGAACGCCAATCAATGGAAGCCTTGAGATTGCATGTCGTCAAGGCATGCATGATGGACGCCGCACTCGCGAAGTGTGGCAAGCCTCTGCCTACGGAAAGGTAAATGTACACATTGGGATAGGCGTCACCCGAATGGGATCGTTTTATTCCAACGTAGCTGTCCTTGTCCTTTACGAGGACAACCTCGCCATGGCGCCAGCGCTCGATTTCGTTGCGGGGTACTTCTTGGTCCGGCCCCAGAATGGTGATCTGGAACTGCCCGACAACGCGCCCTTCGTAGATGAGACTCGCAAACTCCACGTCTACGGGCCCATCGACCTCGATATTGAAATCGTCCAGTCCTGCGAGACAGATTCCCTCGCTTGCAGATACCGGCCTGAGGCTGGCTGCATGACAACACTGCGAGCCTATGAACAGAAGGGATGCCAGAAGCAACGCCCACGGCCTGATTTCGCCGCCCTCACTCACTTCGACGAAGCAGGCATCGGCTGGCGCTGCATCAGCCAGTTCCTGATGAAGGCGTGGACGTCGTCCTTCGATACCAGGCCGCGCCTGGCGGCATCGATGCCGTCGAAGTTGCTGACGATGAAGCCGACATGCCCGGCTTGCGCCTCTTGCTTGCTGAGCAGGCCATCGTGATTCCTGTCAGCGGCGTCGAAGTTCCGATCCAGCTTGTCCACCGTGGCGACAATGCCGCCGAACCCGCTTTGCGCGGAGGACGCCACGGGCGCGCCGATGCAGAAGCCGAACACGGACAGGATGAGCATCATGCGAAGCATCGCGATCTCCCTCGGAAACGTTGGAAAGCAGGATAACGCACGCTGGCCGCACGCACGACCGTGCGGCTCAGGCCTTGCCCTGCTCCACCAACGTCAACGCCACCTTGTCGCGCAGATACACCGGCAAGGCCAGCTCGGGCGCCTGTGCATGGCCAGCCGCAAACTCGCGCATGGCCAGTTCGGCGACGTGCGCAGCTTGCGGGTAGCAATGGCCATCGGCCGAATGCAGGGTGCCAGTAAGGCGCTGGCTCAGCACGGTGGCGTAGGTGGCCCAGCCGCTGCCGACCACCTGCCAGGCATCCGCTTCAGGCAACACCAGGGTATCGGCGGTGCAGATGCGTTCGTCGTCCAGCGCGACCAGGCCGCCGTTGTCGTCGCGGCGGTAGCAGGCAGCGTAGATTTCGCCCATCCTCGCGTCGATCACCGCGAGGATGGCGGTGCCTTCCTCCTCCGGCGCCTCCAGCGCCAGCGCGGCGAGCGAGGAGACGGTGATCACCGGCAGGTCCAGCGCCAGCGCCATGCCCTGCGCCAGCGACACGCCCAGGCGCACGCCGGTGAACGCGCCGGGGCCGCGGCCCACGGCGATCGCATCGAGCGCGTGGCGGCCGATGCCGGCTTCGGCCAGCAGTTCGTCGGCCATCGGCAACACCAGTTCGGTGTGCCGGCGCGGCGCGATTTCGCTGCGGGCGATCAGCTCGTCGCCGTGGATCAGGGCGACGGAGCAGGCTTCGGTGGCGGTTTCGATCGCGAGCAGATTCATGATTGTCCCATGATAGCCGCTGGCGGCTCGGTCGAGGTCGGTACGTACGCATACCAGTCGATGCGGCGGGTCAGGTACATCATCAGCGCGACCATCGCCAGCAGCACCAGGGCGCCGATCAGCAGCGCGTACTGCTCGGCCGCGATCAGCCCGTACAGCATCGCGTAGATCAGCCCCAGCACGCCGCCCAGCAGCAGGCAGGCGCGCCGTGCATGCAGCACCGCCATCGCATAGCCACCGACCAGCACGACCACCGCGGCCGCCGCCAGTGCGTAGGCCAGACCGAAACCGATCTGCTCGGACAACGCCAGCAGCACCACGTAGAACGTGGCCAGCGCCGCGCCGACCAGCAGGTATTGCACCGGGTGCACGCGCAGCCGCTTGAGCACCTCGAACAGGAAGAACGCCACGAAGGTCATCGCGATGAACAGCAGGCCGTACTTCCCCGCGCGCACGTTGCGCTGGTACACGTCGACCGGCTGGTACAGCTGCACGCCGAAGGTCGACGCCTGCAGCGCGGCCTTCATGTCGTCGCCTTCCGTCCAGTGCTGGCCGTAGCTGCGATTGAGATCCAGCAGGTGCCAGTGGGCGCTGAAGCCGCTGGCATCGATCGCGTGTTCCAGCGGCAGCGCGGCACCGATGAAGCTGGGGTCGCTCCACGGCGCGCGCATGGTCACGTCGGTGCCACGCGCCAGCGGCAGCATCTGCAGCGCCTCGGTGCCAGCCAGCTTCAGGCTGATCTGCACGTCGATCGGCTGGTCGCCCAGCACGTCGAGGTCGATCGGCACCACCACGTTCGGCCATCCGCCCAGGCGATCGGCCGACGATTCGAAACGGGCCGGCTGACCGTTGACCCGCAGGTCGGAAATTTCCTGCAGCCCCCGCAAGTCACCGATCGGCAGCCGCAGCTCGGCCTTGCCGCCCTGCCATGGCGCGTCGCTGGCATGGCGATACTGGGCAATGTCCTGCGCCCGGAATTGCGCGCCGAGCTTCACCGTGGCGACGAATACCGGGGCGGTGTAGATGCCATAACTGCGCGTGGTCACAGCCATCGCCACGTCCAGCTTCAGCGCGTCGGCCAGCATGCTTTCGCTGCCCGCCTGCCAGCGCGGCGTCGCCTGACCTTCCGCCGCCACCTGACGCAACGTGGGCACCACCAGCACCGGCCCGCCCAACACCTGCTTGCCGCCCCAGCCTTGCGCGATCTGGCTGATCGCATCGGTGCGCAATTGCTGCCGCTCGCCCACCAGCCCGCGTACCTGCATCAGCGGTATCGTCATCAGCAAGGCCAGCACCCCGACGCCAAGCACCTTGGCGGTTACCGTCTGTGTCCAAGCAATCATGCGTCCACACTCCCCGGATGGAGCGTGCATCAGAGCAGACGCAACGGGCCGCAACGCGTCGCAAACAGGCCGTTCGGGGGCACGGGCATGACATCCACAAGGCAGTGGGGGATCGCGGATTTACCGACAGGCAGGCTGGTTGGGTGTCACCGCTGAAGATCCTCCACCCACCGACCATCCACGAGCTCGACCCACCGGGTGATGCCGATCCCGGCCAGGAAGGCAGGATCATGACTGACCACGACCAGGGCTCCTTCGTACGCGCGCAACGCCTGCGCCAGCAAATCGACGCCGGGAAGATCGAGGTTGTTGGTCGGCTCGTCCAGCAACAGCAATTGCGGCGCCGGCGTGGCGTGCAGCACGCAGGCCAGCACCGCACGCAGTCGTTCGCCGCCGGACAGCACGCTGGCGGGAAGGTCCATCCGATCGCCCTGGAACTGCAACCGCGCCAGCAGGTTTGCACGTTGCTGCGCGGGCATGTCCGGGGCGGCGAGCGCAAGGTTCTCGCTGACCGTACGGTCCGGATCGAGCAGCTCCAGCCGCTGCGACAAGTAGGCGACCCGACCCGCGCCATGCCGCACGTCGCCATGGCCTGGCCTGCACTCGCCCGCGATCACTCGCAGCAGGGTGGTCTTGCCCGCACCGTTGGCACCACGCAACGCAATGCGTTGCGGACCGTGGATGGTGAAGCTCAGGCCGTGCCTGCCAAAAAGATCGCGACCGCCCTGCTCCACCCGCAAGCCCTCGGCCGAAAACAGCAACCGATCGACCGCCACCCGCGTAGCCGGCAATGAAAAATCCGGCACCGCCGCTTCGTTCAGTGCCTGCCTTGCTTCGTGCAGGCGCGAGCCCGCCTGTTCCATCCGCGTGGCATGGGTCGCGTCGGCCTTTGCCGCGGAAGCCTGCGCCGCGCTTCTGCGATTGCCGGCCACGATCCGCGGCAGCCCGGCGTCGGCCAGGTTGCGCGAGGCGTTGCCCGACCGGCGCGCGGCGCGTTCGCGGGCCTGCTGCATGTCGCGCTTCTCCCGCTTCCATTCGCTGCGCAGGTTGCGCACCAGCTGTTCGGTCGCGCGCTGTTCGGCTGCCAGCGCTTCGCGATAGAACGCGAAACCACCGCCGTACAAGCACAACGCGGACGGCGTCAGTTCGGCGATCTGATCCATCCGCTCAAGCAATTCCCGATCATGGCTGGCGATCAGCAGACAGCCCTTCCATTCCTGCAGCACGGCATAAAGCCGCAAGCGCGCAGCGTGGTCGAGATTGTTGGTGGGCTCGTCCAGCAGCAGTACATCCGGACGCCGCAACAGCTGCGCCGCCAGACCCAGCGACATCGCCTCGCCGCCGCTGAAGGTATCGAGGCGGCGCTCCAACGCCACGTCAGCCAGACCCAGCCGCGCGAGCGCCGCCATGCTGCGCTCGCGCACATGCCAGTCGCCATCGACCGCATCGAAGTGCGCGGAATCGACCTTGCCGTCGGCGATCGCATCCAGCGCCTGCAACCTGGCCGCGATGCCCAGCACCTCGGCCACCGTGGCCTCGCCATCCAGCGGCAGGTTTTGCGGCAGATACCCGACGACACCGTCGATCGCCACCTGACCGGACAGCGGTGACAGCTCGCCCGCCAGCAGTTTCAGCAGGCTGCTCTTGCCCGCACCGTTGGGCGCGACCAGGCCGGTGCGAACCGGCCCCAGCGCGAACGAAAGACCATCCAGCACCGGCGTGCCGTCGGGCCACGAGAAAACGAGATTGGCGACGCGAATGCGTGCATCCGACATGGGGACTCTCCATGACAGCACGCGGGCAGCTGCTGCCCGCGGCAATGAACCAGGAGGATGCCGACTCGCCGCGCCTGACTGGCGACGCCCGGAATCCAGGATGGGTCTATGGATGAATCATGTCGCTCACATGCCGCCGCGCTCTCCGTCGTGCGGGTGCATTCTATGACCTTCGGCACCAGTCTGTCCGATCCTGAAACTTCACCGCCAAGCCGCGGTCATGTCCATGACGTGCCTGCGTGGTCCGCGCATCGCACTGCCCATACGACAAGACTGGAGATCTGCATGCACAGGCTCGTCCGCTTTCTGACCCGCAACCGGGGCTTCATCACCTTCATGCTGTGCATGGTCGTTTTCCGCAGCGCGGTGGCCGACTGGAACGTGGTGCCGACCGGCTCGATGCAGCCAACCATCCGCATCGGCGACCGCATCATGGTCGACAAGCTGGCCTATGACCTGCGCCTGCCGCTGACCCATGTCTCGCTGCGCCACCTGGCCGATCCGCAACGCGGCGACATCGTGGTGCTGGATTCACCGGCCGCGCACGAGCGCCTGGTGAAGCGGGTGGTCGGCCTGCCCGGCGACGAGGTGGCGATGCGCGCCAACGTGCTCTTCATCAACGGCCGCGCGGCCAGCTACGCGGCCAGCGGCTACCAGGGCATCCACGACGACCTGCGCGATCCCGCGCATTACGAAACCGAACGCTACGGCGCGCTGCGCCACGCGATCCGCCTGTCCAACCGCCACCCCAGCCCGCTCAGCAACTTCGGCCCGACCAGGGTTCCGCCCGGCCAGTACCTGCTGCTGGGCGACGACCGCGACAACAGCATGGACTCGCGCTACTTCGGCTTCTTCGCCCGCGGCGAGATCGTCGGCCGCGCGCACCACGTCCTCGTCTCGCTGGACCCGCAACGACATTACCTGCCGCGCAAGGATCGCTTCGGCGCCGCGCTGCACTGAGGCCGCGGTGATGCCGGCCTGACCCGTCCGGGCCGTTCGCCATGCAGCTACACTGGCGCGCTTCGGCTTCCACGGTTTCCGCATGCAGGCTTGGGTGATCATCTACGCCAGCGCCGCCACCCAGGCGATGCTGCTCGCACTGGCGCTGTGGCGGCGCCCGGCCAATGCTGCCGCCAACCGCGTCCTGTCCGCATGGACCGGCCTGGTCGGCGTGGACCTGGCGGTCAAGGCCGTCCATCTGGCCGGGGCCGATGATCGCTGGTCGCTGACCTACGCGGTCGTCAGCCTGTTTCCGTTCCTGCACGCCAGTCTGTTCTATGTCTACGTGCGTGCACTCACCACCGGCAGTCGCCTGCGCATGCGCGACCTGGTGCATTTCGCCGGCTTCGCGCTGGCGCTGGTGGTGGCCTGGCCGCGGCTTGCCGGCAACGCCGGTTGGGAAGGACCCGGACCGTGGTTCACGCTGTTCCTGTTCGGCTATGCATTGGCCTACGTCGCCGCGGCCCTGGTGCGGATCGCCCGGTTCCGGCAGGAATTGCGCGCGCGGCGTGCCGACGCCGACCGCCAGTCGCTGCAATGGCTCGGCGCGATGGCGTTCTCGCAGGCATTGATCTGGTGCATCGCCGCCTTGCGGGAAATCGCGCACATTCCGTTCATCGACTTTCACCTGATCTACGGTGCCGTGGCCTTGTGGATCTTCGTGATCGGCTGGTTCAGCCTGGCGCAACCGCAGGTGCCAGCCCAGCCGATGGCTGGTGCCGAACACGATGCGGCGAGGCCCGACGAAAGCGACGCGCCACCCGATCGCTCGCGCGACGAGGCGGAAGACGACCCGCGCTTTCCCGAAGTCGAGGTCCGGCTCACCCAACTGATGAGCGGCGAACAGCTCTACCGCGAGCCCGCCTTGACGATCGGCCAGCTGGCGCGACGCAGCGGTTACCCGGAGTACCTGGTATCGGTGGTGATCAACCGCCGCTTCGGCGCCACTTTCTGGGACTACGTCAACCGCCTGCGCATCGACGCGATGCGCGATCATCTGGCCGATCCGGGCGAGACGCGCACGATTCTGGACCTCGCCTACGCCTGCGGATTCACCTCGAAATCGACCTTCAACGCGGCGTTCAAGCGCCAGTTGGGCGAAACGCCCAGCGACTACCGCCGGCGGCACGCGCGCGACGCCACGACGGCCAGCGCAGGATGAGTTCGCACACAGCAAGGTTGAGCAGCCAGGAAGCCCACGCCATCGTGATGTAGACCGCCAGGAACGGCAGGTGCAGCACGCCCGCGCCCACGCCGAGTCCCACCCTCAGCGTGACGGCAGCGAAGGTCAATGCCACGCTGCGGCACATCCAGCGTCGGTGGCTGGCGGTGTCGCCAGCGACCGCCAGCAACACGCCACGCAAGGTGACCACTGGCCATAGCAGCGCCAGCAGGGCGAAGCCGACGCCGCTGGCTGCGCCGCCTTGCGCATGGAACGCCAGCGACAGTCCCGACGGCGCACCGATCAGGATCGCGGCCACGTACAACCAGCCCGCGGTGCGATGCAGCGCCGGCAGGCGTCGGCGCACGCCGGCGCTGAGCTGCAACGGCGCCAGCAGCAACGCCAGCCCGGCCAAGAACATGTGCAGCGGCACGTCCCATCCGGAAATCGCGAACTGGGCGGCGAATGGATTACCGGCCGCGTGGCTGCGATAGAGATAGCCGAAGGCGTAGATGGCGACCGCCACCGACGTGAGCGAGAACAGAAACCGGGCAGTCCAGCGAACGAGAGACAGCAGATGGGACATGGTGGTCTACCTGGGCGGAATGCGAACTCCAGCCTCGCTCCACCGGGGCGTTCGGTCGCCCGAGACCGTCGGACCGGACGTCCGACCCGGCCGGATCGGACGTCCCGCACGCCGCAAGTGCAGGATCGACCTATCGCCCGGTGGTGGGCCGGTTCCCGCGCGGCTCTTCCCGGGACAGCCAGGCGAGGAAGTCGGCGCACATTGGCGCGCCCAGTTCGTGACCGGTCGGATAGAGCTTCGTCTCGTGGGCGACGCCAAGGCGGGTCAGCCAGTCATCGCTGCGCTGTGCCCAGCTCACCGGGAGTTTGTCGTCGTGCGTGCCATGCGCGATGTAGCCCCGCAAGGCGGACAGATGTTCCGGGCTCGCCAACAGCGGCTCGAGCTCCGGCAGGATGCGCCCGGCCAGCACGGCGAATGCGGTGACGCGTTCGGGCGCGGTCAACGCCACGCTGGCGCTGAGGATGCCGCCCTGGCTGAAGCCGGCCACGACGGTATGCGCCGCGTCGATGCCTTGGGCCTGCTGCAGTTGTCCGATGAAGTCGATCAGGCTGCGACGGCTGGCGTCGGCTTCGCTGGCCACGATCTGCGGACCGTTGCCGGTGAAGGCCACGCGGAACCAGCCGAACGCCGTCGGGCCCAGCGTGATCCGGCCGCGCGGCAAGACCACCAGCGTGTGGCTGTCGACCTCGGTGCCGAGCGCGGCGAGGTTGCTCTCGTTGCCACCCACGCCGTGCAGCAGCACCAGCAGCGACGTCGGCTGTGCCGGCGGCGGCTGCAGGGTGCGGAAGGCCAGCGCGAAGGCCGGATCGTTCGACAACGGTGACAAGGTCTTCATGCTGCTTTCCCGAGCGCGGACTGCGCGGCATCGGGCAAACCGAACGCGAACGAGTCCATCGACAGCACGCCGTAGGTCATGCCGCCCTCGACCAGTTGTGCCGTGTCCGTCGCGGCGCTTGCGCCCACGGCCACCAGCAGCGGCAGGTAGTGTTCCTCGGTCGGATGCGCACGCTCGCCGTGCGGGGCGCGACGACGGTAGTCGAGCAGCGCTTCGACATCGCGTGCGGCTATCGCGTCGCGAACCCAGTCGACGAATTGCCGGGCGTATTCCGGGTCGCGGATGTGCTGGCGGAATCCGTACAGGTTGTGGGTGAGGCTGCCGGAGCCGACCACCAGCACGCCGCGCTGGCGCAGCGGCGCCAGCGCCTGGCCCAGTCGCAAGGCGCCGGCCGCATCGATGCCCTGCGGCAGCGACACCTGGAACACCGGCACGTCGGCGTCGGGGAACAGATAGCGCATCGGCACCCATGCGCCGTGGTCGAGGCCGCGACGTTCGTCGAGGGTCACTTCAAGGCCCGCCGACGCGAGCAGATGCGCCGCGTCCCGCGCCAGCGCCGGTGCGCCCGGCGCGGGGTAATGCAACTGGTACAGCGGCTCGGGGAAGCCGCCGAAGTCGTGGATCGTTTCCGGCGCGGCGCTGCTGCCGATGCGCACGCCCCGCGTCTGCCAGTGCGGCGACACCACCAGCACGGAGGTGATGCCGCTCAGCGACTGGCCGATGGCGCGCAGGTTCGGGCCCAGCAGGCCCGGTTCCAGCGCGAACATCGGCGAACCGTGGGAGATGAAGAGCGAAGGGGTGGTAGTCATGGTGTTTTCTCCATCGGCAACGGGCGCGAGGCGCCCGTTGCGTGACTGCGGGATGGCGGCACTTAGGCGTTGCGACGCTTGTTCCACAAGTGGTCGAGGCTGAAGGCGCCGGCACCGTGGGCGGCAACCATCAGGAAGCCGCCGGCCATCGCCACGTTCTTCCAGAAATTGATCGCTTGGGCGGCATCGTCGAAGTGGGCGTGGAACACCACGGCACTGACCAGCGAGAACGCGGCCATCGCCAGCGCGATCCAGCGGGTGAAAGCACCGGTGAGGATGGCCAGGCCACCGCCGAGTTCCAGCGCGATCACCAGCGGCAGCAGTGCCCCCGGCAAACCTGCGGATTCCATGTACTGCTGGGTGCCGGCGTAGGCGGCTATCTTGCCCCAGCCGGAGATGATGAAGATCAGCGAAAGACCGATGCGGCCAAACAGCGCGAGCGAAGCGTTCATGACGATTCCTTTGGTGATGGGGTGATGGAGCGAGTTGATGGGAGATACTCTATTCGCCAACGGAATGCCGATAAACTGAATATGGATTGACTTACTGTTTCGAAAAACGAGACAAAAGGACCGTGCCGTGGACAAATTCCAGGAGATGGCCAGCTTCGTGGCGGTGGTCGAAGCCGGCAGTTTCGTCGGCGCCGCGGAGGTCACCGGCCTGTCCAAGGCGGCGGTGTCGCGCCATGTCGGCGAGCTCGAACAGCGCCTGGGCGCGCGCCTGCTGCACCGGACCACGCGGCGGCTGTCGCTGACCGACGACGGCCAGCTGTTCTTCGCCCGGGCGAAGGAAATGCTGGCCGCCGTCGACGAAGCGGAATCGGAAATCAGCTCGCGCAGCGGCGAGCCCAGCGGAAGGCTGCGCATCAATGCGCCGCTCACCTTCGGCGTGCTGCACCTGGCCCCGCTATGGGGGCGCTTCACGCAGCGGTATCCGAAGGTGTCGCTGGACATCGAACTCAGCGATCGCGTCGTCGATCTTGTCGAGGAGGGCTACGACCTTGCCGTGCGCATCACCAACCTGGCCAACTCCCAACTGGTCAGCCGGCAACTCGCCACCACCCGCATGATCGCCTGCGCCTCACCGGCCTATCTGGCGCAGCACGGCACGCCCACCCACCCCGCCGAGCTGGCGCAGCACGAAGTGATCTCCTACAGCTACTTTGCCGCCCGCGACGAATGGACCTTCACCGCGCCCGACGATGCCCCCGTCGTGGTGCGCACCCACGCCCGCATCCACGCCAACAACGGCGACACCTGCCGCGCCGCCGCGCTCGACCACCAGGGCATCATCCTGCAACCGGACTTCATCATCGCCGACGACCTGCGCCGCGGCGACCTGGTCGAACTGCTGCCGACCTACAGGACGATGACACTCGGCATCCACGCGGTGTATCCGTCGCGCAAGCACCTGCCGATCAAGACGCGCAGGCTGGTGGATTTTCTGGTGGAGGCGTTTGCGGTGCCGGGGTGGGATGTGGCGCGGTGATCGCCGCCCTGAGTGATCCATCGACTTCGGCAATCGAATCACCTCGCCTGCAGGAGCGCGCTTGCGCGCGATGTTCGGCGCGGAGCTGAGGCATTCAACGCCGTGTCACCCGCACCCGCCATGTGAGCTCCTGTTCATGGCACCCCGGCCACCGCCACCGCGTCCGCACCCGCTGGAATGCGAAGCGGGCACGCGGGATCGTTCACCGCACGCCACACCGCTTCGGCCACGTCGCGTGACAGCGTGATCTCGGACGACTGCTGCGACTCCGCAAGAACCCGCTGCGCAAAGCTGCCGTAGGCCTCGGGAAAGCCGTCCTGCATCAGGGGCCGTGCGTTGTCGCCAAAGGCCGTGTCCGGAGCCCGCCCCGGCAACACCAGGTTCACCTGCACATGGAACGGCTGCAGTTCCAGCGCCAACGATTCGGTGAACGCATTGATGGCCGCCTTGCTGGCGGTGTAGACGGAAAGCAGCGGCAGCGGTTTCAGCGTCACACTGGAGGTGATGTTCACGATGCGCCCCGCCTGCCGCTCGCGAAATCGGGGCAGCACCGCGCGGGTCATCGCGATCGTGCCCAGCGTGTTCGTTTCGAAGACCATGCGCGCGATGTCCATGGTGGTGCCCTCCAGTGCGTTCAGCACGCCGATCCCCGCGTTGTTCACCAGCACGTCAATCGGCCCCGCCGCGTCCACTGCTGCAGCAATGCTTTGCGGATCGGTCACGTCGAGGGGGAGCACGCGCAGGCGTGCGGAGCGGGGCAGCAGGTCCTCGCGCGGCGTGCGCATCGTGGCGATGACATTCCAGTCGCGGTCGAGGAAATGGCGGGCAATCTCGAGACCGAAGCCGGACGAGCAGCCGGTGATCAGGATGGTTTTCATGATGACTCCGTAGTGGTGGGCGGAGTCAAAACGATAGGTCGGTGCGACAGGACTTGCTATGATTGACAGTCCATTATTTCTTTGCAGGAGTCCGGCATGATCGACCCACTTGCGGAGATTGTCACGCTGCTGCAGCCAGCCGCCCGTTTCTCCAAAGTCGTGGTGGGCGCCGGTCGCTGGCGTGTCCGTCGCGAGGAAGTCGGGCAGCCGTTCTACTGCGTGGTCATCGATGGATCGTGCCGCCTGACGGTCGGCGACGACGCGCCGATCACGCTTCACGCGGGCGCTTTCGTGCTGATCCCGGCGGCGCAGAACTTCACCATGACCAGCCAGGAACCGCTGGCCCCGGAAGACGTCGACTCACCGCCAATGCCATTGCCTGATGGCGAATTCCGGCTCGGCATGCCTGCCGGCCCGCCCGATGTCCGATTGCTGGTGGGCCACTGCAGCTTCGTTTCACCGGATGCGGCCTTGCTGGTTTCGCTGCTGCCGCGGCTGGTGCACGTGCGCGACGACAACAGGCTGGCCACCGTGGTGCAGCTTGTCGCCGACGAGTCCCGTGCCCGTCGCCCCGCACGCGACGTCATCCTCTCCCGCCTGCTGGAAGTGCTCTTCATCGAAGCGCTTCGATCCGGCGCGGGGACGGTTGCGTCACCCGGTCTCCTGCACGGCCTTGCCGACACGCGCCTCGCCGAGGCGATACGGCAAATGCACGAAAATCCCGCTCGGCCATGGACGGTCGCGCAGCTGGCGAAAGCGGCGGCGCTATCCCGCTCGGCATTCTTCGAACGCTTCAGCCGCACTGTCGGCATCGCCCCGATGGCCTATCTGCTCGCCTGGCGCATGGCGCTGGCCAAGCAACTGCTGCGGCGCCGGGAAGGCGCACTGACCGAAGTAGCCGAACGCGTCGGCTACAGCTCCGCCAGCACCTTCAGCGTCGCCTTCGCCCGCCACGTCGGACAGTCGCCGATGCGGTATGCGAGGGCGCAAGCATAAAAGGCGGAGCAAGAGCATCACGCACAAGCTCCGGCAAGTAGCCGCGGCAGCGTGAAAACAGGCCGCGCTCCAGATTCCGCCCCAGGTTTCGGGCGCCCGTCTGTTTCCTTCGATCCCGATAGCTGCGGATCTTCTCGTCTCCTACCCCACGACGCCGCTCTCGCGGGCGATGCTTTTGTCTGCTCCTTAGTATCAAGGCAGGAGCTTCTGTCTGCCTGCGGCAGCCGGTCAGTTTCTCCTTGCGTGGCCACGCACGCACAGGATGCGCGTGCGAACAGCGAAGCTGGCCCCGAAGGGCGGAGGGCAGAATGCCCGTAGTGAGTTCCCGATGCTCACGCGGGCACCTCGCCGCCTGCGGCGGGAGTCATGGGAAAATCCGCGAGGTGGGACCAGAGCTCTGACGCACCTGCCTGCTTGCCGATCGAGGTGACAGGTTCGCGATCGGGATGGCCGCGACGCTCGCGCCGCCAGAACCCGGGCGCGCAGCCCACCTTGCGCCGGAACGCCCGGGAGAAATGCGCCTGGTCGGCGAAGCCGCAGGCGGCGGCGATCTGGCTCATCTGCTCGTCGCTCTCCAGCATCAGTGCGCGCGCACGCGCAAGCCGCAGCGCGATGACGTAGGCGTGCGGAGACACGTGGAAGCTCAGCTTGAAGGCGCGGGAGAAATGGCTCGTGCTCAGCCGCGTCACGCCGGCCAGATCCTCGACCCGGATCGGCATATCGAGATGGGCCAGGACGTGGTCGATCACCCTTCGCGCCTGCCATGACGCGAGCCCGTGGATCGGACGATCGAACGGCGTCTGCGCGACCGAGTCCAGAAGCAGTTCCAGCGCCCGGTGGATTTCGCGCCTGGCGGCGCGCACGTCATTGTCCAGTGCCAGGCATGCGCGCCGGAGAAGTTGGACGGCGATGGGAACGGCCTCCTCACTCTGTGCTTGTTCGTGCATGGCTTTGGCCCCGGCCCCGGATCGCTTCCGGTTGGGGAACGCTACCGCTGGCGGTGCCGGTCCACCATTGATCGCTTGGGCGGTCTTTTCGCGCCGCGAATGGACGAGGCGAGGGTCGTCCGTTCGAACGGTTGGCGGGAGTGTGGCTTTTTGCTCGTCATCCCAGCGAACGCTGGGATCCAGTGTCTTTGGAACGTCTCAAGGCACTAGATCCCAGCGTTCGCTGGGATGACGAGCAAGGGGCATTCCCAGCTTTCACTGGGGTGACGAGCAAGGAGCGCTCCCAGCTTTCGCTGGGATGACGAGCAAGGGGCGTCCCCGGCTTTCGCTGGGATGACGAGCGAGGAGCATGCCCGGCGTTGGCTGGGATGACGGATTGTTCGGGCCTGTCCTAGAGGTGGATCAGGCCGCGGCGGCTGGCCACCGCGATGGCCTCGGTGCGGCTCAGCACCTGCAGCTTGTTGAAGACGCTGCGCAGGTGCGACTTGACCGTGGTCTCGCTGATGTTCAACTGCTGCGCGATGAACTTGTTGCTGCAGCCCCGCGCCAGCAGGGCAAGGACCTCCAGCTCGCGGTTCGTCAGCGCCTCGCCGCTGACTTCCGCGGCAAGCTTGGCGACCAGCAAGGGCGGAATGCGCGTTTCGCCGGCATGCACGGCGCGGATGCAGTCGAGCAGTTCCTCGCGCTGGGCATCCTTGAGCATGTATGCCTTGGCGCCCGCCCTGATGGCCCGGGAGATGTCGTGGTCGGTGCCGAACGTGGTCAGCACGATGAGCCGCGCCGACGGCGCCGCGCGACGGATCGCCTCGATGGCCGCGATGCCGTCGAGCAACGGCATGCGCAGGTCAAGCAGGGTCACGTCGGGACGGCACTGCAGCCAGCGCTCGACGCATGCCCGGCCATCGGCGGCCTCCCCGACCACCAGCATGTCCGGTTGTCGCCCGATGATGGCCGCGAGCCCCTCCCGCACGGTGACGTGGTCGTCGGCGATCAGCACGCGTATCGGCGCGAGTGGGTGCGTGTCGTCAGGAGATGCGGGCGACTCCATCAGTCCGCTCCCGGTGCGGAGAACATGGGCAGGCGGATCGAAACCGTCGTACCGCCTTCGGTCGTGCTTTGCACGATGATCTGCCCGCCCATGGCATCGACCCGCTCGCGCATGCCCATGAGTCCATAGCCTTCGCTTTTCGCGGCAGGATCGAAGCCGCGGCCATCGTCGGCGAACTCGAGCCGCACCTCGCCCGGGCCGTAGCCGATGCTGCCGCTGACCCGGGACGCATGCGCATGGCGGAGGACGTTGGTCAGGCACTCCTGCGCGATCCGGAACAGGTTCTCTTCCCACTCCGCCGGCAGCTCCACCGGCTCGCCCAGCACCTTGAAGTCGCTGTGCAGCGCCACGCCCTCGGTCGCCTTTTCGAACATCGCCTGCAGGGCATGGGCGATGCCACCCGATTCCAGCGGACGGGGTCGCAGTGCCCGCAAGGAGCGACGGGCTTCGCTCAGGCTCTCGCGTGCCAGCTTGCGCGCGGTGATGACGTGCAGTTCCGCCTCGTCGCCGAGCCCGCGCCGGCTGGCATCCTCGGCCGCCTCGAGCTGGATGATGATGCCGGTGAAACCCTGGGCCAGGGTGTCGTGGATGTCGCGCGCAATGCGGTTGCGTTCTCCCGCCACGGCCGCTTCGCGTCCCTGCGCGGACAACTCGGCGAGGCGGATCATCAGCATCGCCTGGTTGGCGAGCGACTGGGCCAGTTCGATCTCCTCGGTGCGGAAATGACGCCGGCACTGGAAGCGCAGTCCGATCGCACCTTCCAGACGCCCGGCGACGACCAGGGGCAGCAGCAGCACGGTGACCACGCCCAGCGGTAGCAGCCGGTCGCGCAGGCCGAACGGTGGCACGTCGCGGATGTCCTCGATGACGCTGGGCTTGCCGGAGCGGAACACCTCGGGCCACGGCCAGATGTCCTCCATCGGCAGCACCAGGTCGATCCCGGCGAAGCGGGGATCGCTCTTGGGTACGACATGATCGTCCTCGAAGACGAACTCGATGCCTACCGTGTCGCCCGCCGGCCCCCGGCGCCAGACACTCGCGCTGTGCGCACCGAACTGCGTGGTGAGCGTGCGCAGGATGTGCGCCACCAGCTGGTCGGGGTCCGATTCCACCGCCAGCACGTCCAGCGAACTTTTCAGCGCGTTGACCTGCCCGCGGATCAGCTGCTCCGACGCCAGCAAGGCCTTCTCGGCTCGCTTGCGTGCCTCGATGTCGGTGTTGGCGCCGTACCACTTGAGCACCCGGCCGGTGTCGTCCAGCAGCGGCGCGTAACGGAACAGGAACCAGCGGTATTCGCCGTCGCTCCGGCGCACCCGTGCCTCGAGTTCGCCCGGTGCGCCCTGTTCCAGCGCACCCCGCCACTGCGTTTCGAGGCTCGACATGTCGTCCGGGTGGATAGTGGCCGTCCATCCCCAGCCCAAGGCGGCGTCCATCGATATGCCCGTGTATTCGCACCACTGCTTGTTGAGGAATTCGACCGGACCCTCCGCGCTGCCGAACCAGGCCAGCCCGGGAATGGTGTCGATCGCGATGCGGAAGCTTTCCTCCCACGCCTGCAGGTTGCCGGCAAGGGTTGCCCCGGCAGGCTCGGCGGTCTGGTCGGCCGACTCGCTCATGACGTGATCCGTCCGGCGAGGGTGGTCGCCGGTCGGCCGGGCAGCGCATCGGCGGCGCTGGGGGCGGTGGATAACCGGGCGCCCTGCACCACGTCTTGTTGTCGTGTCATTCGTTCCCCCAACCTGCTCCGCGCAAGTGCCTTCTGCTGCCAGCCGGCGATAGACACGATGAAATGGCAAACCTGACCCACCTTCCCCGGTGATACCACCCCCGCCCTGCCCGGCGGACATCATATGCCTGAACCCGCGGAACGGCGCATGGCGGCAAACGCGGGTTGCCATCGGACCAGCTCGGGGTAACGCACGCAGGAGCACTGATCGCCAAATCCGGCACTTCCGATCAAGCCACCAGGCTGCGCGGCACCTAAGTTCGCTGCACCCACAGCGGAAGAGGTGCCCTCCATGAACCGAGCCATCAGGTTTTTCATCACATGCGGCATGTTGCTGGCCGCATGCGCGTGCCTGGCCGCCGTCCAGCCCTACCCCAGCAGTTTCAGGACGCAGACGGTCGCCGCCAACGGAACGCAGTTCTTCGTCCGCGTCGGCGGGCATGGCCCGGCCGTGGTCATGCTGCACGGCTACGGCGAAAGCGGCGACATGTGGCAGCCGCTGGCCGTCGCCATGGCCCAGGATCACACCGTGATCGTGCCCGACCTGCGCGGCATGGGGCTGTCCGCCCATCCGCCCGGCGGCTACGACAAGAAGAACCAGGGCCGCGACATCGCCGGCGTGCTGGACGCGCTGCACGTGGGCAAGGTCGACGTGGTCGCCCATGACATCGGCAACATGGTCGCCTTCGCCTTCGTCGCCGAGCAGCCGCAGCGGGTCGGACGGCTGGTGCTGATGGATGCGCCCATCCCCGGCGTCGGTCCGTGGGAGGAGATCCTGAAGAATCCCCTGCTCTGGCACTTTCGCTTCTACGGGCCGGACATGGAGCGGCTGGTGAAGGGGCGCGAACGGATCTACCTCGACCGCTTCTGGAACGAGTTCTCGGCCGACCCGAAGCATTTCGACGAGGCCAGCCGCGCGCACTACGCCAAGCTGTATGCGCTGCCCAACGCGATGCACGACGGCTTCGAACAATTCCACGCCTTCGACCAGGACGCGCTGGACAACCATGCATTCCTGGCGGCCGGTCCGTTGTCGACTCCGGTGCTGGCCATCGGCGGCGAAAAATCCTTCGGCGCGGAAATGGCGGTGGTAACCCGGGCTGCCTTCAGCAACGTCCAGGGTGCGGTGATTCCCGATTCCGGCCACTGGCTGATGGAAGAAAACCCCGACGCGACCGTCGCCGCCATACGGAAGTTCATCCCGTGAGCGGCCGCATCCACGCACGGGGCGCAGGTGTCGTGCTCCTGCTGCTGGCCTCGTCGATCGCTTCGGCGGCGACGCCCGCCGGCCAGCTCAGGCTCGACCCGAAGGACATCGCCGCCCTGTCGACGCAGCACGCCGGCGCCGGCACCTCCGGCGTGGCCGGTATCCAGACCACCCGGCTCTCCGGCGACCCCGCGGCCGCCGGGCCCTACACCATCGCGCTGCGGGTGCCGGCCCACACGGTGATCGCGGCGCACACCCACCGCGACGACCGTTCCGCGGTGGTGGTTTCCGGCATCTGGTGGTTCGGCTACGGGCCGGCCAATACCCGGGAGCATCTCAAGGCCCTGGGCCCGGGCAGCTTCTACACCGAGCCGGGCGGCCAGGCCCACTTCGCCCGCACCGGCGACCAGGCGGTGGTCGTGTACATCACCGGAGTGGGGCCTACCGACACCCGCTACCTCGACGCCTCCAACGCGCCGCGGCCGTAAGCGCACGCGCGCGCTCCGCCATCCCTCCACCACACGGATCCATGCCATGACTTCCTATGCAACCGTACGTGATCCCGTCTCCGACCACCTCCTGACGCCGCAGAACGCCGCCGTCTTGATCATCGACTACCAGCCGGTGCAGGTCAGCTCCATCGCCTCGCGCGACAAGCGCCAACTGGTGGCCAACATCACCGCGCTCGCCCGCATCGCGAAGCTGTACAGGCTCCCGGTCGTGCTCGCGACGGTGAACGTTTCCACCGGACGCAACCAGCCGACCATCCACCAGATCACCGAGGTGCTGGGCGACGTGCCGATCATCGACCGCACCTCGATCAACGCCTGGGAAGACAAGGATTTCGTCGACGCGGTCAAGGCGACCAGGCGCAGGAAGCTGATCATGGCGGCGCTGTGGACCGAGGTATGCCTGGTCCACCCCGCGCTCGATGCGCTCGCCGACGGCTACGAGGTCTACCCCGTCGTCGACGCCTGCGGCGGCACCTCGCTGGAGGCCCACAACGCGGGCCTCGACCGACTGCAGCAGGCCGGCGCCAGGCCGACCGGCTGGGTGCAACTGATCTGCGAACTGCAGCGCGACTGGAACCGCGAAGCGACCGTACCCGGCTTCGGCGAGATCCTGTTCGCGATCGAAGGCCATTGACCGGCCGAGCATTCCATCAACGCGTTATCGCGGGGAGACACGACATGAGTTTCATCACCACCACCGACGGCACCGATATCTTCTACAAGGACTGGGGTTCGGGCCCGCCGATCGTGTTCCACCACGGCTGGCCGCTGTCCGGCGACGACTGGGATGCCCAGATGCTGTTTTTCCTCGGCCAGGGCTACCGCGTCATCGCGCACGACCGGCGCGGCCATGGACGTTCGGCGCAGGTGGACGGCGGCCACGACATGGACCACTACGCGGCCGACGTGGCCGCGCTGGCGGAGCACCTGGACCTGCGCGATGCGATCCACGTCGGCCACTCCACCGGAGGCGGCGAAGCCGCGCGCTATGTCGCGCGGCATGGCCAGGGCCGCGTCGCCCGGCTGGTGCTGATCAGCGCGGTGCCGCCGCAGATGTTGAAGACCTCGAAGAATCCGGGCGGGCTGCCGATGGAGGCGTTCGATGGCCTGCGCGCGGCGCTGGCGGCAAACCGTTCGCGCTTCTATCGCGAGCTGGCGTCGGGACCGTTCTACGGATTCAACCGCCCGGGCGCCACACCGGACACCGCGATCATCGACAACTGGTGGCGGCAAGGCATGATGGGCGGCGCGCGGGCCCACTACGAGGGCATCAAGGCCTTCTCCGAAACGGACTTCAGCGACGACCTGGCGGCGATCGACGTGCCCACGCTGGTCATGCACGGCGACGACGACCAGGTGGTGCCGATCGCGGACTCGGCGCTGCTTTCCGTGAAGCTGCTCAAGCGCGGCGGCCTCAAGGTCTATCCGGGGCTTTCGCACGGCATGCTGACGATCAATGCCGATGCCATCGATCGCGACATGCTGGCGTTCTTTCGCAGTTGACCGGCACGGTTTCGCGTCGCCGGCACGTGCAACAACATCAGGGAGCGCCAGCATGCACATCCGCCTCGACACCCGCCGCGCCATCGTCACCGGCTCCACCGCCGGCATCGGCCTGGCCATCGCCTCCGGCCTTGCCGCCGCCGGCGCGCACGTCACTCTCACTGGCCGCACGCAAGCGCGCGTGGACGAGGCCATCGCCACCATCAGACGGCAGATGCCGGACGCGCGACTGGCCGGCGTGGCCGGCGATCTCGGTACGGGCGATGGCGCCCAACGGCTGATCGCCGAAGTGCCGGAGACCGACATCCTGGTGAACAACCTGGGCATCTTCGAACCGAAGGCATTCTTCGACATCCCCGACGAGGACTGGCTGCGCTTCTTCGAGGTGAACGTGATGAGCGGCGTGCGCCTGTCGCGTCACTACGCGCAAAGCATGGCCAGACGCGGCTGGGGCCGCGTGCAGTTCATCTCCAGCGAGTCGGCGCTGCAGATTCCCGCCGAGATGGTCCAGTACGCCACCACCAAGACGGCCCAGCTCGCCGTCTCGCGCGGCCTGGCCGAGACGCTCGCCGGCACTGGCGTCACGGTGAACGCGGTGTTGCCTGGCCCCACGCGCTCCGAGGGCGTGGGCGGCTTCTTCGGCAAGATCGCCGCCGAACGGGGCGTGTCGCAGGAAACCGTGGAGCGCGACTTCATCGCCACGCACCGGCCCACCTCGCTGATCCGGCGGCTGGCCTCGGTCAAGGAAGTGGCCAACCTGTGCGTCTACCTCGCCTCCGAACAGGCCTCGGCCACCACCGGCGCCGCCATGCGCGTGGATGGCGGCGTGGTGCGGTCGATCGCGTGATCCGGTCTGGCACCGGCGCTCAGCCCCCAGCCTGCGCCACCGACGCCGATGCCTCGCCCAGCAGGTGGTCGCAGATCGTGTCGATGTCACCATCGACAAGCAGGTCGTAGGCCGAGCGACCACCAAATACGCGCTGGCGCATGCACATCCAGCGCACTGCACGCTGCCGGTCGCCGAAGAACTGCAGCACCAGCTGCGCGACGGCAGCATGCTGTTCCTCCAGCACGCGGAAGCCGCGCTGGACGACGGCTTCGCGAGTGCGTTCCAGTTCGCGCAACTCCTCGACCACGGCGGCGAGACCGTGGCCCGGCGTAAGCTTGCGCAACGCGTCCCTCATCGCGGTGTCTGCCGTTCGGTTCGATCGATCTCGATCGCGGCGCACAGGAAGGCGAGCACGGCATACGCCCTGCCCTGCCTCACCAGGATCGCGGCGGTGAGTCCATCCAGCACCGCGATCGGTACGCTGCGGTACCAGGCCATGGCTTCCAGCGGGTCAGGCTCCAGCGCCGCGGCCATCCGCAGCACGGCCAGCGCGGGCGACATGAAACCTTCCGCCGGCGCCGGGGTGCGCCGGCCCTGCACTGCCGGCCGCGGCCTCGCCGCCGGCCACATCAGGAACGTTGATCGCATGTGACACCTCCTGCCATGGCCTGCGACGCAAACAGTAGTCCGCGCCGCCCGTCGTGACTTGCGTTTTCCTGCTTTCGTTTGGCCGTTTCTTCCGCGCCGTCAGGCCGGCGCCTTGCGGGAGTTGATGGAGAAACGGTTCCAGCCGTTGATCGCAATGAAAGGCCTTCGTACCGGCCAGAAGGACGAGAGTTCCTCGCTCTGCATGCCACCAACGCATCGCGCACTGCGTCTGCCCCTGACCTGAAGGGCTTGATGGCGATCACCACCGTCGACGGCAGGCGCGGTTACGATCTGGCCTGCACCCTGCCCGCCACCGGGCGGCCCGAGCCGACCGCGACATTCCGATAGGCGCCACGATGAGCCAGTCCCCGGAAGCAACCCGCAGCACCACGGTGAAAGCGCCTTCCGTGCTGCGCCGGATTCCGCCCGGCATCTGGGCGCTGGGCATGGTCTCGATGCTGATGGACACCTCCTCGGAGATGATCCATGCGCTGCTGCCGGTGTACCTGGTCGGCGCGCTGGGCGCGTCAGCGCTGGCGGTCGGCGTGATCGAGGGCATCGCCGAATCCACCGCGGCGATCACCAAGGTGTTCTCCGGCGCGCTGTCGGACTGGCTGGGACGGCGCAAGCTGCTGGTGGCGATCGGCTACGGCCTGGCCGCGTTCACCAAGCCGGTCTTTCCGCTGGCGGGCACGCTCGGCTGGGTGGTCGGCGCACGCTTTGTGGACCGCGTCGGCAAGGGTATCCGCGGCGCACCGCGCGACGCGCTGATCGCCGACCTGGCGCCGGCCGAATTGCGCGGCGCCTCGTTCGGCCTGCGCCAGTCGCTGGACACCACCGGCGCGTTTCTCGGCCCCGCGCTGGCGATCGCCTTGATGTGGCTGACCGCCGACAACATTCCGCTGGTGTTCTGGTTCGCGGTGGTACCGGGCTTTGCCGCGTTCGCGCTGGTGCTGTTCGGCGTGCACGACGCGCCGGGCGGCCGGGAAAGCCGACGGGCGCGTTCGCCGTTGTCGCGCGCCGAGCTGGCGCGCCTGCCGCCGCTGTACTGGGGCGTGGTGGTGATCGCCGCAGTGTTCACCCTGGCCCGTTTCAGCGAGGCGTTCCTGGTGCTGCGCGCGCAGGAACTGGGCCTGGGGCTGGTGCTGATTCCGCTGGTGCTGGTGGTGTTGAACGTGGTGTATGCGCTGTCGTCCTATCCGGTCGGCGTGCTGGCCGACCGCTTCGACCACGGCAGCCTGCTTGCGCTGGGCGTGCTGGTGCTGGTGCTGTCGGATCTGGCGCTGGCCTTCGTCGGCGGACTGGCCGGACTGGCGCTGGGCGTGGCGTTGTGGGGGCTGCACATGGGCATGACCCAGGGTTTGCTGGCCGCGATGGTCGCCGACGCGGCGCCGACCGACCTGCGCGGCACGGCGTACGGCATGTTCAACCTGGTCAGCGGACTGGCCCTGCTGGCGGCCAGCGTGGTCGCCGGCGGGCTGTGGGACGCGTTCGGTTCGCGCGCCACCTTCCTCGCCGGCGCGGGCTTCGCGATCGTGTCCTTGCTCGCGCTGGTGCCGGTGGCGCGGGGCGTGCGCGGGAACCGGCCGGCGCCGCACTGAAGGAAGCGGCGCGGCGTTCGCCAGCGTCGCTGCCTGGGATAGCTGTGGAACCCATGACGGGAGGAAGTCAGCGCGAGGGCGTCTTCATCCCGTGGGCCCGCCGCTGGCCTCGCGGGTCAGGGTCTGGAATGCCTGCATGATCTGCTCCGGCGCAAAGCCGCAATGGCCTTCGCCGACCGACGGCAGCACGGTCGGCGCGCGG
This sequence comes from Rhodanobacter sp. FDAARGOS 1247, assembly GCF_016889805.1. Lineage (NCBI taxonomy): Bacteria > Pseudomonadati > Pseudomonadota > Gammaproteobacteria > Lysobacterales > Rhodanobacteraceae > Rhodanobacter > Rhodanobacter sp. FDAARGOS 1247. The sequence goes on from NZ_CP069535.1 coordinate 2,888,443, forward strand.
CCGTGCGCGGACTGCACCATGGCCGGATACACCGACTGGTAGCGCACGGGGATGAGGAAGTCGTCGTGGTTGTACTGCAGCACCAGCGGCTTGTGGATCTTGCCGCTGAGCGAGGTGGCCGCGGCCAGGTAGCGCATCGCCTGCGGGTCGCCGGTGTAGCGGTGCACGCCCCGATTGAATGCCGCATCGTCGCCGAAGCCGGCGTACACCGTCGCGCGATTGTCGACCGGCATGCCCTTCGCGCGTTGCTGCATCTGGTGCAGCACCAGGTAATGCACGCCGATGGCTCCGGCCAGGCGTTCGCGCGATACGTGCAGGTGCGTGGCGAGCAGCTGCGCGGCGTGTTCGTCGGTCTTCAGCGCCGTGTCTACCGCATGCATCACTTCCATCTGGCCCAGCGCGGGTGCGGCGGGGTCGGCGAGGCCGCTCGGCGGCAAGCCGGCCGTACGGGGAAAGAAGTAGTCGAACGCGACGACGGAGGTCAGGATGTCGTCGAACACGCGCGTGCCGGGTACATTGGCACCGCACAGCGAGAGCCCGCCGTCGTAGTGCTGGCCGTGATGTTCCAGGCTGGTCAGCACGATATAGCCACCCATCGAGAAACCCACGACGTAGGTATGCCGGGGCTGGCCGTGCCGCTGCACGAACCAGGCGCGCAGGCGTTCGTTGTCGCGCAGCGCGTCATCCACCGCCCAGCCCTGCGAGGCATAGCTGCTCTGCGCCAGCGCGTAGCCGGCCGCGAGAAACGGTGACGCTTCGTCGCCCAGCGGTTTCGGCGTGGGGCGCGGCGTGCCGATCGGCTCGAAGCCGTGCAGTTGCATGACCAGGTCGCCATTCCAGTGCGCGGGGATGTCCACCCGGTACGGCGCGCCGTCCAGCACGCCGGTGTCCACCTTGGCGGTGGAGGTCGCCTTGCTCTCGGGGTCGGCATCGTACGCGGACGCCATCAGCGGACCGAGGGCGAGGATGGTCAGGAACAGCCATGCAACGTGGGGCTTGCGCATCATCGACAGCCACTCCTTCACCTGGACGGGAAACATGGGGCAACCGAAGACCGGCTTCGCGTTTGCAGCAGGCACGGGTTGCCGGCTCAGGATACGGCCACCAGCGTCCCCTGGTGAAACAGGATCACCCAGTCATCCGCCCGGCGCCGCCAGATCGTGCTGCGACGGCTCACGCGTTCGCCCTGTTCCAGGGTGTAGGTGAGCAGGTAGGTGTCGGGGCCGAGCTCGCGGCAGTGGAAGTCGCGGGTTGTCCAGCCGTGCCCGGCGGGCTCGGGAGTGCGGTGTTCGAGGACGTCGAGGACGTGGGCACGGCTGTAGCGCTGGCCGGAGGCGCCGACTTCCCAAAAATCCGCTTCGACCATGTGTTCGAAGTCGGCGCGGCTGCTGCCGAATTCGGGCCGGTGGAAGATCGGCTCGCGTCGACGCAGGGCTTCCAGCACGGGAAGCAACCCGGGGGCCGTGACCAGCTCGGGCTCCGCCGGATGGCTGGTCCGCTCGCGGCCACGGTGCGATGTCGGGTTCATGGCATGGTTCCGCTGCGACAGGAACGAACGCTTACCGGGGCGGCTGCCACAGCTCGACGCGCGTGCCTTCGGGGTCGGTGATCCAGCCGAAGCGGCCGAACTCGCTCTGCTCGACGCGCTCGTCCACCGCGACGCCGGCGGCACGCATTTGCGCCAGCAGCGTGTCGAGGTCGTCGACGCGGAAGTTGATCATGTACGCCTGCGGGCCGGGGCCGAAGTATTCGGTGTCGGCCGCGAACGGCGACCACAGCGTGTAGCCCGGACGCTGTTCGTCTTCGACGAAGCGCGCGCCGCCCCATGCCTCGGCATCGAGGCCGAGATGCTTCGCGTACCACGCGGTGAGCGCCGCGGGATCGCGCGACTTGAAGAAGATGCCGCCGAGTCCGGTGACCTTGGCCATGGTGCGATGCTCTCCCGATCGGGTTGTGGGCGGGATCAGGGTAATCCTGTTCGACTTCGCTGCGCTACGCTCGGGGCGAACCGCTTGTGCCGAATGACGCGGCCGCCGCGTCGGGCAGGTCAGCGAAGAACGCCTGCACGTCCGCCAGCTCGCGGGTGCGCGGCATCGGCGGCACGCTGGCGAGGAACAGCTTGCCGTAGCCCTTGCCGGTCAGGCGCGGGTCGCACAGCACCAGCACGCCGCGGTCATGCACGTCGCGGATCAGGCGGCCGGCGCCCTGCTTCAGCGCGATCACCGCGCTGGGCACCTGCCAGCCCATGAACGGGTTGATGCCGGATTGTTCGAGCGCGGCGAGCCGCGCCATCAGCACCGGATCGTCGGGCGCGGCGAACGGCAGCTTGTCGATCACCACCACGCTGAGCGCCTCGCCGACCACGTCGACGCCTTCCCAGAAACTGGCCGCGCCCAGCAGCACGCCGTGGCCGCTGGCGCGGAATTCCTCCAGCAGTCGGGGACGCGGCGCGGTGCCCTGCACGAACAGCGGCCACGGCACCTTGTCCTGCAGCAACTCGGCGGCGCGGCGCAGCGCGCGGTGCGAGGTGAACAGCAGGAAGGCCCGGCCATTCGATGCGTGCAGCACCGGCAGCACGGCGTCGATCACCTGCTCGGTGTAGTCGCGCGCATTGGGATCGGGCAAGCCCGACGGCAGGTAGCACAGCGCCTGGTGCGCGTAGTCGAACGGGCTTTCCAGGCTCAGCGTCTGCGGCTCGTCCAGGCCGAGCTGGCGTGCGAAATGGTCGAAGTTGCCGGCCACCGACAAGGTGGCCGAGGTGTGTATCCACGCCGCCTGGGTGCGCTCGCGCAGGCTGCACATCGGCGCGGCCAGGTCCAGCGGCGTGGCATACAGCGCAAAGCCGCGCGGGAAGGTTTCATACCAGCGCACGTCCTGGTCGCCGTGCCGTTCGACGATGCGCTCCAGCCGCTCGCTGAACAGCGCGGCGCGCTCGTGCAGGTTGGCGAAGCCGCGCGAGCGCTCGGCCTGCGACGACAGCAGCTCGGCCAGCGTGGCCAGCAGTTCGCCCAGGTCATGCAGCGCGGTGCGCACGTCGGCGCGATCCTCCAGCAGCGCGAAGGCGCCACGCGAGGGCAGCGGGTCCATCGCGAGGCGCAGCTTGCGCAGCGCGTCCTGCAGCGCCTCGACCGGTTCCAGCAGCAGGCCGATCGCACCGGTGACGCCGCTGCATTCGGTCAGCGCGTCCTGCGCCATGTCGGTGAGCTGGCGCGCGCTGAGGCTTTGCGAGAAGAACTGGCCGGCCAGTTCGGGAATCTGGTGCGCCTCGTCGAGGATGAAGGCCGCCGCGCCGGGCAGGATCTCGCCGAAGCCCTCCTGCTTCAGCGCGAGGTCGGCAAACAGCAGGTGATGGTTGACCACCACCACGTCCGCCTCCATCGCCTCGCGGCGTGCCTTGAACACGTGGCAGTCCTCGTAGAACGGGCACTCCACGCCCAGGCAGTTCTCCGAGGTCGAGGTCACCCGTGGCCACAGCGGCGATTCCTCCGGCACCTCGGCCAGTTCCATGCGATCGCCACGACGGGTGCGTGCGGACCAGGCCCGGATCGTGGCGAGCTGGGCGGCCTGGGCGCGTTCGAAGGTGGCGCCCTCGCGCACGGTCTGGTCGAGCCGGTACAGGCACAGGTAATTCGCGCGGCCTTTCAGCAAGGCCGTCTTCAGCCGTGCGTCCAGCACCGAGCGCACCTTCGGCAGGTCGCGGAAATACAGCTGGTCCTGCAGCGCCTTGGTGCCGGTGGAGATGATCACCCGCTCGCCCGACAGCAGCGCCGGCACCAGGTAGGCGTAGGTCTTGCCGGTGCCGGTGCCGGCCTCGGCGACCAGCGTGTCGCGCCCCGCGATCGCCTGCTGCACGGCACGCGCCATCACCTGCTGGGCCAGCCGCGGCGCGAAGTTCGGCAGCTCGCGGGCGAACGGGCCCTCGGCACCGAGCAGGGCGTCGATGTCGTCGGACTCGGTGTCGTCGAGGGCAGTCATCCGGCAAGTATGGCGGAGCGGCCACGCGCCACAAAACCCTGGGCGGAACCTTGGCGCGCTCCGCTGCATCAACTTGCCTGACACCGAACCCAGGGAGAATCCTCGTGAGACTGTTCGCACCCGCCGCCGCACCCGCGCTTGACCTGGTCGACATCCACGGCCGTCCGATCGCAATCCATCGCGCGGGGCGACTGACCCTGCTCTCGTTTTTCCGCGACGCGGCCTGCCCGTTCTGCAACTTCCGCATCTACGAACTGACCAGCGAACACGCGGCGCTGGCCGCGCGCGGACTGGACATCGTGGCGGTATTCAGCGCCTCGCAGGCGGACGTGCTGCGCTTCGCCGGACATCGGCCGCGGCCGTTCCCGCTGGCCGCCGACCCCACCTCGCGCGCGCACGAGATCTACGGCATCGAGCGCTCGCTGTGGCGCAAGCTGAAGGCGATCGTGACGCGCGTGCCGACCCTGCTGAGGGGCATGCGTCTGGTCGGCCTGGCCGGGCTCAACACCAGCAACCTGATGCCGGCCGACTTCGTGATCGACGAGCACGGCCGCATCGTCGAGGCGTACTACGGCCGTGACGCCGGCGACCGCATTCCGCTGGAACGGGTGCAACAGCTGCTGCCGGCCGGTCGACTTCGGAAGGTGGCCTGAGCCGCATCGGCGTCACTGGCCGCGCCCGCGACAATCGTTCACCATGCGGGCACCGCCACCGGGAAATGTGCCGCATGACGACCGAACTTTGCATGCTGTTGTGGAGCGTGGCGCTGGGCCTGGTGCAGATCGCACTGGCCGCCACCGGCTCGGTGAGCCAGCGCGGCCTGGGCTGGGCCGCCAGCGCCCGCGACGGTGAACCGAAGGCGCTGACCGGCATCCCCGCGCGGCTGTGCCGCGCCAGCCACAACTTCCTGGAAACCTTCCCGCTGTTCGCGGTGGTCGTGCTGCTCGCCCTGGTGCTGCAGCGCCACGACGGCACGATCGCGCTCGGTGCCCAGCTGTATTTCTGGAGCCGACTGGTCTACCTGCCGGTATACGCCGCCGGCATCCCCTACCTGCGCACGGTGGTCTGGGCAGTGAGCATCGTCGGCATCGTGCTGGTGCTGACGGCGCTGTTCTGAGTCACCACCTCGTCGGCTGACCCAGTACCGCCTCAGTACCGCGGCACGCCGGCCTTGTGGCACTGCCCCACCCACTTGCGGGCGGTGGCGGCACCGGCCTGGTCGCGGGCCTGCAGGCGCATCTCGACGATGGTCTGCCAGTTGCGTGCGCACAGCGGGCCCAGCCGCGGACCCAGGGTCCACGAGCGATGCGCAAGCCGCTCGGCGGTGCCGAAATCCTTCAGTCGCACGGCCACCTCGGCGCGTTCCTGCAGCAGTTCCGGCGAATCGGGACTCAGTTTCAGGGCCTGATCGAGCTTGCCGGCGGCATCGCCGTACTTGCCGGTCTGTTCATCCTGCTTCGCGGCGTCCTGCAGCGCGCCGACGCCGGGGTCGCGCAGCGGATTGACGTCGATGATCGACTTCTCCCGCGCGCCCGCCGCGCGGATCGCCGCGACCTGGTCGTAGCTGGGCAGCGGTGCCTGCGCCGGCGCCGGTGGCGTGGTGGCGAACATGCCGCAGCCGGCGAGCAGGCCGGCGGCAAGCAGGGGCAGCAGCAGATGTCTGGCACGGAACAGCATGATCAGTTTCCATTCGGTATGGCAGGCGCCGCGACAGGCGCGTCGGCACGCGGCGGGTTGTCGCCGCTGCCGAACAGGTTCTGCCAGAAGCAGCCTTCGGTGTCGGCCGACACGGTGCCGGCGATCACCGGCACCTGCTGGGCCCCTTCGCATTGCGGTTCGGTGCGCTTGCCGGTGGCGGGGTTGAGCCAGGCCATCTCCAGGCCGGTGCCGGGCGCCGCCGACAGCGGTCGCGTGGGCAACTTGGCGAACAGGTCGCGCCACGCGCGCAGGCCGCCGCTGGCGCCGAACAGGGTAGTCGGCTTGTTGTCGTCGCGGCCCATCCAGAACACCGCCAGGTGCTCGCCGGTGAAGCCGGCGAACCAGCTGTCGCGCATGTCGTTGCTGGTGCCGGTCTTGCCCGCGGCATGCAGCGAAGCCAGCGCGGAATTGCCCAGCGCGCTGGCGGTGCCGTATTCGGCCACCTGCTGCATCGCCCAGGTGGTCAGCCGCACGGCTTCCTGGTATTCGCCCGCGCCACCCTGCACCTGGTAGCGCTTGATCGTGCGGCCATTGCCGTCGAGCACGCCGCGCACCGCCACCAGCGGCAGCGCGTGGCCGTCGGCGGCGAGGTACTGGTAGAGCTGGGTCAGTTGCAGCGGCGCCAGGTCCAGCGCGCCGATCAGCAGCGACGGGCTGGGATTGATGTCGCCGATGCCGAACGACTTCAGGAACGCCTGGATGCGCGGCAGGCCCACGTCCATGCCCAGGTGGATCGTGGCCAGGTTCCACGAGTGCGCCAGCGCGTCGACCATGATCAGCGGGTCGTGGCTGCGGTGGTCGTCGTTCTGCGGTGTCCACTGGCTGCCGTCGGGCTGGCGCATGCTGACCGGGCTGTCGTCCACCAGGCTGGCCAGGTTCCAGCGCTCGGGCTGGGTCAGCGCCACCAGGTAGACGAAGGGCTTGATCGTCGAGCCGATCGGCCGGCGCGCATCGAGTGCCCGGTTGAAACCCGGATCACCGGGGATCTTGCTGCCGACCACGGCCAGCACGCTGCCGCTGTGTGCATTGGTCACCACCGCCGCCGCCTGCACGCCGTCGCCACGCTTGCCCAGACCCTTGAGCGTGCTGGTGATCGCCTGCTCGGTGTAGATCTGCGCCGCCGGATCGAGCGTGGTGAAGATCGACAGGTTGCCTTCGCGCAGCGCGTCCTCGTCGAAGTCGGCGGTGATCTGCTTGCGCACCAGGTCCATGAAGGCCGGGAAGCGGTTGTGCGGCAACTGGCCGTTGCTGACGATGTCCAGCGGCGCGGCCTGGGCCGCGTTGAGCTGGGCCGCGGTGATCAGGTTGGTCTCGAAGAATTCCCTCAGCACCAGGTTGCGGCGGGTCAGCGCGCGCTGCGGCGAGCGGCGCGGATCGTAGAAGCTCGGGCCCTTGACCATGCCGACCAGCAAGGCGATCTCCTGCGGGCGCAGGTCCTCGAGTCGCCGGCCGAAGTAGAACTCCGACGCGGCCGCGAAGCCGTGCACGGCCTGGCTGCCCTGCTGGCCCAGGAAGACGTCGTTGACGTAGGCCTCGAGAATCCGCCCCTTGCTGTAATGCGCCTCCAGCAGCAGCGACATCAGCGCTTCGTTGATCTTGCGGGTGAAGTTCTGGTCGCGGCTGAGGAACAGGTTGCGCACCAGCTGCTGGGTCAGCGTGGAGCCGCCCTGCACGGTGTGCCCGGCGCGCAGGTTGGCGAACGCCGCCCGCGCGATCGCGCTGAAGTCGATGCCGATGTGATGGTTGAAGTCGCGATCCTCGACCGCCTGCAGGCCGCTGACCAGCAGCGGCGGCACGTCGGCCAGGCGCACGAAGCGGCGTTCTTCCTGGCTGGCGCCATACAGCGTGGCGATGCGCGCCGGGTCCAGGTGGGCCAGCTCGATCGCCTTGCCGCTGGACGCGTCCTGCACGGACCTGATCGAGCCGCCACCCAGGCTGACGCGGATGCGCTTGGGCAGTTCGCCGCCATCCGGGCCCGCGTAGCCGCGCGAGGAAATCGTGTAGCGCAGGCCTTCCTTCTGCCAGCTGCCGGCCACCTGGCCCTTGCCGTCATGGCTGTAGCCGGCGAAGGTGAGCTCCAGCTCCAGCGCGGAAGACGTCATCGGCGCGCCGGCGGCCAGCGGCAGCGGACGGGCGTAGACGCGGGTCGGCACCGCGAACACCAGTTCGTTGAAGCGATCCTGGACACGCTTGTTCAACACCAGGGTGTACGGCAGCACGAAGCCCACCAGCAAACCCATGCCGATCCAGAACGGGATGCGCAGCCACGGCCAGCAGCGTCGGGCGAACAGGCGAATGCGGGTCAGAAAGGCCAACGTGGGGAATTCCGGCAATCAAGTGGTTCGATGATAGGGCCTGCCACCCGGCGGGCATATGAACGTGGCGGGCGGTTTTGGGGCGAAATGCGGGCGATTGGGGATTCGGGGAGCGCCGAGGGTCACGCGTGGGCCGGCCGTGCCTGCGCTACGGAAGCGGTTGCCACGTCGCGGGCTCGGGGCGGAACGATCGCGGGTGGACGCCAAGCAGGCGCTGCAGTTCGCCGTTGTCGGCGACCAGGTCGCTGTCCAGTCGATCCAGCGCGCCGCGCAGGCGTGGCAGCGCCAGCTTCCCCGCGCGCAGCAGCCACGCGGGCAGCGGCAGGGGCATGGTGGCGACCGGCAGGCTGCGACGCACCCGCGCGAACATCTCGGTCGCGGACAGACGTTCGCCGCCGCCGATCTGCAGCACGCGCCCGGCCGATGCCGGACATTCCAGCGCCGCCAGCGCGGCCTGGACGATGTCTTCCGCATGCACCGGCTGGCGCAGGCCGCGGCCGCAAGGCAGCGGGAAGACGCGCAGGCGCATCGCCCGGCGCGCCAGCGGAGTGAGGCTCTTGTCCAGCCCGGCGCCGTAGACCAGGGTGGGACGCAGCACGGTCCACGCGCTGCCGTGACGCTCGCATGCAGCCGCCAGTTGCGCCTCGCTTTCGCGCAACTGGCGCGAGACGTCGCGCTCGCCGGATACCAGCGAGTCGCGCTTGCTCTCGGCGCTCATCGAACTGGTGGCAATCACCCTCGGGGCGTCGACCACGTCGGCGTGCGCCAGCCAGTCGGCCAGGCCCGTCAGTGGTCCGAAGCTGATGATCGCCGACAGCGGCGGCAGGCTCGGTGGCCGGTCGGGCAGCCAGCCATGCAACCAGGTGACGCCAGCGGATGCGGGACGCGGCTGCCGGCTCAGGGCGACCACCGGCTCGCCACTGGCGATCAGTCGTGGCAGCAGGAATCGGCCGATCTGGCTGCTGGCGCCGATCACCAGAACCGTCATGGGCGACTCACCCGCCACCCTGCAGACGGGCGTCCAGGTCCTGCACGCGCGGATTCGCCGGCGCCAGCTTGCGTGCGCGCAGCAGCGACTGACCGGCGCCGATGCGGTCGCCGCGACCCAGTTGCTGTTCGGCCTGGTCCAGCCAGGCACCGGCGAGGCGGTTGCCGAGGGCGCCCTGCGCCGCATCGCCCGGCGCCAGCTCGGCGAGGTTGGCCAGCATGTCGCTGGCCTGCCCCAGCTTGCCCGCGGCGAGCGCCTGCTCGAACTGCTGGCGAACCTTGCCGGGCAAGGCCTGCAATCCGCGCACCGCCGCCTCGTTGTTGCCATCGATGGCCAGCGCGCTGCGGTAGAGGTCGTAGGCGCTGTCGCCGGGCGGCATCATGATGTCGCCGTGGCTGGTCGCCTGTTCGGCGCGCTGCACCAGTTGCGCCACGGCCGCGCTCTGCTGCGGCGTCAACACGGCTTCCGGCATCGCCGGCTCGCTGGTCGGGGCGACTGCGGGCGTGGTCTTGCCGGCATCGGGAACGGCGGCGGCCGCCGCACTGCCCAGGCGTGCCCGCGTCGCCGCCAGGTCGGCCGATTTCGGCGCCAGCTGCGCGGCCTGGTCCAGCAGTTTTTCCGCCTGCAGGTCGTCGCCCGCATCGACCGCCGCGCTCGCCTGCACGGTCAGCGCCTGCGCCACGTTGCCGAGGCCGGCGTGGGCCTGGGCGTTGTCGGGGTCCAGCTTGAGCACGGCCTGGAAGTGCACCAGGGCGGTGTCGTCGCCGCTGCCGACGATGCGGCCGGCGCGCAGCGCCTCCTGGCCGGCCTTCAGTTCCGCCGCCAGTGCGCTGTTGTCCTGCTTGCGTGTCTGCGCCTGCAACGCGCGCAGCGCCGGCAGCGCGCCGTTGTTCGGCTGCAGTGCGGCGAGCTGTTCGATGCTGGCATCGGCCTTCGTGTTGTCCTTCGCATCCAGCGCCTGGCGTGCATCGACTGCCAGCGCGTAGCCGACCTGGTCCAGCCCGTGCCTGGCCACCGCGTTGTCGGGGTCGGCCTGCAGCACGCGCCGATACAGCGCGCCGGCACCATCGGGCCCGGCCAGCTTGCCGGCGGCGAAGGCCTGCTGCGCCTGGTCGACCAGATCCACCGCGTGCACCTGTCCGGCACGCGCGCTGCTGATCGCGTGATCGAGCCGATCGATGTCGCTGCCGCCACCGAGCAGTTCGCGGGCCACCGTGGCCTGCTGTGCGGCCTGGCTCAGGTTGCCCGCCTGCAGCGAGGCATCGGCCTGCGACAGCATCGCCTGGCCCACCTGGCGCAGGCCGTCGCGGGCGCGATCGTTGTCCGGCTCCAGCGCCGCGGCGGCCTGGAACAGCTCGCGGGCGCTGCTGCCGTCCTGGCCGTCCAGACGTCCATCCTGCAAGGCCTGCTGCGCCTGGGTGAGCAAGGTGTTGAAGTCGGTGCGCGGCACCATGCCGCGCAGGCGGTTCTGGTTGATCCACAGCGCCGCCAGCAAGGCGATCACCACCAGCAGCAGGACCGGCACCAGCCAGCCGCGGCGTGTCTTCGGTCGCGCCGACGAGGACGCCCGGCCATGTGGCCGGCGTGCTTCCACCGCAACCCGCGGCAGGCCATCCGACACCGGCGCGCGCGGCGCGTCCAGCCGATCGAGATCGCCGAGGGTGGGCTCGGTGCGCATCGGGGGGTGTGCGTCGTGCTGGTCGCGGCGTCCGCTCATGGTTCGTGGCTTTGAAAATGTCGGCTCAGCTTACCATCGGGCCAGCAGCCCCTGCCCCGCACGGGGGCAGGCATTGCGTGGGCATTCAGCCGACGCCGACGCGGCGCACGTCGATCACGTTGGGCAGCGCCAGCAGCTTGCCGAGCAGGGCCGACAGCTGTTCGAAGTCGCGCACGCGCAGGGTGAAGCGCATTTCGACCTCGCCGGTGCGCACGAACTGCCGGCTGGACGAGGCGATGATGTGGGTGGCCGCGTTGCTGATCACGCTGGTGACGTCCTTCTGCAGGCCCTTGCGATCGTAGCCGCGCAATTCGATGTCGACCTCGTAGGCCTGCGCCGCCGCACTGCCCCAGCTCACCTCGATCACCCGGTCCGGATCGCGCCGGGCCAGCCGCGCCAGGCTGGCGCAGTCGGCGCGATGCACCGACACGCCGCGACCCCGGGTGATGAAGCCGCGCACCGGATCGCCCGGCAGCGGCTGGCAGCAGCGCGCCAGCGTGGTCAGCAGGTTGCCGATGCCCTCGATGCTGAGTGCGCTGTGGTCGAGCGTGCTGTGGCGCGAGGCGACCGGCGTGCTCGATTGCGTCACCGCCGGCTGCGCCGGTTGCGCCGCTTCCTGCACCACGCGGGCGATCTGGCCGGGCGTGATCTCGCCCAGCGCCAGTGCGATCAGCAACTCGTCCTGATTCTTCAGGTGGAAATGCGCCGGCAGCTTGCCCACGTCGGCACTGGTCAGCGCCAGGCGCCGCAGCTCGCGCTCGAACATGCTGCGGCCGACCGCGAGGTTGGTGTCGTGGGCGATCCTGCGGAACCAGTTGCGCAGCTTGTCCCTGGCCCGCGAGGTGTTGAGGTAGCCGTGATGGGGCGACAGCCAGTCGCGGCTGGGATCGGCCACCTTGCCGGTGAGGATCTCCACCCGGTCGCCGCTCTGCGGCTGGAAGGTCAGCGGCACGATGCGGCCGTTGACCTTGGCACCGCGACAGCGATGGCCGACTTCGGTGTGCACCAGGTAGGCAAAGTCCAGCACGGTGGCGCCGCGGGCCAGGTCGAACACCTCGCCCTTGGGCGTCAGCAGGTAGACGCGGTCTTCCAGCAGCTCGGTATGCAGGTCGGCGGCCAGCGTGCTGTCGTCGTCGCCGCGCGGTTCCAGCAGCTTGCGCATCCAGGCGATCTTCGCCTCGAACTCGGCATCGCCGCTGCCGCCTTCCTTGTAGCGCCAGTGCGCCGCCACGCCCAGCTCGTTGGCGCGATGCATCTCGTGGGTGCGGATCTGCACTTCCAGGGTCTTGCCGGCCGGACCGATCACCGCGGTGTGCAGTGACTGGTAGCCGTTCGCCTTGGGCCGCGCGATGTAGTCGTCGAACTCGTTCGGCAGATGCGGCCAGCGCCCGTGCACCACGCCCAGCGCGGCGTAGCAGTCGGTGATGTTGTCGACCAGGATGCGCACGGCGCGGATGTCGTACAGGTCGGAGAAGTCCAGCGACTTGCGCTGCATCTTCTTCCAGATCGAATAGATGTGCTTCGGCCGGCCGGCCAGGTCGGCGCGGATGTCGGCGGCGGCCAGCGCCCGCTGCAGTTCGCCCAGCGATTCGCGGATGAACGCCTCGCGATCGGCGCGGCGCTCGTCGAGCAACCTGGCGATGCGGCGATAAGTGTCGGGCTGCAGGTAGCGGAAGGCGAGGTCCTCCAGCTCCCATTTCAGCTGCCAGATGCCGAGCCGGTTCGCCAGCGGCGCGTGGATGTCGCGGGTCAGCCGTGCCAGCGCCTGGCGCTCGTCGTCGGCCAGGTTCGCCGCCGCCCGCATGCGCGCCAGCTGGCGCGCCAGCAGCACGAACACCACGCGCAGGTCGCGCACGATCGCTAGCAGCAGGCGGCGCAAGCCTTCGGCGGCACCTTGCGGCGGCCGCTGCGCGTGCAGCGCCCACACCTGTTCGGCCGCCTGCTGCCCGTCCACCAGCCGCTGCAGTTCCGCCGGCAGTTTCGCGCGACGCTCCTGCCACAGCGCCGGATCGGCGCGCGCCAGTTCGAACCACAACGCGGCAGCCTGGGTCTGCGCGTCGCAGCCGAGCATGCCCAGCAGATCCAGCACGTCGGTGCACTCGGCTTCATGCAGCTTGCGCGAGACACAGGCGTCGAGCGCCTCGCCCAGCACCGGCGGCAGCGTGCCGACGCGCTCGCGCCAGGACTGCAGGCTGCCGGTGTTGGCGATGGGAGGCATGATCTTCGGGTATCCGCTGGATGCTTCATCTTAACTGCAGGGTCGGGCCGTTCACTGACCGGCGACCCAATGCCGCGCGGGGGAATCAGCCCAGCGCCGCCAGCGCCTTCGCCAGCCGCTTGGCCGAGACCGGCTCGGCGGTCTTCAGCTCCTGGGCGAACAGCGACACGCGCCATTCCTCGATCAGCCAGCGCAGTTCGGCCAGGTCGGCCGGATCTCCCCCGGCGGCGCGATGCTGCAGCCAGGCGCGCCAGTACGGCAGCACCTGCAGCATGCGTTGCTGGTCCTTCGCCGGGTCTTGGCGCAGGCGTTCGCCACGCAGGCGCATCGCCTTGAGGTAGCGCGGGTAGTGCGCCAGCCGCGCGGTCGGCAACTCGCGCAGGAAGCCCGGCGTCAGCAGCGCGTCGAACTGTTCACCCAGGTCGTCGTAGCTGGCGCGGGCGAAACCCAGCAGCGGCGGCGCCAGCCACGGCTTCATCTCGGCCTGGGCCTCGATGATCGGCTCGGCCAGTTTCAGCCGTTCGACGCCGGCGCCGAACAGCTCGCGCGAGAACTGCGTGCGCAGTGCCTCGAACGCACCGGCGGTGCGCGCGTCCAGCTCATGGCGTTCCAGCAGATCCTGGAAACCGCCTTCGAGCAGGTCCTCGCGCAGGCCGTCGACGCCACCGAGCGGCGCGTATTTCAGCGCCAGCGCATTGCCGATCGGCAGGCGTCGGCGCGCCTGCTTCGCCTCGCTGGCCAGCGCGTTGCGCAACAGCCGCACCACGCCCTGCCGATGGGCGGCGCGGGCCTCGTCGCTGCGCTCGAACACGCGCAGCGCCACCGTCTCGCCCAGGTCGACCAGGGCCGGGAACGCGGTGAGCCCGCCATCGGAACGCACCTGCGCCGGGATCGCCTCAAAGTCCCAGCTGGCCACGTCTTCGCGGGTCAGCTCGATGTCGGTCTTGCGCGAGAACGCCTCGCGCGCCTGACCTTCCCACTGCCCGCGCAGCGCGGCCAGGTCGCGGCCGCTGGCCAGTGTCCTGCCGCGTTCGTCGTGCAGGCGATAACGCATCAGGAAGTGCGGCGACAGTTCGATGCCGGCAAACTCGCCGGCGCCGATGTCCACGCCGGTGGTGCGTTTCAGGAACGCGGCCAGCACCTTGGCCAGCGACTCCTCGCGGGGCGATTCCGCCTCGACGAAGGCGCGCGCGAAATCCGGCGCGGGCACGAAGTTGCGGCGCAGCGCCTTGGGCAAGCCGCGGATCAGCTCGGCCACCTTGTCGGCGAGCAGGCCGGGCACCAGCCACTGGCAACGCGCGGCGGGCAGCGCGTTCAACATCGCCAGCGGCAGCTGCAGGGTCACGCCGTCGGCCTCGTCGCCGGGGACGAAGCGGTATTCCAGCTTGTACTTCTGCGGCGGGATATCCAGCGCGACCGGAAACGCCTTTACATCCAGCCCCGCGCCGCCGGCCATCACGTCGTCCAGCGACCAGCGCAGCGCGGCCTGCTCGGCGGGACGCGCCTTGCGATACCACGCATCCAGCGCACGACTGCTGGCGATGTCCTCGGGCAACTTGCCCTCGAAGAACGCGACCAGCTCGTCTTCGTGGCGGATCAGCCCTTCGCGGCGCTGCTTCGCCTCGATGCCCAGCGCTTCTTCCAGCACACGCTGGTTGGCGCGCACGAAATCCGCCTTGGTGTCGATGTCGCCGCGTACCAGCGCCTCGCGCAGGAAGATCGCATGCGCCAGCGCCGGGTCCTGCTGCTGGAACGTGACCGGTCGCTTCTCCACCAGCACCAGGCCGAACAGGCTGACCTGCTCGTACGCCACCACGCAGCCGCGCTTCTTCGACCAGTGCGCCTCGCGACAACTCGTGCGCAGCAGATGCGCCGCCTGCTGCTCGATCCACAGCGGTTCCACCCGCGCGTTCGCCATGCCCCACACGCGCCCGCCCACGTCGAGGATCTGCGCGGAGAAGATCCAGTTCGGCGGCGCCTTCGACAAGGCCGAACCGGGGAAGGCCTGGAACTTGCGCTCGCGGGTGCTCTGGTAGATGCCCTTTTCGTCCTTGCGGCCGACCTGGGTGGGCAGGCCTGCCAGCAGTGAGCGATGCACGGATTCGTAAAGACGATCGGCGGAGTCGCCGGCTTCGCTCCCTCCCCTGCTCGCCCCAACGGGACTTCCTTCGGTCGCAGGGGAGGGTTGGGGTGGGGTCCGCTCTTGACTTTGTGCAGCAACGTCAAGAGCTCTACCCCCTCCCGACCTCCCCCTGCCAGCAGGGGGAGGAGCAGAGCGTGCGGCTTGCGGCTGTCCTTCCAGCTTCCAGCCCAGCTCCCCCACCACCAGCAGCAACTGCCGATGCAGCTCGCGCCATTCGCGCATGCGCATGAAGCTGAGGAAGTGCCGCGAGCACCAGTCGCGCAGCTTCGACTGGGTCAGTTCCTCGTGCGCGTCGTGGTAGGCGCGCCACAGGTTCAGCACGCCGGCGAAGTCGGACTTCGGATCGGCGAACACGGCATGCGCCGTATCGGCCTGCTGTCGTGCCTCGCCGGGCCGCTCGCGCGGGTCCTGGATGCTGAGGAAGCTGACGATGACGAGCAGTTCGCGCAGGGCGTGCAGTTGCTCACCCTCGACCAGCATGCGCGCCAGTTGCACGTCGATCGGCAGGCGTGCCAGGGTGCGGCCGATCGCGGTGAGCTTGCGCGCCTCGTCGATCGCGGAAATCTCGGTGAGCCGGCGGAAGCCGTCGGCGATCACGCGCGGGTCGGGTGCCTCCAGGAACGGGAAGTCGTCGACCTCGCCCAGTTTCAGCGCCAGCATGCGCAGGATCACGTTGGCCAGCGACGAGCGCAGCAGTTCGGGATCGGTGAATGCGGCGCGGCTGGCAAAGTCCGCCTCGTCGTACAGGCGGTAGCAGACGCCCGGCCCCACGCGGCCGCAGCGGCCCTTGCGCTGGTCGGCCGCCGCCTGCGAGACCGGCTCCACATGCAGCCGTTCGAGCTGGCTGCGCTGGCTGTAGCGCTTGACCCTCGCGGTGCCGGTGTCGACCACGTAGCGGATGCGCGGCACGGTGAGCGAGGTCTCGGCCACGTTGGTGGCCAGCACCACGCGGCGTTTCACGCCGGGCTTGAACACGCGGTCCTGGTCGCCGGCGGAGAGCCGTGCGTACAGCGGCAGGATCTCGGTTTCACGATATTGCCGGCGTGACAGCAGCTGGTGCGCGTCGCGGATCTCGCGCTCGCCGGGCAGGAACACCAGCACGTCGCCGCGCGGATCGTCGTGGCTGATTTCGTCGACCACGGCAGCGATGTGTTCGGTGCTGCCCTGCTGCATGTTTTTGGCCACGGCCTCCGCCGGCCGCCAGCGCGTTTCCACCGGATACGCGCGCCCTTCCACCTCGACCACCGGCGCGCCGCCGAAGTGCTCGGCGAAGCGCGCGGTGTCGATCGTGGCCGAGGTGACGATGATCTTCAGATCCGGCCGCCTGACCGCCAGCCGCTTCAGGTAGCCCAGCAGGAAGTCGATGTTGAGGCTGCGCTCGTGCGCCTCGTCGATGATCAGCGTGTCGTACGCACTGAGCCACGGATCGCCCTGGGTTTCGGCAAGCAGGATGCCGTCGGTCATGAACTTCACCAGGCTGCGCTCGGACACCTGGTCGTTGAAGCGCACCTGGAAACCCACCACCTCGCCCAGCGGCGTGCCCAGCTCCTCGGCCACGCGACGTGCCACCGAGCGGGCGGCCAGCCGGCGCGGCTGGGTGCAGCCGATCATGCCGGCCTCGCCGCGACCGGCGGCCAGGCAGAGTTTCGGCAGCTGGGTGGTCTTGCCCGAACCGGTCTCGCCGGCGATCACCACCACCTGGTGGTCGCGGATCAGCTTGACGATGTCCTCGCCGCGGGCGCTGATCGGCAGCGCATCGTCCAGCCGGATCTCGGGCTTGGCCGCGGCGCGGGCGCGGCGTTTGGCCGCGGAACGCTGGATATCGGCGCGCAGCGCCTCCAGCTTGCCTTCGTCGGGCCGGCGCGACAGCGTGCGCCAACGCCCCAGCAGGCGACCGAAGTCGCGGCTGGACACGCCATCCAGTTGGCGGCGCAGGTCGCGCAGGCCGACGGCGGCGGAATCAGGCGGTGGTGGCGGATGGTCATTCATCGAACCGCGCATGATACCTGTTGGACGCGGGTCAACCCGATAGCCACCAGCTATCGCAGGCATACGAAGGTTTCATTTCACCGGCGGGCTGGCACCCGCTACTGTGGACCCATTGCATTCACCCACCCGTCAAGGAGCAGCAGCACATGGCCATTTCCATCGGCATTGCCAAGAAGGACCGCGAAGCGGTCGCCAAGCATCTGTCCAAGCTGCTGGCCGACACCTATTCGCTGTACCTGAAGACGCACAGTTTCCACTGGAACGTCACCGGTCCGCAGTTCAACAGCCTGCACCTGATGTTCGAGACCCAGTACAACGAGCTGTGGCTGGCCGCCGACGAAGTGGCCGAGCGCATCCGCACGCTGGACGTGTTCGCCCCGGGTTCGTACAGCCAGTTCGGCAAGCTCAGCTCGATCAAGGAAGAATCGGGCGTGCCGGAATGGAAGGAGATGGTGAACCAGCTGGTCGAAGGCCACGAGATCGCCGCCGCCACCGCCCGCGATACGCTCAAGGCCGCCAACGCCGCCGGCGATGACGGCACCGCCGACATGGTCACCGGCCGCCTGCAGGCGCACGAAAAGACCGCGTGGATGCTGCGCTCGCTGCTGCGTTGATCGCCAGCGCCCTGGGTATAGACAGAAACCCGGCCTTGCGCCGGGTTTCTCTTTTACAGCTGGCGCGTGGCGCAGCACTTGTCCGGCTCCATCGGCTTCAGCACCGTTGCTGGCGGAGCAGGCGCGGGCTGGAGGGATTTCGGCGGCAAGCCATAACGCTGGTTGAAGTAGGCCCAGCTGGGCCACAACGCGTGGGCCAGCGCCAGTCGCGACAGCGCCGGATCGACCGCCACCGGCGCCAGCTGATGGTCGGCCACGTCATAGCGGAACTGCGCCGCGGGCTGGCCGGGCTGCAGCACCAGCAACTGGTCACCTTTCAGATAACCGTAGTTATCGCCGTACTGCATGATGGCGCGGCCCGGGTAATGCACGGTGAGATCGGCACCGAGCATCGGCTGGACGCTGCTGATGCCGATCAGCGACAGCAGGGTGGGCGCCAGGTCGATCTGGCTGACGAGGTGTTCGTCACGCTGGGCCGGCACGCCCGCACCCAGGATCAGCGCGGGAATGTGGAAGTGCCGCACCGGCACCAGGCTGGCGCCGAACACTCGCGAATCGTGGTCGGCCACGATCAGGAACACGGTGTTCTTCCAGTACGGCGACAGCTTCGCCTTCGCAAAGAACCGGCCGATCGCCCAATCGGCGTAGCGCACCGTGTTCTGCACGCTCGCCGCCGGCTCGCTCGCCTCGATCCGTCCGCTCGGGTATTCCCACGGCGTGTGGTTGGAGACGCTGAAGGCCAGCGTGAACTGCGGCTGCGTGCCGCCCTGCATCAGGCGATGGTGCAGCTCGTTGAACATGTCCTCGTCGGACGCGCCCCACGAGCCCACGAAGGCGGGCTTCACCTCGAACTTCGGCTGGTCGATCACTTCGTCGAAACCGTTGCCCAGGAAGAACGACTTCATGTTGTCGAAGTGCGCCTCGCCGCCGTAGATGAAGCGCGAGTGGTAGCCGAACTCGCCGAGCAGGCCGGCCAGGGTGAAGAAGCCGCGCTGGCTGCGCGGCTGCTTCAGCACGGCTTCGGCCGGCGTGGGCAGGAAACCGGTGGTGATCGCCTCCAGCCCGCGCACCGAGCGCGTGCCGGTGGCGTAGGTCCGCGCCAGCAGCCAGCCATCCTTCGCCAGCGCATCGAACTGCGGCGACAGCTGCTCGCCGCCCAGCGTGCCGATGTACTGCGCCCCCAGGCTTTCCTCGACGATGATGACCAGGTTGAGCGGCTCGGCCGGCCGCTTCGAGGCGTGCTGCACATGCCAGCTGGGATGCTGCGGATCGAGCATCGGTCCCTCGAACCCCGACGCCTCGCGCACCAGCTGCTGCATTTCCGCTTCGGGCATCGGCCCGTACAGAGTCGCCGACGAACGCTCGTTGTGCATGCCGCGGATCGCATTGATCACGCTGTACAGCGAATTCAGCGGCAGCGTGTTGACCATCGCGTCATCGCTGAACGCCACCATCGACGCATTCAGCGGGCGATGCTCCAGCGTGCCGCGCCCGGCCAGGAACAGCAGCGGAAACATCATCACGGTCAGCAACGGCCGCCAGCGCAGGCGCAGGCGCGCATCGGCCAGTTGCGTGCGCAACACACGAAAGCCGACCCAGCCGAGCAGCAGCAGGCCCACCAGGGCGAACAGCAGCACGCCCTTGTAGCCATGCCACAACATCGCCGACACCTCGTGCGGA
Organism: Rhodanobacter sp. FDAARGOS 1247; assembly: GCF_016889805.1. Classification (NCBI taxonomy): domain Bacteria; kingdom Pseudomonadati; phylum Pseudomonadota; class Gammaproteobacteria; order Lysobacterales; family Rhodanobacteraceae; genus Rhodanobacter; species Rhodanobacter sp. FDAARGOS 1247. Next base: position 2,907,780 of record NZ_CP069535.1, read on the forward strand.
CTGTTGAGGTACTCCACGTACAGGCGATTGGGCCGGGTGTCGTATTCCAGGATGAACTGCGGCGTGGACAGCTCCAGCAGCACGAACAGCATCCACCACAGCCGGTACCACCACACGGTGATGCGCGCGGCCCAGGGCCGATGCCCCAGCCACGGCGACAGCAGGGCCGGCAGCGCACAGATCATCGCCAGCAGGCTCAGATCGATGCGCAGCCCTCCCAGCAGCACCAGCCACAATCCGCCCGCCGGCTCCACCCGCGGCCACAGCCACAGCGCAAGACCGAGCCGGCTCAGCCCCAGAAAAACCAGGGCGAGCAAAAGGAAACGCCAGGTAAGTTGTCGCAAAATACTGACCTCGGAACAGGGAACGCCCTGCCCCCCGGGCCAGACGACAACCACGAAGATCCATGCCGGCTGCGGTTGTGACGCGACTCTAGCGCAAAAGGCCGGCCATCCTCTGCCGATTCAGGCAAACCTCAAGCCATTCCTCGGGAAACGGCCGCGCCAGGTTGGCTGCAGCCTGACGATGGGGAAGCGCAAGACGCACGCGCCGACCAGGCAGCCAGCACTCCCTGCCAAGATGGCGCGCGCCTCGAGCAAACCGGTTTGTCAAACAGCGCCCTGACGCCTCTTGAACCATCTACCCATGGTGCGCCAGGCATGTTTCCGCGTAGTCATGGGGAACAACTTCATCGGGATTGTTTTCGCTGACAATGCCCTTGACTCCGAACGATCTGAGCTTGTTGATGCTCCATGGCCAGAAGACCACTTCTCCGGCGTCCAGTTTTCTTTGTACCTCAGCCGGCGGCTTGTTGATCATGTCCAGGCTTACCTGGCGCTCATCGTAAAAATCATGGATCTGCCAGACGTCTGCCACCAGTCGCTGTTTGACATCGTCGGCGATCTTTCTGGTCAGAATGTCATCAATCGACCACAGTCCGCGGTGCATTACCACGTCAGCGCAATGAAGAAGAACGCGGTGACGACCCATCAGAAACAGGAATGACGCGCAGGCTGATGCGCACATGTCGCCGGCAACGGGCACGGGATCGTATTCATCGAGCATCCTGACAATATAGATGGCTGAATCCACGTAACCGCCCTCGCCGGACACGATCACGTATGGATTGTTTTTGATCTTGCCTCTCAGCTTCGCAACGCTCAAAAACATGGCTGGGTCGATCTTTCCGCGGAGACAAACCACACGCCCATCGGCAACAACATTTACCCCCTGCAATCCGCGGCACGAGGAAAAATCCTTCTGCGCCTCATGCAGCATCTCGCTTTCAGCGACATCCGCCGCTCTGCAGTGACTGGAGGCGCAAGAAAGAAAGATGAAGAAAACCGGACGCAAAAATTTCATTGACACAACCTCCAAAAGTGGCGCCAAAGGCTGGAATAGATGATGTCTTCAGCACCGCTCACATCGCGGATCAACATGTTGATGATTAGAAGGACCGATTACTCATTTGCAGGTACCGGCAAAGCCCGGGGATCTGAATAGGCCATCGTCGAATGGCCTTCCAAATGACTTGTCGAAAAGTTAGACAAGGCGGACAGGGCAGTATCTGCACCGTGTTTTTGACCAGCCCCATGAAGCGAACCTTCTGAAGGCCGAACTGACGTTTTGCGACGCGGAACGGATGCTCAACCTTTGAGCGAACTGCGGCCTTCATGTGCTCCGAATGCCTGACGGCATCCTTGAGTTCGCCTTCGGGCATCGCGTCCGTGACGCTGCCACGCGCCAGCAGCAAGCCCGCGAAGCAGCGAAGTGGCACGACCTCGTATAACGCCTGCTCCATCGCTGTAACCGAACCAGTTCTGCACCAAGTGGATGCGCAGCATCGACTTGAGAGCATACGGCCGCCGGCCGTTGCCTGCCTTGGGACAGACCGGCCCGATCACTGCCAGCAACGCCTTCCACAGCACCACTTGTTCCATCTCATCCAGGAACTCATGACAGGCACCTCGCGTTTGGACGGCCAGTTGCAACCTAGAGGACGGGACTTGCTCAGACTTTCCCCAGGCGTGGATTGATTAGCCCGCCCACTTTGTCCTATCGATCCGGCCACCGACTCATTGCTTTCACCAAGCTACGCGACACCACTGCCGGACCTGCAGTTCCGGCAATGGCACCGCCTAATCGGTTACTCGTGCGAGATGTGACATTCCTTCTTCGTCGTGGTCGTGGTCGAACCGTCCTTGTTCGTGGTCGTGGTGGTGGTGGTGGAGCAACCTGCCTCCGTCTTCCCGCCGTTGACGAGTTCCAGTTCGCTGATGGTCATCTCACGCATTGTCTCTCTCCTTTTGGATCGGTGCATACCGTGCACCTGCGGGTCATGATGCACATGCATCATTCGGGTCGGACATGCGCCCCAACAATTTCCAGTCCTGGCGCACGTCCCGCATATTTTTCGGAACACCCGACGTCGCCAGTTCCGGCGAGCGGGTGGCAACCACCGAAGCACTCGTTCACTTCAGGGCTGCCACTGGCATCGCGAATCACCGAAGCGCGGCGGTGGAAAATTTCACCTGGTAACCGTTCCTCTTCAGGATTTCCCCGATCCGATCCGGGCTGTAATCGTGGCAATACTTCAGCTTCTTCACGCCGTAGTTCCTCAGCGACTTCATCGAGGGCACCCACACCCCGGCGGACGTCGAGTAGGAGTACTCGCCGGTCACCGGATCCAGCGTGTAGCTTTCTTTCAGATCAAGGGCGTTGACGGCCTTCTCCGAGTCCGCCAACAAGGCGATATCGACGCTGGCGCCTGCATAGAATGCTGATTCGTCGGCATGAAACGCGTCGAGCCAGGCTGCATACTCGACCACAAGCCCCTCCGGAATGCCCTCGGCCCGCATCGAACGAGCCTCGTCCTCGGCCTTGCCGAGGCCGCCGTGCCACGCAACCACCGAGTCGCACTCGATATTCAGGCGCTTTCCGGCTATGGCCAGATAGCTTGCGCATGCGGAAATGCATACTCCCTTCACGTCAATCTCGACATCCGGACGTCCCTGGATATCTCTGGCGATCTTCAAGGCCACGGACGGGTAACCACCGCTGCTGTTGAGCAGCACTCTGGTAAAGCCACCCCTGGCGACCGCCAGATATTGTTCGTACGAACCTTTTTCGATATCCCCCTCGAACCGTATGGTCGAGCTGGAGGACCTGGTCCATCCGGCCCATGCGCACTGACTGAACAGCACGCCCGTCATCAGGATCAAATGGATAAAGCCATGCTTGTTCATGAGTCGTCCCGGTCAGATCCATTGCCGGAGCCGCAGCTCCGGCAATGGCGTCAAATCACCCGCTTACGAATGCGAAATGTGACATTCCTTCGTCTTGGTGGTGGTCGTGGAACCGTCCGGGTTCTTGGTGGTGGTGGTGGTGGTGGAGCAACCTGCCTCGGTCTTGCCGCCGTTCACCAGCTCGACTTCCTGGGTCGTAATCTCGCGCATTGCATTTCTCCTTGTTGTGGGTGCACACCCTGCACCCTGGGTCACGATGCATGTGCATCACGAATCCGCATCCGGGGCCGCGAAGCCCGTCGTTCGTCAGCCGTCCCTTTCGGGACACCAACGCGATCAAACCGACCGATCCATGCCCAACTGGATGACCCTTCCCGCCGCGGCTACCGTCTCCGGCCGGTGCGCGATCACGATCCGGGTGATCCGCAACCGCTGAACCGCCGCGTTGACCAGGCGTTCCCGCTCCAGATCCAGATGGCTGGTCGCCTCGTCGAGCACCAACAGCCGCGGTCGCCGATACAGCGCCCGCGCCAGGATCACCCGCTGCTTCTGTCCGCCAGACAGGCTGGAACCCATGTCGCCGACGAGGCTCTGGTAAGCCATCGGCATCGCGGCGATATCGTCATGGACGGCGGCGAGCCGCGCGGCGGCTTCGATCCGCATCGGCGTTGCCTCGGGGTCGAAGAAACTGATGTTGTCCGCGATGCTGCCCGCGAACAGCTGGTCGTCCTGCATCACCGCGCCGATCCAGCGGCGATAGACATCGAGCCCCAGCTTGCGGATGTCGACACCGCCAAAGCGCACCTCGCCTTCCGTGGGCGCAAGCAGCCCGAGCATGATCTTGGCGAGCGTGCTCTTGCCGCAGCCACTGGGCCCGACGAAAGCCACGGACTCGCCCGCATCGATGCGCAAGTTGCAATGGCGAACTATCCACGGCTCGCCTTCGGCGTAGCGGAAGCTGACGTTGCACAGCTCGATGCTCGCCTCGGGAGCCGGCCCGTCCCATGACGACGACGAATTTTCTTCCGGCGCGGTCAGCGCGATATCCGCCACCCGCTCGGCATGCAGCCGAAGCATGCAAAAGTCCACGTACTTGTCGATCAGCCCGGCCGCGCGACTGAGGAACTGGTCGGCGTACGCGATGAAGGCGATCAGCATGCCCGCGGAGAACTCGTTCTTCAGCGCCAGCGTGGCGGCGATCCAGATCATCGCCACCCGACCCATGCCGAACATCAGCTGGTTGCTGAGGACGAAGGCGATGCCCAGCCGCTGGATGGCGATGTCGCGGTTGGTCGTGGACACCGTGGCATTGGCGTAGCGCGACAGCCGCTCGTCCTGCTTGCTGGCCAGCTTGATCGGCATCGCGCCACGGATGGATTCCAGCAACTCGCTCTGCTGGCGGGCGCCGTAGACGATCTGCTCCTCGCTGGCGCGCCGCAACGGACCGAAGAAGCCCCAGCGGACCAGCCCATAGACAAGGAACAGGCCGGCCACCAGCGCAGTGAGCCCGATGCTGTAGAACGCCATCACCACCAGGGTCACCAGTGACATCAGGCCGTCCAGCAGGGACCCGATGAACTGTGTGGTCAGGGTGCGCTGGATGGTCTGGATCGAGCCGAAGCGGGACACCACGTCACCGACATGCCGCTTCTCGAACCAGTCCAGCGGCAGCCGCATCAGGTGGGCGAACAGGTTGCTGGCCCATTGCACGTTGAGCGTGGCGCCCAGCCAGGTGACCGCCCATGAACGCGCCGCCGTGACCAGCGCCGAAAAGATCGCGATGCCGATGAAGCCCAGGCCCAGCAAGGTCAGCAGGTCGCGATCGGCCGATACCAGGACCTGATCCATCACCCATTGCAGATAGAACGGCGCAGCCAGCGCGAACACTTCCAGCGCCAGGGCCAGCATCAGGATCTGTGCCAGCGCGGGAACGAGTCCGCGCACCCGGCCGGTCAGCGCGCGCATGGATACCGCCTGGCGTTCGCGCACCGGAGCGAAGTCGGCGGCGGGACTCAGCTCGAGCGCGACGCCGGTGAAATGGTCGGACGCCTCCTTCATGCCGAGTTTGCGCAGGCCACGCGCCGGGTCGTGGATGACGATGCCACGCTTGCCCACGCTCTTCAGCACTACGAAGTGGTTGAGATCCCAGTGCAGCACGCAAGGCGTCCTGAGCCGGGAGAGGTCGCCCATGTCCAGTTTCAACGGGCGACAGGCAAGGCCCAGTTGCCCGGCCATCGTCATCACGCGGGCCAGCGTGGCGCCCTTGAGCGAACTGGAGAAACGCCGACGCAGACCGGCCAGATCCACGTCGTGGCCATGATGATTGGCGATCATGGCCAGGCAGGCCAGGCCGCATTCGGCAGCCTCGGTCTGCAGGACCACCGGCAGGTGACGCGACCAGCCGAACTGCAGCGGAAGGCTCGCGGCGGCCGCCACGGGAACGGAACGGTTGCCGTCAGCCATGCGCAACTGCTCTTCCGCAAGCCACATGACCGACAGAAGGCAGGAGGCCCATGGCCATCATGCTGGTGTCGCCTGAAGTCCTCAGCACGGTCTCGACTCCATGCATTCTGCGACCCGTCCTGCGAAATCATCAGACGCCCACCGGGTCGCTCGACAGCGAGCCACCGCCGCACAACGAACCGGTGCGGTATCAGCCGTGGCGAAACCCATAGAACTCTCCCATAACGACCGCGCGGCGCGGTACTTTGCAGAGCAGCAGAAAGATGATGCACACGTCACCGCTCGCGGCGGTTCCATTCAATATGGACAACGACGAAAGCATGGGCAGGTATGGGGCGGGCACCATCCAGGCCAGGGGAAATGGCAGCAGCGTCAGCACCAGCATCGGCATGAATGCCACCATCACCGCTTTTGGCCGGCTCAATTCGCCCAGATAGGCCACATAGGGAAGATGCGTTTTCGGATCAAATCCCATGTATGAGCGTTCGCCACGACCGGAACCGGGCAATGCCAGCAGGTGAATGAACTCATGCACGATGACGATGCCGACCAGAGTCCCGATGAAGATGCCGGGAGGTTGGTCAAAGACGCCAAGAGCCCAGCTGTGCGGCCACAGCAGCGACCAGGCTAGGTAAAGGCATGGCCCGACCATGAGCAGTCCGAGCAGTGTTGCCACGACGTGCAGTCGCCCATAACTCTCGATCAGCCGATTCGCGCCTGACAGATCGCAGCCAACCTGAGGCGGAAAACCATACTTGAACTTCATGCTGTCAGCCCGCAAGGATTCATTGAAACCGCCCCATGAATTGAATGCATGTGGTGGCAACGTCATTCAATCATTGAATGGCACGCAGTGTGTCGCCCGATTCCAGCCGCGGCTGAATCTCCGCCCGCTCTTACAGCGTGAGTTCGTTGTACGTCCTCATCGCAACAACCCATGTCAGATTTGGCATGGTGTTGCACGTGGAGTTTGAGACGGCCCAGCCAAGTAAATCGTCCGCCTCCTTTTATCAAAGGCTCGGGCGACCCTGCCTCGACTCGATTTTTCGCCAGATCCACACCGTGATGCCCATGAACAGGGCATTTAGGAGCAGCCAATATTCGCCAGCCATGACTCTGCAGATCGGCGGAAATATGAAAGCGCCGGACACAAAGATGAACAGTGGGAGGATTGTAGTTTTCACGAAAATCTCCTTGCAAATTGAGGATCCCCCACCTCACGATGAGGAATCAAAATCGGATCAACCCAAGGGAGTCACACCAATACCGAAGTCCATGTATCCGATATTGCCGTTGGCATAGCCCCCACTGATCGAGTTGGCCGCGTCGCCACCGACGATGCACCCCGCAGCTGCTCCCCACGGACCAAGTTCCGAAAGCATCGCTCCGCCAATGGCGCAACCGATGGTCTCCGAGCTAACCATTTGCAGACCACCGGAAACGTTGTGAATTTCCTTCGCAATCAAGTCTTTCATATCATTCTTCCTGTTGATGGCAGTAGACCCTGCCGGTGTTAGTCGTCGATCTGACAACCAAATCTTGAGTCTCGTTTTCAATATCCTTGCCCAACCATTTTGTCAGGCGCGCTCAACCGCGCGACTCGTCTTCTCCCAGTTGATGGGCCATGCCGTACAGTGGCTCGAACACCCACTCGATCAGGCGACGACGTTCCATCAGCACGTCGGCCTCCAGAGCCATTCCGGGCTTGACCGGCTCGGGCCGCCCGTAAGCCATCACCTGCTGGCTGTCCAGCTTCACTTCGATGCGATACAGCGGCTCGCGTGGCTGCTGCCCGATCAGGGCATTGATCTCCGCCACGCCCAGAGCGCTGCGCGAGATGTCGCTGACCCTGCCGTACTGCTGGCCGAACTTCTGGTAGGGGAACGCCTGGTAGCGCAAGACCACCCGGCTGCCCGGTTCGATGAAGCCGATGGCCCGGCTCGGCACCAGCAACTGCGCCTGCAGCGAGGAGCCCGCCGGAAGGATGGAAAGCAGCGGCTGGCCGGCGGCGACCATCTGCCCCTCCTTCAACAGCACGGTGGAAACCACGCCATCGCGCGGCGCGCGCAACACCACCGCCCGCTGCATTTCGTTTTGCGCCGTCGACTGGGCCAGGGCGGCGAGTTGTCGTTCGGTTTCGTTGCGCTTGCCTGCCTCGTCCAGCGGCAGGCGCGCCAGCTGCTGTTGTGCCTCGTCGAACTGCTGGCGGGCATCGAGTTGCTGGCGCAGCAGCGTCTTGTATTGCGCCTGTGCGTTCAGCACCGCCGCTTCCTGCTGCTGGATCTGCACCGCAGATACGAAGCCCCGTGCGGCCAGCGGCTTGATCTTCACCAGCATCTGCCGGTTGCTGGTCACCTGTTGCTGCTGGATCGCCAGCTGCCCCGCGATCTGGGCCAGCTGGCCCTGCAACAGGGCCATCCGCGACTGCAGGGCGTCGCCCTGCTGCTCGCCCAGTTGCTGCTGATTGACCAGATCGGCCTGCAGGCGCGCGCGCTGGATCTCCAGCTGCCTGCCGACCAGCGCATGGGTGTCGCCCAGCGCCGCGCTGTCCTGTTCGCTGGAAAGGCGCAGCAACACCTCGCCCTTCCTGACCCGCTGGCCATCGCGCACATTCAGCCGGGTGATCGTGCCCGCGTCGGGAGCCGCGACGTTGAGCAGGCCGGCGCTGGGCACCAATTGCCCCGCCACGGTCTCACGGCGGGTGTAGTGGCCAAGCAAGAGGAACAGCAGAATCACCGTGGCCAGCGTCAGCGCCAGCGTGGTAAGCAGCCAGCGCGACAACGGCGCGGCCACGATGATCGAACCGAGCCACTCGCCGCGTCTGGCGTCGATGACTTCCTGTCGAAACAGTCCCTGTGACAAAACCATCCTTCCCTGACCAGCGATCCACGATGAGCCGAACAGGCTGCGCCCGGCACGAAAGCCGCGCATTGTTCGGATCATGTCCCCGCGGCGCCATAAGACAGTTTCTTATTGACGAAGCGGTTCCTGCCCGCCGACCGCTGCAGCGCATGCCGGCCCGCCGCCACAACCTTTCCCCGCAACAACGACTTGCAGACAGGCGCCGCCGCGTCACCGGGTCTGCCTCATGCCTTCAAGAGCCACCGGCACACACGCATGAACTGTGATCGGCATCAAGACGGGCCACCTGCAGGATGCCGATCGCCCGGGCCCGCGCCGGTCACAACCTCGACCCGATCGCCGCAACCACCGGCCGACAAGCTCCCGCGGAGACGGCCGTGTCCGGCCTCACGAAGGCCGTCGCGTGCGGACGAAGTTCTCCCCGCCCCGGGATTCATTGGCCGTTGGTCTCAAATTCGCTAAGCTTCTGCGGCTCGGTCGCCAGTCCGGCGAAGCCTCCCTGGGGATCTCTTGAGCATCACCGCAGCAAACCACAACAGCCGATATCCGCTGCTCACTGCGATCCTGCTCGCGCTGGTCGTGGCGGCGATGAACATCGGGCTGTGGTGGTACGGCAACCTGCCGCATGGCCCGGATGACTGGCACGGCAGGATCGGCGGTTTCTCGCTGTCGGTGTTCCAGCGCTACCAGAGCCCGTTCAAGCAGGACTATCCCAGCAGCGACGACATCGCCGCCGACCTGAAGCTGCTGCACCGGTACAGCGACCGGGTGCGCACGTACACCATGCAGCAGAACCCGCAGATATACCGGCTGGCGCAGGCCGAAGGCCTGAAGGTGATGGCGGGCGCCGAGATCGACAAGCGGCTGGACAACAACGAGCGCGAGATCGAGCTGCTGATCGCCAAGGCGCGCGCCTATCCGGACACGATCACCCGCGTCATCGTGGGCAACGAGGTGCTGTTCCGCAACGACCTCACGCCGGAACAGATGATGACCTACCTGGACCGGGTGCGTGCCGCCGTGCACCAGCCGGTGTCGATCGCCGAGCCGGATTACATCTGGCTGAAGTATCCCGAGCTGGCCCGGCACGTCGATTTCATCACCATCCATCTGTTCCCGTTCTGGAACGGCATCGCGCGCAAGGATTCGGTGCCGGCCGCGCTGGGTGCCTACGACCAGGTCCGCCAGCACTTTCCGGACAAGCCCGTGGTGGTCGGCGAAATCGGCTGGCCGTCGAACGGTGACCGGCATGAGTACGCCGATCCGTCGGTGTCCAACGAGGCGATCTTCATCCGCGACTGGATGAACGTCGCCAAGCAGCAGCACATCGACTACTACCTGCTCGAAGCGTTCGACCAGCCGTGGAAGGAAAACCTGGGCGAAGGCCGCACCGGCGCGTACTGGGGCATGTTCAACGCCGACCGCCAGATGAAGTTCCCGCTGACCGGCCCGGTCACCGAGGACACCGGCTGGCCGTGGAAGGCACTGGCCGCCAGCCTGCTGGCGCTGCTGCCGATGATCCTGTTCGCCCGCCGCTTCAGCCGCTTCCGGCTGATGGGCAAGCTGTTCTTCTGCGCGCTGATCCAGCTGGCCTGCGGCCTGCTGACCTGGTCGGCCACGCTGCCGTTCAACTTCTACCTGAGCTGGGTCGACTGGACCATGCTCACCTTGCTGTTCCCCGCGCAGATCGCGATCCTGGCGATCCTGCTGATCAACGGCTTCGAGTTCACCGAGGTGCTGTGGCGGCCGAAATGGATTCGCCACGCCGGCATGCTCACGCCCGATCCGCCGGAAAAGCAACCGTTCGTGTCGATCCACCTGGCCTGCTACAACGAGCCGCCGGAGATGGTGATCATCACGCTGGATTCGCTGGCCGCGCTGGACTACGCGAACTTCGAAGTCCTGGTGATCGACAACAACACCAAGGACCCGGCGGTGTGGCAGCCGGTGCAGGCCTACTGCGAGAAGCTGGGCAAGCGCTTCCGCTTCTTCCACCTGGAACCGTGGCCCGGCTACAAGGCCGGCGCGCTGAACTTCGGCCTCAAGGAAACCGATCCGGCCGCCGACGTGGTGGCGGTGATCGACGCCGATTACGAGGTGCGCGCCGACTGGCTGGCCACGCTCACCGGCTACTTCCACGACCCGAAGGTAGCCGTGGTGCAGTGCCCGCAGGCGCATCGCGAGTTCGAGCACAACGCGTTCCGGCGGATGACCGCGTGGGAATACGACGGCTTCTTCCGCATCGGCATGCACCACCGCAACGAGCGCAACGCGATCATCCAGCACGGCACCATGACCATGGTCCGGCGCACCGCGCTGGAAGGCACCGGCGGCTGGTCCGAGTGGACCATCTGCGAGGATGCCGAGCTGGGCCTGCGCCTGATGCACGCGGGCTACGAGCTGGTCTACGTCGACGAGCTGATGGGCAAGGGCCTGACCCCGGCCGACTTCAAGGCGTACAAAAGCCAGCGCTACCGCTGGGCCTTCGGCGCGATGCAGATCCTCAAGGGGCGCTGGGACTGGATGACGCAGCGAGGGCCGCTTTCGGCCGGCCAGCGCTTCCACTTCCTCACCGGCTGGTTCAGCTGGTTCGCCGACGCGCTGCACCTGATCTTCACCCTGATGGCGCTGTTCTGGACCGCGGGCATGATTGCGTATCCGCAATACTTCAGCCTGCCGATGCAGCTGTTCCTGATCCCGGTGATCGGCTTCTTCTTCGCCAAGGCGATCTTCGGCATCGTGCTGTATCGCGCCCGCGTCCCGTGCAGCTGGTACGACACGCTGATGGCGTCGCTGGCCAGCATGGGCCTGTCCCACGCGATCGCCCGGGGCATCCTGCACGGCCTCACCCGCGAGAAGACCTCGTTCGTGGTGACCGCCAAGAGCCGGCGCCTGGGCGGCAGCAACTTCGCCGCCTTCGCCCCGGTGCGCGAAGAGCTGCTGATGGCGATCGCGCTGGCGCTGTGCGTGATCGGCATGGCGCTGGGCTACGGCACGCGCTACATCGAGGGCACCTTGTGGATGTTCATCCTCGCCGCGCAATCGATTCCGTACGTGTCGGCGGTGATCGGGGCATGGATCGCGCACAAGGCCGGCGACAAGGCCGGTTGATGCGCCCGTTGATATCGCCTCGGCGATATCAACAAATCAAGCATGACGCCCTGGCGCTCAGGAAATCCGTCATGCTTCATACGAAGCCAACAACTCCTTGGGTAAGCTGCCCTCACCCCCGCGAACACGCCATCGAGGACGGAACCCCACGCATGCGCCGATCCCCACGACGCCTGAGCCTGCTGCTGCCGCTGCTGCTGTGGGCTACCGCAGCCCACGCCGGCGTGCAGTTGACGGTGGATGGCGTGGCGGACCCGTTGAAGGCCGCGGCGATTTCCGGTGTCGAGCTGTCGCAATACGCGAAACGCGAGGTGAGCGACGCCCAGATCCGGCGCCTGGTCGAACGCGCGCCCGACCAGGTCAAGGCGGCGCTGCAACCCTACGGCTATTACGACGCCACCGTCACCGACGAGCTGCAGCAGGTCGGCCGGGACTGGCACGTGACCCTGCACGTGAAGCCGGGCGAACCAGTGAAGGTCACCGACGTCGAACTGCAGCTGGACGATTCCGCGTCGAAGATCGCCCCGCTGCGCCGGGCCCGGCGCGCGATCGAACGACTCAAGGGCCAGACCCTCGACCATGGCGCCTACGAACACGCGCGCGACGCGCTGAGCGCCCAGCTCACCGCCAACGGCTTCCTCGACGCGCGCCTGGTCACCCATCGCGTCGAGGTGAACCGCGCCAACCACAGCGCGGCGATCAGGCTGGCATGGGATGCGGGCCCGCGCTTCCGCTACGGCCGGGTGCACTTCGAGGGTTCGCAGTTCAACGACGGCTTCCTCGACCGCTACGTGCCGTTCAAGTCCGGCGACTACTTCGCCCAGGACCAGTTGCTGGTCTTGCAGCAGGCCCTGAACGGGGCCGACTACTTCGCGGTGGTCAACGTGTTGCCGGACATCGACGAGGCGAAGGATGGCGTGGTCGACGTCACCGTGCAGCTGGCGCCGGCGAAGCGCTCGATCTACACCGGCGGCCCGTTCATCGGCACCGACACCGGCTTCGGCGTGCGCGGCGGCCTCGAGCGGCGCTGGGTCAACCGCCGCGGGCACAAGTGGAAGAACGAACTGGTGCTGGCGCAGAAGCTGAAGACACTCTCCACGCTGTACTCGATCCCGATGCCGGGCGACAACCAGCGCAGCTACAACGTCGGCGCCAATTTCCGCGACGCCAACACCGCCACCTCGCAGTCGCGCACGCTGGAGCTGGTCGGCAACGAGACCCGCCAGTGGCATGGCTGGACGCGCACCGTGGGCGTGCATGCGCTGTCCGGCACCTTCACCGTAGGCAAGCGTGGCAACGAGCCCGACAGCGCACCCGGCATCGAGCACGGCCGCAGCACCCTGGTATTCGGCGAGGCCTCGCTGACCCGCAAGCAGGCCGACAACCCCGACTTCGTGCGCCGCGGCTGGCTGCTCGGCATGGCCGTGCGCAGCACCGCCGGCAGCCTGCTCTCCGACGCCAGCTTCAGCCAGTTCACCGCCGACGCGAAGTGGATCCGCGCGTTCGGCGCGAAATCGCGCAACCGGCTGATCCTGCGGGGCAGCTTCGGCATCACCCACACCGACGACTTTTCCGCGCTGCCGCCGCAGCTGCGTTTCTTCGCCGGCGGCGACCGTTCGGTGCGCGGTTACGGCTACCAGTCGATCGGGCCGCGCAACAGCGACGACCGCGTGATCGGCGGCACCAGCCTGCTGGTCGCCAGCAGCGAGGTCGAACACTACTTCACCCGCAACTGGGGCATGGCCGCCTTCGTCGACGCCGGCAACGCGTTCCGCGGCACCGACTACCGCCCGAAGATCGGCGCCGGCCTGGGCCTGCGCTGGCGCTCGCCGGTGGGCATGATCCGCGTCGACCTGGGCACGCCGATCCACGACGACCGCGCCCACGGCATCCAGCTGCATCTGGTGATCGGACCGGATTTGTAAGCGGCTGGGAATGGGGAATCGAGAATAGGGAATCGGAGAAGCTCATCCATGAACATGGCGACCAACAAGGCGGGGACAGAACACCCAATGTGTATTGCTTTCCCCCATTCCCCATTCCCGATTCTCCATTCCCTGCCTCCCCACCCATGAAGTGGCTCAAGCGCATCGCCATCGCATTCGCCGCGCTGCTGCTGGTCGTGGCGGCGGCGCTGTGGTGGCTGCTCGGCACCGGTGCCGGCCTGCGCTTCGCACTGGCGCGGGCTCAGTCCGCCACCGATGGCGCGCTGCAGGTACGGCAGGCGCACGGCCGATTGATCGGTCCGCTGGACCTGGCCGGCGTGCACTACGACGACGGCAAGAGCGCCGTGGCAAACGTGGCGAAAGCACACCTGGATCTGCACTTCTGGCCGCTGCTGGCCAAACGGGTGCACGTGATCGCCCTGGACGTCGACGGTGTCGAGGTCGCCTTGCCAAAACCCGCTGAAGACGACAAAGCCAGCTCCGGCGGCTTCACGTTGCGACCACCGGTCGAGCTGATCCTCGACCGCGTGCACGTCGGCACGGTCAAGGTGACGCAGGACAGCCAGCCGCTGTTCGCCTCCAACCAACTGGACCTGGCCGGCAGCTGGACCGATCGCGGCATCGAACTGCGCCAACTGGTGCTGCAGGCGCCCGACGGCCACGCCAGCCTCGACGGCAAGCTGGCTGTCGGCACTACCTATCAGGGCAGCGGCAAGGCCGCCTTCGCATGGAAGGTCGGCGACATCGATTATGCGGGCAGCCTCGACGCGCACAGCGACGGCAAGCAGGCACGGCTTGACCTCGCACTCACCGCACCGGCCGCGATGCGACTGCAGCTGGAGCTGGCCCAGCGCGGCGACTACGCCTGGACCGGCAAGCTCGATGCGCCACGCTTCGATCCGAAGCCGCTGCTCGGCGACAGCTCGCTGAAGGCCTTGGCGATCGCCGTGCAAGGACATGGCGATCGTTACAGCGGCACGCTTGACGGCCGATTCGACCTCAACGACTACCAGTTGCTGCTGCAGCCACTGCGTGCGCAGTTCAGCCACGACTTCCATACGCTGAGCCTGCAGCAACTCAAACTCGGCTCGCCGCAGGTCGAGGGCAGCGTGGAAGCCAGCGGCACCGTGCAGCTCGCCGCCAAGCCGCTCAGCGCGCAACTCGACATCCGCTGGAACGACCTGCAGCTGCCGGCGGAACTGGTCGGCCAGGCGCTGGCCAGCCACGGCGAGCTCAAGGCCAGCGGCAGCGCCGACCAGTACCACGCAGAAGGCGACGTCGCGATCGGCCCGCCCGGCAAGCCGGCGCAGCTGGCGCTGGATCTCGACGGCACGCCGCAACGGGTCACCCTGCACACGCTGGCGCTGAAGCAGGCGCAAGGCGGCCTGCAGGCGAACGGCACGCTGACCCTGGAGCCGACATTGGCGTGGCAGGTCGAGGCCACGGCCGACAAGCTCGATCCCGGCCAGCTTTTCGCCGGCTGGAACGGTGCGCTGGATTTCGACATCGCCAGCAGCGGCAGCCGGCCCAAAGACGGCCCGGACGCCACCCTGGAAATTCGCCAACTGGCCGGCAAGCTGCGCGAGCGGGCAATTGGCGGCCACGGCAAGCTGCACCTGTCGCCCGATGAAGTAATCGACGGCCAGCTCGACCTCGCCTCCGGCGGCAGCACGGTCAAGCTGGTGGCCCGGCCCGGCGCCAGCAACGATGCCGAACTGCAGCTGGCGATCGCCTCGCTGGGCGACTGGCTGCCGGATGCCGGCGGACGTCTGGACGGCCATTTCAATATCCGCGGCAGGCAGCCGAAGCTCAGCATCAACGGCCAGCTGCACGGGCAGTCGCTGGCCTGGCAGCAGCAGAAGGCGGATACGCTGCAGTTGATCGTCGGCATCCCCGACATCAGCCATCCGGCCGGCAAGCTGGACCTGCAGACCGGCAACGTGTACCTGCAGGGCCTGCTGTTCCAGCAGCTCAACCTGCTCGCCGAAGGCAGCCAGGGCGATCATCGCCTCGACGTCGACGCCCGCGGCACCCAGCTCTCCGGAAAACTCTCCCTGCATGGCGCATTGAAGGGATCGGCCTGGAACGGCACGCTCTCCACGCTGAACCTGGAGCCGCAGGGCATGCCTGGCTGGCGCCTGCTGCAACCCTCGCAGCTCGGTTACAACGATGGCGCGATGAGCCTGTCGGAACTCTGCCTCAGCGCCGGCGACCCGCAACTGTGCGTGGCCGCGAAGCAGGACAAGCCCGGCAACCTCGACGCCAGCTATCGGCTGCAGGCATTGCCGCTGGCGCTGCTGCTGAACGCCAGCGGCAACGCCGACCTGCCGATGCGCGCAGACGGCACCATCGAAGGCAGCGGCAAGATCCACCGCAGCGCTGCCGGCGCGCTCAGCGGCAATGCCTCGATCAGTTCCGCGCAGGGCAGCATCAGCTATACCGACCATGCCGACGAGCCCTTGCTGCGTTACGACCAGCTGCGCCTGACGGCTGACCTCTCGCCCGCCAGCCAGCGCATCGAGATGCATGGCGGGCTCGACGACGGTGGCCGCATCGACGGCCAGGTCGCCCTCACCGGCGCGCAGCAGGCGCTGGATGGCCAGCTCGCCTTGCGCCTGAACAACCTCGCCTTCATCGAGCTGTTCAGCAGCGAGGTGGCCAGCGTCAAGGGTGGCGTCGATGGCAACTTCCGTTTCGCCGGCACGCTCAAGCAACCGGCGGTCACCGGCCAGGCTGCCGTGCGCGGCTTCGCCGCCGAGGTGCCTTCGGCCGGACTCAAGCTGAGCGAGGGCCAGCTCACGGTCAGCACCGCCGATGCGCAGCAGTTCCTGATTCGCGGCCAGGTGAAGTCGGGCGCCGGCACGCTGGCCATCGACGGCAACGCCGGTCTCGGCGCCGGCGCGCAAACCCGGCTGACGCTCAAGGGCAACCAGTTCACCGCCGCCGACATCCCCGCCGCCAAGGTGGTGATCTCGCCCGACCTGACGGTAAAGCAGGACGCGAAAGGCATCGACATCGGCGGCGCGCTCAGCATCGACAGCGCCGACGTCAATGCGGAAAAACTGCCCGGCGCCGGCGCCACCCAGGCCTCGCCCGACGTGGTGGTGGTCGATGAAAAACAACAACAGCAGGCGGCCAGCAAGCTGCCGGTGAGCGCCCTGGTCAAGGTCGATCTCGGCCGCAAGACGCATGTCGTCGGCATGGGTCTGAACGGGCGCGTCAGCGGCACGCTGACCGTGGTCGAGCGCCCCGGCCGCGCCACCAGCGGGCAAGGCCAGCTCACCGTCAACGGCACCTACAAGGCCTACGGCCAGAACCTGCAGATCCAGCACGGCCAGCTGCTGTTCGCCAGCACGCCGATCGACAACCCCGGCCTGAACATCCGCGCCGTGCGCAAGCTCAACCCGAACGCCACCATCGACGAAGGCCAGGAAGTGGGCCTGCTGGTCTCCGGCACCGCGCAGCGGCCGATCCTCACCGTGTTCTCCAACCCGGTGATGGAGCAGTCCGACGCGCTGTCCTACCTGGTCACCGGCAAGCCGCTGTCGCAGGTCAAGGGCGGCGAAGGCGACATGGTCGGCGCCGCCGCCCAGGCGCTGGGCTCGGCCGCCGGCGACCTGCTGGCCAAGAGCATCGGCTCGAAACTGGGCGTCGACGACATCGGCGTGTCCAGCAACGAGGCACTGGGCGGCAGCTCCGCGTTCACCGTGGGCAAGTACCTGTCGCCGCGGCTGTACCTCAGCTACGGCGTGGGGCTGTTCGAACCCGGCGAAGTGATCACCCTGCGCTACCGGCTCAGCCGGCGCTGGAACTTCGAGGCCCAGCAGGCCACCGAATTCAGCCGCGCCAGCCTCAACTACCGGATCGAGAGATGATCAGCCGGCGCCACCGAGATACAGCGACGGAGTCGCGCCGAGGCCGGCCTTGACGTAGCGCGCGGTGTCATCCGCCAGCACTTCCGAGGCGCCGGCCTCGACGCCGGCCAGCACCGCCTGCGCGATGTCGGCGGGCTTCGACTTCGGCGCCTCGACGGTCTTCACCATGTCGGTGTCGATGTAGCCCGCATGGACCGCGACGACCTGGGTGCCCTGCCCGCGCAACTCGTTGCGCAAGCCGTTGGTGAGCGCCCACGCGGCGGCCTTGGAGACGGAGTAGTCGCCGGTGCCCGGCAGGCTGGCCCAGCTCAGGGCGGACAGCATGTTGACCAGCGCGCCACCGCCGTTGCGGCCCAGCACCGGCGCGAACGCGCGGCTCACCGCAAACACGCCGTAGAGGTTGGTTTCCATCACGGCGCGCAGCGCATCCACGCCGTTGTCGCCGAGCAGGCTGTCGCCGCCGATGACGCCGGCGTTGTTGATCACCAGGTCGACGTCGCCACACTGCGCGGCGGCCGCGGCGATGTCGGCGGCGTTGTTGACGTCGAGTCGCACCGGCACCAGGCCGTCCAGCGATGGCACGGTCGAGGGATCGCGCGCGCCGGCGTAGACCTTGCGCGCGCCGGCGGCCAGCAAGGCCTGCGCGTAGGCGAGCCCGAGCCCGCGATTGGCGCCCGTGACGAAAGCGACACTGTTCTGGATTTTCATGAGTCGGAACCTCGGAGAAGTGGGAGTGGGACTTTGCTGGCCGCGACCCGCGCGGCCTATCCGTTTCTTGCGGGTGATGACGGTGTTGCGCCTGTTCAGCGCGCCGCCTGCATGGAGGGCGATCCGCCCAGCTTCACGCTGACGGTGCTGGACAGGCCCGGCCGCAGCCGCGCCAGCGCGGCCTGGCCCGGATCGAAGCGGATGCGTACCGGCACCCGCTGCACGATCTTGGTGAAGTTGCCGGTGCCCGGCTCGAACGGCAGCAACGAGAACTGCGAACCGGAGCCCGGCGCGAAACTCTCGACGTGGCCGTGCAGGGTCTGACCGGGCAGCGCGTCGACCTCCACGCTGGCGTCCTGGCCGACCACCATGCGGGCGGTCTGGGTTTCCTTGAAGTTCGCGATCACGTACAGCGCGTCCAGCGGTACCACGGTGAGCAGGCGCGAGCCCGGCTGCACGTAATCGCCTGGTTCCACCTGGCGGTCGCCGACCACGCCGTCGATCGGTGCGCGGATCAAGGTGTTGGCCTGATCCTGCCGGGCCAGGTCGAGCGCGGCCTTCGCGGTGGCGACGCCGGCCTCCGCCTGGGCAAGCCCGGCCTGCAGGGCGAGCCGGCTCGCGTGGGTCACCGACGCCGCATCGCGGCTGACGGCAAACTGGGCGCGGCTGTGTTCCGCATTGGCCTGGGCGGTGATCGCCGCCGTGCGGAACTGTTCGGCCGCGCTGCGCGACACCGCACCGCTGGCGATCAGCGCATCGTAGCGTCGACGGTCGGCCTCGGCCTGCTTCTGCTGCGCATCGGACGAGCGGATGGAAGTCTGCGCCGCACGCATGTTCGAGCCCGCGAGGCGTTCCTGCGCGTCGAGCGCGATCAGTGCGGCCTTCGCCGCAGCGACCGAAGCCCGCGCGCTCTGCAGGTTCGCCGTGGCCGATGCCACGCGGGCGTCGAACTCCTCCGCGTCGATGCGCAGCAGCGGATCGCCGCGATGCACGCGCTGGTCGTGCTGCACCAGCACCGCGGCAACCAGCCCGCGCACCTTGGGCGCGACCACCGAGCTGTCGGCCTGCAGGTAGGCGTTGTCGGTGGAGACGCTGCGCTTGGGCGCGGCGATCCACCAGGCGCCGGCGAGCGCGACCACCAGGGCCACGGCCCCCACCAGCAGCGGCTTGCGCGACCATGGTGTGCGGGGGCGCGCCGCTGCGGTGGTCGCGGGCGTGCCCGAAATACCGTCGGCGCTCATCGCTGCGATGCCTTCATGCCGAAGCGCTGCTTGAGCTGCGCACGCGAGGCGGCGAGGATCGCGTCGGAGCGTTTCGCATCCTGCTCGATCCGCGCCAGCGACAGCGCGCCGATCAGCTCGGCGATCATCGAACGCGCCCCGGCTTCGGGTTCGGCATGACCCAGCAGCGCCAGCTGGCCGGCCAGTCCCGCGGTGGAGTGCTGCACGCCGAGCGCGAACTGCTCGCGCGCCGGCCCGGACAGCCGCGGCACGTCCGAGGCCAGCGCAGCCATCGGGCAGCCGAAGCCGCGCGCGTCGCGATGCTTCTTCGACAGGTAGAAGTCGACGTAGGCCGCCAGCCCTTCGGCCGGGTCGCGATCGGCGGTTTCGTGTTCCAGCCGCGCGCGCGCCTGCTCGAACATCTGTCCGATCGCCGCGGCGACCAGCTCGTCCTTGGACTTGAAATGGGCGTAGAAGCCGCCGTGGGTCAGCCCGGCCTCGGCCATCACGCCGGCCACGCCGACGCGATCCGGGCCATCGCTGCGGATCGCGCGCGCCGCGGCCTGCAGCACCAGCTCGCGGGTCTTCTGCTTGTGTTCGGTGTCGTAGCGCATGACGGCCTCGCTTTTTAATATGATGATCATCATACTACGATTTCCCACCGATGCAAGAGCTGCCCGTGAACGCCCTCGCCACCACCTCCCAAGCCATCCCGATCGCCCCCGCCGACCTGCCGCTGCCGCGCAAATTCCTGATCTTCGGCGTGATGGCGTTCGGCATGTTCATGGCGCTGATCGACATCCAGATCGTGGCCGCCTCGCTCAACGAGATCCAGGCCGGACTCTCGGCCGGACCGGACGAGATCAGCTGGGTGCAGACCGGCTACCTGATGGCGGAACTGGTGATGATCCCGTTCTCCGCTTTCCTGGCGCAGGCGTTGTCGACGCGCTGGCTGTTCGCGCTGTCGGCCGCGCTGTTCACGCTCGCCAGCGCGCTGTGCGGAATGGCCTGGGACATCCAGTCGATGACCGTGTTCCGGGTGATCCAGGGCTTCGTCGGCGGCGCGATGGTGCCGACCGTGTTCGCCACCGGTTTTGCGCTGTTCACCGGGAAGCAGCGCGCGCTGATCCCGGCGATCCTCGGCATGGTCTCGGTGCTGGCGCCGACGCTGGGGCCGACCGTGGGCGGCTGGCTTACCGAGGTGGTCGGCTGGCGCTCGATCTTCTACGTCAACATCGTGCCGGGCGTGGCCGTCGCCGTGCTGTCGATGCTGCTGGTGAGGGTGGACCGGCCGAACCTGGCGATGCTGAAGCAGATCGACTACGTGCACCTGGTTGCGATGGCGGTGTTCCTCGGCGGGCTCGAATACGTGCTGGAAGAAGGCCCGCGCCACGAGTGGCTGGGCGACCCGGCGATCGCCACCGCGGCATGGCTTTCGCTGGTGGGGTTCGCGCTGTTCCTCGAGCGCTCGCTGCGTTCGTCCGGGCCGATCGTGCGGCTGTCGCCGTTCCGCCAGTCCACCTTCGTGCTGGCCTGCGTGCTCAGCCTGGTGATCGGTTTCGGGCTGTACGCGGCGACCTATCTGGTGCCGGTGTTCCTGGGCCGCGTGCGCGGTTACAACAGCCTGCAGATCGGCACCACGGTATTCGTCACTGGCCTGGCGCAGATCCTCAGCACGGTGGTGGCGGCGCGGCTGTCGCAGCGCATCGACGCGCGCTGGACGATCAGCGCCGGCCTGCTGCTGTTCGCCGCCAGCCTGTGGCTGTTTTCCGCGATGACGCCCGAATGGGGCTTCGCCGCGCTGTTCTGGCCGCAGGTGCTGCGCGGCTTCGCGATCATGCTGTGCATCGTGCCCAGCGTGAACATGGCCTTGAATGGTTTTGCCGCGGCCGAGCTGCGCTACGCCTCGGGCCTGTTCAACCTGATGCGCAACCTCGGCGGCGCGATCGGCATCGCGGTGGTCAACACCTGGCTGCAGGACCAGAGCCGCATCCACGTCGCGCGCTTCGGCGAGAACCTGGGCGAAAGCGGCCGCCATGCCGGCGAGGTGGTCGCGCAACTGGCCGGGCGGATCGACCAGCTCACCACCGATTCCTCCCACGCCCTGCTGATGGCGCAGGGCGAGCTGGGCCGACTGGTGTCGCGCACGGCATTGACGCTCGCCTTCGACGACGTGTTCCGGCTGATGGCGTGGATGTTCGTCGCCGCGCTGCTGCTGGTGCCGTTCTGCCGCACCCCGCCGCATGCCGCCCAGGGTGCTGTCGTGGAAGCGCATTGAGGGAGACGCCCCGCCCTCCCCGATTTCCGGCCGACGGGGCGTCGACGCGCGCGTCCGGACAGTGCAAGCTGTGCGGCACCGACCTGCCGCCTCATGGAGACCCATCGCATGCTCAAGAAGACCCTGCTGACCGCCTTGCTGCTCGGCGCCGCGGCCGGCGCGTTCGCACAGTCGCCGGCGCCGGCAACCCCGGCCAAAGCCCAGGCGGCCAGCACGCTGACGCCACAGCAGAAGGCCCTGCTGGAGAAGCAGAACGTGCAGATGGCACAGGCCGCGCTGCGCATCGCGCAGATGGTCGACCAGAACCAGCTTGGCGAGATCTGGGACCAGTCCTCCAGCGTGGCGAAACAGTCCACCAGCAAGAGCGATTTCGTGAGCGGCGTGAGTTCCGATCGCAGCAAGCTCGGCGCAGCGGGCGAACGCAGGCTGCAGGCGATCACCCGCACCGCCTCGAAGGGCGGCAAGGTGCCGGCCGGCGTGTACGTCAACGTCAGCTACGCCACCC
Organism: Rhodanobacter sp. FDAARGOS 1247; assembly: GCF_016889805.1. Lineage (NCBI taxonomy): Bacteria > Pseudomonadati > Pseudomonadota > Gammaproteobacteria > Lysobacterales > Rhodanobacteraceae > Rhodanobacter > Rhodanobacter sp. FDAARGOS 1247. The sequence goes on from NZ_CP069535.1 coordinate 2,929,993, forward strand.
ACTTCGCCAAGGCGCCGCGGCCGGTGCGCGAACTGATCTCGTTCCACCTGGACAGCGACAAGGTCTGGCGCGTGGCCGGCTACACCCTGCGCTGACGCCATCCGCCAGCGGGCCGGCGTGGCACCGCGCCGGCCCGCCGGGCCATAGCCCACAGGTCATGCACACAACGCAGCACTGGCGCACTATCGTGGGACTTTCCCCGGTGGAGGCGTGATCATGCAACACATGCGATGGATACTCGGTGCCGCGATCCTGTGCAGCGCACCGGCGTGGGCAGCCGCGCCGGCCACCCGCCCGATCGGGATCGACCTGAAGGGTATCGACCACGGCGTGAAGCCGGGTGACGACTTCTTCCGTTACGCCAATGGCGACTGGCTGAAAACCGCGAAGATTCCCGCCGACCGCTCCAGCACCGGCAGCTTCCTCAAGGTGTTCGAGCAATCCGAGAAGGACACCGCCGAACTGATCCGCAACGCGGGCGCCAGCCACCCCGCCGCCGGCAGCGATGCGCGCAGGATCGCCGACTACTACGCCGCCTGGATGGACACCGCGACGATCGAGAAGCACGGCTTGTCCGCGATCAAGCCCGAGCTGGCCGAGGTCGACGCGATCGCCTCGCGTGCGGACCTGGCCCGCGTGCTGGGCAGCCGCCTGCGCGCCGACGTCGACCCGCTCAACGCCACCCACTACCACACGCAGAATCTGTTCGGCCTGTTCGTCACCCAGGGGCTGGAGGATCCGTCGCACAACGTCGCCTACCTGCTGCAGGGCGGCACCGCCCTGCCCAGCCGCGACTATTACCTGTCCGATGATCCGCACATGGTCGCCGCCCGCGGCAAGTACCTGAGCTATGTCGGCGCCCTGCTGCAGCAGGCCGGCTTCACCGATGCGCAGGCCCGGGCAAAAGCCATCGTCGCGCTGGAAACGAAGATCGCCAAGGCACAGGCCAGCCTGCTCGACAGCGAGAACGTGCACAAGGCCAACAACCTGTGGCGCACGGCCGACTTCGCCAGCAAGGCACCGGGGCTGGACTGGAACGCCTACTTCAAGGCCGCCGGCCTCGAGAACCAGTCGCAGATCGACGCCTGGCAGCCCGGCGCGATCACCGGCCTGTCCGCGCTCACCGCCAGCGAGCCGCTGCAGGCGTGGAAGGACCTGCTGAGCTTCCACACCATCAACCACGCGGCCGGGCTGTTGCCCAAGGCGTATGCCGACCTCAGCTTCGACTTCTTCGTGCGTACCCTGCAGGGCACGCCGGTGCAGCAGCCGCGCTGGAAGCGCGCCGTCGGCGCCACCAGCAACGAGCTGGGCGATGCCGTGGGCCAGTTGTACGTGAAGCACTACTTCCCGGCCTCGTCGAAGGCGGAAATCGAACAGCTGGTGAAGAACCTGATCGCCGCGTTCCATGACCGCATCGACACGCTGAGCTGGATGACACCCGCCACGCGGGCGAAAGCCCAGGCGAAACTCGCCACCTTGCGCGTGGGCGTGGGCTACCCGGAAACCTGGCGGGACTACGGCACGCTCGAGATCCGCGCCGATGATGCGCTGGGCAATCGTCTGCGCGCCGAGCGCTTCGAGTACGAACACCAGCGCGCCAAGCTCGGCCAGAGTGTCGACAAGGCCGAATGGTGGATGACCCCGCAGACGGTCAACGCGGTGAACCTGCCGCTGCAGAACGCGCTGAACTTCCCCGCCGCGATCCTGCAGCCGCCGTTCTTCGACCCGAAGGCCGATGCTGCCGCAAATTACGGCGCCATCGGCTCGATCATCGGCCACGAGATCAGCCACAGCTTCGACAACCTCGGCGCCGAATTCGACGCCCAGGGCAAGCTGGCCAACTGGTGGACGCCGGAAGACCTGGCCCACTTCAAGGCGGCCGGCCAGCAGCTGGTCGAGCAGTTCAACCAGTACGAGCCGCTGCCCGGCCTGCACGTCGATGGCGAGCAGACCCTGGGGGAAAACATCGCCGACGTTTCCGGCCTGACCATTGCCTACCTCGCCTACCAGAAGTCACTCGGTGGCAAGCCGGCACCGGTGATCGACGGCCTCACCGGCGACCAGCGCTTCTTCCTCGCCTTCGGCCAGGCCTGGCGCGGCAAGATCCGCGACGCGGCCCAGCGCCAGCGCCTGGCCACCGACGTGCACGCGCCCGGCGACTTCCGTGCCGAAACCGTGCGCAACCTCGACCCGTGGTACCCCGCCTTCGAGGTGAAGCCGGGCGAGAAGCTGTACCTGGCGCCGAAGGATCGGGTCAAGATCTGGTAAGCGGCGCTTCCGGCCTGCCCCTCGCGCGGGCTGCACGCAGGTGCAGCCCGCTTTCCGGAACGGAACATCGGCGTTGCGCGCGGTCAGGCATGTGTCTGCTTTCGCGCCGGACCACATGCGTGCAGGGCATCGGCCCTGCCCGGCAAACCATCAATGTTATTGTGCGAAAGAGCCGCCGCGGGGCGGCTTTCTTGTCGTGGGCAGGTCTGGAAAGAAATTGATGGGGATTCGATCGGGGTGGCTTGTACGCCTGGCCATGGCGGCGGCGGTGGCGTTCGCGTCGGCGGCGCCGCTGGCCGCGACGGCCCCGACGGCCCCGCCCACCCAGCCACTCGATCTGTTCGATCTCGGCGCACCGTCGTTCACGACCTTCACCACGCGCGACGGCCTGCCCGATCCCGTCGCGGTGACCCTCGCGACCGATCGGCAAGGCATGGTCTGGGTCGGCACCCCGCATGGCCTGGCCTGGTATGACGGCAAGCGCTGGCATCCACTGGACGACCCCGCCCTGCACGGTTACATCAGTCAGTTGTTCGTCGACGACGCGGGCACGCTGTGGGCCTGCGGCAGCGCGTTCGGCCTGGCCCGGTACGACGGCAGGCACTGGCACGTCGAGGGCGCCGCCGACGGCCTGACCACCAGCCACGTGCGGCGGCTGGTCGAGACGGATCACCAGGGCGGCAAGCGGCTATGGGCGGTGAGCCCGAGTGACGGCCTGTTCTATCGCGATCACGATCGCTGGCGGGCCGATCCGGGCAATGCCCAACTGCCCCACGCCGGCTTCCTGGTGCTGGCGCAGACCCGCGACCTTTTCGGACGCCCTCGGCTATGGGCCGGCTCGGGCAGCAGCGGCCTGTGGTATCGCGAGGACGAAGGACCCTGGCAACGCTTCAGCGCGGCCGATTTCCGGGCCGGCAACGGCCTGGCCTACCTGCTGGCCACCCGCCACGAGGGACAGGACGCATTGTGGGTCTCCGTCTACAACTCGGGCCTGTGGCGACTGGACGAACATGGCGTGCGCCACTGGAGCATGGATTCCGGCGAGCTGCCGACCGACGTGCTCTACAACATGGTCGAGACGCCTGTCGCCCACGGCGAACACGCGCTGTGGGCGTCCTCGCGCAATGGCCTGATCCGCATCTATCACGACAAGGTGCAGGTGTTCGACCGCCGCCACGGACTGCCGTCGAATGCCCTGCGTGGCGTCAGCACCTGGCGCAGTCCCAACGGCACCGACGTGCTGTGGGCCGCCACCGAGGACGGCGTGGCGCGCGCCACCGTGGACGAGGGCAAATGGAAGACCGTTTCGCTGCTGGGCGCCCACCAGACCGGCGTACTGGCCGTGCTGGTGGACCACGACCCGCAAGGCAACGAACGCCTGTGGGCCGGCTCGGACGGTGATGGCCTGGGCCTGTACGAGCGGGGTCACTGGCGCTACTTCAACAAGGCCGGCGGGCAACTTGCCGATGCCGACGTGAACATGATCGCGCGGGCCGACGACACGCAAGGCCATGCTTCCGTCTGGCTGGGCACGGGCGCGGGTCGCCTGCTGCGCGTGCGCGACGACGCCACCTTCGAACCGGTGGCGACGCCCTGGCCACGCCAGCCCGGGCAACGCCTGAACGACATGCTCAGCCGCCGCATCGACGGCGCGGTCGAACAATGGTTCGCCACCGACGCCTCCGGCGTGCATCGGCTGCGCGGCGGCGTCTGGACGTCTTTCCGTCCGGACGGTGTCGTTGGTACCTGGTCGGTGGTGAAGCTGCTGGCGCAGACCACCGCCTACGGCCACGCCTGGTTGTGGGCCACCAGCAACCAGGGGCTGGCCCGATTCGACGGAAAGCAATGGACGCTGCTGGGCCGCGACATCGGCCTGCCCGGCACCGACCTGCTCGGCGTGCAGCTGATTCCCGATGCCCGCGGGCGCCCGATCCTGTGGCTGGGCAGCACCCGTCACGGGGTGATCCGTGTCGACATCAGCGATCCACTGAAGCCGCGCACCCTGCCCGCCGACCTGCCGCCATCGCCCGACCTGACCACCGATGGCGCGCTGGCCGATGCCGGCGGCCGCATCTATGTCTGCACCGATTCGGGCGTGCAGGTGCTCAGCCCGGAGGCGGGTCGCTACCGTTCGCAGGTGTTCACCGTCCGCGATGGCATGGTCAACAACGAATGCAATCCCAACGCGCAGTTCATCGACACGCATGGGCGCTTCTGGACCGGCACGCTGGGCGGGCTGATGGTGCACGACCCGGACGAGCAGAAGCCGGACCACGACGCCAAGCCGCTCAAACTGATCCAGGTGAAGCTGGACGACCAGGCCATGAGCGGCGACCGCTACACGATTCCACCAGGTCACCACGAGCTGCGCGTGGATTTCGCCCTGCTGACCTGGCAGCACGAGGACGAATCACGCTTCCGCACCTGGATCGAGGGCTTCAGCAAGGCGCCGGGGGCGTGGACGGCCGACAACTTCCGCGAGATCGGCGCACTGCCGGCCGGCGACTATGTCCTGCATGTCGAGGCCCGGGATCATGCCGGCAACCTCAGCCAGCCTTTGCTGTTGCCGCTCACCGTCGAGCCGTACTGGTGGCAGCACTTGTGGGCACGGCTGTTGTTCGCTGGCGCGGGCATCATCGCGATCTGCGCCTTGTGGGCCTGGCGCACGCTGGCGCTGCGCCGACGGCAGCATGCGCTGGAGCGCCGCATCGATGCCCGCACCACGGCCTTGAACGACGCCAACCGGCAACTGCTGGAGCTGTCCCGCCGCGATGCGCTGACCGGCGTGTTCAACCGTCGCTGGCTGATGGAATCCCTGCAGGCCATCCATGACCAGCGGCGCGGCGCGGTGGCGTCGATGATCTTCATCGACGTGGACCACTTCAAGCACTTCAACGACAGCTTCGGGCATCTGGTCGGCGACCAGGCGCTGCGCAGCGTGGCCGAAACCATCGGCCGATGCCTGCCGGCGGATGCCGTGCTGGCTCGCTACGGCGGCGAGGAGTTCGCCTGTCTGTTGCCCGACGCGGAATTGCCGGCGGCGCACGAGCTGGCCGAGAAAATCCGTACCGAGGTGGCGCGGCACGCGGCGCACGACGCAGCCAGGACCACGCGCCAGATCACCATCAGCGTCGGCGTGGCCTGTCGGCGCCTGGAATCGGAAGCCGACGTGGAAATCCTGCTGCGCAAGGCCGATGAGGCGCAATACGACGCCAAGCGCGCAGGCCGCAATTGCGTGCGCGACGCCTCGCCGGGGGCCTGACCGCAAACCTCGCCGGAGCGAGCCTGCCAGGCATCACCCGCCTCGGCGCGAACCCTGCTTCCGCTTTGCCGCACGCTCCGCCTGCGCGGCCACGTTGAGCGCCACCGCGGCACGTATCAGCTGCCTGAAGGCGGTGGCCGGAATGCTGGCGTTCTCGTGCAGGTCGATGGCCCGCCGGGTGCCGCCTTCGAGGCTGGCATTGAAGAGCTTTTTCGGATCGCTGACCGATGCGCCGCGGGCGAAGGTGAGCTTCACCTTGTCCTTGTACGACTCGCCGGTACAGACGATGCCCGCGTGCGACCACACCGGCGTTCCGCCCGAGGTGGGCTTGGCCCACTTCCACTCTTCGGTGATCTCCGGATCGGCCTCGCGGATCAGCTGGCGCACCTGCGCGAGCATCTCGCCGCGCCAGTCATCCAGCGCCTCGATCCGCGCGGTGATCTTGGCGGAAGCGTCATCTGCCGCGGCTTTCGCTGTCATGCCGGCTCCTGTCTGCGAACGGCCTGGCGGCCAGGGAAAGCGGAGCATAACCGGCCTTCGGCCCCGCATTGCATGAGGCCGCTGCAGGCGGTATAACATGCGTTATAACAATCAGTGGAACCCGCCATGAAGCTCAAGATCACCACCATCGGCAACTCCGCCGGCGTCATCCTGCCGCGTGAACTGCTGGCCCGTCTGCGCCTGGAAAAAGGCGACGAGCTGTTCGCCCTGGAAACCCCCGACGGCATCCGCCTCACCACCTACGATCCGAACCTGGCCAGGCAGATGGAAGTGGCCGAGGAAGTGATGCGCAAGCGGCGCACCTTGCTGCACAAGCTGGCGCAATAGGCGGATGAACATGATCATCTGGATCGAACGACCGCTCGCCATCGCGATCCACGAACGCCAGTTGGCCGAACATGGCGGCGGCATCGGCGTGCGCGACGACCACCTGCTGGACTCGGCGCTGGCCCGCCCGCAACAAGCGCACGCCTACGGCGATCCACCGCCCGATCTTGCCGACCTGGCCGCCAGCCTCGCCTTCGGCCTGGCACGCAACCACCCCTTCGTCGACGGCAACAAGCGCACGGCGGCCGTGGCTTGCGAAACCTTCATCATGCTCAACGGAGGCGTCCTCGCTGCCGATGACCTTGAGCTGTATCCGCAGTATCTCGCCCTCGCCGAAGGCAGCCTGCCTGAAGCCGAGTTCGCCGCATGGTTGCGCCAGCACATCAGGCTCGACGCCGGTTCAAGCCTCAACGAGGCGCCGGCACGCTACGCGCGCTGAATCCGCCTGCACCACACTCGGGCCGGGCATCTGCGTCCACCATGCTCAGTCCTGCACCATGCCGATCGTGTGTAGCCACGCTTCGGCCAGCTTCGACCAGCCGGTGATCGGATTCGCGGTGGGACGCAAGCCGAAGGCATGGCCACCATGCGCATACAGGTGCATTTCCGCCGGCACCTTCGCCTGCGCCAGCGCGGTGTAGTAGACCAGCGCCTGATCCACCCCATCCACGTAATCGTCTTCCGCCTGCAGCAGGAACGTCGGCGGCGTCGTGGCTGAAACCGGAATGTTCGGATTCAACTTGCCGTCACCCCGGGTCAGGTGCCCGGGATAGATCGGCATGGCGAAATCCGGTCGCGCGCTTTCCCGGTCGGCCGCATCCACCGGCGCATACAGGTGGCGATCGAAGTTCGTGCTGATCTCCGCCACCAGGAAACCGCCAGCCGAGTAGCCCAGCACGCCGATCCTGTGCGGATCGACGTGCAGTGCGGCGGCTTGCGAACGCACCAGCCGCATCGTCCGCTGCACGTCCTGCAACGAGGACACCGACAAGGCGAAATTGTGCGGACGGCAGTCGCACTTCCAGTCGTAAGGCAGGCTCGGCACGCGATACTTCAGCAGCACGCAGGTGATGCCTCGCGAAGTCAGCCAGTCGCAGGTCTCGGTGCCTTCCAGGTCGATGGCAAGGATCTGGAAGCCGCCGCCGGGAATCACGATCACCGCCGCGCCCGTGTTCTTCCCCGTGGGCGCGTACACCGTCATGGTGGGCTGCGTGACATTGGTGACCGCCGTCGCCGGCTTGCCCGCCAGCAGCTTCTCGCTGACCTTCGCCGTTTCCGGCCCGGGCACCGGCTGCAGGTCCGGCGCCGCGCCCGGCCAGATCGGAACCTGCGCGTGTCCGGCAGCAGGCTGCCACACCGGTGTCTTCGCCTGCACGCTGGCGCAAAGCGCCAGCAACCCAAGCGCGGCGATGAAAGCTTTCATGGCGACTCTTCCTTGCTGGCGCATGGCCAGGCGGCATCTACGGGACGGGAACTCAGCGGGAGCGCAGCGTGCCTATCCTGCGTGAGCTATCGGCCCGGCGGCGGCAAGTTTCATGACTTTCCCGGGACGCGTCGCGACACAATCCGCGCAGGGATTCAGCCGCCCTGCATTCCCTCGATACCCAGCCCGTCGATGCTGGCGATCCCGGCCGAATCGAAACCGGCCAACGCGCTGAACCGCCGCCCACGCTCCGCATAATCCTTGAACTGATCGAAGCTGGGCGCACCCGGCGAAAGCAGGATCACGCCCGCGGCGGGAGTGCAGGCCCGGGCCTCGGCGACCGCCGCGGCCAGGTTGTCGACCAGGGTCAGCGAGCAGGCGACGCCTGCCGCGCGCAAGGCTTCGGCGATGCGCGCGCCGTTGCTGCCCATGCAGACGATCGCGTGCGCCGGCGCGCTGCGCATCGCCTCGACGAACGGCGTCCAGTCAAGCCCGCGGTCGTGCCCACCGACCAGCACGGTCACCGTGCGGTCGTGCAGGCTTTCCAGCGCGGCCAGCGTGGCCAGCGGCGTGGTGCTGATCGAGTCGTTGACCCAGTGCCAGCCATCGTGTTCGCCCAGCGGCTGCAGGCGATGCGGCAGCGGACGGAAACTTGCCAATGACGGCGCGGCGGCCAGCGCGTCCAGGCCGATCGCCTCCAGCGCGGCCAGCGCGGCGCAGGCGTTCAAGGCGTTGTGCAGGCCGGGCGCGGCCAGCTGCGCCACCGGGAAAACCTGCTGCGTACCGCGGCAGATGACCTCGCCTGCAACATGCCAGCCGTCGGCCCGGCCGAACAGCAGGCGCTGCGGATGCGTGCCGGTGAGCGCCAGCAGGTTTGGCTGCAAGGCGTTCACCAACAGCTGGCGCGACACGTCCGCCAGCCGCAATTTGTCCGCCACGTAGCGCTCGCGCGAGCCGTGCCAGTCCAAGTGTTCTTCGTACAGGCTGGTGACCACGCCCAGCTCCACGGACCCGGCTTCGCCGGTCTGGAAGCTGGACAACTCGATCACCCACAACTCCGCATGCTGGTCGAGCAGTTCCAGCAGCGGCAGGCCGATATTGCCGGCCAGCGCGGTGCGCACGCTCAAGCTCCGCGCCAGGTGCGCGATCATCGCGCTGGTGGTGCTCTTGCCCTTGGTGCCGGTGACGGCGATGACGCGGGCGTCGGGATTCTCGCCGAACCACAGCGCCGTGCCCGAGGTGACCGCCGTGCCCTGCGCCTGCGCCGCGAGCAGCGCGGGCTTGTACGCCGACACGCCAGGCGACTTCACCAACACGTCGAACTGCGCCAGTGCCGCGGCGTCCGGTTCGCCGGCAACCACCTCGAGCGCGCCATCGAAAGCGTGCGCCGCATCGACTTCGCCGGCGCTGCAAAACAGCACCAGCGACAGCTGCGGACAACGCAGGCGCAGGGCGTGGATTGCGGCACGGCCTTCGCGGCCGAAACCCCATACCGCCACGCGCTGGCCTTGCAGATCGGCGAAACGCATCAGCCGATCGTCTTCAGCGCCGGCCGCAGGCGTGCCGGCACGCGGTGCTCCGGCGACGGTTCCAGCCACGGCTCCAGCGCCAGCTGCGAGCCATCCAGCTGCGGCAGGATCTCGCTGCGGAAGCGCGTCACCAGCGCATCTTCCTGCCACTCCGGCCGCTGGCTCAGCGCGAACATCGCGGCGCGCGCCTCGGCGCCCTCGCCCACGCATTCGAACGGCTTGTGGTCCTGGTATTCCAGCAGCGCGTCGAACCCGGCGGCCTGGTTTTCATCGTCCAGCAGGTTGCGGCCGAAGATGGAAAGCAGCCGCGGCTTGGGCAGGAACGGCGCCAGCGCCAGGAACACGAAGTGGCACTTCGGGCACTGCCCGCACCAGCGGTCGACGGGCTTGGGGCCGAGCAACCTGAAGTTGCGATTGCAGCTGGAGAACGCATCGAAGTACGGCGTCAGTTTCGCGAACGCGCGGGTGATCGCCAGCTCCGAATACGGCCGCAGCAGCGAGCAGTAATCGAGATCGCTGGCCACGTGCGTGTGCAGCCAGCTGCCCAGCAGCTGCTCGAAGGCGTAGCCCTTGCTCCACTGGTGGTTCACCTGCTGACCGTCGTATTCCAGCGTGGCGGCCGAGGCGGAACGCTCGTTGGCGAAGGCGATGGAGTCGTAGCCGTACAGGATCGCGGCGACGGCAAGGATCGCCGAGTTCACCGCGGTCACCGGGATATGTCCGTTCCACGCGCCCAGCCGGTTCATCTCGAACAGCCCCGGTGCCAGTTCGCGCTGGATGTTCAGGGTGGGCAGGCCGGTGCGCTCGGCGCAGGCCGCGATCAATGCCGAATTGCCGACCCACACGGCGGTCGCCTCGCCCCCGATGGACTTGATCGCCTCCACCGCGACCAGCGAATCCTTGCCGCCGCCGATCGGCACCAGGGTGCGCCGGGGCAGGTTGAGTGATGGAGCCTTGGGTAGACCCGACCCCTCACCCCGACCCTCTCCCCCCAGGGGAGAGGGAGATGTTGCGCTTCGCGGAAAACTTATGCGCCCGCGCAGGTCCAGCCCGTTGCGATAGGCGAACTCGGCCAGGCCGTGCAGGTACAGCGCGTCGAGCAGGTCGGCGGTGGCGTCGTCCAACGAACCATCGGCCAGCTCGATCTTCGGCGGCACGCCGGCCTTGTAATAGCTGACCCCGGCCACCAGGTGCAGCAGCTTCAGCGCCGCATCGAACGCCGCGCGCCGCTCCGCCGGTATCGCCGGCGCCTGCGGAAAGCGGATCGTCTCGACCAGTTCCTGACCATCATCGAACGCATAGCCAATCTCGGCCACGCCATCGGCGTAGCTGGCACGGGTGAACCGGAACACCTGGGTCAGGCGGGGCTGCATGGTTGTCGTCACTCTTCACTCTCCGGCGCGAGCTGCTCCCTCTCCCCTGCGGGGAGAGGGCTGGGGTGAGGGGGCGGACTTGCGACAGCCTCCAAAATCACCTCAAGCACGCTTTCTATCTTCGTCAATGCTTCATTGTTCCAGAAACGCAGCACGCGGTATCCCTTCGCTTGCAGATATCGGGTGCGGCGTCCGTCGTATTCCTGCCGCTCGGCGTGCTGGCCGCCATCCAGCTCGATGACCAGCATGGCGTCGACGCACACGAAGTCAACGATGTACTGATCGATTTCTTGTTGGCGGCGGAATTTGTGACCCGAAAGTCGCCGGTTGCGCAGGTAATACCAGAGCTTGCGTTCGGCATCGGTCTGGTTTCGACGCAATCCACGCGCCCGCTCGACATTTTGGCGTTTCATCCTTGAAAGCCTCCTCCGTTGCGACACTGTCCCGGCGTGGCCCCTCACCCCTGCCCTCTCCCTTGGGGAGAGGGAATTCAGGCATCAATGACTACCTCGCTGGCCTCGTCGCGCATGTTGTACGGGCTGGACATCACCTTGCCGTAGGCGCCGGCCTGGGCGATCAGCATCACGTCGCCTTCGGCCGCTTCGGGCAGGCGACGGTCGCTGCCCAGCACGTCGCCGCTTTCGCAGATCGGGCCAACGATCTGGTACAGCGCGGTGGCCGGTTCGTGCAGGCGGGTCAGGTTGACGATCTCGTGCCAGGCGTCGTACAGCGCAGGACGGATCAGGCTGTTCATGCCGGTGTCGAGGCCGAGGTAACGCAACGCGCCCTTGCCCTTCTGCTGGGTGACCTTCGCCAGCAGCACGCCGGCGTCGGCCACCAGGTAACGGCCCGGCTCCATCCACAGCTGGTAATGCGGATACGCGGCCTTGACCTCGCGCAGCACGCGATCGAGTGCGGGGATGTCCAGCCGCGCCTCGCCCGGATGCGACGGCACGCCAAGGCCGCCGCCGATGTCGATGAAGCTGACGCTGCCGATGCGTTCGGCCAGGCTGGCCAGCTGGGCGTAGACCTCGCCCCAGTGCGTGTCGTCGAGGATGCCCGAGCCCAGGTGTGCATGCAGGCCGCGCACCGTGACGCCATGCGCGTCGGCCAGATGCAGGAAGTCGTCCAGCTGATCGACCGGCAGGCCGAACTTGCTGCCGCTGCCACCGGTGCGCACCTTTTCGTGATGGCCCAGGCCGCGACCCAGATCCACCCGCAGCACGATCTCGCGGCCGCGGAACAGTTCGCCCCAGTGCTCCAGCGGATACAGCGCGTCGAGCGACACCGTGGCGCGCGTGGTCAGCGCCCAGGCGTAGTCGTCGCGCGGCGCGAAGTTCGGCGTGAACAGCAGCGGCGCGGATTCGGGCACGTGTGCCAGCACGAACTTCAGCTCGCCGGGCGACACGCACTCGAAACCGAAACCTTCCCCGGCCAGCGCAGCGAGAATCGCCGGATGGGTGTTCGCCTTCACCGCATAGTGCAGGCGATCGACCGCGGCCAGCGACTTCAGCTCGCGCGCCTGGTGGCGCACGGTGGGCAGGTGGTAGACGTAACGGGGCGTGGCTTCGGCGGCGATCTGCAGCAGGCGATCGCGTTCGGCCTCGTGCCACCACGCGGCGGCCACGTCCGGCGTTTCGCCGCTGCCGTACAGCGCCTGCCAGCTGGGACCGAACAAGGCGCTGTCGTCGGTGCGCAAGGCACCGGCGCCGATCAACAGGTCGTGCAGGTGCGGCAGCAACAGATCCACCACCTCCTCGTCCACCACGAAGGTGAGGTTCAGGTTGTTCGACGACTGCGAAATCATGTGCACGCGCAACTGGCCGAACTCGGCCAGCACGCCGGACAGGGTATGCAGCAGCGAGCGCATGCCGCGACCGACCAGGGTGATCGCGGCGCACGGCGCAATCACCTTGACCCGGCACACCTTGGCCAGATCCGAGGCCAGCGCCGCGATCGCGTCGGAATCGAGCAGGTTCTCGGTGGGGTCCAGCGACACGGTGACATTGGTCTCGGCCGAACCGATCAGGTCCACCGACAGACCGTGCTGCTTGAAGTGGGCGAACACGTCGGCAAGGAAACCGACCTGTTGCCACATCCCGACCGATTCCATCGACACCAGGGTGATGCCCTTGCGCGCGCTGATCGCCTTGACGCTGGGCGCGTGCGCGCGCACCTCGGGACCGATCACCGTGCCCTCGAGCTCGGGCCGGTTGGTGTCCTTGATCAGCAGCGGCACGCGCGGCTCGCGCAGTGGCGACAGGCAGCGCGGATGCAGCACCTTGGCGCCGGTCGAGGCGATTTCCTGGGCCTCCTCGTAATCCAGCCGCTGCAGCAGGCGGGCCCCGGGCACCTGGCGCGGGTTGGCGGTGAACATGCCGGCCACGTCGGTCCAGATCTCCACTCGCTGCGCCTTCAGCAACGCGCCGAAATAGGCGGCCGAAGTATCCGAGCCGCCGCGACCGAGCAGCACCGTGCGGCCCTGGCTTTCGCGGGCGATGAACCCCTGGGTGATGAACACCTCGCCCAGCGCGGCCAGCCGCGCGTTCAGCGCGGGATCGGGTTTCGCCTCGACCATGGCCGACAGCAGCCGGGTGCGCTCGTTCTGGTTCGGCAGCGCCACGGCCGACAGGCATTCGCGCGCATCCAGCCATTGGGTGGACACGCCGCTGTGACTGAGGAAGGCGGCACCCAATGCACTGGACATCAGCTCGCCGTGCGCCTGCACCTGGGCCTGCCAAGCCAGTTCGCCCAAGCTGCCGCTGTCATCGGCCAGCCGGACCAGGTCACCCAGGCGCTCGTTGAGTGTCGCCGGCAGGGCCAGCTGCATGTGTTCGAGCAGTTCGTAATGACGCTGCACGATGGTCTTCGCCGCCTCGTTGCGCTCGGCGCGATCGGCGTGCCGGCACAACTGCTTCAGCGCATCGGTGATGCCGGACAGCGCGGAAACCACCACCAGTACCCGGGCGCCCTCGGCGCGCCGGCTGGCCACCAGCTCGAGGATGTTCTGCCAGCGCGGCAAGCTCGCCACGCTGGTGCCGCCGAACTTCATCACGATCCAGGGGGCGTGGGCAGGCAGAGGCGCGGAAGTTGGCGAGGTCACGGGTATTCGCTATGGGCGGTGGGACATCCAGCCAGTGTTGCGCTGCCGCATCGGAATTGCAAATGGTTTTTCGATGAGGTCATTTGGACGTTTGGACGTCTGAATGATGGTGGCTTGTCGGGGTTGGCGTGTGCGAGGAAGGTGGGCCGGATGGCGGTGGCCGGGTGAAGAATGGGTGGTTCGGAGAGCTTTTGCGAGGCGGGGCTGGGGCTTTTTGGGGGCTATTGCCGGGAGCGTGGGCATTTGCTCCCTCCCCTGCTTGCAGGGGAGGGTTGGGGCGGGGTGCTTTTGAGCTTTTCGATGATCCTGAGCTACCCCACCTCAATCCTCCCCTGGAAGGGGAGGAGGCGATGGTGTGCGCTTCGCGCACTTATCTATTGAACAAAGACGGGGATCTTTCCGATCCTTGCCTGCCACTCGCGCGGGCCGGTCTGGTGCACCGAGGTGCCGCCGGAGTCGACGGCCACGGTCACCGGCATGCCCTCGACGGTGAATTCGTAGATTGCCTCCATGCCCAGATCGGCGAAGCCGACCACGCGCGAAGCCTTGATCGCCTTGGACACCAGGTAGGCGGCGCCGCCGACGGCCATCAGATACACCGACTGGTGCTTCTTGATCGCCTCGATCGCGGCCGGGCCGCGCTCGGCCTTGCCGACCATGCCGAGCAAACCCGTCTGCGCCAGCACCTGTTCGGTGAACTTGTCCATCCGCGTGGCGGTCGTGGGGCCGGCGGGGCCGACGACTTCTTCGCGCACGGGATCGACCGGGCCCACGTAGTAGATGAAGCGGCCCTTGAAATCGACCGGCAGCGGTTCGCCCTTGTTCAACATCTCGACCATGCGCTTGTGCGCGGCATCGCGGCCAGTCAGCAGCTTGCCGTTGAGCAGCAGGGTCTCGCCCGGTTTCCAGCTGGCCACTTCCTCGCGGGTGACGGTGTCGAGGTTCACCCGGCGGCCCTTCGAGGTGTCGTAGGTGAGCTTGGGCCAGTCTTCCAGCGACGGCGGATCGAGCATCACCGGGCCACTGCCGTCCAGCACGAAGTGCGCGTGGCGGGTCGCGGCGCAGTTCGGGATCATCGCCACCGGCAGGTTCGCCGCGTGGGTCGGAAAATCCTTCACCTTGACGTCGAGCACGGTGGTGAGGCCGCCCAGGCCCTGCGCACCGATGCCCAGCGCGTTGACCTTCTCGTACAGCTCGATGCGCAGTTCCTCGCAACGGTTGGCCGGACCCCGCGCGATCAGTTCCTGGATGTCGATCGACTCCATCAGCGACTCCTTCGCCATCAGCATCGCCTTCTCGGCGGTGCCGCCGATGCCGATGCCCAGCATGCCCGGCGGGCACCAGCCGGCGCCCATCGTGGGCACGGTTTTCAGCACCCAGTCGACGATCGAGTCGGACGGGTTGAGCATCGCGAACTTCGACTTCGCTTCCGAGCCGCCGCCCTTGGCCGCCACGATCACCTCGACCATATCGCCCGGCACGATCGACATGTTCACCACCGACGGCGTGTTGTCCTTCGTGTTGATGCGCTTGCCGGCGGGGTCGGCCAGCACGCTGGCGCGCAGCTTGTTGTCCGGGTCCATGTACGCACGGCGCACGCCTTCGTTGGCCATGTCCTCCAGCGACATGCTGGCATCGTCCCAACGCACGTTCATGCCGACTTTCAGGAACACGGTGACGATGCCGGTGTCCTGGCATAGCGGGCGATGACCTTCGGCGGCCATCCGCGAGTTGATCAGGATCTGCGCCATCGCATCCTTCGCGGCGGGCGATTCCTCGCGCTCGTAGGCGGCGGCGAGGCTCTTGATGTAGTCGACCGGGTGGTAGTAGCTGATGTACTGCAACGCGTCGGCGACGGACTGGATCAGGTCTTCTTGCTTGATGGAGGTCATGGCGGCAGCTTTGATGTCGAGGGGACGAGGCGCCGCAGACCGCTGTCCGGAGCGCACAACCCTCTTATTGTGCCGCAAATCGGTGCGGCGCCCGCAGTCCGCCGTAGCGGGAGGGTGGCTTTCCGGCTTGCCGCTATCATCGAACCCCTCCCCATCACCCGCCGCCACCGACCATGCCCGACACCTTCCACTTCCTGCAGCTGGACGTCTTCGCCAGCCGCCTGTTCGATGGCAACCCGCTGGCCGTGGTGATCGGGGCGCAAGGGCTGGATGGCCAGGCCATGCAGCGCATCGCGCGCTGGACCAATCTCTCGGAAACCACCTTCCTGCTGCCGCCGAGCACGCCGCAGGCGGATTACCGCGTGCGCATCTTCACCCCGCGGCAGGAGCTGCCGTTTGCCGGCCACCCCAGCGTGGGCAGCGCGTATGCGGCGATCGAGGCCGGCCTGGTCGACGCCGGCAAGACGGCGCTGATCCAGGAGTGCGCCGCCGGCCTGCTGCCGGTGCAGGTGATCGGCCAGGGGCCGACGCGAATCATCCACGTGCAGGCGCCGCCGGCGCGGATGCACGCGGTGGACGATGCACGGCGGGCGCAACTGGCATCCGCGCTGCAGGTGGAACTTGCCGGGGATGAGGTAGTGCTCGTGGACAACGGTCCGCACTGGCTGCTGTGCCAGCTGGGCGAGGCGGCAACCGTCCGGGCACTGAAGCCGGACATGGGCGCCCTGGCGGAAATCTGCACGCGGCAGCAAGCCGTCGGCGTCGGCGTGTTCGGCCATGAACGTTCCGGCAATGCGGCGATGGCCGTGCGCGCGTTCTGCCCGGCCGACGGCATTCCGGAAGACCCGGTCACCGGCAGCGCCAACGCGGCGATCATGGCCTGGCTGGCCGCGCGGGGCGATCGCGACGGCTACGGCCTGGACTATCGCGCCAGCCAGGGCCGCGAAGTGGGTCGCGACGGCATCGTCGAGGTGGCCCGCGACGCGGCCAGCGGCGCGGTCACCATCGGTGGCCAGTGCGTCATCGGCGTTCGTGGTGAACTGAGGCTTGATGAGCCGACCGGTCACGCATGAAGAAAACGGCCGCCCGGGGCGGCCGTTCTCCTGCACCGGTTGCGCGAGACTCAGAAACGATATTCGGCAAATCCCCACAGCGAGCTGACGGCTTCCTTGGCCTTGGTGCCATACACCGTGGCACGGCTGTGGTACTCGTCGAAGTTCACGCCCAGACTGAAGTGCGGCGTGATGTCGTAACCGACGCCGACGCCACTGTAGGCCCCATCGCCACTGAAACTGTCCGAGCCGAGATTGGTCACGTTCGCGTCGAACTTCGAACGGAACCAGCCCGCGCGTGCGGACAGGTAGATCTTGTTGTTGAAGGTGTACTTGAAGTTGGCGCCAAGCAACGGCCCGGTCAGCTTGGTCTTGAGGTTGACGGTGTTGAAGTTGACGATCAACGACCCGCTCGCCTGGCCCAGGTTGACGTAGCCAGCTTCGACGCCAAGATCGCTGGCGTCGCCCATATGCCACGCATATCCGACGCGCGCCGCGGTGGTGGTGTCGGTACGGTCGTCAAAGCCGCTGTCGTGGAAGTGCGACTGGCCGACATTGGCGTTGATGAAGAACGCGCCCGTATCGGCGGCAAACGCGCCGGTCGACACGGTGCCCAACGCCACCGCAAAGGCGGCCATTCTGATGACTTTGTTCATACGATTCCCTGTTTGGACACTGCTGCCATGCCCGCTGCCACATGCATGCGGGCGCGGCATTCTGCGTGAAGCGGGAGACGGAACCAAGAGCCGCATGAAATTGCGAGACAATGCAGTTTTTGCGTCGACGCGCGGCTCCCTCACACGCCACGCGATTCCGACGCACCACCACCGTTGCGGTGTGCACGGCGAGCTGCAAACCGGGCCCGGCTTGCCCGATCGCCGGCGCGACGCCATGCTGTCGCGTCACCCCTGCCGAGTCCATCGAATGTCATCTCCTCCGCCGTCCACGGGCACCTACCTGCGCAGCCTGCGTCCCTGGGATGCCGCCCTGATCGTGGTCGGCGGTGTCATCGGCGGCGGCATCTTCCTCACTCCCGGCGTGGTGGCGCAGCGCACCGAGTCCGGCTTGTGGCTGTTGCTGATGTGGGTGGCCGCGGGCTTGCTCACCCTGCTGGGCGCGCTGTGCTACGCCGAACTGGGCGCCCGCCGGCCGCATGCCGGCGGCACCTATGTCTACCTGCGCGAGGCGTTCGGGCCGCTGGCCGGTTTCCTGTTCGGCTGGACCATGCTGCTGGTGATTTATTCCGGCTCGTCCGCCGCGGTGGCGACGATCTTCGCCAGCTATGCCGCCCCGCTGTTCGGCCTATCGGCGGCCTGGTCGCTGCCGTTGACGATCGGCGCCCTGGTTTTCGTCACCGGCATCAACCTGTTCGGCATCCGCCTTGGCGCGCAGATCCAGAACCTGTTCGCCCTGCTCAAGCTGCTGGCGGTGGCGGTGCTGGTGGCTTGCGGGCTGTTCTTCGCCGGCGCCGGCCACCAACAGGTGCTGGCCGCGGACCCTGCGCGCCACGGCGTGGGCTTCATCGGTGCGGCGCTGCCGGTGCTGTTCGCGTACTCGGGCTTCACCTATCTCAACAACCTCGCCGGCGAAGTGCGCGAGCCGCAGCGCACCTTGCCGCGTGCGCTGGCGCTGGGCATGGGCCTGGTGATCGTCGCCTACGTGCTGGTCAACGTGGCCTACCTCGCCGTGCTCGGCCACGCCGGCCTGGCCGCCAGCAACGCGCCCGCCGCCGACGTGATGCAGCAGGTGGCCGGGCCGATCGGCGCCAGGCTGATCGCGCTGGGCGTGGCCATCTCCACCCTCGGCTTCTGCAACATCACCCTGGTCGCCGGCGCGCGCGTGCTGCAGGTGATGGGCGAGGACGGCCTGTTCTTCCGCGCCGTGGCCCGCCTGCATCCACGCTGGCGCACGCCGAACACCGCGTTGCTGCTGCTGTCGGGCTGGGCGGTCTTGCTGGCGCTGGCTTTCAGTTACGGCCAACTGCTCGACTACGCCACCTTCGGCGACTGGCTGGCCTGCGCGCTGGGCGTGGCCACCCTGTTCTGGTATCGCCGCCATGACGACGCGGCAGACGGCTTCCGCGTGCCGGGTTATCCGTGGCTGCCGCTGCTGTTCGTCGCCGCGGTGGTGGCGGTGGTCGTCGCCACCCTGCTCGACAACCCGCGCAGCTCGGCCATCGTGCTGCTGGTCATGCTGGCGGGCGTGCCGGTCTACTTCGTCTGGCGGCGCCTGTTCAGCCATCCACTGCCCTAAGCGGGCGGCGGCAATGCCACAATGTGCGAATCGACCTCAAGGAGATGATGGATGGCGCCCGTGCAAGCCCAGGTCCTGCCGCCCCCTCCGGAAAGCGGCATCGTTCCGGAAAAGATTCGCGACGGCATCGACCTGCTGATCAATGGCGAGCACTACCGCCACACCGGTGATCCGCAGATGCCGCTGCTGTGGTACTTGCGCGACGTGTTGCGGCTGACCGGCACCAAGTACGCCGGCGGGCACGGCGGCAGCGGCGCCGACCTGGTGCTGCTGGACGGCAAGGCCGTCTCCGCGATCGCCCAGCCACTGGCCAGGCTGGCCGGCAAGGCGGTGGTCACCGTGGAAGGGCTGGCCGCCAACGATGGCAGCCTGCATCCGCTGCAACAGGCCTTCATCGACGAGGACGCGATCGGCTGCGGCTACTGCACGCCGGGCTGGCTGATCGCTGGCGTCGACCTGCTGCGCCGCAAGCCGCATCCGGGCGACGACGACATCGACCAGTTGCCCAACCTGTGCCGCTGCGGCTGCCAGACCCGCGTGCGCCGCGCGATCAAGCGCGCCGCCGCCGGCAAGGCAGGCCCGCGATGAGCCAGGGCATCCGACTTTCGCGCCGCCGCTTCCTGCAGGTGCTCGCCGGCACCGCGGGCTCGCTGCTGGTCGGCATCCGTTTCGCCGAAGCGGCCGACGCACCGCTACCGCCGGCACTGCTGGGCGACAACATCCACGGGCTCGGACCGTACGTGCGCATCGACGAGGACGGCAGCGTGCTGATCGGCGCGCGCGACCCGGACACCGGCACCGGCGTGGCCACCTCGCTGCCGCGCATCATCGCCGACGAACTCGACGTCGACTGGAACAACGTGCGGGTGGTCGCGCTCGGCCTCGGCGTCGACAGCCGGAACGGCAAGCCGGTGTGGAGCTACGGCCACCAGGTCGGCGGCACCGGCACCTCGATCCCCGCCGCCTGGCGCGACCTGCGCCAGGCCGGTGCGGTGGCGCGCTGGCTGCTGCTGCAGGCCGCCGCGCGCCGGCTGGGCCTGGCCGCCAGCCGCCTGCGCAGCGAGAACGGCATGGTCGTCGCGCCGGACGGTCGCCGCTTCAGCTACGGCAGCCTGGCTGCCGACGCCAGCAAGATCGCCCTGCCCACCACCTTGCCGCCGCTGAAGAACCCCGCCGACTACCGGCTGATCGGCCACGGCGTCGGCGACGTCGACGCGCGCGCCATCGTCACCGGGCAGACCCGCTACGCGATCGACCACTTCTACGGCGACGCCGTGGTCGCCGTGCTCTCGCATTGCCCCTGGCCCGACGGCAAGCTGGCACGGATCGACACCACCGACGCGCTGGCCGTCGACGGCGTGCTGAAAGTGGTGCAGCTGCGCCCCGAGCCCGGACAACCGGCGGGCAGCACCGTGATCGCCCCGGCCGTGGCCGTGCTCGCCGAAAACACCTGGGCCGCGCTGCAAGGCCAGGCCCGGCTCAAGCTCGAATGGAAGCCCGGTGCCAGCGGCGACGCCAGCAGCAGTGCGCTGGAACAGCAGGCGCTCGCCCTGCTCGGCGGCAAGAGCGCGCCCACCACCCGCGTGCGCAACATCGGTGATGTCGACGCCGCCGGCAAGAAGGCCGCGCGCCGCCTGGAGGCGACCTACTTCCAGCCGTGGCTGGCGCACGCCACCGCCGAGACGACGAACTGCCTGGTGCGGCTGGACAAGGATCGCGCCAGCCTGGTGGTGCCCACCCAGGCGCCGCAGGCAGCCTCGGCCGTGGTGCAGCGCCTGACCGGCCTGGCCGCGGACAAGATCGACATCCGCGTGCCGCGCGTGGGCGGCGGCTATGGCCGCCGGCTCGATCACGACTACGTGGCCGAAGCGGTGATGCTGGCCAAGGCGATCAACAAGCCGGTGCGCCTGCTGTGGTCGCGCGAACAGGACCTGCGCAACGACTACTACCGCAGCGGCAGCGTGCACCAGCTGGGCGCCATCATCGATCGCAAGCGCCAGCTGCTGGCGTGGAACCAGCGCATGGCCAGCGCATCCGCACTGACCGGACGCGGCGTGCCGCAGGATCACCTGTGGACGTCCGAACTGCAGGCCGACCAGTTCCCCGCCCCGCTGGTGCCGAACTATCGCAGCGACTGGTACGCGCTGGAATCGGCCACTCCCCGCGGCCCGATGCGCGGCATGCCGCACCTGAGCAATGCGTTCGCGGTGGAAAGCTTCATCGACGAAATCGCCCACCAGATGCGCGAGGACCCGCTGAAGACGCGCCTGCGCATCCTCGGCGAAGCGCGCCAGCTGCCGCTGGACAACGGTCGCACGCTGGACGTCGGCCGCCTGGCCAACGTGCTGCGCCTGGTCGCCGATCGCATCGAGTGGAAGAACTGGCTGCGCACCGTCAACGGCCTGGGCATCGCCTGCTGGCACGTCGACGGCGCCTACGTCGCGCACGCGATCGAGGCGGCGATGCAGGGCGACAAGCTCACCATCCAGCGCGTGGCCTGCGCCGTCGACGTGGGCCGCGTGATCAACCCCACCGGCCTGCAGGGTCAGGTCGCCGGCGCCACGCTGGATGCGCTGTCCATCGCCATGAATGCCGCCATCACCATCAAGGGTGGCCAGGTGCAGCAGCACGACCTCAGGGATTACCCGCTGGCCAGCATGGCGCAGCTACCCAACGACGTGGAAGTGATCACCGTCGACGACGAGCGTGACCCCGCCGGCGCCAGTTTCCTGGCCATGCCCACGGTCGCCCCCGCGCTCGCCAATGCGGTGTTCCGCGCCAGCGCGGTACGCGTGCGGCGGTTGCCGTTGATGAAGGAGCTGCTGCGGCTGCTGTAGTGGTGCCTGTCCCGATCAGCCGGCGCTGGCGCAGCCATCCGGCCTGGTCACCCGCTCCGCCGACGGCGGGTACTTCGCCAGCAGCGCCGCCGCCCGCGTTGGCCGCGGGCTGAAGCCGCCGCCGCAGTTCGGGCAGGTGCCGTGCAATACCTGCTCCACGCAGTGCGCGCAGAACGTGCACTCGAACGAACAGATCATCGCGCCATCGGCCTGGGCCGGCAGGTCACGGTCGCAGCACTCGCAATTCGGTCGCATCTGCAGCATCGGAATCTCCCCTGCCGCGCATCGCCTGCACGGCCATCATCGTCACCTGGCGTGGCTAGCCCATCCGTCCTGCCAACGGTCTGCATCGTCGCCGGCTCGAGCGGAGGCATGGCGTCGTCCCGGGCCTTGGACGGCGGCCGTCAACGGTACAGCAGCCATGCCAGAACGTGATACTCCGCGCCGATGCAGGCCAGCGACAACAGCACGAACAGCACTAGCCTCGACGCCGCGTACAAGCCATCCACGTCCCGATCCAGAGGCGGCCGCTGCGCTGGCCGGTACCACAGGCGGAAGCTGCGATCGACGATGGCGATACCGCGCACGCAGTCGACAAGGTCCTGCCAGCTTCCGAAGAAGAGGCGGCCCAGGAAGATGTACACGGGGATATTGCCCACGAGCAGCGCCAGCGCCAGCAGCGGGTGCTGGAAATCCGCGGGTCGCTCATGCATGAGCAACTCCCGGCAGTGCCGAACCTGTCCCGATCCGGCGACTCATGCGATCGGCCCAGTCCCTTGGGTGCTCAGAACCAGCTCATCTCGCCCAGCACTACCTTGCGGTAGTAAAGAAGATCGGCGCGCATGGCATAGACGGCCGCAAAACCATAGCCGACTCCGTGCGAGAGCCTGCCCTTGCTGAGTATCTCCAGCAGCACGCCCAGTGCAATGGCCAGGATGGAATACATCAGTGCCGGCCGCCACAAACCCTTGGCCAGGAAGTAGAACGGCCCAAAGAAGAACGCGAGGAAATTGAAACCGATGGCCCGCCGCTCGCCGGACTGCAAATTCCGCGCAGCGGACAAGTCCGGCCCACCCGCTTTCTCGATCAGCCTGAACTTGCGCTTCCACGCATCGGACACGTCCAGCCGTGAGACAAGGTCCACCGGCTTCGCCGCCGGAGCGGCCACCGCCGCCACCGGACGCGCCGGCTGCACGTGGTCAACGTAGGTATTGTATGGATCGCTCATGAAACCCCCTTCCCTGGATGCCGAAACCGGAATGGCAAACCGCGTCGTAGCAGGCTCGCCAGGACAAGCAACGGCCGAAAGACTACACGATCGGGCGCACGTGCCCCATGGGAAAAAACCCGATGCGGACCTGACCGGCATTTCGGACGAAACCCTTACCGCCACGGACAGTCCCTGGCAACGTTCGACACCGCATCAAACTGACAAGCAGCACGCAACACGAAGCACAACACGATCGCCAGCGGCCGCCCGAAAACTCAGGGCAAAAGCCTCATGCGGCTGGGAATGACGGGAAGTCTCTTACGGAGTTGTTAGCCCACCACATGCTACACCCACGAATTTTCATAGATGGTCTCACGCAAAAGCCGGGCGGCAAAAAGTGCCATTTCCTCAAGCTCCTTCTCGGTGGTTCCAGGATGTGCCAGGAGCTCGGAGTCATCCCAAGGCTCGTCGATGTGAACCCATTTGTTGCGGTACTTGCGTAGCGTATGCAGGTTAACCTTTAACGCATCAGAAATCGGGGACAGATCAATTAAATCTACGAGCCGCGCTTTGCCATTTTGCGCGTACTCGGAGCGAAGATAAGTCTCGATGCCTGATACGGCCGTAAGAATAGAAGCCAAATGAGCGGAATTTACAAATGCGGTGTCTGCCTCACGGACTATAAAGCTGCACCACTCCGAGAGAATGACGCCACCCTTCAGCAACTCCTCGTCCAGTGCTATCAGGTGTGACCAGCGATCATCTGGGTTCATAGGGGCTAACGCTGGAATTGAGCGGCGGCGCAGCCGTCCGTCTCGAATGAGTGGTTAGGACTCATCACGCCGATCAGCTCGACGTGATTGGGTCCAAAGTGCTCGTGATACACGTGCTAGTGCGAGTCGGCCTACTTGCTGCATTCGGTCGTAGCCACCACGATTGTGCAGTTTAAGAGATTCAATGCTTAGACTATCCGCGCCCACGAGCTCGCGACTGAGCATGGTGACATGCGCGGCTGCACCCATGAGATCGTAGTAAGCCTTGCCGACGTTGACGCCCTTAACAATGGCAACTTCGTAGGCCTCAGCGCAAGCTCGAAATGCCGTCATTGTGGAATAAAGGTCAGACGGCAGTACGACACCTCCCATCTGGACTATGTCCAGCAGGCGTTGTGATACTTCGTCCCAATGTTCGTCAAGCGAATGCTGATCTTCTTTGCTGAGTTTCGAGCCTTCTTGCAAGGCTGCGGCGATTTTTTGCAGCCTAGTTGCACCTATCGAGAAGTCGATAAGCACCTCAATCTGCTTCGCGTGTAGTTGTTGGCGTAGCGGTGAACGCTGAGACTTATAGGTGAAGTAGAAGCCAATTCCGCTCGCAATGTTTGTCGCCGCAAGGCCGGCCATTGCTATCCAAAGCGACGCGTTGTCCATCTGAGTCCTAACGCTGGAGTTAACCGGCTGCGGTGCGCAGCGTTCGGTTGTCGCGACATCCTATACCCGCAGTCCGGTTGAACGCGCTGTTCGGGAGCGAGAGTGGCGGATTCCCGATCGGTTGGTCGAGCTTCGCCCTTTCCGATAGCCGACCGCAGCGACGATGCTGTGCGTCTGAAAACAGCAAAGCGCCTGTGGCTGTCGGATGAACACCGTTATCCGACAGCCACAGGCGCTTTGCTGAGTATGCGTGGCGTTTCAGGGGAAAGACCCTGCGCAAGATATCGGAGCGACGCTGCGCGACTCATATCCCACAATCGGGGCGCTATGTCTTATCCCCCACAATCGATGGTGATAGCAGGTGCTGGTTCGGTAACGCGTCTACCTGCCTTCTGGAGGAAGTTCAGCGGCGTTTGCCGCACGGACACCGCAGCTTGTGCATCGGAACCATTACACCGGATGGATACGCCGGTTCATCCTGGCGAACGGAAGACAAACCTCGCCTGAGAAGACGCGGTCGCGCTGGCGCGTTCCGTGCCTTGGAGCAAGGCGCCACCGCAGTCCACGACAGCTCAATGGAACTGGTCGCTCGCCGGCACCCACGAACTGGACGATGAGGCAGGTGCGGCGGGTTTCACTGGCAGCGTGATGACTTCGCAGCCGGGCGGCGGCGGGCTGCCGGCGACGCGGGCGGCGGCGCATTCGGCGCTGTTGTCGAACTTGATCATCGGCGCCGGCGATGCGCTGCTGGCAGCGACCGCCGGCTTGGCCACGGGATTGGCCGGGGCCAGGTTCAGGCGATCGTAGATTTTCTGGTCCAGCGGTTTCGCCGGCGGATCGGGGTTGCCGCAGCCCAGCAGCGCGATCGGTATCAAGGGATTCACGGCGCACTTGATGCGGATGCCGCGTGGCAGATGGAAGGTGTGGGTGACCTGGGTCTTTTCCGCCGCGCGCCGCAACGCGGTGTCAATCGAACTTTCGCCTTCGGGAGCCCAGTCCTGTTCGAAGCGGGTCGGCTTGTAGCCGATGTCGGGGCGGCCGTGGCTCATGATCTGGGTGTCGCCGTGCGGCTTCAGTTGCACATACTCGCCCAGGCCGGTTTGCGGCTCGCCTTGCGCACTGCCCTTCTGCACGCCCTGCAATGCGCCAGGCTGGTTGCCGCCGGGCTGCGCCTTGCCAGCCTGGTCGCTGGCAGTCGGTGCCTTGCCTGTCTGGTCGGCAGCGACCTGCTTGCCGTTGCCCGGCTGCTTCGCCGCTTGGGCCGACGTGGCGGCGCTGCTGTCGGCCGCTGCCGGTTCGCGCACGACGGCATCGGCTCGACCCGGGTCACCCAGGTCGCTGCCTTGCGGGATGGCGTCGGGCGCGCGGCTGACGTCGCGCCCGGGCGACTGGTCCGCCGGGGTGGGCGCGGGCTGTTGCGCTTCGTCGCTGGCCTTGGACTGGGGCGAT
Organism: Rhodanobacter sp. FDAARGOS 1247; assembly: GCF_016889805.1. NCBI lineage: Bacteria > Pseudomonadati > Pseudomonadota > Gammaproteobacteria > Lysobacterales > Rhodanobacteraceae > Rhodanobacter > Rhodanobacter sp. FDAARGOS 1247. The sequence goes on from NZ_CP069535.1 coordinate 2,955,899, forward strand.
TCGGCTTTTGCCGTCGTACTGTCGGGAACGGGCGCGGAGGCCGGGGCCACCGTGGGCGGCGCGCTCAGTTCGGGAAGTTCGATGGACGGCTGGACGGCCGTTTGCCGCGGCGTGTCGGTCACCTCGATCTTTTCGCTGGGCGCCTGCGGCTTGATCTCCGCCGGTGCCGATGGCGCCAGCGGCACCGCGTCGAGCTCGGCCTCGGCCACCTCGATCGACGGCGCCTGCACCTGGGGCTTTTCGTTGGACACCGTGGGACGGGGCGCGCCCAGCGGCGCGTCCAGATTGACGATGGGCGAGGCCTGCGCCGGCAGGGGCACCGGCTGCAATGCGGGCACCGGCGGCGCGGCGGGAACCTCGGCGCGCATCACGGTGATACTGGCCGGCGCTGCGGATTTGGGCACGCTCACGTCCAGCGCGATGCTCGGCATGGCAATCGGCGGTGCGGCCTGCGGCGGCACTTCGGGCATCGCCAGCGAAGGCGGTGGCGGCATCGGCCGATTGCCTTCCAGTTGCGGCTTGCGCACGGACTCGGGCTGGAACTTCGGCGGCACCGGCGCCTGCACCACCGGCGTGGGCAGGTTGATCGCCGGCGGCTCGCCGGCCAGCGGCACCGGTTGCAGATCGGGCGCCGGGGCCGGTTGCGGCAGGCTCACCGGTGCCGGTGGCGCGGCCACGGGTTTCGGCTTGGGCGCCTTGACCTTCGCCACCCTGGCGACCACCGGCGGCGCGGCCGCTGCGGGTGGCGCCGGCGTCACCACTGCCTCGACGTTGGCGCTGCGTTCGCTGACCCGGGCCGGCCGCTTGTCGCGACCCTGGTGGCGTGGCCCGCGCTCTTTCGGTGGCGTGCCGCGCACCGGTGGCGGCGGTGGCGGCTCGGGCGGCTCGATCAAGCGCACCTGCAACAGCACCTGCTTTGGCTCGGGCGGCAGCACGACCTGGAACGCGGGGCCGAGCACGAAGCCGAACAGGAAGAACAGATGCACCACCACGGCGCCCGCCATCGCCACGATGCGCAGGGTGCGTTCGCGCGGCCGTGGCCGCGTGCGCTGGTGATACACGCGTGCACGAGTGGCCGCCGCCAGTGGCGAGTTCAGCATCACCTGCGCGGGGTTGGCGGCGCGTCGGGAGGTGGCGTGTGGCGGTGGCGCGGGCATCGGATGAGTGTAGCGGGCGCCGCCCCGGTTGCGCGTGACGGGCGTGACGATCGACCGTCGCGAGGTTCATGCCGCGGCGGGTTCAGTGCCCGCGCGCTGCCTTCGCGGCCCGCTCGCGCAGCTCGGCATCCACCGCACGATCGGGCGTGTCCACCGGGCAACCCCAGGCCAGCGGCTTGCCGGCGCGATACATGTCGATGCAGGCCTGCTCGCTGGGCGGCTTCGGCGCATGCGCCTGCCCATCCAGCGAGCGCGCCGGCGCCATGTTGAGGCGCACGTCGCCGTCCTTCGCCGAAGGTTTCGCCGGTGGATCGCCGCCACAACCACCCGCCAGCATGGCCAGAGAGATCGCGCAGTGGATGCGCACGCCGCGCGGAAGCCGGATGGTCTTCTTCACCGTGGTCTTGTCGACCAGCTTCTGCAGCGCGCTGTCGACGGCGTTGCCCTTGCCCCAGTCCTGGTCGAAGCGCGTGGCCTGGTAGGTGACCGGACTGCGGTGCTGCATGATCCGCGGTTCGCCCTGGGGCAGATGCTGCACGTAGTCGGGCACCGGCGTGCTGCTTGCCGGGGCGGGCAACAGGGGCTGGCCGTTTGCATCGAACAGCCGTGTCGTGTCGGGCGGGGGCGGCGCGGGCAGCTGCAGGCTCATGGCGTTCTTTCGCGCCGGTTCGCGCGGCGCCAGCGGAGCGCGGGGACGCGGCGGTGCCTGCAACGCCGGGGCCGGTGGTATCGCCCTCGCCGGCGCGCTGCTGATGAAGCGGATCTGCAGCGCTTCCTGCGCGGGCGCGCTGGTGGTCGGGGCGATCATTCGGGGACGCATCTGCTGCCACACCACCAGCACAAACACGCCGTGCAGCAACGCGGCGAGCAACAGGGCCAGCCAGTGCTGGCGGCGTTCGCGACGTGGCTCGTGCCAGCGGCGGCCACGCCCGGCGGCCAGGGCGCGCGGGGTCGCCTCGTGCATCGGCGGCGCCGGCGACTCCTCGGCGGGCACCGGCGACGGGCGTTGGGCGAGCGGCGAGCGGGCGATGACGGAACCTCGGGCGTGGCGGGAGCGGGCAGCATGCCGAGCGGGAACTGAATTCCGGCCGGCCGGATGGCGGCGCACATCCGGCGGGATGGCGACGCCACGGCGCTTGAGACCACCCGGCGACGGCGGCGGTTCCCCGCAGTGCAGCTTGACCCGCACGCCGCTCGGCTCAAGTCTAGGCGGGCGGCGCCTTGCGCCGCCTCTCCGCCATGACCGCCCGATCCGCTGACTTCGCCTGCCGCGAACTCGAGGACGACCATGACGGCCCGCCATTGTCAGCCGCTACAGCGCGGCTTCGTGCGGCGCCGTGGTTGATGCCGGCACGATCCGCGCCCAGTCATGGGAGGGTCGCATCGTGACGTATTCCACGGAAAGCATCCGCAACATCGCATTCGCCGGGCACGCCGGCGTGGGCAAGACCAGCTTGTTCGAGGCGCTGCTGGTCGCCGGCGGCGCCATCCAGTCCGCCGGCAGCGTCGAGCGCGGCAACACGGTTTCCGACAGCGACAGCCAGGAGAAATCGCGCGCCCATTCCATCGACAGCTGCGTGGCGAATCTCGATCACGGCGACTGCCACGTGAACCTGATCGACACCGCCGGCTACGCCGACTTCCGCGGCGCCACGCTGGCCTCGCTGTCGGCGGTGGAAACCGTGGCGGTGGTGGTCAACGCGATCAACGGCATCGAGTACGGCACGCGCCGGATGATGATGCATGCAAAAGCGCGCGGCCTGGCTCGCGTGCTGGTGATCAACAAGATCGACTTCGACGGCGCCAACCTGCCCGCCCTGGTCGACGCGCTGCGCGACGAGTTCGGCAGCGAATGCCTGCCGGTGAACCTGCCCGCCAATCGCGGCAGCCGCGTGCTGGACTGCTTCTTCCACAGCGACGGCGCCACCGATTTCTCGTCACTGGCCGAGGCGCACCAGCGCATCCTCGACCAGGTGGTGGAGATCAACGAAGGCGTGATGGACTGCTACCTCGATGCCGGCGAAGGCTCGCTCACGCCGGAGCAGCTCCACGATGCGTTCGAGCAATGCCTGCGCGAAGGACACCTGGTGCCGATCTGCTTCGTCAGCGCCCGCACCGGCGCGGGCATCCGCGAATTCCTCGACCTCGCCGCGCGATTGCTGCCCAATCCCGCCGAAGGCAACCCGCCACCATTCGCCCGCGACGACGGTACGCCGCTGGCGGTCAGCGCCGATCCGTCGGCCCACGTGATCGCCGACGTGTTCAAGATCGTCAACGACCCGTTCGTGGGCAAGCTGGGCGTGTTCCGCGTGTGGCAGGGCACCGTGCGCCGCGACAGCCAGCTGCTGGTCGACGAAGGCCGCAAGCCGTTCAAGGTCGGCCACCTGTTCCGGGTACAAGGCAAGAACCATGTGGAGATCGAAGCCGCCGTGCCCGGCGACATCGCCGCGGTGGCCAAGGTGGAGGAGATCCATTTCGACGCGGTGCTGCACGACTCGCACGACGAGGACCGGATCAGCCTGGCGCCGCTGGCGTTTCCCGCGCCGATGTTCGGGCTGGCGCTGGAGCCGAGGCACAAGGGCCAGGAGCAGAAGCTTTCCAACGCGCTGGCGCGGCTGGCCGAAGAGGACCCGTGCTTTCGCGTCGAGCACCACAAGGAGCTCAACGAGACCGTGGTGCGCGGCCTGTCCGACCTGCACCTGAAGGTGATGCTGGAACGCATGCGCGAGCGCTACGGCGTGGAGGTCGACTCGCATCCGCCGCGGATCGCCTATCGCGAAACCATCGCCGGCCACGCCGAAGGCCATCACCGGCACAAGAAGCAGACCGGCGGCGCCGGCCAGTTCGGCGAGGTGTTCCTGCGCGTCGAGCCGATGGAACGCGGCGCCGGCTTCGAGTTTGTCGACGCGGTGAAGGGCGGCGTGATCCCCGGCCAGTTCCTGCCGGCGATCGAGAAAGGCGTGCGCCAGGCGATGGAACACGGCGCCGTGGCCGGCTATCCGCTGCAGGACGTGCGCGTCACCGTCTACGACGGCAAGTACCACGCGGTGGACTCCAAGGAAGTGGCGTTCATCAGCGCCGGCAAGAAGGCGTTCCTGGATGCCGTGGTGAAGGCGCGGCCCACCGTGCTGGAGCCGATCGTCAACATCGAGGTGGCGATCCCCGAGCACAACGTGGGCGACGTCACCGGCGGCCTGGCCGGCAAGCGCGCCCGCATCCTGGGTACCGACAGCCAGCGTGGCGGCGAGCTGGTGATCAAGGCGCAGGCGCCGCTGGCCGAACTGACCGACTACCCCACCGAACTGAAATCGATGACCGGTGGCCGCGGCCGCTACAGCCTCGACCTCAGCCACTACGAGGCGGTGCCGGCCACCGTGCAGAAGCAGCTCAGCGAAGCGTGGAAACCGCACGCGGAGGAGGACTGATGGCGCCACGCGCCACGCGCACATCGCCTTCATCGCACGCCGCTATGCTGGTCATCCCCGACCGACACGGAGCATCACCATGAAGCCAGCCTGCACCCTGCTGCTGCGCGGCCTGCTCTGCGGCTCGATGCTGTGGCTGGGCGCCTGCGCCGTACGCGCCCAGGTCGACGGTACCCAGCCCATGCCTGAAAACAGCATCACCCTCGAACGCAGCACCTGCTTCGGCAACTGCCCCGCGTATCGCGTGACCGTGACCGCCGCCGGTCAGGTCAGCTTCACCGGCCAGGCCCACGTGCAAACCATGCAGGCCACCGGCCAGGTCACCCCGACCCAGCTGGCCGCGATCCACGACGCGCTGGCGCGCGCGGATTTCGATGCGATGCAGGCCAGCTACGTCAGCCGCAACGACGGCTGCGGCATGATCATGACCGACCAGCCCGGCATCAGGATCACCGTGGGCGGCCCCGGCGGCAGCCGCAGCGTGGACTTCTACCTCGGCTGCACCGGTCCGGTCGCCGAAGCGGTACGCCCGCGCATCGAACAACTGGCCAACAGCATCGACCGGCAACTCGGCACGCGGCGCTGGATCGGCACGCCGAAACCACCGGGCGCGGCGGAACACGTGGAGCGCTGAGCAGACGCCGCCGGCGCCCCGCGCGTAGGGCGAACATCGTCCGCCGGCTCTTCAGGGGCCCGTGACCCTCCGTGGCGGATGCCGCTCGCGGCGCGAACTCGATGGCGACGAGTTGCCTCCCAGCGTGGACCTATCGCTACAGAACGCCGCGCAACCTATCGACATGACTGCGATAAGACATGGCCGACGATGTCCTCGCGCGTACCCGGCAACACGGGGAGATGCACCGCGGTTTCAACGCTTGGTGGAGAAGGTCTTGAGAAAGCCAGCTGCCTGGCGTTGGCTCGGGGAGCCAATATCAAAGATCGCAATTTAATCGCCCGTCCCCTCTGATTCTGGAGCCGATGCTCCGCCATGCCACAACTTTCTCGACTGAGGTTCGGCGCTAATCAGGCCTCACCGTCCACCAGCAGCCGAGATCATGGATCGAGTTTTAATTTCCACCTTGATTATCGTCATTTACCGAACAACATAAACAAATAAATTCGTAACATGGACCGTCATCGAAGCATATCATCATGTGCTTCCATTCTTTTTTAGGCTGCTTAGAATTTTCATGCACCCTCATTATTTCGATTAACCACGGACTTTCTGGAAGGTCAACTAGTTTTCCGTATGCCTCATTAAACATACGAGCGCTACACGACGTGAGATATGTGCATCTGAAAGCCTCCACGCCATCGAATATTAAGGTTTTTTTTACCAGTCCTCTATCAGAACCTTCTACAAAAAAAAACAGCTCACATTGTCGCATTGGTAAGATTCTAAGAGTTGGCTCAGTCACAAGCTCCGTAGCAGGCACTGGCAATTTCCAAAGTTCATTAACCATAGCTATTGTCCTGATATCAAAGTACTTGCGTTAGGCCCAGAACCCGTTATGCGCAAGACGTCAGCGCCATTTGTCGAAAGACCATTATTAGAAAGTCGCTGGGTTATTTGCGCCTCTGTTCCCGCATGACCGGTCATATCGATAATTCTCCATGCGCTTTGCGGCGCCCCCGATTGCATTAAAGAAAGCGCAGATCGCGTGTTCACAATTAACGGATTACCACCTAGTGAAACTATGCGCACGGGCACGTCAGAAGCCGTTAGACTACCGGCTCGCAATTGCCCTGCTACATCTGCGATTGATTGACCGGAAAAGCTTCCCTGAGAACTAAAGAATGGGCTTGCCGTTGTCTGGGAAAATCTCAACATGTCACCGGAGACAGACGCTTCCGAGCTTAGTACAGCGCCCCTAACTGCCGAGCTTTCCAACATCAATGGCGAGAATGTTATAGCTGTTCGAATCGGAGCCAACAGGCTATCTGCCAAGGTAGCGTGTTGATTCAGACCAGCCATCGTAGCTGCGTCCATTAGTGTTTGGTGAAGCAGATTCGACGCCGCACCTTTCAACTGATCCAAGGGACTTGGCTTCGGAGGCGGCGGCTGGCGTGGGCCCACACACAGATCTTGACGCCCATCAGGATCAATATTCAGAATCGGATTGTTCGACGCGTAATGGTACCGGTTGAAGTTGAACGCATTTCCTGCACCCACCCCCACCGGATCAACACTCAAAAACCTCCCTGTCCCCGGATCGTAATACCTCGCCTGCATATAAACGAACGCCGTCTCCGGATCATTCACATGCCCGGTAAACCCCGGCTGGCTCTGGTTCGGGCCGCTATACAGGTCACCATACGGCCGGTAACTGAAGCTCGCCGTGACATTGCCGCTGGCATCCGCCTCGCGCACCGGGCTGCCTAGCCGGTCGGTCAGCAGGTAGGTGACGGTGCTGCCCTTGTGCCGTGCGATCAGCTTGCCGTTGAGGTAGATGTAGTTGGTGCCCTGCCCGGTGGCCGCGTCGTAGCCGAACATCAATTGCCCGGCCTGGCTGTAGAGGCTGTAGGTAGCCGCCGCAGCGCCGCCCACGGCGGGCGTCTTCATGATCCGCCGCCCCGCCGCGTCGTAGGCGTAACTGGCCACGCCCGGCACCTGCACCAATTGGTTCTTGGCGTCGTACACCATGGAGAGCGAGCTGAACACCACGTTCTGATGGGTGCGATTGCCGTAGACGTCGTACTGGTAATTGGAGAAGCCACCGCCGGGTACGGTCATGGTGGCGAGTCGGTTGTTGTTGTCGTAGTTGAAAGTGAACGCTAGGCCGACAGCCAATTTGCTGCGCAGGTTGTTGAGAGCGTCGTAGGTGTACGTCTCCGTACCCCACGCATTCGGCGCGATCGCCGAGATCAGCCGGTTCAGGCCGTCGTAGCCGAGGGTCTGGTTGTTCTGGCCGTTGACCAGATCCGTGACGCTGGTGAGGTTGGCGTCCTTGTCGTAGAGGTAGGCCTCATTCAGGCGCTGCGTACCGCCGAGGGCGTAACTGAGGCCCGACGGCAGCAAGCGCGTGTTTTTCTGGATCAGGGCGCTGATGCCGTTGCCCAACAGGTGGCCCTGTTCGCTGCCGTCGGGAAAGTAGTGCACGCCGCTGGCGTAACTGCCTGCCTGGGTGGCCCGGCCCAGAGCATCGGGTGCGTAGGCGACGCCTTCGCCGGGACTGCCCGGGTAGCCGATGGCTGAGACGTGGCCGTAGGCATCGTGGGCGTAGCCGAGCCCCCATGCCAGATTGTTATTGTTGGGAAGCCAGAGCACTTCACTCGTCAACATGCCGCGGAAATTGTAGGCATAGCCCTGGATCGCGATGCCCGAAACGGCCGTCTTGAGTTGGCCCAGCGCGTCGTAGGTATAGATCGTGCCCTGCGTTCCCGTCGGCGGACTGATCGTCAGCACCCGATTCATCGCGTCGTAGGTGCGAGCGGTTTTGGCCGAGGCGGCCACCTGATCCTGGCTGCACGCGCTGCCAGTGATGGCCAGGCCCGTGGCGCTCCAGTCCAGGTTGTTGGCCGCGTCGTAGTGCATCACGGTGCTGCCGCTTTCCGGCTCGGTGCTGCGGCACAGGCGGTGGTAGATGTCGTAGTAGAGATATTTGGTGAGGCTGTCCTGCTCGGTGCCGTAGAGGCCGGATTGGGTGATCGACAGCGGGTTGCCGTAGAGGTCGCGAGCGATGGTCTGGGTGATGCCCTGCGGCGCCTGCACCTTGACGGCGGCGTCGCCACCGGGCTGGTCGAACACCTGGTAGCTGGTGGTGGTGATGTTGCCCTTGGGGTCGGTGACCTGGCGGCGCGCACCGGACAGGTAGGCGGTCAGGCTGGTCAACGGGCCGAGTTCGGAATCCTGGATGCTCTGTGTGAGGCGGCCCAGGGCGTCGTAGCTGTGGTGCGTACCGCTGGTGATGGCGGACAGCGCCGGTGTACCGGCCACCGGGTACGACGCGAACGTGGCCTGGCCCTTGGTGTCATAGGCGTTGGCCGTGCTGGTATCCGACCCGGCCGTGCCGATGATCGAGGTATCGCTGAGCAACGGGCGCAGCATCGCGTCGAAGTAGGTGACGGTGGAAGCATTGCCGGTGGTGACGGTGCGCCGCCAATGGTTGGCGGCGATACCGCGTTCGGCGCTGGTCACGAAGGCGTAGGCGAAGTGCGTGGGGTACCACGCCACCTCGTCGCCACCGGGATAGCTAATTTGCAAAAGCCGTCCAGCCGCATCATATTGGTAAGAAGTCGTATTTCCAGCCTGGTCAGTTATCGAACTGATCTGACCCAGGTCATCCACCGTCGCAGACTGGTGCGTCGCATCAGGATAATCAATTCGCTGTGGAATGCCCAGCTTGTAATTGGTATATGATGTCTTATTGCCATTATCATCTATTGTCGTATACAGCTGCCCCAAAGAATCATATGCATATGACATCTCGTGACGCTCAAAATGCCACCAATCCACAGCCAAATCGTCTGTGGAATACGCATACCGATCAACGACCTCACCCAATGTTAGGTTAACTCTTTGAAGGGGCAATCCAATAACCCACAATGACGTGTCATTTAAGTATGATGTCTGCTCCTCAATGGAATTTTGCCCAACGATCGAATTTGATCTCTTAACTTTGGTCGGTTGCGCATAAGCATCGAAGGCCTCTACCTGCCAAGTGTAAGTGTCTCCGTTTTGAACAACTGTTCGCGAACTTGGCACACGAAGTTTCCCATCGCTACCAGAATCACCAGCGATGTTACCTTCGTTCCCCACAACTGGAAAAGCAGTCCACCGAGTGGATTCCGTTCGATCTATGTTGGATAATGATGCTCCAGTCTCAGTCTTAAGAAGAAGACCCTCATCATCGGAAAGCCATTTGTTCCCCACAGTGTAACGAACAACGGAATTGTCCGGCTGAGTAATGACCACCGTGCGATACGTTGGCGCATTGGACGCACAAATGACATCAGCATAGTTTGACTGAGTGTAGCAGCCGTTCGGGGAACCGTAATCATACTTCCATGTTGATGCACTTATACCCGCCCCAGTTATTGATTTCTCAGTAATAGCCACGCTGTCATAGAACGCCGGGTATCTAACGTATGAATTTGCCTTGCCGCTCGGATCTGTAACCAGAGGCCCGCAGGTCGAAGCAACGTACGACTTTCCGAAACGTATAGGCTTGAGCGTAAAAGTTCCGATAGCACCAGAGGGTGCGTGAACAACTATCGCTGACTGCCCTAGTAGTGCAGCCGAAGGAATATCACATCCAGCGAAGTAATTGCCGTTGTGGGAAATATCCCCTGAGCGCGCGAGGGACCATGTTGATCCGTCTGGATTAGTCACGACGAAGCTCAAAATACTACCTGTTGCAACGTCTTTGACCCAAGTGATAGTCCATGTACGACTTCCATCTGTTATCGATTGTCCGCTCGCTATGTCTGACACGGTCAATTTTCGCCCATCATTGGAGCTAATAACGAGCGCTCCATTGATCGTCTCATATTTGACCCAATTACCAAATCGGTCTTTAATAATACTAACGTTGAACCGACGCTCTACGGGTTGCAGTATCGTACTTGCTCCTTGAGCCGCAGCTTTCCAAATTGACGGGACAGCTAAAGGCCCGGATGCGGGAGAGTCAAAATAATATGTGCTCCCATCGGGAGCACGCCCCAAGAATGCTTCACCATTGCCGTCTTGAGATGGTATGCATGAAAAGTACCAATGATTCTTTGTCGTCCACGTATAGGCTGCACCGTCAGCAGGCCTAGGATCGCCAGTCCCAAGCTGCCGCATCAACTCTGAGCTCCCATTCAATTGAATCAGTTGATTACCGTGCCAGTACTCGTCGGAAAAAAATGTGTCGGGTTTTCCGCTTGTATTGACCACCTCTGGAGGGGAACCAAGGCCTGAGGGCGCGGAACATCTATTCGTTGTCCCAGCCCCACCCACCTGCGTTGCTACCCAACCGGTTCTGTTGCTAAAGATGCCACTCAGATGCGGCCTGACTATCTCTAGTCCATAGTGAACATTGGGCGTCTCATATGGCGCGTAGTCATATGTCACTTCAACCGGAAGTTGATTGCCGCCAGAAAGACTAACGACCGTGTGCCGAAAACGTGTTTGTCCCGTGGATATATCTATTTGGTCGCCAAATTCAGCCCCACCCAAAATGATGGAATTCTCTGATTGTTCAACATGCTTATGATAGTCCTCAGGAATCGAAATACTGCTTTGCGCCATAGACACGAAGGTCGCGGCACTAAGGACCAACGCTATAAATAATGAGAGCGATTTCAAATGACTTCTCCTATATACCTCGGGATCAAATCAATATATCTGACGCACAGCGCAATCCATCCCGTATCCACTTACCTAATAGCCGCAACATATGGCCGAAATCATACTGGCGAACATCGCACTCTCAATCTTGGGAGACGACGGCAAGTCGTCTTAGTATCTGACATTTTTCTCAGATGGATACTCACGAGCGACTTGATATCCGATTGACCGCTATCAATTTTCAGACACCCGGCATTTGCTGCGCGCACCAGCGATATCAGCCAAGCCAAGAGCGACGGGTAAATCATCGCCAACTCATATACATCGTGTTTTCCCCTGTGCCCGATGTTGCGTAGCGGGCTGCCAGCTAGAGTGCTCCGCAAATATTTACGATGTCAACCGTAAAGGTGCGCTCTAAAAAAAATGCCGCGGCTCGCGGAATCGAACCGCTTTGTTGGGTAAAGCCCGCATAGTCCGGTGAGCCTCCTTGTCAGATTGCTGATGAAGACGCAGCGCGCAGATGTGCCCCGCCCCACCAATCAGAGCCGACTGCTCCGCTTCAACGCCAGATACCGCTCGATCAGCGCGCCGGACAGTTCCCCGCAGCTGACGTCGAGGGTGTTGACGCCTTCGCGGCGCAGGGATTCGTGTACGCGGTCGCGCTCGGCCAGGTAGTGCATCGCGGCGGCGCTGCGGATGCTGTCTTCGAGTTCTTCGCCCGGCTCGCTGGCGGCGCGGTCCAGCGCCAGTTCGCGCAGGCTGACCAGCATCACCAGGTGGCGTTTGGACAGCATGCCGACCGCGGCGCGCAGTTCCACGTCGTCTTCGTCGCGCACGTTGGTGATCAGCACGACCAGGGCGCGGCGGCGCTGGTGCGCCTGCAGCGCGCTGGCCGCGGCCAGGTAGTCGGTGGCTTCGGGCAGTGCCTGCAGGTCGTAGCCGGCGCCGAGCAGCATGTCCATGCCCAGGCTGCCCTGCTGCGGCGGCAGCCAGCGTTGCTGCTGGCCGGTGCAGGCCAGCATGCCGACCGCGTCGCCCTGGCGCAGTGCGATGCTGGCCAGCGCCAGCGATGCGTTCAGCACGTGATCGAAATGCACCAGCTGGTCGTCCTGCGCCAGCATGCGGCGACCGCAGTCCAGCATCAGCACCACCTGCTGGTTGCGCTCGTCGCGGTACTCGCGCGAGATCAGCCGGCTGCTGCGTGCAGTCGCCTTCCAGTCGATCTTGCGCAGGCTGTCACCGACGCGGTAGTCGCGCAGCTCCTGGAATTCGGTGCCTTCGCCGCGGCGCCGCTGCAGGCGCGCGCCCACGCTGCGCGAGGCCAGCTCCACGCTGAGTCCCGCCAGCTCGGCCAGCGAAGCGAAGTTCGGATACACGCGCACGGTCGACGACGCACCGATCACGCGGCGCGCGGTCCATGCACGCCAGGGCGAGCACAGTTGCACGTGGCAGCCGTCAAAGACGAACTGGCCCCGCGCATCGGGGATGACGCTGTAGTCGAGCAGCAGATCCCGTCCCGGCGGCAGGCGCACGTCGCGCGGCATGCCATGGACCACCCAGCCGCCCGGATGCAGGTCGTGCAGGCGCAAGGCCTGCGTCCGCCGCGTGCCGCCGCGCAGGCGCAGGCTGATCGTGGCCGGTGGACCCAGCGGCATCACCGGCACCACGTCGCGCTGCAGTTCGGGCGAGGGCATCCGGCGCAGGCGCAGGACGTCGACCAAGGCGAACAGCGCGATCACGACAGCGGCGGCCAGCCACGCGGACAGCGGCAGCCAGCCAAGGCTGGCCAGCACGCCGAGCACGATCCAGCCCAGCAGCAACCACAGCAGTAGCGGAGCGGGTCGCATCATTGGCGGGGCGCGGGCACCTTGTGCAGCAGCGCGGCGAGCACGTCGTCGGGCCGCTGCCGCTCGATCAGCGCCTCCGGCGCCAGCACCAGGCGATGGCGCAGCGCCGGCAAGGCCACCGCGCGCACGTCGTCGGGGGTGACGAAATCACGACCGTCGACCGCGGCGTGGGCGCGTGCCAGTCGCGCCAGCGCCAGCCCGCCGCGCGGACCGGCGCCGCCGATCACGCCCGGCCATTCGCGCGTGGTGCGGGCGATGCGCACGGCGTAGTCGGTGACCGCCTCGTCCATGCGGATCGCCGCCACCGCTTTCTGCACCGCCATCAACTGGGCCTGGCTCAGCACCGGGCGCACCTGCGACACGTCGAGGTCGGCGGCGATCTTGCCGTTGACCACGCTGGCCACCATGCGTCGCTCGTCTTCGAGGCCGGGGTAGCCGATGACCACCTTGATCAGGAAGCGATCCAGCTGTGCCTCGGGCAAGGGATAGGTGCCTTCCTGCTCGATCGGATTCTGCGTAGCCACCACCATGAACGGCTCGGGCAGCGCGAAGCGGCGGCCTTCGATGGTGACCTGGCCTTCCTGCATTGATTCGAGCAGGGCGGCCTGGGTCTTCGCCGGCGCGCGGTTGATCTCGTCGGCCAGCAGCAGGTTGGCGAACACCGGGCCGCGACGGATCTGGAAACGCTCGGCCTTGGGATCGTAGATCGCATGGCCGGTGACGTCGGCCGGCATCAGGTCGGGGGTGAACTGCACGCGGCCGAAGGTGCAGCCGACCGACGCGGCCAGTGCACGCACCAGCAAGGTCTTGCCCAGGCCGGGCACGCCTTCGATCAGCACGTGGCCGCTGGCCAGCAGGGCCAGCAGCACCTGGTCGAACACGTCGCCCTGGCCGATGAAGGCGCGGGTGACCTGGCCGCGCAGGGCGCGCGTCTGCTCACCCAGTTCGGCGATCGACAACGGGGCCGGCGGCGTGACCGGAGTAGCGAGGGTTTCGGTAGTCATGGGCGGCTCCTGAGTCGGGCCAGGGTGATGATGGAAGCGCGGAAGGCCTGGGCGTTCGCGGGTGACTGGAAGGCTTGCGCGATCTGCGCGGCGTCGAGCGCGCTGCGCTCGGCCAGGCGGGCGTACAGCGCATCGCCGTTGAGCATGGCGCAGGCCGGATCGCGTCGGCGCAGGCGCGCCAGCACGGTATCGCTGGCCAGCCGGTGCAGGCTGCGGCCGCCGTCGCGGCGATAGACGAACTCGCCGGCGGCGTGCACGTGTTCAAGCAGCGCACGCCGATGCAGCGCCGGCGCGGGCATCAGCGGACCCAGCCGCGCGCTGCGCATCGCCATCCACGCGCCGAGCAGCAGGGCCAGCGCCAGCAGCGCGGGCCAGCCCTTCAGCCAAAGGAATGTCAGGAACGACGGACCGTCCAGCGCGTACACGATGTAGAGCGTCCCGCGCCCCCGATTAGGTTCCAGCAGGCCCCAGGCGAACTGTTGCGCCACCGCCCGCTTCAGCTGGTCGCGCGAGATCGGGGCGAAGCTGGCCAGCAGGCTCACCCTGCCCTTGCCCAGCCGGGTGCGCGCGAACAGGTAGCCGCCTTGCGCATCGCCGATGGAAGCCTCGACCGCGGTGGCGGCGGCACCGGCCAGCAGGAAACGGGCGCCGCACAGGCGCAGCTTGTCGTCGTCCTTGCCGTTTTCCGCATCATCGAAAGCGCTGCACGCATAGTCGCCCGGATGCGGATCGAGCAGGCCCAGCGCATCGAACAACGGCGTGCGCGCACCGCTTGCCGCCCCCGGCGACAGCAGCAGGTGGCCGCCGCCGCGCACCCACGCGGCGATGCGCGCCGCATCGGCGACATCGACCCGGCTGACGTCGTCGCCCAGCAGCAAGGTGTCGCCGGGCTGCAAGGAGAGATGCTTCGGGTCCAGCGTGGTCAGCGAGCGCGCGGGCAGCTCCAGCCGCCGCAGGGTTTCCTGCAGGGCGAAGAAGCGGTTGTAGCGGGCCTCGCCATGCGCGGGCGTGGTTTCGACGACGTCCCGGCGTTCGAACGTGGCGAAGAAGCCGGCCAGCAACAGCAGTACCGCGCCGAGCACGACCAGAACGAGGGTCAGCGTCCGGCGATTCATGCCGGTGCTCCCGCCTGCGCGGGCCAGCCCGTCAGCAGTTGCTCGATGGTGGCGTCATCCGGATAGCGGCCGGCGTAGGCAGCGAACTGCCAGGTGCGCACGATCGCCACCACCCGCTGCGCACGCGCGACATCCTCGATCGCGCCGGCGCGGTGCAGCCAGTCCGACTCGGTCGCATCCTTCGACGGTGGCAGTTGCAGCAGCTGCGCCGTGTGTTCCACGCAGCCGCGATAAAGCAGGGCCAGCGCCTCGCGCCTGCGCTGCGCCTGCCACAGCGCGCGGGTGGCTGCGGCCAGGTCGTCGGGCAGCGGCAGCTCGGCTGCCTCGCCGGGCAACAGGCTGGACGAGGTCATCGCCGCCGGCTCTTCCGGCTCGGCTTGCCAGCGTCCACGCCAGCGCCAGGCAAACCAGCCCAGCGTCACCAGCGCAGCGCCCAGCAGCAGCCACAGCAGGCCCTTGAAGATCGCCGACAGCCACTGGCCCAGCGCGGGGAACGGAATCTCCCGTTGCTGGCGTTCCGCCTGCCACGGATGCTTGAGCCGCCAGCCGCGCGTCGTGTGTTCACCACCGAAGCGCGGGTCGCGATACACCTGTGCGGCCGCTTCGGCGAAGCGCTTTCCGTCGCCGGCCGGCGGCGTGCCGAACACCTTCTCGACGCTGGTGGCGATGGGTTTTTCCGGCGCACCGACGCTTGCCTGTGCACGGGGGCTCGCCTGCGCATGCAGCGAAGGCAGCATGCCCAGGCACAGCAGCACGCCCAGCACCTTGCCCAGCGCCTCGATGCGCGTGCGCATGCGGCGGAACGCCAGGTCGATGTCCCACGCTTCCAGTTGCGTGCGGCGATTGAGATACAGCGCGAAACCGCAGGCCACGTACAGCGGCTCGATCGCGCTCATCGCCAGGTAGGCTACGCCCGCGCCCAGCACGATCCACAGGGAGGAAATGCCCTGCGTCCCGTCACGGAAGAACTCGCCCAACGACAGCGGTCGCCATTCGTGGGGAATCAGCAGCCACGCGAACAGCCAGAAACTGAGGAACAGCACCAGCTCGAACTGCAGGCAGCCGTAGGTCAGCAGGCTGACATCGCCCACGATGCGCTTGCGCAGCACCTTCCAGCGCGCCGAACGCTGCTGCCGCGTAGCGCCTTCGAGCAGGTCCAGCGGCAGGCGCAGGGCGCGACTGCTGTCGATGCGCAACCAGGTCAGCCCGGCCAGCGTGCTGCGCCAGTTCCACTGGCGCTGGCCGCGCAGGGTCTCGCGCCACCCCGGCGCGCGATCGAACACCGCGCGCGACAGCACGTACAGCGGCACCCGGTCGAACAGCGGCTTCAGCCACCACACCAGCACCCAGCCCAGCCACGGCAGGTCGAGCAGCAGGCCCAGCGCATTGCACAGCACGAACGCCGGCAGGGTGAAGGCGAACCACGCCGACCACACCGCGCGCGCGTTGGCGCGCAGCATGGCGGCACCAAGATCGACCGCCTCGCGCGTCACGCGCGGGCGCAGCACCACGCTGATCCGTTCAAGCTCCATGCCTGCCCGCCCTGCCGCCACGCCACAACCAGCCAAGCACCAGCACCCACAACACGGCGGCGCTGCCGAACTTCACCGCATCGGACAGGCTGGCGATCGACGACCAGTACGCCTCGACGAAGGCCGCCACCACCAGCATCGCAAACGCGCCCAGGGCCAGCTGCGCCCCGATCCAGCCGGCCGCGACCAGGGCCGGTCCGCGGCGCTGGCGACCCGGTGACAGCAGGGTCAGCCCCAGCCGCAGGCCCGCACCGCCGGCGATCACCAGCGCGGTCAGCTCGAAGGCGGAATGGGCGGCGACAAAACGCCAGAACGGACCGCCATAACCGATCGCGGTGAGGTGCCCGGCGACGCCGCCGATCAGCAGGCCGTTGGCGCCCAGCACGTAGATCGCGCCGACGCCGAAGACCAGGCCCGAGGCGAACGAGCGAAACGCGATGCTGACGTTGTTCATCACGTAGAAGCCGAACATGTGCAGGTCGGTGCCGCTGCTGCGGCCGATCTGCGCGTTGGCGGGGTCGTACATCTTCTCGAACTGCGCCAGTTGCGCGCTGCTGAAGACCGTGTGCGCCAGCTCAGGGCGCAGCTGCATCAGCACCAGCGTGACCAGCGCCGGCACGTAGAACAGCACCGCCGCCGCCAGCATGCAGCGCCATTGCGCCCGCACCAGCCGCGGAAAGCCGGCGACCAGGAACGCGATGACGCGATGCCAGCGCGGTGCCGGCGGCTGGTACAGCACGCGATGCCCCTGCTGCACGATGCGCTGCAGGCGCTCGGTGACTTCATGGCTGTAGCCGCGACCGCGGGCCAGCGCCAGGTGATGGCAGATGCGTCGATACGACGCGGGAAAATCCAGCGCCTGTTCCTGCCGCAGGGTGCGTTTCGCCTGCCGGTCCAGCGCATTCAGCCACGACTGCAGGTGGTCCCACTCGCGGCTGTGCAGGGCGACGAAGCGTTCCTGTTTCATGCCCGCCCCAGCAGCCAGTTGGCGTGCGCCACCAGCTGGCGGATCGCCCCGGTGTCGCGCTGCCCGGTCAGCGGCGTCAGCAGGTTGGCCAGTTCTTCCTGGCGCTGCACGGTGAGCTGGCCGGCGCGCTCGGCGAACTCGACCAGCGCGGCCTGCTCGTCGCTGGCCAGCACCAGCGGCAGCGGCACGGCGGTCAACGCGGGAATTTCCTGGCCGGCAGGAAGGTCCGCGACGTGGATCACCATGGTGCCGGCCACGATGTCGCCGAGGCGCCGCGCATGCGGGTCGATCAGGGTGCAGGCCAGGCCCACGCCGTAGACGCCCGGCAGTGCATCCACCACCCGCAGCAGGTTGCGCACCACCGACGGCAGCCAGGTCACCGGCGTGCCGTCGGCATTGACCACGCGCAGGCCCAGTGCGCGCTTGCCGAACGTCTGCCCGCCCAGCCACACCTCGCACACCACCGAGTAGCCCCACAGCAACGCGAACATCACCAGCATCGCCAGCCCGTTGCCGCCCTTGCCGAAGGCCGCCAGCGGGATCAACGCCACGAAGAAGATCGCCAAGCGCAGCAGCAGGTCGACCATCCACGCCTGCGCGCGGGGCAGCGCGCCGGCCGCACGCAGGCGCAACGAGACGCCTTCCGGCGTCTCGATCTCGCGGACGGTATCGATCATCAAGCGTCGACGACGATGGTGTCGGCAATCAGGTCGTGCAGGCAGCGCTTTTCCTTGCCGAAGATCAGCAGCGGATCGATCAGGTTGACCGCCTTGCCGACGAACGGAATCATGCCCAGGATCAGCACCGGCACCACCCGCAGGAAAATGTAGCGCCCCAGGCCGATCGGGCTGCCGTCGGTGCGCACCACCGCGATATCCACCGCGCGCTTGCCGATGGTCTGGCCGCTCCGGTGCAGCATCAGGCAATTCACCACGATGATGGTGATCATCAGGGCCAGGCCCAGCAGCATCAGGGCGATCATCGGCCCGGCGGGCTTGATCCCCTTCCTGACGTCCAGTGCCATGTAACCGGCCCAGAACACCGGCGCCAGCCAGATCAGGCTGACCACGCCATCCAGCAAGGCGGCACCCAGACGCTTGCCACGCCCGGCCTTGCGGTTCTCCAGGTCATACGCGTCCCACGCGCTTGCATCGTCGACCACGGCCGCCGGTGCGGCGTACGGATTGTTTTCCATCGAGTCCTTCCCCTTGCTGCTTGTCCATGTTGCCCTCCCCCATGGCGGGCAACTTCCATGGAGTATAAAAGGCGGTTTCCGCGCTTGCCTACCGCTTCGGCTTGAGCAGCGTGCCGGTGCACTTCGGCGAACCGCACAGGCACTTCCACAGCTTTTTCAGGCGCGCGGTATGCGGCACCTCGAGCACGATGCCGTAGTCGTAGGTGAGTTCCTCGCCCGGCTTGATGTTGCGGATCGCCTCGATCACCACCTTGTCGCGGCGCGGGTCGCCGCTGGCGCTTTCCTCGACCAGCGCCCGGCAGTTCGGCGCACAGCTGTGGTTGATCCAGCGGGCGCTGTTGCCTTGCTGGTTGGCGTCGATGATGTAGTCGTCGTTGAGCGTGAACAAGAAGGTATGGCCGGTCTCGCCGCCGTCGCCGTACAGGTCGTCGGCCTCGGCATGGGTGATCAGCCGGCCCTTGTACTCGATGATTTCCTCACCCTTGCCGATCGGAGCGGTGGCGAACACGCCATTGCCGTGGATCGGCGAGCGGCGTGCGATAAAACGTCGTGACATGCGGTGCAACCCCAGCGCTGGAGACAAGTCGTCGATGATGCCTGTTTGCGGATGAGCGCGAAACCGGGCGGGCGGGACGGGCTTTCGCGGGACGCCGCGGCGAGGCGATGACGATGTTCGACGCCGCCACTGGCCAGTTGCCCCCCAAACGCGGTTAGAATCGACTTTCAAACGATCGTTTGGAGAACGGCAATGCGTCTGTTGCGCTGGATCATCCCCGTCCTGCTGCTGGGCCTGGCTGCCTGCGGCCCGGCCAGGAAGAGCGTGTTCCCGCCCAGCGTGAACATCCAGCAACTGGTGGTGCTGCCCAGCGGCCAGTGGCAGCTGACCGTGCGCATCCAGAACAACAGCTACGCCGGCATGAAGTTCAGCTCAATCGACGGCCAGTTGCAGATCGCCGAACTGGTGCCGGTGCGCCTGCATGCGAACTTCGACCTCGACATCCCCGAACTGGCCGGCGACGTGGTCCGCATCGACGTGCTGCCCACCAGCGCGATGAGCCAGGCGCTCGCGGCCATTGCCGGCAAGGGCAGCGCAGGTTCGCTGGCCTATCGCGTCAGCGGCAGCACCAACGCCAAACCCGAGCAGGAAGACAAGCCGCGCTCGTTCGACTTCAACGGCAGCGACTGGATCTCGGCGGTGCCGGGCATCGCCAACACGTATCGCTGATCACCCCATTCAACGAAGGAACCACCATGACCGCTTACAAGGCTCCCCTCGACGACCTGCGCTTCGCCCTGTTTGATGTACTGGGCGCCGAGTCGACCCTGACCTCGCTGCAGGGCGGCGAAGCCCACACCCGCGACCTGTTCGACGCGGTGCTGGAGGAAGCCGGCCGGCTCAGCGAACAACTGCTGGCGCCGACGAATGGTCCGGCCGACGCCGAGGGCTGCCACTACGACAAGGCCACCCAGACGGTGACCACACCGAAGTCGTTCAAGGAAGCGTTCAAGGCGTTCGCCGAAGGCGGCTGGACCGGCCTGACCAATCCGGAGACCTACGGCGGCCAAGCCCTGCCCGGCGTGCTGGGCACCGCCACCACCGAGATCTTCCAGTCCGGCAACCTGGCCTGGAGCCTGTATCCGCTGCTGTCCGAGGGCGCCACCCACGCGATGGAAATGCACGGCGAGGAATGGCAGCGCGAGCGTTTCATGAAGCCGATCGTCGAAGGCCGCTGGACCGGCACCATGTGCCTCACCGAACCGCAGGCCGGCTCCGACCTCGGCCTGCTGAAGACCCGCGCCGAACCGGCCGCGGCGGACGCGGACGGCCATGCCGTCTACAAGATCAGCGGCACCAAGATCTTCATCAGCGCCGGCGAACACGACCTCACCGAGAACATCGTGCACCTGGTGCTGGCGCGCCTGCCCGACGCGCCGGAAGGCAGCCGCGGCATCTCGATGTTCATCGTGCCGAAGTTCAAGCTCAACGCTGACGGCACGCCGGGGATGCGCAACACCGTGGCCGCCGGCGCGATCGAGCACAAGATGGGTATCCACGCCTGCTCCACCTGCGTGATGAACTTCGACGGTGCCGAGGGCTACCTGATCGGCAAGCCGCACAAGGGCCTGGCCGCGATGTTCACCATGATGAATGCGGCGCGCCTTTCGGTCGGTGTGCAGGGCCTGGCATTGGCCGAGCGTGCGCTGCAGAACAGCCTCAACTACGCCCGCGAACGCCTGCAGTCGCGCTCGCTGTCGGGCGCGAAGTTCCCCGACAAGCCGGCCGACAACCTGCTGGTGCAGCCGGACGTGCGCCGCATGCTGCTGACCCAGCGCGCCTTCGTCGAAGGCTCGCGCGCGCTGGTGCTGTACACCGCGCTGCAGACCGACATCGAACATCGCGCCACCGACGAAGCGGCGCGGCAGAAGGCCGGCGAACTGGTCGCCTTCCTGATCCCGATCGCCAAGGGCATGACCACCGAGCTGGCGCAGGAGTGCACCAAGGAAGCGCTGCAGATCTACGGCGGCCACGGCTACATCGCCGAGAACGGCATGGAACAGTTCGTCCGCGACGCCCGCATCATCACCCTGTACGAAGGCACCACCGGCATCCAGGCCGCCGACCTGCTGGGCCGCAAAATCCTCCAGTTGCAGGGCGTGGGTGCGAAGCATTTCCTGCAGGAGATCAGCGCGTTCTGCCAGCAGCACAGTGCCGATGCCGCGCTGCGCAACCTGATCGGGCCGCTGGCCGTCGCCACCAGGGAGTGGAGCGACCTCACCGTGAGCCTGGCCCAGCGGGTGGCGGCCAACCCGGAGGAACTCGGCGCCGCGGCGACCGACTACCTGTACTACTCCGGCTACGTCACCCTCGCCTACCTGTGGGCGCGCAGCGTGGTGGCCACCGAGGCCGGCAATCAATCCGCCGCGTTCAAGCAGGCCAAGCGCGACACCGCCGCGTTCTACTTCGCCCGCATCCTGCCGCGCACGCTGATGCACAAGGCGGCGATCGAAGCCGGCGTGGACACGCTGCCCGCGATCGCCTGATCCATCGCAGGCAGTTCAACGACAAGGCCCGGGGCGATCCCGGGCTTTTGTCTGTCCGGGGCCGACTTCTCAGAAGTGACCGGATGTGCCCATCCGGGTCAGCTTCTGCTATGCAAGGCCAGCGGGGATCAGACGCCGTCGCCCGCGACGCCGTACATGCGCACGTACTGCCTGATCCAGTCCTCGTGGGCCTCGGCGGCCTGCAGCAACTCCAGCGCCAGCGCTGCCTGGGCCGCGGCGATGTGCGACGGGCTGCGCGCAGGCCTCGGCGGCGCCTTGGCCACGTGCAATACCGGCACCTCGGCCGTGGCTGCGTCGCTGTCCAGCAGGTAGCTGATGTCGTAGGCATGGTCGCTCATGCCCGGACTGAAGCAACAGTCTTGCCAACTTTCCGGTCGCGATGTGGCGGCGGTGGGTTTACTCTGACGGACATTGACCCCTGGGGATTCATCATGACGTCGAATCGGTTCGCTGCGGGCATTCGGCCCGCCCTTTTTGCCATGCTGCTCACCGCGACTGGCCTGCTGCAGGCCACCGATACGGCGCAGGCGAAATACCCGAACTACCCCAGCGAGACCCCCGCGAAATTCGTGCCGGCCACCGCCAGCTTCGACTACGAGCGGCGCGACGTGATGGTGCCGATGCGCGACGGGGTCAAGCTGCACACCGTGATCCTGGTGCCCAAGGGTGCCCATCACGCCGGCATCCTGCTGACCCGCACCCCGTACGACGCGAACGCGCTGACCAACCTCAGCATGAGCGGCCACCTCGGGCCGGCCCTGCAGGGCTACGACAACGTGGCCGACATCATCGTCGAGGACGGCTACATCCGCGTGGTGCAGGACGTGCGCGGCAAGTACGGCTCCGAAGGCGACTACGTGATGAACCGGCCGCTGCACGGCCCGCAGAATCCCACTCCGGTCGACGACGCCACCGACACGTACGACACCATCGACTGGCTGGTGAAGAACATCCCCGAGTCGAACGGCAAGGTCGGCACGCTGGGCATTTCCTACGACGGCTTCGAGCCCCTGATGGCGCTGTTCAACCCGCACCCGGCGCTGAAGGTGTCGGTACCGATGAACCCGATGGTCGACGGCTGGATGGGCGACGACTGGTTCCACAACGGCGCGTTCCGCCAGCAGAACCTGGCCTACATCTACGAGCAGGTCGGCAGCCGCGACAACTCGATCAAGTGGTGGACGAACTACCACGACGACTACGACCTGTTCATGCATTACGGCTCCGCCGGCGCGCTGGCCGATGCCTACGGCATGCGCCAGCTCGGTTTCTGGAACAAGCTGCTGGCGCACCCGGCCTACGACAGCTTCTGGAGCGACCAGGCGGTCGACAAGCTGCTCGCCGCGCAGCCGTTGAAGGTGCCGGTGATGCTGGTGCACAGCCTGTGGGACCAGGAAGACATCTACGGCGCACAAGCCGTGTACCGCGCGATCAAGCCGAAGGACGCCGGCGGCAACATGGTCAAGCTGGTGATGGGCCCGTGGAATCATGGGCAGGAAATCGGGGAAGGCAGCTCGCTGAGCGCGATCCGCTTCGGCAGCGACACCGCGAAGTATTTCCGCGAGAAGATCCTGCGCCCGTACCTGGCGCAATACCTGAAGGACGGCGCGCCGAAGGCCGACACCGCCGCCGTCACCGCCTACCAGACCGGCAGCAACCAGTGGCAGCGACTGGATCGCTGGCCGCTGGCTTGCGCCGATGGCTGCCCCACGAAAAGCCGCCCGCTGTACCTGGAACCCGGCAGCAAGCTCGGCTTCAACGCACCCGCCGCGGGCGCCGCCTACGACGAATACGTATCCGATCCCGCGCACCCGGTGCCGTTCCGCGCCCGTCCGATCCAGCCGATCGGCTACGGCACCTTCACCTGGCCGCAGTGGCTGGTCGACGACCAGCGCGAGGCGTCCGGCCGCACGGACGTGCTCAGTTACGTCAGCGACGTACTCACCGCGCCGCTGACCATCAGCGGCGCGCCCGAGGTGAACCTGGTCGCCTCGACCAGCGGCACCGACAGCGACTGGGTGGTCAAGCTGATTGACGTCTACCCCGACCAGGTGGCCTACGAACCGGAGATGGGCGGCTACCAGCTCGCCGTGGCGATGGACATCTTCCGCGGCCGCTACCGTGAGGGCTTCACCGAGGCGAAGCCGCTCGCCGCCAACCAGCCGCTGTCCTACCGCTTCGCCCTGCCTTCGGCCAACCACGTGTTCCTGCCCGGCCACCGCATCATGGTGCAGGTGCAATCGAGCTGGTTCCCGCTGTACGACCGCAACCCGCAGACCTTCGTGCCGAACATCTTGCTGGCCAGGCCGGCGGATTACGTGAAGGCGACGCAGCGCGTGTACCACGCTCCGACGCAGGCGAGCTTCATCGCGCTGCCGGTGGTGGGCGGCTGACGCGCACAGACTGCGCATCGGACATTCAGGTTCGGCGCGCCGCAGTTCTCCCGGGGTCGGCGAGGAAGGCAGGCCCTACGGCTTTCTTTTTTCGCCAGTCCGGGTGGCTACGGTCGCTGCATGCCGTTCGCGCTGGCGAATCCTGCCCTGGCACGAGACGTGATGAAGCAGAGAATCAGGATGATCGCGCGGATGCTGCTGTTCGGCCTGCTCGCCCTGGCCAGCCTGGGTTCGGGCGCGTGGGGCGCGCTGGCGCTGTGGTACCAGCTGCCGGGCGGCACCGTGGTGAAGATCCTCGGCAGCGTGACCTGGTCGCTGGTGGTGATCGTGCTGGCAGGTGTCGCGGTCAGCCGCCGCAGCTGGCTTCCGCCGGGAATCTACCTGGTGCTGTACGCGTTGCTGCTGCTCTGGTGGAGCGGCATTGCACCATCCAATCTGCGCGACTGGGCCGACGACGTCTCGCGCCCGCTCACGGGCCGCATCGAGGGCAACCAGGTCGTGCTGGACAACGTGCGCGACTTCGCCTGGCGCGCCGACACCGACTACGACGCGCATTGGGAAACCCGTCGCTACGACCTCGACCACCTCGTCACCGCCGACGCCGTGCTGTCGTACTGGGGCAGCCAGGCGATCGCCCACGCAATGATCTCGTTCGGCTTCGACGACGGTCGCCACGTGGTGTTCTCGGTGGAGATCCGCCGCGAACGGGGCGAGCAGTATTCGGCGATCGGCGGCTTCTTCAAACAGTTCGAGACCACCCTGGTGGCGGCCGACGAACACGACATCATCCGTGTGCGCACCAACGTGCGCGGCGAAGACGACTACCTGTACCCGCTGCGCATGGGCAAGCCCGCGATGCGTGCGCTGTTCCTGTCCTACGTGCACGCCGCCAACCGGCTGGCGACGACGCCGGCGTTCTACAACACGCTCACCTCCAACTGCACCACGATCGTCTACCACATGGCCCGCCAGATCGAGCCGCGCCTGCCGTGGGATTTCCGCCTGCTGTTCACCGGCTACCTGCCGGAATACCTGCACGAGGTGGGCGCGGTGGATCGCAGCGTGACGGTGGACGTCCTGCGCGAACGCAGCCGGATCACCGACCGGGCGAGAGGCACGCGGGCGACGGACGACTTCTCGCGGGCCATCCGCGAACGCGCGCCGTGATCGACTCGGGAGCCTTGCTCAGCTGCCCAGCGCGAAGCGCGTCACCCGCCGGACCGGGTCGGCCTCGACCAGGCTCACCCGGACGTCAGCTCCCAGCGGCAAGGCGGCGCTGCCGGACACACTGGCCTCGATCGCCGGCTCGCGCACGATCACCGTGCCCTTGCGCGGATCGTCGCGGGCCACTTCGACGATCGCCCCGGGGAACACTTCGCCCACCCGCGGCGCCAGCACCACGGCTTCGGCCAGGTTGAGCACGGCGCTTTCGTACTGGCCGGCGCGATGGCCGGAGGTCTGCATCGTGGCCGGCAGATCTGGCAGCGCGGCCAGCGCCCATGCCGGTACCGGCTGCTTCGCGCACAGCGCTACGCAGATCTCGCCGCTGTAGCGGTCGACCAGCCGCCGCAGCGGCGCGGTGGCGTGGGCATACTGCGCGGCCAGCGCCGAGTGCATCGACTGTCCGGGCAGGGTGCCGTTGAACGCGGCGTAGCCGGCGCCCCGCAGCACGCTGGTGCAGGCGGTGAGCATCGCCACGTGCACGTCGCTGGCAGGGTCCAGCGAGCGGATGAAACCGGGATAGTCCAGCGCGTCGGGCCAGTCGATGGCCAGTGCCCGCGCCGTGATGCGCAGCCGCGCGATCGCGTGCGGATCGGGCGGCGGCAACGTGCGCAGGATGCCCACCTTGGCCTGCACCATCAGGTAGGCCGCCGCCATGCCGGTCAGCAGCGAGATCTGCTCGTTCCAATCCTCCACCGCCAGGCGACCGCGGAAGGCCAGCTTCCACTGCCCGTCTTCCACGCTGACTTCCTGTTCCGGCAGCGGCAGGCTCACGCCGCCCCGCGATACCTCGCGCTGCCGACGCAGTTCGCCGATCTCGCGCAGCACCGCCCACATCGGGTCGGCCGCACCGGCGTCGATCTGTCGCTGCACGCCTTCGTAGTCGAGCCTGGCCCGACTGCGCACCTTCGCGCGACGCACGTCGACGGCGATGCCTTCGCCGGTGTGATCCAGCTCGATCGTCCACAACAGCGCGGGACGCAGCTGGTCCGGCAGCAGCGAGGCCGCATCCTCGGACAGCACCTTCGGGTGTAGCGGAATCTTGCTCTCCGCCCCGTACAGGGTCTCGCCGCGCCGATGCGCTTCCAGGTCGATCGGATCGCCCGCGCTGACGAAGGCCGCGACATCGGCAATCGCATAGTGCACGCGGTAGCCGCCGTCGGTGCGCTCCACATGCATTGCCTGGTCCAGGTCCATCGCACCGGCGGGGTCGATGGTGACCAGGGCGATCTCGCTGCGATCGAGCTCGGGCCAGCGGGGGTTCGCCGCCGCCGCGCTGGCCGCCGCCTCGACCTCCGGCGGAAACGCCGACGGCAGTTTCAGGTCGTCCCGGATGTCGCGCATGCCCTGGGCAAGAGCCGGATCAGCGGATGACCGGATGTGGATGCGGCGGGTGGTCGACATGGATGACGCTCCTGCGTGGCGGTTTCGACATCGACGGATGAAGTCCGTGACGACGGGCATTCCCCGCAAGATATACCCATGCCCGGCGGGACTACCACGGCGACGATCCAGGGTGTAGAAACGGCAAGTCCCGTCCTGCCCGCGATCGACTCCCATGAGCGACTCCACCCTGATGATCCGTCTGGCCGAAGAAGAGGACGATGACTTCATCCTCGAACAGGTGCCGCGATTCACGGATTTCACGCTGCCGCCGTGGCGACGCCGCCACGAATGCATCGAGGGCATCCGCAATGACCTGCTGCGCCATCTGGAAGACCAGCCACCGAACAGCTACCTGTTCGTGGCCGAGGACACCGATGGCGAACGCGCCGGCTTCATCCACCTGCAGCGCACCACCGATTTCTTCACCGGACGCAGCAACTGCCATGTCTCGGATATCGCGGTGGCGCCATCGCACGAGGGGCGCGGCGTGGGCAAGCTGTTGCTCGCGCATGCCGAGGCCTGGGCCAGCGAACACCAGTGCCAGCTGGTGACGCTGGCGGTGTTTCCGGGCAACGAACGCGCCCGCGCCCTGTACGAAGCGGCCGGCTACGCCACCGACCTGCTGCGGCTGGCCAAGCCGGTGCGCTGAGCACGCATGCGAAGAAGCCGCCCGCAGGCGGCTTCTTCATGATCCGGCGCTGATTGCAGCGATGATCAGTTGGTGGTCTTGCCCGCGGCTTCCTCGGCCTGCTCGCGCACGTCGAGGCGATGGGCGAGGCGGTCGATGTTGGTCAGCGACAGCAGGTGGGCATAGGCCCAGCCGAGCACGCCTTCGCGCAGGAATTCGTGGGTGGTCTTCTCGTCCAGCGCGCGCAGTTTTTCCTCGTTGACCACGAACAGGCCATTGAGGTTGATCGACTTGCCCTGGGCGCCGTCCTTGCCCTGCTTCTGCAGCTGCACGTTGCGCGGCTCCAGCAGCTCATGCTTGTTGAGCTGCTGCATGAACCAGCGCGTGCGCGCCACGTTCTGCTGGAAGTCTCCCAGGAAACCCACGGCATTGGTCAACAGTTCCGTATCGGTGCCGTCTTCCTTGAACAGACGTTCGCCTTCGGTGGTGTTGAAGCCTTCGTACTTCTCGTCGAGGAACACGGTGAAGTCATCGCCTTCCTGGCCGGCCGGCTTCTCGGCCAGCACGAACGGATAGCGACGCACGAATGCGGGGACGTAGGTGTCCGGCGCCCAATGACCTTCGGCGTCGACATAGAGGTTTTCGTTCTGGCGCAGGCCCAGCAGGGCGACCGGGCCGGCGTCGGCGACGCTGGAACCGGCAAACACGATCAGCATGTCGCGCGCGGCAAGGCCGAACTCCACGCCGGTCAGCGGCACCGAATGGGCATTCATGGCGAACTTGACGTTCGGCACGACCTTCATGCGCAGATCTTTGTGTTCATTGCGGTTCAGCGGAACCGGATTCTCGTAGAACAGAACTTCAGCCACGTTGTTCACCTCTGCCCATCGCCGTGCCGGGTCACCACCAAGCGCCCCTACCAAACCCGGCGTAGGGTCTGTGTTGACTGGCGATCATAACAGTGCTGCGGGCGTCCGGGCGACTGCCCCCGGGAAGGCGCTGGCGGAGGCCAAGCATGCGGATTGCAACGAAATTGTTCTATGCTGGCCGCAGACTGGCTGCACGCATTGCCTGAACGATCTTTCGACGCCCCTGGCTGAAGGATGATTTACATGCTGATGGAAGTGCCAAGTCGCGCCGATATCAACGCGACGCGCGTATTGTCGCTGGACGCCGCCGGCCGCATCCTCGACTGGATCAGCTGGCAGGAGGCGGTTTGCCTGTATGTCCGCGATGCGGTGGCCTGGACGCTTGGCGACCCCTGCCTCACCGTCCACGGCGGCCACAATCGGCTGCTGGGGGCGCAAAGCCTGCTGCAACTCCATCCGATCATCGCCAGCACCGGCCGCTGCCGCGAGCACGCGATTGATCCAGCCCCGGCGCTGACCAACACCGCGCTGTTCGCCCGCGACCGGCACATCTGCCTGTACTGCGGCGAGCATTTCAGCCGCGCCGACCTCACCCGCGACCACGTCATGCCCATATCCAGGCAGGGCAAGGACGAGTGGGAGAACGTGGTCAGCGCCTGCCTGGCCTGCAACCTGAAGAAGAGCAACCGCACCCCGCAGCAGGCCAACATGCCGTTGCTGGCGGTACCGTACCGGCCGAGCTGGGTCGAACACCTGATCCTGTCCAATCGCAACATCCTGGCCGACCAGATGGAATTCCTGGTCAGCCGGCTGCCCCGTGACCGGCGTGCCATCGCGGAATACGCCTAGCCTTTCGCCGCGGCTTCACCCTTGGCCTCGCTCTCGCAGGCGCGCGTGGCGCGATTTTCCTTCAGCTCCCGATCGATCTCCCTGACCTCTTCGCAGGCCTCGCCGGCCTCCTCCCGCTTTTCAGCCTGCCGGTCGGCGCCTTCGCGACGGGCCTGCTGTTCGCGCTGGCTGGCCAGCTTGCGATAGTTCTCGCGAATGCGCTCCAGCGTTTCCTCGTCGACATCCTCAAGGTCGAGCAGGCTGTTGTGGGCCGCCGTGGCGCGGATCAGTTCATCCAGCTTGATCTGCAGCGCCGCGCTGTCGCGGTTCTGGCTGTTCTGGATCAGGAACACCATCAGGAAGGTGATGATCGTGGTGCCGGTGTTGATCACCAGCTGCCAGGTGTCGCCAAAATCGAACAAGGGCCCGCTGGCGGCCCAGATCACCACGATCAGCGCGGCGCACAGGAAGGTTGCCGGCCGACCGGAATGGCGGGCGGTGGCTTCCGCAAAACGACGAAAGGACTGCGAGAGACTGGCCATGGAGCGACTTTCCGAAGGGAACCTGACCCAGCATGCAACGCCCGCCGTATGCCGGATGTGCAGGTTTCGGACCGCTGCCGGGCTGCATTCTTCACGGCTTCGCCCTTGCCCCGCCCCGCCGCTGGGCCAACAATACGCAGATGACCGACCTTTCCCGCTATCCCCATCTGGCCGCGATCGAGGCACCAGCCGATCTGCGCCGCGTACCCGATGACGAGCTGCCCGCCGTCGCCGACGAGCTGCGACAGTTCCTGATCGAGTCGGTCGCCAGTTCCGGCGGCCACTTCGGCGCGGGCCTGGGCGTGGTCGAGCTCACCGTGGCCCTGCACCACGAATTCGATACCCCGAACGATCGCCTGGTATGGGACGTGGGTCATCAGTGCTACCCGCACAAGATCCTCACCGGCCGCCGCGACCGCATCACCACGATCAAGAAGAAGGACGGCCTGGCGCCGTTCCCGCGCCGCGAGGAAAGCGAGTACGACACCTTCGGCGTCGGCCATTCGTCGACCTCGATTTCCGCCGCGCTGGGCATGGCGATCGCCGCGCAGCGCAAGGGCGACCACCGCAAGGTGGTGGCGGTGATCGGCGACGGCGCGATGACCGCCGGCATGGCGTTCGAAGCGCTGAACCACGGCGGCGACGTGGAACCGGACATGCTGGTGGTGTTCAACGACAACGGCATGTCGATCAGCGAGAACGTCGGCGCGATGACCAAGATGATGGCCCGCGCGATGGCCAGCCGCCGCCTGAACCAGCTGCGCGAGCGGGCCAAGCGGGCGATCCCCAAGCAGTCATTCATGGGCCGCTTCTTCAAACGCTGGGAAGAACATGCCAAGGGTATGTTCGTGCCCTCCACCTTGTTCGAGGAACTGGGCTTCCACTACACCGGCCCGATCGACGGCCACAACATGCCGCAGTTGCTGCAGGCGCTGCGCACGGTGAAGAACCTGCCCGGCCCGCAGCTGCTGCACGTGATCACCACCAAGGGCAAGGGCTACGCCCCGGCCGAAGAGGCGCAGATCGAATACCACGCGGTCGGTCCGTTCGACCCGCAGGCCGGCCTGGTGAAAAAGAACACGCCAGCCAAGCCCACCTATACCGACATCTTCGGCAACTGGCTGTGCGACCAGGCCGCGGCCGACCCGCGCCTGCTGGCGATCACCCCGGCGATGCGCGAAGGTTCCGGCCTGGTTCGGTTCTCGAAGGAGTACCCGGACCGCTACTTCGACGTGGCGATCGCCGAGCAGCACGCGGTGACGCTGGCCGCCGGCATGGCCTGCGAAGGCGCCAAGCCCGTCGTGGCGATCTATTCCACCTTCCTGCAGCGCGCCTACGACCAGGCCATCCACGACGTGGCGCTGCAGAACCTCGACGTCACCTTCGCGATCGACCGCGCCGGCGTGGTCGGCCCGGACGGCGCGACGCATTCGGGCAGCTTCGATCTCTCTTTCCTGCGCTGCCTGCCCAACTTCGTGATCATGGCGCCCGCCGACGAAAACGAATGCCGCGCGATGCTTTCCACCGGCTTCCAGTACACCGGGCCCGCCGCGATCCGCTACCCGCGCGGCACCGGTCCCGGTGTCGCCATCAGCGAGCAGCTCGACACCTTGCCGATCGGCAAGGCCGACCTGCGTCGCCGCGGCCACGGCCTGGCCCTGCTCAGTTTCGGCGCGATGCTGCCCGCCGCCAGCACGATCGCCGCCGAGCTCGACGCGACCCTGGTCAACATGCGTTTCGTGAAGCCGCTGGACGAGGCGATGATCGTGGAGCTGGCGAAGACCCACGACGCCTTCGTCACCCTGGAAGACAACGCGGTCGCCGGCGGCGCCGGCTCGGCCGTGGCCGAATGCCTGGCCGCCCACGGCATCGCCCAGCCGATCCTGCATCTTGGCCTTCCAGACGTCTATCTGGAACACGGCAGCCGCGAGGAAGTGCTGACGATGGCCGGGCTGGACCTGCCCGGCATCCGCCACGCGATCCATGCGCGCTTCCCGACGCTGTGCGCGGGCAGCATGGCCAGCACCGGCTGACACCGCCTCACACCGGTCGCCCAATGTGACGTGGCGCACATCGCTGGCCATCGCCGGCGATGCCTTACTGCCCGCGAGCCCCGCCACGATTACGCTGCGTTGAGCTTTGAAGAAAACCTCCAGGGAAGGAGTTGCGATGCCGTTGGCCACGTCGATACAGGACTCATGGAACCAGCTCGAGCGCTGGGCAGGCCGCCAGATATCCGGCGCCCGCAATGAAGCCAGACTGATCTCCGCGCGGGCCGATGCCCTCCAGCTTGCCATCACGCTTTCCGAAGGCCTGGCGGTCTATCGCATCCTTCGCGACTTCCAGCATCTCGACCTCGACGCCGTCGTCAACGACATCGTCGCCGTGCTGCGCCAATGCCTGATCGTGATGCTGACCAGCACCGGCGGCGGCGCACTCATCGGCGGCGTCGCCGGCGGCGTGTTCGGCGTGGGCGTCGGCGCCGCCCCGGGAGTCGTCATCGGCGCGGCGGCCGGCGCGCAGATGGGCGAATGGATCCTCATCTTCATGGGGCTCAGGGCGCTCAGCGAATACATCGTGCGGGACATGCCCGACATCGCCCGCGCCTACTGGGACGGCATCCGCCTGGCCTGGTCCGCCGCCTCCCCGTCACCGCTGCCGCAGCAACCCATCCGCGTCGACCGCTTCGCGATCCAGCACGCCGCCGAAAAAATCGCCCGCGCCCACGTCGCCATGTTCGTCCTCCTGCTGATGGGCATCCTCGCCTACCTGGCCAAGGGCCGCGGCGACATGGGCCAACTGGCCGAAGGCGTCCGCAGCAGCCGGATGGGACCGAAGTTCGCGGACTGGATGGTGAGGAATGAGGGGAGGCTGAAGGCAGAGCCGCGGCTGCGCGAAGGAATCTTGCAAACGACACGCGAAAGCTCCAACGACATTGCAGTCGCATCCAGACCGCGCAATCCTCCCAGCCCCAAAAGAGCGCCAGAGCCAAGGAATGTCACGGAGAAGTCCGGAGGAAAACCAGCTCCCGACGGATTTCGCACATACAAAACGCATGGAATAAACGAAAACCCCATGCTCACACCCGAAGGGCGCAGCATGGTCGCTCAGTACGAAAAGCAGGGGTTCACCCGTGACGAAGCAATCCTGAAGACTAGGCAGCTTATGGAAAGCGGCTCAACACGACCATTGCCCAATCCCGTTGAAACAGGTGACAAATTCTACAAAGTGGTACCGAAGAATTCGATGCCAGGACCCAACTCGGAATTTTGGATGAGCAAGAGGGAGATGGAATCCTTGCGCGGCTTGAACGCGGATCAAATCGGTGATTGTCTTGGACTTCCACTCGAAAGCCAGCAGGTCGGGGAATTTGATGTTGTACAGATAACAGCCATCCGGCCAAGCATGTCCTATACATCACGCATTGCCCCCACAACCCAAAATGGCTGGGCACAGAGTGGCGGCAAGGTACAAACGCTTCTTACCGATCGCAGCTCATTCAATGCACCAAGCCGTACCGGCATAAAGTTTCCCTAGGAATCACGCCATGCATAGAAGATTAGTCAAACTGGATGAAAAGAATGGCTGGAGCTTCAGCGAGGTCGACGAGGTGCGTTTGCTGCGTGAGGCAAGGCTGGTTCGTCAGATCATCAAGCAAGATGTACCGCCGGACGATCCGTATGGAATTCACCGTGAGTTGCTCCCCCTGATTGAAAGCATCATTGCCGGCAAACAAGGCTTGCCGCTTGCCAGCCAGTTCGAACCTGGGGAGCTGCGTTGGGCAAGACACGAAGGTACGTTGCCCGGTAACTATCAGGAATTTTTGCGCGCCGAGGCGAGCTTCTGGGTCACTGCGACAGGATCTCATCGCGAAGAGCCCGTCGAGGAACGCATCGACGGTGAACGTTATGCGTGGATGGACTTCGAGGATGATCCGTCATGTTGAGATGAGTCACCTCACTGCCTTTGCCATGGAGGAACTCTCAGGACATGGCGCAGGCAACAGATCGAAACGGTTGAACCCTACGACTCGACCATCAATGCTCTGGCCCTCAAATTTCGTGTGCTCAACCTCAGGATTGATCAGGATGCGGAGTACGAGATGGTGCTTGCGAACGGTGCCTGCTCGCTGACCATCCGGACCGAGAGGCATGACCATGCATGACCTCCTGCATGGAAGATCATGGAAAGTAGCCAACTTCGACTGAGTCCACACAAATGGACAACCGTCAACTTCACTCGCCCGCCTGGACTTGGGGACGAGTGCTCGACCTGGCGTTCTGCGGCCGTGCAGATTGGCAGGAAGTGATCGGTTGATGGCGCACATGCCGGTTCGACGGATCACACACTGCAATCCTTTCCCGACGGTTGCAGTTCCATGCCCCCTCTGCATGTTTTTCGCGCACTGCTCGTATCTGCGCTGCTCGTCCTTCCCTTGCACGCAACAGCGCACGCTACTGACGAACACTTCAGGCCCTACGTGCCGCAACACGGGCGCGCGCGTCCTGTCGTCGCCGTGGTGGGCCAAAATGCCGGCACCGAGCTGACCGACTTCGTGATTCCCTATGCGGTGCTGCAACGGTCGGGTGCCGTCGATGCGTTTGCCGTAGCGACGTTGCCCGGTTCGATGACGATGCGCCCGGCACTGCGCCTGCAGCCGGAGCTGGACATCAAGGCGTTCGATAAGCGTTTCCCCAAGGGGGCCGACTATGTCGTCGTCCCGGCGGTGGTCAAGCGCGATGACGCCGATTTGCTGAGGTGGCTGCGCGCGCAGTATGCGAAGGGGGCAACCCTGGTAAGCATCTGCGATGGCGCGCTCGTGGTGGCCAACAGCGGCTTGCTCAAGGGTCACCGCGCGACAGCGCATTGGGCGACCGAGGGGCTGCGGCGCAAGAGCTATCCGGACACGACCTGGGTGCCCAACACGCGCTATGTCGTGGACGGCCGGCTGGTGTCGAGCGCGGGCATCAGTGCTGCGATACCCACCTCGCTCGCCTTGCTCGAGTCGATCGCCGGTCGCGAACGGGCCGCGCAAGTCGGCGCGCAGTTCGGCGTGACGACATGGACGGCGGCACACGACAGCGACGTGTTCCACCCGCATCCAGGCAATCTTGGCGCGCTGCTGCGCATCAATGTCACGAACCGATGGTTTCATCGCGTGACACGGCTAGGCATGGCGTTGCAGCCCGGTATTGACGATGTGACGCTGGCGCTGACCGCCGACGCTTACTCGCGCACTGGCCGCAGCATGGTCTATGGCGTGTCGCCCCTGCCGCAGATACGCAGCGCGTCTGGGCTGATGTGGCTTCCCGACAACTCCCAGCTCGCCAGCACGCAGGAGCCTATTGAGCCGATCACGGCCACGCGCGACGCGCCGGTGTTCGACGCCGTGCTGGCGTCGCTCGATCGTCGCTACGGCCGCTCCACGGCACGCGGTGTTGCGATCGACTTTGAGTATCCTTGAGCGCCTACGGAGCCACGAGCTCTTCGACGAGGACCGCCATGACGACGCGCCCGCCACGCGTGGTTGCCGTAACCGCGCATCACCACATGAACCTGCTCGACCTGAGCGGCCCCCTGCAGGCGCTCGCTACCGCCAACCGGCAGGTCGAACCCGGCCAGCGCTATGACGTGCATGTGGTCTCCGCGGACGGCGGCGCGATCACCACCGGATGCGGGTTGCAGGTGCATACCGATACTTTCGCGTCGCTGCGTGGCCAACGGATCGACACCTTGATCGTTCCGGGCGGCTGTGCCGGATCGCGATTCGAGACACCTGCCGCACTGGCCCGGTGGATCGGCGAGACGGCATCGTCGGTGCGGCGAGTGGCGTCGGTCTGCACGGGCGCCTTCGTGCTGGCGCAAGCGGGCCTGCTGGCCGGCCGCCGTGCCGCGACGCATTGGCACTGGGTGGAACAATTGCGCGCCCGTCATCCCGACGTACTGGTCGACGCCGACAGAATCTTCATCAAGGACGGGCCGATCTGGACGTCGGCCGGCGTCAGCGCCGGCATCGACCTCACACTGGCCTTGATCGAGGAAGACCTCGGCCACCGCCTCGCCATCGAGACGGCGCGGGAGCTCGTCGTGTTCGTGAAACGCGCCGGTGGCCAGTCGCAATTCAGCGTACCGCTGACGGCTCAGGCGAGTGGCGACGCGCGCTTTACCGATCTTCATGCCTGGATGGCCGCGCATCTTCGCCATGACTTGCGCGTGGATGTGCTGGCCGAACGTGCAGGCATGAGTCCACGCACCTTCGCTCGTACGTATGCCTCCAACGTAGGCCGCACGCCGGCGAAGACCGTGGATGCGATGCGGCTGGAAGCCGCGTGTCGCGCCCTGGAAGAGACCGCGCTGCCGATCAAGACCGTCGCTGCCACCGCAGGCTATGCCGACGAACAGGCGCTGCGGCGCGCATTCCTGCGTCGGCTTGGCGTGTCGCCCGGCGACTACCGCGCGCGCTTCTCGCGCCACGCGCTGGAGTGATCAGCACTGTCCGCCGCTGACCCGATCACGCGACTCCAGATCCTGCGCCGTGAACACGTCGGCATAGCCGGCCAGCTCCAGCAATCCGCGCACCGCTTCACCCTGGTTCCAGCCATGCTCGAACAGCAGCCATCCGCCGGGGCGCAGGTGGTGACGGGCGTCGACGAGGATGCGGCGGATGTCGTCCAGGCCGTCGTCGCCCGAGGCCAGTGCGCTGGCCGGTTCGTGGCGAAGGTCGCCTTGCGCCAGGTGCGGGTCGGCGGCTTCGATGTACGGCGGGTTGGAGACGATCAGCTCGAACTGCTGGCCGGCCAGTGGTGCCAGCCAGTCGCCATGCACGAAGGTGACGTTGTCGAGGTGGTGGCGTTGCGCGTTGCGCCTTGCCACCGCCAGGGCGGTGGCGCTGGCGTCGGTGGCGATCACTCGTGCCTGCGGCCGTTCGCTGGCGATCGCCAGCGCGATCGCGCCGCTGCCGGTGCCCAGGTCGACCACCTCGACGGGCGCCCTGTCGGGCAGTCGCTGAAGGGCGAGCTCGACCAGCAATTCCGTCTCCGGGCGCGGGATCAGGGTCGCCGGGGTCACCTCCAGGTCCAGCGTCCAGAAGCCGCGGCGACCGGTGAGGTAGGCCACCGGTTCGCCGGCTTCGCGCCGCGCGACGAGTTGACGGAAAGCCGTCTGGACGTCCGTCGCCAGCTCGTCGTCGGCGTGGGTGAACAGCCAGCCGCGCTCCTGCTGCAGCACGTGCAGGAGCAGCAGTTCGGCGTCGGCGCGCTCGCCGAGCCGTGCGGTGGCGTCCATCAGCGCATGGCGTACATCAGGCATGCGGCGGCTCCGGATGCTTCGGCGGCAGCTGCGGCGGCGTCACGCCCGGCTTCGGCGGCGGCTTGCGCCAGTAGCCGCCGTGCGTCCATGACTTGAACGCCCACTGCAACCAGCCGATCAGCGCATTGGCCAGCCACAGCGCCCAGATGAGCATCGCCAGCTTGTAGAACCATAACGACACGCTGAGCACGCCACCGCCCGGCAGCACGCCGGCGCTCTGGTCGGCGAACCAGCGCAGGCTTGCGGCAGTCGAGCCGTTGCCGGCCACATGCATGTCGGGCAGGCCGAGCAGTCCCCTGGGCACCGCGGCGACCAACACCAGCAGGGCCAGCACGGTAAGCGCAGCCAGCCCGACCTGCAGCAGGTTGAAACGCGTGGTGTCCGCGTTCTCCGCCGGCGCGTGGCGTGCGCGCAAGCCCAGCAGGATCAGCCACAAGACCACCAGCGCGTAGGCGCTCCAGGCGAACGCGGAAAAGCCCAGCCCCAGCAGCAGCCAGTGGCGGAAGCGCAGCGGCGTCGGCGCGAAACGGGCCAGCAACCAGGCAGCCAGCAGCAGCACGACCAGCTGCGACCAATACAGCACGGCCGGTCCGGTGGTCGGCCCCCATGTCCACACCACCCAGCGATCCTGCGGCAGCTGCAGGTCGAGATCGATATTGGCCACTGGTGCGTGCAGCGCGAACGTTGGCGTGCGCGTGCGCACGCCGACGCCATGCGGTTCGCGCAGGCGCAACGTGTAGACGTGTTCGCCAGGCAGCAGCGGCAGGCTGAGCTTGCCGTCGCGCACCGCCAGGTTGATGGCATCCTCGTCGCGGGTCGCTTCCAGCAGTTCGGCGCCGGCAGGCAGGTCGATCACGTGCTCGCCGCCACGGGTGCTGCGCGCGCGCAGTTCCAGCGTGGTTTCGCTGACGCGTTCACCGGCCCGGCTGGTCACCTGCACGCCGTCGAATGCCAGGCTTTCGCCGGCGATCGCCGCCGGCTTGGCAAAGGTCAACTGCAACTTCTCGCCGGGCAGCGGCTGGAACTGCAGGCCCTCGTCACCGGCGCTGGTGGGTACGCCCTTCGCATCCACATGCCACATCGGCGCAGCAAGGATCTGCCATACCTCGGCACGCTCGCCCAGCGCCGGCGCTTCGAGCGTCAGCGTCGCGGCCTGGTCGAGCCGGCTGCTCCAGTGCACCTTCTGGCTGTTCGCGTTGAACGTGATGTTGATGCGGCCGTCCTTCACCAGCACGTCATCGCCCACCGGGTGCTCGCCCGGCAGCAACGGCAGCGTGACGCTGAAGCCGCCCTGCTGCGGGGCAACCCGCTCGACCACGTTCTCGACCGTCCAGTCGATGCCCAATTGCAGGCTGCGGGCCACCCGCACGTACGGCGGAAAACTCTGCGCGGGTGGCAAGTCCTTGCCGTCGCTGGCGGAGCGCAGGCGTTGCAAGGCGACGCTGTCGCCCAGCGCCCGGCCCTGGTCGACACCGGCCAGCGACCAGCCCTGCCCGTCGAACGCGATGTGTTGCGGACGCAGCGCGAAACGCAGGTTGGCGCTGTCGGTCGACCCGATGCGGTAGCGCAGGCCGACCCGGTGCACGCCGCGATCCAGGCGCAGAAACAATTGATCGCCGATGCGCACGAGCGGCGCATCGGCATGGCCGTCCACGCTGACCTCGAGCAGTTGCAGACCGTCGTCGGCCTGCGGCAACGGAACGGCCACCGCCGCGCCGACGTGCGTCTCCAGCGCCACCGCCAGGGTGTCGCCGGCAGCCTGCAATTGCGCCTGGGCCACGGTGGCGCAGGCCGGCACGCACTTCGGCGCCTCGGTAAGCCTTCCGCGCAGCTGGTTCAGCAGTTGCTGGTCAGGCAGGCTCTGCGCATGCAGACCGACCGGCAGCAGCGCGATGCCCAGCAGCACGACGCCGGCCACGCCCACGCCGCGCCAGCGCTGGCGCAGCGGCACCAGCAGCGGCGGGACCAGCCTGGCCAGCAGGACGGCCAGCAGGCCGACCATCGCCACCCGCAACAGGCGCACCAGCCAAGCCGGCGCAATGATCAGCCGGGTGCTCTGGCTCGTCGTCACCGGGCCGGACCAGCCGAGTTGGTAGTTGTTGCCCTGGTTCCACTGCGGCGTGCCGGCACCGGCCTGGACGATGCTGCGGCTGTCGATGTCGTTGCGCACCGTGGTGGACCCGCCACTCAGATTCTGCATCGATGAACCCGCTACGGTGACGGCACTCAGCGTTGCGCTTGAGTCGTCGCGCGACACCACACCTGGGGCCAACAGCGCAGTCGAACTCATCTCGCTAACCACTGGCGCTGATGCCGGCGGCGGTGGCAGTGGTGCCACCTGCTGTTTCATCTTCTGCTGCGCTCTCGCATAGACCTCTTCCCTCGCCGCCCGCTCGGCGTAACCCGCCGGGGCCATCCGGGCCTGGCTGCCTCCTTCCAGTTGCGGATGCAATGCGTACTGCAACTGCGTCGCGGCGAACGGCAGCGTCCACAAAACCGCCAGCGCGAAGCCGGCCAGCGCGCCGAGTCGCGCCGTGGAGCGCAATCGCCCCTCGGGCAGCGCACGCAGCAACAAGGTCAGCGCCAGGGCGACAGCCAGCGTCCAGCGCGGCGCGCCGCCTTCATGCTGCGCCAGGGCCAGGAAAGCCGCGGCCAGCAGCGCCCACGGCCAGCCGAACAGGCGCCCGGCGAGCAGGGCGATCAGGGCAACCACGAACAGGTCAAGCAAGGTCCATTGCGCCACCCAGGAATCGGGTGAACGGTCCACCCCCGGCGCACCGAGCAGACGGTAGCCGTACGGCAGATGCAAGGTGGCATCGATATCTTCCAGCGGCAGCTGCCAGCCGGAACTGGGAATCACCCCGCCGTGCGCGGGCAGGCGCAGGCCGGCGGCCAGATCAAGCTCCTGCTCGCGCAGCTCGACGCCGCTGCGACCGTGCTCGCCGGTGCTGATCAGCAATGGTTCGCCGGCCTGGCTGGCACGCTGCAACTGCCAGGGCGCCGCCACGTCCAGCCGCTGGTGATGGCGCAGCTCGCCGGTCAGCCGGTCGGACACGCCGAGGCCGCCACCGTCGAAGTCCAGCCACAATTCGCGCCGCAGATGCAGCTGGTCGCCCGTGCCGCCTTCATCACCACGCGTACCCTGTTCGATCGCCAAGCCCGCGTCGTCGTCCAGCACGAACGCCGGCAGGTCGCGCCATTCCCCCGGCACGCCGGCCTGGGCCGCATCGGTGGCATGACCCTCGACCCGGGTACTGCGCAGGTCGGAATCGTCGGCATAGCTCCAGACTTCCTGCCGCGGCCACGGCGTCGGCGGCAACTTCACCGCCACCCTGGCCAGCGGAGCCACGCTGCGCGCGGCGAGCGTGATCGTCCACTGGCCTGGCCGCAGCTGCACGCGCAGTTGGCCGTCATTCTCCAGCCGGGCCGGCAAGTCGCCGGACAAGGCGGTGGCGACAAAACCCGGTGGCAGCACCGGGCCCAGCGACTGCTCGCGCGCACTGCCGGTGACATTGAGCTGCAATTGGGTTTGCAGCGTGGCCGGCAGTCCGTCTTCCAGGCGTCGATAGACGCGCAGCGACAGCGCATCGGCGGCACGCTGCGCGGCCGCGGCCTCGCCCAGGGTGAGCTGTTCGCCATTGCGCTCGATGCGGGCTACCGCCGCGCCATCGACGCTCAGCGCCACCAGCCCGATCGCCGCTGGCACGTGCAGCCGTGACGGGCGCGCCACCCACGGCAAGCTGCCGCGCAACTGGTAATCGCCCGGCATCAGCCACAACATCGGCTGGCCGTCACGTTGCAGCACGGTGGCCGGCTGGTTGTTCGCGCTGACTTGTTGCGGCCAGTTCTTCGCATCGCCGGGCAGCGCCACCCAGCTCGGCGCATCCACGTGCACGTCCAGACTGAACCGCCCGCCGTCCTTGCCCGCATCCAGGCTCAGGCGACCCGGCCAGGCGCATTGACGGCCGCCGACACCCGGCATCTGGCTGGCCATGAACGGACAATCATGCTGCGGCACGTCGTGCAGCACCCAGCCTTGCCAATCGCGCAACGGCGGCGGCACCTCCTGCGCCGGCAATGGCGCCGCCAGCAACAGCCACAGACCCAGCAGACCGAGTATTCGAGCAAGCATGCATTTCTCCCCGTATGCCGAGTGGCCGGCACAGTGTAAGTGGAACACGGGACGACACATCCCGCCCATGGATCCAACGCAGCAGCCGGCACAATGGGGTTGTCGCCCGGGCCGGCGACGCGACGCCGTATAGTGGAATGCGCCCTGCCCCGCTGCCGCCACGGTGAACCGCATGCCCCTGATCAATCGCCAACTGCGCCTGAAAACCCGTCCCGAAGGCCTGGTCTCGCGCGACGACTTCGACCTGGTCGAACAGGCCGTGCCCGACTTGCAGGGCGGCGAGGTGCTGGTGCGCGTGCTGTACCTCTCGATGGACCCGACCAACCGCGTGTGGATGCGCGACATCCCGCAATACCTGCCGCCGGTGGCGATCGGCGAGGTGATGCGCGCGCTCGGCCTGGGTCGCGTGGTGCAATCGCGCTCCGCGCATTACGCCGAAGGCGACCTGGTGCAGGGCCTCACCGGCTGGCAGGACTATCTCCTGCTGCACGAAGACGCCAAAGGCTACGTGCGCCTGCCCGCCGATCCCGGCATCCCGCTGCCGACCCTGCTCGGCGCGGCCGGCATGAGCGGCGTCACCGCCTACTACGGCCTCACCGACATCGCCCCCGTGCAGGCCGGCGAAACCCTGGTCGTCTCCGCCGCCGCCGGCTCGGTCGGCTCCATCGCCGGCCAGATCGGCAGGATCATGGGCGCCCGCGTGGTCGGCATCGCCGGCGGCGCCGACAAATGCCGCCACCTCGTCGACCACCTGGGCTTCGATGCCGCCGTCGACTACAAGTCCGCCGACTTCAAGCAGCAACTCAAGGCCGCGACTCCCGACGGCGTCCACGTGAACTTCGAAAACGTGGGCGGCGAGGTGATGCGCGCGGTGCTGTCACGGATGGTGATCGGTGGCCGCGTGGCCCTGTGCGGCATGATCTCGGGCTACAACAGCGCCGAGCGCCCCGGCGACGACTTCAGCCCCGTCATCATGAAGCGCCTCAGCATGCGCGGTTTCCTGGTGCTGGATTACGCCAGGACCAGGGAAGCGGTGGGTGCGATCACCGGGTGGATTCGCGAGGGGAAGTTGAAGACCGAAGAGACCGTGGCCGAAGGCCTGGAGAATGCACCCGTGGTGCTCAACCGGCTGTTCGACGGGAGCCATCGGGGGAAGCTGGTATTGCGGGTGGCTGCGCAGGCATGAGGTGCGGCTGTTTCGATATCCATACCCGAAGCAGTCGCTCGAAAGTTCACACTGACCCGGGTTTTGCGGACATCCCTTCCAGGGACATCACCGATGCGATCCAGCCGTACCGTGACCGCCACCCAAGAACCCACCTGGTCAAACACGTCGAACCACTCCCGTACGGGTGCGGCGGTCGGTCACGGATGCACCTTCTCATGACGCGCCAACATTTCCACGAACTGCGCAATCTTCCTTTCGCGCGTCGCGGCCATTTTGACAGTCTGGATCCGATACAGCACGGCATACCGGTTCCGGCCGTCGAGCGAGTCGAAGAACTCCCGGGCTCGCGGGTTGCCATCCAGGGCAGCCTGAAAGTCGTCCGGCACGGTCGCGGTGCTGGCCGAGTCATACGCGGCGCCCCAGCGCCCATCCTTCCTGGCGCGTTCGACTTCAAGCAAGCCGGCCGGCTCCATCTTTCCCGCTTCGATCAGGGCGAGAGCCTTCGCCTTGTTGATCTTCGACCAGGCACTCTTGCCGGACCGCGGGGTGAACTTCTGGAGCCAGTACTGCTCGTCGTGGGCTTGCTTCTGGCCGTCTATCCAGCCAAAGCAGAGTGCCACCTCGATGGCTTCGTCATAGGACACAGACTGCACGCCCGCCACCTTTTTCGCGAGCTGAAGCCACACGCCCGGGGATTTCCCATGGTTCGCCCCCAGCCACGAGGCCCAGTCACGCCGGGTCTTGAAGAGCCGGGTCGGAAGGGTCGCGGAGGAAGAAAGTCGGGAGCTCATGGGCTGTCAATGACCACGTGGCGCGGCCGCCGGCCCACCGCTTCGCCGTCCTGCCGCAGGCCGGCATGGACACGCGGGCTGCCATACGTCTGCCGGCTTTCGTCGTGCACCCGACGGATGCGCTCAAGCAACCGCGCATCCTCCCGATTCCGCGTGCTGGTTGGCCGGTCGCGCCACGCGTAGTACCCGCTCGCACTGACGCCGTAGAGCCGGCACAGGAGCCTCATCGGGTGCTGCCCTTGCTGGCGGATGAAGGCGAAGATGTCGGCCTTGGACGGGAAGTGAACGCGATCGCTTTTTTTAAAAGGTCATGCTCGACCTTCAGCCGCTCGTAGGCCTTCTTCACCTGGCGCAGCTCCTTGAGCTCCGCCGCCACTTCTTTGTCCACGGCCACACCCTTCGTCATGATCAAACCCTCGCGCGCCTGTTTGCGCCAACGAGACAGCATGAACGGCTGGATGTAAAGCGACGCGGCAACATCCCCCACCGCGACGCCCGGGAACTGGCTCAAACGGACGGCGGTTGCCTTGAACTGATCGGTGTAGCGATAGGTGGTTCGCGGACCTGACCTGGGCATGTCGTGGACTCCTGAAAAGTTAGTTCAGGGTGTCCACTAAAGCGTAGGAACTGTCCCGTCCGCCTTGAACGAACTGTTAGAGCCTGGCCGCACTGCTCCGATGAGCAAACGCTCGGACCACAGCTCGTTGAAGGAGCCACCTATTGACTGGTAAGACCAACCTGAGGCTGGCATACATACCTGAGAGCACGAAAACAATGATGACCACTCTTAAAAAAGGATTGAGCGCGTACGCATGCGTGACAGCCAGCGCAACGAGAGGAATGGCGACTGACAGGAACAGTGCCGAAACAACGGTAAGCAGCCTCTCCAGCCGGTATCTCCGGCTCGACGATGCTGACTTTAAAAGGGTATCCACGTCGTCACCCGTGTGTTGAGCTAGAAGCTCGTTGAGGTCATTGAGAGGCATCGTTGCAAAGGCTCTAACGCTGGAGTTAAGCGGCGGCGCAGCCGTCCGCCTTGAACGAAATGTTAGGCCCTATTCTGATAGCTCCACCACAGCGCGCTCAAGACAAGCCCGACGAATAGCACCACATACAAATTCAGAAGAAGCCAAACGCGAGCGCCACCGCGCTGTAACTCCGGCTCGGGCAGCTGCAAATAACGTTTTGCCTTGAGGTAGTCCATGTACGACGGTCGAATGGGTCCATGGCGAGTAAATATGCCAGGTGATGGAAATGAGTCGACTAGCTCCGGGTGCTGAGTAACGAGCTGGCCAAAAAATTTCTTGGCGGCCGCCGAGACAGCAATACCCGCAGCAAGTGTGCCCAGAAGGCAGAGACCAGTGGCAATGGCGATGAATTGAGGCATGGGGCCTAACGCTGGAGTTAAGCGGCGCGCGGTACGCGCGTCCGCTTGGACGATTTGTTAGGCGACGTACCGCGAGGCTGGATGACCCAACCGCAGCCGCTGTAGCCGCCACCGTTTGCCGCTAAGCGTGCGGGCCGCACACTTAGGGTGATTCTCTCTTTTGCCTTGAGGCTTGCGTGAAAAGGCTGCGACCGGCACTTCTGTGTATTTGGGATGCTGGGAGCATCGCCGATTGGGCCGATAAATTGATTGGAACTGACTAGAATTGTATACGTCCCCGGCGTAACGAAAACGCACGCGGCTTGGCCCCCGGAGAGGGTAACGCTGTAATTGGGGATGGAGCCGCCGAGCTTGGTGTAAACGCCGACTGTACTGGGATGACCATTCATTGAGCCGTCGTCTTCGCGGCGCTCGAAGCACAACTGGGACGTTAAGCCTGGAAGGCTAATAAATGGCGTGGAAGTTGATTCGCGCGCTGGCAGTGAGGCTAGCGCCGCTGTGAAAATTAAGGTTGCGAGCATCCTACGCTCCTCGACGCCTAACGCTGGAGTTAAGCGGCGGCGCAGCCGTCCGCCTTGAACAAGATGTTAGACATGTTGCCCGAAAAGGACGCTGGCCAAAAATAAGAGTAAGACATGTAGCAGTGGGGCGAGAAACAAAGCTACCCCGGTGAGCCCAATGACCCACTCCGCACGACTTGGGATCACTGGG
The DNA here is from genome assembly GCF_016889805.1 of Rhodanobacter sp. FDAARGOS 1247. Lineage (NCBI taxonomy): Bacteria > Pseudomonadati > Pseudomonadota > Gammaproteobacteria > Lysobacterales > Rhodanobacteraceae > Rhodanobacter > Rhodanobacter sp. FDAARGOS 1247. Next base: position 3,000,839 of record NZ_CP069535.1, read on the forward strand.
CCATCCCAGCTAAACCACTGGCCCGTACGCGCGCTACCTACGATGCCAGCCGCGAAGATGAGGCCCAGCCCGGCCATAAGTAACGATGCGCCAGGAACGAGATTGCTGCTTTGCTGACGAGCAAACGAGAACACCACGCCCGCCGTGAGGACCAGCAGCAGCCAAATAGAGAGCCATGGTCTAGGGACGTATCCGCGCATCTAGTGTCTAACGCTGGAATTGAGCGGCGGCAAAGCCGTCCGCCTCGAATGAGTGGTTAGCGCTTGCTAGGTAGGACAGCGAACGCCGGTGCAAATGGGCCTGAGGGAAGAGTGTGGTACCACTCGCGAATCTTCTTGCCGCCGACAAATTCTGTGACCTCAAGTGCATAGCCGATGCCGCCCCGCTCGATGGCCACCACGAGTCTATTGCCTTGCACGCATGCGCCGAAGAACCGATTCCGGGGAGTGTCATCGCCGCTGAGCGCATCCGTAGATTGGAAGGCTTCACCGCGCTCCGCGATTGGGCCCATATCTTGGGCAAGCGTAGAGCGCGCAGACTCTGGAACTGAATGCCATGTTGGCAGAAGCCTGCAAGTTTCGCCGGCTCGCGCCGCAAATGGCGACGTAAGGAACATGAGGAAAGCAATCTTTAGTATGGAGGTCTTCATGAGCGCTAACGCTGGAATTGAGCGGCGGCGGAGCCGTCCGCCTCGAATGAGTTGTTAGCGCGCACCCAGCGACAGTGGAGAGCAATATTGCCTCGCCGACGAACAGTCAAAGACGTCTGCCCCGCTAACATCGGACGACTGTTCCCACAAGAATCGAAACTCCTTCTGGTGTGCGTAGCGCTCTGACTTAATGAAGTGCTTTGCCGCATCAACGATCTCTCCGGTTCGGTGCGAGATTTCATGGCGATTTACGGTGTCCCCAGGAAACCCCAAGACGGCCTTGTGCGGACGATACAAGCATCTGCCGAAGGTGTGTGAGGCGGCACCGATGGACTCAGCAACAGCATTGGCGAACCCCATGGGGTTATTGATCACAAAGCCAGAGTCGTAACCAAACCGCTCCATGGTTCTTCGGTCGAGGTCTCCCACCGAGACGCAGAACATGCGTTGGTTGTACCCGGACCCGTACTTGCCACCAATGACGCCAAAAGGCGTTTTCGCCAACAACGTGACGATGCCTTCTTGGTTGTCGCCGATCTCAGGATGATCAAATGCGTTGTAGTAGGCATACGAGCCAAGCTGAAGTGCCCCGCTCTCAAAAAAGGCGTCGATGTGCTCCTTTTTGCCAAGCTTAATTAAAGGTTCTTGTGGAACGACACCAACTTTAAAGCGCTTTTCAGGTGTGGGCTTAACGAACTGCCACGGCTTAAGGGGCTGGTCAAATGGTGTGTCATGAACAAGCGCCCCGCATAGGCCTCGCAGCTCAAAATCAGAAAGTTTCCTCTCGATCCACATGTGCTTGTACATAAGAAATGAACCCGACATGTGGAGACTCGCAAGGTTGGTTGTTGTAGACGCTAACGCCTGAATTAAGCCGAGCCGCGAAGCGGCTTCGGCTTGAATGAATTGTTATGCCCTAGCCCGTTGACCGGGCTCTGGCAGCGGGCGACGCTCGCGGTAGCAGGTGTTCAACTCCTCGAATGTTTCCCGAATCAGTTTGAAGGACGACTCAGGTATTTCCATCCGAACCATCGCGGTGTTGCCGAATAAAGTTGGATACTCAAAGACTACAAATCCACGCACCAGCTTCCAATCGTGTTGCCCGATAGAACCCGGCCACACTTCCCAGATCCCCATGGTCTTCGGTGGAAGGACTTTACTGTGCGGATTGTTGTCTTCTTCCAGGGCACCTTTAGATATGAACGTGCGCTTGAATTCCGGTCGGATGACCTCATTCGACAGCGGAGTCTGGAATAGTTTGTGCTTCTTGCTTGGACTAAGTTCCATGTGCCACTTTTCGGCCACCAGAACCACAGACCAAACACGAATGTAAGCGCTCGTGTAGTTGTAGATCTGCAAGGTGAACTCGGCAGAAAGCGGAGCCAGCGAGTAGCCAACACCTACGCCGTTCGGGCTAATCGCGTCTTTCAGGCTCCGCTCGAGCTTCAGATTGCGTCCCCAACTGTAGGCCCAAGCAACGAGCGCGATCGCCGCCGCAGCGGAAAGCGCTGACAAGACATCTGACACGTACGACGAAAAGTCCATAGGCATAACGCCTAAGCTAAGCGGCCTGCGCGGCCGGGATGTGTGATCGAGCGAGCAGCTTACTCCGCGCAGGTCCGCTTGAGCGCATAGTTAGGTGCCAGCCGCCGGGATTTGAACGGACGGACAGACAGCCCCGATCTTTAGAACTAGCAAGCGATCTATTGCGGTGGCAAACAGCTTTGCCACAACGGTTGTGTCTTCAGCCATTGCGAGAGGTATGGAGATGACTTGGCCGTCTTCAGAGACGCGGGCCTGCGTTGTTGGTAGGTCCTTGATGTAGAAGAACTCAACCGTGTTTGGGTCCTTGTCTTCTTTGGACTCTAGCGTCGCTTCGGGATTGACGACGGGCTTGATTGACCTTAGCAAAGCAACTCTTTCGGCTTTGCAATCAATCTGCTGGCGAGCCTCATTGGCGACCGGATTCGGCGGAGAGGCTGTTGCTAAAGCCAGCAAAATGAGAAAGAGCATGATGGCACCTAACGCTGGAGTTAAGCGGCGGCGAAGCCGTCCGGCTTGAACGAGTTGTTAGGCGGACGGCTCGCCGAACTGCAAGAGTACATCTTGCCGCGCCGCCTCCAGAGCCAATTTGGCGACGAGCTGCTTAGCCTCGAAGGAAACGGCTTGGCTGCAGCTCACAAAAATGCTGTTTGGCCCAGACCCGAATTGCTTGGAAAAATTGTCGCTGGCCATCTCACGGAGATAGTTGCAGATTTTGAGGCCGAGGTTGTGAAGAGTCGCTTCCGATTTGTCGAGTGGACCAACACAGACAACAACCGCATCAACACCACCATCTTTTCGCACCCCGAGGAGGTCAAATACGTCTGGGTTGCTGATTGGTGAGCCGAAATGTTCCATTGGCAGCCTAACGCTGGAGTTAAGCGGCGGCGTAGCCGTCCGCCTTGAACGAATGGTTAGGCACCAACGCCATCAGCTAAATGAGCCGGCTTTGGGCCACCGACGTCCCCCCGCTTTGAGTAGCGGGACGGTTTAGAGTCCGGGTTCACTGTAACTGCTTCGCATAGGCGGCAGGTGTCAGCCCGCCCAGCACCTTCTTCGGTCGCTCCTCGTTGTACTCGCATCGCCAGCGTTCGATCTCGGCGCGTGCATGCAGCAGGCTGGGAAACCAGTGCTCGTTGAGACATTCGTCGCGCAACCGGCCGTTGAACGATTCGATGTACGCATTCTGGTTTGGCTTGCCCGGTTCGATCAGGCGCAGCTGCACACCACGCTCGTGGGCCCAGGTCACCATCGCCTTGCCGCAGAACTCCTTGCCGTTGTCGCTGCGGATCACCTTGGGCAAGCCACGACTGAGCGCCAGGCGATCCATCACCCGCGTCACGCCCAGGCCGGAGATCGCCCGCTCGACCTCGATGACAACCGCCTCGTGGGTGGCGTCATCGACCATCGTCAGGCACTTGATGACGCGTCCCTCAGCGGTGCGATCAAACACGAAGTCCATAGACCAGACCTCGTTGGCTGCCTTCGGCCGAGCCAACGGTTGCCGCTCGGCAACGGGCACCTTCTTCCGCTTGCGCCGCCGCACCTGCAGCTTCGCTTCCTGATACAGCCGTTCCACCCGCTTGTAGTTCACCAGCAGCCCCGCTTGCCGCAGCTTCAGATGGATCATCCCCACGCCATAGCGCTTGTACCGCTGCGCCAGGGCCACGATCCGTTGCCGGAGGTCCCCGTTGCGATCCGGGCGTGTCGGATAGCGATACGCGCTGGCGCTCATGACGACGACCGCCAGCGCACGTCGCTCGCTCAATCCCTTCTCGGCCATCTGCCGCACCAGCTCGCGCCGAGCCGGTGCGCTCACCACTTTTTTCGCAGGGCGTCCTTGATGACCTCGTTCTCAAGCACCTGCTCGGCCAGCAGCTTCTTCAGCCGACCGTTCTCCGTCTCCAGCTCTTTCAGCCGTTTGGCGTCGGGCACACTCATCCCGCCGAACTTGCTGCGCCACAGGTAGTACGAGGCCTCGCTGAAGCCGTGCTGCCGGCACAGCGCCTTCACCGGCAAGCCAGCCTCCGCCTCACGAAGGAAGCCGATGATCTGTTCTTCGGAAAAGCGTTTCTTCACGTCCAATCTCCTTCAGATGGGGGATTGGACTCCAAACCGAGGTGCTACTCAAAACTGGGGGGACGTCGCCACGATAAAACGTGCTTGGAACAGGTTGAGCGCGCCAGCCAGTGAAGGCACCAAGCGTAACGTGCTGAAGCGTCGCCACGAAACCAAAAATTTCACCGGGTTCGTCGTCGCTCCATACGAAGACGGGTGCTCCCTCTTTGGCAGGGATTGCTACGAGGGAGGCACGGTCGAGCACGTAGATACTCTCGTCGCCGTTCTCTGCCCAACCGCAAGCATTGAAGTCTCCCTCAATGAAAGGCATAGGTCGTGTTGGCAAGTGACCTTCCATTGGTGCCTAACGCCGGAATTAAGCGGCGGCGCAGCCGTCCGCTTGGATGAGTGGTTAGGTTGCAGCGCCTTGCGCTACAACCCTGACAGGAAGATCTCGGACGCTTTCTGGGACATCGGTTGTGCCAGCGTACTCAAGCATGAGTTCGTTGTCTTGCACGAATACGAGATAGCTACCCGCCACTTCGCCCACTTGGCCAAGAACCATCGGTTGGCTAAGAACCGCGCGTGCCTTGGGCAGCAAATGATGGCGAACGGTTAGGAAGTACCCAACGCCAGAATGGTAGAAGCTGACCAACTCGGCGTCACGGCAGACGGCTGCCACCACAGCCTCGCCGAGCGTTGCATTGCCAAGAAGCCGAAGTACTTCAACTTCAAATGCACGGAAGTGGCTCATCTGCGACCTAACGCTGGAGTTAAGCGGCGGCGCAGCCGTCCGCCTTGAACGAACTGTTAGGCCACCGCAGCCAACAGTAGGCCGATGACAACTTGAACGCCAAGGATACTGGCGATGAATCGGCTACGCGGCAGCTCGGAATGGATCAAAAAGTGGACATAAAGCTTACAGTACAGAAATGTGTATACCAGGCCGACAACGGTGGCGATGCCAAAGAACCAGATAGCTCCGCGGCTGGAAGTTACTAAGCAAACAAATAAGGTGAAAGCGTAGAGAGGCAAGCCGAAGAGGTGCATCCTTCGGGTACCAGCTTTGTCCATTCGGGTCAAAGTGATGAGCATCGAATTCCAATTGAGGCCTAACGCTGGAGTTAAGCGGCGGCGCAGCCGTCCGCCTCGAACGAGTAGTTAGCCGCGCAGTGCCGAGGTTGCAAAATGGCCCGCTCCAGTAAGGAAAACTGAGGCTACACAGGCCAGAAGGAACATGCCTGAAGCAACAAAGCCACCTTTGATGCCACGAGACCTGAAGAAGTAATACGGCATCGCAAAAATGGCGAGAGCGACTACGCTGATGTTGAGCCAAACAGAGCGTCTGTAAGAACGCTGCTCTGAGTCGATACGGTACCAAACGAAGATAAGAAACACACCAGCCAGCATGCAAGGAATATCCGAAGGTGACTGAGCACCACTTGGCGCAAAGTATTGCCCCAAGGCACCACTAAGAAATGAGATGACAGCGAAAAGCATCAGGACGACAGTCTTTGGTTTCATAGAGGCTAACGCTGGAGTTAAGCGGCGGCGAAGCCGTCCGCTTGGATGACGGGTTAGGTTGCAGCTACGAAAGAGCTGCAACCAGCGCTGTTGCAGATTGCCTTGTAAGAGGGCGTGTAAGCAATGGGTTGGCAAGCTCGTGAAGCGCCAAACCGATTGCTGAGGAGGGATCGTACTCAATGTCGTCACGGCACTCTATGCAGTTCGCCCAGTCATCGACCTGCGCCGAAGAAAGTTCACCAGCCATGAAATGCTTGAGTGTCGAAGAGATATGGACGGCCTCCAGCACGACCAGTGGGCTGGGAGCGTCCCAGTCGTAAGCCGAGAGTTTGCGAGCGATGTCTGAGGTTGGCCGCGTAAACGAAAGAAGCGCTTTTAGAACAGATTCGCGACTATCCATGTTTGCGACCTAACGCTGGAGTTAAGCGGCGGCGAAACCGTCCGCCTTGAACGAGTGGTTAGGCCGCCCGACGACGCCCCATGAAGGCAGCATACCCTGCGTATGACCAACCAAACACTACAGCCGCTAGCCAGGTACACGCAATGCCGAAGCATTGCTCGGCGAAATGAATAAAGGGAAAGGAGTTCAAGGGATGCTGGCCTTGCAGAAGTGGCCATGCCTCGGCCTGCCAGAATGACAAGTACGCGTGTACGGCGAGCCACAGCGGAAGCAACCACCCCGCCGAAAGAAGAGCGACCAAGCACCCTCTTGCCTTGTGCTGAGTCATTGAGGCCTAACGCTGGAATTAAGCGGCGGCGAAGCCGTCCGCCTTGAACGAATTGTTAGGCCGATGCCAGGAGGCCTGCTGCCGACAGCTTAGCAAAGAGCTCTTGCCCAGGAGCCACACATTGCGCAGGAGAAAAAAGCTCCGGCTCGAAGGACGCAGAGAAGACCGATGCCAAGGCTGCCGCTGCTGTAGCGGCGTTTGAAATGCCAGGAATGCAAGAAACCATCTTGGCAATCTCCGCGTCGAACTCGTCGGGTGGTGCGCCTGAACCCGCAAGGCGATATGGGTCCCACGACCGCACAACCGATGCGACGATAAGAAGAGCCGCATCAAAGTCTTCGCGTGTTCGCATGAAAGGCCTAACGCTGGAGTTAAGCGGCGGCGAAGCCGTCCGCCTTGAACGAGATGTTAGGCCAGCCTCTCACCTGTCATATACAACTGAGACGCCAGCCACCGATCGCTCTTGCTTGAATACTTTGGCGTAACCGAGGCCTGTGATCAGCAACTTAGACTCCGACACCCAAAGAAATTTGAGAGGAACAGTACCGTCCAGGATGAGGGTGTTACCAGCCCCTGACGGCGCAGCACCTGCCGGTACTATAGATACTTGGGTATTGAAGCCCGTCGTTGCACCGCAGTTACGATTGAAGACGACGGCGCTGATTGCGTGAGACGGGGAAGAGGTAGTCGACACCACCTCATCGCCGCAGCCGAAGTCGCAGCCAGCGACAGCAGCGAGCGTGGCGATAACAACAAATAATTGCAGAATCCGCTTCATAAGGCCTAACGCTGGAGTTAAGCGGCGGCGTAGCCGTCCGCCTTGAACGAATTGTTAGCCATTGCCTTGGCCAAGGCTACGAAGCCACGAATCGAAAAATGCCTGTTGCTCCATTGGGGAGACTGGCTCAATGTCCGGGCCAGTATCGAAGATGCAGACTAAATCCTGTTTGAGTGCTTGCTTGCCCGTGGTAAGCCGATATGCCTTTAAGCCGCCACCCATGCTTCGCGACATGGGTGATGGAAAAACGTTTTTTGGAGAAGCATAACAGAGAGCAATGGCACCTTCGTTGCGCAGAGCTACGCGAATTTGTGCAAAGGCCGCAAAGATGTCGGAGGCCTCTCCAGAGAAGAGAGTGTTGCCGCATGAGAGAACTACGCGATAGTCGTCGCCAGACTCAACGACTGTCACCTCACGCTGACTGATAACGCCGGCGACGTCTTGTACAGGAATTTGAAAACGCTCGATTTCCATGATGGCTAACGCCTAAGTTAAGCCGAATTGCAGCGCGTAGCTGACAACATGGCAAGCTTTATCGGCCATGTTGTTGGCGTAGCGATGCAATTTCGGCTTGAACGCATTGTTAGGCCTCGCCGCCATCAGTCCTCCCATCCGGATAACGGTGGCTGGCCGGTTGTGAGAGGCACGTTGTGTGGGACAGGCATATCAATTGCTTTCTTGGCTATGCCGAAACTCCATCTGACGCGCTTCTCGTAGCGTCCGCTAAAATCAGTGTCTACCAACGCCCAGTCACAGTCGTCACAATGGTCAGGTTGATGGATCTCCAAGTCCACGATGCCATCATCATTGCGATCGTAGTAGGTGACAATAGCCGTGTCGCTAGATGTCGAATCAGCGCGAGCTAGGTCGCGACCACTGGTTGAGCAAGCTGCCAGAAGGGCCAATAGGATAGTGATCGCAACGTGCTTCATAGAGGCCTAACGCTGGAGTTAAGCGGCGGCGGAGCCGTCCGCCTTGAACGAACTGTTAGGCGCTCACCGTGCCCGTTTGATAAGAATAGCGTCTTTGACGCTCGACTCAACGCCAGACCACTGGGTACTTGGCGTAAGAACCAGAGAGCAGCCGTACTCATCTCGTGTAGCGTCAATGATTTGCTGGAACCACTGCAAGTAAGACCACTCCCTTGGTGTGGGAGAGTGGAGGAAACCACCTTGCTCGTCCCAATACACTTCCATTGCTGCGCGATAGATAAGTGGAAATTTCATGAGCGCCGGCGTCACACAAAGCCGGCCGGTGGCGTCAATTGAAACTTCGGCGATGTTGTCCGATTTCATAGGCCTAACGCTGGAGTTAAGCGGCGGCGAAGCCGTCCGCCTTGAACGGGTGGTTAGGTGCCACGAGCCGGCGCCTCCGTACCCCAAACTACACCTTTTGTACTTACCGAGAGACCAGCGACCCGCCGTATCTCTTGCCATGGTTGCGTAAAGGTTTCGTACTCGATGATCTCGTAGTTGCGGCCACAAGTTTGCCAGCTCTTGCAGGGTGCTACGTTTGGCTCGCAATCCCACGGGATGGTTGCCAAGTGACGCAAAGCTTCCCACGCATTGCCTAAAGACGGATGCTCACTGACTTGCTCAGCGTGGCTCTCGTCCTCAATTACGAAACACTTTGGCATGGCACCTAACGCTGGAGTTAAGCGGCGGCGTAGCCGTCCGCCTTGAACGAAATGTTAGGCCGTACGCCGGCGAGCGAGGAACGCGCCAATCCCACCGCCAACAAGCCCGTAAATGACGCCGAGGAATACAACGAATGCTGTAGTGATGAGCCAAATTGATAGCGTGAGTGTGCCCTCCGGAAGGCGGCCCGGGCCAACGCCCCAAGAAATAGCCCAGCCAATCGTTGCATCGGTGACACCCATTACCGCACCAAGTAAAACTGCCGCCGAGAAACCGAGCTTCCGTGCGCCATAGAATGCGAGAGCAATGTAGAGAACAGCAGAGCCGACACTGGCATAGGCGTACGAGAAACCCAGCGCTAGAGATGCCGCGGATGCGATCGCATCAAACGCAATCACTGCCAGGACGGATAAACTGAAGAGCTTGATGGTTTGCAAGTGACTCTCCCGTGCGGCCTAACGCTTAGTAGACCCCATATCGGGGCATATGCAATGGATGTTCAGCTTTCGAAGGGAACCCGTCAAGCGAGCAGATTGGCCGGTTTGGCAAGGGCTTGCGGGATGACGTGAGCGGCTCGGACGACTGGGGGTGACTTTGCATATCTCACAAATCGAGGTGCTATGTCTTATCTCCCACAATTGATGGTGATAACAGCTGCACGTTCGCAGTGTGCGCAAGCCGCCTTATGAACGAGGTTCGGCGATCTTTCGCGCTCGAACGACACCGCTCAGGTGACTAGGCCATGCGCCACGTGGAAACGTCGGTTCATTTTGGTCCCAGGGAAAGATGGCCCGGCTGCCGCAGGCAGACGAATGCTCCTGCTTCAAAACTCGAAAATACGAGTCCCGATGAAGTCCGCCTTCACAACGCGAAACCTCATCCTCAATGACTCGCGCCAGCCGCCCTCTTGCCTGAAAACATGACGCAGACCCCCACGAAGACCAGCAGCACTGCCGACGCGGAATAACGACTCAAGGCGAGCCCGCCGGACGCCAGCGGCTTGTCCAGGAAGTCGCCAAGCACAGCCCCCAACGGCCGCGTCAGCACGAAGGCTGTCCAGAACAGCAGCGTGGAGGAGACCCGGGTCCAGAAGTGCGCGCCGGCGACTACCACCAGCAAGCCGCCGAAGATGAGCGCCGCGCCCAGGTAACCCAGGCCGGCCGTGTCCGCCGTCCAGTCGCCGAGCGCGGTGCCCAGCGTCTGCGAGAACATGATGGTGGTCCAGTAGAACATCTCGGATCGGGGCGTGCTCACCGACTCGACCGACACCGTGCCCGTCGTGCGGTGCCACACCGCCAGCGAGGCGAGCAGCAGCACCAGCAGCAGCGTGCTGCCGCCCGCGTAGCCGATGCCCAGGGAGCGGGTCACGAAATCCGCCAGGGTGGTGCCCACCGTGGTGGTGGCGATGATCGCCGCCCAGTACACCCAGGGACGGAAGCGCGTGGCGGCGATCTGCACGCCCACCGCCGCGAAGAACACCGCGGCGAAGATGGCGGTCGCCACGAGGTAGCCCAGGTTCATCGACATCGACACCGCGTCGCCACCGGTTTCGCCCAGTGTGGTGACGGCGATCTTGATGATCCAGAACAGCAGGGTGACTTCCGGTACCTTGCTAGGTGTCTGGCCGTGGACAGCGTTCATCGGGGCGCCTGCCATGGAAAGTGGTGAAGCCTATACCCATTTGTTTCTGGCGCCATTTCAATTTTGCCCGGCTGGCGCGTCTAAGCCTGCAATCGACAGCCGCGGCAAGCGCAAGCGCGCCATGAGTACCCTGATGGACGGTCCGCACAGTTTCATGGAACACCTCTCGCGCCACGACGACCTGCAGTTCGACCCTGCGCCCAGCCATGGCGAGGTGGTGGCGGCGCTGTATCGCGAGCATCACGCTGCGCTGGTGGCCCTGCTGCAGTGCCGGCTGAATTCGCGCAGCGACGCGCAGGAGATCGCGCAGGAGGTCTACGTGAAGTTGCTGACCATGAAGGACCTGGGCCACCTGGAAACGCCGCGGGCGTTCCTGTTCCGCATGGCGATCAACCAGTCGGTGGACTACCTGCGCAAGCGCGTGGTGCGCGTCAACCTGTCGCCCCCGCCCGCCAGCGAGGATCTGCACGCCGCGCCGCTGCCCGAGCAGCACCTGTGGGCCGGCCAGCAATGGAAGAAGGTGCAGGCCGCCCTGCGCGAGTTGCCGGCCAAGTGCAGCCAGGCGTTCGTGCTGCACGTGCTGGAAGGCCGCGAGTTTTCCGCGATCGCCACCGAGATGAAGCTCAGCGAACGGATGGTTCGCTACCACGTCAGCCGGGCCATGGCGCACTGCCGTGAACGCTGTTTTGCAATGGAGACGCCGTAATGGCCACCAATACCGGATTCGACGAGGAAACCACGCGCACGGCGGCGCTGTGGTGGACCCAGTTGCGCGATCCCGAACCGTCCCCGGACCTGCTTGAGCGCTGGGGTGCATGGATGGCGGCTGATCCCAGCAACGCCCAGACCTTCGCCCAGCTCAACGCGCTGGGCGAACTGGCTGCCGACGCCTCACCCAGCCAGCGCCAGCAGCTGATCGACGAGTTCGCGCCGCGCGCCACGAAGCGGCCGTATCGTCCGCTGGCGGCCGCCGCGGCGGTGGTCGGCATGGCGCTGCTGGGCGGCTGGTGGATGCTGCGCGGCGGGCCGGGTCACTCCCCGCTGCCGCAGCAATACGCCAGCGCGGTGGCCGAGGATCGGGCCATCCAGTTGCCCGATGGCACCGCCATCGAACTCGGTGCGGCCTCCAGCCTGACCACCCGCTATGCGCAGCACCGGCGTGACATCGACCTGCGCGCCGGCGAGGCGTTCTTCACCGTCACGCATGACCGCGAGCGTCCGTTCGTGGTGACGGCTGGCCCCCTGCACATCGAGGATCTCGGCACCGCATTCAACGTGCGGCGTACCGGCCAGCGGGTCAGCGTGACGGTGACCGAAGGACGGGTGCGGCTGTCACCGGCGAACGGCGCCGCGGACGATGCGGACCTGCCCTCCGGCCGGCTGGACCTGGTGGCGGGCCAGCGCGCCGAGTACGACCCGGTCAGTGGCGCGCTCAGCGTCAGCACGATCGCGCCGGAACACGCGGCGACGTGGCGCCAGCACCGGCTGGAGTTCGTCGACGAACCGCTGTCGGCCGTGCTGGCCGACATCAATCGCTACAGCCGCCAGCCGGTGCAGCTGGCCGATCCGCGCCTGGGCGAGCTGAAGTTCACCGGCACCGTCAACACGACTAACATTGGCCGTTGGGTCGATGCCTTGCCGCACGTTTTTCCCGTGCAGGTGAGCGCGTTTGCCGATCACGTGGTGCTTTCGGGCACCGGAAAGCCCTGAGCCGTGAGCGTGGGTGGTGGAAATGTTCGAGGCGAAGGCCCGGCCCGATTTCCACCGGCCACGCTCCTGACCATGGTTCGCACGCACGGTGGGCAGGATGGTGGAACGTAAATGGCGTCGCGGCGACGGGCGCAGGTGTTGCAGATGACGTCCGCGAAGCGGATGCAGCGTGCGTTCGGCGTTGGCCTGGCATGGATCGCTGCGACCGGTTTCGCCGGCGTTGCCGTCGCCTCGGGCGCACCGACACTGAAGGCCGAGCGCACCAGCTTCTCGATACCCTCGCAGCCGCTGGCCGATGCACTGATGGCGCTGGGACGCCAGGCCGACGTGCAGATACTCGCCTCCAGCAAGGCGATCGCGGGGCGGCGCAGCACCGGCACCTCCGGCAGGTTGAAGGTGGAAGCCGCGCTGGACCACCTGCTGCAGGGCACCGGCCTGGACTACGAGGTGATCGGCAGCCGCACGGTGGTGGTGCACCAGCGCGAGTTCAGCCCGGCGACTTCCTACGCAAGCCCGCTGCGCGGCACCAAGCCGAATGTGCCGATCGTCTCGGTGCTGGATACCGTGCGGGTCTCCGGCCTGGTGCTGGGCGACTGGGGATTCCTGGCCGACAGCACGCGGGGCGCCACCCGCACGGACGCGGAGCTGGCCGACCTGCCGCAGTCGGTGAGCATCGTGACGCGCGACCTGATGGATTCCCGCCAGGCGTTCGAGGTGGCCGACGTGGTGCGCCACGTGGCGGGCGTGGACTATGTGGATGGCTTCGGCGGCCCGCCGCTGTTCCGCATCCGCGGGTTCACCACCGGCAACGGCCTCACCGACGGCATGCCCAACGGCGTGGCGCGCATCGAGGATCTGCCGCCGCTGATCGGCATCGAGCGGGTCGAGGTGTTGAAGGGCCCGGAGACGATCCTCGGCGAGTCGTCGGTGGACAACAATTTCGGCGGCTCGGTGAACATCGTGATGAAGCGGCCGCAGGCCGAACCGGTACGCCAGCTGACGTTCTCCACCGGCCAGGGCGACGGCAGCCGCCTGGGCGTGGACCTGGCCGGTCCGCTCGACGAGCAGGGCCGGCTCACCTATCGCTGGGTTGCCGCCGGCAATCGCGCCGAGCGCACGGCGCAGGGTTATCGCGGCCAGCGCAGCGCCTACTTCGCGCCCTCCATCGGCTGGCAGGACGACACCACGCGGTGGCTGTTCGGCCTGGAATACGTCGACAACCGCGTGCCGGTTGCGGACCACACGGTGCTGCTCGGGCAGTCGCTGGCCAGCGCGTCGCCATTCGACCGCTTGCTGGGCAACCCCGACGACCACGCGCGATTCCGCACGCGGCGTGCGTTCTACATGGTCGAGCAGGCACTGGGCGACGACTGGAGCCTGCGCAGCCGTGGACAGTACGTGAGCCAGCGCAGCAGCGGCCAGGCCTGGGCGTTCTCCGACACCCAGCATTTCGGCCTGAGCGAGGCGCAGGCCAGCAGCTACCGCTATTCCGACGCGTTCTACACCTTGCAGAACGAACTGGCGGCAAGTTTCGAGCAGGGCCCGCTGGTGCACGACGTGCTGCTGGGCGTGGACTATGCCCGCACCCACACCGGCAACGGCAACCAGCCCAGCGCGCTGGTCACCGGCGCAGCGGTCAACGCCGACCTGCAGGCGGACGACTTCCTGCCGTTCGCGTCGGCGAAGAACACCGTCGTCGTCCAGACCCGTCCGCTGGGCGGATCGTGGTCGAGCCAGCTCGGGCTGTTCGCTCAGGACCAGGTGTCGATCGGCGAGTCATGGCATGTGCTGGCCACGGTGCGTCACGCCACCTACGAGCTGACGGGTGCGGCGATGCCCGCGCTGCGCCAGTCGAGATGGATACCGAGATTGGGCGTGGTCTATCAGCCGAGCCCCGATGTGTCGCTTTACGCGTCCAGCAACACCGGTTTCCAGGCCGATGCCCTGCTGGGCGAGGACGGTCGCCCGCTGCCGCCGTCGGTGTCGCACCAGCTCGAGCTGGGCAGCAAGGTCGGCCTGTTCGATCAGCGCGCCAGGCTGACGCTGGCCTGGTACCGCATCCGGCTGGACCACAGCATCAGCCAGGTAGCGCCGGAATCGCCGCATTTCGCCGTGCCGGGTCCGGGCCAGACCAACACCGGCGTGGAGATCGAATTCGACGGCCAGGTCCTGCCGGGGCTGGATGTCTCGGCCAGCTATACCGGCGCGCGCATCCGCAACCACGACGGCAGTGCCCCGTACGGCGCGCCGCGGCACCAGTGGAACACCTGGGCCAGCTACCGCTTCCAGCGCCCTGCCCTGCAATCCTGGGGCGTGGCCGGCGGCGTGTTCGGGCGCAGCAGCACCAGTGGACGCACCGAGGACGGCGGCTATTTCCGCATGCCGAGCCAGCTCAGCGCGGAGGCGAACCTGAGCTGGTATGCCGATCCCTGGACGCTGACGCTGGGCGTGAAGAATCTTTTCGGAGGCACCTTGTACGCGATCAACGCCGAGTCGTCCTTCGTGCCGGTGCGTCAGGGCCGGCTGGTCCTGTTCAACGGGACCTTCCACTTCTAGATTCCGCCGCGCGCGCGTCATGGACCGGCAGCCAGCAGGCCGGCGGAAGCGGCCGGGTGTTTCTCGCCGCCGCGAAATCGCTGGGCCGGCGTCGCCGCGCCTTCGCGCGGGTCCGCGGTTTCCGCGGCGGCAGGCTGCGCTCCGGTCGATCGCCGCAACGCGGCCGCGAAGGCGTCACCGGCTTCCCGCCGGAAGGCTTCGCTGCGCTGCTGCTTTTCGCGGCGGCTGCGCGGACCTTCGGCGCACGGCGCGGGAATCAGCGACAACGGCAGCGCATGACAGCCTGCGCCGGCGCTCACGCCGCCCTGTGCCTCCCAGAATGCATCGCCGCTGGCGGCAGCTTCCACGTCCGCACCGTCGGCATCCGCACCCGACTGGCCAACGCAGGCTGCCGCCGTGACGGCGCGAATCCGCTTCAACCCGTGCAGCGCCGCCAGCTCGCGCACCAGCGACATCAGCAGGTCCTTCGGATGCAAGCCGTGGCTGCCCCGGATGAATTCCCGCGTCGCCTCGAACGGCGCATGCGGGCCCGCGCCCCGCAACGCCCCGATGGTGACGCTGTCGCGCCGATCGAAGGTCAGGATGCATGAGGCCAGCACGTCCTTGTCGTCGCTGAGCAGCAACAGGCTCAGCTCGCCCGCGTCGGCGCGCGAAGGCTTGCGCAGGTGCAGGTGCACGTCGGCCGCATCCTCCAGCCGCAGCGTGGTCAGGCGCGCGCCACCACCCAGCACGATGCGTTCGGCCAGCCATGCGGGAAAGCGTCGCATCACGAAATCGTAGTGCGCATTGACGATGCGACGGCGCGCGGCGGCGTTGAAGTGCGTCGAGATGTAGGGCCGGTGCCAGCGCTCGAAAAGCCGCGGATCGGCCTGGGCCGCCCGCCACATCGCCTCGCGCGCATGCAGCGAACGCAGCCACTGCGTCTGGCGGATGCACAGCCGCAGCCAGCTGGTCATGTGCAGGGCCAGCTGCCAGCGTCCGTCACCGGAGGCCTGGCGCAGCGACCAGCGACTGCGCACGGCCTCCATCCACAAGCGGGTCGTCCTGCTGATTTGTTCGATGCGCATCGGTCCGCCTCGTCATGCCGAGTTGACCTGTGAGACGCGCGAGCCACCGGTTTTTGAAATGCCGGCGATCAGCAGTCCGCTGCGCGGCGACCGGCGGACCCGATCACTCCGAAATCGCCAGCACGCATTCGTCCGCGCCGTAGCTGCGGCAACACACCGGAAAGATCGACAGGCTCCCCGGCGCGATGACCGGTCCCAGCAAGCCTTCGAGGAATCCACTGAAGAAGCTGCAGCCGGAGTGGCCCTGCTCCGTGCACAGCGGGCTGTCGAGGATGTGCAGCTGCGACCCCTGCTGATCCACTTCCACCAGCGCCCGCAAGGCCGGCGTGCCGATGCGCTCGAGTGCATCGGTCAGGCCCAGGCCACCATCCATCGCGTATTCCCGCGCGAACACCCACGCACCGGCGCGCTGACCGGCCAGCGCCAGCGAGGATTCGCGCGCGCCGTCCGGCACCGCGCCGCTCAATACCAGCAGCCTGGGCATCAGTTTCGGATAGTCGTATTCGAGTGACTGCAGCGCCTTGTCGACCGCGCTCTCGTCCGCGTCCAGGGCCACCACGTCGACGAAGGGATTCGCCTCCACCGATGCGACAGGCGG
Source organism: Rhodanobacter sp. FDAARGOS 1247 (assembly GCF_016889805.1). Taxonomy (NCBI): domain Bacteria; kingdom Pseudomonadati; phylum Pseudomonadota; class Gammaproteobacteria; order Lysobacterales; family Rhodanobacteraceae; genus Rhodanobacter; species Rhodanobacter sp. FDAARGOS 1247. The sequence goes on from NZ_CP069535.1 coordinate 3,017,327, forward strand.
CGGCGCCGGCGCACGCGTGGTGGGCAGGATGAATTCGAAGTCCGGCTCCGCTGGCGCAGGCGGCGCCGCCGGAATGGTCTGCACGGCTTCAGTCTTCGCGGGCCGGGCCAGGATCGGCGCCACCGCGAAGGGCTCGTCCGTCAGCACTTCTCTCGATGGCGATGCGGCAGGCGAAGCGACGGGCGCCGGTGCAGGCGCCGCCACCTTCGCGACAGGCGTGACCGGCTCGGGCGCCGGCGGCGGCAGATAGGTCGCCCGCTTCACCGTGGCGCCGAAATGCGGCTGCTCCTCGCCTTCCACGAACGGCGTGATCCGGAAGCTGACGAAGCGGTCATAACCTTCCAGCGCCGCTTCCAGTTCGCGCTTCTTGCGCGGCGAGCCGCGCACCACCATCGTCAACAGTGTCCCATGGGGGTCCTGCACCAGACGCTGGCGCTGCAAGGTGAAACCGCTGGCAAGAATGAAACGGCCAACTTCGATGAGCAGACCTTCGCGACTTTGCGAAAGCCCCTGGATTTCCAGCTCGATCATCAAGCCCCCTGTAGGCGATGCCGATGGAGATGTGGGTTGAAGGACGGCGCCGGTCCCGAACAGGGCCCGGGCGCACATCGGTGCAACGGGGCAATTTTATCGCGGTCCCGCCGCCCGGGGTGTGAACGGATACGGCGGATGGAACATGTGTTGCGGGCACGCGTGGCGTGTGGCGGTGCAAGCACGTATCGTCGCCGCTTCCCCAGCAAAGGTTTGCCATGGCCACGCCGAAACCGTTCCACCATGCTGCCTTTCTGCGCGACCTGGAGCAATTCGTCGCCGGTGGAAGCTGCCCTGCCTCCTGTTCGCCCGAACTTGCCGCGATCCTGCGGACCCCGGGCGTCGATGCCCGGCCCTCACCGGCGGCCAGCCAGCTGGTTCGCCTGCTGCATGCACGCAAGGCCGTGCTGAAGGCAGCGTTCGACACCGGGCAGGTCGCCGACGAATTGCGTCGCCACCAGAAGTTCGCCAGGCCCGGACAGCCGTCGCCGCATATCGTGCAATTGCGCCAGCAACAAGCCGCCGCACGACAGGCTTCCAGCCAGTCGCGACAACTGCTGATCCAGTCCGCCGCCGCCTTCGTGCGCGAGGCCGGCATCGTGCCGCCCGCGCGACTGGCCCTCGAGGTGTTCATCGACGGCTGGATGGAAGCCGGCTTGCCGAAAGAGCCGGGCACGCCAGAGGCGGGCACGCCCGGATAAAAAAGCGCCGCCGGCACGATGCCGTGCCGGCGGCGGATACCTCGTTGCCGCTTAGCGCAGGATGCTGGCCGGGTCCTGCTTCGCCGTCAGCGCACTGCACAGCTGGATCGATTCGCCGGTCTGGGCCAGGCCACGACCGATGCCGGCAGCGTCCTTCTCGCGGGTCTTGAAGAACGCCTGCAGGCGATCGTACTCGGCGGTGGAGCAGCCACCACCGGCGGCCAGCGACGGCAGGCGACCGCCGGAGAAGCTGCCGGTGCGATCGAGGATCTGCTGGTAGTGAGCGGTGAACCAGTTCCACATCGCGTCACGCTGGGCCTGCGTATCGCGGCCACCGCGCAGCAGCATGGCCATCTCGCCGACCTTGACCGGCTTGGTCAGCGCGAAGTTGCGCACCTGCTCGGCCAGTGCCGGATCTTCCACGCTGGCCAGGCCACCGAGAATGCCGTTGCGCAAGGCCGGGTCGCTGGTCTTCGGCAACTCGGCGATCAGCGCATCAACCGCGCTCTTGCCGTGTTCCTGCACCGCCACGCCCAGCGCATCGCCGAGCAGGTCGGGATCGGCCGCGGCCAGGTTCAGGTGGCCATCCGCCGTCGGCTTCAACGCCGCATCACCCTGCTTGAGCAGGGCCGCACGCACTTCGGGCAACTTGAAATCGAACGCCAGCGAACTGGCCAGGCTGCTGCGCATCAGCGAATCGTCTTCCGGCTCGCCCGCCTTGCGCTGATAGCCGAGCTGCTCCAGTCGCGGCAGGTAGGCGGCCTTTGCCCATGCGGCCAGACGGGCGCGCTGGGCATCGGTGGTGGCGATGCGATGGTAGAGACCGCTGGCCGTGCCCAGTGGCACGGTGGCCACTTCGCGGATCTTCGAGCCGGTCAGCGGCTGCATGGCCGCCAGCACCTGGCCGGCATCCAGATCGCCACGGCGGAAGCTGGCGTTGATCGCATCGGCGTAGGCCAGCTGCTCGGCGTCACTGAGCGTGCCGACCTGCTTGATCAGGCGGTCGAGCCCGTCCTTGTCGAGGCTGAAGCGGTAGTAGCCGCTGGCGTTCGCGTTCGGCATCACCCAGGTCGACTTGCTGGCGCCGGGCAGCTCCATCGAGCCGGTGGCCTGGTCGAGCATGTCGCAGGCGACCTTGCTGCCATCGACGGTGCCGTAGCGCACGCACACCGGCACGCCCCAGATGCGCTTGGCGTCGCCGCTGCTGCCCAGCGGCAGGTAGCGGCTCTGGTTCAGCTGCAGCACGGTCTTGCCATCCTTCTGTTCCAGCTTGGTGGCCACGTAGGGCACGCCGGACTGGTCGAGGAAGCTCTTGAACGCATGCTTGAACGCGTCGCCCTTGTCGGCCGCGGTGGCGATCGCCGAGACCAGGTCGTCGGCGGTGGCGTTGCCGAATTTCTGGCTCTGGATGTACGCCCGCATGCCCTTCTGGTAGGTCTTCTCGCCCACGTAGTTCTCGAACATGGCGATGACGCTGGCACCCTTCTGGTAGGTGATGCCGTCGAACGCGGTCATGATGTCGCCGTTGCCGGAGATCGGCTGACGGATGCTGCGCGCGCTGACCAGGCTGTCGTTGCTCATCGCGCCCTGCGCGCCGCGCACGCGGTCGAGGTCGGCGCGGTATTCCGGATGCACCTGCATGGTGACTTTCTGCTGCATCCAGGTCGCGAACGCCTCGTTGAGCCAGATGTCGTTCCACCACGCGGTGGTCACCGTGTCGCCGGTCCACTGGTGCGCCAGCTCATGCGCGTTGACGTTGAACGAGCCCTGCACGTTGCGGGCCGGGGAATCCTTGTCCAGCAGCAGCAGCCAGTCGCGGAACGTCACCAGGCCCGGGTTCTCCATCGCGCCGGCTTCGAAATCCGGCGCCGCCAGCAGGTCGAGCTTGCCGAACGGATAGCCGAAGCCGTAGTAGTTCTCCAGCGCATGGATGATGCTCGGCGTTTCGCCCAGCACGTGTTCCATGCGATGGCCTTCACCCTTGGCGGCGATGCCGCGCAGCTTCAGCGGTTCGCTGCGGTAGGCGTCGGGCGAGATGTCCGGGCCGTCCACGATGTCCCACGGGCCGACCGCGAACGCGACCAGGTAGGTCGGCAGCGGCTGGGTCTGGGCGAAGGTCACGGTCTTCCAGCCCTTGCCGGCCGGCTGCTCCTTCACCTGCTTGGTATTGGCCACCACGTTCTCGTGGTCAGGCACGGTGATGCTGATGTCGAACGGGGTCTTGAAGCCGGGTTCATCGAAACCGGGGAAGGCGAAACGCGCGCTGATCGGCTCCATCTGCGTCATCGCATACGGCTGGCCCTTGGCGGTGACCTTGTACAGGCCCTGCAGTTGCTGGTTGAGCGGCGCGCTGTACTCGAACTTCACGGTGAGGTCCTGCGGCTTCAGCGTGCTGCCGAAATCCACCCGCACCACGCCCGCCTTCGGGTCGACGTTGACGTACTTGCCCGCGTGCGTCTTGCCGGCGGCGTCGGTGATCGTCACCTTCGACACCTTCAGTTCGGCGCCATCCAGCCACAGGTGGTCGGAGGCCTGGTTCAGCTTGACCTTGATCGTGGTGGTGCCGGAAAAGTCCTGCTGCGCCGGATCGACCTTGAACGCCAGCTGGTACGACTGCGGCACCGCCCAGCCCGGCAGGCGACCCTGCGGCGCCTGGTCGGCGGTGGCGGCAAACGCGGCGCCACAACAAGTGGCGAGCGCGGTAAGCAGGAGCGGGCGGACGAGACGGCGCATGGTGGTTTCCCTGGGTTGTGGAGAATCCCCAAGCTAGAGCCGCCATGACCTTCGACCCAGTGCCAGAAGGCATGGCCGGGCATCAGCCTGGCACGGGCCCAAAAAAAACCGGCGATGAAGCGGACTTCATGGCCGGCCGGGGAAGCCCGCGCGCCTGCGGGGGAGAGGGAGGGGACTCCGACGCGCGGGTTGTCACGAGATCAATGGCAGACAGCGTACCGAGCCTTCTTGCATTGCTCCAATTGATTGTTACCATCTCGCCCATAGATTCTGGCTATTGTCGTACCGGGATGAGCGATGAATCTGCGCGACCTTCAATACCTGGTGGCCCTGGCCGAGCACCGTCATTTCGGGCGTGCCGCGAATGCCTGTTTCGTCAGCCAGCCCACCCTGTCCACCCAGATCAGGAAACTGGAGGACGAGCTGGGCGTGCCGCTGGTCGAGCGCACGCCGCGCAAGGTGTTGCTGACCGAGGTCGGCCGCGACATCGCGATGCGCGCGCGCAACGTGCTCAACGAGATCGAGCAGATCCGCGGCGTGGCCCGGCGCACGCTGGACCCGGAATCCGGCACGGTGCGGCTGGGCATCTTCCCCACGCTGGGGCCGTACCTGCTGCCGCATGTGCTGCCGCTGGTGCGCAAGGCCTTCCCGCGACTGGAACTGCTGCTGGTCGAGGAGAAGACCGAGACCGTGCTGCGCCTGCTGCACGAGGGCAAGCTCGACGCCGGCATCCTCGCCCTGCCGCTGCACGAGGACAGCCTGCACCAGGAATTCCTGTTCGAGGAACCGTTCCTGCTGGCGGTGTCCGAAGCGCATCCGCTGGCGCACAAGCAGGGCCAGCTGAAGCTGGCCGACCTCACCCACCAGAACCTGCTGCTGCTGGAGGACGGCCACTGCCTGCGCGACCAGGCGCTGGAGGTCTGCCACATGGCCGGCGCGGGTGAACATTCCGGCTTCCGCGCCACCAGCCTGGAAACCCTGCGCCAGATGGTGGCGGCCAACGTGGGCATCACCCTGCTGCCGGTGACCGCGGTGAAGCCGCCGGTGGCGCCGCTGGATAACCTGCACCTGATCGAGTTCCGGGGAACGCCGCCGAGCCGGCGCATCGCGATGGTCTGGCGCAAGAGCTCGGCGATGGACGCCTTCCTGAAGCGTCTCGCCGACGTGCTGCGCGAGCTGCCCGCCGACCTGCTGGACGCGCACACCGCGGCGACGCCGCCGGCGGCCAGGGTCTCCGCCGGCTGACGCCGAACGGCCGGACGCAAGCCGGCATCCATCATCCACGCAAGCAGCCAGCCGACCACGGACCCCCTGACGATGCGCAAACTGCTGATCGCCGCCGCGGTGCTGCTGGCCCTGGTGTTCGTGCTGGCGCACCGGCAGCATGCCGCGGTGGAAACCGGGCCGGGTGTGCTGGCCTCCGAGGCGCCGCAGCAGGTCGATCTGGACCACGGCGCACTGCTGCAACGCGACGGCGTCAGCCTGCAGACACGCGCCCACTTCGACATCACCGCGCGGGTGCTGTCGCGCAAGGACTATTCAGGCTCCCGCGATGGCGACCTGGTGCCGCTGGACCTGGCGCTGGGCTGGGGCCGCATGTCCGACAGCACCGTGCTGGCCGGCATCGACATCAGTCAGTCCGGGCGCTTCTACTACTGGCACGTGAAGGACTTCCCGATACCGCGCCGCGAGATCGAAACCTCCAGCGCCAACATGCACATGATCCCGGCCGACGAGGACGTGAAGCACCAGCTGGAGCTGATCCGGCCGGGCCAGGTGGTGCACATCGAAGGCTTCCTGGTCGATGCCAGCCGAGCGGACGGCTGGCACTGGAACACCTCGATGACCCGCGACGACACCGGTGGCGGCGCCTGCGAATTGATCTACGTCGAAAGCGTCACCGTCACTCAGTAGTGCAGCAGGCCGTGCAGCGGCTCGCCACCGGGCCAGCGCTCGCGCCCGCGCAGCGCGTCCAGTTCGATCACCACGCTGGCGCCGACCAGCTCGGCGCCCAGTTGTGCGACCAGCGCCCGCGCCGCAGCCAGCGTGCCGCCGGTGGCCAGCACGTCGTCGACCAGCAGCACGCGCTCGCCCGGGCGGATCGCGTTGCGCTGGACTTCCAGCCGATCCGTGCCGTACTCCAGCTGGTAGTCCACCGCGATCACCGGCGGCGGCAGCTTGCCGGGCTTGCGCAAGGGCACGAAGCCCGCGCCCATTTTTTGCGCCAGCGCCGCGCCGAAGATGAAGCCGCGCGCCTCGATCCCGCACACCGCCTGCACGCCACGGCCCAGCCACGGTTCGGCCAGCGCATCGATGCAGCGGACGAAGCCCGCGGCGTCGGCCAGCAGCGGCGTCACGTCGCGGAACACCACACCGGCGCGCGGAAAGTCGGGCACGGCGCGGATCAGCGCGGCGAGTTCATGCATGTCGTTTCCTCGGGAATTCACGCCGTGAAGCGCCGCTCAGCACGGCAGGGGCAGCGGCTCGCCGGGCAGTTCGTCGTCGCGCATCGCTTCGCGCGCTTCGCTCAGCTGCATCTCGACCCCGGCCACGATGGCCTGGCCGTCGGCCAGCGCGGCCTCGGGCACCATCACCGCGATGTAATCCATCGCCGGCAACTGGCCCACCGCGCCGGTCAGGTACTCGCCGGCGATGAACGCGGGGATGCCGCCGGCTTCCAGCGCATCCTTGACCAGATGGGCATCGAACAGGTTCTCGGCGCGATAGACGATGTGCATGGGCTGCACGCTAACCCGCACGGCAGCGCGGGGCAAGCCGGCCGCCCTGCCCCGATCACGGTGACAGGGTAAACTTGCACGTTTCCACCACCGTCCGTGAGCCACAGCCCGATGTCGACCGATCAGCCCGCCGCCGCACCCGCCCCGCCGCCGGCCGCGGCACCCCAGGATTTCATCCGGCAGATCGTGCGCGACGACCTCGCTTCGGGCAAGCACACGGCGATCCACACCCGCTTCCCGCCGGAGCCGAATGGCTACCTGCACATCGGCCACGCCAAGGCGATCTGCCTGAGCTTCGGCATCGCGAAGGAATTCGGCGGCTGGTGCAACCTGCGCCTGGACGACACCAACCCGGGCAAGGAAGACCCCGAATTCGTCGAGGGCATCAAGGACGACGTGCGCTGGCTCGGCTTCGATTGGCACGAGCTGCGCCACGCCTCGGACTACTTCGAGGTGTTCTACCGGGCGGCGTGCAAGCTGATCACCGACGGCGTGGCCTATGTCGACGACCTCGACGTCGAGCAGATGCGCGCGTACCGCGGCACGCTGACCGAGCCGGGCCGCCATTCGCCGTATCGCGAGCGCTCGGTGGCAGAGAACCTTGACCTGTTCGCGCGCATGCGCGCGGGTGAATTCGCCGACGGCAGCAAGACCCTGCGCGCGAAGATCGACATGGCCTCGGGCAACATCAACATGCGCGACCCGGCGATCTACCGGGTGCGCAAGATCGCCCACCAGAACACCGGCGACGCGTGGCCGATCTACCCGATGTACGACTACGCGCACTGCCTGTCCGACGCGCTGGAAGGCATCACCCATTCGCTGTGCACGCTGGAGTTCGAGGACCACCGCCCGCTGTACGACTGGTTCGTCGACAAGGTCGACCTGCCGAACCATCCGCAGCTGTGGCAGCCGCTGCTCGCCGCGGGCCTGCCCACGCAGCCGGCCAAGCCGCGCCAGATCGAATTCTCCCGACTCAACCTCAGCTACTGCATCACCAGCAAGCGCAAGCTGGCCCAACTGGTCAGCGACGGCTTCGTCGACGGCTGGGACGACCCGCGGATGAACACCTTGCGCGGCCTGCGCCGCCGCGGCTTCACCCCGGCCGGACTGCGCCTGCTGATCGAGCGGCTGGGCGTGAGCAAGCAGAACAGCGTGATCGACTACGCCGTGCTCGAAGGCTGCATCCGCGAGGACCTGGACGCCACCGCGGCGCGGCGCATGGCGGTGCTCGACCCGCTGAAGCTGGTGCTGACCAACCTGCCCGAAGGCCATGAGGAAACGCTGGGCTTCGCCAACCACCCGAAGGACGAGAGCTTCGGCACGCGCGAGGTGCCGTTCGCCCGCGAGGTGTGGATCGAGCGCGACGATTTCGCCGAAGTGCCGCCGAAGGGTTTCCACCGCCTGAAGCCCGACGGCGAAGTGCGCCTGCGCGGCGTGGGCATCGTCAAGTGCACCGACATCATCAAGGACGCCGACGGCAACGTCATCGCGCTGCACGGCACGCTGGACCCGGAAACCCGCCACGGCCTGCCCGGGGCCGACCGCAAGGTGAAGGGCACCATCCACTGGGTCAGCGCGAAGCACGCGGTGGCCACCGAGGTGCGCCTGTACGACCGCCAGTTCAGCGTGCCCGCGCCCGACAACGAGGAAGACGGCAAGACCTGGCTGGACCACATCAACCCCGACGCCAAGCGCGTGGTGCAGGCGTGGCTGGAGCCGGCCGCGGCCCGTGTCGAGCCCGAACAGCGCTTCCAGTTCGAACGCCTGGGCTACTTCGTGGCCGACCGCGTCGACCATCGCGCCGAGGCTCCGGTGTTCAATCGCACGGTGACCTTGCGCGACGTCTGGGCCCGGGCCGCCGGCCAGTAAACGGAGAACCGCATGTTGCCCCTGCAAATCCATCTGACCCTGCCGCCGTGGATCGGCGACGTGGTGGATACCAACAGGCGTTACCAGAGTGACGAGGAACGCGTCGGCCTGGCGATCGAGTTGTCGAGACAGAACGTCGAGCGCGGCGGCGGCGGTCCGTTCGGCGCGGCCGTGTTCAACAACCACAGCGGCCGGCTGGTCGCCGTGGGCGTGAACCGCGTGGTGCCGCAGAGCTGCTCGGTGGCGCACGCGGAAATGATGGTGATCATGATCGCCCAGCAGCGGCTGAGCCGGCACCGGCTGAACGAGGACGGCGGCCACTACGTGCTGGCCACCAGCTCGCAGCCGTGCTGCCAGTGCTACGGCGCCAGCGTCTGGGCCGGCATCGACGAACTGCTGATCGGAGCGCGCGCCGAAGACGTGGAAGAGCTGACCGACTTCGACGAAGGCCCGCTGCCGACCGACTGGATCGGCGAACTCGAGCGCCGCAACATCTCGGTTCGCCGCGACATCCTGCGTGACCAGGCCCGTGCGGTACTGGCCACTTACGGCGCCAGCGGCACGCCGTATTGAGCCGCTGGCGCGCCACGCTGCCGCTGGTGCTGCTGGTGCTTGCCGGCGTCGTGCTGTTCGCCTCCGGCTCGCTGGACCAGTTGACCCCGCACCGGCTGCTGGCCAACCAGGCCAGCCTGCATGCGCAGATCGATGACCACCCGTGGTTGAGCCGACTGGCCTTCACCGGACTGCTGACGCTGACCGTGGCCACCGGCATCCCCGGCACCATCGTGGTGATCCTGGCCGGCGGCTTCGCCTTCGGGGTGGTCGACGCCACGCTGTATTCGTCGCTGGGGCTGACCCTGGGATCGCTGATCCTGTTCCTGGCCAGCCGCTACGCCTTCGGTCCGGGCAGCCGCCAGCCGCCGGCCATCGTGGCGCGACTGCACCATGGCTTCGAGCGGCACCCGGTCAGCTACACCCTGTTCCTGCGCTTCATTCCGGTCGTGCCATTCGGCGCGGTCACGGTGGCGCTGGCCTGGCTGCGCTGCCCGCTGTGGCTGTTCCTGGGTGCCAGCTGGCTGGGCGGCACGGTCGCGCTGATCTTCGAAACCTCGATCGGCGCGGGGCTTGGCGACGCGATGAGCCAGAGCGACAGCCTCGGCCTGGGCCTGTTCCTGCACCGCGAGGTGCTGTTGCCGCTGGGCGCGATCGCCCTGCTCGCCCTGCTGCCCCTGCTGATCGAACGCATGACCCGGCGCCGGCGCCAGCGCCGATTCCCGCTGGACTGAAACGGATCGCGGCAGCTGCCAAGCCGACCCGTTTCGCGCTAGTGTGACGCCGGACAACCGGCAGCACTTCGGGCCCGGCATCAATGCCCACCGGTCCGCGACGCGCGATGGGGGACGGGACGGATGGACATGGCGGCTGACTCCTGGCCCAAACGACTGTGGCAACGCCGGTCGTTGATGCAGCGCATGGCCTTCGTGGCCCTGATGCCCGCCCTGATCACCGCCGCCCTGCTGGCGGCCTTCATGGCCCAGCGCCAACTGGTCAACCTGCGCGAGATGGCCCGGAGCAATGCCGACGCCATCGCCACCCAGGCCGCCTCGATCAGCCTGCAGCCGCTGCGCAACATGCAGTTGCGCGAGCTGAACCGCATCGCCGACTCGGTGGGCGACCTGCCGCATGTCATCCGGGTGCAGATACGAAGCGGTGCCGGCCAGATCCTTGCCGACCACAACGAGCTCGACGGCAACCGCGAGCCGGCGGAAGTCCTCACCGTGGTGCGCGAGATGATCGACCGCGACCAGCCCGGCGGCGTGGCCGAAGGTTCGGTGCGGGTGGACGTCAGCCTGCACCAGGCCATCGCCATGCAGCGTGCCAGCCTGCGTCACGCGCTGATCGCCCTGCTGGTCAGCCTGCTGCTCGCCGGGGTGCTCGCGTGGCAGGCGGCGCGCTGGATCAGTGCGCCATTGCGTCACCTTGCCGGCGCCGTGCATCAGCTGGGGCTCGGCGACCGGCCGGTCGAGGTGCCGGTGACCGACCGCACGGAAATCGGCGAACTGCAACAGGGCTTCAATCATGCCGCCGCTACGCTGCATGACATCCAGAGCGGCATGCGCCAGCAGATCGAACAGGCGACGCGGGAACTGGCGCACAAGAACGCCGCGCTCGAAGCCGCCAGCCTGGCACGGTCGCGTTTCCTGGCCGCGGCCTCGCATGACCTGCGCCAGCCGCTCTACGCGCTGACACTGTTCTCCTCCGCGCTCAGCGTCGACGAGGACCGGCCGGAACAACTGGACCGCATCGCCCATATCCAGGAATGCGTGCAGTCGCTCGACCACCTGTTCAACGAATTGCTCGACCTGTCGCGACTGGAGACCGGCGCGGTGCAGGTCGAGATCAGCGAGTTCCCGCTGGCCCAGGTGTTTGCCGAAGTCGCCCGGAACTTCGACATGGTCGCCGAGCAGCGCGAGCTGCAGTTGCTCATCCATCCGACCCGGCTGTGGGTCCGCAGCGACCGCACGATGCTGAGCCGCATCCTCAACAACCTGGTCAGCAATGCGCTGCGCTTCACCCATCATGGCGGGGCGCTGATCGGTGCCCGCCGATGCGGTGACGGGCTGGTCCGCATCGAGGTCTGGGACACCGGCAGCGGCATCGCGCCGGAACACCTGCCCAACGTGTTCGACGAGTTCTACCGCATCGACGATCGCGCCGACGCCGGACTGGACGATGGCTCGCAATCGGGCCTCGGACTGGGACTGGCCACGGTGCAGCGGCTGGCGGTGCGGCTCGACACCGAAGTGCGGGTGCAGTCCCGGCTCGGTCGCGGCAGCGTGTTCCATTTCCGCCTGCCGACCGCCCACGCCAGCCCCGGGGAATCGATGGCGCCCCACGAGATGCCGGTCGACCTGAGCGGCAAGCGGGTGCTGGTGGTGGACGACGACCCGGCCATTCTCTCCGGGGTGCGTTTCCTGCTGCGCAGCTGGGGCTGCGAGGTGGAGGTGGCCGAGGATCGCCTGCAGGCGATGGAGGCCGTCGAGAACTGGCCCGGCCCGCCGGACATCGTGATCAGCGACCTGCAGCTGCGCGGCGGCACCCGCGGCATGGACCTGTTCGCCGCGCTCGACCAGCACTACCAGCGCGACGGCGACACGCCGTTCGCACGACTGCTGGTCACCGGCGAGACCCGCGTCGACCACCTGCGCGAGATCATCGCGGCGAACATTCCGCTGCTGTACAAGCCGGTCTCGCCACCCCAGTTGCGCAGCGCGATGATGTCGGCGTGGACCAGCACCCGCGCCGGCCGGTGATCACGATGTCGACGCGCAAAAAAAGAGCGCCCCGCAGGGCGCCCTGAAAACTGGTGGGTCGTCCGGGATTCGAACCCGGGACCAATGGATTAAAAGTCCAGTGCTCTACCAACTGAGCTAACGACCCATCGTTGAAAACTCAAGCGATCAATTTTACGGGCTGCGTGGCAAGGGCACAAGCAAGCGCCCCGCGGCCGGATCACGCATAACGCGTGGGATCGGCCAGCCCGGCCTCGCGAAAGCCCTGGGCGCGCAGGCGGCAGGCGTCGCAGTGTCCGCAGGCGCGACCTTCGTCGTCGGCCTGGTAGCAGCTGACCGTGGCGGAAAAGTCCACGCCCAGGCGCTGCCCTTCGCGGGCGATGTCGGCCTTGCTCATGCGCATCAGCGGCGCGTGGACACGGATACCGGCGCCCTCGACGCCGGCCTTGGTCGCCAGATTGGCCAGCTGTTCGAACGCCTCGATGAAGGCCGGCCGGCAATCGGGGTAACCCGAATAGTCGACCGCGTTGACGCCGCACCAGATGTCGCTGGAGCCCAGCACCTCGGCCCAGCCCAGCGCGATCGACAGCATGATGGTGTTGCGCGCCGGCACGTAGGTGACCGGGATGGCGCTGGCGTCCGCGGCATCCAGCGGCACGTCGATGTCGGCGGTCAGCGCCGAGCCGCCGATGCTGCGCAGGTCGATGCCCACCGTCTTGTGCTCGACCGCACCCAGCATGCTGGACACGCGGTCGGACGCCGCCAGTTCCGAATGATGGCGCTGGCCATAGGAGACGCTCAGCGCGTGCACCTGATAGCCCTGTTCACGAGCCATGGCGATGACGACGGCCGAATCCATGCCGCCGGAAACGAGTACGACGGCCTTGCGGGGGGAATTTTCAGACATGGTTTGCATCCACGGGGTACGACCGGTCACCGGCCGGAAAGCGCCACCGGCAACACAGGCCGGCGCGCGATGTTCGTTGCGGGGTCCGGCCACCGATGGCCGTTCCCGCTTCCCGCGCCCCGGGCGGGCGCATGAAACTATCTCCCGGCGGCGTCATTCCACAGCAGCTTGTGCAGCTGCAGCTGGAAGCGCACCGGCAGCCTGTCGGCGATGATCCACTCGGCCAGTTCGCGCGGCTCGACCTTGCCCCAGACCGGCGAGAACAGCACCATGCAGCGATCGGCCAGGCTGTGCTCGGCCAGCATGGCGCATGACCACTCATAGTCTTCGCGACTGGCGATGACGATCTTGATCTGGTCGTGCGGCAGCAGATGATCGAGGTTCGACCACAGGTTGCGCGCGCTTTCGCCCGAGCCGGGCGCCTTCAGGTCCATCACCTTGCGCACGCGGGGGTCGACGGCGGAGACGTCCAGCGCGCCCGAGGTCTCCAGCGACACCTCGTAACCGGCATCGCACAGGCGCTGCAGCAGGATCAGGCAGCGTTTCTGCGCCAGCGGCTCGCCGCCGGTGACACAGACGTGCCGCGCGCCATGCGAGGCGACTTCGGCCAGGATCTCGTCGATCCCGTGCCAGTCGCCGCCATGGAACGAATATTCGGTATCGCACCAGACGCAACGCAGCGGGCAACCGGTGAGGCGCACGAACACGGTGCGCCAGCCGATCGCGTCGGCTTCGCCCTGGATCGAGTGGAAGATTTCGGTGATGCGCAGCCGCTCCGGGACGGCCACGGCAGGCGTCGCCGACGCCTGCTGCGCGTCATGACCGCTCATCGCCGCGGGACTCAGTTGCCCGACTGCAGTTGCAGACGCTGCAGACGTTCCTTCGCCAGGCTGGCCGCCTTGGAACCCGGGTACTTCGTGGTGACCTGGGTCAGCGTGGCCCTGGCCTCGTCGCTCTTCTTCAGCTCGAGCTGGCTGTAACCCACCTTGAGCAGGGCGTCGGGCGCCTTGTCACTCTGCGGGAACTGGCTCAGCAGCTGCTGGAAAGACTCCAGCGCCACCGGATAGTTGGTGGTGGCGTAGTACGACTCGCCCAGCCAGTACCAGGCGTTGGGAACCAGCGGATGATTCGGGAACTGCTGGATGAAGCTGCGGAACTCGCGCGAGGCTTCCACGTAATTGCCGCCGCGGATCGCCTTGAACGCCACGTCGTAAGCCGCCTGCGCCGCCGCCGGATCGCCTGCGGCGACAGCCGCGCTGGCTGCGGACGCCGGAGCGTTGCCGGCGGCCGCTGCTGCCGGCGCATTCGCGCTGGCACCTGCGGCGGGGCTGCCCGCGGCCGCTGCCGCCGGGTTGCCGGCGCCGGGCGCCGCGCCCGCGCCACCCGACTCCAGACGCCCGAGCCGGGCATCGAGATCGGTGTACTGGGCCTTGTTCTTGTCGTCGAGCGTCTGCAGCTGGTGCTGCAGTTCCTCGACCTGACCCTGCAGTTGCTGCACCTGGGCCTGCAACTGCTGCATCTGGTTGACCATGCCCGTACCGGACTGGTCCTTGTTCTGTGCCTGCTGTTCCAGCCGCGCGACACGATCGGCGAGGCTCAACCGGGAATCCTGCGCGAAAGCCGGGAACGCGAACAGCACGGCGGACGCGATGGCGCCCGCCGTGCTGATCCTGGCTGCAAAGCTGTTAGCCAGTCGCTTCATCATTACTGCGCCGTGTAGACGATCTCGACACGACGATTCTTGCTCCAGCAATCCTCGTTGTGCTCACGGCAAACCGGCTTTTCCTTGCCATAGCTGATCACTTCCAGCTGGCTGGCCTGGCCGCCATTGGCCTGCAGCGCGTCGGAAACGGCATTGCCACGACGCTCGCCGAGGCCGAGGTTGTACTCGCGGGTGCCGCGCTCGTCGGTGTTGCCTTCCAGACGGATGTGCGACATCGGGCGATCCTGCAGGTACTTGGCGTGGCACGCCATGATCTGCTGGAACTCCGGCTTGATCTCGGTCTTGTCGAAGTCGAAGTACACGACGCGCTGACGCAGGCAGGCATCGGTATCGAGATCGGCGGGGGTGTACTTGCCGTCAGAGACGGGTGCCTGCACGGGAGCAGCCTGCTCCGGAGCCGGCTGCGGTTTGACTTCCTGCTTCTTGGAGCAAGCGGCCGCGCCTACGCAGAGCAGGGCAACCAGGGCGACGCGAACGGTCTTATTCATGGTGACGTTCCTTACGGGTTGAGTTCCGACAAACAATGACGATGGGAATTGCGGGACAGCTGACGCCGGTTGACCGGCTGTTATTTTGACACTTGAAAGATCGAAGGTGCGTGAGCCTGCACCATCCACCTGACTGGCTCTCGACGCGACAAGCGCCGTCACCGGAAACCGAAACGCGCCTTGCCGGCGCTGTTCGGGCCCAATCCCTGGGCATCATGCTGCCGCACTTTCGCGCAGCAGCATGAAAATATCATCGTTGCCGGTATGGCCCCCAGGCCGGTTCGCGCACGTCGCCATCGGAAAGTACGAGGCGCTGGCGAACCTGACCGTCAGCCGATACGGCGTACAGCACGCCGCGACGTCCTTCGGTAGCGGCATAGAGCAGCATGCTGGCATTCGGAGCAAAACTCGGGGACTCGTCAATCGGGCCCGGCGAGAGGAATCGCACCTGGTCACCCAGGCTGCGATCCATGATGGCAATACGATACACGTTCCCATTGCCCTGCACCATCGCGATCTGCTTGCCGTCGTAGCTCACCGAAGCGTTCGCGTTGTTCTGGCCCTGGAAACTGATCCGCTGCGGCGATCCGCCGCTGGCCGGGACCTGGTAGATCTGCGGCCGGCCGGAACGGTCGGAGGTGAAATAGATGCTCTGGCCGTCCGCCGACCAGACTGGCTCGGTGTCGATTGACAGGCTGTTGGTCAGGCGGGTTTCATGGCGGCTGCCCAGGTCCAGCACGAACAGTTCGAGGTTGCCCACGTAGGACAGGGCCACCGCCAGCTTGCTGCCGTCCGGCGACCACGCCGGCGCACCATTGATGCCGCGGGGGTGCGACTCCACCAGCTGGCGCGAACCGGTGGTGATGTCCTGCACGTAGATGTTCGAGTTGCCGCTCTCGAACGACACATAGGCCAGCTTCTTGCCGTCCGGCGACCAGGCCGGCGACAGCAGCGACTCACGCGAACGGGCCACCACCTGCGGGTTGTAGCCGTCCGAATCGGCCACCAGCAGCGAATACGTCGTGTTGTTGCCCAGGCCGACGGCGGTGATATAGGCGATGCGGGTCCAGAAGGCGCCACGCACGCCGGTGATCTTCTCGTAGATCACGTCGGCGATCTGGTGCGCCACGCTGCGCAGGTCACCGGCAGGCGCCGGCGGCATCTGCTGGTGCAGCAGGCTCTGCTGCTTGTTGACGTCCCACAGCTCGTATTCGACCTGGACCATGCCGTTGCCGGCGTCCCTGATGCTGCCGACCACGATGTAGTCCTGCTTGAGCAGGCGCCAGGTCGGGAACTTGATGTCGGCTCCCTTCGACGGGAACTCCACGATGTCGCTCTTGGCCAGCGAACGGAACTTGCCCGAGCGGTTGAAATCGTTGCGCATCACGTCGGCGACATCGGTCGACAGCGGGGCGCCGCCGGCCTGGGCAAACGGCACCACCACGATCGGCGTGGCGGTCTTGACGCCACCGACGATGTCCACATTCAGCGACTGGGCCGCGGCAGGACCGGCGAACAAGGCCACGGCGGCCAGCAGGATGATGGCGAAGCTTGAGCTGAATTTGCGCATGGGCTTGATCATTGCGGCCTGAATGTGAAGGTAAGGTTGCGTTGGAACACGCTTTCAAAACCCTTGTACGGCAGGGTCTTGGTGCGCAACACCGCGTTTTCGACCGAGCGGCGACCTGCCTCGTCGTACGGACAGCTGGAATCGACGGTGGCACTCATCACGTCGCCACCGGGCGATTGCACGATATGAACCTGACAGGGGAGCGCCGCTATGTTATCCGGCCTTAACCAATTGGGCGTGACCGCATTCTGAATGGCCGCGGCGTATTCGTCGGCCAGGTTGCTGTTCGGGCTGTTGTTGCCGGACTGGCGCTGGTCGGCGGCCGGCAGGTCGGGCTGACCGTCATCCTGGGCGTTCTTGAGGTCCTCCAGCTGCTGCTTCGCCTGCCTTGCCTTGTTGTCCAGCTGCCTGGTCTGGGCCGAGGCCGCATCCATCTTGGCGAACAGCGCGTCGAGCTTCTTCTTCTCCTCGGCCTTCTTCTTCGCCGCCTCGGCATCCAGCTCGGACTGGCGCTGGCGTTCCTTTTCTTCCTGCAACTGCCTGGCGTCTTCGGCCTGCTTGGCGGCGTCCTCGACCACGCGTTCCTGGTCCTTGACGTCGACATGCTTGGGCGGCGGCGGCAGCTGGCTTACCGGCGGGGTCACCGGCGGTGGCGGGGTCGGCGGCGGGATGGTCGGCGGCGGCGGGGTGGAATCGGGCACGGGCCTGGCCTTGACCGCCTTCGGTGGCGGGCTGCCGGTGCGCCCGATCAGGGTCGCCTCGATGATCGGCCCCTGCAGCTCCAGCGGCTTGGCGCAGGCAATCGGGTTCATCCACGCCGGCAGATGCAGCGCGTTGAAGAAATTCTCGTAACTCGAACACGGCAAAACCGCGAGGAACAGAAACCCCACGATGCCGATGTGCAGGATGGCGGAGACTACGACCGCCTTCGGCGTCGCCTTACTTTCGTCCATCGGACGTGCTCTTGCCCTGCACCGGCTGGGCCATCAGGCCGACCTTGGAGACGCCGGCCTGCTGCAGGTCGGCCAGCACCTGGACCACGCCGCCGTAGTGCCCCTGGTCGTCGCCGGCCACCAGCACGTTGACGTCCGGATTGGTGCGCACGAACGCGCCGACCTTGGTCTGCAGCGCCGCCGCGTCCAGCAGTTCCTTCTCGGCGCCGGGCAGGGTCAGGAACAGCTGGCCGTCCTGCTTCACTGTGACGATGACCGGGTCCTTCTTCTGCTGCAGCGACTTGGCGTCAGCCTGCGGCAGGTTCACGTCCACGTTGGACTTCATCATCGGCGTGGTGACCATGAAGATGATCAGCAGCACCAGCATCACGTCGATGTAGGGCACCACGTTGATTTCGGATTTGAGCTTGTAGCGCCGCTGACGGCCGGAGGTTCGCATGAGTGCTCTCCGCTCAGGCGACGTCGTCGGTCTGGATCTGCCGCTGCAGCACGGAGGAGAACTCCTCCTGGAACACGTCGTAGCGCGAGGCGATGCGCTCGACCTTGGTGGCATAGCGGTTGTACGCCCACTGCGCCGGGATCGCGGCGAACAGGCCCATGGCGGTGGCGATCAGCGCCTCGGAGATGTGCGGGGCGACCACCGCGATGGTGACGTCCTTCATCTCGCCCAAGCCCTGGAACGCACCCATGATGCCCCACACCGTGCCGAACAGGCCCACGTACGGGCTGATCGAGCCGACGTTGGCGAGGAATTCCAGGTTGCGCTCGAGCAGGCCGATCTCGCGCGTGCCGGCGACCTGCATGGCACGCTCGGAACCCTCGATCACGCTGCGGGTGTCATGCGTCTTGCGCTGACGCTGGCGGGCGAACTCGCGGAAGCCGGACTCGAAGATGTTCTCGATCCCGCCGGTGCCGCCCTGGCGGCTGCTGACCTCGCGGAACAGCTGAGCCAGGTCGCCGCCGGACCAGAAGCGCTCCTCGAACTCCTCGGCGTTCTCCATCGCCGCCTTGGTCTGCGAATACTTGCGCACGATGATGACCCAGGACAGGAACGAGAACACCAGCAATACCAGCAGCACCAGTTTCACCGGCAGGCTCGAATCCGCGATCAGCGTGAAAATGTTCAGTCCACCGTTCATTGCTTGCAGGTACTCCGCCGGTTCGGCTTGGTTGTTCTTTAAGGAATCAGGTCGGCCGGAATCGGTGCCGGCCGCATGCGCTGGAGATCGACGCAGGCCACCCGCACGCTGGCGCGGATCAGGCAACTGCCGTCCGCCTTCATGATCGTCTGGGTGAACAGGATACTGGCAGCGCGCCGTTCTTTGACGTCGACCGTTACCGTCAGTTCATCATCCAGCAGGGCTGGCTTGAGAAAGTCGATGTGCATGTCGCGCACCATGAAGGCCAGCCCGGTGGCCTGCTTGTACGCCAACTGGTCCACGCCCAGCGCGCGCATCCACTCGCTGCGGGCGCGCTCCATGAAACGCAGGTAGCCGGCGTGATAGACCACGCCGCCGGCGTCGGTGTCTTCCCAGTAGACCCTGACCTTCCAGCTGAAAGGCAGTTGCGCGGCCGGCTCAGACATCGCCAGCCCCCGCATCGAACAGGTCGGCCGCCTGCGCCTGGCGCGGCGGCGGGGTCAGCCCCAGGTGACGCCAGCCCTTCGCGCTGACCATGCGGCCGCGGGCGCTGCGCACCAGGTAACCCTGTTGGATCAGGTATGGCTCGACCACGTCTTCCAGCGTGCCGCGGTCCTCGCTCAGCGCGGCGGCCAGGGACTCCACGCCGACCGGACCGCCGTCGAAATTTTCGATGATCAGGCCGAGCAGGCGCCGGTCCAGTTCGTCGAACCCCTGCGGGTCGATCTTCAGCATGTCCAGCGCCGCCTGTGCCGCCGCCAGGGTGATCTCGCCGCCGGCGCGCACCTCGGCGTAATCGCGCACCCGGCGCAGCAGGCGATTGGCGATGCGCGGCGTGCCGCGCGAGCGGCGGGCGATTTCCTGCGCCCCTTCCGGCGCGCAGCTGATGCCGAGGATCTTCGCCGCCCGGCGCACGATCGCGGTGAGCTCGTCGGTGGTGTAGAACTCCAGCCGCTGCACGATGCCGAAACGGTCGCGCAAGGGCGCGGTGAGCATGCCGGCGCGGGTGGTGGCGCCGATCAGGGTGAATGGCGGCAGGTCCAGCTTGATCGAGCGGGCGGCCGGGCCTTCACCGATCATGATGTCGATCTGGAAGTCTTCCATCGCCGGATAGAGCACTTCCTCGACCACCGGCGACAGGCGGTGGATCTCGTCGACGAACAGCACGTCGTTCGCCTCCAGGTTGGTCAGCAGCGCGGCGAGGTCGCCGGCGCGTTCCAGCACCGGGCCGGAGGTGGAGCGCACGTTGACACCCAGCTCGTTGGCGATCACGTGGCTCAGCGTGGTCTTGCCCAGGCCGGGCGGGCCGAAGATCAGCACGTGGTCCAGCGCCCCGCCCCGCTTCCTGGCCGCCTCGATGTAGATCGACAGCTGTTCGCGCACCGCCTGCTGGCCGAGGTATTCGGTCAGCCGCTTCGGCCGGATGGTGGCTTCCAGCGCCTCGTCGTCGAGCTGGGCGGCGGCGGTGATGATGCGGGCTTCGGTCATGCCGCCATTATGGCAGGCGGATGAAACGGAGCGGGAATCACCGGCAAAGGCAGCCCTTCATGCCGGGAACGTGCTTTCCCGCACTTTCCCGGCTCGCCTGATCGGGCGATGCCCGATCAGGCTCCAAATGCCGATCGCAAAAACGATCGGCATTCGTGCGGCCCATCCGTGGGCCGCGGTGGAGATCCGATCCGCTATGCGGATCAGATCTCCACCTGCGCCCCCAGCTCGATCAGCCGGTTGCCGGGGATCTGGAAGAACGCGGTGGCGGGCAGCGCGTTGCGCGACATGAAGGCGAACAGCTTGTCGCGCCACAGCGCCATGCCGGGACGACGCTCGTCCGCCACGATGCTCTCGCGGGACAGGAAGAAGGTGGTGTCCATCATGTCGAAGGCGAGGCCTTCGCGCGAACATTGCGACAGTGCCTGCGGAATGTTCGGGTCCTCGGCGAAGCCGAAGCGCAGTTCCAGCGCGTAGAAATCGTCGCTTCCGGACGACAGCGCGGTGAGCTGGATGCGCTCGTCGGCCTCGGCCACCGGCGTCTCCAGGATGCCGACGGTGAGCAGCACGTTGCGCTCGTGCAGCACCTTGTTGTGCTTCAGGTTGTGCAGCAGGGCATGCGGCACGGCGCTGAGGTTGGCGGTGAGGAACACCGCCGTGCCGGGCACGCGCAGCGGCGGGTGCGCGGCCATGTTCTCGATGAACGGCGCCAGCGCCAGGCCGCCCTGCTTGATCTCGCGCACCACCAGCTCGCGACCGCGGCGCCAGGTGGTCATCACCGCGAACATCAGCAGGCCCAGCACCAGCGGGAACCAGCCGCCCTGCAGGATCTTCAGCGTATTGGCGCCGAAGTAGCTGAGGTCGATAGCCAGCAGGATCAGGCCCAGGCCGATCACCAGCAGCCGGCTCCACTGCCACATGCGGCGGGCCACGATCATCACCAGGACCGTGTCGATCGCCATCGTGCCGGTCACCGCGATGCCATAGGCGCCGGCCAGCGCATTGGACGAGCCGAAGCCGACCACGGTGGCGATCACCGCCACCATCAGGGCGCGGTTGATCCACGGCAGGAAGACCTGCCCGATCGCCTCGCGCGAGGTGTGCACCACCTGCATGCGAGGCAGGAAGCCCAGCTGGATCGCCTGCCGGCACACGGTGAAAGCGCCGGAGATCACCGCCTGCGAAGCGATCACCGCCGCCACCGTGGCCAGCGCGATCATCGGATACAGCGCCCACTCCGGCACCGAGTGGTAGAACGGATTGGCGATGGTCTCCGGATGCACCAGCAGCAGGCCGCCCTGGCCGTAGTAGTTCAGCAGCAGCGCCGGCATCACGAAGAAGAACCACGCGGCACGAATCGGCACCCGGCCGAAATGGCCCATGTCGGTATACAGCGCCTCGGCGCCGGTCACGCACAGCACCACCGAACCCAGCGCCAGGATCGAGGTCTTGCCATGGGTCATGAAGAACTGCACCGCATGCCATGGATTCAGCGCATGCAGCACTTCCGGTGCCTGAATGATGTTCCACACGCCGATCACCCCCAGCGCCAGGAACCACACCACCATCACCGGCCCGAAGATCGCGCCGACCTTGGCCGTGCCATGCCGCTGCAGCCAGAACAGGCCCAGCAGCACCGCCACCGTCACCGGCACCACGTAGTGCGACAGCGACGGCGCGGCCACCTGCAGGCCCTCGATCGCGGACAACACGGTAATGGATGGCGTGATCACGCCATCGCCGAAGAACAGCGCCGCCCCCAGCAGGGCCATCAGCATCACCGCCCGACGCGTGGCCACGGACTTGCCGCTGGCTCGCTGCGCCAGCGTCATCAGCGCCATGATGCCGCCCTCGCCCTTGTTGTCCGCGCGCATGACCAGGCTGACGTACTTCACCGCCACCACCATGATCAGCGACCAGGTCACCAGCGACAGGATGCCCAGCACCGTGCTCGGCCGCGGATGCAGGCCGTGCTCGGGCAGGAAGGTCTCGTGCATGGTGTACAGCGGGCTGGTGCCGATGTCGCCGAACACCACGCCGATCGCGCCGAGGATCAGCGTCGACTTGGCGCCACGCACGTGGGCGGTGTCACCGTGAGCCGATGGCTGGGCCGGGTTGTCTGCTTGCGTATTCATTGAAGTCCTGGCGAACTAGCTGCCCAGAGCGGCGCGCAGCGCCTTGCGGATGATGGCTTCGGCCGTATCGCCTTCCGCGGCCACTTTCTGCACCAGGCGGCTGACCTCGGCAGGCTTGTAGCCCAGCTGCTGCAGCGCCACGGTCGCTTCGCCGGCCGCATCGAGCGGTGCGCTGGCGCGCTGCGGCGACACGCCGGGAACGCCGGCCACGCCATCGAGCCGGTCGCGCAGTTCCACCACGATGCGCTCGGCGGTCTTCTTGCCGATGCCGGGGATCTTGGTCAGCGCCGCCACGTCACCGGCCTGCACCAGCCGCGCGAAGTGGTCGGTGGACACGCCGGACAACACGGACAAGGCGATCTTCGCGCCGATGCCGCTGACCTTGAGCAGGTTGCGGAACAGCGCGCGCTCGGTCTCGTGCAGGAAGCCGTACAGGGTGATGCCGTCTTCCTTCACCGCATGATGGATCAGCAGCACCACTTCCTTGCCCAGGCCCGGCAGGTCGTAGATGGTCGACATCGGCGCCTCGACGTCGTAGCCGACCCCGCCCACGTCGACCAGCAACGACGGCGGCTGCTTGCCGATCAGGGTGCCGCGCAGACGCCCGATCACCGGCGTCGCCCCGCGGTCTTCTTCATCCGCGACGCCTTCATCGGCGTCGCCTCCAAGCGGTGCGCGGAATGCCGACCCGGGCCAGGCTGGCCCGGGTGTGCGCGTGCGTGACCGCGATCGCCAGCGCATCGGCGGCGTCGGCCTGCAACGGGCCTTTCAGGCCCAGCAGGACACCGATCATGTGCTGCACCTGGGTCTTGTCGCCGCGGCCACTGCCGACCACGGACTGCTTCACTTCGGTTGCCGCGTATTCGTGCACCACGATCCCCTGACTGACCACTGCGCAAATGGCGGCGCCACGCGCCTGGCCCAGCTTCAATGCCGAGTCGGGGTTGCGCGCCATGAACACGCGCTCGATCCCGCACTCGGCCGGCCGATGCGTGGCGATGATGTCACACAGCTCGTCAAAGATGCGTTTGAGCCGCAACGGGAAAGTCGCCTCGCCCGCCACCGCAAGCGCGCCGTGGAACACATGGCTCAGCTTGCCCGTGTCGTCCACGTCGATGATGCCCACGCCAGTGCGCTGGCTGCCCGGATCGATGCCGATGATCCGGGTGGATCGGGATTCGGTCAAAGCCACGGCTCGCACCTGGCCATCTCGCGGGCGCTGGAACGAGCCACGAAACTCGCCTTGCGCACCAGCGAAACCGGAATCCCGAATCCCAAATCCCGGATTCCAGCGCCTTGCTGCTTCACGTCGGCAGCAGGGCGTTGTGCGACACCTCGCTGACATCATCCAGCGAGTCCAGCTTCTCGAGCAGGTCCATCAGCTGTTCCAGCGCCTCTTCCGGCACCTCGACGCGGTTGTTGGGGCGCATCACCACACCGGCGTGCAGCGCGCTCAGCCCCGCGTCGACCAGCGCCTGCTGCACCGCCTCGAAGTTTTCCGGCGCGCACAGCACGGTGCTTTCGCCGTGCTCGTTGACCACGTCATCGGCGCCGGCTTCCAGCGCTGCTTCCAGCACTTTCTCCTCGGCCGCCTCGTCGCCGCCGGTGGCAAACACCAGCTCGCCGCAACGGGTGAACTGGAACGCCACCGAACCGCTGGTGCCCAGGTTGCCGCCGTGCTTGGTCAGTGCGTAGCGCACGTCCGCCACGGTGCGGGTGGGGTTGTCGGTGAAGCTTTCGATGATCAGCGCGGTGCCGGCCGGGCCGTAGCCCTCGTAGCGCAGTTCCTGCATGTCGGCGCCGCCATCGGCACCGGAGCCGCGCTTGATCGCGCGCTCGATGGTGTCCTTGGTCATGTTGGCCGACAAGGCCTTGTCGATCGCCGCGCGCAGGCGCGGGTTGCCGCCAGGGTCTGCCACTCCGGCGCGGGTGGCGACGGTGATTTCGCGGATCAGCTTGGTGAACACCTTGGCGCGCTTGGCGTCTTCGGCGTTCTTGCGACCTTCGATGGACGGACCTCTACCCATGACGATTCCTGCACGACGGCGGTTGGACAAGCCGGGAATTTTACCTGAATTGAACCTGTGTGCCGGATCGCGGGGTGCGGCGTCTCAACGCGGCGCCGGCGGCGAAAAACGCCCGTGGCGCAGGAAACCGGCGGCCAACTGCGCCACTTCGGGCGAAAACAGCAGGCCGGTGTGGTTGGTTTCGACCACGCAATGGTCGGCAAGCCCCGGCAGGCGGGTCTCCTCGACCGCCACGGTGCCATCGTGCTCGCCCTGGAAATGGCCGAGCATGGCGCCCAGTCCCAGCGGCGTGCAGCCGGCGATCATGCCCACCTCGCGCGGGCCATCCCAGCGTTCGAGCCCCTGCTCCAGCAGCTCGCGGTTGTGCCCCAGCAGGACCTCGCCACCGCGCCCCCAGCCGGCAAAGCTGCGCGCCGCCGCACTGCCACGCAGCGGCGAACCGAGGCAGACGATGCGACCGGACGGCAGTGCGTCGGCGTCATGGCAGGCACGCAACGCGAGCAGCCCGCCCAGGCTGTGTCCGACCAGGTGCACGGCTTGGGCGTCGGCCTCGCCGAGCAAGGCGGTCATGCGCGCATGCAGCCGATCCAGGATGCGCTGCTCGGTGGCCGCCACGCTGAGGTAGTCGAAGCGATGCACGCGGAAACCCGCCTCCATCAGCCGGCGATGCAGCATGGACAGCGCGAAACCGCGCATCCACAGGCCGTGCAGCAGGATCACATGTTCAGACATGGCGAGCGCCGGGAAGAGTGGCCGGGGAGGCGGGAATCGAATACCTGGAAGCGGCCGGCGTGGACAACCGCCTCAAGCCGCCCACGCTCCTAAGCCCGCACCGCCACGTGCAGTTCCTTCAACTGCGCATCGCCGACCGGCGACGGCGCGTCGGTCATCAGATCCTGCGCGCTGGTGGTCTTGGGGAAGGCGATCACGTCGCGGATCGACTCGGTGCCAGCCATCAGCGCGGCGATGCGGTCGATGCCGAAGGCCAGGCCGCCGTGAGGCGGCGCGCCGAACTTCAGCGCCTTGAGCAGGAAGCCGAACTTCGCCTCGGCTTCGTCCGCGCCGATGCCCAGCAGCTCGAACACCGCACTCTGCATGTCCGGCCGATGGATACGGATCGAACCGCCGCCGATCTCGTTGCCGTTGAGCACCATGTCGTAGCCCCGGCTCACCGCAGTGGCGGCGTGGCTCTTCAGGTCGGCGATGTCGTCGATCTTCGGCGCGGTGAACGGATGATGCAGGGCGACGTAGCGCTGTTCTTCCGCGTCGTATTCGAACATCGGGAAGTCGGTGACCCACAGCGGCTTCCACTGCAAATGTGGGGAAACGCTACGCACGCCCGCATCGAAAGGCCCTGCGGTCTGTTCCCGACCAACCTTGAGGCGAACGGCCCCCATGAAATCCGTAACGGTTTTCCACTTGCCCGCGCCGAAGAACACGATGTCGCCGCTCTGCGCGGCGGTGGCTTTCAGCACGCCGTCCAGCGCCGCGTCGTCGAGGAATTTCGCCACCGGCGAATTGATGCCCTCGCGCCCCTTGGCCAGATCCTCGACCTTGAGCCAGGCCAAGCCCTTCGCGCCGTAACGCGAGGCGTATTCGGTCAGGCCGTCGATGTCCTTGCGCGACAGCGTGCTGCCGCCGGGCACGCGCAAGGCCGCCACGCGGCCGTCCGGAGCATTGGCCGGCTCGGCGAACACCTTGAACTCGACATGTTTCAGCGCATCGGCCACGTCGACCAGCTCCAGCGCGATGCGCAGGTCCGGCTTGTCCGAACCGAAGCGGCGCATCGCCTCAGCCCAGGTCATGCGCGGAAACGGGTTCGCAAGCTCCACGCCCTGCACTTCGCGGAACACGTGGCGGATCAGCTCCTCCACGAAATCCTGCACGTCTTTCTCTTCGACGAAGGCGAACTCCAGGTCGAGCTGGGTGAATTCCGGCTGGCGGTCGGCGCGCAGGTCCTCGTCGCGGAAGCAGCGGGCGATCTGATAATAGCGATCGAAACCGGCCATCATCAGGATCTGCTTGAACAGCTGCGGCGACTGCGGCAGCGCGTAGAACTGGCCCGGGTGCACGCGGCTGGGCACCAGGTAGTCGCGTGCGCCTTCGGGGGTGGCCTTGGTCAGGATCGGCGTCTCGATGTCCTGGAAGCCGCGCTCGTCCAGGTAGCGGCGCAGCGTCTGCACCAGCTTGATCCGCTTGCGCATCATCGCCTGCATCTCGGGACGGCGCAGGTCGAGGTAGCGGTAGGTCATCCGCATGTCTTCGTTGGGATTCTCGTGCAGCGCGAACGGCAGGTCCTTCGCGGCGTTGAGGATCTCCACCGTGTCGGCCAGCAGCTCGATCGTGCCGGTCTTCAGCTTGTCGTTGACCGACACGCGCGGGCGGATGGTGCCGGTGACACGCAGGCAATATTCGTTGCCGATCTCGCCGGCCACGGCAAAGGCCGCGGCGTTGTCGCGGTCGACCACCACCTGCGCCAGACCCTCGTGGTCGCGCAGGTCGACGAAGGCGACGTGGGCCTGCAGACGAATCTTGTTGACCCAGCCGCACAGGGTGACGGACTGGCCGATCAGCGACTCATCGATGAGGCCGCAGTAATGCGTGCGCATGCGTTGGAACTCCGGCGTCGCCGCGGGGCGACTTCAGGCAGGGGAAAAGACCGCCAAGTTTACCACCGCCGCGCGCCGCGGCGGACTGGCGGCGGACGACCGCCACCGGCCCGGGCCCGCATCACCAGCGGCGATCGACCAGGAACTGGCCGCGGCAACCATGCGCCACCCACACTCCGGCGCGGTTCCAGCCCCAGCTGTAGCCCTCGGTGCAGCGGGCATCGGAGAGCTGACGGCCCAGTCGCACGCTGCCGTTGCGGCCCACGTCGACCTGGCACATCTGGTACTTCTTCTTGTTGCTGTCGCACTGCAGGCTGATCCGGCGATTCCAGCCCGGGCCGGGCTGCCAGCCGCCGTGCGGATTGCCATGTCCCCGACGATCACCGCGGTTGTCACCATAGCCACCGCGCCCCGCCGGACCGAACAGGCCGCGACAACCGCGGTCGACCCACAAGGTGCCGTGGTCCATGCCCCAGCTCTGACCCTCGATGCAGGCGCCCTTGGACTCCTGCTTGTAGAGCTCAACCCGACGCCACGGCACGGCGCAGCGGGCATAGTGCCCGTCCTTGCTCACGCAGCGCACCGGCGTATCCGACTGCGCACGCACCGGTGGCGCGATCCCGAGCAGGCTGCCCAGCAGTCCTGCGATGACGATTCCACTGGTCCATCCGCTGATTGCGCGCATCCGTCTGGCTCCTCGCTGGCAGTGGCGGCAGCAGGATCGCGGCCGTCCTCGGGCGTCAGCATATCTTGCGACGACACGCAGGAAACTGCGCAGCCGTTCCGTGGTTCAGCTTCCGCTGCTGCCCGATCCGCCGGCTGCCGGCGCGGGACTGGCAGCCGGCGCGGGAGCAGCGGCCGCAGGCGCCGGTGCAGCGGCAGCAGGCTTGGCTTCGCCCGGTGACGCATCGACCAGGTTGCGCTTCTTGTCGCCGTCCTTCTTGAAGTCAGTCTCGTACCAGCCGCTGCCGGCCAGCCGGAAAGACGGCGCGCTGACCCGCCGGTGCAGGTTCGGGGTGTCGCACGCGGGGCAGACCACCGGATCGGTGTCGGACAACTTCTGCAGGCGGTCGAAACGGTGGCCGCACTGGCTGCATTCGAATTCGTAGATGGGCATGAAGGCTCCGGAAAATCCCGCCGGCATGCGAGCCGGCAACTGGCCATTATCGGCGCTGACCGGCGGATTTCAACGTGCCGGACCGCTCATGGCGACCTGCGCGGCCGGGTAGTAGCCTCGGGACCGGAAACAGGCGCGACCGCCCCGCCAGACGCCCGCACGCCGCGATCGACGCAAGGGCGATGGACGTATAGACGTCTATACGTCTATTGACGGCCAATCCGTGCACCACTAGTCTTTGGTTGCTGCATCGCAACAACCCCCATCCGGAGAACCTCATGAGCAAGCGTCCCCGTACGACCGCGTCGGCATGGCTTCCTGCCGCGGTGTTGCTGGCCCTGGCCGGCAATGCCGCGGCGCAGGAAGCACAGGCACCGGCACCCGCCAAGGCCCGCGACCTCAGTGCCGTGATCGTCACCGGCACCCGCGCCGACAATCGCACGGAAAGCAGCTCGCTGACCCCGATCGACGTGGTGTCGGCCAAGGTCCTGCAGCAGACCGGCACCAGCGAGTTGTCCACGGCGCTGGCGCGCATCATTCCCTCGCTGAACTTCCCGCGCCCGGCCGCCGCCGACTCGGCCGATACGCAGCGTCCCGCCCAGCTGCGCGGCCTGTCGCCCGACGAAGTGCTGGTGCTGGTGAACGGCAAGCGCTGGCATCCGGGCGCCATCCTGCTCAACAACGGCGTGATCGGCCGCGGCTCGCAGCCGGTGGATCTGAACACCATCCCGATGTCCGCCATCGACCACATCGAGGTCTTGCGCGACGGTGCGTCCGCCCAGTACGGCTCGGACGCCATCGCCGGCGTCATCAACATCATCCTGAAACAGGGCGTCAAGGGCGGCGACGTGCAGGTCAGCGGCGGTCAGTATTCCGCGGGCGACGGCAGGCAATGGCAGGGCTCGGCCAACTTCGGCATACCGCTGGGCGGCGACAAGGGCTGGTTGCGCTTCGCGCTGCAGAGCGGCAAGCAGGACCACACCAATCGTGCCGGGCCGGACAATCGCCCCGGCTTCCCGCAACTGGGCGTGAACTTCCGCCAGGGCGACCCGGACGTGCATGACAACAACCTGCTGCTGAATGCGCAGTACGACATCACCCCGGACGTGCAGTTGTACAGCTTCGGGCACTACGGCCGTCGCCAGAGCACGTCGCCCGCGTTCTTCCGCTACGGCACCAATTCGCCCAAGCCGAACAATGCACTGATCGGCCAGGTGTATCCGGACGGCTTCCTGCCGCTCGAACACGCCGACTCCACCGACACCTCGCTGGTGGCGGGCCTGCGTGGCAAGATCAGCGGCTGGCGCTGGGACCTGAGCGGCAACTACGGTCGCAACCGGGTTTCCTACGAAACGCGCAACAGCACCAACTACGCCTACCTCAACGACTTCGGCAGCGCGCCCAGCGTCTTCAGTGACGGCATCCTCAGCGCCTCGCAGCAGAGCCTGGATCTCGACGTCGCCAGGGACATCCAGCCAGGCTGGCTGCCCAATTCGCTCACGGTGGCGTTCGGCGCCCAGTATCTGCGGCAGACCTACGCCATCGATGCCGGCTCGCTGCCGTCCTGGTACGTGGGCACTTCCGGCGTCTCGGGCGGCGCGCAGGGCTTCGCCGGCTGGCAACCGGCGAACGCGGTCGACGCCTCGCGCCACGACGTGGCCGCCTACCTCGACCTCGAAACCAACCTCACCGACCGGCTTGGTGTCGCCGCCGCCGTGCGGCATGAGCACTACAACGACTTCGGCAACACCACGTCCGGCTCGCTGTCGGGGCGCTTCGACTTCACCGACAGCTTCGCCATCCGCGGCAGTGCCTCCACCGGCTTCCGGGCGCCCTCGCTGGGGCAGGAGTATTTCTCGCAGATCTCCTCGCTGTTCTACGGCGCCGGCAGCCTGCCGGGCCTGCCGGCGGGCATCTACAACCGCGGCCTGGTGCCGGTCGGCAGCCAGATCGCCCAGCTGCTGGGCGCCGAAGCGCTGAAGCCGGAGAAGTCCAGGAACTACACCCTGGGCACGGTATGGAGCCCCACCGATGCGCTGACCCTCAGCCTGGACGTGTACCAGATCAACATCCGGGACCGCGTGGCGCTGTCCGGCGCGATCTCGACCACCACGCCCGCGGTGGTCAGCTACCTGGCCGCCAACGGCATCAGCGACCTCGGCTACAGCAGCGTCAACTACTTCACCAACGCGGCGAACACGCGCACCCGCGGCGTCGACTTCGTGGGCAGCTACCTGGCCGACCTCGGCAACGCGGGCACCCTGGCCACCACGCTCAGCGCGAACTACAACCAGAACACGGTCACCGACGTGAAGCCCAACCCGGCGGTGCTGGACAACCTGGGCGTCAGCTTCGTCCGCCTGAACCGCCAGGACATCCAGGGGTACCTGGGCAATTCGAGCCCGCGCAGCAAGCTCATCCTCAATGAGCAGTACAACGTCGGCAACTGGGGCGTGACCGGCACGCTGACCCGCTATGGCCGCTACACCAGCTATGTCAGCAGCCTGGCCAGCTACAACCCGAGCGCCACGCCGCCGGTGATCGACCAGACCTTCACGCCCAAGTGGGTGCTCGACCTGGCAGTGAACTACAACCTCCATGACTGGACCTTCACGGTGGGCGCGGACAACGCACTCGACGCCCATCCGGACAGGAACATCGCCAACAACACCAACAACGGCACCCTGCCCTACTCGACCTTCTCGCCGTTCGGCTACAACGGCGCCTACGTCTACGGCAAGGTGCGCTACAGCTGGCAGTGACGGCGAACCATTCCTGGCAATACGCAGCCCTGGCGCGCCCGGGGCTGCGCCCGACTCACCGTTCGCCACCGACTCATTGACCGCCCGGGCCCCACCATCGGGGCACCGCTGCCCCTGCAGCTCCCGCAACGCCGGCGCTGTCGTCCCCGCCGCCAGGCATTGACGGTTTTGCCTTACAGCACCTGCCGTCCGCGCTGACAGCCGACCTGACGGCGCCCCGGGATAATCGCCGCACAGGGTGCCGCCCGGCACAGGGGCATGCACCCGTGCAGGGATCGCTTGACAAGGCCAATCCCGCACGACCAGCATCCGGCGTGATCGCGCAACGGCAAACGCCTGCGCCGCCCGCGACACTCGGCAGCCGGAATCCAGGGGGATTGCGGGGGGACTGCACCCTGGCACGACACCACACCTGTACGTTCGCCGCGGCATCGCGCGTCGATCGGGCAGGCATCACGCCAATGACTGGAGGGGACTTGATGAAACTCGCAAACCACACGGGCCTGCTGGGCGCAGCACTGGCCCTGGCATTGACCGCAGGCGGTGCCGCCATGGCCCGCGAAGCGCCGACGATGACCGTCGCCGTGATCGACTTCACCAACCAGACCAGCTCCGCCAGCTGGTGGAACGGCGACGTCGGCAACCAGCTGGCCGACGTGCTCAGCAACGAACTGAGCGCCACCGGCGACTTCAAGGTGATCGAACGACAGAAGATCGACGCCGTGCTGGCCGAGCAGGACCTGGCCGCCTCCTCGCGCATGCGCCCGGGCAGCACGCCGCACACCGGCAACATCACCGGTGCCCAGTACCTGGTCACCGGCAGCGTCGCCGCTTACACCGAAGACACTTCGAAGACGGGCGGCGGCCTCAACATCGCGGGCTTCCGCGTGGGCGGCGGCAAATCCCAGGCCTACGTGGCGATCGATCTGCGGGTGATCGACGCGGAAACTTCCGAAGTGGTGTATTCGCGCACGGTCGAGGGCAACAGTTCCGGCGGCGGGGTCAGTCTCAGCGGTTTCACCCACGGCGTCGGCGGTGACTTCGGCCACTCGAAGAAGACGCCGGCCAGCAAGGCCGTGCGGGCGGCGCTGATCGAGGCCACCGATTATCTGGACTGCGTGATGGTCAAGCGCGACGGCTGCGAGGCCCGCTACCAGCAGAAGGAACAGCGCCGCCGCGACAACGACAAGAAGGTGCTCGACCTCGAGTAAGTCCGGGCGAAAGCCCCGCCGGGGCAGCGGCCGCATCGAGCAAAACCACAGGGCCATCCGGCGAGGATGGCCCTGTTTCGTTCAGGCGAAGCCGGACTGCCGGCGCCGCATCAGGACTTGCGAAACACCAGCTGTCCGCCCTCGGCGGCCACGCCGACCGTATCGCCCGGCTGGAACTGTCCTTCCAGGATCTGCCTGGCCAGCGGATTCTCCAGTTGCTGCTGGATCGCCCGCTTCAGCGGCCGCGCACCGTAGACCGGATCGAAGCCCACGTTGCCGAGCAGGGCCAGTGCGTCGTCCGCGATGTCGAGCTTCAGCTGACGCTCGGCCAGCCGCCGCTCCAGATACTGCAGCTGGATCTTCGCGATGGCGCGGATCTGCGTCTTGTCCAGCGGACGGAACACCACGATCTCGTCGAGCCGGTTGATGAACTCGGGACGGAAATGCGCCTGCACCACACCCATCACCGACGCCTTCATCTGGGTGTACTGCTCTTCAGCGTCGCCGCCGTTTTCCGAGGCGTCCTGGATCATCTGCGAACCCAGGTTCGAGGTCATCACGATGACCGTGTTGCGGAAATCCACGGTGCGGCCCTGGCCGTCGGTGAGGCGGCCGTCGTCGAGCACCTGCAGCAGGATGTTGAACACATCCGGGTGCGCCTTCTCCACCTCGTCCAGCAGGATCACGCTGTACGGCCGGCGGCGCACCGCCTCGGTGAGGTAGCCGCCTTCCTCGTAGCCGACGTAGCCCGGAGGCGCACCAACCAGGCGCGAGACGGAGTGCTTCTCCATGAATTCGCTCATGTCGATGCGCACCATCGCATCGGTGGTGTCGAACATGAACTCGGCCAGCGCCTTGCACAGCTCGGTCTTGCCCACGCCGGTCGGGCCGAGGAACAGGAACGAACCGTTCGGGCGATTCGGATCGGACAGGCCGGCACGGGAACGGCGGATCGCGTCGGACACGGCGTGCACCGCCTCGTCCTGGCCCACCACGCGCTTGTGCAGTTCGTCCTCCATCTTCAGCAGCTTGTCGCGCTCGCCTTCCAGCATCTTGCTGACCGGAATGCCGGTCCAGCGCGCCACCACCTCGGCGATTTCCTCGGCGGTGACTTTCGTCTGCACCAGCTTGAAATCCTGCGTCTCGGCGGCCTGCGCCGCGGCGAGCTGCTTCTCCAGTTCCGGCAGCTTGCCGTACTGGATCTCGCTCATCTTCGCGTAATCCTGCCGGCGCTGGGCGGACTCCAGCTCCTGGTGGGCCTGCTCGATCTGTTCCTTGACCCGGGTGGTGCCCTGCAGCGACGCCTTTTCGGACTTCCAGATCTCGTTCAAGTCGGAGAACTCGCGCTCGAGCTTGTCGATGTCGGTTTCCAGA
The DNA here is from genome assembly GCF_016889805.1 of Rhodanobacter sp. FDAARGOS 1247. NCBI lineage: Bacteria > Pseudomonadati > Pseudomonadota > Gammaproteobacteria > Lysobacterales > Rhodanobacteraceae > Rhodanobacter > Rhodanobacter sp. FDAARGOS 1247. The sequence goes on from NZ_CP069535.1 coordinate 3,050,698, forward strand.
TCGGCCAGGCGCTGCTTCGACTCGCTGTCCTTTTCCTTCTTCAGCATCTCGCGCTGGATCTTCAGCTGGATCAGCCGGCGCTCCAGCCGATCGAGCTCCTCCGGCTTGGAGTCGATCTCCATGCGGATGCGTGAGGCGGCCTCGTCCATCAGGTCGATCGCCTTGTCTGGCAGCTGGCGATCGGCGATGTAGCGGTGCGACAGCGTGGCCGCGGCCACGATGGCCGGGTCGGTGATCTCGACGCCATGGTGCACGGCGTAGCGCTCCTTCAGCCCGCGCAGGATCGCGATGGTGTCCTCCACCGTGGGCTCGCCCACGAACACCTTCTGGAAGCGCCGCTCCAGCGCGGCGTCCTTCTCGATGTACTTGCGGTATTCGTCCAGCGTGGTCGCGCCGATGCAGTGCAGCTCGCCGCGCGCCAGCGCGGGCTTGAGCATGTTGCCGGCATCCATCGAGCCTTCGCCCTTGCCGGCGCCGACCATGGTGTGCAGCTCGTCGATGAACAGGATCACCCGGCCTTCCTGTTTCGAAAGGTCGCTGAGCACGGCCTTGAGCCGCTCCTCGAACTCGCCGCGGAATTTCGCGCCGGCGATCAGCGCGCCCATGTCCAGCGCCAGCACGCGACGGTCACGCAGGCCTTCGGGCACCTCGCCCTTGATGATGCGCTGGGCCAGGCCCTCGACGATCGCAGTCTTGCCCACGCCGGGTTCGCCGATCAGCACCGGATTGTTCTTGGTGCGCCGCTGCAGCACCTGGATGGTGCGGCGGATCTCCTCGTCGCGGCCGATCACCGGATCGAGCTTGTTGCGCTCGGCGCGCTCGGTCAGGTCGATGCAGTATTTCTCCAGCGCCTGACGCTGCTCCTCGGCGTTCTCGCTCTGCACCTTCTCGCCGCCGCGCAGCTTGTCGATCGCCGCTTCGAGATTCGTCTTGTTCGCGCCGGCCGCCTTCAGCGCCGCGCCCAGTTCGCCCTTGTCCTCCAGCGCGGCCAGCACGAACAGCTCGCTGGCGATGAACTGGTCGCCGCGCTGCTGGGCCAGCTTGTCGGTGAGGTTGAGCAGGCGATTGAGGTCGTTGCCCAGGTTGATGTTGCCTTCCTGTCCGCTGACCCGCGGCAGGCGCTCGAGCATTTCGTTCACCCGCTGCGTGAGCATCGGCACGTTGACCTGGGCCTGGGTCAGCAGCGGTGCCGTGGAGCCGCCCTGCTGGCCCAGCAGCGCCGCCATCACGTGCACCGGTTCAAGCATGTTGTTGTCGCGGCCCACGGCCAGCGATTGCGCGTCGGCCAGCGCCTGCTGGAACCGCGAGGTGAGTTTGTCCATCCGCATGTCGAAGATCCCCGAAGCTGGTTTGGCGGTGCATCCGCCACTGACGCAAAAATGCGGACGGCGAAGCACGATTCAAGCTGGCCCGTCCACGGCGACGGCGCGAGCGGCATGTCCGGCTTTTCACATTCGGCTTGTTACGGTGGATGCGATGTCAACTCCACGCCCCTCCACCGCTTCGCCCCGCCCCGCCCTGCCGGCTCCCCCGCTGCCCGCTGCCGACGCCCGCTGGGCGCTGCTGTTCGACGTCGACGGCACCTTGCTCGACTTTGCCGACGACCCGCGCTCGGTGCAGGTCAGCTCCGCCTTGCTGGCCCTGCTGCATGAGCTGCATGCGGCAACCGACGGCGCGCTGGCGCTGGTCAGCGGACGCGAACTGGATGATCTCGACCGGCTCTTCGAGCACCCGCGCTGGGCGGCGATCGGCCTGCACGGGCTGGAGCTGCGCCAGGCCAGCGGCAGCTTCCGCCGCCTCAGCGTGCCGCAGGCCAGCCAGGATCGCATGCACCGCGAGGCACGGGCGCTGGCCGCGCGGTTCGACGGCGTGCAGGTGGAGGACAAGCAGCTGGCGATCGCGCTGCACTGTCGCCGCGCGCCGGAGCAACTGGCCCGCCTGCACGGCGCCGCCGCCGAACTGATCGCGCGGCTGCCCGGCTACGAGTTGCAGCCCGGCCATCAGGTGCTGGAGTTCAAGCCGGCGGGCATGGACAAGGGCCGCGCCGTGCTGGAGCTGCTGCAGCGCGCGCCGTTCGCCGGCCGCACCCCGGTCTACCTCGGCGACGACCTCACCGACGAGCACGCCTTCGACGCGGTCAATCGTCGACACGGCATCAGCATCCGCATCGGCGAGCGCGACCCCAGCGCCGCCCACTTCACCTTGCCCGGCCCGGCTGCCACCGAAGCCTGGCTGACCCGCGTCCTGCACGCACTGACGCACGGAGTCCCTACCCATGCCCGAGTTCCCCACGGAGGCCCTGCACGCCAGCCTTGAGCTTGGCGTGATCGGCAACGGCAGCGTTGCCGCGCTGATCGACCCGCATGCGCGCATCGTGTGGTGCTGCCTGCCACGCTTCGATGCCGACGCCAGTTTCTGCAGCCTGCTTTCGCCCACCAGCGGGGGCGGCGACTGGGCGATCGAACTGGAGGACTTCGATCACGTCGAGCAGTTCTACCTGGCCAACACCGCGGTGCTGGTGACGCGCCTGTTCGACCGTCACGGCGGCGCCATCGAGATCACCGACTTCGCGCCGCGGCATCGACTGAACGGCCGCTTCTATCACCCGGAGATGCTGGTGCGCCGGGTCGCGCCCATCGCGGGTTCGCCGCGCATCCGCGTGCGCATGCGCCCACTGTGCGAGTACGGCGCACGCGCGCCAGCCACCACCGCCGGCAGCAATCACATCCGCTACCTGCTCAGCGACGTGGTGCAGCGCCTCACCATCGACATCGCGCCGCCGCTGGTCGAACGCCAGCTGCCGTTCGGACTCGACCGACCGGCCCACTTCGTGTTCGGCCCCGACGAAACCGTCGACACGAACGTGGCCGACTTCGTCCATCTGGCGCTGGAACGGACGCTGGACTACTGGCGCGAATGGGCCCGCTACCTGTCGATTCCCTACGAATGGCAGGAGGCGGTGATCCGCGCCGCAATCACCCTGAAGCTCTGCCAGTACGAAGCCACCGGCGCGATCGTGGCGGCGCTGACCACGTCGATACCCGAATCGGCCGGCAGCGCGCGCAACTGGGACTATCGCTACTGCTGGCTGCGCGACGCCGCCTTCACCGTGCGCGCGCTGAATCGCCTCGGCGCGACCCGCACGATGGAGGAGTACATCCGCTACACCTTCAACCTGGTCGCCCAGCTCGGTGAAGGCGAACTCGGCCCGGTGTTCGGCATCACCTTCGAGAACGAACTGCCCGAGCGCCAGGTGGAGACGCTCGCCGGCTACCGCGGCATGGGTCCGGTACGGGTGGGCAACGACGCGTGGCGTCAGCGCCAGAACGACGTCTACGGCTCGGTGGTGCTCGCCTCGACCCAGCTGTTCTTCGACCGCCGGCTGGAACATCGCGGCGACGAAGTGAGCTTTCGCCGGCTCGAGCGCATGGGCGAGATGGCGCTGCGCGTGGCCGAACAACCCGATGCCGGACTGTGGGAATACCGCGGGCGCGTGGCCGTCCATACTTACTCGGCAGCGATGTGCTGGGCCGCCTGCGACCGGCTGGCGCACATCGCCACCGAGCTGGGCCTGGACGAGCGCGCACGCTACTGGCACGAGGAAGCGGTGCAACTGCATGGACGCATCGAGTCCCGTGCCTGGAACGGGAAACTCGGCCACTTCGTCGACGCCTACGACGGCGAGCACCTGGACGCCAGCCTGTTGCTGCTGGCCGACATCGGTTTTCTCGAAGCCACCGACCCGCGCTTCGTGGCCACGGTCGATGCGATCGGCGTGGCGCTGGGCCGCGGCGACTACCTGTTCCGCTACATCGCCCCGGACGATTTCGGCGCGCCGGAAACCAGCTTCAACATCTGCACGTTCTGGTACATCGAGGCGCTGGCCGCCACCGGACGCAGGGAACGGGCGCGGGCGCTGTTCGAGCACATGCTGAAACAGCGGAACGCGCTGGGCCTGCTGTCGGAGGACCTTGCCCCGGCCACCGGCGAACACTGGGGCAACTACCCGCAGACCTATTCCCTGGTCGGCCTGATCCAGGCGGCGATGCGCCTGTCGCGGCGCTGGGAGGAGGCCCTGTGATGACGGCGCGCAAGGCCGGCGGCCGGCTGGTGGTGGTTTCCAATCGCGTCGCGCTGCCGCGCCAGGGCGCGCCCGGCGGGCTGGCGTCGGCGCTGCAGGCCGCGCTCGACGAACACGGCGGCCTGTGGTTCGGCTGGAGCGGCAAGGTGGCCGGCGAGACGGCCGCGGAACTGCATCAGCAGCAGGAGGGAAAGATCGACTACGCCACCATCGATCTTTCCCGCACCGACCACGACGACTTCTACGCCGGCTTCGCCAACGGCGCGCTGTGGCCGCTGCTGCACTACCGGCCCGACGTGGTCGATTACCGGCGCAGCCACCTGGCCGGCTACCTGCGCGTCAACGAGGTGTTCGCGGAAAAACTGCAGCAGCTGATCAAGCCGGACGACGTCATCTGGGTGCATGACTACCACCTGATCCCGCTCGCCTCGATGCTGCGGCGCCGGGGCGTGCACAACCGCATCGGATTCTTCCTGCACACGCCGCTGCCCGCCGCCGGCCTGCTGATCGCCCTGCCGAATCATCGCGAACTGCTGGAAACCCTGGCCAGCTACGACCTGGTCGGCGTGCACACCCGTCGCGACCTGCGCGCGCTGGAAGACTATTTCCTGCACGAGGCCGGCGCGGTGATGCGCCTGGCCGGGCGCATGCGCATGCCGAACGGTCGCCAGTTCCGCGCCGGCGCGTTCCCGATCAGCATCGACACCCGAGGCATCGCCGACGTGGCGGCCAGGGCGGCCTCGATCCGCGAAATCACCCAGCTGCAACACAGCCTCGAAGGGCGCGCGCTGATCATCGGCGTGGATCGGCTGGATTACTCCAAGGGCCTGCCGCAACGATTCCAGGGTTATGCGCGGCTGCTGGAGCGCCACCCCGAACTGCACCAGCAGGTGACCTTCCTGCAGATCGCGCCACCCTCGCGCGGCGCCGTGCTGGAGTATCGCGCGATCCGCCACGAACTCGAGCGCAGCGCCGGCCACATCAACGGGAAGTACGCCACGCCCGACTGGGCGCCGATCCGCTACATCAACAAGTCGTTTCCGCACCGATTGCTGGCCGGCTATTACCGCAGCGCCCGAGTCGGCCTGGTGACGCCGCTGCGCGACGGCATGAACCTGGTGGCCAAGGAATACGTGGCCTGCCAGGACCCGGCCGATCCCGGCGTGCTGGTGCTGTCCCGCTTCGCCGGCGCCGCGCTGGAGCTGGAAGACGCCCTGCTGGTGAACCCCGCCGACACCGAGGAAGTCGCCGACGCGCTGGCACTCGCCCTGAAGATGCCGCTGGCCGAGCGTCGCCGCCGCTGGGAGGCGATGATGGACGTGCTGCGCACCAACGACATCACCCTGTGGCGCAGGAATTTTCTGGGCACGCTGCGCGCCTAGCGATCAGCCGCGGTCGAGCCAGACCAGGCTGGCGAAGCGCCCGCTGCGGGCGCCGTCGCGACGGTACGAGTAGAACCGCGCATCGGCGAAGGTGTCGAACCCGCCGCCGTGGATGCGTGCCACGCCGGCCGCGGCCAGCCGCTGCCGGGCCAGGCCGGCCAGGTCGCACAGCCAGTGGCCGGGCCGTGTCGCCACGAAGCATCCGGCCGCGGCCGCATCGTGCGCCACGAAGGCGGCGCGCACCTCGGCCCCCACCTCGTACGAGGCGGCGCCGATGCACGGCCCCAGCCACGCCAGCAGTCGCGACGACGGCGTGATCATCTGGCCCAGCGTGGCCTCCAGCACGCCCCCGGCCAGGCCACGCCAGCCCGCGTGGGCGGCACCAATCTCGCCGCCGTCATCGGCACAGAACAGCACCGGCAGACAGTCGGCGGTGAGGATCGAAAGCACGGTGCCGGGGATGTGCGAAACCGCCGCGTCCGCCTGGGGTTCGGCCTTGCCGGGCAGCGGCCCCAGCTCGGCCACCTCGCAGCCGTGCACCTGCTGCAACCAGCGCGGCTCGGCCGGCAGGCGCAGCGACTGCAGCAAGGCGCTGCGGTTGGCGGTCACCGCGTCAAGGGCGTCACCGCTGCGCAAGCCCAGATTGAAGCGATCGAACGGCGGCGCCGAGACGCCGGGGCCAAGCCGGGTGGTGATCGCGGCCCGCACCTGGGGTGGCGCGGGCCAATCAGGGAAGATCCAGCTTTCAGTCATCAGGCCGGGTATCGGGAAACGGGGAGTCACGAAGCATCGCACACTCGTCGCCCGCGTTCCCGCAGCCGGTCAATAGTGCTCCGAACCGTGCTCGGCCAGATCCTCCCGCAAGGCCTCGATCAGCAAGCGCTGGTCTGCGGGACGTTCGGCGCTGAAGGACATCTCCTCGCCCGTGGCCGGGTGGATGAAGGACAGCTTCTCGGCGTGCAGTGCCTGCCGCCGAAAGCCGCGCAAGGTGCCGATCAGTTCCGCGCTGGCTCCCCTGGGCAGCTTCAGGCCGCCGCCGTAAAGCGGATCGCCGATCAGCGGGTGGCCGATGTGCGCCATGTGCACCCGGATCTGGTGGGTGCGACCGGTCTCCAGCTGGCATTGCAGCAGGCTGTGGGCGCGGAAGCGCTCGCGCAGCCGGTAATGGGTGACCGCCCGCTTGCCGTCTTCCTCGTCGCGCACCGCCTGGCGCAGCCGGTCACCCATGCTGCGGCCGATCGGTTCGTCCACCGTGCCGCCGGCCACCATCGTGCCCAGCACCACCGCCTCGTACTGGCGTTCCACCTCGTGCCGCGACAACAGGTCGACCAGCGCGGTGCAGGTGGGCAGGGTCCTGGCCACCACCATCAGGCCGGAGGTGTCCTTGTCCAGCCGATGCACGATGCCCGCACGGGGCAGCTCGGCCAGCTTCGGATCGTGGTGCAGCAGGCCGTTGAGCAAGGTCCCCACCGGGTTGCCCGCGCCCGGATGGACGACCAGCCCGGCCGGCTTGTCCAGCACCAGCAGGTGTTCGTCCTCATGCACGATCGCCAGCGCCATCGCCTCGGGGGCGCTCGACACCTCGTTCTCCAGCTCCACCTCCAGCCGCACCAACTCGCCGCCGCGCAGCAGCTGCCGCGCCGCCACCTGCGCCCCGTCGAGGCTTACCGCGCCGGACTTGATCCAGCCGCTGAGCCGCGAGCGCGAATAATCGGGGAACATCTCGGCCAAAGCCTGGTCGAACCTGCGTCCCGCCGCGGTCAGCGGGACCTGTGCCTCGTGCCGGATCGTGGTCATGCGGGCATCCGCGGGGGACGACCGGTTTCGGCTATCATGCCTGTTCGCTCAAACATCTGAATTCCTTCCTTATGCGCCCAACAATCGACTCGCCGAAGCTGCCGATGTCCAAAATGACTGTGATGAAATTGCTCGTGCTGCTGGTGGCCGCGATGTCGATGAGCGCATGTTCGATGTTCAAGTCGAAGCAGAACATCGACACGATGCCGCTGGAGGCGCTGTACGACAACGCGCACAACTCGCTGGAAAACGCAGATTACGCCGCAGCCACCAAGGCCTACCAGCGCCTGATCGCCCGCTTCCCGTCCGGCGAGTACAACGAACAGGCCCAGCTGGACCTGGCCTATTCGCAGTACAAGGACAACCAGCCCGATGATGCCCTGTCGACGGTGAACCGCTTCATCAAGACCTATCCGGCCAACAAACACGTCGATTATGCCTATTACCTGCGCGGTCTGATCAATTTCGATCGCACCGGCACCGTGCTCGAGCGCTGGTTCCCCCGCTCGGACAAGGATTCGCGCCGCGACCAGGGCTACAACCTGCAGTCGTTCGACGACTTCTCCGAGCTGTCGCGGCGTTTCCCGGACAGCGCCTATACCGCCGACGCGCGCCAGCGGATGATCTACCTGCGCAACATCCTGGCCCAGTACGAGATCAACGTGGCCGAGTTCTATCTGCGCAACAAGGCGTATGTCGCCTCCGCCGACCGGGCCCAATACGTGGTCGAGCATTACCAGCAGTCACCACAGACCGGCGATGCGCTGGCCATCCTCACCCGCAGCTACCTGGCGCTGGACCAGAAGGCGCTGGCCGAGCAGAGCCGCCAGGTGCTGGCCATGAACTACCCGAACCACCCCTACCTCACCGACGCCAAGTGGCCGCATCCGCCGTCCACGCTGCGCAAGATGGTGCCGTTCTCGGGCCATCACTGAGTCAATCGGTGAATGCAGTCGGAAAGCCGGCGAGCGATCGCCGGCTTTTTTTGTGCCCGCTCAATGCCAGCCGGAAGTGATCGGATAACGCCGCTCGCGACCAAACGCGCGGGTGGTCACGCGCGGTCCCGGCGCGGACTGGCGGCGCTTGAACTCGTTCAGCAGCACTAGCCGCACCACCCGGCGCACGGTCTCGGCCGCAAAGCCCTGCGCCACGATCTCCGCCTGCGACTGTTCGCGTTCGATGAAACGCTCGAGGATCGCATCCAGTTCGTCATAGGCCGGCAGCGAATCCTGATCGGTCTGGTTGTCCCGCAACTCGGCGGAAGGCGGGCGTTCGATGACCTCGGGGGGAATCGGGAACCGGGAACCGGGAATCGTCGAAGAGCCAGATGCCGGCGAGGACGTGCTTTTCCGATTCCCCATTCCCCATTCCCCATTCCCGGCTCCATTCCGCCACCGGGCCAGCCGATACACCACGGTCTTGTAGACATCCTTCAGCGGCGCATAGGCACCGCACATGTCGCCGTACAAGGTCGCGTAGCCGACCGCCATCTCGCTCTTGTTGCCGGTGGCCAGCAGCAGCCGGCCGTGCTTGTTGCTCAGCGCCATCAGCATCACGCCACGGGTGCGCGACTGCAGGTTTTCCTCGGTGGTGTCCGCGGGCTTGCCGGCGAACGCGGGAGTCAGCGCGTCGACGAACGAGCGGTAGGTCGGTTCGATGTCGATCACGTGGTAGTCGACGCCGAGTTTCTCCGCCTGCGCGCGCGCACCGTCCAGCGACAACTGCGAGGTGTAGCGCGTGGGCATCATCACCGCGGTCACGCGCTCGGCGCCCAGTGCGTCCACCGCCAGCGCCAGGGTCAGCGCCGAGTCGATGCCGCCGGACAGGCCCAGCAGCACGCCGGCAAAGCGGTTCTTGTCGATGTAGTCGCGGGTGCCGCGCACCAGGGCGGCGTACAGCGTGGCCTCCAGTGATTCGTCGACCGCGGCCGGCCAGTCCTGCGCCGCGAGCGTGCGCGTGGCCGGATCGAATTCGGCCCACAGCAGCGCATCGACGAAGGCCGGCGCGCGCGCGGCAATCGAACCGTCGCCGTTGACCAGCATCGAACTGCCGTCGTAGACCACCTCGTCCTGGCCGCCGACCAGGTTCAGGTAGATGATCGCGCAGCCGGTTTCCCGTGCCCGTGCCTGCAGCACCGCCTCGCGCTCGACCTGTTTGCGTGCATCCCACGGCGAGGCGTTGATCACCACGATCAGCTCGGCACCCGCGGCGGCGGCCTGCGCGGCCGGCTCGGCCTGCCACACGTCCTCGCAGATCAGCAGGCCGACGCAGATGCCATCGATCACCGTGGTGAGCGAGGCATGACCCGGGCGGAAGTAACGCTTGTCGTCGAACACGCCGTAATTCGGCAACGCCTGCTTGTGCGCGGTGCACTCGACCCTGCCGTCACGCAGCACGCTGGCCGCGTTGAACACCTCGCCCTCGCTGTGCGGATGACCGACCAGGGCCGCGATGCCATGGGTTGCTGCAGCCAGCGCCGCCAGCTCGCTGTCGCAAGCGGCGAGGAAACTCGGCCGCAGCAGCAGATCCTCGGGCGGATAGCCGCTCAGGGTCAGCTCGGGAAACGCCACCAGCGCGGCGCCGCCAGCGCGTGCACTGGCGATGAGCTCGCCGACCTTGGCGGCATTCGCCGCCACCGCACCGACCGAAAAATCGTGTTGAGCCAGCGCCAGACGCAACTTTGCCATGACGGCGTGCATTCCTTGAGAGTTATCCGGGCAATGGTAATTCAAGAAGGGGAGCACGCTCCAAAACAAAAGGCCGCGCAATGCGCGGCCTTTCATCAACATCACGCCACCAGGCTTACTTCATCAGCTTCGCGAGCGTCTTGCCCAGGTCGGCCGGTGACTTCACCGTGGTGACGCCGGCCTTCTCCAGCGCGGCGAACTTCGCCGCGGCGGTGCCCTTGCCGCCGGAGATGATCGCGCCGGCATGACCCATGCGCTTGCCGGCCGGGGCCGAGGCGCCGGCGATGAACGAGACCACCGGCTTCTTCACGTACTCGCCGATGAACTCGGCGGCGTCCTCTTCGGCCGAACCACCGATCTCGCCGACCATGATGATGCCTTCGGTCTGCGGATCGTCCTGGAACAGCTTCAGGCAATCGATGAAGTTCAGGCCGTTGATCGGGTCGCCGCCGATGCCGATCACCGTGCTCTGGCCGAGGCCTTCGTTGGTGGTCTGGAACACCGCTTCATAGGTCAGCGTGCCGGAGCGCGAGACCACGCCGACCTTGCCCTTGCTGTGGATGTGACCGGGCATGATGCCGATCTTGCATTCGCCGGGGGTGATGATGCCGGGGCAGTTCGGCCCGATCAGCACGATCTCCGGATGCTGCTGCAGCACGTTCTTCACGCGCAGCATGTCCAGCACCGGGATGCCTTCGGTGATCGCCACGATCACCTTGATGCCCGCGTCGATCGCTTCGAGGATCGAGTCGGCCGCGAACGGCGGCGGCACGAAGATCACCGACGCGTCGGCGCCGGTCTGCAGCACGGCTTCATCGACCGAGTTGAAGACCGGCAGACCGATGTGCTCGGAGCCGCCCTTGCCCGGGGTCACGCCGCCGACGACCTGGGTGCCGTAGTCGAGGCACTGCTGTGCGTGGAAGGTGCCCTGCTGGCCGGTGAAACCCTGCACCAGCACCTTGGTGTTCTTGTTGACGAGTACGCTCATGTTTCGATTGCTCCTCAGGCCTTGGCCGCAGCCACGGCTTTCTGCGCCGCGTCGTTGAGATCGTCCGCCGGCGTGATCGCCAGGCCGGAGTTGGCCAGCAGTTCGCGGCCCTGATCGACATTGGTGCCCTGCAGGCGCACCACCACGGGAATGGTCAGGCCCACTTCCTTGACCGCGGCGATGATGCCCTCGGCGATCATGTCGCAGCGGACGATGCCGCCGAAGATGTTGACCAGGATGCAGTTGACCTTGTCCGAGGAGGTGATCAGCTTGAACGCCTCGGTCACGCGCTCCTTGGTGGCGCCACCGCCCACGTCGAGGAAGTTGGCCGGCTCGCCGCCCGCCAGCTTGATCACGTCCATGGTGGCCATCGCCAGGCCCGCGCCGTTGACCATGCAGCCGATGTTGCCGTCCATCGTCACGTAGTTGAGGTTGCTCTGCTGCGCGGCGGCTTCGGCGGCGTCTTCCTGGGTCAGGTCGCGCATCGCGGCCAGGTTCGGGTGACGGTATTCGGCGTTGTCGTCGGAGTTGACCTTGCCGTCCAGCGCGGCGAGGTTGCCGTCTTCCAGCACGGCCAGCGGGTTCAGCTCGACCAGGGCCAGGTCCTGCTCGTTGAACAGCTTGTACAGGCCCAGCATGATCTTGGTCAGCTGGTTGACCTGCTTGTTGTTGAGATCCATCGCGAAGCCGAGCTGGCGGCACTGGTACGGCTGCAGGCCTTCGACGAAGTCGACCACGATGGTGTGGATGTCTTCGGGGGTTTCTTTCGCCACCTGCTCGATGTCCACGCCGCCGTGCTTGGAGGCGATGAACGAGACGGCCTTGGAATCACGATCGACCAGGATCGACAGGTACAGCTCGCGGGCGATGTCGGTAGCATCGGTCACCAGCACCAGGTTCACCGGCAGCGCGCGACCGGCCGACTGGTAGGTTTCCATGTTGGTGCCGAGCATGCCCTTGGCGGCGGCGCGCACGTCGTCGAAGCTGCGGCAGAACTTGACGCCGCCGGACTTGCCGCGGCCGCCGGCATGGATCTGCGCCTTGACCATCCACTGGGAACCGCCGAGCGCCTTGGCGGCATCGACGGCGGCGTCGGGGGAGTTGGCGACCTTGCCCGGCGGAACGGCGATGCCGTACTGCGCGAACAGTTCTTTGGCCTGGTATTCGTGGAAATTCATTCGATACCTCGAGCGAACGGAAAAACGATGGCGGCCGCACGCGTGTCGTGATGCGTGGGTCAGGAAGGTCGGACGGCGGAGGAGCGCGCTGCCGAAGGCAGTGCGCCTGCCGGATGGAACCGGGCATACCGCGCCATGCGGCCGCCCATTTTCGCGGAAGCCGGCCCCGATGGAAAGGGCCGCCTGCCCGAAACGGCCGCGCGGCGCGCTCCCATGCGCTTTCGCGGTGGCTCACAGCGCCGATCAGCCCGTCTATACTCGCCCGGAATCGCCAGGGAATAGCCCAAGTGCCCAACAGCGCCCCGTTCGTAGCCACCCCTGCCGCCACTGCGACGATTCGCCACGAGCTGTCGTTCCTCAACGCGTTCCGGGTGGTGCAGGCGCTGGTCTACGCGGGCCTGGCCTTCAGCCCGCCCGGGCTGGGCTGGCCGCAGCTGAACGCCCCCGACCTCGCCCATGGCATGGTCACGCTGTATCTGGTGTTCGCCCTGGTCATGCTGCTGTTGAACCGGCGCAGCATGCCCCACGCGCTGGTCGTGGTGGGTGCGACGCTGGTGGTGGACATCGCCGTGGCGGTGATGGCGATCGCCGCCATGCACGATGCGCGCATCGGCATCGCGATGATGCTGGCGGTGAACCTCAGTGCCGGCGCCCTGATCCTGCCGCTGCGGCTGTCCAGCTTCTTCGCCGCGCTGGCCACGCTGGGCATTCTGGGCCACACCTTTTTCGGCGATTCGGCGAGCAATCCCGGCGACCGGGACCTGCTGGAGGCGGGACTGTTCGGCCTGGCTTATTTCGCCACCACCAGCCTGTGCAACGTGCTGGGCCGCCAGCTGCGCGCCACCGAGGCGCTGGCCGAGCAGCGCAGCACCGACCTGGCCAACCTGGCCCAGGTCAACGAGCTGATCATCCGCCGCATGAAGACCGGCGTGCTGCTGGTCGACGATGCCAACCGCATCCACCAGATCAACGAGTCCGCCTGGATGCTGATGGGCAACCCCGGTGCCGACCAGCGCGACCTGGGCCAGCTGGCGCCGGAGCTGTCGCGGCGCCTGTACCACTGGATGACCTCGGGCAAGCTGGACGAGACCGCCACCCAGCTCGCCGACGGCGTGCCCGAAGTGGTGCCGCGCTTCACCCGCCTGGCGCCGAACGACGACTCGCACGTGCTGATCTTCCTCGACGACACCTCGCTGCTGTCGCGCCGCGCCGAGGAACTCACGCTGACTTCGCTGGGCCGGCTGTCCGCCTCGATCGCCCACGAGATCCGCAACCCGCTGGCGGCGATCCGCTACTCGGCGCAGCTGCTGGCCGAATCGGACAGCATGGACGCCACCGACCAGCGCATGGTCGAGATCATCAACAATCACTGCATCCGGCTCAACGAGATCATCGAGAACATCCTGCAGCTGTCGCGCCGCGAACGCTCGCGGCCGGAAACGCTGGACCTTGGCCACTGGGCCCAGGCCTTCGTCGAGGAGTACGTGCAGGGCAACGACCTGGGCGCCGATTCGCTGCGTGCGATCGCCAGCAGCGGCACGCCGGTGGCCGCGGTGGCCGACCCGCAGCAGTTGCAGCAGGTGGTGTGGAACCTGGTGCAGAACGCGCTGCGCTACGGCCGCCTGCCCGGCGAGCCGGCGCGAGTGATGGTGGTGACCCGCCAGGGCGAACACGGCGTGCCGATCCTCGAAGTGATCGACCGCGGCCCCGGCATCGCGCCCAAGGTGGCCGCGCAGATCTTCGAGCCGTTCTACACCACCCACGAATACGGCACCGGGCTGGGCCTGTATCTCGCGCGACAGATGAGTGATGCGAACCAGGCTGCACTGGAGTACGTGCGGGTGGCCGGTGGCGGCAGCTGTTTCCGGCTGGTGCTGACGCCGCCGGCACGCAGTCCGGCGGAAACCAGCGAGGTGGCGCAGACCGCCACGCGTTGACCTTTTGGCCCGCCCTAGTACCCTTCAACAGCCTGCTTCGGGAAACATGGACCTCCTATGACCGCACAGACCGTACTGGTCATCGACGATGAACGCGACATTCGCGAGCTGCTGACGATCACGCTGGGCCGCATGGACCTGCAGGTCGATGCAGTGGGTACGGTCGGTGATGCACGCCGCGCCCTGGCCGAGCGCACGTACGATCTCTGCTTCACCGACATGCGCCTGCCCGACGGCAACGGACAGGAAGTGATCGAGCTGATCGCCAGCGAACATCCGGACATGCCGGTGGCGATGATCACCGCCTATGGCAACGTCGACGCCGCGGTCAATGCGCTGAAGGCTGGCGCCTTCGACTTCGTCTCCAAGCCGGTCGACATCCAGATGCTGCGCGGACTGGTCCGCACCGCCCTGCGCCTGGCCGAGGAAAAACGCAACGGCGGCGCGACTGCTGCGCCCGGCGATGGCGGCAACCGGCTGATCGGCGATTCGGCGGCGATGCAGCAGGTGCGCGCCACCATCGGCAAGCTGGCACGCAACCAGGCGCCGGTGTACATCGCCGGCGAATCCGGCGTGGGCAAGGAACTGGTCGCCCGGCTGATCCACGAGCAGGGTCCCCGCGCCAGTGGACCGTTCGTGCCGGTCAACTGCGGCGCGATTCCGTCCGAGCTGATGGAAAGCGAATTCTTCGGCCATCGCAAGGGCAGCTTCACCGGCGCCGGCGCCGACAAGGAAGGCCTGTTCCAGGCCGCCCAGGGCGGCACGCTGTTCCTCGACGAAGTGGCCGAGCTGCCGCTGCACATGCAGGTGAAACTGCTGCGCGCGATCCAGGAAAAGGCGGTACGCCCGATCGGCGGCCGCGACGAGATTCCGGTCGACGTGCGCATCCTCTCGGCCACCCACAAGAACCTGGGCCAGCTGGTCGAGCAGGGCCAGTTCCGCCAGGACCTGTTCTACCGCATCAACGTGATCGAGCTGCGCGTGCCGCCGCTGCGCGAGCGCCGTGGCGACGTGCCGCAGCTGTCGGCCTTCATCCTCAAGGCGCTGGCCGGCAAGAGCGGCGAGCCGGTAGGCCAGCTGGCACCGGCCGCACGCGATGCACTGGCGGCCTATGACTTCCCCGGCAACGTGCGCGAGCTGGAAAACGTGCTCGAACGCGCGATGGCGATGTGCGACGGCAACACCATCGAGGCGGTCGACCTGATGCTGCCCCAGCGCAGCGCCCGCGTCGGCACCGAGCAGCTGGCCGGCACCACGGCGACGGCAAGCGCCCCGGCTGCGGCCGCTGCGGGCGCGGACGGCGGCCTGGACGACTACATCAGCAATCTCGAGCGCACCGCGATCGTCAAGGCGCTGGAAGAATCCCGTTACAACAAGACCGCGGCCGCCCGCAAACTCGGCATCACCTTCCGCGCCCTGCGCTACAAGCTGAAGAAGCTGGGCATCGACTGAAGGCTTGAGCCCGGACGAGGGCTCGCGCGTTCAGCCGTTGCCGGAAATCACCGCATTCAGCGCCTTGCGCAAGCTGCGCAGCAACACCTGGGTGGTCACCGGCTTCTCGACCATGTGCAGGTGTTGCAGCGGCGGCAATTCCTGCAGGTCCGGCACCGCGCCCGGACGGGTCAGCAGGATCACCGCGCCGGCATAGCCCTGCTCGATCAGCGCCGACAGCGTGCGCACGCCGGTGAACAGGTTCATGTCCGCGTCCAGCACCACCAGGTCGGGCAGGCCGCCGGCCTCGATCCATTGCAGTGCCGCCGTACCGCTCTGGCTGGCGTGCGCCTGGTAGCCATAGGCGTCCAGCGTGTCGGCCAGCAGGGACAACTGACCAGCCTCCTCCACCACCACCAGCACCCGCTCGGCCGCACCTTCCAGATCGTCGTCGCCGTCAGCCCCGAGCGCGTCGGAGACCATTTCCTCCAGCGGGATGTACAGGTCGAAACGGGTGCCGCAGCCCGGCTCGCTCTCCACCCGCATCACGCCGCCGTGGCTGCCCACGATGCGCTTGCATGACAGCAGCCCCAGGCCGGTGCCGGTTTCCTTGGTGGTGAAGAACGGCTCGAACATGTGTTCCAGCACCGCCGGCTCCATGCCGGGGCCGTCGTCCTTCACGCTGATGCACAGGTAGCGTCCATTGCGCGGCTGCTCCTCCGGCAGGAAGAAGTCATCGTCCAGCGTGGTCTGCGACGTCTCGATGTGCAGCTTGCCGCCGTCGGGCATTGCCTGGATCGCATTCAGGCAAAGGTTGAGCAGGCATTGCTGCAGCTCGGTGTGATTGCCCTCGAACGACAGTTCCGGGTCGTCGATGACCAGTTCCATCGCCACGCTGCGGGGCACGCTGCCCTGCATCAGCAGGTCGAACGCGCTGAACAGGGTGCCCAGCTTCACCTGCTCCGCGCGACGGGCGCCGCGGGCGAACGACAGCATCGAGTGCACCATGTCCAGCCCGCGCCGACCGCAATCGCGCACCAGCTTGCCCAGTCGTGCCAGGCGCGGGTCGTCCTGGTAGTCCTGCAGGCTGTCGCCGGCCAGCAGCAAGGGTTGCAGCAGGTTGCGCAGGTCGTGGCTGAGGCCGCCGGCGAGCATCGCCAGGCTTTCGAAGCGCTGCGCCCGGATCAGCTCCGACTCGGCACGGCGGTTGGCCCGGTGCGCCTCGGCCTCGTCCAGCGCCCGCCGCACCGCGCTCGCCAGTCGCGCCGGATTCTGCTTCAGGATGTAATCCGTCGCGCCGTTGCGCAACGCGCCGATCGCCGCTTCCTCGCCCAGCGTGGCCGAGACGAAGATGAAGGGGATGTCCTCGTCGCGTCCACGCAACAGCTCCAGCGCGCGCATGCCGGAAAACCCGGGCATGCTGAGATCGGACAGCACGATGTGCGGGTGGAATTCTTCCAGCGCCGCAAGATAGCGCTCCTCGTCGTCGACCAGGCGCACCTCGTAGGCGATCGCGTCCGCATCGAGCTCGGCCAGCACCAGCTCGGCATCGAGCTCGCTGTCCTCGACCTGCAGGATGCGCACGGTCGGCATGTTTCGCAGCTGCCGGTTTGGCATGGTGTTCCTCGTTCCCTGTTCTTGTCCCTGGCCTGTCCGTTCAGTCGTTTTCCGGTGCCTGGTTGAGCAAGGCCCAGAACTGGCCAAGCGTGCGCACCGCATCGAAAAACTGGTCGACGTCGACCGGCTTGATCACGTAGGCGTTGGCGCCGAGGTCCCAGCTGCGGGCCAGGTCGCTTTCCTCGCGCGACGAGGACAGGATCACCACCGGGATGCGCCGCATCCGCTCGTCGGCGCGCATCGCGGTCAGCACGTCCAGTCCATTCATCCGGGGCATCTTGATGTCCAGCAGCACCACCGCCGGGTTGCCGGGTTCACGCCCGGCCCACGCGCCCCGCTGGAACAGGTAGTCCAGGCATTCGACGCCGTCCTCCACGTGCACCACCGGGTTGGCCAGGTGCGCCTCGCCCAGCGCATCCATCGCCATCTCGGCGTCCGCCATGCTGTCTTCGACCAGAAGAATCGTCCGCAGGTCTTTCCTGTTCATGCTTCGCTCTCGGTGCTGGCGCCAGCCGCGTCGGTGGCCGGCAGGGAAAAATGAAAATGGGCGCCCTGGCCCGGTTCGGCCTCGGCCCAGACCCGGCCGCCGTGCCGGGCCACGATGCGCCGCACGTTGGCCAGCCCGATGCCGTTGCCGGGAAACTCAGAGGCGCGATGCAGGCGCTGGAACACGCCAAACAGCTTGTCCGCGTACTGCATGTCGAAGCCCGCGCCGTTGTCGCTCACGGTGAATTCGTAATTGCCGTGGCGCCCCTGCCGCACGCTCACCTCGATCTTCGCCAGCTCGCACTGTCCGGTGTACTTCACCGCGTTGCCGAGCAGGTTCTGCCATACGGTGCGCAACATGTTCTCGTCGCCGATCACCATCGGCAGCGGCGCGATCGTCCACACGATACGCCGCCCCTCGGCGCCCGTCTCGGCCAGCGCGCGGGCCTCATCAACCAGCGACTGCATGTCCACGCCCTGCAGCCGCAAGGCGCCGCGGCCGAGTCGCGAGAACACCAGCAGGTCGTCGATCAGCAGCGCCATGCGCTGCGCCGAGTCGCCGATGACGGCCAGATAATGCGCCGACTTGTCGTCGATGCGTTCGCCCAGTTGCTGCTCCAGCTTGCGCGCAAAGCCGGCGATGTGACGCAACGGCGCGCGCAGGTCGTGGGAAACCGAATAGCTGAACGCCTCCAGTTCGCGGTTGACGTCGGAAATCTGGCTCACCTTGCCCTCGAGCTGGCGGTTGAGCTCGTTCACCTGGTGCTCGGCCAGCGCACGGGTGGTGACGTCGCTGACCGTCAGCAGCAGCGCCGGCACGTCGCTGTCCTGCTGTTGCAGGCGCCGCGCGTTGATCACCACGTTCCGCTCCATGCCGCCGGCAGTGCGCTGGACCATGTCGTAGTCCCACAGTTCGCGGTCACGCAGCAGCACGTCGTTCAGGCGCTGCAGCAGCACGCTGTCGTTCCATGCACCGTCGCCGATCTCGGCCAGCGGCACGGCCCTTCCTGCCGGGTCCATTCCATACAGCTCGCCGAACGCGTTGTTGACCAGCAGCGACTTGAGATTGCCGTCGAACAGCGCGATCGGTTCGCGCACGGCCTGGAAGATCATCCGCGAGCGTTGCACGGCCCGCCCTTCGCGACTCTCCGCCAGCCGGCGCTGGCCGATCTGCCGCTCCGACATCACCACGATCACGGCGAGCAGGAACAGCTGCGCCAGCGCGGTCAACGCAAGCACCACGCCACCGTCCGTGGCCTTCTCCCGCGCGGCGGCCTGCCGACTGGCAAGCAGGTCGTCTTCCGTATGCACGATTTCGTCGATTTCCGCGCTGATGCCGAACAGATCGCCCGCGTTGCGCAGCGACTGTCGCGCGCCGTCGGTATCGCCGCGGGCGATCTTCGCCCGGGCCTCTTTCATCAGCACGATGCGACCGGTCAGCGCATTGTCGAGCGCGCCGATGCGGGTCTGCTGATCCGGGTTGTCCCGCGTCAGCCCCCGCAACTGGCGGATCAACGCGGGAATCTGCTGATCGGCGCCTATCGCACGCTGTTGCGTCTGCTGGTCGGCGTCGCCCGCCAGCAGGCGGTAGCTGGCGCTCTCGCCATCGCGCGCCAGATAGGCCAGCTGATAGGTCACCGCCTTGATCTCGCTGGAATGGGCGACCCATGCAGCCGCCCGCTGCGTCTCCTGGATGCTGGTCCGGGTCACCACATAGGGCAGCGCCACGATGACCATCACGGCCAGCAGCAGGCCGGCCATGCGCCAGCGCGGAAGTACATTTTTTTTCATCCGGCCAGCAACCTCGATCAAGCCACCACGGCTGGGCATTCTGGCCATTCTTGCATGTTTGCGTGACGACCAGAGCACCGTCGCGGTGCCCTGGCGTGCTTCACATTGTCACGACAATCAGTGTGTTGCCGACCACGACGAGGCGGGCTGCGCCTGCATGGTGAAGTGCAATTCGCCACCGGCCACGATCTGGCCGTGACGCAACATCGGCCGCTCCAGCGGCTTGCCGTTCAGCGTCACCGAGCCCACGTACGGATGCGCGTCATCCAGCGGCGCGGCGGTGATCGTGAACGTGCGGCCGCCGTCCAGGTGAATCGCCGCGCGCGCCACGAACGGCCGGCCGAGCGCGTACTGGTCGCTGCCCGGCGCGACCGGATAGAAGCCCAGCGCGGTGAACACGTACCAGGCCGACATCTGGCCCAGGTCATCGTTGCCGGAGAGCCCGTCCGGCCGCGCCGCGTACTGGCTGTCCATGATCTGCTTCAGCCGCTGCTGGGCTTTCCATGGCGCGCCGGCATAGTCGTACAGATAGGCGATGTGATGGCTGGGTTCGTTGCCATGGGCATACCAGCCGATCAGGCCGGTGATGTCCTCGACGTGCTTGAAGTGGGCCGGGTCGACCTTCGCGTCGAACAGCGCATCGAGCTTGTCCACGAACTTCGCCTCGTCGCCCATCGCGGCGACCAGGCCCGGCACGTCCTGTGGCACGTACCACGAATACTGCCAGGCATTGCCTTCGGTGAAGTCGCTGCCATAGCCCGCCGCCGTGGGATCGAACGGCTCGCGGAACGTGCCGTCGGCGAGCCGGGCGCGCATGAAGCCGGTCTTCGGGTCCCATGCGTTCTTCCAGTTGCCGGCGCGCTTTTCGAAGGTGGCCGCGATATCGTTCTTGCCCATCGCCTTCGCCATCTGCGCCAGCGACCAGTCGTCGTAGGCGTATTCCAGGGTCTTCGAGGCGCCTTCGGGTTCCTTGTCGATCGGCACGTAGCCGAGCTTCATGTAGTCGGCGAGATCCCCGTACGGCGCGTAGGTAGCGCTGGCCACCATCGCCTGCAGCGCCTTGTCCGCATCGAAGCCGCGCACGCCCTTGATGTACGCGTCGGCGATCACCGGCACCGCGTGGTAGCCGATCATGCACCAGGTCTCCAGGCCCTGGTACGCCCACACCGGCAGGATGCCGAACGGGCTGGCCTCGCGCGCCGCGATCAGCGAGCGGATGAAGTCGGTGCTGCGCTGGGGATTGAGCAGGACCATCAGCGGCTGCTGCGCCCGGTAGACATCCCACAACGACCAGGTCGAGTAGAACTCGTAGCCGTCCGCCTTGTGCACGGCGTGGTCGGGGCCGCGATAGTCGCCGTTGACGTCCATGCTCAACGTGGGCGACAGCATCGCGTGATACAGCGCGGTATAGAACTGCGTGCGGGCGGTCTTCGGCGCGTCGATGTCGACCACTGCCAGCGCCTTGTCCCACGCGGCCGTGGCCTCGGCGCGGCGGGCGTCGAAATCCCAGCCCGCGCCGTCATGGTCGAGGTTGCCGATCGCGTTCGCCTCGCTCACCGTGGAGATCGCCACCTTCACTTCCAGCGGCTGCTTCAGCTTGCCGAAGTCGAACACGCCGACCAGGGCGCGGCCGTTCTGCGCGTCGTGATCCGCGGCGTGGTTGCCCGGACCGGCGAAGCCCTTGTAGGTCACGTCGGTCTCGCGGTTCAACAACTCGCGCGAGGTCATCGGCTGCGAGAAGCGCATCGCGAAACACAGCTCGCGTCCCGGCGCCCAGCCGCGGGTGGTGCGGCAGCCGGTGACGGTGCCGTCGTCATGCACGCGCAGGCTGGCCCACAGCACCTTGCCGGCGTAGTCGTAGATGCTCGGGCGCAGGTCCAGCAGCAGGTGCGCCGGCTTGCCGGTCGGGAAGGTGTAGCGATGCCAGCCGATCCGGCGCCCGGCGGTGAGTTCGGCGCGCACGCCGTAATCGCTCAGGGTCACCGCGTAGTAACCGGCCTGCACCACTTCGCTGTCGTGCGAGAAGCGCGAACGGTAGCCACTGCCCGGTTTGGCCGGATCGCCCGGTTCCAGCCGCACGTCGCCGGCGATCGGCATCACCAGCACGTCGCCCAGGTCCGAATGGCCGGAGCCGGAGAAGTGCGTGTGCGAGAAACCCAGGATGCTGCTGTCGCC
Organism: Rhodanobacter sp. FDAARGOS 1247; assembly: GCF_016889805.1. Classification (NCBI taxonomy): domain Bacteria; kingdom Pseudomonadati; phylum Pseudomonadota; class Gammaproteobacteria; order Lysobacterales; family Rhodanobacteraceae; genus Rhodanobacter; species Rhodanobacter sp. FDAARGOS 1247. Next base: position 3,072,248 of record NZ_CP069535.1, read on the forward strand.
GTACTGGTAGCCGGCGGCCCATTTGTACGCATGCTTGAAATCCGGCATCGCGGTGTCCGGCGACAGCTGGATCATCCCGAACGGCACCGTGGCGCCGGGAAAGGTGTGGCCGTCGCCGCCCGTGCCGATGCGTGGATCGACCGCCGCCGCATGGCCTTGCACGGCATGCGCGCTGGCGGGTGCGAGGGCGGCGATGCCGAACGCGGCACCGAGCAGACGGGGAAGCACAGCGCGCAAGCGGACGGTCATCTGATCTACCTTTGGAACGATTCAAGTCCGCACGCTATCATCCGGGAAGGGACCTGGCATGCTGCACTGCGACGTGCCGAACTGCTGCGATAAGCTAAATTTGGATCGTTCTAATCAGGCAAACTGCATGTCGAGTCATACCCCGATCGGGCGCAAGGTCACCCTGAACGACATCGCCGCCGGCTGCGACGTATCGCGCGCCACGGTCTCGCTGGTGCTGCGCGGCAGCCCGCTGGTGAACAAGCACACCCGCGCCCGGGTCGAGGAAGAACTGCGCCGGCAGGGCTACGTCTACAACCGCGCCGCCGCCAACCTGCGCCGCCGCACCTCGACCAGCATCGCGCTGGTGCTGAACGACCTGGCCAACCCGTTCTTCGCCGAATTCGCCGCCGGCGTGGACGAGGCGCTGGCCGCCGCCGGCTTCGTTACCCTGCTCGGCTGCACCGGCGAATCGGTCGCGCGCGAGCAGGCCGTGCTCGGTTCGCTGCTGGAACACGGCCCGGCCGGCATCATCCTGTCGCCGGCCGAGCACAGCAAGGCGCCGGACGTGCTGGCCGTCGTCGGAAGGCGCGCACCGATGCTGCTGTTCAATCGCGAACTCGGTGGCACCCTGCCCGAGTTCGCGCACTGGGACCAGCTGATGCTGGACAACCAGCACGGCGCCCGCCTCGCCACCGAACACCTGATTGCCCGCGGCCACCGGCGCATTGCGTTCTTCGGCGGCCACCACGACTCCAGTTCGTGCCGGCAGCGCCATGCCGGTTACGTCGAGGCGATGCACGCCGCCGGACTGCGCACCGAACCGGACTGGCGCGTCGAATGCGCGCCAACCCGGCTCGATGCCGCCCATCGGACCGAGGCCCTGTTCGCCGGCACGCTCGCACCCACCGCGGCGGTCTGCTACAACGACGCGGTCGCGCTGGGCCTGATGCTCGGCCTCAACCAGCGCGGGCTGCGCCCGGGCCATGATTTCGCGCTGACCGGTTTCGACGACATCGCCGAGGCGGCACTCGGCATGCCGCCGTTGACCACCTTGTCGGCTGCACCGCACGAACGCGGCAAGCAGGCCGCACAATTGGTGCTGCAACGACTGCAGCAACCGCAGGCCGCCAGCCGCCGCACCATCGCACCGGTGCGGCTGATGGTGCGCGAAAGCAGCTGCCCACCACCCGCCGCCTGACCCATCCGCTCATTCGCACAGGGGAATTCCATGGCCTTCGCTCAAGCTCCGTCACCGACGCCCGGTACACCGGCACACGGCGAGCGCTACACCGACTATCCGATGGCGCTGGGCGTGCTCACCACCATCTTCTTCATGTGGGGCTTCCTCACCTGCCTCAACGACATCCTGATCCCGCACCTGAAGTCGGTGTTCCAGCTCGGCTACTTCCAGGCGATGCTGGTGCAGTTCACCTTCTTCGGCGCGTACTTCCTGATGGCGTTGCCGGCCGGATGGATGGTCGCCGCGCTGGGCTACAAGAAGGGCATCGTGGCGGGGCTGGCGATTGCCGGCGTGGGCGCGCTGGGCTTCTGGCCCGCCGCCACGCTGCAGCTGTATCCCGCCTTCCTCGCCGCGCTGTTCGTGCTGGCCACCGGCATCACCGTGCTGCAGGTGGCGGCCAATCCCTACGTGGCGCTGCTGGGGCCGGAGCGCACCAGTTCCAGCCGGCTGACCCTGGCCCAGGCGCTGAACTCGTTCGGCACCTTCCTGGCGCCGCTGTTCGGCGGCATGCTGATTCTTTCCAGCGTGGTGAAGAGTCCGGCCGAACTGGCCGCGTTGCCGCCGGCCGAACACCTGGCCTACCAGGCACAACAGGCGCAGGCCGTGCAGGGTCCGTACATCGGCCTGGCCGTGGTGCTGTTCCTGCTGGCCGTCTTCGTCTGGCTGTTCCGCCTGCCCGCGCTGAGCGAGGCCACCGACAAGGGCGACCACGACCGCCACAGCTTCGCCGAGGTGTTGCGCCACCCGCACGTGCTGTTCGGCGTGCTGGGCATCTTCTTCTACGTGGGCGCCGAGGTTTCGATCGGCAGCTTCATGGTGAACTACCTGTCGCAGCCCGAGATCGGCCATGTCAGCGAGCAGCAGGCCGCGAAGTACGTGTCGTACTACTGGCTGGGCGCGATGATCGGCCGTTTCATCGGCTCGGCGCTGATGGCGAAGTTCTCGCCGCGCAAGCTGCTGGCCGGCTTCGCCGCGATCAATGCGCTGCTGGTGCTGACCACCATGCTCACCACGGGTGACGTGGCGATGGTCAGCATCATCGCCATCGGCCTGTTCAACTCGATCATGTTCCCGACCATCTTCGCGCTCGGCATCGAGCGGCTGGGGTCGATGACCAGCAAGGCCTCCAGCCTGCTGATCATGGCCATCGTCGGTGGCGCGATCATCCCGCCGCTGCAGGGCCTGCTCGCCGACCACATCGGCCTGCAGCACGCATTCTTCCTGCCGCTGCTGTGCTACCTGTACATCGTGTTCTACGGCCTGAGCGGCTCGCGCATCCGCGGCCTGCCCGCCGACGCCTCGCAAAGGGGGTCGTGAGTGGCCGTCCATCCCATCCTGTGCTTCGGCGAGGCGCTGATCGACCTGCACGCCGACGGCTTCGACAACCACGGCTTCGCCGTCCGCTTCGTGCCGTTCGCGGGCGGTGCGCCGGCCAACGTCGCGGTCGCCGCGGCGCGTCTCGGGGGCGCCGCCCGTTTCGCCGGCATGCTGGGGCGCGACCGCTTCGGTGATTTCCTGCTGGACAGCCTGCAGCAGGCCGGTGTCGGCACCGACGACATCGTGCGCACCGATGCGGCGAACAGCGCGCTGGCCTTCGTCACCCTTGACGCCCGCGGCGAACGCAGCTTCAGCTTCTACCGCGACAACTCGGCCGACCTGCTGTTCCGGCCGGCGCATTTCCGCGCCGACACGTTCCGCGACGTCGCCGTGTTCCACGTCTGCTCGAACAGCATGACCGACCCCGCGCTGGCCGGAACCACCCGCGAAGGCATGCAGCGCGCACACGGCGTCGGCGCCCTGGTCAGCTTCGACCTCAACCTGCGTCCGGCGCTGTGGCCGCGCGACATCGATCCCCGCCCGCTGCTGTGGCCCGCACTGCACCTGGCCGACGTGGTGAAGCTGTCGGCCGAGGAATTCGCCTGGCTGGCGGTCGACGGCGAACAGGCCGCGCTGGATCGCATGTGGCTGGGCCGCACCCGGCTGGTGGTGGTGACCGACGGCGGGCAGCCGCTGCGCTGGTTCCACCCGGACGCCGAGGGCGAGCTGCCGTGCTACCCGGTCGAGGTGGTCGACAGCACCGCCGCCGGCGATGCCTTCGTCGGCGGCCTGCTGTGCTGCCTGGCCGAACTCGAAGCGGGCGCCGAACGACTCGATCACCTGGTGACCGAGCTGCCGCGCCTGCACGCGATGCTGCGCTTCGCCGCCGCCTGCGGCGCGCTCACCGTCACCCGCCAGGGTTCGTTCGCCGCGATGCCGCGGGGCGACGAGGTGCTGGCCTTCATGGAACAGCAGGCATGAACGGCAGTCCCGATTTTCCTACCGCCGATTTCCGTTCCGCCGGGTTCCTGCGCGGGCACATCGCGCAGACGATGGCGTTCTACCACCCCCGCGCGATCGACCCGCAGGGCGGCTTCTTCCACTACTTCCGCGACGACGGCACGATCTACGACCGCAGCCACCGGCACCTGGTCAGCAGCACCCGCTTCGTCTTCAACTACGCGATGGCGGCGATCGAATTCGGCGACGACGCGACGCTTCGAGGCGAGTACCTCGACGCCGCCCGCCACGGCCTGCGCTACCTGCGCGAGGTGCACCGCGATCCGGCCAGCGGCGGCTACGCCTGGACCATCCGCGACGGCCAGCCGGAAGACCGCACCAACCATGCCTACGGCGTCGCCTTCGTGCTGCTGGCCTGCGCCAGCGCGGTGAAAGCCGGCATCGATGAAGCCGCCGCCTGGATGGACGAGATCTGGAACCTGCTCGAACAGCGCTACTGGGATGCCGACGCCGGGCTGTACCGCGACGAGGCCGATGCCGACTGGCACTTCAGCGACTATCGCGGCCAGAACGCGAACATGCACATGTGCGAGGCGATGCTGGCCGCCTACCAGGCCAGCCGCGAGCCACGCTACCTCGACCGCGCGCACACCCTCGCCGATCACATGACCCGTCGCCAGGCCGCGCTGGCCGGCGGCCTGGTGTGGGAACACTACGACCGCGACTGGGCCATCGACTGGGACTACCACCGCGACGACCCGAAGCACCTGTTTCGCCCGTGGGGCTTCCAGCCCGGCCACCAGACCGAATGGGCCAAGCTGCTGCTGATCATGGAGCCGCTGCTGCGCGAACGCGGTGCCGCGCCGGACTGGATGCTGCCCACCGCGCAGCACCTGTTCGACACCGTGCTGGCCCGCGCCTGGGACAACGAGTACGGCGGCATCTGCTACGGCTTCGCGCCGGACGGCAGCGTCTGCGACGACGACAAGTATTTCTGGGTGCAGGCCGAATCGCTGGCCGCCGCCGCCCTGCTGCACGAGCGCAGCGGACTGGCTGTCCATGACGACTGGTACGTGAAGCTGTGGGCGTACGCGTGGCAGCATTTCGTCGATCACCGCCATGGCGCCTGGTACCGCATCCTCACCCGCGACAACCGCAAGTACGACGACGAAAAGAGTCCCGCCGGCAAGACCGACTACCACACGATGGGCGCCTGCCACGAACTGCTGGCGCTGATCCGTCGCGGTGGCCAGCCGTAAAGCGTCTTCCCTTCCCCAAAGGCTTCGCATGAACAACCTCACGCTCACTCTTGCCGCCACCTTCGCCGCGCTTTCGCTGGCGCCCGCCTTCGCCGCCGACACCGTGCCTGCGCGCTTCGATCCCGCGCAGACGTTCGCGCCGTACAGCTACCCGCAACCGGCCAACGCCTACCGCTCCGCCAGCGGCAAGCCCGGCCCGCTGTACTGGCAGAACCGCGCCGACTACCGGATCAAGGCCACGCTCGATCCCGCCACCCGGCTGCTGAGCGGCAGCGAGGTGATCAGCTACACCAACCACAGCCCCGACGCGCTCGACGTGCTGTGGTTGCAGCTGGACCAGAACCGCTATCGCAAGGACGCCCGTGGTGCGTTCACCAGCAAGTTCCCCACCGAGTTCACCGACGGCTACAGGATCAGCTCGGTCGAAGTCGAAGACGCGCATGGCCACACGCAGCCGGTGAAGTGGATCGTCTCCGACACCCGCATGCAGGTACAGCTGCCGACCGCGCTGAAAGCAAGGGACGGCCAGCTGAAACTGCACATCGCCTGGAGCTTCACCGTGCCCGGCGAGTTCGGCGGGCGGATGGACGTCAACCCCAGCAAGAACGGCGAGATCTTCGAGATCGCCCAGTGGTATCCGCGCATGGCCGTCTACGACGACCTGCGCGGGTGGGACACGGCGCCCTACCTCAACAGCGAGTTCTATCTGGAGTACGGCGATTTCGACTACGCGGTCACCGTGCCGTGGGACATGATCGTGGCCGGCTCCGGCGAACTGCTGAACCCGCAGGACGTGCTGACCAAGACCGAACAGCAGCGACTGGAACAGGCGCGCCGCAGCGACAAGACCGTGATGATCCGCAGCGCGGACGAAGTCACCCAGCCGTCCAGCCGTCCAAAGCAGAGCGGCACGCTGACCTGGCACTTCGCCATGCACGACACCCGCGACGTGGCGTTCGGAGCCTCCAAGGCCTTCGTGTGGGACGCGGCGCGAATCAACCTGCCCGAAGGCAAGAGCGCGCTGGCGATGTCGGTCTATCCGGCCGAAAGCGGCGGCGACGCCGCCTGGGGCCGCGCCACCGAATACCTCAAGGCCTCCACCGAATACTTCTCGAAACAGTGGTATCCGTACCCCTGGCCGGTGGCAATCAATGAAGCCGGCACCGCCGGCGGGATGGAGTATCCCGGCATCACCTTCGACCACAAGCTGGCCAAGGGCCGCAGCCTGCACATGGTGATCGCACACGAGATCGGGCACATCTGGTTCCCGATGATCGTGGGCAGCAACGAGCGCCGCGATGCGTGGATGGACGAAGGCTTCAACACCTTCATCGACGTCTACGAGGCCGACGCGTTCAACCACGGCGAATACGCGCCCAAGCGCGACGGCGAATACGCGCCGGGCAAAGGCAACCCGGCCGACGAGATCGCCAAGGTGCTGCAGGACCAGGACGCCCCGCCGCTGCTGCTGGGCGCCGACATGGTGCCGGAGAAATACCGCCACCCGATCAGCTACTTCAAGGGCGCGTTCGGCCTGGTGCTGCTGCGCGAGCAGATCATCGGCCCGGAACGCTTCGACCCCGCCTTCCGCCGCTACATCGCCACCTGGGCCTACAAGCACCCCAGCCCGTCCGACTTCTTCCGCTTCATGGAAAGCGAGACCGGTGAAGACCTCGGCTGGTTCTGGCGCGGCTGGTTCGACCACAACTGGCAGCTCGACCTGGCCGTGCAGAAAGCCGCCTACACCGACGGCGACTACCGCAAGGGCGTCGACGTCACCGTGGCCAACCTGGACCAGTTGGTCATGCCCGCCACCCTGCAACTGGTCTACGACGACGGCAGCAAGCAGGACGTGCGCGTGCCGGTGGAAACCTGGCAACAACACCGCAGCTACGTGGTCCACGTGGATGGCACGCGCAAGCTGAAGTCCGCCACGCTCGATCCGGCGCGGGCGTTGCCTGACGGCCATCGCGGCAACAACAGTTTCGCGATGCCGTAGGGGGAGCCATGGTGTCGGGGACAGCTTTACTCGTGGCAGCTGGCCACGAATTTGTCCCCGACAACTTTTCCGCCAACAGCTTTGAAGGGCTTTTAGAGCAAGGGCTTTAGTCCGCCTTGGGAGGGCGAGGTACTTCTCTTTTGCTTGTCCACATACGCGCAGGAGCGCGTATGAACAGCGAAGCTGGCCCGAAGGGCGAAGGGCAGGACGCGCGGAGTCAAATAGAAGTACCCAAGAGAAAACGACACCCGCTTGTGGTCGGGAACCTCGGCGTCGACCTCGCGCGAGCCTTGGTGGACCTGCGACGTCCCGGTGGTGTGCTCTGTCGCAACATTCAACTGCAATAGTGTTCTGCAGCAACCGGGCCACCTTTCCCCGCGGGCCAAAATGAATCGGCGCTTCCACGCGGCGTGTGGCCGCGTCACGAGAGTGGCATCGATTCGACGTCCCCCCGCTTTGAGTAGCGGGACGGTTTAGAGTCCGGGTTCACTGTAACTGCTTCGCATAGGCGGCAGGTGTCAGCCCGCCCAGCACCTTCTTCGGTCGCTCCTCGTTGTACTCGCATCGCCAGCGTTCGATCTCGGCGCGTGCATGCAGCAGGCTGGGAAACCAGTGCTCGTTGAGACATTCGTCGCGCAACCGGCCGTTGAACGATTCGATGTACGCATTCTGGTTTGGCTTGCCCGGTTCGATCAGGCGCAGCTGCACACCACGCTCGTGGGCCCAGGTCACCATCGCCTTGCCGCAGAACTCCTTGCCGTTGTCGCTGCGGATCACCTTGGGCAAGCCACGACTGAGCGCCAGGCGATCCATCACCCGCGTCACGCCCAGGCCGGAGATCGCCCGCTCGACCTCGATGACAACCGCCTCGTGGGTGGCGTCATCGACCATCGTCAGGCACTTGATGACGCGTCCCTCAGCGGTGCGATCAAACACGAAGTCCATAGACCAGACCTCGTTGGCTGCCTTCGGCCGAGCCAACGGTTGCCGCTCGGCAACGGGCACCTTCTTCCGCTTGCGCCGCCGCACCTGCAGCTTCGCTTCCTGATACAGCCGTTCCACCCGCTTGTAGTTCACCAGCAGCCCCGCTTGCCGCAGCTTCAGATGGATCATCCCCACGCCATAGCGCTTGTACCGCTGCGCCAGGGCCACGATCCGTTGCCGGAGGTCCCCGTTGCGATCCGGGCGTGTCGGATAGCGATACGCGCTGGCGCTCATGACGACGACCGCCAGCGCACGTCGCTCGCTCAATCCCTTCTCGGCCATCTGCCGCACCAGCTCGCGCCGAGCCGGTGCGCTCACCACTTTTTTCGCAGGGCGTCCTTGATGACCTCGTTCTCAAGCACCTGCTCGGCCAGCAGCTTCTTCAGCCGACCGTTCTCCGTCTCCAGCTCTTTCAGCCGTTTGGCGTCGGGCACACTCATCCCGCCGAACTTGCTGCGCCACAGGTAGTACGAGGCCTCGCTGAAGCCGTGCTGCCGGCACAGCGCCTTCACCGGCAAGCCAGCCTCCGCCTCACGAAGGAAGCCGATGATCTGTTCTTCGGAAAAGCGTTTCTTCACGTCCAATCTCCTTCAGATGGGGGATTGGACTCCAAACCGAGGTGCTACTCAAAACTGGGGGGACGTCGGATTGAGCATCAAAGATCGCCGAATCTCGCCCATAAGGCGACTTGCGCACACTACGAACGTGCAGCTGTTATCACCATCAATTGTGGGAGATAAGACATAGCACCTCGATTTGTGAGATATGCAAAGTCACCCCCAGTCGTCCGAGCCGCTCACGTCATCCCGCAAGCCCTTGCCAAACCGGACAATCTGCTCGCTTGACGGGTTCCCTTCGAAAGCTGAACATTCGTTGCGTATGCCCCGATATGGGGTCTACTAAGCGTTAGGCTGTCATGAGCTTCGATCTCTTCGTTCAATGTTTCGAGAATGGCGAGCCCGCAGGCATCCCACGTGATGCTATCCGCGATGTTTTCGGCGCTTGTGTTTCCGAACCGGAACCGAACTATTGGCATCTGGCCTTCGGGCCGCGCGATTCATGTTCGCTATCTCTTTCGCCGTTGGCCGACTCATCTAGCCAAGTCCACAGCGTCACTGTTGAGCGCCCATGCTCCGACCCACGCCTATGGGAAGGCCTCGCTCAGATCTTGGCCCACGGCCACACTGTGCTTTACTTCCCTGGGTGCTCGGGCCCGTTGCTGCTCAGCTCTCAGACCACAGGCCACTTGCCGCTTGGCATGTTGGACGCGCTCGGAAATCCAATTGTGGTCGTTGGTGGTCGAGACATTCTGCGGTGCGTCGAGGCTGCCTAACATTTCGTTCAAGGCGGACGCCTCCGGCGCCGCTTAACTCAGGCGTTAGGTATCACAAATGACGTCACGGTCACCGAAAAATTTCTGGCGCTTAAGACCAAGTGCAAGTTGTGTGGCTCTGGGTGAGCCGCTGAATTCCACGACCTCGGTTGAGTTGCCGCCCGAGTTCTTGCAAAAGCTTCGCCCACGGCACGGCATTACGCTAGCGAGTTGGGACGCTGAGTCTCAATTGGGGAGAGTCCACGCTCTCGGAATCGTGCGCAAGGTCGAGCACTCTCGCACCTCCGCAGAAGTCGATTGGCAGCCCGTTGACGTCAGTTTTCGGCCGAACCCAACCGGGCGAAGATGGTGGACGCAAGCCAAACCATTCTTCGGGTATGCCAAGGACGTTGCAGAACGCTATCTGCTAGAGGCCTTGTTCGCCGAGCATTTTCCAGCATTTGCCGATTTAGAGTTCGGTGCTCAACCACCAGCATCTGGCCGCTCGCCAAGGCCGTCGGCCTCGCCAACTGGAGGCTATGTTTACGTCATTCGTTCGAAACTCGGCTTCAAGATTGGCAAGACCGTAAACCTCAGAAGTAGAACCAGGCTATTTGCAGTGAAGCTACCCTTCCCCACGTCAGTCGAACACTACGCATGGTTTGAAGACTACACGCATGCAGAGCGTAGCTTTCATCTGAGGTACCACGAAAAGCGTCTCGAAGGTGAGTGGTTCGATCTCAGCGAATCAGATTTAAAGGCCATCAAAGCCGAAGGCCAAAGCGTGCCAGTGACCGGGCTGTGATGCCTAACAGGTCGTTCAAGGCGGACGGCTTCGCCGCCGCTTAACTCCAGCGTTAGGCTGCCCATGGAAGAATTCCGAGTACGTCCTGGCTATAGCACCCCGCATCTCATGCTTATCGAGTTCCGTGGCGACCACAGAGCCGAGGGTTTCCCGCCTGTTCTCAAGCTACTGGAGGGCCAGTTAGCTGAGTTCTCATGTACTGGAAGCTTGCCCGCACCCGATGATTTTCTTTGGGAGTGCGTCTATGCCGGCGGCAGCTTCGAACTTTCCGATGACTGGGGCGGCCTTTTTATCATTCCTACATTCAACAATGACCGAGTGTTGCGGATGTATCCTTGGCCCTTGAAGCGTCAGGTCAGTTTCGCCGTGCCGCGGAGCCAGCCTAACATCTCGTTCAAGGCGGACGGCTGCGCCGCCGCTTAACTCCAGCGTTAGACCGCAGGAAGATCATGCAGAGGCTCGTAAAGATTTCATTTGTCTTCGCTGACTTGTGCGCTTGGCTGCTAGTGGCGATCTTCCTGTTCGGCGCCATTGCCTGGCCGGTCATCGGACCTGTTCACGCGCGCATGGCTCATCTACCAATCACCACATTTTCCATCGTTGGCACTTGCATCATGTGGCTTGCCACCGCTGCAGGGGCCTATGCTATTACCCGGCGGCAAGTCCTTGGTCTTACTCTTATCCAAATTCCCGCCGCGGTCTGGCTAGTTTCAGGACTTTTTGTATTTGCGCTAACCTTCACGGTTGTAGCGGCAGTAATTTTTGGTACGCCATTTCTGCTTGCCTTTCTTCAAGCACGCTCGGTCTCAGCGTCCGGGGCAGCGGTCTAACAACTCGTTCAAGGCGGACGGCTACGCCGCCGCTTAACTCCAGCGTTAGGCACCATGAGCCACCCCCTCTACAACCTTCTGAGCGAACTCGAAGCGGCGCGCATCCACTTTACGATTGCGCGCTACAGACCCGATTCGGTCTTAGTCTCGTTGACGCTAGTGGGGGAAAGAGTGGAAGTGGACGTCTTCGAGGATGGGCACATGGAGGTTTCGCGCTTCAGCGGCAACGAGGACATCATCGGCGGCGAAGGGCTCGTATCGCAGATCATCCGGCGCGACGCGGAGCCCGCGGCCTAACAACTCATTCAAGCGGACGCGCGTACCGCGCGCCGCTTAACTCCAGCGTTAGCCTTCTCTCATGCCAAATTTCGATATAGCTCGTCACAAGTCAAAATTTCTAGGTACGTGGGGCTCATGCGATCGTTGCTTTCGCGGCTCCACTCGACGCTGGGAGTATTCAATTCCACCGTCCAAGATCTACGTCGTCTGCGCTCCATGCCGAAACAGGTTGCTTGGCAAGACAGCTGGCGACGTGCTCGATTCTGGTCGGGTTGTATCCGGCAGTTACGGCGCAGGCAAACGGTAGCCGGCTAACAACTCGTTCAAGGCGGACGGCTGCGCCGCCGCTTAACTCCAGCGTTAGCCTCTATGAAACCAAAGACTGTCGTCCTGATGCTTTTCGCTGTCAGCTCATTTCTTAGTGGTGCCTTGGGGCAATACTTTGCGCCAAGTGGTGCTCAATCACCTTCGGATATTCCTTGCATGCTGGCTGGCGTGTTTCTTATCTTCGTTTGGTACCGTATCGACTCAGAGCAGCGTTCTTACAGACGCTCTGTTTGGCTCAACATCAGCGTAGTCGCTCTCGCCATTTTTGCGATGCCGTATTACTTCTTCAGGTCTCGTGGCATCAAAGGTGGCTTTGTTGCTTCAGGCGTGTTCCTTCTGGCCTGTGTAGCCTCAGTTTTCCTTACTGGAGCGGGCCATTTTGCAACCTCGGCACTGCGCGGCTAACTACTCGTTCGAGGCGGACGGCTGCGCCGCCGCTCAACTCCAGCGTTAGCGCCTTCAGGGGGAGTCGTGAAATCCATACGCCTGTTTGTGCCATTGATCGGACTCGCGCTGCTGCTTGTAAGTGTCAGCGCGCAGGCCATCAAGCCGCCGACGCCGAGAACAAAAGCGCAACTTGCCGGTATCTGGGTTGGCCCAGATGCATGGGGCTCAGTGGTGCGTCTAGAGCTCGATAGTGCTGGGCAGGGGCGTCTCGTTGTCCGCGACCCCGATTCGAAAGGTGACCTAGCTGTTTACCAAGTTGTACTTACAAAGATCAAGATCAACGACCTCTCCTTTTCGGTAACGCCAGTCACAAAAGGTGCTGCAAATATCGCCTTTTATGGTACCAACGACTCGAACGCCATTGACGTCGTTCGCTACTTGAAGGATTTCGGTGATGGCTATGGCGTTCGTGGGCTACTTATTCGCCAAGCTGACCTACTGTCAGGCTTACAAGATCTTAAAGCCGCGGGCTCAAGGGCTCCTACCCGGCCAGCGCGCTAACAACTCGTTCAAGGCGGACGGCTTCGCCGCCGCTTAACTCCAGCGTTAGGGGCTAGGCCATGTGGGAAAACTTCGGCGGCATGCCAAAGCTTCTAAAATTTCTAACTGCGCATGCCGCATGTTGCTTCGTATTCTTAGCCATATCAGTCATTCCGATCGACTCATACGCTATACAAGGTCAGCACGTCACTTACGCTGAGTGGTGGAGCAGCGGCGCAGGCGTACTCGCTTCCTTGCTAGGTATCGTTGGCCCCTTCGCGGCGTGGGCACTCGCGTCAAAACGGCCATACGCTCGTCTTGTGTATTTGAGTTTTCTGGCGCTCGCATTCATAGCGCCATGTCCGTTCTTCGGCATGCTAGCGTATGTTCTTCCGGGTTTGCTTGTTGTGGGCGTCGGGGCGTTCTACATGTACAAGTGGCAGAGCGTGCAGGTCTACTTCGCCCCTAACCAGTCGTCCAAGCGGACGCGCGTACCGCGCGCCGCTTAACTCCAGCGTTAGACGTCATGCGAATTCTCGCCTCCGCTATAAGCATTCTCCTGATCTTCCCAAAGCTGGCAGTGGCTAGCCCGGCGTCTATGGCAGCCTTGCCTGCTGATATCAGACAGGCCTTGGTAGCTTTATGTGATGAGCCATGCGGCTTTGCCGACCCACAGCAGAAATGGAATCCCACAGACCTGGGTGTTGCTGGCTTGGAACATAGACGCTTGATCCGCGTCGAGCATGTCGGAGACCGATGGCTGATTGAATACGAGCACGGCGGAATTGAAGGGAGGCATATTCATATTGTCGTATTTCAAACAACGCCTTTCCTGCACCTGAGCCAAGGCAGCAGTTGCTTACCTACCGCCAAAGAGCCATGTAACTGGTAATGACGTCTAACAATGCGTTCAAACCGAAATTGCATCGCTACGCTAACAACATGGAGGATAGAACTTGCCATGTTGTCAGCTACGCGTTGCAATTCGACTTAACTTGAGCGTTAGCCCGCATGGCCAAGACCCTACGAGTTCTTGCACTCTCGACGCTGACAGTCGCTGTCGTTGCTGTTGGGTCATGCGCCACGCAAGTGCACCGTTACAACGCTGCACTTGGCCAATTTGCTCTCGGTGACACCGAGGCGGCCGTCATTAGCCGGCTAGGAAGTCCCAGCTTCCGTGAGCTGGCGGGCGCGCCCTATCTTCGTTACACCGGCACACCATGCACTGCTCCCTGCACTGTCCGGCTGTGGTGGGAGTGGCCGGTACTTCCTGGCATTGAGGCTTGGTCTGTTGAGCTTGGCCAAGACAACGATGTGGTAAAGACTTATCACTGGGTCTCGCCGTAGCATGCGGTCTAACATTTCGTTCGAGGCGGACGGCTGCGCCGCCGCTTAACTCCAGCGTCAGACCTCATGAATCGACTTTTGGCAGCTTTGGCACTTGTTTTTGTGGGCTCCATTGGGGCGTAAGGATCGGCTGCAGCCGCTACCAGCCCAGAGGAAATCGTAAGTCGGCTATACCGTGACTTCTCATGGGAGGCCGTCATGGTCAACTCTTGGAACGCAAACACGCTGTCGGACCAGCCGCAAGCCATTCTGAAGAAGTACTTCACGCCACAACTAGCCGCAGCCCTGCGAGCTGACAGCAAATGCGCAGCAGACAACCATGACATTTGCGCACTGGAGTATTCGCCCATCTGGGGCGTGCCAGACGCAGGTGTGGGCGCCCTTGGTCTCAAGCTCGACGTTGGAGCAAAGCCCGGCAGCGTGCTTGTGCACTACAAGGTGGCGTCCACGGGACGCCTTGTTGAGCTTCGGTACCAACTAGTCAAGTTGCCGGTAGGCTGGCGCATCGCAGACATCATCTATCCGGGGGGTGTGTCTTTGCGCTCTGACCTTGGTATCGCAGAATGATGCCTAACTGTTCGTTCAAGGCGGACGGCTTCGCCGCCGCTTAACTCAAGCGTCAGAGCGCATCCATGGGGAAATTTCGAGAACTTGAAAATTTCGAAGGTCGGTTCGAGGCAATGGATGTCTCTGAGCTTCGTCGCTGGAAGGACTACTGGACTCAGTATGCGCAACGCTTTGCCCCAAAAATTCGCAAGGAAGCTATGAGGCGCGTGCACAGAATAGACAAGGCAATTGGCCAACGACTTTCAGAGCAAGACGATGCATAGGCAGAACCAACACGGTCAGTGTGTCGCTGGTCTGCGCTCTAACCAGTCATTCGAGGCGGACGGCTTCGCCGCCGCTCAATTCCAGCGTTAGCGCTCAAGATGAACTTTCCCGAATATTGGCAGGCCCTCGTTAGCGCCCACGAGCTTGTTGGGGCGTCGGCTTGCGTCGACGAGGAGCACGACCTCTCGGGTATGGGTGTAGAGCTCACTTTCCTAACGGAGCTGCAAGCACACGAAGAACTCACTCTTTGTTGGCCTGGTATCGGCGTGGCTGCTGACGGTTACATGCCCGTTGCGTGGTGTTCTGAGGGTAGTGGCGACTACTACTACATCAACAGCAGCGACGGTGCCAACGGACCGCTTTACCGCATCTACCATGACTCGGTCGATCCGCAAGGTTATGATCCGGAAGAAGCCGTAGCCAAGGTCTTCGAGAACTACGAGGCGATTCTTGACTATGTTGAGCGCTAACAACTCGTCCAAGCGGACGCGCGAAAAGCCGCGCGCCGCTTAACTCCAACGTTAGGCCGCAGGAAGGATTCTCATGACCTACCGAGTCGAGCGAGATGATGCACCCCGTGAGTCATTCGGTGAGTACAAGTACCGCATCTATCGCGATGGCATTCTGGTTGCCACTGGCATGACTATCGTGGTGATGAGCATGGCATCGACTTCGTTGGCGGCCGTAGCGAGGCGTGGCCTGTGGGCCGCATGGTCGAGTTCCTTGAAGGCGGTGGCCCCAAGCCAACGACGCTCTCAAAGCGCGCCGAGGCTTATATCCAAGAGAGGCTCGCGTAGGGTGGCACTGCGGCCTAACAATTCGTTCAAGGCGGACGGCTACGCCGCCGCTTAACTCCAGCGTTAGATCCCATGACCAACACTGTCGAATGCCATGCACACGGGGAGCAAGAACAAACCTTCGTTTGCCAACACCTCGTCAGCGCTCTCGGCACGGGCCGACGTCCCCCCAGTTTTGAGTAGCACCTCGGTTTGGAGTCCAATCCCCCATCAGAAGGAGATTGGACGTGAAGAAACGCTTTTCCGAAGAACAGATCATCGGTTTCCTGCGTGAGGCGGAGGCTGGCTTGCCGGTGAAGGCGCTGTGCCGGCAGCACGGCTTCAGCGAGGCCTCGTACTACCTGTGGCGCAGCAAGTTCGGCGGGATGAGTGTGCCCGACGCCAAACGGCTGAAAGAGCTGGAGACGGAGAACGGTCGGCTGAAGAAGCTGCTGGCCGAGCAGGTGCTTGAGAACGAGGTCATCAAGGACGCCCTGCGAAAAAAGTGGTGAGCGCACCGGCTCGGCGCGAGCTGGTGCGGCAGATGGCCGAGAAGGGATTGAGCGAGCGACGTGCGCTGGCGGTCGTCGTCATGAGCGCCAGCGCGTATCGCTATCCGACACGCCCGGATCGCAACGGGGACCTCCGGCAACGGATCGTGGCCCTGGCGCAGCGGTACAAGCGCTATGGCGTGGGGATGATCCATCTGAAGCTGCGGCAAGCGGGGCTGCTGGTGAACTACAAGCGGGTGGAACGGCTGTATCAGGAAGCGAAGCTGCAGGTGCGGCGGCGCAAGCGGAAGAAGGTGCCCGTTGCCGAGCGGCAACCCGTTGGCTCGGCCGAAGGCAGCCAACGAGGTCTGGTCTATGGACTTCGTGTTTGATCGCACCGCTGAGGGACGCGTCATCAAGTGCCTGACGATGGTCGATGACGCCACCCACGAGGCGGTTGTCATCGAGGTCGAGCGGGCGATCTCCGGCCTGGGCGTGACGCGGGTGATGGATCGCCTGGCGCTCAGTCGTGGCTTGCCCAAGGTGATCCGCAGCGACAACGGCAAGGAGTTCTGCGGCAAGGCGATGGTGACCTGGGCCCACGAGCGTGGTGTGCAGCTGCGCCTGATCGAACCGGGCAAGCCAAACCAGAATGCGTACATCGAATCGTTCAACGGCCGGTTGCGCGACGAATGTCTCAACGAGCACTGGTTTCCCAGCCTGCTGCATGCACGCGCCGAGATCGAACGCTGGCGATGCGAGTACAACGAGGAGCGACCGAAGAAGGTGCTGGGCGGGCTGACACCTGCCGCCTATGCGAAGCAGTTACAGTGAACCCGGACTCTAAACCGTCCCGCTACTCAAAGCGGGGGGACGTCGGATGGACACCGACTCGTCCAAAATAGTTGAAGGGGTGGCGCGCGTGTGCGCCAGCTCCAAGTACTCCCTTGGCGAGCTTGAGGCAATCTTCTGGAATGAGGTTCGCCCGGCAGTATCCTTCAACGTATGGTTGCTTCCTGCTCCTGAGTGGGTTGGCTTCGAGATCGAGTGGCTCAAGAACCGTGTGCTCGAAAAGCATCACTTTGGTACCGCGTTGCCGTGGAAGCTCTTCCATCCGTACTCTTATTTGTGGTGGTTCCGGTTGAAGCGCGCAATCTCCGTGCTGCGCAATGCCAGCTAACCATTCGTCCAAGCGGACGCGCGTACCGCGCGCCGCTTAACTCCAGCGTTAGGCCTCATCTAGCCATGCAGGACGAAATCACCAATGGTGTTGTTGCCGTCGTAAAGTTCATCGCGTACTACATCATCTGGTCGTTTGTTCTGTTCAACCTAGGTCGCGTGTCGCTACTTCTTGTTACGCTTGGGCAGTATCCGCGAGGCCATGATGCTCAACGTCACGTCAACCAAATCTCGTTCGTTGGCATTTTTGTGCTCGTCTTGGCTTGGTCAGCTGTTGCCGTCTACAACAACACTCATGGCATCCAGGTCTAACATCTCATTCGAGGCGGACGGCTACGCCGCCGCTCAATTCCAGCGTTAGACATCAGGGGAGCACATGGCCGCATCGCCCGAACAGTTGCATGAGCTGCTGACGTATTGCCTAGACTTCGCACGCACAATGCTCGAAAAAGCAGGCGAGTTTCACCCTTTCGGCGCTACCTTGTCGCAAGGCGGGAAGGTCGCTGCGGTAGGTGGTTACAACGGCGAGGAGCATCCCAAAGCTCAAGAAATCTACGGGCTTTTGGCTGACGCGTTTCGCTCGGGTGCTGGCACCGGGGAATTTCTAGGCGTTGCCCTTGCCGCGAACGTCAATATTCCCGCGCAGTTTTCACCGGTGTTGCCAGATGGTGTTCGCGTACATATTGAGTCTGCTGGCTATTCGCGCTTCGTCTACCTTCCATACAAGATTAAAGTGTCTGGCATGTTCAAGAAGACTAGGTCCGTCGAGGCAGGTGAGCCCTTCTCAGTCGAGGTTCCGCCAAACTTCTACAAGGCCGCAGAGCATGTCTAACAAATCGTTCGAGGCGGACGGCTACGCCGCCGCTCAACTCCAGCGTTAGACAATATGGACTACATCCTTCGCTATCGTTCCACACGCTCCGAGATTTGGCGCTGGTACTGGCGCGCCTGGAAAACGAAGTACTGGTGGCAACAATGCCTATTGGCGGCCTTTGTGGTTTTTGTAGCCTTGGGTGTCTCTTCCGCGTCCTTCAGCCTTCGCCAAGTTGGGACTTCCTTCGCCATAGCGCTACCTTTGGTCATCGTCGGCGTTGCATTACGCACGCAAATCTTGTTCAAAAAAGAAGAGCGTGTCCTCTCTGTTGGCCCATTCGGGTGGTCCACCCAAATCGGCAATAAGTCGGGTGCACGTTCGTGGACGCAAGTTGCAAAGATTCAAGAGACACATGATGCTGTTGTCATTGTGGGTACCAACGGCAATGCGCTCATCATTCCATCACGGGCTTTTCCCGACACAATGTCTCAGCAGCAATTCCTCATAGACGTTCAGAGTTGGCACAGTGGTCGCGGTGTCTAACATCTCGTTCAAGGCGGACGGCTGCGCCGCCGCTTAACTCCAGCGTTAGAGGCTAGGCCATGTGGGCAAACTTCGGCGGCATGCCAAAGCTTCTAAAATTTCTAACTGCGCATGCCGCATGTTGCTTCGTATTCTTAGCCATATCAGTCATTCCGATCGACTCATACGCTATACAAGGTCAGCACGTCACTTACGCTGAGTGGTGGAGCAGCGGCGCAGGCGTACTCGCTTCCTTGCTAGGCATCGTTGGCCCCTTCGCGGCGTGGGCACTCGCGTCAAAACGGCCATACGCTCGTCTTGTGTATTTGAGTTTTCTGGCGCTCGCATTCATAGCGCCATGTCCGTTCTTCGGCGTGCTAGCGTATGTTCTTCCGGGTTTGCTTGTTGTGGGCGTCGGGGCGTTCTACATGTACAAGTGGCAGAGCGTGCAGGTCTACTTCGCCCCTAACCAGTCGTCCAAGCGGACGCGCGTACCGCGCGCCGCTTAACTCCAGCGTTAGGCAGCAAATGAAGCTACTTCCTTCGACTCGATCGCGACTCCTAAGCTGGACGCTTTTTGCGCTCGTTCTTGCCTGTGCGTGGTACACGGTGCGAGGGATGCAGCTTGCTATCGCCGGGCAACCTCGATGGTTATTTGCTGCGAGCCTCCTTCCGCTCCTCGGCATCGGGTTGTGGCTACGGCAGCACATCGCACGCATTCTGGCGCTCATAATTCTCTGGTTCGTCGCTGTTGTTGTACCTCTCGTCATGTTCAATCCATTTGCCGCCTTGGACGGTGTTTATGGGCCAAGTTCGACTCCGCCTGGGCAAATCATTTTGCAGCCTCTGCCTTGGGTGGTAGCTTCATTTTTTGCAATCCACATTCTTGGCAAGTACAAACACGAATTCCGGTGGTGGCGCGGCCCAGCGGCCTAACATTTCGTTCAAGGCGGGCGGCTACGCCGCCGCTTAACTCCGGTGTTGGGTGGCACGTATGGCCAATCGAGAAGTCCACATTCTTTCTTACTTTTCGTTGCCAACCGATCTCGCGGCAACTTTCAGCAATTGGTCCGAGTTTCGCTCTGGAGCTGATTACTCGGTTGATTTCGCAGCGCTTGAGGAGACTGTGGAGGTTCGCCTCGTTGAGTCGACTGAGGAGCCCTCCTATGTCGCTGTTGTCGGCAGTGGCAATGGTCGGCTTTTTGATCAAGTCTTGGGTGCGGTTTTGTACGCTCTTGGCAAGAACAGTGACAATCTCATGGTGGATCGTGTCGCTTAGTTTGCCGTTCGCCACTCAACTCCAGCGTCAGACCTCATGCCAAGCCTCTCGGAAACCCAATTCAAAGAAGCCTTCAGGCCACCCATGAGGCAACTGCCTTTTGAGGCCGGCCCGCCGTTCGACTTCTGGGCTTATATCGACACCATTCCAACGAGCGACTTTGCTGGCTACTCATGCCACGGCGGCGTCACATACGTTTGGGAGGACGTGGCACGCGAATTCCAACACGTCATGCTCAACACTCAACACAAAAACGTGTTCATGGTCATTGTCTTGGACCTCGCATGCAACACCGTGAAAGGGCACCGTCTACTAAACCTCAATGAGCTGTACACCCTCAGCGAAGGCTGACATCTCAATCGAGGCGGACGGCTGCGCCGCCGCTCAATTCCAGCGTTAGGACTCCCATGCCGATCAACGTCGTAGCCAGGCAAAAATTTACCGTCGGCAATGAGGAATTCGTTGAGGGCTATGCACCCGATGGCTCTTTTGCTGTGGTCTTTGAGGACGACGGAGACACTGGCTACTTCTACGCGCTAGACCAGTCTCAATCGGGCCAGCCCATCCAGGATGCCATGCACATCTACAACGCAGCCAACGTCACCGACAGGCATCTGCCTTCAGTGGTTGAGCTCGGTTGGTCTCCCGACAACTGTAAAGCGGTCTTGCTCATCAATGACTATGCGCACGCCATCTTTGATTTCTCTGCCAAACGCGGTTACTGCCGCACGGGCTTCCCGCCTCCGTCCGAGAAATGGCACGGCCACGACTGGGACGATTCCGCATTCAAACTCTTCGCGGTAGAGTCCTGACCACTCGATCGAGGCGTACGGCTCCGTCACACCGCTCAATTCCAGTGTCAGGTGCCAATGGAAACTTCTCAAGAAATCGAAGCAAGCTACTTCCTCAGCTATTACGAGCGCCTTCGTGCCGCTTGGGATATCACTTTGGCGTCCCCCCTGACATTCATATCGTTGTGCTTTTTTCCGGCCTTGGGCATTTTGCTCATCTGGACAATGAGCTGGCCAACCACCAGCAACACGTTCTGGGACTATCTTCTGGTCTCGTCGTGCTTTGGATTTGTCCCGAGCATGTTCCTGTGGAACGCCTATCGAACTCATCGGGCGAGCCGCGCAAAGGGCCCCTACATCTATCGATTCAATGCCGCCGGAGTTCACGTAAGCACCCGGACAACACAGCTGACCCACCTGTGGCCGGGAATCTTGAGAGTGCGGGAGCGGCGAGGCATTCTGTTCCTCTACTTCACCAAACGCTGTGCACATTGTGTTCCACTGCGTGCACTTACAACGCCTGGTGCTTCGGTGGCGATCCATCAGCTCGCCGTCGCGGGCGGGGTGCCCCGCGTTGGCACCTAACCACGTCGGAACACGGGTCCGAAAAACAGGGGCAGTGTGCGCTCCGGAGTCTTTCGCTTGCGGACGTGGTAACCGAGGCGATTAACAAATCTTGATTGCCTCCGCCCCCTCATCGGCTACTTGCCTGCGATCCGTTGCACGGTCCAGTCACTGTCGCGCGCGCCCGGCACGGCTTGCCAGCCCGGCGCCAGCTGCAGGGTCCAGCCCTTGCCGCGCAGCGGATTGCCCTGCGGCCCACCTGGCTGTACAGCGACCGACAGGCGCGACCAGTCGCTGGTCAGCAACGCGCCGTCGTCGACGTCGATGGTGCCCCAGTCGTCGCTGACATGCATGGTCGGATAGACCGTGCCGGCGTCACCCAGCGGCAGCAGATTGCTCGGATTGAACTGCACCTTCATGTGCTTGAGCGGCAGTTGCAGTACGGGACCGCTGACGAGTTGGGCGGTGTAGGCGGCGAGCCGCTCGGCATGCACGGCGGCGCGTTTGCGCTCGCTGGCCATCAGTGCCGCGCCGTCGTAGCGGGCGGCTCGCCGGGCGACTTCGGGTGCGGCCGCCATGTCGACGTGCAGCGTCGATGCCAGCAGCGACGCCGGTGAACCCCCATGCACGATCTCGCTGCGCCAGCCCGGGCGGTAACGGTCCAGCAGCAACCCGTACGCCGGCCCGGTGGCATAGGCAAACGAACGCACCAGCCCGGCGTCACCCGCGTGGATGGTCAGGTCCCTGTGCGCCACCGCCAGCCGCTCGGCCGGTGTGTCGTTGCCCACCATGACGCCGGTGTATTCGGCCAGGCCTTCGTTGCGTTCGAGTGCGGTCTCTGCCTTTTGCGCAGCGGGAAAGCTGCGGTAGCGCGCGGCGCGAAAGGCCAGTGCATCGGCGATGCGCGCGCGACGGTCGGTGTCGGACGTGGCCGACAGTGCCGCATCCAGCGCGCGCCATTCCAGTTGCATCGTGTAGCGTCCGTCCAGCGTATCCATGTGCGCGTTGTCGCCGTCCGCGGTGAGCAGGCCAAGGCTCTGCTGGATGCGGTGGAACGACTCGTGTGCCATCAGAGTGCGTCGCTCGGATGCATCGCCGGGCAAAGGCCAGAGCATCTCGCTCCAGTGCACGCCGGCCCAATCCAGCGCGGTGTTGGCGATGTTTTCCTCCGGGGGAAGCTGGCCCAGGAATACGCCGTCCTCGGCGTGCAGCCTGCCTTGTGCGTCGGCCTGATTGGCGATCACCTGGCGTGTGGCCGGCACCACCAGCAGCATCGGTCCGCACAGGGTCTGGCCCCACAGATGCCCCTGGTCGGCCTGGCATTGGCGGGTGGCTTCGTCGAACCAGCTCTTCGCAGAGGTCAGCATGGATTCCGTCGGAGCGGCAGCCATGACGGCGGGAGCAAGCGTTCCCAGCAACAGCCAAGGCAGGGCAAATCGAGGCGACATGTGCAGCTCCTCCCGATGAATGTGGCGGCTTTGTCGGACGAATCTGGCGTCGTCCCCGACGATCCACAGATGACATGCGCGTCGGCGCGCCGTGGTCAATGATGCCTGCGCGATGTCCGCAACAAGAGCCGACGGAGCGCACTTCTGCCGAGGTCGACTTCGCTGTACCGTCGGCGGGCTCGATCAGGACATCAGCAGTCCCGAATCACCGGAGGTGGAGATCATGCATTCCAGGACCTCGGCTTTCCTCTTCGTGCTTGGTGCAGTGCTCGCCCCGGCCGCGATCGGCGCGGAGGCTTCTGGCCCCACGCCAACCTCGCCTGCGGCGAACGCCGCACCGGCGACGCCGATGCGCGACGGTTCGCACGACTTCGATTTCGAGTACGGCAAGTGGCGGATGCCCAACCATCGCCTGGTGAAACGTCTGGCGGGCTCCCATCAATGGGATGACTTCGTCACCTGCAGCGAGGGCAGTCCCCTGCCCGGCGGCATCGGCGGCATGGACGTCATGCGGTCGGCGTACTGGAAGGACTTCGTGGGCGTGACCCTGCGTACGTACGATCCCAAGACAGGCCTGTGGCGGATCTACTGGGTCAACAACCAGTTCTCCGGCGGCGTGATCCAGCCTCCGGTGACCGGCAGGTTCGACGGCAACGTGGGCGTGTTCACCGGACACGATACCTACGAAGGCAAACCGGTACTCGTGCGTTTCATCTGGACGGTGAACCCGAAGGGCTCGCCGGTTGCGGCTAAATGGGAGCAGGCGTTTTCGCCGGACGGCGGCAGAACCTGGGAAACCAACTGGCGCAACGAACTGATTCGCGACGACCATTGCGATCCCGCGACATCCCGCAAAGGGGCGTGAGAGGCGATCAGATCACCCACCGCGGATGGGATCAGCCGACACCGCCAATGCAGGAAGCCCGTCCCATGAGGGCATGAATCCGACAGTTTCCCGTGACGATTGGACAAGTACTGCAGATGCTTGTGGCGCTTTCGATTCCTACCATGACGTAAATCAAGCAAACCTGCGATCACGGGGGCGCTTGCACGACACGACAGGAATCCGACATGCTCATCGACCTCGACCGCCCCTACCCGCTCAGCGCGCAGCAGATCGCCGACTATCGGCGCGACGGTTTCATCAAGCTCAAGCAGGTGTTCAATGCGGACGAGCTGGCGCATTACGGCGCGGAGATCACCCGCCTCACCATCGCGCTGAACACGCAGACCAAGCCGCTGGAAGAGCGCAGCACCTATGACCGCGCGTTCCTGCAGGTGATGAACCTGTGGTGCGAGAGCGAGACGGTACGCGAGTTCGTGTTCGGCAAGCGCCTGGCCGGTCTTGCCGCCGCGCTGATGGAGGTGGACGGCGTGCGGCTGTACC
This sequence comes from Rhodanobacter sp. FDAARGOS 1247, assembly GCF_016889805.1. NCBI lineage: Bacteria > Pseudomonadati > Pseudomonadota > Gammaproteobacteria > Lysobacterales > Rhodanobacteraceae > Rhodanobacter > Rhodanobacter sp. FDAARGOS 1247. Next base: position 3,096,147 of record NZ_CP069535.1, read on the forward strand.
ACGACCAGTCGCTGTACAAGGAGCCGGCCGGCGGGATCACGCCCGCACACGCCGACCAGTATTATTGGCCGCTCGACAGCGATCGCACCATCACCGCATGGGTGCCGCTGCAGGCGGTGCCGCAGGACATGGGGCCGCTGGCGTTCTTTGCCGGCAGCCAGCACGTGGAGTTCGGCCGCGACCTCGGCATCTCGGACGAGAGCGAGCACGCGATCACCGCCAACATGGAGGCGCAGGGCTTTCGCGTGGTGGACGAGCCGTTCGATCTGGGCGAGGTGAGTTTCCACTCCGGCTGGACCTTCCATCGCGCCGGCCCCAACCGCTCCGCGCAGCCGCGTTCGGTGATGACGGTGATCTACATGGATCGCGACATGCGCCTGAAGGCGCCGGACAACCACATGCAGCAGGCCGACTGGGAACGCTGGTGCACGGGCGCGGTGGTCGGCGAGGTGATCGACACGCCGAAGAATCCCCTGCTTTTTGAGAGCAGGCTGTTTGAGGACAAGGTGCCCGCATGACGGCCGGCGTTGTCCGCGGCAGCGCGCTCGTCGCCGACGGCGAGAGCCACTTCAGCCTGGAGACCATCGAGGTCGATCCGCCCGCCGCGGGCGAGGTGCGCGTGGCGATCGCGGCGGCCGGCGTCTGCCACACCGACCATGCCTCGCTGCGCTGGCCCGGCCCGCTGGTGCTTGGCCACGAGGGCGCCGGCCACATCGAGGCCATCGGCGCCGACGTGGAAGGCCTCGAGATCGGCCAGCCCGTGCTGCTGAACTGGGCCATCCCCTGCGGCCATTGCTTCCAGTGCGAGCGCGGCGCGGCGCCGCTGTGCGAGCGCACCCACGAACTCGATGTGCCGCATCTGGGCAACAGCCGCGCGCACGCCGGCGCCACGCGCTGGCGCGGCCAGCCGATCGAACGCTCCTTCCACCTCGGCACCTTCGCCAGCCACACCGTGGTGCGCGCCGAGGCAGTGACGCCGCTGCCGCCGGAGCTGCCGCTCGATGCAGCCTGCATCCTCGGCTGCGCGGTGATGACCGGGGTGGGTTCGGTGGTGAACGCCGCCGCCATGGCAGCCGGCGACACGGTGGCGGTGCTCGGCTGCGGCGGCGTGGGGTTGAACGTGGTGCAGGGCGCGCGTATCGCCGGCGCGCGCACCATCATCGCCATCGACCACGTCCCTGCCCGGCTGCAACGCGCACGCGAGCTGGGCGCCACCCACACGCTGGCGCCGCACGCGCACGACGACGATTACGTGCAACTCGTCGCCGAGGTGCGCGCGCTCACCGACGGCCGCGGCGCCGACCACGCCTTCGAAGCCACCGGCGTGCCCGCGCTGGCCTTCCTGCCCCTGCGGCTCGCACGCAACGGCGGCAACGCACTGCAGGTGAGCGGCGCGCACGGCCCCGCCACGATGGAACTCACCGACCTGTTCTGGAACAAGCGCTACCTGGCGCCGTTGTACGGCGGCTGCGTGCCTTCGCGCGACTTTCCGCGGTTGTTCAGCTGGATCGCCGAGGGCAAGCTGGAACTCGCCTCGCTGATCAGCCACCGCTATCCGATGGAAGCGCTCGATCGCGCCTTCGACGACATGCTGGCCGGACGCAGCACCAAGGGCGTACTGCGCATCGCATGAACGACGACATCTTCCGCACCATCGAGGTTTCCGACCCCGCCATCGCGGCGGACGGCCTGACCTTCGTCACCGTCAAGAGCCCCGCGCTGGGCCGGCGCGCCGACATCACCCTGTTCGTGCCGCCCTCGGCGCGCGGCGTGGCGAACCTGCCGATCGTGATGCTGCTGCACGGCGTGTACGGCTCGCACTGGGCGTGGGCGCTGAAGGGTGCGGCACACCTCACTGCCGCGCGGCTGATCGACGAAGGCGCGCTGCCGCCGGTAGTCCTGGTCATGCCTTCCGACGGGCTGTGCGGCGACGGCTCCGGCTATGTGGCGCATGCCGGTCACGACGCCGAACGCTGGATCATCGACGAGGTGCCCGCGCTGGCGTGCGAGCTCGTCGCCGGCTGCACCGTGCGCTCGCCGCTGCTGGTGGCCGGCCTCAGCATGGGCGGCTTCGGCGCGCTGCGGCTGGCCGGCAAGTATCCGCAACGCCTCGCCGCCGCCGCGGCGCTGTCGGCCGTGACGGAAGTCGCGCAGCTCGATGCGCTGATCGAGGAGAAGCGCGACGGCTGGAGCGCCGCGCCCGCCGACCGCAGCGTGCTGGCCGCGCTGACCGGAGCAACCAGCACCCTGCCGCCGTTGCGCATCGACTGCGGCCTCGACGACCCGTACCTGGAAACCAACCGCGACCTGCACCGCGCCCTCACGCACGCCGGCATCGCGCACCACTACGCCGAAAGCGCAGGCGGCCACGACTGGCCCTACTGGTCCACCACGCTGGAAAGCACGCTGCGCTTCTTCGGCGACGTGCTGCACACCACGGGAGACGATCCATGACACTCGCACGCTCGCTGTTCGCCATCCTCGCCGTCGCCGTGCTGGCCGGCATGGCCTCGCCGCCGGCACGCGCCGCGGCGCCGGCGGACGTCCAGTCGCAGAGCCAGGTGTTCTACCAGATCTTCTACCGCAGCTTTCGCGATTCCAGCGGCGACCGCATCGGCGACCTCAAGGGGCTGACCGCGAAGCTCGGCTACATCAGGCAACTCGGCGCCACCACCGTGCTGCTCACGCCGCTGCAGCCCTCGCCGTACTACCACAACTATTTCGCCACCACGTTCAAGGCGATCGACCCGGCCTACGGCACGATGGACGACTACTTCGCCTTCGTCCGCGCCGCGCATGCGCTGGGCCTGAAGGTGTATCTCGACCAGGAGTTCCAGTACGTCGCCGAGGGCCACCCGTGGTGGCACGACTCGATCTGCAAGCCGCAGGCGAAGTACGCCGATTACCTCCTGTGGACAGACCAGCAGCACTGCGTGGCCGAGCCCTTCCTCGGCAAGACCAAGTGGGCCGGCTACGACGGCCGCGACATCGGCATCGCGATGGTGAACCTCGAAAACCCCGCGGTGCGCGACTACTTCCGTGACCTGCTGCTGTACTGGGCCGACCCGCACGGCGACGGCAGCGGCCGCGACGGCGTGGACGGCTTCCGCATCGACCACATGATGGACGACCTCGACCACAAGGGCCTGGACACGAACCTGTTCGACGGCTTCTGGCAACCGGTCTTCCACGCGTTGAAGGCGCGCCGCCCCGCACTGCGCATCCTCGCCGAGCAGGCCGACTGGGGCTACGGCGAGAAGTGGCTGACCAGGGGCCGCGCCGACATGGTGTTCGCCTTCCCGCTGCGCGGCGCGCTGGTGTCGCTGAACAAGGCGACCATCGTGGAGAACATCCGCGCCACCGACGCCGCCACGCCGGCAGGCAAGCGCCAGCTGATCTTCCTGGAGAACCACGACATCGACCGCTACATGTCCGAGGTGCACGGCGATCCCGCGAAAGCGCGCGCTGGTGCCGCCATCGCGCTGATGCTCAAGGGCGACCCGCTGATCTACTACGGGCAGGAACTGGGCATGCGCGGCGTGCAGCCGAAGAACCTCGGCAAGTCCGGCGGCATTCCGCTCACCGACGCCGTGGGCATCCCGGTGCGCGAGGCGTTCCGCTGGGACGCGAACCTGGAAGCCCCGGGTTCGGCCATCTGGTACCGCGGCGACCAGTGGTTCTGGAAGGATCGCTTCAACCGCTCGCACGACGGTGTCTCGCTGCAGGAAGAGCAGGCCCGGCCGGATTCGCTCTACCACTGGTACAAACAGCTGCTCGCGCTGCGCCACGCGCGGCCGGAAATCTCCACCGGCAGCCAGCGCATTCTGTGCGACGACGACAGTGCGGTGCTGTGCATCCTGCGCGGGGAAGGTGCGCAGCGGACGTTGTTGCTGGTGAACCTGGGCAAGGTCGACGCGAAGCCGCGACTCGATCCGGAACTCGTCGGCGGCAACGCCTGGGGCGACCTTCTGGACAACGACGCACCCGCCTCGCCCGACGCCACGCTGCATCCGATGCAGGTACGCATCGTGGGTACGCCCGCGCGCTGAGAACTCTCCCCACGGTCATCCTCGCGAAGGCGGGGATCCAGCGTCTTTCGTCTGCCCAGAGAGCTGGAGTCACTGGATTCCGGCCTTCGCCGGAATGACGACGTGAGAGTTCGGCTTGCACGACGGTGCAAGCCCACGCGACGCCCCCAACCACCCAATGGGCGACAATGCCCCCATGGCGCTCCCCCATCTCGATCGCCCCATCTGCGAACCCGTCGAACTGCCGCCGGGCGCGCCGCTGCGCATCGAGCGCGTCCGCCAGGATGCCAGGGCGGCGGCCAGCGAACCGTTCGTGCACTTCCACGACGTGCATGAGCTGGTGCTGTTCGGTCGCGTGGCCGGCCACTTCGACGTCGAGGATCGTCGCTACGCGCTGGTGCCCGGTTGCATCGCCTTCATCCCCTCGATGCACCAGCACGATTTCGCGCTGGACGCCGGGCCGCGCGACTGGGTGCTGCTGCAGATCGAGGCGGCCGCCGGCGAATCGCTGGCGCGGCTGGCCGGACTGGAGCGCCTGCGCGAACCGTTCTGCGCCAGGCCGGGCCGGACCCTCGGCCGACGCCTGCAGCAACTCGCCGGCTGGCTGATCGAGCTCGACGCCCGCGATCCCCTGGTCCTGCCGCTGGCCGAACTGCTGCTGCGCGCGGCGGCACTGGCGCCGCCGGTCGCCGCCGAAAAACTGGCCGCCGATGCGCGCGGCCTGCAGCGCCTGCGCCCGGCCATCGACCGCCTGCGCCGCCGTCCCGCAGACGCACCCGGCGCGGAACAGGCCGCGGCGCTGTGCGCGATGTCGGCCGCCTACTTCAGCCGCCGCTTCAAGCAGCAGGTCGGCATGAGCTGGAGCGACTACGTGCGCACGCACCGCCTGCACCTGGCCAGCCGCCGCCTGCTCGAAACAACGCAGAGCATCGCCACCATCGCAGCGGACCTGGGCTTCGCCACGCCCTCGCACTTCGGCGAGCTGTTCCTGCATCGCCACGGCATGACGCCGGGCGCGTATCGACGCGCGGGGCGCAAGCGGACCGCCACGCCGCGCGGTTGACCCCACGCCCCGTCTGCTTCGCGGGTGGCGCCAGCAGGAAGATCAGCAGCGGGAACCCATCACGAAGGGTCGCCGCAGGTGCGGGATGGACGGCCAAGCGCCGGTCGGTGGCTCAGACCAGGCTGTCATGCGGACGCCCACGCCCGCCATGCTTTTGCGGCACGGCGCAGCAGGGGTCGATCCCGGCGGCGACAGTCACCCTGAGGTCGCCGTCGATGCTCAGGCACTGGTCCGCGATCGTCGCCACGCTGGCCCGGTGCGATACCACGATGAGTATCGTGCGGGGCAATCGGCGCTTCATCGCGGCCAGCACGCGGATCTCGGAGGCGGCGTCGAGCGCGCTGGTGGCTTCGTCGAGCACGGCGAGGAACGGCTGGCGCAGGATCACCTGGGCCAAGAGCAGGCGTTGCAGTTCGCCGCCGGACAATCGGCTCGACGCGCTGTGCAGCGTGGTGTCCAGTCCATCCGGTGAATCGGCCAGCCGCTTGTCGAGGCCGACATCCAGCAGCGCGGCCTGCATCATCTGGTCGCTGGCTTCCGGCGCGGCCCAGTGCAGGCATTCGCGCACCGAGTATTGCCATGGACGCACGCTCTGGCTGACGTAGGCGCCATGCCGCACCCGCTCGCGGTATTCGCCGAAGCCGATGGAATGTCCATCGACCCGTGCCGCGAAAATCCCGGGCAGGCTCATGCCGGCCAGCACGTCGACCAGGCTGCTTTTGCCGATGCCGGAGTCGCCGGAAACCAGGGTCAGCTCGCCGGGCGACAGGCGCAGGTGGCGGACATCGACAGCGGCCAGTGGCGGCGCCAGCTGCATCCGTTCGATGTGCAACGCTGTCCGATCCGCCGGCGCCGATGCCGCTGAAGAACGCACCGCCTCCAGGCTCATGTAGCGCTGCCACAGCTCGAACGCGGGCGCAGCCGAACGCAATTGCTGGAAGCTCTGCCGGGTCGACACCAGGTACGGCAGCAGTCGCCCCAGCAACAGGCAGGCCGCGATCAGCGCGGCCTGATCGACCCCGCGCCAGCGGTAGGCCAGCACGAAGACTGCCGCGATCCCGACCGCCGCCAGCAGCTCCAGCAGCAGTCGCCCGTTGGCGACGAGTTCCAGCTGGCGTCGATAGCCATCGCCAAGTTGGGCGGAGATCGCACCGTAGCTGTGCTTCTCTGCATCCTCGCGCTGGAACGAGCGCACGTGGCGCAGCCGTCGCGGGAAGTCCTCGCTGTGCCAGAACAGGCGCGTCATGTCGGCGACGTACTGGCGACCGACCCGCGACTGTTCGCGACCGAACGCGCGCGAGGCGATCACGCCGAACACGGCAAACAGTGGCGTCGCCAGCATCAGCGGCGGGCAGACCCAGAACGCCGCCGCCAGACTGACCAGCGAAGTGACGCCGGCCACCAGCAGTTGCTGCAGGGCGCTGAAACCCTGGGTGATGATTTCGACGTTGTAGGTGAGCACGTTGGCGATCTCGGCCGAGGTCGAATCCGCCAGCGCATCCAGCCGCGCGTCGAGCAGGCGCGCGTGCACCTGGCGGCGCCGGGTCATGCCGTAACGTGCGGTCAGGCGAGCGCCCAGGCGGGCGGTCGACCAGCGCAGCACGGCGAAGGCGAACGTGGCCGCGGCGAAGATCGCCGCCTGCAACTCCACGCCGCCGCGCGCGGCAAACACGCCGCCGGCGAACGTCAGCGCATGACCCGGCTGCACCAGCGGCACCAACAGCACGGCCGCGAGGCTGCCGGCCAGCGCGCTGGCCAGCGACAGCAGCACGTAGGCCGCGGTTTCCATCGTGTCGACACGCGTGAACGTGCGCACCAGCGAACGCAGCATGTCGAAGCTGCGATCGCGCGCCGGCCGTGCTTCGGCGGACCGCTTCATGCGGGTGCGCCGGCGGCAGGCAGCAGTTGGCGCAAGGCATCGACCGAAGAGCGCGGATGGCGCCCGCGGCGCAGCTCGTGCGCACCCTGCGCGATCAGCTGCTGCTCGAAACGATGCCAGCCGGGCTGGCCGGACGCATACGGCTGATCGGCGCGCAGTCGTGCGGCGATCTCGCGGGCGGGAATCGGCGTGAGCAGGGCGGCGGGATCGTCGGCCAGCTGGCTGGACACGAACACCGCGCCGGCCAGCGCCAGCGGCTGCGGCGCCAGCCGGCCACGGGCCTGCCTCAGGTCGGCCTCGAATTTCTCGACGCCGCTGCGGCGGCGGATGACTGGCGCGCTCGCCACCCAGCGGCGGCTGCGCTCGTCATCGACGAACCGCAGCGCATCGGCCTGCACATGCAGGAAGTTGGCGACGCCGGTGGCCAGCATGCGTTCGGGCTGCACGAAGACGGCATCCTCGGCGAGGAAGTCCAAGCCGAGCAGCAGACTGTGCAGGGCCAGCGTCGACTTGCCCGCGCCACTCGCGCCCAGCAGCAGGACGCCGCGCCCGTCGCGGCCGACGCAGGCGCCGTGCAGCGGCACCAGCCCCAGTCCACGCGTGGCCAGGGTGAACACCGCGAATTCGATGAGCTCGTAGCGCAGGTGGTAGGGGTGCAGCAGCATGTCGTCCGAGGCCACCACCAGCGCCTGCCGCTGCGCGGGGTCGAGCACCACGTAGTTCGCGGCGTCCATCACGCCGCAAATCAGGCCCGCGCCGGACTGCACCTGCACCGGCGGCGGTTCGGCCGTGGGTGATGGAGCCGGCCGCGATACCAGGCGCAGCTCGATGCGGAACGCCGCATCGGCCACCGGCAACCGCTGCGGCGGCAAACCCGCGTAGGCGGCATCGACCAGGGCGAGCAGCGCCTCGCTGCCGCTCTCGAAGCGGAAACGGCCGCCCAGGATCTGTCGCTCCACGCAGGACACGGGACCGCGCCGCTCCTCGAACGGGTCGGCAGGGATGTCGCGGACACCGGCGCAGGGAGTCAGGGTCATCGTCTCGATCAAGGTCCTGGTGGCGCGCCATGGCGTGGCCGCGGCGCTGCACGCAGCGGGCGTCTTCCTGCTGAGTGTCGCCGCGGGCGGCAAAGGTTGTGCCTGTACACCCCTGCGGACTTTTTTGCCGTGCGGGGCAACCGAAGCGGCGCGCTGGCGCACTCACCGGCAGCCAGCGCGGAAGCGGGAGCCGACGCGGCCCATGGCTGCCGTTGCTTCCCACGATGATCGAGGCCTCCAGCAGATGCTCAAGATTCAGGTCGGCCACTCCTACTTTCTGGCTTACGACCCGAAGCAGTGGGAGCGCGGCAAGCCTTATCCGCCGCTCGCCACGATCCAGGTCGCCGCCCTGCTGCGGCAGATGGGGCACCAGGTCGCGCTGTTCGACGCGATGCTGGCCACGGGCGTGGAGGACTACCAGGCCGCGCTGCAGAGCACGCGGCCGGATGTGGTGGTCCTCTACGAGGACAACTTCAACTACCTGACCAAGATGTGCCTGGGCCGCATGCGCGAGGCTGCCTGCCAGATGATCGCCGAAGCCCGCGCCGACGGCGCGCGGGTGATCGTCGCCGGCTCCGACGCATCCGACCACCCGGACGCCTTCCTGGCGGCGGGCGCGGATGCCGTGCTGATCGGCGAAGGCATCGCGGCCCTGATCGAACTGGTCGGGCGGCTGCAGCGCGACCCGGCCATCGACACGCCGCGCTGGGTCGCGGGCATCGCCGGCGTGGCCACGCTGACCAACGGGCAGACACAGCTGACCCGCGTGGGCGTGCTGCCACCGGACCCGCGCCTGATCGGCCATCCCGCCTGGGACCTGGTCGACGTCGAACGCTACCGCGCGATGTGGCTCGAACGGCACGGTTACTTCAGCCTCAACATGGCGGCCTCGCGCGGCTGCCCGTTCCGCTGCAACTGGTGCGCCAAGCCGATCTGGGGCAACCACTACAACCAGCGCAGCGCCAGCGACGTGGCGGCGGAAATGACCTACCTGAAACGGACATTCCAGCCCGACCACATCTGGCTGGCGGACGACATCTTCGGCTTCCGCGTGGACTGGGTCGGCGAATTCGCCGGGCACCTGGCCGACGCCGACGGCTCGGTGCCGTTCACCATCCAGACCCGCGCCGACCTGATCAGCGAGCGGATGGCCGCGGCGCTGGAACACGCCGGTTGCGCCGAGGCATGGATCGGCGCGGAGAGCGGCAGCCAGCGCGTGCTGGACGCGATGAACAAGGGCACCCGCGTGGCCGACCTCATCGCCGCCCGCGCGCGGCTGGGCGAACACGGCATCCGGGTGGGCTTCTTCATCCAGCTCGGCTATCAGGGCGAGCAGCTCGTCGACCTGCTGGCGACCCGCGAGCTGATCACGCAGGCCGTGCCGGACGACATCGGCGTCAGCGTGTCGTATCCGTTGCCGGGCACGAAGTTCTACGAACAGGTCAAGGCCCAGCTCGGCGCGAAGACGCATTGGCAGGACAGCGGCGACTTGGCCATGATGTTCCGCGGCGCCTACGACTCGGACTTCTATCGCCACGTGCGCGACCTGCTGCACGAGCAGGTCGTGTTGCAGCAGTCGAAGGCCGCCCAATCGCCGCCGCAGCATCGCGAGGCCCGCGCGGCGTTCGAGGCGAGATGGGCCGCGCTGATCGCCGACGAGCGCGCACACCGCAGCGAAGACGCCACCGCGCCAGCGCCCGCGACGACACCCGACCATGCCGAACCGGCCCGCCATGCTGCCACCGCTCAACATCGTTAAGGCGGGCCTGCGCCGCACCACCGAAGCGCTCGCCGTGGAGCTGGCGCTGTCGCGGCCGGGCGGCGCCACGCCGCCGTGGAGCGAACTCGAATGGCAGCTGGCCGCGGCGGTTGCCGCCGCGCACGGGGTGTCGCCGCTGCTCAGCCAGTGCTCGACCTGGCAGCGCCCGTCGTGGCGCCGATTCCTCGACAGCCAGCGCGAGCATGTCGAACTGCGCCATCGGCGCATCGTCACCCTGCTGCAACGCATCGACGCCGCCGCGCGCGCCGCCGGGCTGGCCGTCGTGCCGTTGAAGGGTTCCGCCCTGCATGCGCTGGGACTCTACGCGCCGGGCGAACGACCGATGGCGGACATCGACCTGCTGGTGCGCGAAAGCGATGCCGCGGCGACGATCGCCCTGCTGCAGGAGCTCGGCTACGTGGAGTCGTTCGTGCAGTGGAAGCACCGCGTGTTCAAGCCGGCCGAGGGCGCGCCCGTTCCCGGGCTGGGCGAACACCGCGACACGCCGGTCAACATCGAGCTGCACACGCGCATCCAGGAACGGCTGCCGGTCTCCACCGTCGACATCACCGGGCGGATCCATCCGCGCGTGCCGCAAGCGGGCTTGAACGACTACCCGTCGACCGGCGCCCTGATGAGCCACCTGCTGCTGCACGCGGCGGGCAACATCTGCGGTCGCAGCCTGCGCCTGCTGCACCTGCATGACATCTCGCTGCTGGCCACGCGGATGGTCGCCGCTGACTGGGACGTCCTGTGGGAAGCCGCCGAGCCGCCCTGGTGGGCGCTGCCGCCGCTGCGGCTGGTGGCGCGCTACTACAGGAACGCGGTGCCCGACGCGGTCTTCGCCCGACTCGAGCGCGACTGCCCGCGCCTGCTGCGCACGGTCTCGCGGCGCCAGACCCTGACCCGGGTGTCGTGCTCTGAGCTGTGGCTGCATGCGCTGCCCGGCATCGAGTGGTCGCGCTCCGTGGGTGAAGTCGGGCGCTACGTCAGGAACCGGGTGCGACCGACGGAGGAAGCGATCCGGGAACGGGCCGACATGGTGCGGACCCAGTTGTGGCTGCAGGACCAGAGCTGGGTCACCACGAATCATGTGCGGCGCATCCTGACCTGGCTGACCCGGCCGGTGCCGCGGATGGACACCTTGTACGCGGTGCGCGCGGCGCTGGACTCCGCGACGCCGGCACCCTAGGCGCGACCCGTCCATGACCGGGAAGCGAGCCGTGACGGATGCACGACGGTGGGACCTCCGGCTGCGCTGTCCCCGTTGCGGCAACGCCATCGACGCGCTGGACTGTGCGGCTTGCGGATTTTCCATCGCGATGGACGATGGCATCGCCCACGCGCTGCTGCCGGAATCGGCCGCGCGCCTGGCCCGCTTCATCGCGGATTACGAGCGGATCAGGACGTCGGAAGGTCGCGGCAGCGAAAGCGAGGCGTTCTACCTCGCCCTGCCCTACCGCGACACCACGGCAAGGGATCGCGAGCAGTGGCGGATGCGTGCGCGCAGCTACGACTACATCGTGCGGCATCTGCTGGCAGGCAGTCGCGTGCTCGACCTCGGCGCGGGCAACGGCTGGATGAGTTATCGCCTGGCACTGGCCGGGTATCAGCCGGTCGCGGTCGACCTGCTCACCAACGATCGTGACGGGCTGGGCGCGGCCCGCCATTACCGGACGCGGCTGCGGACACTGTTCCCGCGCTTCCAGGCCGAGATGCGCCATCTGCCGTTCGCCGACGCGCAGTTCGACGTCGCGGTGTTCAACGCCTCGTTCCACTACGCCGAAGATGCCGAGGCCTGCCTGCGCGAAGCGCTGCGCTGCGTGAAGGTCGGCGGCATGCTGATCATCGCCGACACGCCGTGGTACGCCCGCGACGAAAGCGGCCGGCAGATGCTGGCCGAGCGCCGCGAATTCTTCCTGCGCCGTCATGGCGTCGCGGCGGACGCGATCGCCAGCCTGGGCTACCTCACCGACGAGCGTCTGCGCCACATGGCGGACGCGTTGTCGATCCGCTGGGAGGTCCATCGCCCGTGGTACGGCCCGCGCTGGGCGCTGCGCCCGCTCATCGCGAAACTTCGCGGCCGCCGCGAGCCTTCAAGGTTTCGGCTCTACGTCGCCCGCAAACCCGGCTGATGCCTGCGCTTCCGTGCACACGTGGCGGTACAGCGCCTCGAACAGTCGCGCGGTGCAGTCGGCGTCCTCCGCCAGCGCCCGGTGCTGCGCGGCCTCGGCCATGCGCTGGCGCCGCGGTTCGTCGGCAAGCAGCGCCCCGATCGCCTCGGCCAGCGCGCCCGCGTCACCGACCGGCACGCTGCACGCCGCCGCGGGCGACCACTCCACGAAGTGTCCGACCGCCGTGCCCACCGCCGGCACGCCGGCCACCGCGGCCTCCAGCAACACCAGCGGGCCGGCCTCGTGCAGCGACGACATCACCAGCAGGTCGGCCGCCTCCATCAGCGGACGCAGTTCGCGTTGCGTCCGGAATCCGAGGAAGTCGACGCAGTGTTCCAGTCCAAGCTGTTCGGCCAGCCGTTGCAGCTCGTCCTGCAAGGTGTCCACGCCGACGATCTCCATGTGGAACGCCAGCCCGGCGTTGCGTAGAACGGCCAGGGCCCGCAGCAGGGTCGGCTGGTCCTTCACCCGGTTGAGGCTGGCGACGTGGATCAGCCGCGCCGGCCCGCCGCGCCGCGCGCGCGGTGCGAGCGGCGGCCACGCCTGCAGGTCGACGCCGAGCGGCACGCGTTGCGCCTCGATGCCGAGCGCCCACAGTGCGTCGATGATCGGCGCGCTGGCGGCCGTGACGACATCGGCGGCGCGCAACACGCAGGCCTCGCGCAGGCGTCCCTTCCATTTTCGGCGTCCGCCGTAGTCGATCGCGTGCAGCGCGACCAGCTCGCCGCCGGCGACATGCACCAGGCTGGGCAGCCGCAGCAGCCTGGCCGCGGCCACCGCGACCAGGCTGCACGAACCGGAGAAGATCGCCTGGACCACGTCGAACGGCGCGCGGCGATGCTCGGCGCGGATCGCCGCGATCGCGCGCCATCGGGTCCAGCCGCTGCCGATGTTGTGGATGCTCGCGCCGGCGAGTTCCCAGCGACCCGGCGTGGCTTCCTGGTGCAGTGCGAAGACATGCACCTCGTGCGTGCGCGCCAGCCGTTCGATCAGCGCCAGCAAGGCCGGGATCACCCGGACCTCACCGCTGCGATCCACCCCGCCCGGCAGCACCAGGGCGAGTTTCACGACACGCTCCGGCGCCGCTCGGCGTGGACTTGCGCATAGGCATCGGCCCATTGCCGGCCCACCGCGGCGAACGACAGCGCGGCGTCGAAATGCGCGCGCACCTGCGCTGGCGATGGCCGGCTGGCGGCGGCAGCGACCAGCGCTTGGGCCAGTTGCGCCGCATCACCACAGGGCCACAAGTGGCCGATGCCACTGCCGCCGAGCAGCGCGCGGAAGGAGGGAATATCCGTGACCACCGGCGTGACGCCGCAGGCCAGCGCTTCGAGCACGGCGTAGCCGCAGCTCTCGGCGCGGCTGCCCGAGACGAACAGATCCGCCGCGCGCATCAGCCCCTCGACCTGCGCGTGCACCACCTTGCCCAGCAGATGCACGCGTCCGGCAAGCTGCGGATCGCGCGCGATGCGCGCCTGCACCTCGCCGAGCAGCGGCGCGCTGCCGAAGGCGCACCACAACTGCAGGTCGGGCAGTTGTCGCGCCGCCATCGACACACCGTCGAGCACGCTCAACGGGTCCTTGCCGGGATTCAGGTGGCCCACCCACAGCACGCAGGGATCACCCCGAAGACCTGTCTGTGCGCGCGCATCGGCGCGACTGCCCACGCTGAAGCGGCTGCTGGATTCGGGTATCGCGAAGTGGTGTGTGTGCGGACGGAACAGCCCGGCCCGGGTGAACGGTCGGGCCAGCTCGGGCGCGGTGAAGGCCACGCCGGCCAGCGCCGCATACCAGCGTCGCCACGGCGAACGGCGCCACCAGCGCGGCGGCCGATCGGCGTGGTCCTGCAGGATGATCGGCCGCCGCGGCAGGCATTGCGCGATCGCGAAGGCATCCTCGGCAAAGCCCAGGCTGTGCCCGTGCAGCACGTCGGCGTCGATGTCGCCGAGCAGGCTGGCGAAACGGCGGCCCCGGTTCGTCGCCGTTTCCAGTCCACGGATGTCGACGAAGTGATAGTCGATGCCGTTGCGGGTGATCAGGTCTTCCCGCGCCGCCGCCTGGACCACCGACACCCGGGTGCCGGCGCTGGCCGCCGCCTCGGCGACGTCCACCAGCGAGTGCCATTGCTCAAGCAGCTGGTTCGGTGCGAGGTCCTCGGGGGCCGGCAGGAAGTTGAGCTGCGCGACGTGCAGGGCCGCCATCGCTACGCGCCGGTGATTTGCGGCGTGCGCAGTTGCACGAAGCGATTGGCGATGTTGAGTTCCCACGGATGGTTGTAGCGCCGATGGCGATAACGCCACGACGCCATCGCGCTCAGGCTGCGCTTGGCCCAGTGGGGTGAACGCACATCCTGCACGGTGGGATAGCGGCAGCGCAGCACGGTGACGAAGTCGTAGATGCGCTGGCGCAGCTTGTCGCTGAGCCACGGCGCATCGGCATGGCAGGCGTAGTCCACCCAGCGACGTTGCGTCCATTCGTCCGGCGTGGAGGGAAACACCACCGGCTCGCCATGAAGGTCGAGCAGGGGCGCGGAAGGATGCTTGCCGCGCTCCTTTTCGTGCTTGCTGCCCTCCGGCAGCGGCGTGTAGATGTAGGTGATGATTTCCGAGGCGGGATTGATGCGTTTCAATTCGCGGATGAACTCGAACGTCAGTTCGGTTTCCTCTTCGGTGTTCACCGGCGGCGCCAGCATGAAGGAGAACTCGGGGATCACGCCGTGACGTCGACACAGCTCGGCCACCGCCAGGGTCTGGTCCGGCCGCGTGCCCTTGCGGATTTCCTTGAGCATCGCGCCGCTCGGTGACTCGGCGCCGATGTAGGCCATGCGCAACCGGCTCTTGCGCACCAGCTCCCAGGTGCTTTCGGAAAGCTTGAGCAGGGCATCGGCGCGTGCGAAACACCACCAGGGCATTTCGAGCCGGGCCATGATCTCGAGCAGCGGGATCATGTCCTGTTCGCGGTCGAAGAAGTTGTGGTCGTAGAACAGGATGGAATCGGCACCCAGCTCGTACTTGAGGTAATTCAGTTCGCGCTCCAGCCGCTCCGCCGGCGGCAGCGCGGTCGCGCCGCCGAACATCGCCGCCACGCCGCAGAACGTGCAGCGGAAGCGACAACCGATCGAGGCCTGGTGCACGGCGGTACGCCGGCCGAGAAAGGTGCTTGCCAGATACTTGTCCGGGTCGCCCAGCTTTTCATACGGCAGCACCAGCGCGGCATCGCCGTGCCGGAAGCTGCGATTGGGGTTGTGCACGACCTCGCCATCGCGGCGCCAGGACAAGCCACCGATCCTGGCCAGCGCCTCGTCGCCGCCGCCGCGGGCCAGCGCCGAGACCAGCTCGACCAGGCTTTCCTCGCCCTGCCCGCGCACCGCGTAGTCCACATAGGGCGCAGCCAGCGTGGTGTCGGTATACAGCGTGGGGAAGTAGCCGCCCCAGATGATCGACATCGACGGATGATGCTCGCGGATCGCCTTCGACACGGCGATCGCCGGCGCCAGCTGCGGGCCGCCCATGATGCCGATGCCGATGGCGTCGTAATGCTGTTTCCCGGCGGCGGCCAGGGTCGCGTTCACCAGGTCCCGATCAATGTTGCCGTCCACGATGTGGCTGTCGCCGAAGCGATCCAGTGCCGCGGCCAGGTTCAGCAGCGACAGCGGAAAGCGCGGACGCGTGGTGACCGTCGGGTTGACCAGCAGTGTATTGGGACGGTGAGTCATCGGACGTCTCGGGTATTCAAACCGGCCGCCGCAGCCGGAACACCAGCGCCACGGGAACCTCCAGCGCGGCGCGGTCGAAGCGCGCATCGGCGGGGATGTCGGCCGGATCGAGCATCGGCTCCAGCACCTGTTCGATGCGCAGCCCGAGCGCGGCGCAGGCCGCGTGCCAGTGGCTGTACAGGTGCTGGGTGTGCTGCACGGCGTAGTGCCGGCCGTCCGACTTGAAATCGCGCAGCCAGCCCAGCGCATGCCCGATCGGATGCACGTCGCTGCACAGCAGCGTGCCGCCGGGCCGGGTCACCCGGCACAGCTCGGCCAGCGCTCGCTGCAGGTCGTCGATATGGCCGACGACCAGGCCGCAGAGGGTCAGGTTCGCCCGCGCGTCCGGCACGGGCAGCGCCGCCAGGCTGCCCTGGATCAGGTCGACGTCCGCGGCGGCCTGCAACGCGGCCAGCTCCGCGTCGGCGCGCGCGAGCATCGGCGCCGACAGGTCCACGCCGATCACGCGCGCCGCGCCGCGGCGCAGCGCGTGCAGCATGTAGCGCCCGCTGCCGCAGCCGACATCGAGCACGGCCGCTCCATGCAGCGTGTCCGGCATCAGCGCGAGCATGGCGCGCTCCTCCGCCCGCATCACCGGGTTGTGGGCGCGGGCGGGATAGCTGGATGCCCACAGCGCATACGCCTCGGCCGGCATCAGCATCGAAGGACGCGGCCGCATGGCTAGCCGGCCTCCATGACGAGGTCGCGCGCGCGGTGGGCGGCCGCCAGTTCGAGGCCGGGTTCGAGCGCCACCAGCGCCGCTTCGGCCAGCGGTTTGGCCAGCAGCTTCGGCTTGCCGTCCAGCGTCACCGGCACGGTTTCCATGCCGGCAACGTCGAACCATTCGGCGAAATCCGGATCGGCGATGCGCGGCACGCCGTGGCGCACCACCGCGCGGATCTCGCTGCGCCCGATGCCGACCAGGCCGCAGCGTTCGTCGCCGCCGCGATCCTCGACGATCACCAGGTCCGCCGGCGTTCCCGCTGCCAGGCTGCCACTCGAAGGCAAGCGCAGGATGCGCGCGGCGTGGCTGGTGACCAGGCCGAGCAACTGCTCGGGACTCAGCTCGCCGCGAACGGCGATGCCGCGCATTTCGTCGAGCAGGTCGCGGGCGCCGCTGAGCCGCGAGTCGCTGCCCAGCGCAAGCCGGCCCGCCGCGCACAGCCGTCGCGGGTCCAGCGAGCGGCCGAGCAGGTTGCGATTGCTGGTCGGACACCAGACCACCGCCGCGTCGCGCTCGATCACCCGGTCGATGTCCTGCTCGCCCAGGCCGACGCCGTGGACCAGCACGCTGTTCGCCGCCAGGCAGCCCATCTCGTCGAGCCGGGCCAGCTCCGCCTGCGCGATCGCGTCGGTGCCCTCGGCCAGGTGGATCAGCCAGGGTCGGTCGGCGGGCGTGGCGGCGAAGCTCGGTTGCACCGGCGGACCGTAATCGGGCCAGCCCAGCGCGTAGCTCCAGCCGTAGTTGCGCAACAGCGTCACCGGAAAATTCGACTCGTCCAGCACCGGATGCCAGGGATCGTGATGCACCACGCAGGTGCTGCCGGCGAGCAGGTTCTTCAGCGCGCCGTGGCGCAGCCGCAAGGCCTTCGGCACCTGCAGCGCGGCGACCACCGCCGGCTCCGCGAAATGCTCACGGAAGGCGGCGATCCAGGCATAGCTGTTGGGGAACGGTGCGCGGGATGGCAGCGGCGGCACCGCGTTGACGTGCAGATGCTCGTGCGCGTTAATCAGGCCGGGAAAGACCAGGTGGTCGCGCAGGTCGATCCGGTACGCCCGCGCCGCCAGCGAGGAACCGATCCGCCCGGCGCGGATCGGCAGCGGCACGCGCGAGCTGGCCTGTGCCGTGACCGAAACGGCCCGGCACAGGCTGACGTCCATCGCGGCCTGCAGGAAGTCCATGCGCTCAGCGCCGCCGCATCACGATCAGGAAATGGTCGCCCATGTCGCGCAGCAGCGGCAGCGCGCCCAGGCGATCGTCGAGCCGGCCCAGCCGTTCGTACCAGCGGCGCCGGCGACGGTAGTAGTCCACCAGGTACGGCGGCGGCATGAACAGGCTCAGCGCGCGATAGCCCTCCAGCGAAAAGTGTTCGGCAAACGCGCGATAGAACTCGCGCGGCAGGTAGTAGCGGGTCCAGATCGTGTGACGGTTCATGCCCACCGCCGTCGCGCCCCGCGCGGCGCGCACGCCGGCGCGCCGGAAGCGGCCGCGCAGCGCGTAGTGCCCCAGCTCCCACGGACAGATCCGGCCCATCACCGAAAACACCAGGCTGCCGCCGGGGCGCAGCAGGCGCGCGCATTCGGCCGCGACGGCGGCGAGGTCCGGCGCGCAGTTCAGCGGGCCGAAGTTCGAGTAGATGCCGTCGAACTCGCCCTCGAGCCGATCGAGCTGCTGCACGCCCAGATGCATGGCCGTGACGCGCGACTGCAGCGCCGCTGCCGCCGCCCGTGCCCGCGCCCGCTCGACCATCAGCGGCGACCAGTCGGTGGCGACGACGTGGAAGCCGCGCCGGGCGAATTCGAGCGCGTCGATACCGGTGCCGCAGCCCAGGTCGAGCAGGCGTGCGCCCGGCGGCGCCGCGCTGTGCACGGCGTCCCACAGGGTCAGCCGCATGCGCTGGATCAGCTCGTTGTTGCCGCGCGGCCCGTCATAGTCGGCGGCCACGCTGTCGAACGCCCGCTGCGTATCGAGCAGTTGCGCCTCGTCCGGCGGCGCGCGCCGCGGAGGCTGGCGGACACTTCCGGCAGGTGCCTCGCGCCGCCCTGTTTCCAGCTTGTGCCATCCGCGCATATCGAACCCACTCCGTTCC
Organism: Rhodanobacter sp. FDAARGOS 1247; assembly: GCF_016889805.1. Lineage (NCBI taxonomy): Bacteria > Pseudomonadati > Pseudomonadota > Gammaproteobacteria > Lysobacterales > Rhodanobacteraceae > Rhodanobacter > Rhodanobacter sp. FDAARGOS 1247. The sequence continues at coordinate 3,114,651 of NZ_CP069535.1, forward strand.
ACCGTGATGCAGCCGTCCATTCGCCACGCCATCCGCGCACCCGTCACGGAGCGGTCCCGGCAACTTCATGGAGCTGATCCGTGAGTGCCGGCCAGCGCCGTTTTGGTTGAATGGCGCCGGCGCCGGATGCATCGCCCGCGTCAGGCGGGCCGCCGCCTTCGTGCCATCACCACGGTCACGAAGGCGCCCAGGAACAGGCCCAGCAGGAGGCCGATGCCCCAGGTCAGTTCGGGATTGGGAAACGCCTGCTTGTCGGGCACGTAGGCTGGCCACATCATCGACGTGCTGTAGGTGTAGGTGGGCCCGAGACGCTCCAGCAGATCGATGCGCCCTGCCCGCAGGCCGCGGATCTCTTCGTTCTTGTTGGCCAGCAGCAGGCTGGCCAGCATCGGGTTCTGCACGTCCTTGCTGTCCGCCCCGCCCTGGTTTCCCGGCATCGCCGCCTGCCGGTAGCGGGCCTGGTCGGCCAGCGCCGTCTGCAGGTCGGCCTCGAGCTGGCTGAGGCGCGCCCGCGCCGCCTTCAACGGCACCTCCTCGAGTTGCCGATGGACCTCGCTGAGCCGGGCGACCGTCGCGTTGGCCAGTTCGACCGCCTGCTGGCGCGAATACGCCCGCACCGTGAGGCGGATCAGCGGGCCGGCATAGGGCATCGGCTCCAGCTTCAGGCTGTTGCGATAGAGCCTGGCCACCGGCGAGGTGTCGGCATAGCCAGCGCTTTTCAGGATCTCGTTTTCGAACGGCACCCGTTCCAGCCGCTCGATCACCCGCAGCAGCGGCTCGACCTTCGGATCCTGGCCGGACATGACCTGCCCGACCTGGCCGATCTGGATCCACGCGGTCGCCTGCCATTGCCGTTTCACCGTGTGCGCGAAGACGTAGGTGCAGGCCAGGGTCAGCAGCAGCACCCCGACGAACCACATCCAGCCACGGGTGAAGATCCGCCACAGATCGATCAGATAGATTTCGTCTTGTTCCATGGTTCTGCGCTCAGCGGGAAGAGGAAGGGAAAGGGGTGTGCGCGGTCGTCGCGGGCACCGGTTCGGGCGACCGCCGGTTCGGCAGCCACGCGGCGAAAACCTGCAGGACCAGGCACAGGCCTATGAAGCCGGCGTTCGTCCACGTGTAGGCCTGCGGCGCGAACGGCGCCATCACGCAGACGTAGGAAACCCGCAGGAAGATCAGCAGGGAAAACAGCGGCACCGTGGGGCGCAGGCGCTGCACGCTCCACAGCAGCATCGCGTACAGCCCCACGATGGAAACCACCGCGCCGAACGGGCCGAGCGCCATCAGGAACGGGAAGAACTCCGTGCCCACGTTGATGTTCGACGCATCCAGCGGGATCGTCGTGCCGGCCGTCGCGACCGAACCGCTCAGCGGCACGACCTGGTGGATCAGGAAGTCGGCGTTGACGTACCCCTTGGCCAGGATCGCGCTGAAGTTGTAAGGCCCGGCGCTGACGTAGAGCAGCAGCCACTTGATTCCTTCCGGCGCCGCGCGGTACATCGCGCCGAACGGCAGGGTGACGTGATCCAGCGGCCCCGAGCGCAGCATGCCGAGAACCGAGAAGACGCTGACGCCGACGAAGCCCAGCAGGCCGACGGCCTTCCACGGCAGGGGCCTGGCCTCGTCCCGCCGCAGCATGATCAGCAGCGCAAACGCGAACACCGTGGCGAACACCCGGTTGCGATCGATCACCAGCACCGGGAACAGGAAGCCGACGGCGATCAGCGTGTTGCGCAGCCAGCGATTCCTTGCGCACAGCAGCCCGATCGGCGGCAGCACCCAGCACATGTCCGACACGTGCCGGATGTGTTCGTGGCCGCCTTCCATCACCGCGTAGGCCGACGGATTGTTGAACAGCGGGATCGGGAACAGCGCCAGGTCGAGCAGGCAGAAGGCGGCGACCAGCCCGGCCAGGACCAGCGCCACGAAGGCATCGCGCGTGCCGCCGTAGCGGCGGGCGCGGAACCGCGCGGCCGGCGGAATCCTGACCCCTGCCTGCACGTCGAACAGCAGGATCGCCGCAGCCATCACCGCCAGCAGCAGCACGCCCGGCAGGTAGTCGAGCGGAAGCTCGTAGGTGAACAGCGTCACCGCGCAGGCCAGCAGCAGCGGCAGCGCGAGATAGGCCGAGGGCAGGCACACCAGGCGTTTCATGTCGCCTCCGCGCGGTGGTCCGCCGAGGGCGACGCCAGCCTCGACATCGCGGCCAGCCAGGCATACGCCAGCAGGTGGGCGGCCACCGGCAACGGCTGCCGCTGGAGGAACGAGATCTTGGCCCCGATGTAGTGCGACTGCGCCTGCAGCAGGGTCTTGTACGGTTCGTCGAACAGGCAGGCCCGGCGCTGCGCCACCTGCCGCGACTCGGCCAGGTTGGCGATCCGGGTCGCGGTGTGTCGCGTCTTGCTCAGGTTTGCGCCGTGGATGCGGTAGGCGCAGACGCTGACGTCGATGAAGCCCAGCGCATCGGCCGCGGCCAGGCGCAGGAACAGATCCCAGTCCTCGATGCGCAGGCCTTCGCTCCAGCGGTCGACGGTGTCCAGCGCGCTTCGTCGCATCAGCGCCACCGGCCCGCCGATGGCCCAGTGGCTGATGATGGCGCGGCGGATGCCGTCATCGGATCGATACAGCCGCTTGTCGGCACGATGCAGCACGCGCATGCCGCTGTCGTGCATCCGGTTGCCATGCTGGTCGACGACGATCGAGTCACCGATCACCGCGCCCTTGTCCGGATGCGCCAGCAGGTAGCGCATCTGGGCGTCGAGTCCGCCGGGCAGCAGGTAGTCGTCGCTGGCGCCCGGGCGCAGGAAGTCGCCGTTGGCGCGCGCCGCCAGTTCGTTCAGCGTCGCCGCGATGCCGCGGTTCTCCCGTCGCACGTACTCGATCGGGATGTCCATGCAATGCATCGCCACCCAGTCGGCGATGCGTTCGGCGGTGCGGTCGGTGGAGCCGTCGTCGATAACGATGAGCTCCTTGGCCGGATACGGATCTTCCAGCACGCTGTCCAGGCAGCGCTGCACGAAGCGCTCGTGGTTGAACGCCGGTATCAGCACGGACACCAGCGGCATCGCCGCCACGTCCCTCGGCACGTCGCCGTCCATCATCGCAGCCCTCCCAGGTAGCGCCGGGCCACCAGCAGGTTGAAGCCCAGATACAGCAGGTAGTTGAGCGCGAACGCATACATCGCGCCGACCAGGCCGAAGCGCGCGGCAAGCACCCAGACCAGCACGACATAGCTGGCGGCGAACACGCATTCGGAAACGACGAACAGCTTCGTCATCGCCTTGGCCAGCATCAGGTAGGAAAGGATGAAGGAGGCGATCTTGATCACGTCGCCGACCAGCTGCGGGCCGTACAGCGCGTTGGCGGCGGCGAAGTCCGGCGTGAACAGCAGCCGCGTCACCCATTCCCGCAGCGCGTAGACCGCCGCCGCCAGCACGACGACCGCCGGCAGCAGGATGCGGCAGGCGGTGCGCAGTTCGGCCAGCAGGGCCGCCCGCTCGTGCGTCGACGCCAGCCTGGGCAGGTAATGGATGTTGATCGCCGTGGTGAAGAACAGCAGGTAGGCGTCCGACACCTTGCTCACGGCCTGCCAATAGCCGACCGGCTCCCAGCCGAACTGCAGCGCCAGGTGATCGCGCACCGCGATGTTGACCAGCGGCGGCAGCAGGGCGGAGCTGAGCGTCATCACCGAGAACGTGGCCAGCCGCAAGCTCATCTCGCGGTCGTAGCGCAGCCGCAGCATGCCGCGGCGGAAGTACGAGCTGCGCCACCACGCCGGCAGGCCCACCAGCAGCCACGACAACTGGCCCAGCACCAGCGCCAGCAGCGCACCATGCAGGTGCTGCCAGCGCGCCAGCCAGACCATCATCACGATGCCGATGAGCGAGCCGCTGACCTGGATGAAGGCCAGCCGGCGCACGTCCATGAAGCCGTTGACCACCGCGAGGAGGTAGTTGAGCAGCGCAATGCCGAGCTGGGCGACGGCGAGCACGCGGATCAGCCCGGCGTACTGCGGATCGCCCAGCAGCCATGTCGCGAGCTGCCGGCTGAGCAGCAGCGCCACGCCACCCATCAGGCAGGACGCGCAGAACGCGTAGCACAGCGCGGCGGACAGCAGGCGCGACAGCCGCTGCGGATCGTCGCGGTACTCGGCGACATGTTTCACGATGGCCGCGCCGATGCCGCCGCCGGCCAGCACCGCCAGCAGCGACATCAGGCTCATGAACTGGCCGAGCTTGCCCACGCCCTCGGGCCCGGCGAACCACGCCACCAGCTTGATCGCCACCAGCCCGGCGAGCAGCCGCGCCGCGGTGGCGATGCTGGTGTAGAAACCGGTGCGGACGATGTTCATGCGCCGCGCCCGAACGCGTTGCAGGCGTCGATCACGCGATCCACGTCGTCATCGCGCAAGGTCGGTCCCATCGGCAGGCTCAGCACTTCCCCGCACAGCCGCTCGGTCAGCGGCAGGTGGACGTGCTGCAACGACGGGTACGCAGGCTGCCGATGCACCGGCACCGGATAGTGCACCAGGGTCTGGATGCCCCGCGCGCGCAGATGCCGCTGCAACGCATCGCGCTGCGCGCTGCGCAACACGAACAGGTGCCAGGCGTGCTGTTCCCCGCGAACCACGTGCGGCAGCCGGATCTGCGGATGGTGGATGCCATCGCGATAGCGACGCGCCACGCGGCGGCGCCACGCCACGTCCGCATCGAGATGCTTCAGCTTCACCCGCAGCATGGCCGCCTGCATTTCGTCGAGGCGCGAGTTCACGCCCTGGTAGAGGTGGCGGTATTTCACGTCGGAGCCGTAGTTGCGCAGCGCCGCGATCCGTCGCGCCAGCGCGTCGTCGTCGGTCACCACCGCGCCGCCGTCGCCCAGCGCGCCGAGGTTCTTGGCCGGGAAGAAGCTGAAGGCCGCGGCGTCGCCGAACGCGCCGGCCCGGCAGCCGTCGCGCATCGCGCCGTGGGCCTGCGCCGCATCCTCGATCAGCAGCAGCCCGTGCTGCCTGGCCAGCGCCCGCAGCGCCGGCATGTCGGCCAGCTGGCCATACAGATGCACCGCCATGATCGCCCGCGTGCGCGGACCGATCGCCGCTGCCACGCAGGCCGGATCGATATTGAACGTCGCCGCGTCCGGCTCCACCGGCACCGGCACCAGCCGGTTCTCGCTGATCGCCAGGAAGCTGGCGATGAAGGTGTTGCCGGGCACGATGACCTCGTCGCCCTCGGCGAGCAGGCCGAGTTCCCGGTAGCCGCGCAAGATCAGCGACAACGCATCCAGCCCGTTGCCCGTGCCCACGGCATGGCGCAGGCCGCACCAGGCGGCGAACTCCCGCTCGAACGCCGCCAGCTCCTCGCCCAGCACATACCAGCCCGAATCGATGACGCGCGCCGCCGCGGCCTTCAGCTCGTCGGCGTAACGCGCATTGACCTCGCCGAGATCCAGGAACGGTACGTCGACCCGGCGGGTATCCGCGATGGCGTCCATCACAGCGGCCACTCGTAGACATCGTGCACGATGGCGCGTGCGCCGAAATATTCCTTCTGCGTGACCAGCCCGCCGTTGAGCACGGTGCCGGCCTGCTCGGTGGAGACACCGAAGGAAAAGTGATGCCGGTCCGCATACGTGTCGCCGATCAGCGCGGCGAGCAGGAAGCTGAGCGCATCGAGCGGTCGCCCCTGCTCCGAGGCGGCCAAGTACTGGGTATGCACCACGCGGCCAAAATCGTAGACCAGGGCGCCGGCCAGCAGCACGCCCTGCCTGCGCGCCTCGTGCAGCACGATCTGCCCGGGGAAGCGCGCCTGCAGCAGGCGCAGCTCCGCCAGACTGTGGGTCGGTGCGACGTGGTGCCTGTCCAGCACCTCCACCAGCAAGGCGTGGAAGTCGGCCGGATCGGCGCCGACCTGCAGGTCGATGCCTGCCCGTGCCGCCTTCCTGACCGAACGCCGGCGCGCCTCGGTAAACCGGAACGGCTCCCGCAGCGCGATCACCGACGACAGGTCGCGACGGATCAGCCGCGCGCCCATGCGCTGCAGCGCGTACAGATCCTCCTCGGCCGGATACGCATGGAACACATGGGGCACCGCCTTGTAGACGATGCGCTCCACGCCGAGCGCGCGATAGTGCCCGGCGATCTGCCCGAACACGGCCAGCGTCGCTTCGGCGCGCAGGGCCTGGCTGCTGATCAGCCCGGCGTAGGTGAGGCCGCCGTGGCTGGTCGCCAGCTTGCCCGCGAGGTTCGCCGGAAACACCGCCACGACTTCGCCATCGCGCTCGACCAGCAGGGAGCCATCGACGAAGCGGTCGGCGTGATAGTCCATGTAGCCGCGCCGATGCAGCAGGTTGCCGTTGCGCGAGCGCGCCACCAGCGCATCCCAGGCGCTCGCGTCGGTCGATGCATAGGGCCTGATGGTGAGCATCACGCGCCACCCTCGACAGGGGACAGGCGCGCCTCGGCCACGCCAAAGCCATCCACGCCCATGTCGTTGCCGTTGTAGAACATCAGCAGCTTGTCGCGCTGGCGGATCAGCGCGGGATAGCAGAGGGTGCGCGAGTCCCAGCCGCTGGCGGAAAGCGTGAGGCCCAGCGACTCGTCATGGCGTTCCCAGTGGATGCCGTCGTCGCTGCAGGCCACGCCGGGAAAATATTCGCCGGTGAGGTTGCCCCGCGTGAAGTACATGAGGTATCTGCCGCCGAGCCGATAGACGCGCGGCCGACCGATCCGGTACTCGCTGCCGCGCGGCAGCAGGCAGACCTGGTCTTCGCGGGGCATCGCGCGGAGATCATCCGTCTCCGCATGGCGGATGTGGTAGCGCGGAAACGGCTGGCCGCCGATGATTTCCCAGTCGTCGCCCACCGCATACCACAGCCGCCAGCGACCGTTCTCGTGGATGGCCGCATGCACCGCGCCGATGGTGCTGCGACCGGGCGCCCGATCCAGGATCGGCGTTTCCTGCACGCGCCAAAAGTGATCGCCGCCGTCGGTCGAGACAGCCAGGCCGGTGAAGGCCAGGAACTTGGCCCGCGCCACGCGCTGGAAGCCGACGTAGAACATGTGCAGGCCGCCCGGCGCGTCGACCACGTCGCCCAGGATCATCCCGTTGTCGTCGAAGCAGCCGGGGCGGCCGATGTCGAGCACCGGTTCGGCGCCGACCCGCACGATCGTCGCCGGATCGTCCGCCCGCACGTCGACGTGGCCGATGCGGCTGACGCCTTCGTCGTCGCGAAACCCCGCGTAGACGCGGATGGTCTCGTCGTCGAGGCGATACGGCGTGGGCGTGAGCGCGGAGTGGCGCATCCAGCCGCCCACGCCCTGTCGCGCGGTTTCGAACACCAGCCCCTTTTTCCTCCACGCGTACATGCGCGCTCAGAGCTTCACGTCGAAGCTGGACTTGTCCGGCACGGCGTGCGCGGGCGAGCCCACGTAGATCCGCCCCGGCTCGGTATCGCGCGTCACCAGCGCACCGGCGCCGATCACGTTGTCGGACGCCACCTTGACGTGGTCGTTGAAGGTGCTGTTCACGCCGATGAAGCTGTTCGCACCGATCTCGCAATAGCCGGAAATGACCGCGTGCGAAGCGATGAACACGTTGTCGTGCACCACCGTGCGATGGCCCACGTGGTTGCCGCTCCACAGGATGCAGTTGTTGCCGACGCGCACGAACGGCTGGATCACGTTGCCTTCGAAGATGAAGCTGTTCTCGCCCACCTCGGCGTTGCGCCACACGAAGGCGCGCGTGCTGACATAGGTGGCCAGCCGATAGCCGCGGCGCTTCATGTCGAGGTAGAGGCGAGTGCGCAGGCGGTTGAGCTGGCTGGAGGGGACGGCGACAAACACGTCCACCTCGGCCGGCGGGTAATCCGCCTCGAGTGTCTCGAAGGCCACCACGGGACGCCCTGCCAGCGTCGGCTGCGCCAGGTAGTCGCGCTCGACGCTGAAGGCCACCACGTCGAGGTCGCTGTCGTGCTCGAAGTATTCGCAGGCGATCTGCGCGAACTCGCCCGCGCCGATGAGGACTAGCGGCCTTGGCATGCCGTCATGCCCTCCAGCTGTGCGGCGCCGTTGACCTCGCGCTGGAAGTCGCCGTAGTCGGTGATGTAGTCGTCCGGGTCGTACGGATGGTCGGCCAGCACCATCAGCACGCAGTCGTCGCTGAAATCGTACAGCTCGCGCCACACCATGCTGCCCAGCAGCAGTCCGCGCGCGGGGTCGTCCAGCACGACCTCCGCCACGCCGTTGCCATCGTCCAGCAGGAAGGTCACCGATCCGCGCACCGCCACCGCCAGCTGGTTGAGATGGCGATGCGCGTGCCGGCCACGATGCACGTCGCGCCCGGTGGCGAAGATGTAGTACACGCGGCGGATCGCGAACGGCACGTTGCCATCCTGCTCCAGCGCGACGAGCATGCCCCGGCTGTCGCCATGTTTGTGCAACTGGACACACTGGATTTCCATGTTTCAGGCCCGGCTGCAAATCATGGGATGACGACTTACATCGCTGAGTGCCGCCTGGCCGGACAAAGGTTGCGTGGTGCATCGAAGGCGTGAACGACGACGCCTTGCCGACGCCGGCGCAACCTTTCGCGGCCGGCTCGGCACTTACCCGCATTCCTGCAGCGCGGCTGGCATGACCGGGGCGCCGGCGCTGACGGGCACATGACGCTTCGTTCATCGCCGTCCGATCACGACAAGGAAATCCCATGCTGCCTTTCCTGAACCGACCTGCGAACCGCCGTCCCCTGAACCCGTGGCTGTGGCACGGCCTCGCGCTGTTGCTGCTGGTCGCCGGCAACAGCGCGCAGGCGACTCCCTCGTTTGCCCGGCAGACCGGCTACGTCTGCGCGGTCTGCCACGCCAGCGCCTACGGCGGCGGCGACAACGGGCCGGCGCTGACGCCGACCGGCATGCGCTTCAAGATCAACGGCTACACCGAGGCGAACATCCCCGGTGCACTGCCGCTGGCCGCGCAGCTCACGCTGGCGCACACCAACCCTGCCCGCGGCGAGGACCGGACCCGGCTGACGGAAGCCGACATCTACCTGGCCGGACGACTGACCGATCATGTCGGCGGCTTCGTCAAGATCGAGACCGACAATGTCGGCGGCGGCAAGTACAACACCAAGCTGAGCAACCTCGACCTGCGCTTCGTCGCCAAGTCGCTCAAGCTCGGCGGCAAGGACCTGACGCTCGGCGTGAGCGTCAACAACAACCCGGGCTTCAACGATCCGCTCGCCGTCCTGCCAGCCGCTTCGACGCTGGGGCCGCCGGGAGTCACCGGCACCCTGCTGAATCTTTCCAGCCCCGCCGCCCCGGCCAACCACGTGATCGGCGCCACGGTCTACGGCCTGTATGACTCGAACTGGTATGGCGAAGTCGGCACCTACAACTCGCTGCAGCCGTCGGTGCAGGATCGCCTGGGCTATTCCCTCGGCAGCGATCCGGGCCGGCTCAGCGACACCGGGTATTTCCGCTTTGCCTACATGAGGGAATTCAAGACCCAGTTCTTCTCCGCCGGCGTGGTCGGCTTGTCGACCCGCCGCCAGCGTCCGCGCCTGGGGCCCGCCGACGACATCACCGACCTGGGTTACGACCTGAGTTACCAGTACCTGGGCAATCGGCAACACATCGTGCAGCTCAGCTACGTGAACATCTTCGAGAAGCGCGATTACGGCAGCACGCCGCCCAGTCCGGTGGTGCCGGGCCTGCTGGCGCTGTCGCACGGCGACGCCCGCGACCAGATCGCCACCGCCATCTATACCTTCAAGCAGAGCTACGGCATCGCCGTGTCCCACATGGTCAGCACGGGCTCGCGCGATCCCGCCCGTTACATCCCGTATGGCAGCCCGGACACCACCAGCAATCTCGTCAGCGTGTTCTGGGTGCCTTTCGGCAAGGAGTCCTTCAACTCGCTGGCCAATCTGAGGATCTACGGCACCTGGTTCCGCTTCAGCCGGTTCAACGGCGCCGGCACGAACATCTTCGGTGCGCCGCCCGGAGCGCCGGCGACCAACGCCAGGGACCTGGACGCCTTCACGATTTCCGTGAGCGCGGCGTTCTGAAGGGCGCGGGCGACACCGGCGGGACATCCAGCGCTCGCAAATCGGTTATAAGGCAGGCATGCCCCGGTGGTGCGGCAAGACCATCGGAGGCAACCCTGCCCGGTCGAGCGAATGACGAGACGATGTGGTTCAAACGCATGCAGCCCGATGCTCCTGCTGCCACGCGCCGCGACCACGCGCGTTCGCGGCACGGCCCTGCCGTCAGCAGCTCCGCCCGCAGCCGGGCGGGTCTGCTTGTCCTGGCCATCGTCGCCTGCCACCCCACGCCGGCGGATGCCGGGTCGTCCGCCACGAACGGCACGATCGCGCTCAGTTCGCAGCTGGTCGACCGCGGCCTGGCGATCACGCCGGCCACGCCCATCATCCAGGCGGCCGTTTCGTGGGCGTCGCCGGCGGGCTGGTCACTGGGCCTGTCCGGCAGTACCGAACTGCGCTCGCCACGACGCATCACCCAGAGCCTGCTGCAGGGCTCGCGCTCCTGGTCGCTTTCCGGTGACTGGCAAATGCAGGCCGGCGTGCTCTACTACCGCCACTCCGGCGACGCCCGTTCGACCGCCTACGACCGCGGGGAGGCGGGGATCAACTGGCTCTACCGCGACACCCTGACCTTCGGCGTGTCGGCCATCCGCCTCATCGGCGCGGGCGACCGCCGGACGCGGGCGGCCGCCGACCTCGATGTCCACTGGCCGCTGACGGAGCACCTGTTCCTTTCCGGCGGCGCCGGCGTGGCGCACGTTCCCCCGGTGCGCTACAGCTACAGCTACAGCCGCTACCGGCACTACCGCTACCACGATCGCGAAGGCTTCTACCGCTACGGCCATGTCGGCCTGATGTGGGTTGACGGGCCATGGCGGGTCGAACTCGATCGCGTCGCCACGGACCTGGAGTCGTCGCGCTCGACGCCGGACCCCGACGCATCGCCCTGGATGGCCACCATCTCGCGATCCTTTTGATGCGACGGCAACCTTTTGGGGCTGAAACGTCACCTACGCACTGACCGACCGGGGTCCGACCGCAAGCTGCGAAGCCATGAACGACGCTAATAACGATGCCGACACCGCCGACCGCATGCTGCTCCAGCGCATGGCGGCGGGCGATCGCGCCGCGCTGGCGGTGCTCTACCGCGGCTACCACGGCAGGTTGTGCCGCTTCCTGTCGCGTCTGACGCGGCGCGCCGATGTCATCGAGGAAGTCATCAACGACTGCTTCTGGATCGCCTGGCAGAAAGCGGACAACTTCCACGGCGACTCGCGGGTTTCCACCTGGATCATGGGCATCGCCTATCGCTGCGGCCTGAAGGCCCTGCGCCAGCATGGCGACGAACCGGTCGCGGACGACGCGGTGCCGGAAGACCGCGTCCCCGCCCACAACCCGGATGAGGACCGCGAACTGCGCGACTGGCTGGGCAAGGGACTCGTCCACCTGTCGGTCGACCAGCGCGTCGTGATCGAACTGGTCTACGGCGTGGGACACTCGCTGGACGAGGTGGCCGCCATCATGCAGTGCCCGGTCGGCACGGTGAAGGCGCGGCTGTTCCATGCGCGCGTGAAGTTGCGCAACGTGTTGCCCCCCCTGGCTGGCGACTCGCCGATACGTGAAGAGAGCGTGCCATGATGTTCCAGACAAATTCCGGCCGGGACTGCGCCCGCGCCTGGGAAGCCATGCCCTGGGTACTGCAGGGCAGCGCCCCGCAGGAACAGGGCGAATCACTGATGAGCCACCTGGTGCATTGCGAGGCGTGCCGCACCGAGTTTGCGCGGCAGAGCCGACTGCAGCTGGCGCTGTCGCTGCCCTCGGACATTCCGCTGGATGCCAACGTGGGACTGAAGCACCTGCTGGGTCGCCTGGATGCGCCCGCCCCGCTGGAAGCGCCCGCCCGCTCGCGCACGGCAGGCTGGCTGACCCGCGCCCTGGTCGCCGCCGTGCTGGTCCAGGCGATCGGCCTCGGTGCGCTGGGCATGCGACTGTGGTCCGAAGACGCCAGCCCCCGCTACCGCACGCTCAGCGAATCGCCCGTGCCCGGCACGCCGGGCTCGATCGCAGCGGGCTCCATCCACGTCGTGCCCGATGCCGGCATGAAGCTCGCCGACTGGGATGCGTTGCTGCATGCCCTTGGCCTGCAGGTGGTCGCCGGTCCCAATGAGGTCGGCGCCTATACGGTCGTGCCGCGAGGCCCGAACTCGACCCGGCAGCACGTGCTGCAGCAGCTGCGCGCCACCCGCGGCATCCGCCTGGCCGAACCGGTGACCACCACGCCATGAAATGCGGCGTCCTGGTCCTCGCTGCCGCGATGGCCCTGAGTGCCTGCGCGCGCCTGCCGCCGGTGGCGTCGGCCGGCGATCACGCCGCTACGGGCCGCGCCACGCTGGCCAGCGTGTCTACCATGGACAGCCAGCGCGACATCGTGCTGGCGGTGGCCAATCCGCTGGCACCGCCTGCTACGCACGCGGGTTCCAGCCTGCTCGGTTACCTGCCATCGGCGAACTACGGGATCGGCCAGCGGGCGGCATCGACCCTCGCGGCGCTGAAGAAGATCTATGGCTGGCAGGAGGTGACCGGCTGGCCGATCAAGGCGCTGGACGTGTACTGCATCGTGCTGACGCCGCCCCCCGGGATGTCCCGCGACACGCTGCTCAAGGCGCTGGCCGCGGACGCCCGGGTGCGACTCGCCCAGCCGCTGCAAAGCTATTCGACCTACGCCGACCCGCCGCCACCGGATGCCCGCCGATACAACGATCCCTACGCCGACCTGCAGCGCGGCTTCGTCGAGACCGATGCCGCCGTCGCGCACAACCTCAGCCGCGGCGACGGGGTTCATGTCGCGATCATCGATACCGGCGCCGACCTGGCCCACCCCGACCTGCAGGGGCGCATCCGCGACACGCAGAACCTGGTCGACGCGGACCGCACGGCGTTCGACCGCGACAACCACGGCACCGAAGTCGCCGGGGTGATCGCCGCCACCGCCGACAACCACCGGGGCATCGTGGGGATCGCGCCCGGCGCGGTACTGAGCGTCTACAAGGCCTGCTGGTATCCGCCGGTGCCCGGCGCGGGCGCCCGCTGCAACACCTTCACCCTGGCCAAGGCGCTGGCGGCGGTGATCGACACCGATACGCGCATCATCAACCTGAGCCTGGGCGGCCCCGCCGATCCCCTGCTCGACGAATTGCTGAGCCGTCTGCTCGAGCAGGGCCGCATCGTGATCACGGCGATGCCGCCGGACGGCAACGTCGGCGGATTTCCCGACCGCGCGCCGGGCGTCATCGTGGTGCGCACCAGCCGTGCGACGGAGGCGCCGCCCGGCGTGCTGAGCGCCCCGGGCAGCGACATCCTCACCACCCAGCCCGGCGGCGGCTACGACTTCACCTCCGGCTCGTCGATGGCGGCGGCACATGTCAGCGGCATCACCGCTCTGCTGCTGGCGATGGCCCCCGCGCTGGATGCACGTTCGGTCCACGACCTGCTGCTGCAGAGCAGCCGCGTTTCCGACGGCATGCTCCAGGTGAATGCGGCGGCGGCCATGGCGCGCCTGCGCGAGAGGCGGAAAGCCGGCCGCTGACCCGGCCGCCACATCAGCGAGGCCGTGATCTTGCGCCCCGCGCGTCGTGTCGCCGGCGGGCATCTTCGCCGGCACCCACGGATGGACACCACGGCTCAGCCGCTGCGTATTTCCTTGTCGTTCGAACGTTCCGCCTGCTGCTCGGGCCGCGCCTTTTCGCCGCGGGCGGCGGACAGTCCGTGGGTGAGTTCGGCGCCCATCAGCACGATGGTCGAGGCGTAGTAGACCCAGGTGAGCAGCACCACCAGCGCGCCCGCCGGTCCGTAGGCGCCGCCCACGCTGGCGTGGCGGATGTACAGGTCGATCGCGTACTTGCCGGCGATGAACAGCACGGTGGTGAGCAAGGCGCCGCGCCAGGCATCCGCCCACGCGATGCGCGCATCGGGCAGGACGCGATACATCGCGCCGAACGCCGCGATGAACACCAGCAGCGAAATCACCTGCTCGGCGACGCTCCAGATCCACGAATCCGTCGGCACGAAGAAACGGATCAGCGTGCTGACCACGAACGACACGATCAGCAGGAAGGTGACGCCGACCAGCAGCGCGATCGCCCGGGCGCGCGCCCACAGCCAGGCGGTGATGGCCTTGCCGGGGCGGGCCTGGACATCCCAGATGACGTTGAGCGCGCCCTGCAACTGGGCGAAAACCACCGAGGCGCTGAACAGCGTGATCAACAGGCCCACCACCCCGGCGACGTTGCCCAGCGTCGGCCTGGACTTCGCGTTCTGCAGCACCAGGGTGATCGCGCCGGCGGCCTTTGCGCCCAGTATCCCGGCCAGCCCGTCGGTCAGCTGTTGCTGCCACTCCGGCCGCAACGCAGCCAGCAGCCACAGCAACAACACGATCAGCGGTGCGAACGACAGCGCGGAGTAGAACGCGATGGCCGCCGCGCGGGTCAGCAGCGCGTCGTCGCCGATCCCTCCGATCGTCTTGCGCAGGATGCTGGCCAGTCGCGACAGCTGCATGGGCTTCCCCGGTGGTTGACCGTTGGCGGCGCGTCTACGCCGACCGCTTCTTCTTCAGCACGCTGAAGGAGCCGTCGCTTTCCAGGTACATCGCCCTGACCTCGTCGAGCCGCTCGACGTCGGACAGCCGCAACTGCGCTTCGATCTCCTGCTCGGTGAGGTTTTCCCGGCGCATGTTGCCGCGCTGCAGGCGACCGTGGCGGATCATGAGCACCGGCGGCGCGTCGGTCAGCCGCGAGATCAGCGCGTAACGGCAACCCAGGTAATCCAGCAGATAGTTCCAGCAGACCAGGGTGGCGATCAGGGTCGCGCCGTCGGCCACCGTCTGGCCGTCGCCGATCATGGCGTTCTGCGCCGCGTCGCCCAGCAGCACCACGAACAGGATGTCCGCGATCCCGGCCGATCCCGCGTTGCGGCGCAGGACGAAGCGGAAGATCACGAACAGGAACCAATACATCAGGCTGCCCCGGACCAGGATCTCCAGGGGCGACATGCTGAACGCGAGAAAGGACATGTTCATCGGTCTGTCCACGGCTTGCCGCGGGTTCGTGCGCTCCCCCGCGGGCATCCGGCGGCCACGGTCACGGCCGGAAGCCTGAAGCGGATGCCGGCGGGCATCGACCGATCAACCCGCACCGGTCTTGCGGCGGGACTCGCTGTCGATGTCCTGCCGGTCTTCGCGGACCTCGCGGTCGCGCTCTTTCTGGTTGGGGGCGTCCTTCTTCGCGACATCGTCGTCGTTGCGATCGCCGTCGCCATGCCTGCGGTTTCGAACCGGCTCGACCATGTCTGCGCTCTCCTGTCGAAAGCTGCACCTTGCACGCGGTCGCATCAAGAAAGGGTGACCACAAACCGCCCCCTGATCCGGTACCCGGCACCACCCGTCTTCATCGGCGGACCACGGCCGGCGCGGTAGCGTCATCGCCCATCGATGACTTGTGGAAGCTCCATGGCCAGACTGCGCATCGGCATTTCCGGCTGGCGCTACGCGCCATGGCGTGGAAGGTTCTATCCGCAGGAGCTGCCGCAGCGACTGGAACTCCACTACGCCTCACGCCAGCTCGACACCATCGAGATCAACGGTTCGTTCTATTCGCTGCAGCGGCCCGACAGCTGGCGCAGCTGGTATCGCGACACGCCGCCCGGTTTCGTCTTCGCCGTGAAGGCGCCACGCTTCATCACCCACGTGCGCCGGCTGCGCGAGGTGGACAAGCCCCTGGCCAATTTCTTTGCCTCCGGTGTGCTGGAGCTGCGCCAGAAACTGGGACCGCTGCTGTGGCAGTTTCCGCCGAACCTGAAATACGACCACGGGCTGTTCGATGCCTTCCTTGCCTCGCTGCCGCGCGACAGCCAGTCCGCCCTGCGACTGGCCAGGCAACACGACCATCACGCCCGCTTCGTCGGCGACCTCTCGCCACGACGCAATCACCGCCTTCGGCACGCCATCGAAATACGCCGCGACAGCTTCAGCAATCCTGCCTTCATCGCCCTGTTGCGCAGGCATCGCGTGGCCCTGGTGGTCTCCGACGCGGCCACGACGTGGCCCCAGCTGCATGACCTGACCGGAGGCTTCGTCTACATGCGCATGCATGGCGACCAGGTCCTCTATTCCAGCGGCTATTCCGATGCCGCGCTGGACGAATGGGCCCGACGCATCCGCGCATGGATGAGCGGCGGGCAGTCCGCCGACGACAGCCATCGCGCCAGCAGCACGCCCCCACCACCGCGAAAGTCGCGCGACGTGTACTGCTACTTCGACAACGACGCCAAGGTGAAGGCGCCGTTCGACGCGATGAAGCTGCGCCGGCGCCTGCAGGCCTGACAGCCGCCTTCAGCGCACCGTGAAGCGCTCGCCGTACTTGTCGGCGTGGGCGATCAGATAGGCGTTGAAGAACTCCTGGTCGCTGTAGCCCTCGCCCCTTATCCGTTCCAGCAGGTCCGGGTCCATCTGCGAGCGGATCTGTGCCAGATCATGGCGGCGTCCTTCATGGATGATGCCGTGAGCTTCGGTGGCGCCCGTCGCCTCGACCTCGGGCACCTTCGCCGGCACGAAGGGCGAAACCGGATCGCTGGCCGGGAAGGTTTCTTCCAGCGCCTCGTCCTGGTTGTCGCTTTCCCTGGCCTTGCGTTGCGCACGCATGGCCGGCGTTTCCGGCGCGGCCGGGGTGTCCTTGCAATCGGGATGTGCCGGATCTTTGCGGTCATGGCTGGACATGGGCGTCTCTGCTGCGGGAGGGGGATCGCAGCGTGCCGGCCGGGCGGTTAAGTCCCGATGTGCGTTCTGTCTAGAGCTTGTGCCGACGCACCTGCGCAAACGGAAAGCCCGGCGGGCGTGACGCCGTCTGCGCAAACCTTGCACGACCCATTCACTGGCGGGTGGGCATTGTCGGCTTTCCCCCAAACGGAGCTCCCCATGGACGCGATCACCCTGCTCAAGAACGACCACGATGCGGTGGAAAAGCTGCTCGAGGAATTGGCGCAAAGCACGCCCCGCGGCGTCAAGAAGCGCACCGAACTGCTGGAGAAGATTCGGGTGGAGCTGAAGGCCCACACCACCATCGAGGAAGAGATCTTCTACCCCGCATTCAAGGCCCGCGGCGACCAGTCCGATGACGACAAGATGTACTTCGAGGCGCTGGAGGAACACCGGGCCGCCGGCGACCTGGTGCTGCCCGACCTGCTGGCGACGCCCGTGGGCAACGAGAAATTCTCCGGACGCGCCAAGGTCCTCAAGGAGCTGGTGACCCATCACGCGGACGAGGAAGAGAAGGAGATGTTCCCCCGTGCGAAGAAGTTGCTCGACAAGGCGACCCTGGCGTCGCTTGGCGAAAAGATGGCGATGCGCAAGGCCGAGCTGGTCAAGCAGTTGAAGTCGGATCGGGGATGAACCCGTTGCCATGCGCCTGAGCTGTCGCCCGGCACGACCGGACTTCACGCAGTCCGGCCGTGCCGGACGTTCCGTTTCTTTCCGGAAGGCTTACACTCACCCGGACAATGCACGGTCGCCGGGACTTGGAAGATGCCATTCGAAAAGGGAAAGCGGGTCTTGGTGGTCGAGGACGACCCCGTCGTCGCCATGGTGGTGGAAGACAGCTTGCGCGACATGGGGCTGGAGGTTTTCGTCGACCTCTCCCTCATCGATGCGCTGGGTGACATCGAGAGCGGCGACTTCGATGCGGCCCTGCTCGACGTGGGCCTGCGTGGCGAGACCGCGCACCCGGTGATGCTCGCGCTGCAGCAGCGGCAGGTGCCGTTCATGGTGATGTCGGGTGGTGACCTGCAGGAGCTGGCAGCGGAATTCCCCGGCGTCCGGATGATGTCGAAGCCGCTGGACATGAAGTCGCTGTGCAAGGCCGTGCAGGATCTGCTGGCCTGACGTCGGCTTGCCGACGGTTCGCTGAACGACCGCGCGTTTCACGCGCTCAGGACAAGTCCCCCGCCCGGGCATCCCCCAGCATTCGGCGCAGCCGGGTCGCCAGCGCCTCGACGGTGAATGGCTTGGTGATCAGCTCCATCCCCGCGGCAAATCCTTCGGATGCCGAAGCATCGGACGCGTAGCCGGTCATCAGCAGGACCTTGAGGTCGGGCCGCAGGGCCCGCGACGCATCGGCCAGGGCCCGACCGTTCATGCCGGGCAGGCCGATGTCGGAAATCAGCAGGTGGACGTCTTCGCAGGACCTCAGCGCAGCCAGCCCCGCTTCGCCGTCGGCGGCCTCCAGCACCATGTAGCCCAATTGATGCAGCACCTCGACCACCACGTGGCGCACCACCTCTTCATCCTCCACCACCAGCACGATCTCGCCCTGGCCGGGCGCAGCCGGCGCGAGCCGTGTCGGCGGTAAGGTTTCCCGCCCGGTCTCGTCCAGGTGATACGGCAGATACAGCACCACGGTGCTGCCCTGGCCCGGCATGCTGCGGATGTCGCAGTAGCCGTTTGACTGCCGCGCAAACCCGTACACCATCGACAGGCCCAGCCCCGTGCCCTGGCCCACCGCCTTGGTGGTGAAGAAGGGCTCGAACGCACGATCGATCACCTCGGGACTCATGCCGATGCCGGTGTCAACGACCTCGATGCAGATGTAGCGGTCGCTGTTCACTTCATGCCATTGGCGCGTCTTGACGTCGTCGGCGGTCACGTTGCGCGAGCGGATGATCAGCCGGCCACCCTCGGGCATCGCGTCGCGGGCGTTGATCGACAGGTTCAGCACGGCGCTTTCGAGCTGGTTGGGATCGCATAGCGCCGGCCAGAGGTCGGGCGCCAGGTCGAATTCCAGGCTGACCTGTTCGCCCAGGGTGCGCTGCAACAGGTCGGCCATCGACAGCATCAGCGGATTGGCCTGCACCGGTCGCGGGTCCAGCGGCTGGCGTCGCGAGAAGGCCAGCAGCCGATGGGTCATCGCCGCGGCGCGGTTGGCCGAGTTCAACGCGCCATCGACGAAACGCGTCACCTCGCTCGTCCTGCCCGCGTCCACCCGCAGCTGGATCAGGTCGAGCGAACCGATGATCCCCTGCAGAAGATTGTTGAAGTCGTGGGCAAGCCCGCCGGTCAGCTGGCCCACCGCCTCCATCTTCTGCGCCTGACGCAGTTGCGCCTCGATCAGCACCTTCTCGCTGAGGTCGCGGATGAAGATGTTGGTGCGGTAGCCCTGGTGCAGGGACAGCGAGCTGACGCTGATCTCCACCGGAATCCTGCGACCATCACGGCTGACCATCTCGATCGGCCGCACGGCCGCGCCCGAGGCACCCCGCGCGGACGGCGAGCGCAGGCTGTCCTCGAAGCGCTGGCGGTCCGGCTCCGCCACCACCAGGGCGGACAGCGGCTGGCCGATGGCCTGTTCCCGCTGCCAGCCGAACAGGCTTTCCGCGCGCGGATTCCAGCGGACGATCAGGCCGCCCTCGTCCAGTTGCGCGAAGCCGTCCAGCGCGGTGTCGATCACGCCGCGAGCCAGGTATTCGCTTTCCACCAGCGCCGTCTCGGCCTGCATCCGCTCGGTGACGTCACGGGTGATCTTGGCAAAACCGATCAGCCTGCCGCCGTCGTGGATCGGGTCGACCACCACGTTGGCCCAGAAGCGGCTGCCATCCTTGCGCACGCGCCACCCTTCCGCGTTGTAGCGTCCTTCGCGGCGGGCGGTCTCCAGGGCGGCCGCCGGCATGCCCCTGGCGCAATCCTCGGGCGTGTAGAAGCGGGAGAAATGCGTGCCGATGACATCCTCGGCGGTGTATCCCTTGATGCGTTCGGCGCCGGCGTTCCAGTTGGTGATCACGCCCTGCGGATCGAGCATGTAGATCGCGTAGTCGATCACGCTGCCCACCAGCAGGGCGAAATTGCGCTCGCTGCGATGCAGGTTCATCGACGTCGTTTCCGCCACCCGGATGCGTTCGGACACGCGCTGTTCCAGCCGGGCGTTGCGCCCTTGCAGGGCCTGCTCGGCTTCCTTTTGTCCGGTGACGTCGAGCAGCATGTTCACGCCGCCGCTGAGGCTGCCGTCGTCATCGAACAGGGGCGTGGGATAGGTGGCCAGCGTGAGCCGGCTGCCATCGGGCCGTTCGGCCACCACCATCTCGCCGTGCACCGGCCGCGCCTCGCGGAGCGCGATGGCCATCGGATACCGCTCGCGAGGCAGCGGTGTGCCGTCCAGTCCGGACAGCTTCCACGAGGCCGCCCAGTTCTCGCCCAGCGAGGGGCGCCGTCCGGCGAGATCGATCGCCGCCTCGTTGAAGAAGGTGAGCCTGCCTGCCGCATCGGTGGTGTAGACCGCCACCGGCAGGGCCTGCAGCACCTGGCCGGAAAACTGCTCGCGCTTGCGGATCGTCCGGCTCAGCTGCTCCTGCCCGGAGACGTCGACGGTGAAGCAGCGCGAGTGGACGAACTGGCCATCGGCAAAGCGGCCGCTGGAGCTGATCTGCACGTGCCGCACGCGACCGTCCGCACCCACCAGCCGGGCCGGATACCGGTCCACCGATTCACCCGCGCGGACCTGTTCGAGCAGCCGGGCCAGGCGGTCGCCGTCGGCATCGAACTCGCCCAGCTTGTGGCCCACGTATTCGTCGCGCCGGTAGCCAAGCAGGTCCAGTTCCGTCCGGTTCGCGCGCAGTATCGTGCCGTCCGCCGCGACCAGGCGCAGCCCCACCGCGCCGTTCTCGAAAAGGTCTTCCGCGTCGTCGCTGGCGCGAGCCAGCTGGAAGCATTTCAGCAGAACACCGGAAGGAAGCTCGCCGCCCATCACGGCCGACACGCTGAGCGAAGCGCGCAGCCGCTCGCCGGCGGCGGCCTCCAGCACGATGTCGATGTCGTCCGCTGCATCGCTGGCCTGTGCTGCATGCGGCGATGCCCCGGCCGCGGTCCACAGCGCGTGGTCGCTGCCGCCGACCCGCAGGGCATCGCCCCACAGCCGGGCGGCCTTCGCATTGCAGGCAAGCACCACGCCGCTGCCGTCGCACAGATAGGCCGGCATCGGCATCGCCTCCAGCAAGGCCGGGAAAGATCCGGAGTAACCTCCCGCGCCAACTGTCCCAGCCATCCGCCCCACCCCCATGCCCTGTCTGTCGACCTGATTCGAAGGGCTGGCTTCGAAGCGTCGTGCGATGCATTCACGACCCTCTCACGCGGCGTCTTCAATCTTCGATCTTCAACTATAACAACGCCCGCCCTCCACACCCCGCCAAGCATGCTGCCGTGACTGTCCACGCGATGTGTCGACCCGAGCTGTTGATCGGCTGCGCCGGCTGGTCGATCCCTGCCGCCCACGCCGATCGCTTCCCCGAGGGAGGCAGCCATCTCGAACGCTATGCGCAACGCTTCAACTGCGTGGAGATCAATTCGTCGTTCTATCGCCCGCATCGACCGGCCACCTGGCGACGCTGGGCGGCCAGCGTGCCGCGGGATTTCCGTTTCGCGGTGAAGATGCCCCGCACCATCAGCCATGAAGCCCGCCTGCGCCACGCCGAACCGGCATTGCGGGAGTTTCTGGCTCAGGTCGACGAGCTCGGCGTGAAGCTGGGTTGCCTGCTGCTGCAGTTGCCGCCAAGCCTCGTCTACAAGCCGTTGGAGGTGCTGCCGTTCCTCGATCAGCTGAGGCGCCTGCACGCGGGTCCGGTGGCGTGCGAGCCGCGGCATTCGTCGTGGTTCCATCCTGCCGTGAGCCGCTTCTTGCGCGAACGCGGCATCGCGCGGGTGGCCGCCGACCCCGCTCGGCATCCTCGCGCCGCCGTGCCGGCGGGCGATCACCATCTGCAGTATTTCCGTCTGCACGGCTCGCCGCGGATCTATTACGACGCGTATTCCGAAGCGGCCCTGCGCCGGATCGAGCGCCGCCTGCAACGCCCCGACCCGGAGCCTGCCCGGCACTGGTGCATCTTCGACAACACGGCACTGGGCCACGCGGTGGCCAACGCGCTGGAGCTGAGGTCGCGCGTGGGCGATGCCGCGGACCTCGGCTGAGAGGTCGTGATTTTTTTCAACCTCGAAGCCCGGCCACGGCGAGGGCATGGATGCCCGATGCGATAGAAGAAAACCACTTCCTGTGGTTTTCTTCACAGGCTCCGGGCGCTTCACCTTTCGTGCTCGTTGCCCGTTGCACGATGACCATTCCCCACATGCGGAAGCATCGATGCCGGAAGGTCCTTCCATCGTCATCCTGCGCGAACAGGCGGCCGCCTTCGCCGGGCGCACCATCCGGCGCGCCACCGGCAACGCGAAGATCGACCTGCAGCGCCTGCCCGGCCGCCGGGTGCTGGCCTTGCGCAGCTTCGGCAAGCAGTTCCTCGTCGAGCTGTCCGGCGGGCTGAACGTGCGCGTCCACCTGCTGATGTTCGGCAGCTACCGCATCAATGAAGAACGGGACATCGCGCCGCGACTCGGCCTGGGTTTCGACGAAGGCGAGCTGAACTTCTACAACTGTTCGGTGCGCCTGCTGGAGGGCAGGCTCGACGACTTGTACGACTGGCGCGGCGACGTGATGTCGGAGCACTGGGACCCGAAACTGGCCAGGGCGAAGCTGCGCGCCATGCCGCATACCCTGGTGTGCGATGCCCTGCTCGACCAGACCGTGTTCGCCGGCGTCGGCAACATCATCAAGAACGAGGTGCTGTTCCGCATCCGCGTCCACCCGCTTTCCACCATCGGCGCGCTGTCGCCGTACAAGCTGGCCCAACTGGTGGAGCAGGCCCGCGTCTACGCCTTCGAATTCCTGGCCTGGAAAAAGGCCTTCGTGCTGGCCAGGCACTGGCTGGTGCACAACCGCGGGCGTTGCCCGCGCCACGACATTCCGCTGCAGCGCGCGTACCTGGGCAAGACCCATCGTCGCAGTTTCTTCTGCCTGCGCTGCCAGAAGCTGTACACGGACGACTGACCAATGCCCGCGTCCGCTTCGCACAAGGTGGTCCTTGTCGCCCTGGGCGGCAACCTGATGATCGCGATCGCCAAGTTCGTGGCCGCCGGGATCACCGGCAGCTCGGCGATGCTCAGCGAAGGCGTGCATTCGCTGGTCGACACGGTCAACGAACTGCTGCTCCTCTACGGCTTGCGACGGGCGGCGCGGCCAGCGGATCGCACCCACCCGTTCGGCTATGGCAGGGAGCTGTATTTCTGGAGTTTCATCGTGGCCCTGCTGGTGCTGGCGATGGGCGCGGGCGTGTCGTTCTACGAGGGCGTGATGCACATCCGCCAGCCCGAACCGGTCGCACGGCCGCTGATGAATTACCTGGTGCTGGCGGTGTCGTTCGTGTTCGAAGGCAGCTCGTGGTGGGTGGCGCTGCGCGAGTTCCGCGCGCGCAAGGGCAGGCTGGGCTACTTCGAGGCGTTCCGCCTCAGCAAGGACCCCGCCACGTTCACCGTGCTGCTGGAAGACAGCGCGGCCCTGCTGGGCCTGCTGGTGGCGCTGGCCGGGCTGGTCAGTGCGCAACTGCTCGCCCAGCCCGTGCTGGATGGCGTCGCTTCGATCGGCATTGCTGCCGTGCTGTCGCTGTCGGCGCTGCTGCTGGCCCGCGAAACCAAGGGACTGCTGATCGGCGAACCCGCCCATCCGGTGGTGGGCGAGGCGATTCTCGCCATCGCGGCGGGCGACGCCGGCGTGCGTTGCGCCAACGGCGTACTGACCGTGCAGATGGGGCCGAGCCAGGTGGTCGCCACGCTGAGCGCCGAGTTCGAGGACGCGCTGACCACGCCGCAGATCGAGGCCTGCATCAACCGCATCGAGAAGCAGGCCAAGCAGGCCCACCCGGAAATCGTCTCGCTGTTCATCAAGCCGCAGACCGCCGAAACCTGGCGCGCGCGACGCCACATGATCGAGGCCGAAGGCCGGCACCGGGCCCCGTGATGCAGCACCACGCCGATGGCGCCAGCGCACGCCATGCCGCTTCTTCACGCCGTCTGGCGCCATCGCGGCGGTAGCCTCGTGCACCCGTGGCCTGCCGGAGTCGGTTCGATGAATTCGCTGATGCACTTGTCCATGCCGTGGTGGCATTTCGCGCTGCGTGGCGCGGCGGTCTATCTCATCCTGCTGTGCCTGCTGCGCCTGGCCGGCAAGCGCTCGTTCGGCGAGATGTCGGCCTTCGACGTGGTGGTGCTGATCCTCGTCGGCGGAACGATGCGCACCTCCATCATCGGTTCGGATACCTCCTTCCTCGGCGGCATCATCGCGGTGGCCAGCATTCTGGCGGTCGATCGCGGCCTGGCCTGGATCTGCACGCGCAGCGCCCCGCTCAATCGCCTGGTCGAAGGCTGGCCCTCGATCCTTGCCCGCAACGGCCAGCGCAGTCCGGAAGCCCTGCGCCGCTGCAATCTGCCCGAAGCGGCGTTCGAACGGGCACTGCATGCCGCGGGGCTGGAGAACGAAGCCACCGTCATCACCGCGCGACTCGAACCCAATGGGCGGATCACCCTGATCCGCGAGCACCAGTCGTGATCACCGGACCCGCGAGCACGTCGTCATGGCGCAACTGAGCCTGTTCGACCATGGCCCGCAACGGCTGCTGGACGACGCCAGCGGTCGCATCGTGCTGACCCCGGAGCTGGTGGATGGGGAGACTGCGGCGCGCTGGTTCGAGCAACTGCAGGCCAGCGTGCGGTGGAAAGGCGGAACGCGGCTGATGTACGAGCGCGAGGTGGACGTGCCGCGGTTGCGGGCCCACTTCCGACTGGACGATCCCGCACTTCCCCCGGCGCTGCAGGAGGCTCGCGACGTGACGATCGCCGCGGTCGGCGCACCGTTCGACAGCGTGGGGCTCAACCTCTATCGCGACGAACGCGACAGCGTCGCGCCGCACAACGACAAGCTGGCCGATCTGGTGCGCGGCGAGCCGATCGCCCTGCTCTCGCTGGGCGCCACGCGCCGCCTGACCGTGCGGGCCAAGCAGCCGCCGCGCCGGCTGCTGCACATCGACCTGGAAGCCGGCAGCCTGCTGGTGATGAGCTGGGATACCCAACTGCACTATGACCACGCGATTCCCAAGCAGCGCATGCCGGTGGGTCCGCGCATCAGCCTGGCTTTCCGCGTGCGCGGCGAGCACCTCGCGTGAGGGGCCATCCGCCAGCGCCCGCGTCTAGCGTTCGCCTTGCTTCGCGCGTTCGCCTTGCTTCGCGGCTGGTTGCTTCGTGGCCGGGCGCCGCCGCGGGATGCGGCGCGAGGCGTCCGTATCCGCTGTGTCGGGCAGGTGTTTCTGCCATTCAAGCGGCTCGGGGATCGGCGGATGACGGCCGTCCAGCACCGGTGGCACCGAGGACGGCGAATGGCTGCGTGTGGGGTCGGCTTTCATGTCGATACTCCGCGTGGCAAGGTTTCGAAACCATCGATGCGCGGCCGCGGCGGAACAGCACCGGGAACGCGGGGACCGGATCACGCACGGGTGGGCGGTTGCGGCGGATCGGCCGGCGGATCAGGCGGCGGCACTTCGGGCTCGGCCGGGGGCTGGGGCGAGGGTTCGCCGGGATCGGGATAGGTGGGCGGCGGCGGATCGGGCGGCCGGTACTCGGGATCGCCTGGTGCGCTGGCGGCCACGGCCGCGGCTGGACGGTATGGATGCATGACTGGACTCCCGTGCGAGGTGCTGCCGATCCTCGCCTCTTGCGCGCCCAGCCCGCGTGATATTCATGCAATGCCTTCGTGAGTGCCGTCGCCCGGGCCGGCCTCGCGGATGGATCGAAACTCGGGCATCCGTCATGAGGACTCGCCGATGACCCCGCTGAACAAGCTGCTGCGACGCGAACTGGCGATCGACGATCGCCATTACACGCTGAGCATCGATCCCGCCGGGCTGAAGCTGGTGGAGAAGGGACACCGCAAGGGCGTGACGCTCGCCTGGAAGGATCTGCTCAACGGGGACGCCGCGCTCGCGGCGGCGCTGAAGGCGTCGCTGTCGTAGCGGCGGCTTGCCCTTCGCGCCCGCGCTTGCCGCGAATTTCATGGCGGGGAAGACATGCTGCTGCGGCACCCTCGAACGGCCGCTCCATGAACCTGCTTGGCTGGACCGCATCCATCGGTTTCCTCCTGCTGCTGATGTCGCTGGCGTCGGGCTGGATCAGGCATCTGCCGGTGACCACCTTCAGCCTGTACCTCGCCGCCGGCATCGTGGCCGGCCCCTGGTGCCTGAAGCTGCTGGACATCGAGCTCACCGCGCATGCGCACGGCATCGCCCGGCTGACCGAGATCGCGCTGGTGGTGTCGTTGTTCATGACCGGGCTGAAGCTGCGCCTGGGCTTTTCCGATCCGTCCTGGCGCACCGCCGCGCGACTGGCCTTGCCCGCGATGGTGCTGACCGTGGCAGGCGTGGGCATGGTGGCGCACTGGCTGTTCGCGCTGCCGTGGCCACTGGCGATGCTGACTGGCGCGATCCTCGCCCCGACCGATCCGGTGCTGGCCAGCATGGTCGCGGTGGACGACGCCAGCGATCGCGATCGCCTGCGCCTCGCGCTGTCCGGAGAGGCCGGCCTGAACGACGGCACCGCCCTGCCCTTCGTGGTGCTGGCCCTGCTGTTGCTGGGTGACCATGGCTCGGCCAGCGCGCTGGGAAGATGGCTGGGCCTGGACTTCGCCTGGCCGCTGGTCGGCGGCCTGGGCATCGGTTTCGCACTGGGCTGGATGATCGGCTGGATCGGCGTGCGCATGAAGACCGCCAGCGCGGATGTCACGCCGAACGATGTTCTGGCGCTGGCCCTGATGGCGCTTTCGTATGCCGCGGCCACGGCGCTGTCGGCCTCGGGTTTCCTGGCCGCCTTCGCCGCGGGACTCGGCCTGCGCCACGTGGAGCTGCACGTGGTCAGGCGCCACCCGCATCCGGACCTGGGCAAGGACGACGATCGCGGGGCGGCAACCCATCCGCCAGCCGAAGTGCTCATCGATCCCCGCCGCCGCAACCCCGAACAGGCACGCAAGCCGGTGGCGTCGATGGGCATGGTGGTCTCGGACGCGCTCTCCTTCGGCGATACGCTTGAGCGGCTGATCGCTGCCGCGCTGGTCTTCCTGCTCGGCGCCGCGTTCGCCAACCACTGGCACCCCGCCGCCACGCTGCTGGCGCTGCTGCTGTTTGCCGTGGTGCGACCGCTGGCGATCTGGCTGGCAACGATCGGCTCGCAGATCCCCCGTTCGCGACGCCTGCTGATCGGATGGATCGGCATCCGCGGCATCGGCAGCCTGAATTACCTGGCCTACGCCGCCACGCATGGCTTGGGGTCGACTGCGACATCGGTGGTGGCGGAATACGTGATCACCACGGTGGTGCTGAGCATCGTCCTGCATGGCATCACCACGCCGCCGCTGATGGCGTGGCGGCAGGCCGGCATGCGCAAGCGCGGCACGGCGCCTCCTCCATGAACGTCGCGCGCGAGCCCCGGGGCGCGCATGCTCATTCACGTTCCGGCGACGCTTTCGATGCAACCTTCATGCGAGCTTGACAATCAGGGGTCAGCTCCATGCTCGCCAACCGGGTTCTTCTGGTCGAAGACGACGCCGACACCCGCGAACTCACGGCACTGTTGCTGCATCACGCCGGCTACGAGGTGATCGCGGCTGCCGACCTCGCAGCCGGCATCGCGATATCGCGACAGCAGCCGAACATCGACGTGCTGATGGCCGACATGTACCTGGGCCGCGGCCAGACCGGAACCTCGCTCATACGCAGGCTGCGCGACGACGGCCTGCGCATGCCCATCGTGCTCACCTCGGCCAACAGCGAGGCGTTCGCCGAGGCGCGCGAGTTGAACGTGACATTCCTGCCCAAGCCCTACGGCCGCCAGACCCTGCTGTCGGTGGTGGCCATGGCCAGCGCCGGCGGTATCTGAGGCGCCGGCCAAGCCGGCGGCCGTCATCGTCATTGCACGCAGGCATCACGCCCGCTTCCCGTGGCAAGCGGTTTCATCACCGCTCCCCCGTCCACAGAGGAAGCCCATCATGTCGATGCGACCCTTCATGCGAGCGGCGGCTGGCCTGCTGCTGTGCGGCCTTGCCTTCGCCGCCTGCGCACAGTCCGGCCACGACCAGACCCCGCTGGTCGCCAATGCCGCGGACAGCAAGTTCATGACCCGCGCCGCCAGCGATGGCATGGCCGAAGTCGCGATGGGGCAGCTGGCGCTGGAAAAGTCCTCCCAGGCCGGCGTGAAACAGCTGGCCCAGCGCATCGTGGATGACCACACCAGGGCCAATGACAAGCTGCGGGCGTTGGCCCAGGCCAGGCAGGTCACCCTGCCCGCGGCGCCGGACGACGAGGCGCAACAATCGGCCAGCGCCATGAAGGCGCTCGACGCGAAGAAGTTCGACAAGGCATGGGCCGCGGCGATGGTCAGGGATCATCAGAAGGCCGTCGCGCTGTTCGCCGCCGCAGCCGGGCGAACGCAGGACCCCGAAATGCGCGCATTTGCCCAGGCCACCCTGCCCACGCTGAAGACGCACCTGGAGCTGGCGCGCCAGTTGCAGGACCAGCTGGACATGCCCGCCGCCCGGGACCAAGCGATGAGCCACCGCGCCGCCATGGACGCCAGCTTCGACCACACCCGCCCCGCCGGTGCCGCCACGGTGGCTGCACCCGCGGCAGCCGGTTCGATCTCGACCAGCACCAACGGGAGCCACTGAATGAACACGACCGACAAGCAGCGTTGCGCCCATCCCGCCTGTACCTGCGCGGTTCCCGCCGGTGACGCCTATTGCAGCGAACACTGCCGCAAGCGGGTGGAATCGCCCACATCCGACCAGGCCGCGGGTTGCCACTGCGGTCATGCCGATTGCCATGGAGGCCAGGCGACGGCGTCGACTCAGCGCGAGCCGAAGTAGTCGGCGCTGCGATACCAGTCCAGCACTTCGACGGGCACCAGCACGGACAGATCCATGCCGAGCGCCGCGCAGGTGTCCAGCGCATCGCGCAGTGCCGCGGCGCCGCGGCTGCTTCCGGCCATGGCCGGTGCGTTGAAGTATTCGTACTCCAGCGCATCGAGCATGCGCGCGGACCAGCCGAACAGCGCTTCGGCACGTTCGTCCAGACGCGCCCGCAGCCACGTGGCCAGCGGCGCGTGCAAGGTGTAGCCCTGCTCGTCGCGCAGCCGATGCGCCAATGCTTCGGCTTCGGGCGCGATGCCGCGGAACCATTCGGTATGCCCCGCCGCGGCCTGGCGCACCACCAGCGGCGCCGGCGCCCGCTGTTCGGCGAACGTGGTGATGAACAGGCGCTCGACCTGGCGGGCCTCGCGCAGGCGTTCGGTGTCGATCAGCAGGCCGCGATCCAGGTCGAAGAACTCGAAGAAGCGCCGGTGCAGGGTGCGGAAGCGCTCCAGCGGATCGCGCGAGTAGCCGACCTTGAGGATGTCCTCGTGGCGGCACGGCAGCACGTAGACGAAGGTGCGTCCGCGGCTGACATGACGGGTGGGAGGCGCTTCATCTTCCAAGGGATGCCCTGCTCGCGCGTTCATCGGAGCGTGACAACGCCCGTCCTAGTCTCGGTCGTCATCCCCCAGGCTGCAAGGCAACGATCATGGAAAAACGCGGCGAATCCGCAGCGTCCGGTCTCCGTGCATTCGGCATGAACTGCACGCTCAAGCGTGGTCCGGAAACCTCGTCGACCCAGAAAATCCTCGACCAGGTTCTGCAGGACCTGCACTCGTTCGGCGTCGACATATCCGATACCCGCGTCGTCGACCACGACGTCAGGCCGGGCGTGAAGACCGACGAAGGCGACGGCGACGCGTGGCCTGCGCTACGCCGCAAGGTACTGGACGCCAACATCCTGGTGCTCGCCACGCCGATCTGGATGGGCCAGCCTTCCAGCGTGGCCAAGCGCGTGCTGGAACGGATGGACGCGTTCCTGGGCGAAATCGACGAACAGGGCCGCTATCCCACCTTCGGCCGCGTCGCGGTGGTCGCCGTGGTGGGCAACGAGGACGGCGCGCATCACGTGACCGCGGAGCTCTACCAGGCGCTGGCCGACGTGGGCTTCACGATACCCGGGGGAAGCTCCGCTTACTGGGTCGGCGAGGCGATGGGCAGCGTCAACTACGTCGATCTCGAGAAGACGCCGCCGAAAGTCGCCGACACGATCCGCACGCTGGCCTGCAATGCCGCGCATCTGGCGGGCTTGTTGAAAGCACATCCGTACCCGGCGCCGTGACGGCTCCGCGGCGCGGCCGCGGCGGCGTTGCTCAGGTGGCATCCGACGGGGAGTGACCCGTGTTGGCGTGACCCGTATAGGCGGCTATGTCGGCGTCCCTGCCCGCTTTCACGGGCGGGTCTTTCGGCCGGTCCGGGGGCGTGAGCTCCTGTCCGTCATCGCCTTCCTTGCGCTGCCGCTCCGTGAGCTGGTCCGCTCCGCCCAGGGTATCCCTGCTGTTGCCGGTGTCCGCAGCGCCGGCCTGTGGCAGATTCGTGTTGCCCATGGTGCCTCTCCGTGCGACTGAAAACCAGGGCAAACAGTATGGCGCTCCCGTCGTTGCCGAAGCGTGCATGTCGAGGGGGTTCTGCCGGATGGATCGACGCGTCGTCGGCATGCCCGCACGAACGCTCAACCTGCCTTGCGGGTGGCCGCGCGCTTTTTGGCGGGCGTTTTTTTTGCGGCGGACTTCTTCCCTGCCGTCGACTTGCCCGCCGGCTTGTCCGTGCTCTTGCCGCGGGCGGTTTTGCCGGCGGATTTCGCCGCGGCCTTCTTCGCGGGCGTGCGCTTGTTGCTGGCCAGGCTCTTCTGCAGCAGCGACATGAAGTCGACCACGTTGGTGGTGGCATTCTCCGGCATGTCGGCTTCGTCTTCCGATTCGGTGGTCACCACGCCCTTCGACTTCATCCGCTTCTCGATCACCTTGCGCAGGCGGTCGCGGAATTCGTCGCGGTACTCGGCCGGATTCCACTCGTCGCTCATCGATTCGATCAGCTGTTCGGCCATCTGGATCTCCCTGGGCGAGATCCGGTATTGCGACGCGGCGCCTTCGGGGATCTTGTAATCCTCCGCGTCGACCAGCTCCTGCGGATAGCGCAGCAGCATCAGCACCAGCGCATTGCCGCGCGGCATCACCGCGGAAAGATATTCGCGGGTGCGGATCACCACCCGCGCGATGCCGATGCGGCCGGTGCGCTTGAGCACTTCGCGCAGCAGCACGTAGCCCTTCTCCGCCTTCTTGCCCGGCACCAGGAAGTACGGCTTCTCGAAATACTCGGGGCCGATCGAATCGGCCTCGACGAAGGCCTTCACGTCGACCACCTCGCGTCCGTCGGCGGCGGCGGACTTGATGTCCTCCGGCTCCAGCACGACGTAGCTGCCCTTGGCGTATTCGAAGGCCTTGACGATCTCCTTCCACGGCACCTCTTCGCCGGTTTCGGCATTGACGCGCTCGTAGCGCACCGGCGTGTTGCTGCGGCTGTCCAGCATGCGGAAATGCAGGTCGACGCTGCGCTCGCCGGACATCAGCGACACGGGGACGTTGAGCAGGCCGAATGAAAGGGTTCCGGTCCAGATGGGACGTGCCATGCGGGCGCTCTCCGGCAAGAGTTGGTCGGACCAGAACGCCGGCGCGTCGCGTTCCCACGCCGACGGCGGCACAAGCTGGCGTTGAGCGCGGACTATCGCGGGGCGCGCGTGGACGCGCTGTCAAATGCGCCCTGACCCTTGCTTCACCTGTGGCGTACGCCGTGGCCGCTAGCGTGGTTTCCATCCCCACCCAACGGAGTACCGAACCATGGCAGCAACCACGCGCACCGCCAAGGCGGCCAGGGCAACGGTCGAGCGCCAGCGCGCGATCCAGGCCGCGACCGATCGCGACGACCAGCGCAAGAAGGCGTCCAAGGGGCCGGCGTCGAAGAAGGCGGCTCCGCAAAAGCCGACGGCCGCAACGAAGAAGCCGGCAAACCCGCTGCCGCGGCAGCACCAGAAAAAGCCCGGCAGCGAACAGGAGCTCGACCCGCGTCCCCAGTTCATGGCGCCCAACTACGCCGGTTCGGGCAAGCTGGCCGGCATGTCCGCCCTGATCACCGGCGGCGACTCCGGCATCGGGCGGGCGGTGGCGGTGCTGTTCGCCCGCGAAGGCGCCGACGTGGCCATCGTCTACCTGAGCGAGCATGCCGATGCCGAGGAGACCCGTGACTACGTCGAGGGCGAAGGCCAGCGTTGCCTGCTGATTCCGGGCGACGTCAGGGACCCGGCGTTCTGCCGCAAGGCGGTGGCGAAGACGGTGAAGGCGTTCGGCAAGCTGTCCGTGCTGGTCAACAACGCCGCCTTCCAGGAACACGCCGATTCGATCGAGGACATCACCGACGCGCATTTCGACGAGACCCTGCGCACCAATCTGTACGGCTATTTCCAGATGGCCAGGGCCGCCTCGCCGCACCTGGGCAGCGGCTGCTCGATCATCAACACCGGCTCGGAGACCGGGCTGTTCGGCAATGACAAGCTGCTCGACTATTCGATGACCAAGGGCGGCATCCACGCGTTCACCAGGGCGCTGGCCTCGAACATGGTGTCGCGCGGCATCCGGGTGAACGCCGTTGCGCCCGGCCCGGTGTGGACGCCGCTGAATCCCGCCGACCAGCCGGCCGAACGCGTGCGCGAGTTCGGCAAGTCCAGCGCGATGGGTCGCCCCGCGCAACCGGAGGAACTCGCCCCCGCCTACGTCTTTCTCGCCGCACCCTCGTGCGCCAGCTACATCTCCGGCGCGGTGCTGCCGGTGATGGGCGGACCTACCAGCTGACCCGGAGCGATCATGGGCAACCTGCGGGATTACCAGCGCAAGCGTGACTTTTCGAAGACGCGCGAACCGGCCGACAACGCACCGGGCAAGGCCAACGGCCGGGCCATCTTCGTGGTGCAACTGCATCACGCCAGCCGCCGCCATTTCGATTTCCGCCTGCAGGTCGGCGATACGCTGAAGAGCTGGGCGGTGCCCAAGGGTCCGAGCTACGACCCCGAGGTGAAACGCCTGGCGGTGGAGGTGGAGGATCACCCGATTTCCTACGCGGGTTTCGAGGGCGACATCGAACACGGCTACGGCAAGGGCCACGTCGACCAGTTCGATCTGGGCGTGTGGACCACCGAGGGCGACGCCGAGGCGCAGTTGCTGAAGGGTCACCTGCGCTTCGAGCTGTTCGGCAAGCGGCTCAAGGGTGGCTGGCACCTGGTGCGCAGCGGGCGCAAGGAGCGCCAGCCCGCGTGGTTCCTGATCAAGGCGAAAGACGCGTTCGCCGGCGACGTGGAAGCGGACGACCTGCTCGACGCGAAGATGACCCGCAGCACCCGCGCCGCGGCGAAAACGCCGGCCACCCGGGCGGCCGCGAAAAAGTCCACCGCGCGCAGGAAGGCCGTGCCGAAAGGAAGGAAGTTGCCGCGGCTGCGCCTGGCGAAGGCCGCCGCCGCGCTGGACGGCGCGCGCCCGGCCACGCCCGGCGCGGAATTCTTCAAGCCCGAGCTGGCGCGCCTGCGCGAGTTTCCTCCCGAGGGCGAGCAATGGCTGCACGAGGTGAAGTGGGACGGCTACCGCATCCTTGCCGCGATCGCCGACGGCGAGGTGAAGCTGTGGTCGCGCAATGCGCTGGCGTGGAACGATCGCCTGCCCGACATCGTGCAGGCGCTGGAATCACTGGGGCTGCAATCCGCCCGGCTCGACGGCGAACTGATCGCGCTCGATCCGCGCGGGCACAGCGACTTCAACGGCCTGCAGGCGACGCTGTCCGGCGAGGCGCAGTTGCCGCTGGTCTACATGCTGTTCGACCTGCCCCACCTCGAAGGCAGCGACCTGTCGCGGGTGAGCCTGCTGGAGCGCAAGCAACTGCTGCAACAGCTGCTGGCCCACGCACCGAAACACCTGGCCTTCAGCAGCCATGCGATCGGTGACGGCGAAGGCGCGTTCCGGATGGCCACCGAGCAGCAGCTGGAAGGGATCATTTCCAAGCGCGTGGATTCAGCTTACCGGCCTGGCCGCGGCGACGACTGGCTGAAGATCAAGCGGCTGGAAAGCGACGAGTTCGCGGTGGTCGGCTACACGCCGCCCAAGGGCAGCCGCAGCGGCTTCGGCTCGCTGCTGCTGGCCAGGCCCGACCCGTCGGTGAAGGACGGCTGGGCGTACGTGGGCCGCGTGGGCACCGGCTTCAGCGACGAACAACTGCGGCAACTGGGCAAGACCATCGCCGACAAGGGCAGCAGGAAGCCCACCGTGAAACTCGCCGCGATCGACCCGTTGCTGCGCGACGCGCACTGGGTCGAGCCGAAGGCCGTGGCCGAGGTGTATTACCGCGGCATCGGCAACAAGAACCTGTTGCGCCAACCGAGCCTGAAGACCATGCGTACCGACAAGACTGCCGCCGACCTGACCGACTCCGACCGCACCCCTTCCGCGCCCGCCGCCAGGACGTCCACTCGTCGCAAGCGCGCCAGGGCCGCCGACATCACCATCACCCACCCCGATCGCGTGGTGTATCCCGAGGACGGCATCACCAAGCAGGAAGTGGCCGACTACTACGCCAGCGTGATGACCTGGTTCCTGCCCGGGGTGGTGAATCGTCCCACCTCGGTGATCCGTTGCCCGGAAGGCACAGAGAAGGCCTGCTTCTTCCAGAAGCACATGATCCAGGGACTGAAGCACGTGGGCAGCGCGAAGCTGAAGGAAGAGTCCGGCGCCCAGGCCACCTACATCTATCCGCGCGATGCCGATTCGGTGATCGAACTGGTGCAGTTCGGCGCGCTGGAATTCCATCCCTGGGGCGCGACCATCGCGCAGCCGGACAAGGCCGACCGCGTGGTGTTCGATCTCGACCCCGGCGAGGACGTGGCCTGGGATCGCGTGGTGGCCGCCGCGCGGCTGGTGCACAGGCTGCTGGCGCAACTGGGGCTGGAATCGTTCCTGCGCACCACCGGCGGCAAGGGCCTGCACGTGGTGGTGCCGCTCAACCCCGGTTGCCCGTGGCCGCAGGCAAAGGGCTTCGCCCAGGCCTTCGCCAGCTCGCTGGCGCAGGCCCATCCGCTGGAGTTCATCGCCACCGCCAGCAAGGCGCGGCGGGGCGGCCTGATCTACATCGACTACCTGCGCAACAGCCGCGGCGCCACCAGCGTGGCCTCGTACTCGCTGCGCGCGCGAACCGGCGCGCCGGTGGCGATGCCGCTGCGCTGGAACGAACTGGGCAAGCTGAAAAGCGGCCACGACTTCGACATCCACTCCACGCCGAAGCGGCTGGCGCGCCTGCGCAGCGATCCGTGGGAAGGCATCGACGAGCTGCGGCAGAACCTCGATGAGGTGATGGACAAGCTCGGCTGAATCCCGCGTGCGGCCATGGCCTTAGGCGGTGGCGCCCAGCGCGTCGATGATGGCGTCGGCGAAGGCCGGGATGTCGCCGGGCTTGCGGCTGGTGATCAGCTGGCCATCGCGCACGACTTCGCTATCCTGCCAGTGCGCGCCGGCATTTTCCAGATCCTTGCGCAGCGAAGGCCACGAGGTGAGCTGGCGGTTCCTGACCAGGCCGGCGTCGATCAGCGTCCACGGTCCATGACAGATCGCCGCCACCGGCTTGCCCGCGTCGTCGAAGGCCTTGATCAGGGCAATGGCGGCCGGTTCCAGCCGCAGCTTGTCCGGGTTCATCACGCCGCCGGGCAGCACGATGGCGTCGTACGGTTCGGGCGTGGCGTCTTTCAGCGCCACGTCCACGGCCACCTGCTCGCCCCAGTCGCCCTTGCTCCAGCCCTTGATCCGGCTGGCGCCGCCGGGCGCGATCACGTCGGTCTGTGCGCCGGCCTGCTCCAGCAGGCGCTTCGGCTCGGTCAGTTCGGACTGCTCGAAGCCGTCGGTGGCGAGGATGGCGATGCGGCGACCGGTGAGATTGAAAGACATGACGTGCTCCATGATCGAAAGCCGCAGCATGTTCGACGGGCCGTACAGTCGACGTCGCCTTGCCGTGAGCAGCACGTGACCGGTGCAGGCGCCGAGCGCGTTGACAGCCCATGCACCGGTGGCCTGCGATGGTGCGGACGCGCCGCGGCAACCGTGGCGCGGAAGCTCCGCATCCCCAACCTGCACGGGCACAGCGACATGTCGATCTCACTGCCGATGCGGTTCCGCTCGTGATTGCGCTGGCAAAACCCGTCGGGCACGTGCCCACGGGCCGCCTGGCGACCTTGCGCCGCAAGGCGGCGGATTGCCGCGACTGTCCGTTGTGGCGCCACGCCACGCAGACCGTGTTCGGCCAGGGGCCGGCCCGCGCGCCAGCCATGCTGATCGGCGAACAGCCCGGCGCACAGGAGGACTTGGCCGGCGCACCGTTCGTGGGGCCGGCAGGGCAACTGCTCGACCGGGCGATGGCCGAGGCGGGGCTCGATCGCCGGGCGCTCTATCTCACCAACACCGTCAAGCATTTCAAGTACGAGCTGCGCGGCAAGGCGCGCCTGCACAAGCGCGCGAACGCGGCCGAGCAGGCCGCATGTCGCCAATGGCTGGCCGCGGAACTGGACCGGGTGCAGCCGCGCCTGGTCGTGGGCCTGGGCGCGATGGCGGCGCAGACACTGTTCGGCAATGCGTTCCGCATCAGCACGCAGCGGGGGCAATGGCGCGACCTGGCCTCGCCGGTGCGCGGACTGGCCACCTGGCATCCGTCGGCGGTGCTGCGGATGCCGCGCGAAGAACGCCGCCACGCGGCCTACCTCGAACTGGTCGCCGACCTGCACCAGCTGGCGCTGGCCCTGGCCGCGCTGGCCCGGCAAACCGGAGCGACGCGATGAATCGCCGGCGAGTGGCCTTGCGGGTGTTGCTGCTGGGCCTGATCGCGGTGCTGGCCGCCGGGTTCTACCTGGCCATCACCCACCAGGAGGCGCGTCCGGACGACCGTTCGCCGACGAGCGCCAGCCCGCAACCCTGAACCGCCGACGGCGCGGCTTCAACACGGCGACCGTGCGAGCCCCTGCTGGAAGCCGAAGCTAACCGGCACGCAGGAAGCGCAGCACCCGCTGCTCCAGCTGGCGCGGATGCGCCGCGACGGCCGGCGGAATCGCCCGCTGCAGGCTGCCGTCCAGCCAGCCCTCCAGTACGCGCGGATGGATGTAGGAACCGCGGCACACGGCCGGCGTGTTGCCCAGGATCGCGGCGACTTCGGCGACCGCTTTCGCCAGTGCGCTGCGGCGCGCCTGCTCGCCACCCTTGCGCGGCAGCGGCGTGCCGGCGAGGATGCGCGCCGCGTGCACGGTGCCGCCCCAGGTGCGGAAATCCTTGGCGCTGAATTCATGCTCCTGGCCATTGCCGCAGGCCGCATGCAGGTAGTCGTTGACCATGCCCGAATCCACCGGCTGGCGCTGGCCATCGTCATCGATGTACTGGAACAGTCGCTGCCCGGGCAATTGCTGCACGCGGCGCACGATCCGCACCAGTCGCCGGTCGCCCAGCTCCACCTCGCGCTCCTGCCCGCTCTTGCCCCGGAACGCGAAGCGCAGCCGCCCGCGCTGCGCGCGCACGTGGCGCGTGCGCAAGGTGGTGAGCCCGTAGCTGCGGTTGTCGCGGGTGTAGCAGTCGTTGCCGATGCGGATCAGGGTGTCGTCGAGCAGGCGCACCAGCAGGGCCAGCAGCTTGTCGCGGGGCAGGCCGTCCACGGCCAGGTCCCGCCGCACGCGCCGGCGCAACGCGGGCAGCGCCTTGCCGAAGGCCATGATCCGGTCGAACTTGCCCAGGTCGCGGTACTCGCGCCAGCGCGGGTGGTAGCGATACTGCTTGCGCCCGCGGGCGTCGTAGCCGGTGGCCTGCAGGTGGCCGCGCGGATGGCTGCAGATCCACACGCGGGTATACGCCGGCGGTATCGCCAGCGCGCGGATGCGTGCCAGCTCGTCGCGATCCGTCACCTGCCGGCCATCCGCATCGCGGTAACTGAAGCCCTTGCCCCGCCGTCGCCGGCTCAGGCCCGGCTGCGCATCGCTGACATGGACCAGACCCATCGCACGCGTTTCGATTCGCGGGTCGGGAGCGTTCGCATGCGCGGGATCTTTGGCCATTCGCGCCGAGTATGCGCAGGCCGGGTCAACGACAGGTGAGCCTCTCGCGCAAAGAAAAAGCCCATGCAGTGCATGGGCTTTCTTCTGGCTTGCGGCAGGGCGGTGGCAAAACGCAACAACTTCGGCAGGACGCTCGAGGATGGGCACCAAGCAGCAGTGCCGCTCAACCCCGGGGGAACGTTGCAACAGGCATCTGCCCGGTGGTACCGGACATCGCGAAATGCTTTCGGCGGCAAGTGCGTCGTCGCGCATGCCGGAAGCGCGACCCTGCCCGTGCTTCCCCCTGCAACTCAACCACCACCGGCATGAAGAGCGCCGGCAAGCAGGGCTGCCTGGCGGGCTCCCCATTCGGGAAGCCAGCCATCGACCTCATGTCCGGGCATCGGCCTCGCGACGAAATAGCCTTGAACCATGTCGCAACCGGCCGAGCGCAGGAGATCCCAATCCTCACGCTCCTCCACGCCTTCGGCAACCGTGCGCAAGCCCAGCTCGCGGGCCATCCCGATGCTGGATTCGAGCATCACGCGCAGGGATGGCGAGCGGCTTGCGTGGTGGACGAAACTGCGGTCGATCTTCAGCTCGTCGAAGGGCAGGTCGCGCAACTGCGCAAGGGACGAATAACCGGTACCGAAGTCGTCGATGGACAGCTTCACCTGCTTGAGCCGCAGCCGGGTGAGCACGTCCAGTTGCACCTGCGGGTTGTCCATCAGGTGGCTCTCGGTGATTTCCAGCACGAGATGGCGCAACGGCACGCCGGCCACGCGTGCCTGCTCGACGAGAACGTCGGGGTAGTCGAGCGAGAAGCCATCGCCGAACGGGACGTTCACGGCCAGGTCGAGCTCGTGCCCGGCCTCGAGCCAGCGACGCAGGTCGCCCAGCGCCTCACGCACGACCTCCACGCCCAGGGTGCCGACCAGCCCGTGCTTTTCGGACATCGGCACGAAGTGGTCGGGCATGACCAGGCCATCCCGCGGATGCTGCCAGCGCACCAGCGCCTCCAACCCCATCACCTTGCCGGTCGCCAGGCTCACTTTCGGCTGGTAGTGGACGCGCAACTGGCCCTGACGGATGGCCACAGCGAGTTCATCCGGGGCGTAGCTTGGTGCCGGCAGGATCGGATCCCGCGGCCGGCCCGCCTTCACCGCCTCGTCGAGTACGCGGCGAAGCGCCTCGATGGTCACCGGCTTGCCGAGCGTGCCCACGATCTGCAGGCCGTGCGCCTGCGCCAGTTGCTCGACCGCCTGGCGTGTGCGGGACGATTCGCCGCTGACCAGTACCAGGCCGCCCGCATAGCGCAGGTGTACGAGATGGCGGACGAACTCCACGCCATCCATCCCGGGCATCTGCAGGTCGCAGAAGACCAGCCCGATGTCCTGCTCCTGCTCGAGCACTTCCAGGGCAGCCTGCCCGCCGGTACGGCAGACCACCTCGACTTCCCCCGTGCCCAGGTTTCGCAACTGGATGGAAAGCACCTTCAGTGCAACCGGGTCATCGTCCACCAACAGGATCTTCATCATCGCCCCGTCCCCACCCATGGGAGTCCGTTTCCAAGCGCAGGCTCGCCGTCAATGGCCGCTGTTGCTCCCCTGACGGAGGGAACCCGCTCTTCGGCCATGGCTGCGGGGACCGCGATGGACCCTACGGTAGTAGGCCCGCCGCCGAGACGCGAGCCCTCTTCGGTTTGGTGAGCGCAGGCCTCGAACGTGATAGTCGCCAGACACCGGCTCGATGCGCTCGATGGCTGCACCACGTGCCCCTGCAGATCGCGGCCAGTCATGATGGCGTGGCCTCCAGGAAATTCGCGAGGAAGGCATCGACGGCGCTCGCCTGGCGATCGAACCCGGGCAGCAATTGCGCCAGCACGTCGGCGGCCCCTGCCTTGCCGGCGATCTCGATCTGCGCGCAGAACTCGCTCAGCCCAATGGCACCGATCGTGCGCGCGGAGGACTTGAGCCGGTGTGCCTGCTCGCTGATGGTGGCCATGTCGCCGGTGCCGCATGCAGCCCTCAGCGCTTCGATGGCGTGGCCGGCACTGTCGCGGAAGCTCTGCAGCAGGTCGACGATGACGGCCGGATCACTGCCGACGAGTTCCTCGAGTACGCCCAGATTCACGGCGGCGCCATGTTCATCGGCCGACGCATCCGGCGGCAGGCCCGCGGGCCGCGGAAGGGCCGGGAGCAGCTCGGCCAGCGCCACGCGCAGGTCGGCCAGCTGAAGGGGCTTGGTCAGGTACTTGTCCATGCCGGCCGCATGACAGCGTTCCGACTCGCCCTTGAGCGCCGTGGCGGTGAGCGCGGCGATCGGCATGCGCTGCTTGCCCTGCTCGTGCGCGCGAATCGCCCGGGTGAGTTCGTAGCCGTCCATCGTTGGCATGTGCAGGTCGGTGAGCAGCAGCCCGTAGTCGCCGCTGCGCCAGAGGTCCAGCGCCTGCTTTCCGTCGGAGGCCACTTCGGCGGCAATGCCCAGCAGCTCGAGCTGGCGCAGGATCACTTTC
Source organism: Rhodanobacter sp. FDAARGOS 1247 (assembly GCF_016889805.1). Taxonomy (NCBI): domain Bacteria; kingdom Pseudomonadati; phylum Pseudomonadota; class Gammaproteobacteria; order Lysobacterales; family Rhodanobacteraceae; genus Rhodanobacter; species Rhodanobacter sp. FDAARGOS 1247. The sequence continues at coordinate 3,155,157 of NZ_CP069535.1, forward strand.
TGGTTGGTTGCGTCGTCCTCGGCCACCAGCACCAGCCGCCCGGTCTGGCGGGCTTCCTCGCGCGAGGGCGCATCGAGCTTCCCCGGCTGCCGGCCTGCCGGTGCCGGTGCCGGCGCGCGACCTGCTGCGAGGTTGACGACCCGGCAAAGGCGGCGGCGCGTGAGCACGTTGCCATCCACCCAGACCAGGTCCTTGTCCAGCGCCAGGCCTTGCGGGCTCGAACCGCGGCCAATGGCGACGATCCGCAGGTCATGCTCCGCGGCGCAACGGCCGAATGCGCGCAGCGACGCCTCGTCGCCGGCGGCATCGCTCGCGTCGATCACGCCGATCCATCGTCCCGGTGGCGACGCCTTGATGAGCTCGCACGCCTGCGCCACGTCCGCAGCCTGATGTGTATGTGCACCCTCCGCGGCGAGATAGGCGGCCAGGTCCGCGGCAAGACCATCCACGCGACCGACGACGAGGCAACGAAGCCCGGCCAGCTCGGGCACCGAACCGGCCGGCGCCTCCTGCCCGGTCGAAGGCAATGACAGGTGCACGCTGAAGGTCGAGCCCTGCCCGACCTCGCTCTTCAACGCCAGCGTGCCTTCCATCAGTTCCACCAACCGGCGCGAGATGGCCAGCCCGAGGCCGGTGCCGCCGAAGCGCCGCGTGGTGGACGTGTCGGCCTGGCTGAATGCGGTGAACAGCCGCGCACGCGTCGATTCCTCGATGCCGATGCCGTTGTCGATGACATCCAGCGCCACGGCGGCGGGGCCATCCGCGCAGTGGCCGTCCAGGCGGACGCGCACGGCCACCCGTCCCGGGCGTTCGTTGCCGCTGGAAAACTTGATCGCGTTGCTGACCAGGTTGACCAGCACCTGGCGCAGGCGCAGGGCGTCGCCGACGATCATGGAGGGAATCGCCGGATCGATGAAAAGCGTCAGATAGACACCCTTCTTCAGGGCCAGGTTGGCGAGCATTCCGCAGGCGTTCTCGGCCATCTCGCGCAACGAGAACGGCGCCTGTTCGAGCTCCAGCCGGCCCGATTCGATCTTGGAAAAATCCAGGATGTCATCGATCACGGTCAGCAACGAGAACGCCGACTCGCGGATCAGCTCGAGCATCTCCACCTGATGGCCCTTGAGCTCGGTCTGCTGCAGCACGTCGATCATGCCGATCACACCGTTCATCGGCGTGCGGATCTCGTGGCTCATGGTGGCCAGGAAACTCGACTTCGCGCGGCTGGCCTCGTCGGCCGCGGCCTTCGCCGCCGTCAGTTCCTGGTTGGCCCGTTGCAGGTCCGCGGTGCGCTCGTCCACCCGGTGTTCGAGGCTGGCATTGAGTCGCATGACCTCCTGCTGGGCCAGCTGGCGCTCCTCGGCCTCGCGGCGCACGTCCTGGTAGGACGCCTGCAACGCCTCGGTGCGCCGCTCCACCTCGGCGAGCATGTCGTTGAACGAGTCGACCAGTTCGCCGACCTCGTCGTGGGTGGTCTTGGCGACGCGCCGCGAATAGTCCTGCTGCTCGACCACTTCGCGCGCGATGGATGCCACCGCCGCGATCGGCGCGGTGACCAGCCGCTCCATGCGGCGGATCAGGACCAGCGCGATGCCGACCGAGAGCAGGCCCACCAGCACCGCCACTCCGATCGCGCCGGCGACGATGCCGACGAGGTTGTAGCCAACCTTCAGGTAGACCTTGCCCAGGGGCACGCCGTCGTTGACGATCTGTCGGGTGACCACCAGGGCGGTGCCCTCGACGTGGGTGCCGCTGCGTTCGATCTTCGCGGGAAGGACTTCCCGCTGGTCCTCGGCGATGTAGCCGGCGAAGAGCCGGTCGTCGTCGGTGTAGATCGCCGCCGCACGCACGTTCGGCCGCGCCGCCAGCAGCAAGAGGTTGTCGTGGGCCAGCTTTTCGTCGTCGAACTGCAGTGCCGGCGCGGTCATGCGGCCGAGCAGCTCCGCCGTGGTGCTCACGTCGCTGACATGGCGGTAGTGGTAGGAGACCACGTTGCCGACGATGTTGCCGAGCGTGGCGCACACCAGCGCAGCCACCGTGGCGAGGACCACGATGGCCTGCAGCTTTTCGCGGATGGAGCCGAATTCGGTTTTCATGGATCGCCCCGCACCACCCGCCGCGCGGCAGTGAGCATCAGGGCGCGCAGTTCCAGGCCGCTCGAGGTCACCGGCTTGAGCGCCACGTCGAAGCGCAGGCGCTGGTCGGTCAGGTCGAAGCTGATCATGCTGTCCAGTACCCGCTCCTGCCTGGCATCGGAGATCACCAGCACCGGCCTGCCGCGAACCGCATCGCTGATGGCCCGCAGCGTGTGCTTGTCCATGGCGCCCACGAACAGCATGTGCACGCCTTGCAGCGGGCTGTCGGCCGCCAGCCGCCGGGTCACCAGGGGACGTCCGTTGACCGTCTTGCCGGCGATGGTGCGGGACAGGATCTGCTCCAGGTCGTCGTTTCCGATCACGCCGATGACGATGGGACTGCTCTGGCTGTCGAAGACCGTCGATGGCCATTCGACGTAGCCGGCAAACTTGTAGAGGTAGGCGGCCTTGACCCGCAACGCGGGGTCGCCGGATTCGACTGCCGGCGGCTGCGCGGCATCGGCCCTGGCGGTGAGCGTCACGGGCAGGGCCAGGATCGCGCACACCAGCAGTTGCCGCGCCCAGCGGCATGCCGAAACGATCGCGCAGGAGGCAGTCACATCGCCCACGCCAGCGCGAGGATCACCGTGCGGCCGATTTCGCGCCGCAGGTCGCGCGCCCGGTATTCGCCGTGGCCGCCGGACAGGTTGCGTCCGGTCAGCGAGATCTCGGCACCAGGCGCCAGCGCCCATCCCAGTCGCGCGTCGACGGCCGTGTACGCCGGCACCTCGTCCTGGGCCAGTCGGCCGACGTGGCGCAGGCCGACGTCGAGTTGCCCCTTGCTGCCGAGGTTCCAGCTCGATCGCAGTTGCCAGGTGTTGGAGGGATCAAGGCCCTTCATGCCGGGCCCCGCCACGTCGTTGCTGCCGGGCTTCAGCCGGAAATCTTCGTCGAGCGCCGAGAAACCGGCGCTCAGGCGCCAGTTCCGGGCAGCCTGGAAGCTTCCCCACCATTCGATGCCGTTGGCCTGCCCTTCCATCAGGCTGCCGAAATAGATGTAGGTGAGGCTGGGGCCGATTTCCTGCGTGCGCAGGTGGTCGTAGTCGTTGCGGAAGATCGTCGCCGACCATGAAAGCCGCGGCGTCGGCTGGCCGCGGTAGCCGAGCTCGTAGACCTTTGCCACTTCCGAGCGCACCGGATCGCCGCCATCCAGCAGATACGGCGGCATGGCCGGCACGTAGACATCGCGATCCAGCCGCGACGGCGCCCGCACGGTGCGCGACACGGCCGTCCAGAACAGGTGGTTCGGCGACGCCTTCCAGGCCAGGCGTACATTGGGCAGGAATTCGTCGCCGGTGTAGTCGTTGCGTTCCAGCCGCGCGCCCAGGGTCAGCCGCAACCGTGGGGCCAGCGCCACCTCGTCCTGCGCGAACAGGCTGGTCCAGTGCTGGCGCATGCGCGCCGGAAGGAAGGCGAAATAGGGCGTGCGGTTCTCCACCCTGTCCCGGCTCTGCCTGGCGTTCACTCCCCACACCAGCGAATGCCTGCCCAGCGGCCGCAGCGAGTGCTGCAACTGGACGTCCAGGATATCCAGCCGCTCGCCGAACAGCGGCGGCACGATGCGCCGGGTATGGTCGTAATAGGCCTGCAGGTCGAGGCTGCCGCCTGCGGCAAGCGCGCGATTCCAGCGTGCGGTCAGGTTGGCGCCCGAGTTGGAGACATCGCCCAGCGCCAGGTTCAGGCCGTTGATCGACACCGCACCGGGTGCCGGTTGCTGCTCGGAGCCGTCGTAGAGGTTGCCCTTCAGCATGAGGCTGTCGCTGCCATGGCGCCAATCGGTGCGAAAGCCCACCTGCGTGCGATGGCCGGCATCGTCGACCGGATTCCCGTCCGGGGTTTCGCCACGGTCCCAGTGCGTGTGCTTGGCGTACAGCCGGTAATTGCCGTCGGTGCCGAGCGAGCCGCCATAGCGGAAGCCGGCGTCGTAACCCTCGTTGCCCACCGAGGTCGTCAGCAACGCGCCATGGGTGTCCGCGGCTGACCGGGTGATGATGTTGATCACGCCATTGACCGCGTTGACGCCCCACAGTGTGCCGCCGGGGCCGCTGATCACCTCGATGCGTTCGACGTCCTCCAGCATCACCTCCTGTGCGTCCCAGAACACCCCCGAGAAAAGCGGCGAGTAGACCGAACGCCCGTCGACCAGCACCAGCAGCTTGTTCGGCGCACTGTTGTTGCTGCCGTTCATGCCGCGCGCGGAGATGGCATAGCCCGTGGCGCTGGCCTCGGCGACCTGCAGATTCGGCGCCAGGCGCAGTGCCTCCGGCAGCGTGCGCGCGCCGGAGCGGCGGATGTCGTCCGCGGTAATGACGAAGACCGAGGCTGCGGCGTCCGCGAGCCGCTCGGGCTTCTTGGAAACCGAGGTGATCTGGATGTTGCCCAGTTCCTCCAGCGACAGCGAGGTCAGGTCACTCTGCTGCTCAGGCAATTGGGAAATGGCGGCATGTGCCGACAAAGCCGGCAGGCCCAGCATCAGGGCGGCGCACAGAACTTTCCGTAAAGGATGTCGACGAATGGCAGGAACGCCGTCATCCGGTCTGCCCGGCACATGCATGGCTGGAACCTCCGTCGAGCCGCAGGCCGCTCTTGTTGGCGGTACCCCTTCAGATAGTCGATGCACGGAGCTGGCACGACTTGCCGGCCCGTACTACGCGCAACCCTAATGTCACCACTTGAATGGTTTCCGGCGCCCTTGGGCACCGCCGCCCCTGGAGCTCGTCACACGAAGCTTCTCGCGGAAGTTATAAGCGCTGCAGCAAGGGACTGTCCAGAGGCAGCCTCCATGCTGGCTACTGATGGCGATCCATTTCGGGCCTGCGTCGTCACGAACGGGTTCGGACAGGCGGGGGGCCAGGACGGAAGCCGGCACGAAGTCGTCCAGCTTCAAAAAAAGAAAACCCCCGAAAAATCAGGGGCTTTTTTTGTAACTCACCGCAATCGCATGTCTCGGGTGTGCCCTAAAAAGGAATTTCGTCATCCGCAAAGCCGCTGTCGGCCGGAGCCGGCGCCTGCCGCGACTGGTTGCCGTAGTTGTCGCCGCCGCGCGACTGCGACTGGCCGCCACCGTAGTTGCCGCCGCCCTGGCGCTGGCCGCCGCCGCTCTGCGGACGCTCGCGCTGGTAGCCACCGCCACCGCCGCCGCCGCCACCTTCGTTGCTGCCCAGCATCTGCATCTCGCTGGCGATGATGTCGGTGAAGTATTTCTCGACGCCGTCCTTGCCGGTGAACTTGTCGGTGCGGATCGAGCCCTCGATATAGACCTGGCGACCCTTCTTCAGGTACTCGGCGGCGATTTCGCCGAGGCGGCCGAAGATCTTGATCCGGTGCCACTCGGTGCGTTCCTGCTTCTCGCCGGACTGCTTGTCGGTCCAGGATTCGGAAGTGGCCAGGCTGAAGCTGCAGATGCTGGTGCCGCTGCCGGTGCTGCGCAGTTCGGGGTCGGAGCCCAGGTTGCCGACCAGGATGACCTTGTTGACGCCACGTGCCATGGATGTGTCCTCGGTTGAGCCGGCCGCAAATTTTTCGATGGGTTGCGGGCGGAGTGATGAAACTGGCTGGCCATGATACCTGCGCCGCGTGACGAATCCACCGCCCCGGCCCGGAAATCCGTACGCCCGCGCCGGGGCGGGCTGTCTGCCCCGGGCGGAGGTTCAGGCCGGCAGATCGGCCGTCTGCGGGTCGGCCATCCCGGACGGCGGCGGCAGCCGCTCGATGCCGTAGCCGGCCGCGTCCCAGGCCTCCAGCCCGCCCAGCAGCGGGCGTACCCGCCGGTAGCCCTGGCCGATCAGCACCTTGGCCACGCGGGCGGCGGAGACCTCGTTGGGGCAATTGCAGTAGACCACCAGCTCGTGGTCGAACGGAATGTCGTTCACGCTGCGGTCGATGCCGTGCTCGTCCAGCAGCAGGGCGCCGGGCAGCATCCGGGTATCGAGCAGGCGCGAGCCCGGCGCCCGCACGTCCAGCACCACCGGCGCCCGGGCGGACTGCATCGCCTGATGCAGTTCGTCCACCGAGATGCGCGCCATGCGCAGCGTGCGCAGCAACTGCCGGCGCTGCCACCAGCGCGCCAGCACGTACAGCGCCAGCAGCACCAGCATCGCCTCCAGCGCCAGCGTGCCGGCGTTGGCGATCGCGGCCAGCAGGTCGTCGATCTGGGCCTCGAACGCATAGCCCAGCCCGATCGCCACCGCGGCCCACAGCGCCGAGCCGATGCCGTCGAACAGCAGGAACCTGGAAAGCGGCAGGCCCATCGCACCGGTCAGCGGCGGCGCCACCGTGGCCAGCCCGGGAACGAACTTGGCGATCAGCAGGATCTGTCCGCGCCAGCGCTGGAAGTGCAGCTCGGAGCGCTCCACGCAGGAATCGGGCGACAGCGAAATGCGGCACAGCAGGCGCATCACGCCGCCGCCGTAACGCCGCCCCGCGGCAAACCACACCGCGTCGCTGAGCAGCGCGGCGGCCATCGCGACCGGCAACACCGCGGCCACGCTCATCTGCCCGCCGGCCACCAGCGCACCGGCCACCACCAGGGTCGGCACCGCCGGCAGCGGCGCGCCCAGCTGGGTCACCAGCACATTGAGGAACACCAGCAGCACGCCGTATTGCGCCATCAGCGCGATGATTTCATGAGCCATCGGAGCGGTACTCCATGCAGCGAAGTCGCCGTGGCAACATCATTGGGCCGCCGATCCGCCATTGCAAACCCGGCGCAGTCCGAACGCCGGCGGTGCCGGGATGGGCGCTACGCGGGTTGGGCTTCGCCTGCGGCCTGGCGGCCCATCCGGCGCGCGCCGGCGATCACCAACGGTAGCCACAGCACGGTGAACGCCGCGGCGCAGACGAACACGCCATCCGGCCCGAGCCGGCCCAGCGCCATGCCGCCCAGGGTGCCGCCCACGAAGGCGCCGATGAACTGGCTGGTCGAGTACGCGCCCATCGCGGCGCCGCGCAAATGCCCCGGCGCCAGCCGCGAGACCAGGCTGGGCAGCGCGGCCTCCAGCAGGTTGAAGGCGGAGAAGAACACCGCGGCGGCCACGCCGAACGCGGCCAGGTGGCTGCCCGAGAACGCGAAACCCAGCAGGGCCAGCCCGATCGCCACCACGCAGACCATCACGATGCGCAGGCTCTGCGCCACCTCGCGCATGTGGTGCAGGCTCGCGCCCATCACGAAGGCCGCCACCGTCATCACCGGCAGGTACAGCTCCCAGTGCCGGCTCACCGGCAAATGCAAGGTGTTCGCCAGCAGCAGCGGCAGGCCCACGAAGCTGGCGGTGAGCAGCGCGTGCAGGAAGAACACCGAGCCGTTCAGCACCAGCATGCGGCCATCGCGCAGCATCGCCAGCACGGCGCCGAAGCCCGCCGCGGCAGGTGCCCGCGCACGTTCCGGCGTGGGCACGATCAGCCACAGCAGGATCAGCGACAGCAGGGCCAGCATCGAAGTGGCGCCGAACAGGCCGGGCAGCCCGGCAATCGCCTCCAGCGGCGGCCCCAGGATCAGCGCCAGCAGGAAGGCCAGCCCGATCGACACGCCGATGATGCCCATCGCCTTGCCGCGGTTCTCCTCGGCGGTGAGGTCGGCCACCAGTGCGATGCCGGCGCCCGCCACCGCACCCATGCCCTGCACCGCGCGACCGATCACGATGCCGGTGAGCGTGTGCGACATCGCCGCGATCAGTCCGCCAATGGCGAACAGGATCAGGCCCAGGGTGATCGCCGGCTTGCGTCCGATGCGGTCGGACAGCAGCCCCAGCGGGATCTGCAGCAGCACCTGGCCGATGCCGTAGACGCCCAGCGCCAGTCCGATCATGAAGCCGGTGGAGCCGGGCATCGTCTTCGCGTACAGCGAGAACACCGGCATGATCAGGAACAGCCCGAACAGGCGCAGGCTGATCACGCAGGCCAGGGTCAGCGCGCTGCGCAGTTCGGGACGCGAGAGTTTGCTCACCGGAAGTCGGACATCGAGAAAGTCATGGCCGACATTATAAGGGGAGGCCTTGTCACCCGTTTGCGGCGACATGTCGCGGCGCAGGTTCCTGCAGCCCGTATAATCGCGGTCTACGCCGCTGTGATGCCTCCATGAATTCGATGCCCGCCGACGCTCCCCGACCCGCCGACTTCGCCCAGGTGCGCGACCTCGCCGCCGCCGACATGCAGCGGGTCGACGCGTTGATCCGCCAGCGGCTGTCCTCCGACGTGGTGCTGATCAACCAGATCGCCGACCACATCATCGCCTCCGGCGGCAAGCGGCTGCGCCCGATGCTGCACGTGCTGGCCGCCGGCGCCGCCGGCTACCGCGGCGAACACCACACCAAGCTCGCCGCGATCATCGAGTTCATCCACACCTCCACCCTGCTGCACGACGACGTGGTCGATGAGTCCGATCTGCGCCGCGGCCGCAAGACCGCCAACGCGCTGTGGGGCAACGCCGCCAGCGTGCTGGTCGGCGACTTCCTCTACTCGCGCTCGTTCCAGCTGATGGTGGAACTGGACGACATGCGCATCATGCGCATCCTCGCCGACACCACCAACACCATCGCCGAGGGCGAGGTGCTGCAGCTGCTCAACATCGGCAACGCCGACGTCAGCGAAGCGGCGTACCTCGCCGTGATCGAACGCAAGACCGCGGTGCTGTTCGCCGCCGCCACCGAACTGGGCGGCATCCTCGGCGGCCTGCCGGAAAACCAGATCGCCGCGCTGCGCCGCTACGGCATGGAGCTGGGCTACGCCTTCCAGATCGCCGACGACCTGCTCGACTACACCAGCGACGCCGGCACCCTGGGCAAGAACATCGGCGACGACCTCGCCGAAGGCAAGCCGACCCTGCCGCTGATCTACGCACTGGAAAAAGCCAGCCCGGAACAGGCGCAATCGCTGCGTCACGCCATCGAACACGGCGGCCTCGATTCGCTCGACCGCATCATCGCCGCCATCGGCGAATCGGGTGCGCTGGAGCGCACCCGCGAGCGGGCCCTGCAGCATGCCGACGCGGCGCGCGAAGCGCTGGCCATCCTCGCGCCTTCGGCGCACCGCGACGCGCTGGCCACCCTGGCCGACTACTCGGTGCAGCGCACGTTCTGAGTCGCCATCGGGGCGCTGCGCGTTTGCACGATGCCTGTTCGTGCGCACGCACATTTGCGCGTCCACATGTCTGTCCGCACATCTGTGGTAGCGCATATCACACTCGTCATTTCCGAAGGCCGGGACAGCTTTAAAACAGCGAAGCTGGTCATCGCACTTGCCGTTGCGGACGGCGCTTTTGCGTGCCCCTGCGCATCAGAGCAAAAGCTTTCGTCTGCCTACGGCAGCCGAGCCACCTTTCTCTGAGTGGCCAGAGAAACGTGGCCCAAAGAGAGGCCACCCCGCTTCCGCGCCTTGCGGACATCCTGTCCGCAAGGTCCGCGTGCGGGTTGCGGGGTTTGTCGACAGGGCATCCTGCCCTGACGCCAAACTGACCGGCATCCATGCCGGTCACCCTGCGGGCTGGTCCTCCACCCGCCCGCCGCTGCAGAGGGGCCCCGGATAGAGCAGCGGGCCATCGTGGCCCGCACTTTTCAGAAGAGCCAGATCAAGAGCTAAAGCGGCGACCCGGAGCTTTTGCTCTGGCTTTTCGCTTTTGCCTTTCAGCTTCATCACCGAGTGCGGGCCACGATGGCCCGCTGCTCTACCGGGGTCCCTTGTGCGGCGGTGAGACGGGGCTGACAGGCCGCGCAGCGGGCGTTGCCAGGGATGGCAACGCCTTTTCGCACGGGCAGGATGCCCGTTCGAAAAGCCCGGCCCCGGCTCACGGACTTGTTGGGCAGGACGCCCAACAAGCGCCAAGCGGGGTGTCATTTTCTCTTGGTTACTTCTCTTTTGGACAAGCAAAAGAGAAGTAACTCGCCCTCCGAAGGAGGACGAAAGCTTTTCGCTCTGATGCACAAGGCCACGCAAAAGCGCCGCTCAAAAACAGCAAGCGCGATGCCGGCCTCCACCGGAATGACGAACGCGCAGGGGCGCCGTTACAAGGAGGGAAGCAGGCATCGCCTCGTTCCAACCGGAGCCGGGCGCAGGAAACCCCTCACCCACCTCCGTGGGATCACCAGAGAAACCCACCGTTCACTCCCTGATGCTGGCAGCCGCGCCGCCGATCGGCCAGACTTCGCCCCATGTCCTGCTTGCGCCCAACCCGCTGGCTGTGGTGCCTTGCGGCAATGCTGTTGCCGCTGGCGGCGGCGCGTGCCGCGGAAAATACTTGGCGTTATGACACGGTGCACAGCCAAGTCGTCTTCAGCATCAGCCACAACGGCTACTCGCGGCCGTTCGGACGGCTGCACATCGCGCGCGGCTGGCTGCGTTTCGATCCGCAGGACTGGAGCAGCGCCGCGACCGAGCTGGATATCGACCTGGCCGGCGTCGACATGGGCGATGCCGACTGGAACAAGGCCGTGTGCAAGTCGTCCCTGCTGGATTGCGCGGGTCAACGCCAGGCGCATTTCGTCAGCACCGGTGTCGAGCGCAAGGATGACCGGCACGGCGTGCTGCATGGCCAGTTGACCCTGCACGGCGTCACCCGGCCGCTGGACCTGGCGTTCACCTTCAACCGGGCGGCCAGGACGATTTACGAAACCCATGAAGTCATCGGCTTCTCGGCCACCGCGATGCTCGACCGCAACGACTACGGCATCACCGCCAACCCCAACTCGATCGGCGCGCAGGTCAGCGTGTGGCTGGAGCTGGAGGCCGTCCGTGACGACCACGCCATGACATCCGGCAAGGAGAATCCATGAGCCTGCGCAGCAACGAACGCCAATGGGGTTCGGTCGCGAAGTTCTTCCACTGGACCATCGCGCTGGCGATCCTCGGCAACGGCACGTTCGGCCTGCTGATGGACCTTGCCCACTCGCCGATGCAGAAGATCAACTGGCTGGCCCTGCACAAGTCGATCGGCCTCACCGTGCTGGCGCTGGTGCTGCTGCGCGTGATCTGGCGCTGGCGCGACGGTCGCCCACTGGAAGAGGCGGCACCGCGCTGGCAGCAATGGAGCGCGCGCATCGTGCACGCGCTGTTGTACCTGCTGATCGTGGCGATTCCGCTCAGCGGCTGGTGGTTCAACTCGGTCACCGGCAAGCCGTTGCAATGGTTCAAGCAGTTCAACCTGCCCGCGCTGGCGGCGAAGAACGACGAGTTGCGCGCCTTTGCGCACGGCGTGCACGAGTACCTGTTCTGGTTCCTCATCCTGCTGCTGGTGGCCCACGTCGGCGCCGCGCTGAAGCATCATGTGTTCGACCATGACAACGTGCTGCGCCGGATGCTGCCATTTGGCCGTCCGACTTCCGAAGGAGACCGCTCATGAAACGACTCGCCATCCTGCTCGCCCTCGCCCTGCCCTTCACTGCCGCAGCCACCGACTACACGGTGCAACCGGCATCGAGCACGCTCGGTTTCAGCAACACCTTCCAGGGCGAATCGTTCGACGGAAAGTTCGGCCGGTGGACCGCCGCGATCAGCTACGACGTCGCGAACCTCGCCAGCTCGAAGTTCGACGTCGAGGTGGACCTGGCCAGCGCGAAGACCGGCGACAGCGATCGCGACAGCGCCCTGCCCGGCTCGGATTTCTTCGACGTGGCGAAATTCCCCAAGGCACACTTCGTCACCACCGGCTTCCGCCAGGTCGGCGGCAAGGTGATCGCCGACGGCACGCTCACCCTGCGCGGCATCAGCAAGCCGGTGAGCCTGGACGTGACGTTCAAGCCGCAGGCCGGCGGCGCCACGCTGGACGTGGCCGGCACGGTGAAGCGGCTGGACTTCGGCGTGGGCACCGGCGACTACGCCGACACCTCGGTGATCGGCGGCGACGTGAAGGTCACCGCGCATCTGCAGCTGGCGGCGAAGTAAGCCGCACGATGCCGAACGACAGCCTGTGGCGGCGCCTGCGCGGATGGGTCGGCAGCGGCCGTGCCGAACGGGCCACCACGCCGCCCGTGCGCGCGAACGCGGGCTCCGCCCAGGTGGCCGACAGCCTGCGCGCCCTGCTGGATGACCCGGGCATTCCGGCGTCGGTACGCAGCGAACTGGCCGCGGATTTCAGCCGCATCGAGCAGATGCTGGACAAGCTCCAGCGTGGCGAACTGCACGTAGCCGTGTTCGGCCGCGTCTCCGCGGGCAAGTCGGCGCTGGGCAATGCGCTGCTCGGCCGCGAGGCGTTCACCGTGGGCGTCCTGCACGGCACCACCACCGATGCCGAGCACGCCCTGCTCGACGAGGCCCAGCACGACGGCCTGGTGCTGATCGACACACCCGGCATCAACGAACTCGACGGCGAGGCACGCGAAAAACTCGCGTTCGAGGTGGCCGAGGTCAGCGACCTGGTGATCTTCGTCTGCGACGGCGACCTTACCCGCGAAGAACTCGACGCGCTGAAAAATCTCGCCGCAACCCAGCGCCCGCTGCTGCTGGCACTGAACAAGGCCGACCGCTACGGCCGCGACGAACTGGACGGCCTGCTGGAACACCTGCGCCTGCGCGTGGCCGGGCTGGTGCGCGCCGATGACGTGCTGGCGGTGGCGGCCCACCCGGCCCCGCAACGCGTGGTCGAGGTCGACGCCCGCGGCCACGAACAGCAACGCGAGCAAGCACGCACGCCGGACGTCGCCGCGCTGCGCGAGCGCCTGCTGGCGATCGCCGCCCGCGAAGGCAAGACGCTGTCGGCGATCAACGCCGGCCTGTACGCCGGCCGGCTCACCGACCAGGTCAGCGCGCGCATCGCCGAAACCCGCAAGGCGGTGGCGGCAAAACTGATCCATCACTACTGCATCGCCAAGGGCGTCGCGGTCGCGCTGAACCCGATCCCGGTCGCCGACCTGCTGGCCGCCGCGGGACTGGATGCGGCGATGGTAGTGCAACTGTCACGCGTCTACGGCCTGCCGCTGACCCGCGCCGAATCCGGCCGGCTGGTCGCGGTGATCTCCGCCCAGCTGGCCGCGCTGATGGGCGCGATCTGGGGCATGCAACTGGTCGCCTCGGCCCTGAAAGGCGTCAGTGCCGGGTTGTCCGTCGTGGTCACCGCCGCGGCACAGGGCGCGCTGGGCTGGTACGCCACCGTGCTGATCGGCCGCGCCGCGGAGCGTTATCTGGTCGGCGGAAAATCCTGGGGCGAAGCGGGCGCCAAACGCGCCGTCGCCGACATCGTGGCCAGCCTCGATCGCGATTCGATCCTGCGCGAGGCGCGCGAGGAAATCCTGAAGCGCTTGAAAAGCCGGCGCGGGTAGCCGCTTTTTTTTCCTCCCCCTGCTTGCAGGGGGAGGGTAGGGAGGGGGTCGCTTTTGACCTTGCAATCACGATCAAGAGCGAACCCCACCCCAACCCTCCCCTGCTGCGCAGGGGAGGGAGCTCACTTCGTCAGGAACCTGCGCACCGCAGCCGCATCGAACGGCCAGTCCAGCTCGCGCCCGTCGCGCGTATCGCGCAGCACCGGCACGCGGGTGCCATAGCGCTGTTCCAGTTCGGCCGAATCGTCCACCCATTCGCTGTCGAACTCCGGCGCACGCGCCTCGGCCATCACCGCCAGGGCGAGATCGCACAAGTGACAGTAGTCGCGCTGGTACAGGATCAGGTCGGACATGCGGCTGCGAATGGCTGGGGACGCCGCGTAGAATAACCGGTCAACCCACACCCAAGCAGCGCACTCATGGCCGTCAGCGTATTCGACCTGTTCAAGATCGGTATTGGTCCGTCTTCCTCGCACACCGTGGGCCCGATGCGCGCCGCCGCGCGCTTTGCCGAGCGCTGGCTGGACGAGAAGGGCGTACTCGACCGCGTGACCCGGGTACGCGCCGAACTGTACGGCTCGCTGGCGATGACCGGCCGCGGCCACGGCACCGACAAGGCCGTGCTGCTGGGCTTCGAGGGCCAGCATCCGGACACCGTCGACGCCGACCAGATTCCGGCGGCGCTGGAGCGCATCCGCGGCACCGGGCGCATCCGCCTGCTCGGCAGCCACGAGATCGCGTTCGACGAGAAATCCGACCTGGTCTTCAACAAGCGCCAGAAGCTGCCGTTCCACACCAACGGCATGCGCTTCTCCGCCTACGACGCCGACGGCAACGAACTGGCCAGCCGCGACTACTACTCCGTCGGCGGTGGCTTCGTCGTCAACACCGACGAGGCGGCCGAAGACCGCATCGTGGCGGACACCACGGCCCAGCCCTACCCGTTCACCAGCGGCGACGAAATGCTGGCGCTGTGCAAGCAGCACAAGCTCACCATCGCCCAGCTGATGATGGCGAACGAGAGCGTGTGGCGCCCGGAAGCGGAAACCCGCGCCGGCCTGCTGACCATCTGGCAGGCGATGAAGGACTGCGTCGAACGCGGCCTGCGTTCGCCCGGCACCCTGCCCGGCGGCCTGAAGGTTACACGTCGCGCGCCGGCGATGCTGGAAGACCTGCGCAACCAGCCCGAGGCCGCGCTGAAGGATCCGCTGACCATCCTCGACTGGGTCAATCTCTACGCACTGGCCGTCAACGAGGAAAACGCCGCCGGCGGCCGCGTGGTCACCGCGCCCACCAACGGCGCGGCCGGCATCATCCCCGCGGTCGGCCATTACTACCTGCGCTTCTGTCCCAAGGCCGACGACGAAGGCATCATCGAATACCTGCTCACCGCCGCCGCCATCGGCATCCTGTACAAGGAAAACGCCTCGATCTCCGGCGCCGAAGTCGGCTGCCAGGGCGAAGTCGGCGTGGCCTGCTCGATGGCCGCCGGTGGCCTCACCGCCGCGCTGGGCGGCAACGTGATGCAGGTGGAGAACGCCGCCGAAATCGGCATGGAACACAACCTCGGCCTCACCTGCGACCCCATCGGCGGCCTGGTGCAGATCCCCTGTATCGAACGCAACGCGATGGGCTCGGTGAAAGCCATCAACGCCAGCCGCATGGCGCTGAAGAGCGACGGCAAGCACCGCGTGTCGCTGGACAAGGTCATCAAGACCATGCGCGATACGGGGCGCGACATGAAGGACAAGTACAAGGAAACGTCGCGAGGCGGATTGGCGGTCAACGTCATCGAGTGCTGAGGCTGCGTCGCGGAATTTTCACCGACAAAAGCGAAGGGCTTTCGGGCCGCAGGCGCACGAAAGCTTCGGCCCTCGATCATTGCGATAACAACCGACGCGCAGCGGCTCAAGAAGCCGGATCAAGAGCCATCCTTTCCTCCAGGAAAGGGAGCAAAACAGGCTCCATGACCACCGACAGGTGACATCCCCCGCCCGATTCTGCAACCATCGACCCCTTTACGGCGTGCTCGGCGCCGCTACGGGAACCTCCATGACACAAGAACGCGCGATTCGCCGCGACGTCGGCCCGTTCGCCCTGATGCTTACCGGCCTGGGCTCCATCATCGGTTCGGGCTGGTTGTTCGGCGCCTGGCGCGCCGCGCAGATCGCCGGCCCCGGTGCGATCTGGGCCTGGGTGCTGGGTGCGGCGATCATCATGACGATTGCGCTGACCTACGCGGAGCTGGGCGCGATGTTCCCCGAGTCCGGCGGCATGGTGCGCTACGGTCACTACTCGCACGGTTCGCTAGTGGGCTTCATCGCGGCGTGGGCGAACTGGATCGCGATCGTCTCGGTGATCTCGGTGGAGGCGGAAGCGTCGGCGCAGTACATGTCGTCGTGGAAGTGGGACTGGGCGAAGGACCTGTACCACAAGGTGCCCGGCGGCCACGGCGAGCTGAGCACCAATGGCCTGCTGATCGCGGCGGCGCTGGTGATCGCGTACTTCCTGTTCAACTTCTGGAGCGTGAAGCTGTTCGCCCGCTCGAACACGGCGATCACGCTGTTCAAGCTGATCATCCCCGCGCTCACCGCGGTGCTGCTGATCATGAGCGGCTTCCATCCGGAGAACTTCAGCGTCGGCATCCACGGCGAGCTGCACAAGACCGATTTCCCGTCGATCCTCACCGCAGTGGCGATCGCCGGCATCGTGTTCAGCTTCAACGGTTTCCAGAGCCCGGTGAACCTGGCCGGCGAAGCGCGCAATCCGGGTCGCAGCATTCCGTTCGCGATCGTCTGCTCGATCGCGCTGGCCACCGTGGTCTACGTGCTGCTGCAGGTCTCGTTCATCGGCGCGGTGCCGCGCGAGATGCTGGCCAACGTGGGCTGGCACGGCATCGACTTCTCGTCGCCGTTCGCCGACCTGGCGATCATCCTGGGCCTGCAGTGGCTGGCAACCCTGCTGTTCATCGACGCGGTGATCAGCCCCAGCGGCACCGGCATGACCTACACCGCCACCACCGCGCGCATGCTCTACGGCATGGAGCGCAACGGCACGCTGCCGAAGATCCTGGGCCGCGTGCATCCGAAGTGGGGCGTGCCGCGTCCGGCGATGTGGGTGAACCTGGTGGTGTCGTTCCTGTTCCTGTTCTTCTTCCGCGGCTGGGGTTCGCTGGCGGCGGTGATCTCGGTGGCGACGATCATCTCCTACCTCACCGGTCCGGTCAGCGTGATGACGCTGCGTCGCACCGCGCCGGAGCTCAACCGCCCGTTCCGGCTGGCCGGCCTGCCGATCCTGGCCGGCATCGCCTTCATCATGTCGACCGAGCTGCTGTACTGGGCGAAGTGGCCGCTGACCGGCGAGATCATCCTGCTGATGGTGGTCGCGCTGCCGGTGTACTTCTACTACCAGGCCAAGGCCGGCTGGCACGACTTCGGCCGCCAGATGAAGGGCGCCTGGTGGCTGGTCTGCTACCTGCCCGCGCTGGCCGTGGTGTCGTGGGCCGGCAGCACCACCTTCGGCGGCAAGGGTTACCTGCCGTATGGCTGGGACCTGCTGCTGGTCGCGGTGATCGGCCTGGCGTTCTACCTGTGGGGCGTGAAGTCCGGCTGGCGCACGCCGTCGGTGGAAGCGGCGCGGATGGAAGCGCATGACGATCCGGATGCGCCGCTGGTGCCGCCGGACGAGGAAACCGCCGAGCGGGTCACCGGGCACTGACACCGGCCCCTTCGTTCCACCACAGCGCGCAGCCATCGGCTGCGCGTTTTTGTTTTTGCGCTGCGCCCATGTCGAAAATGCCCGTGGCCATTCGTCGCCATGGCAGACCCGCGCAAACCGCCACGCCGCCCAACCCGAGGAATCACCCATGTCACCCAAGACCTGCCGCTCGCTCAACACGCTGTGCTTCGCCGCCCTGCTCGCCTTCGGTTCGGCGGCCAGCGCCGCCACGGTCAAGTACAACATCGATCCCGACCACACCTATCCCAGCTTCGAGGCCGACCACATGGGCGGGTTGTCGGTGTGGCGCGGCAAGTTCAACCACAGCAGCGGCACGGTGATGCTGGACAAGGCCGCAGGCACCGGCTCGGTGGACGTCATCGTCGACATGAAGAGCGCCGATTTCGGCCAGGACCAGCTCAACGCCGGCACCCAGGGCGAGGAACTGTTCGACACGGCGAAGTACCCGCAGGCGCACTACACCGGCAAGCTGGTCGACTTCGTCAACGGCGCACCGACCCGGGTCAGCGGCCAGCTGACCCTGCACGGAGTCACCCATCCGCTGGACCTGAAGATCAACAGCTTCAAATGCATGCCGCACCCGATGTTCAAGCGCGAGGTCTGCGGTGCCGATGCGCTGGCTACGTTCAAGCGCGACGCGTACGGCATGGACGCAGGCAAGGCCTACGGTTTCGACATGACGGTGACCTTGCGCATCCAGGTCGAGGCGATCGCCGCACCGGCAAGCTGAGCGACCTCAACCCAGCGCCAGCACGTCCCCCAGCAAGGCCTGCGCGGTCACTTCCGGGCCGGCGCCCGGGCCCTGGATCACCAGCGGCTGGGTGTTGTAGCGGGTGGTGGTGAGGGCGAACTGGTTGTCGGTGCCGTACAGCCGCGCGGCGGGATGGGTGAGCGGCACTTCGGTCAGGCCGACGCGGGCCTGGCCGCGCTGGTTCAGGCGGGCGAGGAAGCGCAGCACGCAGCCGCGCGAGCTGGCTTCGGCACAGCGCGCGGCGAGTGCGGCGTCCAGCTCGTCCAGCCGCGTCATGAACGCCTCGGTGTCCAGCGCGCACAAGGACGGCGGCACCAGGCCTTCCACCTGCACCTCGTCGGCGCCCAGGGCGTAGCCCGCGTTGCGGGCGATGATCAGCAGCTTGCGCGCCACGTCCTCGCCGGACAGGTCCGAGCGCGGGTCGGGTTCGGTATAGCCAAGCTGGCGCGCCTCGCGCAGCAGTTCGGAGAACGGGCGGCTGCCGTCGTACTGGTTGAACAGCCACGACAGCGAACCGGAGAAGACGCCTTCCAGGGTCAGCAAGGCGTCGCCGCAATGGCGCAGCCGGCGCAACGTCGACAGCACCGGCAGGCCGGCGCCCACGGTGGCCGAGTCGCCATAGCGCCCCCCTTGCGCCAGCGCGGCCTGCAGCGCGCGCCAGCCGGACAGCTCGCCGCCGGCCAGCGCCTTGTTGGCGGTGACCACGTGGTAGCCCTGCGCCAGCCACTCGGCATGGCGCGTGGCCAGGGTCGCGCTGGCGGTGGCGTCGATGATCACCCTGACCGGCGCGCCGCTGGCGTCCAGCGCCGCCAGCAGGCCGGCATCGTCGCGTGGTGCGCCGTGCTGGTTCAGCTGTTCGCGCAGGTTGCGCTGGGCCAGCCGGGCCGGCTCGGTCTGCTGGCGCCGCGAATTGGCCGCGCCGACCAGCCGCAAGGCACTGGCCGACGAGGTGTTCAGCAGCTTCAGCAAGGCGCCGCCGACCACGCCGGTCCCCAGCAGGACGACGGCGATCGCAGGCGCGGACTCCGGCCGCGGAAGCAGGGCCGGCTCGGCCAGCACGGCGCTCATGCAGGCACCCGGCGTTTGGACGTCTTTACGGCGATGGCGCGCTGCAGCCCCGCGTCCAGATCGCGCAGCAGGTCGTCGCCATCCTCGATGCCCACCGACAGCCGCAGCAGGCTGTCGGAAATGCCGGCGGTGCGGCGCGCCTCCGGCGCCATCGAGGCGTGGGTCATGCTGGCCGGATGGGCGACCAGGCTCTCCACCCCGCCCAGCGATTCGGCCAGCGAGAAATGTTGCAGGCCATCGACGAAGGCCTCGACCTGGGCCACGTCGCCGTCCAGCTCGAAGCTCAGCATGGCGCCGAAGCCCTGCTGCTGGCGCCCCGCCAGCACGTGGCCGGCATGGCTGGCCAGGCCCGGGTAATAGACGGTGCGCACGGCCGCGTGGGCCTCCAGGCGTTCGGCGATGCGGGCGGCGCTTTCCTGGTGCTGGCGCAGGCGCACGCCCAGGGTGCGCAGGCCGCGCAGGGTGAGGTAGCTGTCGAACGGCGCGCCGGTGAGGCCGTTGCAGTTGGCCCACCACTTCAGCTGCTCGGCCACCGCCGCGTCGCGCGCCACCACGGCGCCGCCGACCACGTCACTGTGGCCGTTGATGTACTTGGTGGTCGAATGCACCACCACGTCCGCGCCCAGCAGCAGGGGCTGCTGCAGCGCCGGCGACAGGAAGGTGTTGTCCACCACCAGCAGGGCGCCCACCGCATGGGCGGCCTGCGCCACGTGGCGAATGTCGGTGATCCGCAGCAGCGGGTTGGATGGGGTTTCCACCCACACCAGCGCCGGGCGGCGCGCCAGGCCGGCGGCCAGCGACACCGGATCGGTGAGGTCGGCGAACTCGACGCTGAAGCGGCCCTTCTTCGCCCACGCATCGAGCAGGCGCCAGGTGCCGCCGTAGCAGTCGTGCGCCGCCAGCACGGTGGCGCCGGCCGGCACCAGTTCCAGCGCCAGCGCCACCGCCGACATCCCGCTGGAAGTCACCACCGCGCCCACGCCCTGCTCCAGGTCGGCCAGGGCGTCGCCCAGCAGGTCGCGGGTGGGGTTGCCGCTGCGCGAGTAGTCATAGGCGCGCTTGCGACCGAAGCCGGCGAAGCTGTAGTTGGTCGACAGATGCAGGGCCGGCACCACGGCGCCGTGCTGGGTGTCGCTTTCGATGCCGGCGCGCACGGCGCGGGTACAGGGGGCGGGCGAGGTCATCTCAATCTCCAGGTCTTTCAGCAAGCGGTGGCTTTCTTCGTAGGGCGGGCACTGCCCGCCGGCTTTTCGACATTGCCGCCGCGTCAACGGCGGCGGGCAGTGCCCGCCCTACAGGGTCAGGGCTTCGCGCAGCAGGGGGGCGAGTTGTTCGGGTTCTTTCAGGAAGGCGTCGTGGCCGTACGGCGACTCGACCACTTCCAGCGTGGCCGGCCCGCGCAGGCGACGCTGCAGTTCGCACAGGTCGGCCAGCGGCACCAGCCGGTCCGACGGGAAGCCGATCAGCGTGGTCGGCGTGGGCACCTGCTCGGGCGCCACGTCGTGCAGGTCGATCGACTCGGACAGGGCGAGGAAACGATCGGCGTCGAAGCGCTCCACGAAGCGGCGGCCCTGGTGTTCCAGGTAGTCCTCGACCGGGAAGTGGAAGCGATCGTCGCGGAATGCCGGGGCGCCGGCAAATCGGCGGCCGAACTCGGCGCTGCCGCGGTAGGTGGTGATCGCCAGCTGCCGCGACAGCGCCAGCGCCTCATCGACGTGGCCGCTGGCCTGGCCCAGCCGCACGATGCCGCGCTGCACGCTGCGCTGGGCGGTGCTGAGCGGATGGGCGCGATGGGCGCCGGCCAGCAGCACCAGCCGTTCCAGCTGGCGCGGATGGCGGGCGGCGAAAGCCAGCCCCACCATCGCGCCATACGACGAGCCGACGAAGGCGTGCACCTGGGTCAGGCCCAGCTCGCGCAGCAGCGCGGCCAGCGCGTCGGCCTGGTCTTCGCTGGAGATGGACGCGGTGCCCAGTTGCGCCGGGGTCAGCCAGTCGATCGCCAACACCCGGCAGCGGGTCAGGTCGATCGCCGCACCGTCGCCGACCAGCTCCTGCCACCAGCCCGGGGCCGCCGCACCGGCCGGGGCGCTGACGTCGCGATCGGCCGAGATGCCGCCCTGCACGATCACCGTGGGCGCGCCTGCCGCGCCGTGCCATGCATAGCTCACCTCGACCGCGCGCGCGCCGGCGCCGTACTTCGGGCTGAGCTGCAGCCGGCGCGTGCCGCGCTGGGCGGTGAGGCGGGCGCGCGGCTCGATGGAAGACGGGGACGCGCTGTCGGCGGCGCCGCTACAGCGCGTCTCGATACAGCGGGCTTCGGGCAGGAAGGTCATCTCGCGCTCTCCGGTCGACATCGCCCTGCGAGCTACCGGAAAGGTCGTCATCCATGGCACGACGGCAGCACGCCGCGAACCGGATCACGCCCATCTACCGGTGGATGCCGAAGCATCCCCGCAGGAGTTGGCACCGTGGCGGAAACGTTCCGCAGGTTGCCCCGGCTTCAAAGGGCCTGTCCCTCAGCCGGTCTCGATGAGTGAGGCGGATCTTGAGGCCTTGCCAATCAACTGTCAATAGACGTCTAAACATCTAGACGTATATATGGACACAACTCACAAAATGCTTAAAGAGCGACTTTCCACCCGACATCCGGCCCGCTGAACCGCCTCGCAACCGCGACCACCCCGGGCGGTGCAAGGCCGTCGCCGCGCCTTCCGCGTCCTGCTAACGTATGCCGATGACTCCCCACCCCGACACGTCCGCCCTGCATGCCCGGCTGCAGCGCGACGGTTTTGCCTTCGTCACCGCCGAGATCATGCGAGACCTGCTGCCCGCCTCGGCGCTTACCGACTGGCCCGCCTTCGTCGCCAGCTGGAACGACCTGGCGCCGGACAGCTACCTGGCCGCCAGCGGTCGCCATCGCCGGCGCCGGCACGCCACCTTCTCCGCCGATGCTGGATACGGCGTGCGCGCCGAAGCGCACCAGCCGCATTACCAGAGCCTCCACTACAACCCGCTGCAGGGCGACATCCTGCGCTGGTTCGAGCCGGTACTGCCGGCGATCGCCGACGGCGCCAGCCTGCGCCGCATCCTCGCGTTCTGCCACGAGCGGTTCGGCGCGCTGGCGCCGCAGGTGCGCCACTGGCATGTCGAGGTGCACCAGTTCCGCATCGAGGCCCGCGCGGACGAGGCCGGCGAACCCACCCCCGAAGGCGTGCACCGCGACGGCGTCGACTACGTGCTGGTGCTGCTGATCGACCGCGAGAACATCGAGCGCGGCACCACCACCATCCACGCGGCCGATCGCCGCGAAGTCGGCCAGTTCACCCTGACCCACCCGCTGGACGCCGCCCTGGTCGACGACCACCGTGTCTTCCACGGCGTGACCGCGGTGACCCCGCTCGATCCCGCGCAAGCGGCACATCGCGACGTGCTGGTGGTGACCTTCCGGCGCGACGCCGCACCGCGCTGAGAGGTTGTGATTTTTCAACCTCGAAGCCCGGCCACGGATGGCCGGACGCGGATCGGTCACGCAAGTGACTGATCCGCGTGAGCACGTCCGGGCATGTACCGGACGTGCGATAGAAGCAAACCACAGGAAGTGGTTTTCTTCACAAGCTCTCAGAGGTCGTGATTGCGGGCGACCGGTTCGACTGCAACACTGCGGTCCAGCCACTCCTCTCGCCAGCCAGGGAACCCGCCATGTCCGTTGCCGCCAACATCGTGATCGCGCTGATTGCGCTGCTGCACCTGTGGTTCCTGGTGCTGGAGATGTTCCTGTGGACACGGCCGTCCGGGCGCCGCGCATTCGGCACCACGGCGGAGTTCGCCGAACAGTCGAAGGCGCTGGCAGCGAACCAGGGGCTCTACAACGGCTTCCTCGCTGCCGGACTGGTGTGGGGACTGCTGCTGGGCAACGGCGGCGCCGGCTTCAGCGTGAAGCTGTTCTTCCTCGTCTGCGTGCTGATCGCCGGCATCTACGGCGGACTGACCGCGGCGCGGAAGATCCTGTGGTTCCAGGCCCTGCCCGCGCTGGTGGCGCTGGTGTTGATCCACCTGGTCTGATGGTCCGTCACCCATGACTTCACTCCCCCGCGAAGCGGTCGGCCAGCGCTACGACCCGGCACTGATGCAGCGCGCCCGCGAGCGCAGCTGGGACGCCCTGCACGGCATCCGCCAGCGCATGCGTCCGGGCATCAGCGAGGAAGAGGCCAAGGCCGAGGCGATGGAGGTGTTCCGCGAACTGGGCTGCGAGCGGCTGTGGCATCCGGTGCTGGTACGCATCGGCGCGAATACCACCAAGGCCTACCGGCAAGCCTCCGATCCTGGCGTGCGGCTGGGCGAGAACGACAGTTACTTCATCGATCTCGGCCTGGTCTTCGACGGCCATGAAGGCGATGTCGGCGACACCTTCGTGATCGGGGATGCCCCGCAACAGCAGGCCTGCGCCGAGGCGGCGCGCGCGCTGTTCCACGAGGTGGCCGACGCCTGGCGTGGCCAGGGGCTGAGCGGCCAGGCGCTGTATGCGTTCGCCGAGGCGCGCGCCGCCGCGATGGGCTGGCGCTTCAACCAGGCCACCAAGGGCCACCGGGTGGGCGACTTCCCGCACGCGATCCACAAGGGCGGCGACCTGGCCGACCTGGGCGCGCCGCCGTCACGCGACCTGTGGATACTGGAGATCCAGATCGCGCACCCCACCGAACCGTTCGGCGCGTTCTACGAGGACCTGCTGTCCGGCTGACGGCGTGGCCGTCGCACCGCCTGCATTGAAAATCCCCGCAACAGACGGCATCTGAGCCGTCTGTTCCCGACACGTCATCGTGCCGCCCTATGGAGTTCTGCCCGTGGCCCGCAACAAACCCCTGAATCTGTACCGCAACATCGGCATCATCGCGCACATCGACGCGGGCAAGACCACGACCACCGAGCGCGTGCTGTATTACACCGGCAAGAAGCACCAGATCGTCGACGTGCACGACACCAAGGAAGGCAAGGGTTCCACCACCACTGACTACATGGAGCAGGAGCGCAAGCGCGGCATCACGATCCAGTCGGCCGCGGTGTCGGCGGTGTGGAAGGGCCACCAGATCAACGTCATCGACACGCCGGGACACGTCGACTTCACCATCGAGGTGAACCGCTCGCTGCGCGTGCTGGACGGCGCCGTGGTGGTGTTCGACGGCGTCGCCGGCGTGGAGCCGCAGACCGAGACCAACTGGCGCCTGGCCGACCAGTACAAGGTGCCGCGGCTGTGCTACGTCAACAAGATGGATCGCATCGGCGCCAACTTCGCGCATTGCGTGAAGGGCATCCGCGAGCGCCTCGGCGCCAACGCGCTGCTGTGCCAGGTGCCGCTGGGCAGCAGCGACGAATTCGTGGGCATGGCCGACCTGGTCGCCGGCACGGGCTACATCTGGGCCTCCGACGACAAGGACAGCGTGTGGGAGAGCGTGCCGCTGGAGCAGCTGAAAGACCGCCTGAAGTTCGGCTCCGACGCCGACAACGCGTGGATCGCCGACCTGCCCAGGCTGCGTGAGGACCTGCTGGAAAGCGCGCTGGCGCTGGACGACGACGCGTTCGAACATTTGATCAACACCGGCGAATTCGACCCGGCCGTGCTCAAGCGCTGCATCCGCAAGGGCACCGTCACCGGCGAGCTGGTGCCGGTGTTGTGCGGCTCGTCGTACAAGAACAAGGGCGTGCAGCAGTTGCTGGATGCCGTGGTCGACTACCTGCCCTACCCCGGCGAGAACGGCGGCATCGCGATGGTCGACGAGGACGGCAACGTCGTCGGCGAACAGGCGGTGACCGACGACGCGCCGGCGCGCGCGCTGGCGTTCAAGGTGATCAACGACCAGTTCGGCACGCTGACCTTCTGCCGCATCTACTCCGGCGTGATCAGGAAGGGCGACACCCTGCTCAATGTCACCCGCGGCAAGAAGGAGCGCGTGGGCCGCATCGTCGAAGTGCAGGCCGACGACACGAAAGAGATCGATGAGGTCCGCGCGGGCGACATCTGCGCCTTCGTCTCGATGAAGGACACCGAGACCGGCGACTCGCTGAGCGATCCGGCGCACCCAGCGCTGCTCGAGCGCATGCGCTTCCCCGACCCGGTGATCAGCGTGTCGGTCGAGCCGAAGAGCCGCAACGACGTCGACAAGCTGTCCACCGCGCTCTACAAGATGGTCAAGGCCGATCCGTCGCTGCGCATGGAAGTGGACCAGGAAACCGGCCAGACCGTGCTCAAGGGCATGGGCGAGCTGCACCTGGAAATCACCATCGACCGCATGCGCACCGAACTGGGCGTGGAAGCGAGCATGGGCAAGCCGCGGGTGAGCTTCCGCGAGGCATTCGGCCAGACCGTCGAGCACACCTATACGCACAAGAAGCAGAGCGGCGGCTCGGGCCAGTTCGCCGAGGTGAAGATGATCTTCGAGCCGGGCGAACCGGGCTCGGGCGTGGTGTTCTCCGACGAGGTGGTCGGCGGCCGCGTGCCCCGAGAATACATCCCCGCGGTCGAGCACGCGATCAAGACCGAATCGCGCGAAGGCCAGATCGCCGGCTACGAGGTGGTCGACTTCAAGGCACGCCTGATCGACGGCAAGTTCCATGACGTCGACTCCTCCGCGCTGGCCTTCGAGATCGCCACCCGCCAGTGCTTCCGCGAAGCGCAGAAGCTCAGCAAGCCGAAGCTGCTGGAGCCGATCATGAGCCTGGAGGTGGTCACCGAAGCGACCTACCTGGGCGACGTGATCGGCGACATCAACCGCCGCCGCGGCACCATCACCGACCAGGGCCAGAAGGGCACCTCGGCCTTCGTGCAGGGTTTCGTGCCGCTGTCGGAAATGTTCGGCTACATCAACTTCCTGCGCTCGGCCACCAGCGGCCGCGGCAACTTCTCGATGATCTTCGATCACTACCAGGAAGTGCCCGCCAGCATGGTCGACAAGCTGATGGAGAAGGAAGCGAAGTAAGGCCCACACACGCCACGACGAGGATCGCCGCGACGTACTGCAGCAGGCCCGGGGGCTCGTATCCCGGGCCTGTTCTGTTGGGGCGACCACCACGACCACGGGATTTTTTACGCGAATTTTATGCTGTTGCCGCACGACGCTATGCCGTTGTTACAGCCTGACGCCCAGACTGCGCGCCTGATCCGTTCCAGGTACTGCAGATGTTCTACATCCCCGCTCCTCACATCGCACCGGCTTCTGCCCAAGCCCGCGCCACCGACCAGCGCGCATGAGCAACTCTCCACAAAAGCGCCGCCTCGCCGCGCTGGCGCTCGGCGCCGTGGGCGTGGTCTACGGTGACATCGGCACCAGCCCCCTGTACACGCTGAAGGAAGTGTTCGGCGCGCATGGCGTGCCGGCCTCTCCGGCGAATGTGCTGGGCGCGCTGAGCCTGGTGTTCTGGTCGCTGATCATCGTGGTCTCGATCAAGTACCTGCTTTTCATCATGCGCGCCGACAACCGCGGCGAGGGCGGCATCATGGCCTTGCTGGCGCTGGCCCAGCGCAGCGCGCGGCACGTGCCACGGCTGCGCATGAGCCTGATTGCGCTGGGCCTGTTCGGTGCTGCGCTGTTCTACGGCGACGGCGTGATTACCCCGGCGATCTCGGTGCTGTCGGCGGTCGAGGGACTGAAAGTGGCCGCGCCCGCGCTTGAACGCTGGGTGGTACCGATCACCATCGGCGTCATCGTCGGCCTGTTCTGGCTGCAGAAGCACGGCACCCACCGCATCGGCGCCGTGTTCGGCCCGGTCTGCGCGGTCTGGTTCATCAGCATCGCCGGGCTCGGCGTGCTGGGTATCGCGCGCAACCCGGAAGTCCTGCTGGCGCTCAGCCCGGGCTACGGCTTCGACTTCTTTCTGCGCAATCAGGCCGAAGCCTTCTTCGCGCTGGGTGCGGTGGTGCTGGCGGTCACCGGCACGGAGGCGCTTTATGCGGACATGGGCCATTTCGGCAAGCGGCCGATCCAGCTGGCCTGGTTCAATTTCGTGTTGCCGGCGCTGGTGCTGAACTACTTCGGCCAGGGCGCGCTGATCCTTCACGACCCCGCTGCGGTGGCCAACCCGTTCTACCACCTGGTACCGCGGTTCATGCTGTACCCGATGATCGCGCTGGCGACCGCGGCCACCGTGATCGCCTCGCAGGCGGTGATCTCCGGCGCATTCTCGATGACGCGCGAGGCGATGCAACTGGGCTACATGCCACGCATGCCCGTGGTGCACACGTCACACGAGATGGCGGGGCAGATCTTCGTGCCGTGGATCAACCGGGTCCTGCTGGTCCTGATCGTGGCGGCCGTGCTCGGCTTCCGCTCGTCGGACAACCTGGGCGCCGCCTACGGCATCGCGGTCACCGGCACCATGGTCATCACCACCCTGCTGGCCCTGGTGGTGGCGCGCTACCAGTGGCGCTGGCGTCTTCCCGCGGTGCTCGCCACCGGCGCCTGCCTGCTCACCGTGGACCTTGGCTTCTTCAGCGCCAACCTGGTCAAGGTCGAGCACGGCGGCTGGTTTCCGCTGGCGCTGGGCCTGGGCGTTTTCGTGGCGATGACCACCTGGCGCCGCGGGCGCGAGCTGGTGGTGCGCGAAATCCAGCAAGGCGGCCTGGCGCTGGCGCCGTTCATCCGCAACCTGGCCGATCACCCGGCGACGCGGGTACCCGGCACGGCCGTGTTCCTTACCGCCAACCCCGAGTCGATCCCCAGCTCGCTGCT
The DNA here is from genome assembly GCF_016889805.1 of Rhodanobacter sp. FDAARGOS 1247. Classification (NCBI taxonomy): domain Bacteria; kingdom Pseudomonadati; phylum Pseudomonadota; class Gammaproteobacteria; order Lysobacterales; family Rhodanobacteraceae; genus Rhodanobacter; species Rhodanobacter sp. FDAARGOS 1247. The sequence goes on from NZ_CP069535.1 coordinate 3,182,815, forward strand.
GCACAACCTCAAGCACAACAAGGTATTGCACGAACGCAACGTGCTGCTCACGGTGGAGACCCTGGATACGCCCCGGGCCGAGCCCGCCGAATGGTTCGAATGGACGGCGCTGGGCGAAGGATTCATTCGACTGCGCCTGCGCTTCGGCTTCGGCGAGGACCCGGATGTACCGCTGCGGCTGGCGCAATGCGGCCCGGCCGGCCTGCCGTTCGACATGATGGAAACCACCTTCTTCGTGTCGCGCGAGACCGTGGTGGCCGGCCGCCATGCCCACGGCATGGCGGCGTGGCGTGACCGCCTGTTCGCCTTCATGGCGCACAATGCGCTGTCCGCGACGGCGTTCTTCCAGATTCCTGGCAATCGGCGCATCGAGCTCGGATCGGAGGTGGAGATATGACGCGACGCCAGCCAGCAACCCCGGCACCGAGGCGCCTGCAGCATGCATGAGCCGGCGTCACGCCGCCGACGCGGTTCGATCGTAGCCGACTACCTGTTTGCCACGATGGTCACGCTGGCGGCCTTTGCGCTGGCTTTCGTCGCCGACCGCTACCTGTCGATCGCCAACCTGTCGCTGATCCTGCTGACCGCGGTGCTTGCCGTTGCGGTGCGCAAGCGCATGGCCGTGGCCGTCTATACCGCCGTGCTCTGTTTCATCGGCGACAACTTCTTCTTCACCCGGCCACGCCACACGCTGGCAGTCGCCAGCGCCGACGACGTGCTGGCGATCGGCCTGTTCCTGATCGTCGCCCTGGTCTGCAGCCGCATGGCCACCCGGCTCTCCAGCCAGGTCGTCTCGCTGCGTGCCGCCCAGTTGCGGGCACGCACGCTGTTGCAGCTTGGCAAGCAACTGGCTACCGCCAGCGATGCTGCAGCGATTCGCGAGGTCGGCGCGCGCGCACTGACGCAAGCTGTCGGTGCAACCGCGCGCATCGACCCTGCCGAGGGCGAATCCACGGTCGAACGGAACGGCGATTCTGACGATCGCTGGGTGGTTCCGTTGACCGTTGGCGCACATGACCATGGCAGGGTGACGTTTGCCACGCCGGGTTCGGACGAACCCGACGTCGAGCGGCGCGAGCTGGCGCTCGCAATGGGTCAGGACATTGCGCTGGCACTGGAACGCGCCCGTTTGGCGCACGAGCTGGAGCAGGCGCGCGTGCAAGGTGAAACCGAGAGACTGCGCAATGCCCTGCTCTCCTCCGTCTCGCACGACCTGCGCTCGCCGCTGGCATCGATGATTGGTGCTGCCGACACCCTTGTCATGTATGAAACGCAACTGCCGCGCGGCGAGCGGCAGGAGTTGCTGCAGTCGATCGTGCATGAGGGCCAGCGGCTGGACCGCTACATCCAGAACCTGCTGGACATGACCCGGCTCGGCCATGGCGCGCTCAGGCTGCATCGCGACTGGGTCGATGCGACCGAAGTGGTGGTCGCCGCCACCGACAGGTTGCGCCGGTTCTTCCCGGAACTCGCCATACGGACGGCACTGCCGCAGGAGACGGTGCTGCTCTACGTGCACCCGGCACTGATCGAGCAGGCGCTGTTCAACGTGCTGGAAAACGCCGCGCATTTCTCGCCGCCCGGCGAGGCCGTGAACGTGGAGGCGGCCGTGACCGGCGAACAGCTGCAGATCGAAGTGATCGACCACGGCCCGGGCATTCCGCCGGACGAGCGGTCGCGTATCTTCGACATGTTCCATTCGGTCTCGCGTGGCGACCGCGGCAACAAGGGCACCGGGCTGGGACTGTCGATCTGCCGCGGCATGATCGGCGCGCATGGCGGCAGCGTGGAAGCCTTGCCCACGGCCGGTGGCGGCACCACCATCCGCATCACCCTGCCACTGCCACCTGCACCGGAGACCAGCGCTTGAACACGTCCGCGCCACGCGTGCTGGTGATCGATGACGAGATGCAGATCCGTCGCTTCCTCGACATCGGCCTGCGTGCCGAGGGTTATCAGGTACTGCTGGCGGCCAGCGCGGCGGAAGGTCTGACACTGGCTGCCACGCAGTCGCCCGACCTGGTCATCCTCGACCTGGGCCTGCCCGATCGCGAAGGCCACGAAGTGCTGGCCGAACTGCGCCAGTGGAGCTCGGTGCCGGTGCTGATGCTGTCCGTGCGCAACGCCGAGAGCGAGAAGGTGCGCGCGCTGGACAACGGCGCCAACGACTATGTGACCAAGCCGTTCGGCATGCAGGAACTGATGGCCCGGCTGCGCGCCCTGCTGCGCCACCATCCCGCAACCGGCACGACCGACCTGCCGCCACGTTATGACGATGGCCATCTGGCGATCGATCTGGTACGACGTGAAGTCAGCCTCGATGGCCACGAGGTCGCGTTGACCCGCAAGGAATACGCCGTGCTCGCGCTGCTGCTGCGCCATGCCGGCCGCGTGGTCAGCCAGCAACAGTTGCTGCGCGAGGTATGGGGTGCCAGCCACGTGCAGGACACCCACTACCTGCGCATCGTGCTGGGCCGCCTGCGCCAGAAGCTGGGCGATGATCCAGCCGCGCCGCGCTGGCTGAAGACCGAGCCTGGCGTAGGTTACCGCTTCCTGGAAGGCACCGGCGAATTACCGCCTGGCTGAAGTCGTGCAGACCGGCATCGTCCCTGCCGCATCCATCGGCTCGCGGCTTCGCTGCTTGCCTACATCTCGATCTCTTCGCCGCCAAGGTCCGTGATCATCCGCTCGGCCTGCCGCACCAGGACCTGCGATGACTCCTTGTAGCGGTTCGCGATCTCGCGGATGCCGTCCGCGCAGCCGAGGAAGGCATCGACGACGTCCGGGTCGAAGTGCGTTCCGCGTCCTTCGCGGATGACCTGCACCGCCTCTTCATGGGATATCGCCCGTTTGTATACGCGCTTGTTGATCAATGCGTCGTACACGTCCGCCACGGCCATCAGCCTTGCCGAAATGGGTATCTCGTCTCCCTTCAGGCCCTTCGGATAGCCACTGCCATCCCACCATTCCTGGTGGCTGTAGGCGATCTCCTTGGCATAACGCAGGAAGCCGATCTCCTCGCCGATGGCGGCTTCGGCATTGGCAATGGCGTTGCCGCCCAGCGTGGTGTGCATCTTCATGATTTCGAATTCGTCCGGCGTCAGCTTGCCCGCCTTGAGCAGAATCCGGTCGGGAATGCCGATCTTGCCGATGTCGTGCAGCGGTGCCGACTTGAACAGCAGGTCGATCGTGCCTTCGGTCAGGAAGGCGGCGAAACGCGGGTGACGGGCGAGCTTTTGCGCCAGCAGCTTCACGTAATGCTGGGTGCGCAGGATGTGGTTGCCGGTATCGTTGTCGCGGGTTTCGGCCAGCGATGCCAGGGCGCGGATCGTCACCTCCTGGATCATCGTGACTTCCCGCGTGCGCCGCTGCACCTCGCGCTCCAGAAACTCGCTCTTGTACTTCAGGAAGTCACGCGCCGCCTTGAGCTGCAGATGGTTGCGCACGCGCGACTGCACCAGCGGTGGACTGATCGGCTTGGTGATGTAGTCGACGGCGCCCAGCTCCAGGCCGCGGCGTTCTTCCTCGACCGAGCTCATCGCGGTCAGGAAGATCACCGGGATGTCCCGTGTCCGCGGGTCTGCCCGAAGCTGCCGCAGCACTTCGTAGCCATCCATCTCCGGCATCATGATGTCGAGCAGGATCAGATCCGGTGGCGTCGACGCCTGCGCCAGCTGCAATCCCCGCGCACCACCAGGGGCGACCTTCACCTTGAACTCCCCGCGCAACACCTCGCTGATCAGGGCGAGGTTTTCCGCGGTATCGTCGATGGCCAGCACGACTTCCCGGGTTTCCGATTCGCTCATTGCCTGTCTCCGTCACTTCGCGGCTGCATTCCCTGAGACCCTGTCTAACATACACCCGTGGGTTCCGGGCAAAAAATCCGTGATCGGCGCGTTACTGCGGAAGCGCATCGAGCGCCGTCAGCGCCGCCTCAAAATCGAAAGCCGACATGGCACGCGCCACGTCATGAAAAGCGGATGCATGCGAAGTCCCTCCGGTGAGCCGGAGGATCTCCTCGATCACCGCGGCAGCCTCCGCGTCGCCATCGAGCAGCAGGATGCGCAGGCGCTGGACCAGTCCCTGCAGGTACTCCGGGTCCGCGCCGGCAGACCCGGCGATTGCCTCCGGCTCATGCGTGGTGAGGGCGGCGAGGCCAGCCATGACCTTGTCCAGTTCGACGCAGGTACGCTGCAACAGATCGACGATGCGGTCCGCGCCCGCACTGTTGATGCAGGCAAGTTCCAGTGCGGCGGCGCACGTCTCCAGCGCCCGTGCACCGAGGGTGCCGGCCAGGCCTTTCAGGGTATGCGCCGCACGCTGTCGATCGGCCGGATCGCCCTGCTCCGACGCCTTCAGGAAGCGTGTTTCGAAATCGCGCTGACTGTCGCGGAACATCGTCAGCAGGCGCGTGTACAGCGCCACGTCGTCCATCGCCGCGGCAAGGCCGACCTTCGTGTCGATGCCCGGCAACGGCGGCAGCAGGCCGTCGGTCGGGCCGGTGATGCCGGACGAGGGGTTTTCCTGCACCGGCATGGCGCCCTTCTGGACGGCCGCAGTTGACGAAGCGGCAGGCCTGACCCATTTCGCCAGCGTCGCGAACATGTCGGCGACGCGCAGCGGCTTGGCGATGTGGTCGACCATGCCGGCATCGATGACCTTCTCGCGGTCGCCGATCATCGCGTTGGCGGTCATCGCGATGATCGGCAGTCCCGCCAGCGCAGGCTGGGCGCGGATCGCCCGGCTGGCTTCGTAGCCATCCATCACCGGCATCTGGCAGTCCATCAGCACGGCGTCGAAATGGCTGTCACGGGCCAGTATGTCGAGCGCTTCCTGGCCGTGACCGGCAACCACCACTTCCATGCCGGCCTGGGCCAGGATCTCCCTGGCCAGTTCCTGGTTGACGTCGTTGTCCTCCACCAGCAACACGCGGGCGCCACGCAGCCGACGCAAGGCCTCGTTGTTGCGTTCGGCCTTGCGATGGACGCGGGAGTCGACAACCTTGCCCTTGCCCAGCGCCTCGACCACGGCGTCGAACAACGACGAGAAGGTCACCGGCTTGGTCAGCACGGCCTGGACCCGGACGCCGCTTCTTGCCGCCGCATCGAGTGCTTCATCGCGACCATGGGCGGTCACCATGATCACCGCGGGGAAGGACGTCATGGCGGTGTATTCCTGCAGACGGCGAATGGTTTCCACACCATCCATCGTCGGCATTTTCCAGTCCGTCAGCACCACGTCGTAAGGATGACCGCCGGCCGCCGCCGCGGCCTCGGCAATCATCACCAGGGCCTGGCCACCGCCACTGGCGGTATCGGCGTCCACGCCGAACTCGGTGGCGATCGTCGCCAGGATTTCGCGTGCCACGGGGTTGTCGTCGACGATCAGCAGGCGCAATCCGTTGAGATCGTCGGCATACAGTTCGGGGCGAAGCGAAGGCATGGCCTGCACGCCCAGCAGCGCATGAAAATGGAAGGTCGAGCCCTGGCCCGGCTCGCTGTCGACCCATATCTCGCCACCCATCATGCCGACCAGCCGGCGCGAAATGGCCAGGCCCAGGCCGCTGCCGCCATATTTGCGCGTGGTCGAACTGTCGGCCTGGGAGAACGACCTGAACAGCGCCGAGACCTGTTCGCCGGTCATGCCGATTCCCGAATCGCGCACCTGGAAATGCAGTTCGACCTGGTCGCCTTTCATGGCAACCCTCTCGACGCTGACCACCACCGCGCCCTTCTCGGTGAACTTGACGGCGTTGTTGCCCAGGTTGACCAGGACCTGCCCCAGTCGCAGCGGGTCGCCGACCAGCGCGGTGGGCACGTCCGGAGCGATTTCGAACAGCAGTTCGAGGTTGCGCTGTTCGGCCTTCAGGCCGACCAGGTTGGCAAGGTTGTCCATCACGTCTTCCAGACGGAAGTCGACCGATTCCATGGCCATCTTGCCTGCCTCGATCTTCGAGAAGTCGAGGATGTCGTTGATCACCCCGAGCAGGTTCTCGGCGGCGCGGTGGACTTTCTCGATGTAGTTGCGCTGGCGCGGGTCCAGCGTGGTCTGCAGGGCGAGGTAGGACATGCCGATGATCGCGTTCATCGGCGTGCGTATCTCGTGGCTCATGTTGGCCAGGAAGTCGCTCTTGGCGCGGGTCGCCTCCTCGGCAATGTCCCTCGCCCGCAGCACCTCGCCCTGGACACGCTTGCGCTCGGTAACGTCGACCAGCCAGCCGATGATGCCGTCCTCGCCATCGAACGACAGCGGAACGTAGGTGCCCTGCATGTCGCGAACGCTGCCATCACGGACAACCAGGTGGGTTTCCGCGTTCCTGGCGAATCCGTCGCGCCGGATGATCTCCATCAGGTCTTCGCGTTCGCGCAAGTCCACGTACAGACGACGCCAGTCGTCGCCCGGCCCCAGACCGAAGGTCTTCATGAACCGGGGATTGGCGAACTTGATCTTCCCGTCCACCGAGAAGTCGATATTGATCGGACTGGTATCCAGGATCATCTGGAGACGCTCACGCTCGCCGGCCAGCTTGACGGTCTGCTCGCCGACCTTCGCCTCGAGTTCGTCGGCAAAGCGCCGCAGCGCCTCGCTGGCGCGAACCTCGATGGTGTTGTCCACGCCGACGGTGGCCACGCCCACCGGTGCCTTCTCACCCGAAACCTCGATGGGAAACCGCACCAGCTGGTGGTGTCTGGTCTGGCCCTGGGCATCGGTGAAGCTGATGTCGAATCGCGTGGGCTCGCGCTTCCGCAGCACTTCGTCACGTTGCCGCTCGCGTTGAAGCCGATGCTCCGACTCGGTGCTTTCGTAGCCCGCGGCATCGACGAAGATGTCGAGCAGCGGCGCGATCGCATCGAATCGCGAGTTGGTCTGCACATACCTTCCATCGGCGGCCTGGATGCACATGTAGGCGGGCGCGTTGCTGAAGAAGCTGACAAGCCGTGCCTCGCTGCGCTGCATGTCGCGACGCAAACGTGCGTCGCGGTACGACAGCAGCAACAACAAGGTCACCGCGGTCGCCGCCAGGGCGTAGACCCAGAACGCGGCGAATCGGGAAGGCCGATACGCCTCGGACTCGTCGATTTCCACGATCAGGCCAAGATTCATGCCCTGCAGCCATTGGCCCGCGCCCACCACCGGGACCCGACGGTAGTCGAGGTAGTCGTCCATGAACCAGCTTTCGCCGCCGTTCGAGGCGAGGAGCGCCTGCGCCAGCCGCGTCGGCGGATCGCTGCCCAGCGGAAGCGGCAGCTTGTCCGATGCCGCCGGGTGGCCCGAGGGGACGCGAGCGTACAACCGGCTGACGTGATTGCCCTGCGGCGTCGACAGATTTCCCTCAAAAGCCGATTCGAAGCGGCTCGGCGTGCGCAGGCGCGCATCGCGACCGATCAGCATCGCCTCGCCGGTTTCTCCCTGCCAGCCCGCCGCAAGCAGGGGGAACAGCAACTTGCGCGGGTTGGAGCCGATGCAGAAGTAGCCCAGTACCCGCGTCCCGTCAGCCACGGTGCGACAGGCCAGCTGCACGAAGTCGCGGTCGCCCTCGGCCCTCGCCTGAGCTGACAGCTTGGTCGCGCGGAACGGCGCGGAAACCGCATAGCCGTCGGCGTCGAGCTTGGGCAGCATCGCGGTCAGCACTTGCGAAGTGTCGCCGACATGCACCGGATCATCCACGGCGAGGATCGTACCCGCGGGGTTGTAGAGCACGTAGATCCTGAAGCCGTACTGGGTCTGGCGATGGGCCGCCCACGCAGTCATCCTCGACCGCGCCCCGGCATCTGCCGGATTCAGCGAAAACGACCGGATGAGGTCGATCAACTCGGGGTCTTTCACGATGGCCGCGGTAGCCTCGATCTGGTTCCTGTACAGCACCTGCAGCAGATCGGCGGCGGCGTCGAGGCTGGCCTTGAGCTGGGAACGCACCGACTGCTGGTCGAGCACGCGAATCCGGTTCGCCGCCACGACGCTGAACAACACGATGACGATCGCGCTCGACGCGGCGACCAGTGGCAGCCAGTTGCGGAAGGGCGTGACGCCACCGCCACGCCCTTGAACGAACGAGATCAGGCTGGCCACGAACTTCATGGGTGGCCCAGGCCGGCGAAAACGATCGCAGCCGGATTCCCGGCTGCCGGGCGGGGCACGGGCACCCGCGCGGGGCCGGCGCTGCCAGGGATGATGCGCGTCAGCGCGAAGCCGCCCATCGACAGGATCGGGACGAACTTTCCTTGCAGCCTCGAGCCCATGTGAACTCCCCGCAAAGCGACAGAGATTGCATGCGCGATGGTGTCACACGCGCTTCCACTCCACGTTCACATGCCGGTCGTGCATGCGCCATGAAAGTACGCTGCGCGCGTGACCTCAAGCCGACAGGTGCTCGTACACGATCACCGCGCCCACGCCGATCAGGATGATGCCGCCAATCACCTCGGCGCGTCGACCCACCATCGCACCAAGCACGCGGCCCAGCATGACGCCCAGCGTGACCATGCTGAACGTGCACAGGCCAATCACCACGGCAACCACGGCGATCGGCGTATCGACGAAGGCCAGCCCCACGCCCACGGCCAGCGCATCGATGCTGGTGGACAGGCCGGTCAGTGCAAGGCCGATGAAGCCATGCTTCTTCATATCGTCGGCCGGTTCGTCCGACTCCGGCTTCACGCCGTTCCAGATCATGTGCAAGCCCAGCGCCAGCAGCAGGGCGAACGCGGCCCAGTGATCCCAGGCCTGGATATAACGCGAAGCGCCCCTGCCCAGCAGCCAGCCGACCACCGGCGTGATCGCCTCGATGACGCCGAAGATCAGCCCGGCGCGCATGGCCTGGGACAGCCGCGGGCGCGTCATGCCCGCACCCTTGCCGATCGCCGCGGCGAACGCGTCGGTGGACATGGCGAAGCCGAGCAGCAGGATGGAAACGGGATTCATGCAATGCCTTGTGGTCGGGCCAGGCGCAACGGCAGCACGGCGCGCCCGACCTCCGTGGCGCCGTGAACCGCTGGTCTCGCCAACCGGAATCGGTGTCTTCGCCACGGCGGATGGACGCCGAGCATGTTGACGAAGACGCCTCGTCGCAACGAGGCAGGCTACTCCCCAAGGGGTGTGGTCGAGCCGGCCGGGCCGGCACAACCGGGGGCAAGCGTAACACGGCGTCCGGGGCCATCGGCATTCCACGCTACAATTGCCGGTTCGCGTCCCCATTGACACATCTCCATGTCCAGCCATCTCCAGGAAACCCGCCGTCGCCGCACCTTCGCCATCGTCAGCCACCCTGACGCGGGCAAGACGACGCTGACCGAAAAACTGCTGCTGTTCGGCGGCGCGATCCAGCTGGCAGGCTCGGTGAAGAGCCGCAAGACCTCGCGCAGCGCCACTTCGGACTGGATGGCGCTGGAGAAGGAGCGAGGGATTTCGGTGACCTCGTCGGTGATGCAGTTCCCGTACGAAGGCAAGATCGTCAACCTGCTCGACACGCCGGGACACGCGGACTTTTCCGAGGACACCTACCGCGTGCTGACCGCGGTGGACTCGGCGCTGATGGTGATCGACTGCGCCAAGGGCGTGGAGGAACGCACGATCAAGCTGATGGAGGTGTGCCGGCTGCGCGACACGCCGATCATGACCTTCATCAACAAGCTCGACCGCGAAGGCCGCTCGCCGATCGAGCTGCTCGACGAGGTGGAGTCCGTGCTGGGCATCGCCTGCGCCCCGCTGACCTGGCCGATCGGCATGGGCAAGCGGCTGAAGGGCGTGTACCACCTGGCGCTGGACGAGGTGCACGTGTTCGAGCAGGGCAAGAATTTCACCCGGCAGGACTCCACCATCTTCAAGGGCCTGGACGCACCGGGCCTGGTCGAACGGATCGGCGAGGAGGCCATGCGCGAATTGCGCGAGGAACTCGAACTGGTGCAGGGCGCCGCGCCCTCGTTCGACCTCGACGAGTACCTGGCCGGCCGGCAGACGCCGGTGTTCTTCGGCTCGGCGGTGAACAATTTCGGCGTGCAGCTGCTGCTGGACTTCTTTGTCGAGCACGCGCCGTCGCCGCAGCCGCGCGACACCACCTCGCGGGCGATCGAGCCGGAAGAGGAAAAGCTGTCCGGCTTCGTGTTCAAGATCCAGGCCAACATGGACCCGGCGCACCGCGACCGCGTGGCCTTCATGCGCGTGTGTTCGGGCACCTACAACGCGGGCATGAAGATGGTGCAGACGCGCACCGGCAAGGAAGTGCGCATCGCCAATGCGCTGACCTTCATGGCCAGCGATCGCGAGATCGTCGAGACGGCCTACCCCGGCGACGTGATCGGCCTGCACAACCACGGCACCATCACCATCGGCGACACCTTCACCGAGGGCGAGCAGGTTTCCTTCACCGGCATCCCCAACTTCGCCCCCGAACTGTTCCGCCGCGCCCGCCTGCGCGATCCGCTGAAGATGAAGGCGCTGCAGAAGGGCCTGGCGCAGCTGTCCGAGGAGGGGGCGACCCAGTTCTTCCGCCCGCTGATGTCGAACGACCTGATCCTGGGTGCAGTGGGCGTGCTGCAGTTCGAGGTGGTCGCCTATCGGCTGAAGGACGAGTACAACGTCGACGCCACCTTCGAGCCGGTCACCGTCAGCACCGCGCGCTGGGTCCACTGCGACGACGAGAAGAAGCTGGAGGAGTTCCGCGAGAAGAACGCGATGAACCTGGCCATCGACGGCGCCGGCGAACTGGTCTACATCGCGCCGACCCGGGTCAACCTGCAGCTGGCGCAGGAGCGCTGGCCACAGGTGCGCTTCGCCAACACGCGCGAGCATGCGGCGGCCGTCGACGTCTGAATTTCCGGCGGCATGACGGTCGTCACTGGGCAACCCGGTGACTGACCGCTAACCTGCGCTGATTCCAACCGGGGGAAACCAGCACATGCCGCAGCCAGCCGTCGCCTTCGTCACGCCCGCCGATGCACCCCCGTGGAAACGCTGGCTGGTGTATTCGGCCGGGGCGCGCATCGTGATCTTCATCGCGTTGTTCATCGTGCTGAGTTTCGCCGCTGGCGCCGTGCTGCACCTGCTGGGTCTGGGCAAGGCCTCACCGCCGCTGGAACGCGCTTTCGGCCAGTTTGTCATCCGCGCCCTGATCCCGCTGCTGGTCTACCTGATCCTGGTGAAATGGATCGAGCGCCGGCGCATGCGCGAACTGGCGCCAGCCACGCTGCTGCCGCAAGGCCTGCTGGGCGTGGCGTTCGGCGTGGTGCTTTTCAGCATCATCGTCGGCGTGATGTACCTGCTGGGCAGCTACCAGGTGACCGGAACCAACCCGGATGCGGCATGGCTGCCGGCCTTGCTGGTGGTGGGGCTGGGCGCGGGCATCGGCGAGGAGATCATGTTCCGCGGCGTGCTGTTCCGCATCGTCGAGGAAGGCATGGGCACCTGGGCCGCGCTGATCATCTCGGCACTGTTCTTCGGCGCCGTGCACCTGGGCAACCCCGGCGCCACGCTGTGGAGTTCGCTGGCGATCGCGATCGAGGCCGGACTGCTGTTCGGCCTGCTGTACCACGTGACCCGCTCGTTGCCGCTGTGCATGGGCCTGCACGCGGCGTGGAATTTCACCCAGGGCACGATCTACGGCATCCCCGTTTCGGGCACTGACGCCGACGGCTGGCTGGTGTCCAGCCGCAGCGGCCCGGACTGGCTCAGCGGCGGCGTGTTCGGAGCGGAGGCTTCGGTAGTCGCGCTCGCGCTGTGTTCACTGTGCACGCTGGGCCTGCTGGTGATGGCACTGCGTCGGGGTTCGATCGTCCCGTTGCGCTCACGCCGCTGAGCGGCAGGCGGTGAAGCCGGTGGCTGGCCCGGAGCTGAATTCGCCACGAAACGCGGTTGGGGTTTGGTCGGCGCAGCGGCTACCCTGAGGAGGGGTCGCCGACCGGCGCCCCCTCCTCGCCGGTTTCGGACATCGCCATGGCCACCCACAATCCGCAGCAGCCCGGTTACCGCAGGAAGATCTCGTGGCTGGCCAACCAGCCACTGACGCGCAAGATGATGCTGGCCATCGGCCTGCTGCTGGGCGTGTTTCTGGTTGCCAACGTGGTTACCCTGCACTCCCTGCAGACGCAGGAAAACAACCGGCGCTGGGCCAGTCATACGTATAAGGTGCTGCTGCAGATCGACACGGTGCAACGCGCCGCGCAGACCGGACAGGTGGGCGCGCGCGGCTATCTGCTGGCGGGTTCGGCCAACGAGCTCGCATTGTTCCAGAAGTCCACGCGCGAGCTGGACCTGCGCATTCGCGAATTGCGCCAGTTGGTGGCAGACAACCCCTTGCAACAGGGCCGGCTCGATGCCGTGGCCGCCATGGCCAGCCGCTGGCAACGCGAGGTGGTCGACCTGGGCATCACCCCGTTGAAGCGGTTGGACCCGGGCGTCCCGGACGCCGCCCTGGAGCGTCAGCGCATCCAGACCGGATACATCGCCGGGCGCACCGTGCGCGTCGAGGACATGTCCGCGGCGCTGGATCAGATGGCCGGCGAAGAAAACCGCCTGCTGGCCCTGCGCAACCAACAGCTGGACCAGACCCTGCGCAACACCAAGGCGCTCAACGCGCTTTCCATCCTGCTCGGCATCCTGCTCGGCATCACGGTCATCCGGCTGACCTCGCAACTGGTGATCCGCCCGCTGCGCCGGCTCACCGACCAGATGACCCAGCTCTCCCACCACAACCACGACTTCGAGATACGCCGGCTGGATCGCCGCGACGAGGTGGGCGAGATCGCCCGTGCGCTGCAGGTGTTCAAGCAGATGTCGCTGGACACCGATGCGCGGTCGTGGACTCGCTCCAGGGTGGCGGACATTTCCCAGGTGCTGTTGCAGGCCACCACCCACAAGGACTTCGCCCAGTGGCTGACCAGCGAAGTGGTGCCGCTGTGCAACGCGGGCCTGGGCCTGTTCTACTCGTTCGACGACGCGCGCCATCGGCTGGACCTGCTGGGCAGTTACGGCCTGCGCCTCAGCAACCGGTCCGCCGACCAGTACATGCCCGGCGAGGGCCTGGTGGGTCAGTGCGCGGTGGATCGCAAGGCGATCATCCTGGACCAGGTGCCGGCCGATTACCTGCGCATCGATTCGGGCAGCGGCGAGGCGGTGCCTACCCACGTCGCGATCCTGCCGGTGATCTATCGCGAGACCCTGATCGGCGTGCTGGAGCTGGGCAGTTTCGCAGCGCTGACCGCCCTGCAGCGGCAGCTGCTGGACGAACTGCTGCCGATCGTGGCGCTGGCGCTGGAGAACCTCAACCAGGCCGTGCACACCCAGGACCTGCTGCAGCAGACGCAGGAGCAGGCGGACGAGCTGCGCCTGTCCGAGCTGGTGATGCGCCAGCAGAAGGAGGTGCTGCACGAAAGCAACGCCACGCTGCAGGCGAAGACCGCCGAGCTGGAGGAGCAGTCGCAGCGCCTGATCGCCTCCGAGGAGGAGCAACGCGTGCAGGCCGAGGAGCTGCGCTCCTCCAACGAAGAGCTGCGCGACATGACCGATAGCCTGAACCGGCAGAAGGTCGTGCTGGAAGATCTGCAGCGGGAAACCGAGGAAAAGGCCACCGAGCTGGCGCGCGCCAGCCAGTACAAGTCCGAATTCCTGGCCAACATGTCGCATGAGCTGCGCACGCCGCTGAACAGCCTGTTGATCCTGTCGCGCAGCCTCGCCGACAACGACACCGGCAACCTCGACGACGAGCAGATCGAATCGGCGCAGATCATCCATGACGCCGGCAACAGCCTGTTGCACCTGATCAACGACATCCTGGACCTGTCCAAGGTCGAGGCCGGCAAGATGGAGCTGATGGTCGAGCAGGTCTCCCTCGCCGAGCTCGGCAGGCGCTTGCAGCGCAACTTCGCCCACGTCGCCAGCGACAAGCACCTGGGCTTCGAGCTGGCGATCGACACGGGGCTGCCCGACGTCATCTCCACCGATGGTGGCAAGGTCGAACAGATCGCCAACAACCTGCTCAGCAACGCGTTCAAGTTCACCGCCAGCGGAGCGGTGAACCTGGACATCGGCCGTCCGCGGGCCGACCTGGAAATTCCTGCGGCGCTGTCCGGCCAGCCGCTGCTGGCGATCACCGTGAGCGACACCGGCATCGGCATTCCGCCGGACAAGCTGGAGCGCATCTTCAACGCCTTCGAGCAGGTCGACGCCAGCACCAGCCGCCAGTTCGGCGGCACCGGCCTGGGCCTGGCGATCTCGCGCAAGATGGCGCAGCTGCTGGGCGGCGACGTGGTGCTGCGCAGCGAAGACGGACGCGGCAGCCGGTTCACCCTGTTGCTGCCGGAAACACCGCCGGCCACCACCGCACCGGTCGTCGAAGCGGAAGCCGCACGCGATACGCAGACCCGGCGCATCGCTGCGCCGGCACTGCTGCCCGTCGCCATCGAGGACGACCGTCAATCGCTGCTGCCGGGCCAGGTCACCATCCTGGTGATCGAGGATGATCCCGCCTTCGTGCGCATCCTGATCGACCTGATCCATCGCCGGGGCTATCGGGCGCTGGCCGCGATGGATGGCGAGTCCGGCCTGCGGCTGGCGCGCGAACATCACCCGTCAGGCATCCTGCTGGACGTGTCGCTGCCGGTGATGGACGGCTGGACGGTGCTGGACCGGCTCAAGGTGGATGAGGCCACGCGCTCGATCCCGGTCCACTTCGTGTCGGTCAGCGACGTCGGCCGGCGCGGCATGGAACGGGGCGCGGTCGGCTTCCTGACCAAGCCGGTCAGTCGCGAGGCGATTGCCGGGGCGCTGGACCGCCTGCTGCGCTTCGGCGAGGGCCAGCGGCGCCGGCTGCTGGTGGTGGAAGATGACGCCGCCTCACGCAAGGCCATCCGCACCGCGCTGCGCGCCCACCACGTGGAGGTCGACGAAGCCGACTCGGCCGAGGACGCGCTGCCGAAGATCGCCGAGATCAGCTACGACTGCATCGTGCTGGACCTCGGCTTGCCGGGCATGTCGGGCCTGGAATTGATGGAGCACCTGTCGGCCCGGCCGGAAGCGATGCCGCCGGTGGTGGTGTACTCGGGGCGCGAACTGGACTCGGCCGAACAGCTGAAACTGCGCCAGTACGCCGACGCCATCGTGCTCAAGGGCGCGCGTTCCAGCGAGCGGCTGCTGCAGGAAGTGGGTGCGTTCCTGCAGGACATCCCGCCACCCGCAACGCCGCCCGCAACGACGGAGGCTCCCGCAACCCGGCTGGCCGGTCACCGCGTACTGCTGGTGGACGACGACATGCGCAACCTGTTCGCGCTGTCCAAGGTGCTGCGTGGCTGGGGTCTGCAGGTCGACATGGCCCAGGATGGCTACAAGGCGCTGGCCGCCTTGCAGACCGGCGAGCGGCCCGACCTGATCCTGATGGACATCATGATGCCGGGCATGGACGGCTACACGACGATACGCAACATCCGCGACATGGCCGGCTTCACGACCCTGCCGATCATCGCCGTGACGGCCAAGGCGATGACCGGCGACCGCGAGGTGTGCCTGCAGATGGGCGCCAGCGACTACCTCTCCAAACCGATCGACATCGACAAGCTCGCCGTCATGTTGCGTAGCTGGCTGACGAGCGAACCGTCGTGAGCGCCTGCCGCGACATGCTGCCAGGCAGCGTCGCGCCGGTGGAAGCGGACCGGGTTCACGCCGCACGACGGCCGCATCGGCTACGGTGGCCTCCCGGAAGCAGGGAGCAGCGGGCATGACCAGCGAATCGATGAAGCCGAAGATCCTGATCGTCGACGACACGCCGGCGAACCTGGTGGCGATGCGCCGCCTGCTCGCCCACAGCGGCGCGCAACTGTTCGAGGCGACCAGCGGCAACCAGGCGCTGGCGCTGTGCCTGGATCACGAGTTCGCGTTGATCCTGCTTGACGTCAACATGCCGGACATGGACGGTTTCGAAGTGGCCAGCCTGCTCGGCGACGCCGAGCACCTCGGCGGGACGCCGATCATCTTCGTCACCGCCGCCTACGCCGACGACATGAACCGGCTCAAGGGCTACCACTCCGGTGCCGTGGATTACATCGCCAAGCCGATCAACGACGTGATCCTGCAATCCAAGGTGCGCGTGTTCCTGGAGCTCCATTCGGCGCGGATGAAGCTGCGCGAGGCGATGGCCGAGCTGGCCGAGCGCAACGAGGAACTGCAACGCGAGATCGCCGAGCGCAAGCTGATCGAAACCATGGTGCGCCACCAGGCCAGCCACGATCCGCTGACCGGCCTGCCGAACCGGATCCTGTTCCGCGACCGCCTGCAGGGAGCGATCCAGCGCGCCAACCGGCATCACAGCCGCTTCGCCCTGGCCTGCATCGACATCGACGGCTTCAAGGGCGTCAACGACCGCCACGGCCACGCCGCCGGCGATGCGCTGCTGCAGGAGATCGCCAGCCGCCTGCCCACGCACCTGCGCAGCAACGACACCGTGGCCCGCCTGGGCGGCGACGAATTCGCGCTGGTGCTGGAGGAAATCGACGACCCGCAGGTGGCGCTGCAGCTGTGCGAGAAACTCTGCGCCGCGCTGGGCGAGCCCTACAGCCTGCGCATCAACAGCGAGCGGGTCGAGGTGCGCGTGGGCGCCAGCATCGGCGTCGCGCCATACACGCCGAGCGGACACGCCGATGCCGAAGAGCAGCTGATGCACGCGGCGGACAATGCGATGTACGAGGCCAAGCGCAACGGCAAGAACTGCTGCGTGCTGGCGAACACGTGAAACGGGCCGCGCCACCCGTCAGGTGGCGCGGCGATCCTTCGAACTTACTGGCCGGCCGAATTCTGCGGACGGATCTTGAACGCGCGCAGCTCGTCGGTGTCGAAGTCGTCCACCGAGATGAACTCGAACACGCCTTCGCGCACGCGGCGCAGCAAGTCCGTTTCGGCCTCGGAGATCACTCCCGCCTGCTGCGCCTCGGCGAGCTGACCCAGGTAGTCGTGCGAAGCGAACTGGCCCGACTTCAGCGCCTTGCCGAACTTGCGGTCGACCGGCTCGGCGGCGATCACGTCGGGCAGCAACGCCTTCATGCGGCCGATCGTGTTGTTCGCCGTGGGCGTGGTGTAGACCCAGTCGGTGAGGCGGTCGAGCGCCTCGTTCGGCGCGGTGAGCAGCGCGGCCACGCGACGGCCCAGGCGATCGGACGGCGGCACCTCGCGGCGACCCAGCGGGAACACCAGCACGCGCAGCAGCCACGCCACCGGGCGCACCGGGAAGTTGCGGATCGCGCCATCCAGCGCGTTCTGGATCAGCCACATGCACTGGTGGAAACCCCAGGCCAGGAACGGGCGATCCGCTTCCGGCCGGCCGTTGTCCTCGTACTGCTTGAGCATGGCGCTGGCGATGTACAGGTAGCTGAGCACGTCGCCCAGGCGCGCGGACAGCTTCTCCTTGAACTTCAGCTTGCCGCCGAGCACGCCCATGAACACGTCGGCGCACAGCGCCAGCGCGGCGGAGTAACGGTCGAGCTTGCGGTAGTAGCGGCGCGTATAGGCGTCACCCGCGGTCTCGCCGATGCTGGCGCCACTGAGGCCCATCGCCAGGCTGCGCACCGCGTTGGAGATGCCGAAGCCGATGTGGCCGAACAGCAGGCGATCGAACACCTTCAGCTGCTCGCCGCGATCGGCGATCGACAGCGCCTGCATTTCCTTCAGCACGTAAGGATGGCAGCGGATCGCGCCCTGACCGAAGATCATCAGGCTGCGCGTCATGATGTTGGCGCCTTCCACCGTGATCGCGATCGGCACCGCCGACCAGCCACGCCCGGCATAGTTGCTCGGCCCCAGCTGCACTGCCTTGCCGCCGTGCACGTCCATGGTGTCGCTGGCGATCTGCCGCGCCCATTCGGTGGCGTGGTACTTGGCGATCGCGGACGGCACCGCCGGCTTCTCGCCACGATCAACCGCGGCCGCGGTGGCGCGTGACAGTGCCGCGGTGGCGTAGGTCAGGCCGCCGATGCGCGCCAGCGCTTCCTCGACACCCTCGAAACGGGCCACCGCCAGGCCGAACTGCTTGCGCATGCGCGCATACGCGCCGGTGGCCAGCGCCGAGGCGCGCATGCCGCCGGTGGCATTGGACGGCAGCGAAATCGCGCGACCCACCGACAGGCACTCGACCAGCATGCGCCAGCCGTGGCCGGCCATCTGCGGGCCGCCGATCAGCACCGACAGCGGCGCGAAGACGTCCTTGCCGCGCACCGGCCCGTTCTGGAACGGGATGTTCAGCGGGAAGTGGCGACGGCCGATTTCCAGCCCCGGCGTCGAGCGCGGCAGCAGCGCCAGGGTGATGCCGAGGTCTTCCTTGTCGCCCAGCAGGTGCTCCGGGTCGAACATGCGGAAGGCCAGGCCGACTACGGTGGCCACCGGCGCCAGCGTGATGTAGCGCTTGTCGAAGGTGAGCTTGATGCCCAGCGTCTCGACGCCGTCGACGACCTGCTTGCAGACGATGCCGGTGTCGGGGATCGAGGTGGCGTCGGAACCGGCGTACGGGCCGGTCAGCGCGAAACACGGGATTTCCTCACCTACGGCAAGCCGCGGCAGGTAGTGATTCTTCTGCTCGTCGCTGCCGTAGTGCAGCAGCAGTTCGGCCGGCCCCAGCGAGTTCGGCACGGCCACCGTCGAGGCGACCGTGGCCGACATGCTGTTGAGCTTCTGCAGCACCGCCGAATGCGCCAGCGCGGAGAACTGCAGGCCGCCGTACTGCTTCGGGATGATCATGCCGAAGAAGCGGTTCTTCTTGATGAAGTCCCACACGTTCGGCGGCAGGTCGGCCAGCTCGTGGGTGATCTGCCAGTCGTCGATCATGGCGCACAGCCGTTCCACCGGGCCGTCCATGAAGGCCTGTTCTTCCACGCTGAGTTCCGGCTTCGGCTGCTTCAGCAGCTCGTGCCAGTCCGGCTTGCCGGAGAACAGCTCGCCCTCGAAGCCCACCGTGCCCGCTTCCAGCGCGGTCTGCTCGGTCTCGGACAGTTTCGGCGTGACCCTGGCGAACATCTTCAGCAGCGGCGCGCTGACCTGCTTGCGGCGGAAGTCGACCAGCAGCAGCGGTACGGCGATCGCCAGTTCGATGATCAGCAAGATCGCCGTGGTCCACGGCGCGTGCACCAGCAGGCCGACCACCAGCGTGGTGACGATGGTGGCGATCGCCCACGTGCGCAGGCTGGTGCGATGGTAGGCGCAGGCGCCGGTGGCAATCAGCGCCGCCAGCAGGGTCAGTAGCACGGACATCTCAACACCTCATTGCGATTGAACGGCGGCGGCGAGCCGGCCGACGGGTAATGAATCAAGACTCTGCACGAAGCGCACGACCTCGCGCGTGAAGGCATCGTTCGCGTCACCGGCCACCATGTGCGTGGCGTGCGGCAACTCGACGTGTTCGGCGTGCGGCACCAGTTGCAGGAACTCGTCGACCGTGGCGCGCGACACCACGTCGCTGCGGGCGCCGGACAGCAGCAGCACGGGCACGGAAATCTTCATCGCGGCGGCCTGCAGGCGCGGCTGGTAGCGCTCGCTTTCCTGCACCAGGTCGCCCGCCAGCAGGGCCGGGTCCCAGTGCCAGCGCAGCCGGCCGTCGACGCCCTCGCGCAACAACGGGCGCAGTTGCTGTTCGCTCTTGCGCTCGCGTCGCTGCGGCAGGTATGCGGCGATCTGCTCGGCCGCGTCGGCGTAGTTGTCGAAGCCGTCCGGGTGCGCCTGCATGAAGGCCAGGATGCGTTCCACGCCGGCGGTTTCCCAGCGCGGGGTGATGTCGACCAGCACCAAGGCGCGAAACGGCGAAGGATGGATCTCGCCAGCCAGCACCATGCCGAGCAGGCCGCCCATCGACGCGCCCACCAGGATCGGCGGCTGCGGTTGTGCATGGGCCAGGCGCAGCAGGTCATCGGCGAACTGGTCCATGTGATAGCCGACACCGTGGGGAACCCGATCGCTTTCGCCATGGCCACGGCTGTCGAATGTCACGCAGCGACAGCCCGCATCGGCCAGCGCCGTCGCCGCGCCCGTCCAGGCATGGCGGGTCTGGCCGAAGCCATGGGCAAACAGCAGGCTGGGATCGCCATCGGCATGGCGTGTCTCCACCGCCAGATCCAGGTCGGCGACGGGGAAGCGCAAGCAGGCAGCGGGGTGGCGATCACTCTGAACCATACGTCAGAGTATGGATTGCCTCGACGAACCTCGTCAACCGTGCCGCCAGCGCGGGTTGGCCGCCGCGCGCCCGGGTTCGACGCCCACACACATTACAAATGCACGGCGTCTGGCTACCATACGGACATGAATGTCAGCAGCAAGCCAGAACGTACCCGGCTGTCAGCCGAAGATTGGGAACTCGCCGCCCTGCAGCTGATCGCCGAGCAGGGCGTGGGCGCGTTGGCGGTGGAAGCTCTCGCCCGCCAGCTCGGCGTGACCAAGGGCAGTTTCTACTGGCATTTCCGCACCCGTGAAGCGCTGCTGCACGCGGCGCTGGAACGCTGGGAACAGTACGGCGAGCGCGAGGTGCTGGGCCAGATCGAACAGATCAGTGACCCGCGCAAGCGTCTGCCGGAACTGTTCCGCCGGGTTGCCCACGAATTGCAGCCGCACCGCGTGTATGCCGCGCTGCTGAAGGCGCTGGATCACCCCCAGGTGGTGCCGGTGATGGCGCGCGTGTCGCAGCGACGGATGGAGTTCCTGACCACGGCCTACCGTGAATCCGGCCTGCCGCCGCCGCAGGCCTTGAACCGTGCCCGGCTGACCTACGCCGCCTACGTCGGTTTCCTGCAGCTCAATTTCACCCTGGGGCTGCCACGACTGAACCTGGAGGAGTTCGACGCCTATGTCGAACACATGATCGCGACCCTGATTCCGGCCTGAACAGGAAGCTGCGGAAAGCCCCGAACGGCGCCATCTGGCGCCGTTTTTGTTGCATGAAACCTTGCAATACCAGTGCCTGCAAACTACCGTTTCAGATCACTTTTTGAAAAAACCTCAAGAGGACACGATGGCCAGCAAGCTGGAAGCGCTCGCGCAGTGGGTCGATGAAGTTGCCGCCCTGACCCGCCCCGCGAAGATTCACTGGTGCGACGGCTCGGATGCCGAATATCAATCCCTGGTGCAGGAGATGCTGGCCGACGGCACCCTGATCGAACTGAACCAGCAGACCCATCCGGGCTGCTACCTGCACCGCTCCCACCCCACCGATGTGGCCCGGGTCGAACACCTCACCCTGGTCTGCCACCCGAACCGGGAAGACTCGGGCCCGAACAACCACTGGATGGACCCGGCCGAAGCGCACGCGAAGATCGACGCCCTGTTCGACGGCTGCATGGCAGGCCGCACCATGTACGTGATCCCGTACTGCATGGGCCCGATCGACTCGCCGCTGTCGCGCTGCGGCGTGGAGATCACCGATAGCCCGTACGTGGTCGCCAACATGAAGATCATGACCCGCATGGGCGCCGCCGCGCAGGCGCGCATCGAGCGCGAGGGCAGCTTCGTCAAGGGCCTGCACTCGAAGGGTGAACTCGACCCCGAGCGTCGCTGGATCATGCATTTCCCGGCCGAGCTGTCGATCAAGTCCTACGGCTCCGGCTACGGCGGCAACGCCCTGCTGGGCAAGAAGTGCCACGCACTGCGCATCGCCTCGAACCAGGCCCGCACGGAAGGCTGGCTGGCCGAGCACATGCTGATCGTGGGCATCGAGAACCCGCAGGGCGAAACGCACTACGTCGCCGCCGCGTTCCCCTCCGCCTGCGGCAAGACCAACCTCGCCATGCTGATTCCGCCGGAAGGCTACCGCCAGGCCGGCTGGAAGGTGTGGACCGTGGGCGACGACATCTGCTGGATGCGTCCCGGCGCGGATGGACGGCTGTATGCAATCAACCCGGAAGCGGGTTTCTTCGGCGTGGCGCCGGGCACCAGCAACGCCACCAACCCGAACGCGCTGAAGAGCATTTCGCACGACACCATCTTCACCAACGTGGCCGTCACCGCCGACAACCAGCCGTGGTGGGAAGGCCTGCCCGGCACGCCGGTCACCGACTGGCAGGGGCGTCCGCATGACCCGGCCAATGGCCCGGCCGCGCATCCCAACTCCCGCTTCACCGTCAGCGCGAAACAGTGCCCGACCTGGTCGGAAATAGCCGAGGCGCCCCAGGGCGTGCCGATCAGCGCAATCGTGTTCGGCGGTCGTCGCCCCTCGCTGCTGCCGCTGGTGATGGAATCGCGCGACTGGACGCACGGCGTGCTGATGGGCGCCGCGATGGGTTCGGAAACCACCGCCGCCGCCACCGGCGCGGTCGGCGTGCTGCGCCGCGACTCGATGGCGATGAAGCCGTTTGCCGGCTATCACTACGGCGACTATTTCGCGCACTGGCTGTCGTTCGACCAGCCAGGCGCGAAGCTGCCGAAGGTGTTTCACGTCAACTGGTTCCGCAAGGGCGCCGACGGCAAGTTCCTGTGGCCAGGCTTCGGCGACAACCTGCGCGTACTGGAATGGATGATCGATCGCGCCGAAGGCCGCGTCAGCGGCGTGGAGACGCCGATCGGCATCCTGCCGGCCGAAGGCGAGCTGAAGCTGGACGGCCTCAAGCTCGACCAGGCGCAACTGGACGAACTGCTCGACGTGGACCAGGCCGGCTGGCAGGCCGAACTGGCCGCCATCGGCGACTACCTGCAGACCTTCGCCCCGCGCCTGCCCGAGTCGTTGCACCGGGAGCAGCAGCGGGTTGCCGACGCACTGGACAGCGCCGCTGACCAGCCGCGCCGCGAAGCAGCGGCGTCCTGAACTGACCGATCGCGGGCAGGCCGCCACGGCCTGCCCGCGCGGCTTCAAACCCTTTCGCGCGGTGGCGCATCCAAGCTGGCAAGATGAACGCCGCCTGCCCCGCTCTCGGAAGCACCATGTCGCCTGCCCCAGCGGGAACCAACGACAGCGATGACGTGCGCGCCGCCGCTGCCGGCGACCGCCGCGCGTTTCAACGGCTGTACCAGTTGCACGTGGGGCGGGTGCACGGCGCGGTGTACCGGCTCGCCGGCTACGACCATGCGCGCGCCGAGGATCTCACCCAGGATGCCTTCATCCGCGCGTGGCAGAAGCTGCCAGGCTTCCGTCATGAAAGCGCGTTCGGCACCTGGTTGTACCGGCTGGCGGTGAACGTGGCGCTGATGGACATCCGCGCCCGCGGCGCCGATCCGGTCAGCATGATGGACGAGGAAGACCTGCCCGATGCCGGCAGCACGCCGTTCTGCGCCGCCGAGCGCGAGGAGCTGGAACATGCCGTGGGCAAGCTGCCGCCGCGGGCCCGCGCGGTGCTGGTGCTGCACGACGTCGAAGGCTGGAAGCACGAGGAAATCAGTGCCGAACTGGGCATGGCGGTGGGCACCTCGAAGGCGCAGTTGCACCGCGCCCGCGGCCTGCTGCGCAAGGTATTGGGAGAAAGCTCATGAATGAATTCGAATGGCGTCGACAGATGCGCGAGCTGCGCCAGCCGGTGTCGCCATCGCGCGACCTCTGGGCGGGCATCGACTCGGCGCTCGATCAGGCCGAACACCGCGACGGGAGCGCAGGCAGCCATGCCCCCGCGCATCGGCGACGCTGGCTGTTCGGCGCGGCACTCGCCGCATCGCTGCTGCTGGCCGCCGGCATCGGCTGGCACGCCACGCGCGGCCCGGCCGACATCGTGACCACCCGGGTCGCCGCGAACACCACCTCGTGGAAGCCGTCCGACCCACGGCTCAGCGGCGCCGCCATCGAACTGGATGCCGCCCGCATGGAGCTGCAACTGGCGATCCGGCAGGCGCCTGACTCGCTCGCGCTGCAACGTCTGCTCGGCCGCACCGAACAGCAACAATCCCAACTTCGCCAACTGGCCAACCAGTCCGGCTGATATATCAAGGAACAAGCATGAAAACCGCACGCTATCTTCCGTTGCTGCTGTGCTTCTGCATCGGCCAGGCCCTGGCCGACACGCCGATCAACCTGCACCACGACGCCTCGGCTAACGCCAGGGTCAGCATCAGCAACGTCGCCGGCACGGTGAACGTGATCGCCTGGGATCGCAACGAGGTGCAGGTCAGCGGCCGCCTCGGCGAGGGCGCCAAGCCATTGGCGATCACCGGCAGCAAGGACCACCTGGAAATCAAGGTGGAACCCAAGGGAAGCTCCGGCGGCTGGTTCAACTGGGGCGGCGACAACAACATGTCCGCCACCACGCTGGAACTGCACGTGCCCAGGGCCGCCTCGCTCGAGGTCGACGTGATCAGCGCACCGCTGGTGATCGACGGCATGGACGGCGGCAGCATCGAGGTCAACACCGTGAGTGGCAAGGCGCGCATCAATGCACGCACGCCCTCGCTGACGGTGGACAGCGTCAGCGGCGGCATCGAGCAGGCCGGGCATGCGGACAAGGTCGAACTGCAGACGGTCAGCGGGGACATCCTCGCTCCCTCGCTCGGCAACCAGGTCGAGCTGCAAACCATCTCCGGACGCATCCAGGCCAGCGGGGGCCCGTGGCAGAAACTCACGCTCAGCACCGTGTCGGGCAATGTGCAATTGAACGGCGGGCTGACCGCCGGCGGCAGCATCGATATCGACAGCATGAGCGGCGACGTGCAACTGCAGGTCCCCGCCAGCACGGACGCCAGCCTGCACGCCACCAGCTTCAGCGGCAATCTGCGCAGCGACTTCGGCACGGCGACGCAGCCCGAACACGGCCCGGGCAGTTCGCTCGATGCCCGCCTGGGCAACGGCCAAGGCAAGATCAACGTCGAGACCTTCAGCGGTGACCTGCGCGTGCGTCGGCAGGATTGAACAGGCCAGGCGTGGCCCAGCCCGCCACGCACAAATGAAAACGCCGTCGCGCAAGCGACGGCGTTTCTGTTCGGGCTGCGACGAGCGCTGCCGCGTCGCTCAGAGATCCTGGTGGTACTGCACGTATGGCGTACGCGACTGGTCCGGCTCGGGACCCACCGGCGTGTTGGCCGGCGTACCGGAGGACCACAGGTTCTGCGCGCCGACGCTCAGCGAGCCGCGCCACGGCAGGCGCCATGTCACGCCCAGATCGATGCTGTTCCAGCGGCGATCGGCGTTGAGGTCGCCGGGAATGGCCACTTGCGGCTGCATCGTGCGCCCCGTCAGCACACCGCTCAACGAGCCGTGGTCGACACCGAAACTCAGCACCTTCTGGTCCAGCGTATCGACGCCGAGCAGATTGCCGGGAAGCAGGTGGATGCGGCCGACGCTGGCCCCCAGGTCGATGCCGCTCTTGCTGCCCAGTGCGAGCCGGCCGCGGGCATTGAGCTGCGCGCTGTTGTCAAAACTGGAAAGGCCATCCACGCCCGGCGCCGCACCCGGCAGGACGCGCGGCAACACATTGCCCGCGTTCGGTGCGCTGTTGGTGCCCACGCTGACGCCCACGCTGTAGCGGCCGGTCGCATAGGTGGCGCCCACTTCGCTGCCGCGCAAACGCTGCCCCGGATGGGTCCAGGAAAGCTCGCTCACCTCGGCATGCGCCTGCAAGCGGGGGCCGAGGCCGTATTCCACACCGGTGCTGGTCACGCTGGACCCGTCCAGCACGCGCAAGGCCAGCGGAGAATGACTGGCCATGGTCTCGGCCGTGCTGCTGCGATCGGTCTTCAGCGACAGCACGTGGCCATCGGCCGTGCGCCACAGCGGCACCAGCATGCCCGCTTCCGCCTGGGTGGCGGAGGCCGCCGGCTGCGCCAGCAGATCATCGGCCATCCTGTTGTCGGCGCCCACGGACTGACCGGCCGCGGCAAGCGGCAACGCAACGGTCAGCAGGAGGGCGGAGAGGCGGCGCATGGTCGGAAACCGGTAACTCACTCGAGCGAAAGCGTGATTGGGTGCAAGTGTACCTCGTTTTACGTTTTACTAACACCCTGAAAAGCTGCCGAAACGCACATATTGGGACTCGGCGAGGACATTCGACCCCTGACCCGCGCCGGGGTTCCCCGGCTCGACGCTAGCGGCGAAGCGGGCTTACACGATATAAAGGCGTGTCGTCCCGGCTCAACCAGGTCGTCCCGGAAGCAGCCTTTAGCCTCATGAGCGCCACACCGACGATCCGCCCCTCTTCGTCACCACCGGTGTCGCGAGACCCTGCGGCCCTGCACGCGGCGGTCGAACGCCTGTTCGAGGCGGCGGATGCCGCCGGCGTGATGGAGATTTGCGAGCTGGTGCTGACCCATTTCGGTGTCCAGGGACATCTGCGCTGGCGGCGGCGGGACGAACAGGTCGCGCACCTGGCCGGCCAGCTGGACCTCGCCGAAGACCCGCAAGGTTCGCGCACCCTGATCCTGGAATGGGCCGACCTGCCGCTGGCCGATGTCACGCGCGACCAGCTGGAGTGGCTGGGTCGGCTGGCCGACATCCGCCTGCGCCAGCTTGCCGAGACCAGCCGCCTGTACGAGGCCATTTCGCGCCTGGCCCTGGCCGAGCGCCTGCAACGCGCGCTCTACGCCATCGCCGAACAGGCGGGCGCCGGGCACGACATGCCCGAGATGATGCGCTCGCTGCATGCCATCGTCAGCAGCCTGATGTACGCGGAAAACTTCTACATCGTGCTGTACGACGCGGCAACCGACACGGTCCGCTTCCCCTATTACGTCGACATCGCCGACACCGATCCGCCGCCGCCGGACCAGAGCGTGCCGATGCACGAGCTGCTGCACAGCCTGACCTGGAACCTGTTGCAGGAAGGCCGGCCACTGATGGGTTCCATCGACGAGCTGAGGCAGCAGTTCGGCGACCGCTTCGTGCTGGTCGGCCCCAGCTGCGAGCACTGGCTCGGCGCACCGCTGCTGCGTGCCGGTCGCGTGGTCGGCGGCATCGTGATGCAGAGCTACCGGCCGGATACGCATTATTCGCGGCACGACCTGGACCTGCTCAACTACGTGGCCCAGCACGTGCAGACGGCGCTGGAACGACGCGAGGCGCACATCGAACTGGGCCGCCGCGTCACCGACCGCACGGCGGCGCTGCGCGAGGCCAACCGCGTGCTGCGCCAGCAGGTGCTGCAGCGGCAGCGCGGGGAACGCCTGCAGGCGGCGCTGTTCCGCATCGCGGAACTGGCCAACACCGCCGAAAGCCTGGAGAAGTTCTACGCCGCTACCCACCAGGTGATCAGCGGCCTGCTGTACGCGCGCAATTTCTACATCGCCCTGGTCGACGAGGAAAGCGGGCAGCTCACCTTCCCGTATTCGGTGGACGACATCGACAACGTGCGCCCACCACGGGCGCATGGTCGCGGCGCGACGGAATACGTGCTGCGCCATGCGAAGCCGCTGCTGGCGACGCCGGCCGAGATCGAGCGACTCAGCGCGCTCGGCGAGATCAGCCATTTCGGCACCCGCTCGGTGTGCTGGCTTGGCGTGCCGCTGATCTGGGGCGGCAAGGCGACCGGCGTGCTGGCGCTGCAAAGCTACTCGCCCGAACACACCTACAACGAGCGCGACCAGGAACTGCTGACCTTCGTCAGCTACCACATCGCCAACGCGCTGCAACGCAAGCAGGCGGCAACCTCGCTGAAGCAGGCCTACGCCGGGCTGGAACGCCGCGTCACCGAACGTACCCGCGCCCTGGCACTGGCCAATCGCGACCTGCGTGAACAGATCGCCGAGCGCGAGCGCGTCGAGCGCCGGTTGAAGTACGAGACGCTGCACGACTCGCTGACCGGCCTGCCGAACCGCACCCTGCTGCTGCAACGCCTCGAACAGGCGATGCAGCGCTACATCGCCAGTCCGAACGAACAGTTCGCGGTGCTGTTCATCGACCTGGACCGCTTCAAGGTGATCAACGATTCGGTCGGGCACCTGGTCGGCGACGACCTGCTGTTCCAGGTGGGTGGCCGGATTCGCGCCTGCCTGAAAACGCGCGACGTGGTGGCGCGGCTGGGCGGCGACGAATTCGCCGTGCTGCTGGAAGGCATCGTGGACACCGCCAAGCCGATGCTGATCGCCGATCGCATCATCAGCGAACTGCAGACGCCGTTCCGGCTCGGCACCAAGGAGATCTTCACCTCGGCATCGATCGGCATCGCACTGTCCAGCCCGCATTACCGCCAGCCCGAGGAGCTGCTGCGCGACGCCGACGCGGCGATGTACAACGCGAAGGATGGCGGCCGCCACCGCGCGGCGATGTTCGACGACCGCCTGCGCCGCGAGGCGCTGTCGCTGCTGGACATGGAAAGCGACCTGCGCCACGCGCTCAGCCGCAACGAATTCGAGCCGTTCTATCAGCCGATCGTGGAACTCTCCGACGGGCGCGTCACCGGCTACGAGGCGCTATTGCGCTGGCATCATCCCGAACGCGGCCTGCTGTCGCCGGGCGATTTCCTGCTGATCGCCGAGGAATGCGGCTGCGCCGAGGCAATCGACTGGCAGATCTTCGAGCAGGTGTGCACCCAGGCCGTGCGCCTGATCGGCACCGAAGGCTTCATCAGCATCAACGTGTCCGGCCGGCACTTCCGGGTGGCCGATCTCGACCAGCGCCTGCTGGCGCTGTTCAACCAGTACGCCGTGCCCACCCGCTGCATCCGCATCGAGGTCACCGAGCATGCGCTGCTGGAGAATCCGACCCAGGTCAAACAGATGCTGCAGAACCTGCGCAGCCACGGCGTTGGCATCGCGCTGGATGACTTCGGCACCGGCTATTCCTCGCTCAGCTATCTTCACCAGTATCCGTTCGAGACGCTGAAGATCGATCGCTCCTTCATTACCGAGCTGCCGCCGGACGACACCGAGACCCAGGGCCTGGCGCTGGTGCGCGCGATCCAGGTGCTGGCCGACTCGCTGCAGATGAAGGTGATCGCCGAAGGCATCGAGGAAGAGTCGCAACGCCAGGCGCTGATGCGCGTGGGTTGCCGCTACGGCCAGGGATTCCTGTTCGCCCGGCCGCAACCGGCCAGCACGTGGCTCAGTGCGGACAAGCCCCTGCTGCTGGCCTGAAGCAGTTCACTGGGCGGTATCCGGCGCCGCCGGCGCCGCACTTTCACTGAGCAGATGCTCGGCATCGATGCGGTCGAAGTGGTAGCGCTGCGCACAAAACTCGCAGATCACCTCGATCTCGTTGTCGCGGGCCAGCAGGGCCGCTTCCACTTCCTCGCGACCCAGCGAACGCAGCATCGCCGTCACCCGTTCGCGGCTGCAGCTGCATCCGAATGCCAGTGGCCGGGGTTCGAACAGGCGCACCGACTCCTCGTGATAGAGGCGGTACAGCAGCTGCTCCGGCGCAACGCCCAGCAACTCCTCCACGCCCAGGGTCGCGGTGAGCTGCAGCACGCGGTTCCACGCATCCTCGTCGTGCACGGCGTCGATGCCACCCTCGCCGGGCATCTTCTGCAGCATCAGCCCGACGGCGTGTTCGCCATCAGCGGCCAGCACGATGCGCGCCGGCAACTGTTCGGACTTCACGAAATAGTCTTCCAGCGAATCGGCCAGGCCGGCGTGCCGCAACTCGACCAGGCCCTGGTAACGCTGGCCGCGATCCACGTTGCCGATGGTGATCGCCATGATCGCATCGGACAATGCGTCCAGTGCCAGCGGTGCAGGCAGGGGTTCGCTCCAGCGTGCCAGTCCGCGCAGGTGTCCCTGATCGTTGCACTCGGCAAACAGCAGGCGCAGCGCGCCGGAGCTCTTCAGTTCCAGCGACAGCGCGCCATCGAGCTTGATGTTGCCGGTAAGCAGCGCGCTGGCCGCCAGCGCCTCACCAAGCAGGCTGCGCAGTGGCAGCGGATACTCCGCGCGCGTGGCCACTTCGCGCCAGGCCGGTCCGAGCCGGACCAGCGCCCCGCGCACGCCGGCGCGTTCCAGCAGGAAGCGATGCAGTACGTCTTCGACAGGCAGGTTTTCCACAGGCGGTGATTCCGTTTCGATTCAATCGGCCGAGATGGGGTCGCCATGGCGCCCGCACAACGCCCCTTATACTGCCAGTCATGCCCGCCTTGTTCAGCCATCCCCTGCTTCGTCGCCTGCTGCGATCGCTCGCCATTCTGCTTCTCGGCTGGCTGGCGCTGAGCTGGCTGCTGGTGCTGGTGCTGCGCTTCGTGCCGCCATGG
Source organism: Rhodanobacter sp. FDAARGOS 1247 (assembly GCF_016889805.1). Taxonomy (NCBI): domain Bacteria; kingdom Pseudomonadati; phylum Pseudomonadota; class Gammaproteobacteria; order Lysobacterales; family Rhodanobacteraceae; genus Rhodanobacter; species Rhodanobacter sp. FDAARGOS 1247. The sequence continues at coordinate 3,212,853 of NZ_CP069535.1, forward strand.
ACCTCGGCCGTCATGCTGGAACGGCAGCTCGGTGCCCTGATCCATGGCGAGAAGGACTTCCACCTGCGCCATCACTGGGTGCCGTGGAGGCAGGTTTCGCCCTGGGTGCCGCTGGCGATGGTGGCCGGCGAGGACCAGAAGTTTCCCTATCACCACGGCTTCGACCTCGACTCGATCCAGGACGCCCTCGATGCCGCCGATGACGGCAAGCGCCTGCGCGGCGCCAGCACGATCAGCCAGCAGACCGCCAAGAACCTGTTCCTGTGGAACGGCCGCAGCTTCGTGCGCAAGGGGCTGGAGGCGTACTTCACCGTGCTGATCGAGCTGACCTGGCCCAAGCAGCGCATCCTCGAGGTGTACGTGAACATCGCCGAGCTGGGCGATGGCGTCTACGGTGTCGGCGCAGCCAGCGATGTCTATTTCCACACCACGCCGGCACGACTGGGGCCGGCCCAGGCCGCCCGTCTGGCCGCGGTCCTGCCCAGTCCGCGCCGCATGCACGCGGACCGGCCAAGCGCCTACGTGCAGCGCCGGACGAACTGGATCCAGCAGCAGATGATGCAGCTGGGAGGAACCGGCTACGTCGAGGGCCAGGCCCCTGCACATCCGCCACGCCGGAGCCGCTGAATCCGGCGGCGGCCACGGGCTTCCTGCCGCGCGCCACGATTCACAACTTCACTACACGCGCGAACGAAGGCAGCGCTAGACTCGGCATCGGACAGCCCGTCCGTAGCCGAATGGGGATCCGCGCATGACCCAGGTCAAACATCTGCTGCAAGGCAAGGGCAATGCGATCTACCGCGTTGCACCGGAAACCCCCGTGCTCGAAGCGATCAAGCACATGGCCGAGCATCGCGTCGGCGCGCTGCTGGTGATGCATGGCGAGAAACTGGTCGGCGTGATGTCCGAGCGCGACTACGCGCGCAAGGTGATCCTGCAGGGCCGCTCCTCCTCGCAGACCGCGGTGTCCGACATCATGACCGGCACCCCGCTCACCGTCGGCCCCGACACCGACGTGTTCGACTGCATGCGCCTGTGCACCGACAGCCGCATCCGCCACCTGCCGGTGGTCGAAGGCGACACGGTGGTCGGGGTGATCTCCATCGGTGACCTGGTCAAGGCGGTGATCGATGCGCAGGCCGAGCAGATCGAGCATCTGGAGCGTTACATCACCAGCTGAGATTCGGGAGAGCACCGCCTCAAAGCGGTGCTTTCGCATCCGCGTTCGCGCGCACCTTTTCTTCCGGTTCCAGGTCGGGCGACCAGCCCGCACGGCGGGACACCAGCGTCGCCAGCGCCGCGACACCCGCGCCGGCGAGGGCCAGTCCGCCGATGCCCCAGCCCAGCATCCGCAGCCAGCTCACCGCGCTGGTCACCACCAGGTCGCCGAAGCGCCACACCGCGGTCTCGACGAAGTTCTTGCCCTTGTAGCGCATCTCGCGGGGCACCCGCGTATACAACGCATCCACCGCGGGCTTGGTCATGCCATAGGCAAAGCCGCGCGTGATCACCAGCATCACCGCCAGCAGCAAGGGCACGCTGTAGCCGAAGAAAGAAACGCTGCCGCTGCCGATCAGCGCCACCGCAGCGAGCAAAACCAGATTCACCAGCGACGGCACGACCAGCCCCCAGCCGGCGCCGCGACGCACCAGCAGCCACGGTGTGATGCTGAGCTGCAACGCTGCGCCAAGCAGGTTGGTGGCCAGATCCAGATTGTTGTAGAACGCCGTACGCGCCACGGCATCGGCGAAATTCGCCTTGGCGTAATCGGCCACCATCGCATACGCCAGCGTGCCGATGCCGTCACCGAACAGCATCAGCAAGGCCATGTAGCGCAGGAAGGGATGCGACCACAGTTGCTTGATGCCAGCCCACAACGAGCCGCCGATCACCTCGTCACCTCGGCTGCCGGGCTGCCGATCGTGACTGGCGGAAAGACGCAGTAACAGGATCATCGACGCGGTCAACGACACCGACGACACCAGCAGCAGTGGCGCGACGCCGATCAGATGCACCAGCAGCTTGGTCACCAGCGGCCCGAAGATCGCACCGGCCATGCCCCCCAGCGCGATCAGCGAGAACACGCGCCGCGCCTGGCCGCTGGAAAAGATGTCCGCCATGAAGCTCCAGAACAGCGACACCACGAACAGGTTGAACACGCTGACCCAGACGAAGAACACCACGCCCAGTTCGCGCGCACCGATCCGGTCCTGCGCCATGAAGGCCGGCACGAACCCGAGCAGGCACACGATGAAGAAGCTGTAGCTCCAGCCCAGCAGCTGGCGACGCGGGAAGCGCGCCACCAGGGCACCGAACAGCGGCGTCATCAACAGCATCACCACGAACACCGCGCCGTAGAACAACGGCAGCGACTGCGAGCCGACCGCGCCGCTCAACTGGTCACGCACCGGCCGGATGATGTAATACGAAGTCATCACGAAGAAGAACGCCAATGCGGAGAGCATCGGCGCTGCAGCTTGTTTCACCATGGTCCGACGATACAGACTCACTTCGCACATCCGGCGTGGGGCGCGGCAAGCCTAGCACGCGACCATGTCCACTCTTCGGGGGCAGCAGATTGATGAATCGCCATGACTACATCATCGTCGGCGCCGGCTCGGCCGGCTGCGTGCTGGCCAACCGGCTCAGCGCCAATCCGGCCACGCGCGTGCTGCTGCTGGAAGCGGGCCCGACCGACTGGAACCCGCTGATCCACATGCCCGCCGGCATCGCGCGGCTGGCCAACAATCGCCGCCTCAACTGGAACTACCGCACCGAAGCGGAGCCTGCGCTCAACCAGCGCCGACTGTGGTGGCCGCGCGGCAGGACGCTGGGCGGTTCCAGCTCGATCAACGCGATGTGCTACATCCGCGGGGTCGCTGCCGATTACGACGAGTGGGCCCGGGTCACTGGCGACCCGCGCTGGTCGTGGAACGAGGTGCTGCCCTGGTTCGTGCGCAGCGAAGACAACAGCCGCGGCGGAAGCCCGTTGCACGGCATGCACGGTCCGCTCGGCGTATCCGACCTTCGCCACGTCAACCCGTTGTCACGGATGCTGATCGAGGCGACCGCCAATGCGGGGCATCCGCGCAACGACGATTTCAACGGTGTCGGCCAGGCCGGCTTCGGCCTGTACCAGGTCACCCAGCGTGACGGCGCCCGCTGCTCGACGGCCGCGGCGTTCCTGAAACCGGCGCGCGGTCGCGCCAACCTGCAGGTACGCACGGGCGCGCTGGTCGAGCGCGTGCTGATCGAGCACGGTCGCGCCGTCGGCGTGCAGTTGCGCCGCGGCCGGCACGGCACGGGACGGATCGAGGGCGGCGAAGTGATCCTTGCCGCGGGCGCAATCAACTCGCCGCAACTGCTGATGCTGTCGGGACTGGGCCCGGCCGATCACCTGCGCGACCACGACATCGTGGTGCAGGCGGACCTGCCCGGCGTCGGCGGCAACCTGCAGGACCATCTGGACATCTGCACGCTCGATGGCAATGCCACCCGGATCAGCTACGACCACCTCAACGAACTGTCCGCGGGCCTGCGCTGGCTGCGCCATCGCGATGGACCGGGCAGTTCCAACGTGGCCGAGGCCGGCGGTTTCGTGCGCAGCCGCTTCGCCGGCGACGAGCGTTGCGACCTGCAGTTCCATTTCGTGCCGGCACTGCTCGACGATCACGGCCGCCACCGCCTGCCAGGCTACGGCTACACCCTGCACGCCTGCTACCTGCACCCGCGCAGCCGCGGCCGGTTGCGCCTGCACTCGGCCGATCCGGCGCAACCGATCGCGATCCACGCGAACTACCTGGGCGACCCGGAAGGCCATGACCTGAAGCTGATGATCGAGGCAGCGCGGCTGTCGCGCGAGATCCTGGACCAGCCCGCGTTCGCGCCCCATCGTGGCGCCCCGGTGTTTCCCGAACGCCGCATCGACACCGACGCCGAATACACCGACTTCATCCGGCGCAAGGCGGAGACCATCTATCACCCGGTCGGTACCTGCCGCATGGGCAACGACGATCGCGCGGTGGTCGACAGCGAATTGCGCGTGCGCGGCATCGACGGCCTGCGCGTGGTCGATGCTTCGGTGATGCCGGCGCTTCCCACCGGCAACACCAATGCGCCCACGATCATGATCGCCGAGCGGGCAAGCGCGTTGTTGGCGGGAAGCGGCGCGAATCAGACAGCGGCCTGATTCACCTCGTCACCGAGCGGCACCGGGCAATGCAGGCTGGCGCAGATCACGCGCAGCAGTTCGGCTTCTTCCACGCTGACCAGGTCGTCGGCGTTGATTGCCGCCACGAGAGCCTGGATCACCAGCTCCTTGGCGATCGGCAGGAGGTCGTCCAGATCATCCATCGCGCGCTCGAACGGCGCCTGCCAGGCCGCCGGCGGCGGCGTCCATTCGATCGCCTCGCCGGGAAAGACGCTCTGCATCGCCACCAGCCAGGCGCGCCGCGCGCGGGCTTCGCCGGAACAACCGCCCGCGGCAACCACGGCGCAGACCATGACCACGCTGGCGCGGCAAGCCGGCAGCTTCTTCGCGCCATCGACCGGCGCACGTCGAGGCTGCTGCGCCTCGCGCAACTGCAGGCGCAGGAGCCGGGCCAGACAATATTCGTTGAGGTCGACCCGGCCATCGGCATTGACCACCGCATCAAGCGTGTTCTGCAAAATCTGCTGACGCGCCGGCGGCAACTGCTTCAGCGCGGGAAAGGCCAGCGAGGCCAGCGGCAGCCGGGCACTCGGCGGCAGCTTCGCCACTTCGGCGGCGAAGTTCCGCACCGCCTGATGCACATCGTCGCCAAAGGCATCGGCGATGATGCGCCGTTGCGACGGCTGCGGTTCGGCCGCCGAGGCGGCCAGCGCCAGCACCACGGCAAGCGCCGGCTCGGGCTGCTGCACGGCTTCCCGCAAGCGCGTGGGCAGCGCCTGATGCAATGCGGCGGCGCGCTGGAACTGTCCGCTGGCCGGCATGCCGGCGCTCGCCGGCGCGCCGGCCAGCAGCGCCGGCGATACGGGAGGGATCGCCACTCCGGGAATGACCCCGGCACGCATCGCTGCCACAGCCGGTGCCGATGCCGACAAGGGGCTGGCCGCGGCTCGCATGGCCGCGCGCTGCATCGCCACGCCAATCCGGACCAGTTCCTCTTCGCGAAAGCCCGGTTCCAGTGCACGAATGCGCTGCAGCAGCGGCGGGTGGGTGGCGAACAGCGCATTGAAACGGCCGGCCTCACCGAACAGCATGTGTGCTACCTCCTGCTTGTTCGCCATCTGCAGGCGCGAGCCTTCGCCGAGCGCCGCGATCTTCTTCAGCGCGCCGGCAATGCCGTCGGTCTGGCGGGTGAACTGCACGGCCGAGGCATCGGCCAGCGCCTCGCGCGAGCGCGACACCGCAGCCTGGATCAGCCTCGCGAAGAAGTAGCCGATGTAGCCGACCACGATCAGCGCCAGCCCGATCAGCACCACCTGACCGCCGCCACGTCGACTGCTGCGGCCACCGCCGAACCCGATCACCCGCCGCCCTGCGATCGCCAGCACCAGGATGCCGAACAGCAGGCCCATCAGCCGGATGTTCAGTCGCATGTCGCCGTTCAGCACATGGCTGAACTCGTGCGCGATCACGCCCTGCAATTCATCGCGGGTGAGCTGGTCCAGGCAACCGCGGGTCACGCACACCGCGGCGTCCGATGCCGAATAGCCCGCGGCAAACGCGTTGATGCCGGGCTCGTCCGCCAGCAGGCAGATGTCCGGCACCGGCACGCCGGCCGCAATCGCCACTTCCTCGATCACGTTGCGCAGCTGGCGCAATGCGGGGTCGCGGGTATCGACCGCTACCACCACCGCGCCCACGCTTTCGGCGACGGCCCTGCCGCCGCCGGACAGGCTCCTGATGCGGAACCACGAACTGAGCCCGATGCCGGCGATCACCGCCAGGCTGCTGCCGAACAGCAGCGGCAGGTTCGAGCGCGCCGGCTCGCCGTCCACCGGGTGATGACCCAGCGTAAACCACACCACGGCGTCGATCGCCGCCACGATGGCAGCCACCGCCAGCACGAACAGCACGACCAGGCGCCGGCTGCTGCCACGCACGCGAGCCTGCTGCGCAAAGAAATCCATGGAGACTCCCGGACCTGCTTCGTGGCGTGGGCCACGAAGCAGCGGCGATCAGCTGAAGGAAACCTTCGGCACGTCGCGCACGGCGGGGTTCTCGATCTTCAACGATTCGGCGGCGGCGAAACCGAAACTGTTGGCCACGAACGAGGCAGGAAACACTTCGCGCTTGTTGTTGTAGGTCAGCACGGAATCGTTGTACGCCTGCCGCGCGAAGGCCACCCGGTTCTCGGTCGAGGTGAGCTCTTCGGACAGCTGCATCATGGTCTGGTTCGCCTTCAGGTCGGGATAGGCCTCCTGCAGCGCGAACAAATGACCCAAAGTCTGTGTCAAAGCATTTTCAGTGCTGGCCAGCTGCTGCATCGCAGCCGCGTCACCCGGCTTGGCCTTGGCGCCGGCCAGCCCGTTCACCGCCGCGTTGCGCGCCTGCACCACGGCCTCGAGGGTACCCCGCTCGTGGGCGAGGTAACCCTTGGCCGTCTCGACCAGGTTCGGTATCAGGTCATGTCGGCGCGTCAGTTGCACGTCAATCTGCGCGAACGCGTTCTTGTAGCCGTTGCGCGAAGTCACCAGTCCGTTGTAGATCGCCACGAAGTACAAGACAATCAGAACGACGACAATCAGAACAATGATCAGACCCATCGACAAATTCCTCACCCTGAGGCGCATCCCCACGCCGGAACCAGATCAGAATACCATGCAGTTTCACAAGCTCTTCCTGCTGGTCGCAGGCGCTCTCGGGCTGGCCTGTGCGCCGCTTTGCGCGAAGGCAGCGCCCTCTTCCGCCACACCGGCGCCAGCGCCCACCAGCGTGGGCCAGACGCCACAGAAGTTGCCGGCGGCACGCGTCAAGCAGACCCTTGCGGACTACCAGCGCTGGCTCAATCGCGTCGCGCAGCGCGATGCAGTAGCCGGACTCGCCACCGCGGTGGTGATCGACGGCAAGGTGGCCTACGAGGGCACGATCGGCTACACCGATGCCACCACGAAGGACCCGATCACGCCGCAGACCGTGTTCCGCCTGGCATCGCTGTCCAAGGCCTTCGCCACCGCGATGACCGGCCTGCTGGTCGACGACGGCAAGCTCGGCTGGGACACGAAACTGCTCGACGTGCTGCCGTACTTCAAGCTGAAGGACATGCAGGCTGCCGCACGGGCCACCGTCGGCGACATCCTGGGGCAGCGGCTGGGGCTGCCGCGAAACACCTACGACAACATGCTCGAAGGCGACACGTCCTACGAGGAACTGGTGCGCAAGCTGGACGAGGTCGACATGGTCTGCGGCGTCGGTCAGTGCTACGGCTACCAGAACGTCGCCTTCAGCATGATCGGCGACGTGGTGCTCGCGCGCACCGGCGACTTCTTCTATCACCAGGTCGACAAGCGCATCTTCTATCCGCTGGGCATGACCACCGCGAGCTATGGGCGCGCCGCCCTGGAATCCAGCAAGAGCTGGGCGCGCCCGCATCGTGGCAGCAGCCGTGGCTGGATTCCGTTCGATCCGAACGAGACCTACTACCGCGTGGCACCCGCCGCCGGCGTCAACGCCAGCATCCGCGACATGGAGAAATGGCTGATCGCGCAGATGGGCGGACGCCAGGACGTGTTGCCGACCTCGCTGCTCGACGTGCTGCATGCTCCGGGCGTATCCACACCCAGCGAACTGCACGCCACGCCCTGGCGTCGCGCCCGGCTCACCGATGCCCACTACGCGCTGGGCTGGCGCGTGTACGAATACGGCGGTGAAACCCTGATCTATCACGCCGGCGCCGTAGCCGGTTACCGCACCATGATCGGTTTCTTCCCGAAGTACCGTGCCGGCGTGGTCACCTTGTGGAACTCCACCGGCCCCACGCCCAGCGGACTGATGCCGATGGTGCTGGACGGCCTGCTCGGCCTGCCGCACGTCGACTGGGCCGAAATCGAAGGGCCGGCCAAGGCCGCCGCGCCGACCAGGGCCAGGAAACCGAAGCACAAGCCACGCGCGCGCCATCGGCCGGCACGCAAGCACTGAGGGCTGGCTTTCGCGGAAGGCGGTACCCGCTCACGCCGTGACCGTGCCCGCCGCGCGAGTCCGCACACCGAGGAAGAAGGCGCGCGCAGTCGCCTTCTTCACGGCCCCGGATTTTTGCTGGTCGAAAAAAAGGCGGCGCATGCAGAACATGCGCCGCCAGTCCATCGGTCACTTCCGGATCAGAGCTTGAACTCGATCCGCTGCTGCTTGATGCTGGACACCGCCTCACCATTCTTCATCGCCGGCGTGAAGCGGTAGCGCTCCACGGCATCGATGGCCGCACGGTCGAACACATGGCGCGGCTGCGACTCGAGCACCTTCACGTCACTGGTCTTGCCGTCGGGGTCGACGGTGAACGTGACCACGACCCAACCCTGCTGGCGTGTGCGCATGGCCGCGGTGGGATAGCGTGCCGGAGCGGCCTTCACCAGCACGGCGGCGGTGTTGGCCCCGCTCGCGCCGGACTGGTCCGCACCTGCTGCCGCAGCGCCGGTCGAGTCGGCGGCGTTGGCCGTCGTCGAGGTCGGCTGACTGGCCTGTTGCGCCGTGCGTGCCTGCTGCGCCTTCTGCTGTTCGGCGGCCAGCGCCTTCTGCTGTTCGGCCAGCTGATCGGCAGCGGCCTTGTCCGCCGCCGCCTTCTGCGCAGCGAGCTGCGCCGCCTTCTCCTGGTCGAGGGCCAACTGCTGCTGCTTGTCCAGGGTCTTGCGCTGGGCATCCAGCTTCGAACGCAGGATGGTCAGCGTGAAGTTCGCCGGATCCGCCTTGGCCAGCAGATCGATCTGGCGCTGGGCTTCATTGAAGTCACGCGAGTTGATCGCCTGCTCCGCCGAATTGGCAGCGAACGGGAACGTCTCGCGCAAGGCATCCGAAGCCACCTTGTTGCCCGGCTCCTTCTCCAGCACGCGCAGGTAGAACTCGAAGGCATTGTTGCCGGCCGGCGCCAGATAGCGCTGCTCGTTCATGGCCGTGCGAGCCTCGGCGAGCAGCTGGTTCAAATCCATCGCCGCCACGTTGGCCGGTGGCGGCGCCGCCCGCGTTGCGGTGGAAACCGGCGTGGACGGATGGCCACCCGAGTCGGCCATCACCAGGTCCTGGTGCGGCTTGATGATGAGGAACCACGCGCCTACGGCAAGCAGGACAACGATGGCGATGATGGCAATCATGGTGGGGCGAATGGCCCCGCGCGCATGCCGGCGCGTATCTAGTATGTATCGGGTATCCATGGTCTCTCACTGAGTGTCGACAGATACCCGCGCTTTTTCCCCCTGTACACCCAGGAGCGACGAATCCCCCGGATTCACCGCGGCGCGGATGTGCAGAAGGTAACTCCAATGGGACAGCACGGCAAATGGCGCAGATTCCGGACCGCCGGGGAAAGACGCCTCACCCGCCGGCGACTCGCCGGGCCCGGACGCGATGCGGGCCAGCGGGCCCCGCGCCTCCCGCCGGAAACTTTTCCGTCGCCGGAAACGAAGCGTCCCGGCCAGGCCGGGACGAATCTTTCGAAGTGCTCTCCCCGCGCTGGGCACCGCGGGGAGAGAAGTCGATTGCTTGTCTTATTGTTGGGTAACGCGGGTCGGCTTACTTCTTCGCTTTGGCTTTGGCGGTCTTGGTGGCCTTCACCACCTTGGCCGGTGCAGCTTTCTTGGCGGCAGCCTTCTTCGGCGCAGCCTTCTTCGCAACCTTCTTCACGGCAGCTTTCTTGGCAGCAGCCGGCTTCTTGGCAGCAGCCTTCTTGGCGGCCGGCTTCTTGGCGGCAACCTTCTTGGCTGCCGGCTTCTTCGCTACCGGCTTCTTGGCGGCAGCCTTCTTGGCGGCAACCTTCTTCACGGCGGGCTTCTTGGCGGCGGCCTTCTTGGCGGCCGGTTTCTTTGCAGCGGGTTTCTTGGCAGTGGCCATGGTTCGTCTCAGCTCCTCATCAGTTGGCAGTGGTTGCCCAGTAAAAGCGTGCAGGAACGCTTCGACCAACACGTCACTGTTGGTAGCGTGCCGAAGATTGTTCACTTGACGATGCGTGCGCAAATCAGAAAGCCGCCGCAATACATGCAGCGGAATCGAGACAGTGATCTTGCGTACTGCATTCGCCTTTTCACCGTGTTCGACGTACGGCTTGATGAATTTGGTTGTTGCCATAAAACGCATTCCCCGTGATCTGTTGCGAAAGCTATCCCTGAAGATTTCTGGTGTCAATTGATTTCAATCATGAAATCAACCCGCCCGACCGACCGCGATCCGCCCGGAACCACCACGCGACGCGGCCTGCGGGGTTTGCATGCATCTTTCAATTGGACGTCCATACTTCCAAACGGATTTTGGTCAGAATTTGACCAACACCTTGAAAGCCTTGTCCTGCAAGGCTTTCGCCATGCGCGATGAAAAAATGTCGAAAATCTGTCGCGCGAGAGTGCGTGTCTGGCGCGGGGCCAAACGGCCACCACAACACCGTCGCCGGCAGATGAACGGGACGCGACTGAAATCATTTTTCCGACCAGCCGAAAGATGGCCCCGATCCCGGGCCGGGCAGGTCCGGAACGCGTCGTCGACCGGATGAGGCGTCCCGACTTCTCCAGGAAGGACGACGTGCGAGCACGCGCTCGCGGACCGATCGATCGTCGCCGCGCTCCGTCCGAAAACTGCGTGACGGAAAATTGCCGAGGAAGATTGCAGCGAAAAATCCACGCGAACTTGCCGACGATTCACCGCTGATCCTGCGCTGCCGTGCCGGGAAAATGCGGCGCGATTCGCCTTGCGAAAAGAGCGCTCCGACGCAGCACGGCTAACCATCCCGAGCAGGCAAACCGCTATCGCAAAAACGGCGCCGGCCGCAAAAGCGGCCGGCGGAACATCACTCGACGAGCGAAAGACTCAGTGGTCTTCGTTCTCGACCACATCCTGGTAGTCGTTCGCATCCAGCAGCTCGTCGAGCTCGGCCCGATCGCTGGGACGCACCAGGAAGATCCAGCCTTCACCGAAGGCATCCTCGTTGATGGTTTCCGGCTTGTCATTGAGCAGCTCGTTGACCTCGACAACCTCGCCCGAGACCGGGGAGTAGATGTCCGAGGCCGCCTTCACCGACTCCACCACGGCAGCGCCGGCGCCGGCCTTCACCGCCGAACCGACTTCAGGCAGCTCGACGTAGACGAGGTCGCCAAGCTGGCCCTGCGCGTGATCGGAGATGCCCACCCGTACCAGGCCGTCGTCTTCGACGCGGGCCCACTCGTGGGATTTGAGAAATTTCAGATCGCCGGGAATCTCGCTCATGATCGGGGTCCACTCATTGGGTTGGGTTGCAGGCGGTGATTCTAGCCACATCCGCCTGCGGGAAGAATGTGCCGCGAGCGGCACGCACATGACGACAGCCTAGATCCCTTCGCAGGGTTTGCCGTCGCGCACGAAGGGATATTTCACCAGACGCACCGGCACCTCGCGACCGCGGATGTCGACGCGCACGTCACCCGGCGCGCCAGCCGGGATGCGCGCGAACGCCACCGCCTTGTTCAGGGTGGGCGCAAAGCTGCCCGAAAGGATCTCGCCCTCGCCGTTCGCGGTCAGCACCTTCTGGCCGTGACGCAGCACGCCCTTGTCATCCAGCACCAGCCCGACCATCACGCGCGGCACGCCGGCAGCCTTCTGCTGCTCCAGCGCGGCGCGACCGATGAAGTCGCGTCCCTCGTCCAGCGCGATGGTCCAGGCCAGGTTCGCCTCCCACGGCGTGACCGTCTCGTCCATGTCCTGGCCATACAGGTTCATGCCCGCCTCCAGGCGCAAGGTGTCGCGCGCGCCGAGGCCGGCCGGTGCGACACCCGCCGCAGCCAGCGCCTCCCACAGGGCGACGGCATGCTCGGCGGGAACCACGATCTCGAAACCGTCCTCGCCGGTGTAACCGGTGCGCGCCACGAACAGTGGCATGCCGTGCGGCCCCTGCGCCGCGGCAGCGGCAAACTTGCCGAGCTTCTCGATGCGCGCGCGATCCACTTCATGCAACAGTCCCAGCACCTTGGCGCGGGCAGCCGGACCCTGCACCGCGATCATCGCGAACTCGGGACGCTCCTTCACCTGCACCTCGAACGCCTGCGCCTGAAGCTCGATCCAGGCCAGGTCCTTGGCGCGGGTGCCGGCGTTGACCACCAGCCGGTAGAACTCGTCGCCCAGGTAATACACGATCAGGTCGTCGATCACGCCGCCACGCTCGTCGAGCATGCAGGAATACAGCGCCTTGCCTTGCACCTTCAGCTTGTCGACGCTGTTGGCCAGCAGGTGGCGAAGGAAGTCGCGGACCCGCGCACCGTGCAGATCGATCACGGTCATGTGCGAAACGTCGAACATGCCGGCCTCGCGGCGTACCGCGTGATGCTCCTCGATCTGCGAGCCGTAGTTGATCGGCATGTCCCAGCCACCGAAATCGACCATGCGTGCACCGAGTGCGCGATGGGTGGCATTGAGTACGGTCTTCTCGGTCATTGCGACGCAGCCTAGCGGAGGGAATGGGCCATTATCCCCGCCAGCACCCGGCAATCCAAGCCGAGCCCCCTGCCTGCCCGCTCAGTCCAGACCGGGCAGGCTGGCGATGACCTGTTCGGCCAGTGCCTCGGCACGCCGACCGTCGGCCAGCAGGTGGACTTCCGCCGCCTCGGGCCTTTCATAAGGTGCATCAATGCCGGCGAAATTGCGGATCGCGCCGGATCGCGCCTTGCGGTACAGCCCCTTGAGATCGCGTCGCTCGCATTCCTCCAGCGAGGCGTCCACGAACACCTCGATGAACTCGCCCGGCTCGAACATGTCGCGCGCGGAACGGTTACCGGGTGCGGAAGGCCAGCTGCACTTCGCGCAGAATGTGAACACGCCCGGCTTCGAGCTCGTCGAGATGGGATGAGAGCCTCGCGATGCGAGATCAGGAGCGGCGTCGATGCGGCAGGTACCGCGTGTCAGCCGATCCTCAGGCAAGCACCGGATAGGTCGGGTCGGCATCCAGCGTCGCCGCGCATACTGCCGCCAGTTCCAGCAGGCGCAGATCCGAACCGCGCGCACCGACCAGCTGCAGTCCCACCGGCATGCCGTTGGGCAACGTTCCCATCGGCAGGCTCACCGCGGGGCAACCGGCCAGGCTGGCGAAGCTGGTGAGGTCGGCCTGCGAATCGGGCACCGGGCCATCCAGCGGGAACGCACCCTGGGGCGTGGTCGGCATGACCAGCACGTCGACCCGGGAAAACAGCCGGCGCATTTTCAGCGTGGCCGCATCCAGCACGCGGTCGGCCGCCGCATAATCCGCCGCGCTCTTGCGGCCGGCGTAGCCGAGCATCTGACGGAAGCGCTCCGATACCGGGCGCTCGGTGTTGGCCAGGTCGGCGGCGAAGGTGCCGAGCATCTCCGCCTCCATCAGCAGCAGGCCGGCGCGGCGCGTGCGGGCGAAATCCCAGTCGGCGAAATCCACCGTGCGCCGATCGCCCAGCGCATGCGGGAGTTTCGCCAGCGCCGACTCGAACACCTCGATCACCTCCGGCTGCACGCCCACGCCAGCGAGATCCGGCAGCAGGCCGGCGCGCAGGTTGCCCGGCTCCCAGTCCGGCAGGGCGAACGCGACACGCCGACGGCGCGAGCGCGCATCGTCGGCGTCGTAGCCGGCCAGCACCTGCAGCAGGACGGTCAGGTCGTCGGCGCTGCGCGCCAGCAGGCCGACGGCATCCAGTCGCCGCGCCGCCGGCACCAGGCCACGGGCGGAAATTTCGCCGTGCGTCGGCTTCAATGCATACAGGCCGCAGTAGCTCGCCGGGATGCGGATCGAGCCGAGACTGTCCGAACCCACCGCAGCCACCGCCAGGCCTGCGGCGACGGCTGCCGCCGCGCCGCCGGAAGAGCCGCCGGCGGTGTAGCCGTGCCGGTGCGGATTGTGGGTGGCGCCGAAGTGCGGATTGTCGGTGGTGGCGCCCAGCGCGCCTTCGTCCATGTTGGTCTTGCCCACCAGCAGCGCGCCGGAAGCACGCAGCCGCGCCACCACGTGGGCATCCTCCTGCACCGGCTTGCCGCGACCGGGGAGGCCGACCCGCGTAGGCCAGCCGGCGATGTCGAAGTTGTCCTTCACCGCCAGCGGAATGCCGTCCAGCCGTCCGATCACGCCGTCGCGACGACGCCGGTCCGCCAAGTCCGCCTGATCCTGCAGCAGGCCCGAACGATGGTCGACATAAGCATGCAGTTCGGGGTCCAGCCGTTCGATCGCCTGCTGGTAGACATCGGCCAGCACGCGCGGCTGCACGCGGCCGGTGGCCAGCCAGTGCAGCAACTGGCAAAGCGAGGCACGACGCAAGTCGAGATCGGCGATCGGCGGCATCGAATTCATGAAAACTCCCTGAGAATGCCCCGATTATCACCGCGTCCGGTGAAGTGAATGCAAGCGGTGGCGCAGCACGCGTTGCCGCGCGGCGCCCGAAACCGGACAATGGTCGCCTGATCCATACCCCGACGCACGGCAGCCGCCTGCGCCCACACCTCGCATCCCGGAGTCCGCCATGAGCGAACGCGAAACCATGGAATACGACGTCGTCGTCGTCGGCGCCGGCCCGGCGGGACTGTCATTCGCGATACGACTCAAGCAACTGAAGCCCGACGTGAACGTCTGCGTGATCGAGAAAGCCTCGACCATCGGCGCGCAGATCCTCTCCGGCGCGGTGATCGAGCCGCAGCCGCTGGACGCCCTGCTGCCCGGTTGGCGCGACAGTCCGCCGCCGATCTGCGTGCCCGCGGGCGACGATGAATTCTGGCTGCTCGGCAAGGACGGCGGCCGCAAGCTGCCGGTACCGCCGGGCATGCGCAACCACGGCAACTTCATCGTGTCGCTGGGCGCGATGTGCGCATGGCTGGCGCCCCAGGCCGAGGCGCTGGGCGTGGACGTGTTCCCCGGTTTCGCCGCTGCCGACAACATCTACAACGAAGACGGCTCGGTCGCCGGCGTGCGCATCGGCGACATGGGCGTGGCGAAGGACGGCACGCACAAGCCCGGTTACACCGAAGGCATCGACATCAGGGCGAAAGTCACCGTACTGGCCGAGGGTGCCCGCGGCAGCCTCACCAAGCAGTTGATCAAGCGCTTCAAGCTCGACGCCGACAGCGATCCGCAAGGCTATTCCATCGGCATCAAGGAGCTGTGGCAGCTGCCCGCCGGCCGCGTCACGCCGGGCAAGATCGTGCACAGCTTCGGCTGGCCCGCCGACACGCATACCTATGGCGGCAGCTTCATGTACCACCTGGACAAGGATCGCATCGCGCTCGGCTACATCAGCGGGCTCGACTACAGCGACCCGGAATACAAGCCGTGGGAGGCCTTCCAGCAGTGGAAGAACCACCCGATGGTGAAGCCGGTGCTGGAGGACGGCACGATCCTGTCGGCCGGCGCGCGCGCCATCGTCACCGGCGGCTGGCAGTCGCTGCCGAAGTGCGAGATGCCCGGCGCGATCCTGATCGGCGACACCGCCGGCCTGCTCAACGTGCCCAAGGTGAAAGGCACCCACCAGGCACTGAAGAGCGGCATGCTGGCCGCCGAGCATCTCGCCGCGAACGGCCTGGACGCCGCCGGCTTCGACGCGAAGCTGCGCGGCTCGGACGTGATGGCCGAACTGAAGAAGGTGCGCAACATCAAGCCCGCGTTCAAGAAGGGCCTGTGGTTCGGACTGCTCAATGCGGCGTGGGAAACCGTCACCGTCGGCCTGTCGCCGTGGACGCTGAAGAACAAGGCCGACTGGTCCTCGCTGCACAAGCTCGGTGCCCAGGAAGAACCGAAGCGCGACTACGTGCAGCGCACGCTTGCCCCGCGCGACCGCCTGGCCGGCGTCTACTTCGCCGCCACCGAGCACGACGAAGACCAGCCGATCCACCTGCACGTGGCCGACACCGACATCTGCGCCACGAAGTGCGTCGAGGAATACGACAATCCCTGCACCCGCTTCTGTCCCGCCAACGTCTACGAGATGGTGGCCGACGAAAGCCAGCCGCACGGCAAGCGCCTGCAGGTCAACGCGGCCAACTGCGTGCACTGCAAGACCTGCGACATCAAGGACCCGTACGAGATCATCACCTGGGTCACGCCGGAAGGCGGTTCGGGCCCGAACTACCAGAACCTCTGAGAAGCCGCCCATGATTTCCGGCACATGGCGGCGTGGCTTCCCGGCAAACCGGCATGACTGACGCCCTGGCCCAGCTCACCGGACAAGGCTATGCGGTGATCCGCAACGCCGTGTCCGTGGCCGCGTGCGAGCGCGCGCTGGCCGGCATCGATGCGTTCAAGCGGGTGCACCGTGCGGCGATCCGCGACAATGCCAACGAACACGGCCAGCTCTACCGGGTGGTGAACATGCATCTGGCGATCGATGCACTGGCCGACGTGTTTGCGGAAAACTCCGCGTTGGCCACCTGCGATCGCTTTTTCGGGGAACCAGCCACGCTCTACACCAGCCTGTATTACGAACGTGGCTCCGAGCAGGCGCTGCATCGCGACACGCCGTACTTCTGCACGCGCCCGGCCGACCGCTACCTGGGGATGTGGCTGGCGCTGGATGACGTCGATGCGGACAACGGGCCGCTGCGGGTGGTACCGCGCAGTCATTTGTTGCCGGCGATCGACGTGGCCGCACTGGCGCGGGAACTGTTTCCCGACCCCGCCTCGATCCCGCCGATCTCCGATCTCGGCTGGAACGCTTACCAGGCCGCCGTGCAGCGGCAGTGCGACGAGCGCGGCATGCTTGCGCAAGAGATCCACGTGAAGCGTGGCGACATGATCATCTGGCACCCGTCGATGTTCCACGGCGGTTCGCCTCATCAGGTCAGGCAGCGCTCACGGCGCAGCCTGGTCATGCACGTCACGCCGCAAGGCGTACCGGTGCATCACATCGATGTGTTCTTCGATCCCGACAAGCCGGTTGCGGCAAAGGCGGACTGGCGCTACTACCGACACGGCCAGCGCCGGATCGCACGCTTCCGCGAGATCGATTTCGGCCATACCCACAAGCTGGCGGTTCGCCGGTGGCGCTGGCCGTGGCCATGACCCGCGTGGCGATGACGCTCGCCTGCAGGGGTTCGGCCACCGACAATGGCCGCCGCAATCCCCGGAGGAAGCAGTCCTGATTTCCCACCTGCGATGGCGCCTGAAGCGCTTGGTCTATATCAGCCGCCGCATCGCCGCCAGCCTGGCGCTGCGCGGCGTGCGCGGTACGCTGGCGCGCGTCGCGCAGGAGTTCCAGGCGCGTCCCGCGTTCGACGAGGCGCTGGCGCTGTTGCCGCTGGACGAGCCGTTCGCACCCTTTGCGTTGCCCGTCAGCGGGCAGCCTCGTGTCTCGGTGATCATCCCGATCCACGGCAAGCTTGCCTATACCCTCGCCTGCCTGCGTTCGCTGGCGCGACATGGAGCCCGGACGGCTTTCGAAGTGATCGTGGTGGATGACGCGTCGCCGGACGACAGCGCCGCGACACTCGCCCGGATCGCCGGCCTGCATCTGGTGCGCAACGCGGACAACCTCGGCTTCGTCGGCAGCTGCAACGCCGGTGCGGCCGCCGCCCGCGGCGAGTTCCTGCTGTTCCTCAACAACGACACCCAGGTCACGCCGGGCTGGCTGGATGCGCTGCTGCAGTGCTTCGCCGATCATCCCGACTGCGGCATCGCGGGCAGCAAGCTGGTGTATCCGGACGGCCGCCTGCAGGAAGCCGGCGCACTGGTGTTCGCCGACGGCAGTTGCTGGACCACCGGTCGCTTCGAGCCGCGCCAGGCCGCGACGTTCCGCTGGCGTCGCGAAGTCGACTACGTCTCCGGCGCGGCCTTGCTGATCCGCCGCGAGGTCTTCCGGCAGGTTGGCGGTTTCGACCTGCGTTACGCCCCGGCCTACTACGAGGATGTCGACCTGGCCTTCGCCGTGCGCCGGCTCGGCCTGCACGTGTACTACGAGCCGGCCAGCACGGTGATCCATTGCGAAGGCATCAGCGCGGGTACCGATCTCGATCGCGGCATGAAACGCCACCAGCGCCTCAACCAGCTGACCTTCGTCGACAAATGGGCCACCGAACTGGCAGCCCAGCCACCGGTTGGCACGGCGGTGGAACGGGCGATCCGCTGGCGCCAGCGCGGCCTCGTGCTGGTGGTGGATGCGATGACGCCGGAACCGGCGCGCGACTCGGGCTCGCTGCGGCTGTGCGCGATCCTGGGCCTGCTCGACGGACAAGGCTGGGGCACCGTCTTCCTGCCCGACGACGGCCGCGCCAGTCCCGCGGAGATCGATGCGCTGGGCACGCTGGGCTGCGAGGTGCTGTGCCGGCCCGCAGTGGCCGACCTGCCGCATTGGCTGCGCCGGCACGGCCACGAGCTGCATGCGGTGATCCTGTGCCGCCACACGGTGGCAGGCCAGTACGCCGCCGCCGTCCGTCGCCACGCGCCGCAGGCCCGGCTGATCTTCGACACCGTGGACCTGCACTTCCTGCGCGAGGGCCGCGCTGCCGAAGTGGGTGGCAGCGCAGCGATGGCCCGCCAGGCGGAAGCGGCACGCCGCAGCGAGCTGGCCCTGATCGAACAGTCCGACGTCAGCCTGGTGGTCAGTCCGCACGAACAGGACTTGCTGGCGCAGCTGCTGCCCCGGGCGCGGGTGGAGCTGCTGTCGAACATCCATACCGTGCAGGCTTGCCGGCGCGCTCACCACGAGCGGCGCGACCTGGTCTTCATCGGCGGCTACGGCCACCCGCCGAACAGCGACGCGCTGCGCTGGATCGCCACGGAAATCCTGCCGAAACTGCGCGAGTTCTCACCGGAGATTACCGTGCACGTGCTCGGCGACATGCCCGACACCGCGCGGCGCGAACTGGCCGTGCCCGGCATGGAACTGCACGGGCGCGTCGCCGAGCTGACGCCATGGCTGGATGCCTGCCTGGCGTCCCTCGCACCGCTGCGCTTCGGTGCCGGCGTGAAGGGGAAGATCAACATGGCGATGAGCCATGGCGTGCCGGTGATCGCCACGCCGGTGGCGGTCGAAGGCATGCAGCTTGTCGATGGTCGCGACGTGCTGGTGGCCAGCGACGCCGCCGGTTTCGTCGACGCGGTCCTGCGGCTGCAACGCGACGAGGCGCTCTGGCGGCAACTGTCGGCCGGCGGCCAGGACAACGTGCGCCAGCACTTCTCGCCCGAGGCCGCCGACGCCACCCTGCGCCGGGTGCTGGATTGACCACCGGTCTTCCAGCGCCGATGCTGCGGCATTGCCCCTGATCCTCCGTCATGCCCTCCTCTCACTTCGCCAAGCGACTCCTGTTCACCGCGCTGCGTGCCGGCTTCCGCCTCACGCCGATGCCGGCGACCACGCGTGACCGGCTGCGCCAGCAATTTCTGGACCGTCACGCCGACCTGCTGCCACCCGGTCCGCGCGGACAGGCGGGCAGCGGCTCGCAGGTCGAACACCGGCTGCGCACCAGCGCGGACGCGCGTGCCATCGGCTTCGCACCGCATCGCGCCGGCAACCTGCCGGCATCGCTGCCCGCCACCGTGGTCGCGTTCTACCTGCCGCAGTTCCACCCGATTCCGGAGAACGACGCATGGTGGGGCGCAGGCTTCACCGAGTGGCACAACGTGACCCGCGCCCTGCCGCAATTCGAGGGGCACGCGCAGCCACGCCTGCCCGGCGAACTGGGCTTCTATGACCTGCGCCAGCCCGACGCCATGCGCCAGCAGATGACGCTGGCCCGCGAGTACGGCCTTGGCGCGTTCTGCAGCTATTTCTACTGGTTCGCCAGCAAGACCCTGCTGGAGCAGCCGCTGCAGCAATGGCTGGCCGATCCCGCGCTCGATCTGCCGCTGTGCCTGTGCTGGGCCAACGAGAACTGGTCACGCCGCTGGGACGGTCGTGCGGACGACATCCTGATCGGCCAGCGCCACGACCATGCCGATGATCATGCCTTCATCGCGCACGTCGCGCGTTACCTCACCGACCCGCGCTACCTGCGCGTCGACGGCAAGCCGCTGTTGCTGGTCTATCGACCCGGCCTGCTGCCGGACGCGAAGGCCACCGCCGCGCGCTGGCGCGAGTGGTGCCGGGGCAACGGCATCGGCGAGATCCAGCTGGCCTATGTGCAGAGCTTCGATTGCGTCGATCCGCGCACGATCGGCTTCGATGCCGCGGTCGAATTCCCGCCGAACAACACCACGCTCGACCCGATCACGGCCAGGCAGCGCCTGCTCAATCCGGACTATCACGGCGACGTGCATGACTGGCGCGAACTGGCCCGACAGTCGATGGCGCAAGCCGATCCGCCCTATCCGCGCTATCCCGCGGTCAACCCGGGCTGGGACAACGAGCCGCGGCGCAGCGGGCGCGGCCGGGTGTTCGCGCATGCCTCGCCGCGCGGCTACCGCGACTGGTTGCGTCATGCGGTGGCCACCGCGCGACGGCGCTTTCCGGCGCAACCGCTGGTCTTCGTCAACGCCTGGAACGAATGGGCCGAAGGCGCGGTGCTCGAACCGGACAGGCGGCTCGGCCACGCCTGGCTCGAAGCCACCCGCAACGCACTGCAGGCCGAAGCGACCCCGGACGCGCGACCCTGCGCGGTGATCCACATCTGGTACCCCGAACTGCTGGACGAGCTGGTCGCCGCGCTGCGCGCCAGCAATATCGACTGGCGCATCGTGATCACCACCGCGCACGAGCGCGAACAGGCAGTGCGCGAGCGCGCCGGCCAACTTGGCCTGGACGCCGAGATCGACGTGTTCGAGAACCGCGGCCGCGACATCCTGCCGTTCCTGCACGTGGCCAACCGCCTGCTCGACGAAGGCGTGACCACGGTGCTCAAGCTGCACGGCAAGCGCTCCACCCATCGCCAGGACGGCGAGGCCTGGCGCCGCGAACTGCTCGACAAGCTGCTTGCGCCGGAACGGGCCAGTCGCATCGCCGCCGCCTTCCGCGACGACGCGGAGCTGGGCTTGGTGCATGCCGAAGGGCACCTGCAACCGCTGGACTACTACTGGGGCGCTAACCAGGACAACGTCGACTACCTCACCCGCCGTCTGGGCATCGCGGCCCCAAACGTGGAGACCGACAGCTTCATCGCCGGCAGCATGTTCTGGGTGCGACCGGCGGCGTTTCGCCCGCTGCTCGACGCCCATCTGGAGATGGCGGGATTCGAAGCCGAAGCGGGCCAGCTCGATGGCACGCTGGCCCATGCGATCGAGCGGGTCTTCAGCCTCGCCGCGCGTAGCGGAGGATTCACCGTGAAGAGCACGGCCGGGCTGCTGGGGCTGCTCGACGCCGCCCCCGGACCGTATCCCTATGCCCGGCGAAGCGGCTGAGGCTGCGTCGCATCGCCGCAGACCCGCCCCGTTTCGTACGAATGTTTGAAGCCGGTTAGAATGGCGGCTCCCGCGCCCCCGCAGGGGTGGTCCATGAGGTCAAGGAATCGCAGATGAAAATTCTGGTCGGCTACAAGCGCGTCGTTGATTACAACGTGCGCATCCAGGTCAAACCCGACGGCAGTGGCGTGGTCACCGACGGCGTGAAGCTCTCGGCCAACCCGTTCGACGACATCGCGCTGGAAGAGGCGCTGCGCCTGCGCGAGAAAGGCGTCGCCGACGAGGTGATCGTGGTCGGCATCGGTCCGGCCGATCTCACCGCGCACCTGCGCAACGGCCTGGCGATGGGTGCGAATCGCGCCATCCACGTGACCACCGCCGATGCCGTGCAGCCGCTGACCGCCGCCCGCGTGTTCCTGAAGCTGGTCGAGAAGGAACAGCCGGGCCTGGTGATCCTGGGCAAGCAGGCGATCGACGACGACGCCAACCAGACCGGCCAGATGCTGGCCGCGCTGTGGGACCGCCCCCAGGCCACCTTCGCCAGCCAGGTCGAGATCGCCGACGGCAAGGCCACGGTGACGCGCGAAGTGGACGCTGGCCTGGAAGTGATCGAGGCCGAGCTTCCCGCGGTGATCACCACCGACCTGCGCCTCAACGAGCCGCGCTTCATCAAGCTGCCCGACATCATGAAGGCCAAGAGCAAGCCGATCGACACGATCGAGTTCGGCTCGCTCGGCGTCGAGGCACACGACCACCTCAAGACCACCCACCATGCCGCGCCGGCCAAGCGCAGCAAGGGCGTGATGGTGAAGGACGCGGCCGAACTGGTCGCCGCGCTGAAGCAGAAAGGGCTTTTGTGATCGTCCCTGATCAGGCCCCGGCCATCCATGGCCGGACTTTCGAATAAAGCTCCCCACGCTCCAAGTTTGAGGAAACCCCATGAGCAAGATCCTGGTCATCGCCGAACACCTCGGCGGCAAACTCAACTCCGCCACCGCACGCGCCGTGAGCGCCGCGATCGCCATCAAGGGCGAGGCGATCGACGTGCTGGTGCTGTCGGACGCGCCCGATGCGATCGCTGCCGAGGCCGCGCAGATCGACGGCGTGAGCCGCGTGCTCACCGTCGCCAGGCCCGAGAACGCGCATCCGCTGGCCGCCGTGCTGGCGCCGCAGATCGCCAGGGCCGCCGCCGGTTACAGCCACGTGTTCGTGCCGTCCACCACGTTCGGCAAGGACGTCGCCCCGCGCGTCGCCGCCCTGCTCGGGGTGGCCCAGGTCAGCGACGTGATGAGCGTCGAGGCCGCACACACCTTCAAGCGCCCGATCTACGCCGGCAACGCCATCATCACGGTCGAGGCCGATGCCGCCCACACCGTCGTGGCGACCATCCGCTCGGCCTCATGGCCGGCCGCCGCCACCGGCACCAACGGCGCGCCGGTCGAGGCACTGGCCATCGACGTCGCCCTGCCCACGCACACCCGCTTCATCGAACTGAAGCAGGGCAGCAGCGACCGCCCCGACCTGCAGAGCGCGAGCAAGGTCGTCTCTGGCGGCCGCGGCGTGGGCTCGAAGGAAAACTTCGACATCATCTTCAAGTTCGCCGACCGGATCGGCGCGGCCGTGGGTGCCTCGCGCGCCGCCGTCGACGCCGGCTACGTGCCCAGCGACCTGCAGGTTGGCCAGACCGGCAAGATCATCGCGCCCGAGCTGTACATGGCGATCGGCATCTCCGGCGCCATCCAGCACCTCACCGGCATCAAGGACGCCGGCACCATCGTGGCGATCAACAAGGATGCCGAGGCGCCGATCTTCGAAATCGCCGACTTCGGCCTGGTGGGTGACCTGTTCAAGATCATCCCGGAGCTGGAACAGGCACTGGGCTGAGAACCGAAGGGGCAGGATCGGCGCTGTCGGGTGCCCTGGCCAGAACGCCCTCCGCTCCGCCCCCGCCCGGCGCGCCCGATAGCGCAATCACGAGGCTATCGGGTGGCCACAATCACCAGTTGCTCGTCGCCGATGTGACCATATTCCAGGGACCAGTAAGCCTCGATCCGCGCCCCTCTGAAACCGGCGGCCTCAAGCTCATCCAGAAGCTGCCAACCGAAATGGTAGTAACACAGGATGCCTCCATGGGGATCGACCGGGTCCCCGTGGAATTCCGGCGCAAGCAGGTGTTCTACCTCGCCGTCCGACCCGATACGCGCGCGGACGATGTTCTTCTCGGATAGCAGTGCGAATGGAACGGAAAGAACAAGCCCCCCATCGTCCTTCAATACGCGCCTGAACTCCGCGAGAGCCTTCCGGTAGTCCGGAACGTGTTCGAGAACATCGAAACTGAGGACGTAATCGAAGGATTGGTCACGAAAGCTCAGCGCGGTCACATCCTCATGGCGGATGCCACGCGCATCCACGCTGCCTGATACAAGGTCGTCACCGAGATACTCGCTCTTCGCGAGCTTGCGGTAGCGCCGACTCAGGCGGCTCGCCAGGGCCGTGACCTGTTCCGTCAGATACAGCGATGAACCTCGCGGTGCCAGGCGTTCGATCAGCTGGGCACACAACCGCAAGCGATTGTTGAGACCGCAACTCGGGCACACCAGGCGCTCACGCCAGTTCACATGGGTGCCGTCGGAATAGTTCCGGTCGTACAGAAACTCCCGGGTCGTGGAACAAACCCAGCATTCCCCGGCCAGAATGCCCTGTTCGTCCTCGCCCAGCTGCTCCTCCAGCCGGCTTTCAAGAAGCCGCCGCTGATGGAACTCTTCGGCATGAGCCTCAATCAGGGTCTTGCATTCGGTGAAAGAGCCGAGCGTCAAATGCCAGAGGTTCCGGTCCGCATGCCTGGCCGAACGGCTGGCACTGTCCCGGATGAACAGGCCCCGCGCAAGACTACTGATCCTGTTCAGCACTAGGCTCTCCCTATGCGGCAAGCTGCCGCGTTGGTGGTTCACTGCTTGTCATTGAACCGGACCAGCCTGCCCTGCGAAACGCCCTGCCCAGAAAGCCGGTGCATCGCCCCGTCCGATCATTCATGGAGCGGCAGGAAACCGGCTGCGCTCGCAAGACGCGCCCGCGCCCCGAAAAGGCACCGACAGGTCCGCCATGTTACAGCGCCTCACTGGCCGGCGCTGTCAGGGCGGAAGGGTGGACTTTCTCTGCGCGTCTCGACGATGCGGGTCGCCAACGAGAGCGGATGAGAGCCATGACATCATGACAAAGTTCGAGAGCGTCCGCCGGGAGAGCACCAGCGATACAGCCGCCGCCACGACCGCGGAACCCGTCAGGACCACCGGCCAGGGGATCCGCAGCAGGATCGCCGCAAGGCCGACCGAGACCGCCTTGAGCAGGAAGCCATGCAGGATGTATGCGCTGATGCTGTACTGCCCCGCAGTCGCGATGATGCCATCGCGGCGTGGCACAAGAATGAGGAACGCCCCCGATGCAACGATGACCGCGGCAAGATGGACAGCTCTGGTGGCAACGGCCTCCAGCCCCGTGACGCGAAGCTGGCCGTAATTAGTATTTCCATACAGCCAGTGCATGTCGAAATGATTGTGCATCGCCATGAAGATCACGACGCAGCAAAGGATCCCGGCAGCTGCAATCTTGACCGACACCTTTTCGCCCCATGCCGAGATCGCTCCGAAAAAGTAGTGTCCCGCCATGAACACCGGCAGGAACACCAGGATTCGCTGGGTGGTGGGGGGCAGATCGCCGAGAAACCCGGCGACGAGCGACAGCAGGATGGCTATCGTCCAGCGCGCGGTCACTTTCATCGTGTCGAATAGAGGAAGCAACACGCGCCAGGCGGCCAATGCCGCTAGATACCACAGCAGCCACCACGGCTGGTCCAGGTTTGCGACTCTGGGGCCGGGCCACCACGCAAAATGGTCGAGCAGCCAAGCAGCGAATTGAAACACCGCGAGTGGCACGAGAAGGCGCGAGACCACGCCGGACAACGCCTTCCTGCTCAGTTCGCTGCTGCACACCGCCCCGGACAGGAAGATCAGTGCAGGAATGTGCACCAGATAAATGGAGCGATAGACGACCAGGAGCTGGGAGCGTTTCCAGATGACCAGCTCCAGCAGGTGACCGAGCACCACCAGCGCAATCAGCGCCCAGCGGGCGTTATCAATATAGGCGCTTCTTCGCATCAACGGTCCCGACCTTCCCGCAAATCACTCTATCACGGGCGACAACGTTCTTTTCCGGTGTGGATCTGCGGCGGCTGCATCGAGGAAAATTCATGCTCTACGGCAAGCCTGCAGGGCGACCCTGCGACGCTCACGCAGGTGATGACGTCCCGACGGCCGGGTTTCGGCGCGTAGTGATCCGTCACTTTTTCACATCGTTGCAAGGTGTGGTTTCGATGGTGTGCCGACCAAGAACTCTGCCATTGGAAGTCTCCAGCACCAGGGTCGAACCGTCTGCAATCCACTTGCCGGTATCCTTGTCGCCCTTGGGGGAACCCTGGTACCAGAGCACCTTGGGATTGCCCACTTTGTAGATATAGATGCGTACGGGGTCTGTCGTGACCGACTGGGCATCCCAGCTCACATGGGCAACGATGTTGGGACCACGGCATTCCGGAAAGGAGGCCGGCGTCACGTCAAACCTGGCACCGCGACCGCAGCCGGCGAGCAGCGAGACGGCGACGATGCCCGCAAGAGTGATCAAAGATGAATTGCGCATGTCAGTGATTCTGCCCGGCCTGGACGCCAAGAGTCCCCTGCACGGGCGACTCGCCGATGTTCTTTTCCAGCCCGCCCTTCAGATACAGACGCGCCAGCGAATAGATACCCTGCATGACCTCATCTTCATGCCTTGCCCCTGACTCCTCCTGCAGCGCGACTTCCGACTTGGCAATCAGCCGGTAGTAGGGCGTTTCCCTGATGCCTGCAGCGCGCAGGATCTCGCTGCCGATCATCCAGGACTGGACGTGCCGATTGGCATGAGCGAGATCGCTCCCCACGACAAACCATGGCACGAACTGCGAGGGGCCGGTCTTGCCATCGTCGAACTCGGCCGCCTTGTACACATGCTGCAGCCCGGGCAGATGATCACCGTAGAACACCAGAACATAGGGACGCTTGCGCGCCGCGAGAAAATCCCACAGCCGCCCCAGCTGCGTGTCCGCATTCTCGATGTGGTAAAGGTAGTTGCCGTATTCCTGTGCTTCCTTGCCCGACAAGTTCGATGGAATCGGAATCGCGGCCCGCTGCGCCTGGTCCCTGGTCGGGACATGCAGATACGGTCCGTGCGCCTCGATGCTTATGGCGAAGATGAGCGTTGGCTTGCTGGCTTTCCCGAGCTGATCGATGATCTGGTCGGTCATGGCGGAATCGGCGTAATACCAGCCGTCGCGCTTGGCGTCTCGCGGAAAATCATCCGCTGTAATGAACTTGTCGAAGCCGATCGCCTTGAAGGCCTTGGCCCTGTTCCAGAAGTTTCCGTCGTTGCCGTGGATGGCGACGGCGGCGTAACCGTTGTTGCGGGCCACGTCGATGATGCTGGGGATCGCTTTCTGGGTGATCTGCAGATACGGAAATTCGATGGCCGGGTAGGTCTCCATGGGAATGCCCGTCAGCACCTCGAACTCGGTACGCAATGTACCGCCGCCGAAAGTCGGCGCTTCCATGCTCCCGCCGATGCCGCTGGCCAGTGCACGATGCAGGTTCGGCAGGATCGTGCTGGTGTCATCGACATCTTTCAGGATGCCCGGATCAAAAAAGGACTCACTCTGAACCACCACGATATCCGGTCGCTGTCCGACCGCCAGGTGTTCCGGCAACGCCGGACCGACGTCCAGCTTCAGGAATGCGTCGACCGCCTGCTGATTTACCGGCACCTCGAGCGCACGTCGGCGCTCGGCACTGGTATACACAATCGAGCTGAACAAGCCCGAGTGAAGAATGCTCTGCATCGGGGACCACGCGATCACCCGCAGGTTGTCCGCGCCATATATGCGACCCACCCAACGCGAGCCGGAGCCGATCCCGACCATGCACGAGACCACGAGCACCGCGACGATTGCCCGTGCGATGCTCCGACGCCGGAAGATGACCGGTTCCAGCCAGAACGAGAGTGCAAACAGGCCGATGATTGCAACCAGGCCTGCAACCACGTAGCGGAGGTTGACGTAATTGGCCAGAAGTTCGACGGTCGCGGCATGCAGGTTGCCAAGAAGATACACATCGCTGAACGCGACCGGCACATCCAGGTATCTCAATTTCATCATGTTGGCGGCATACACCACAGCCACCAGGGTCAGACTGATGATCAACGACAACAACGCCCGATTGCACAGCGTCAGTAGCAGCAGGAAGACCAGGATTGCCGGCACGGAGTTGACCAGGAATCCGTAGCTGAAGAGGTACGCATCCAGTTCGACCCTGATCGACGCCCGATCCATCAGCCAGCTGAAAACCGCGATCAGGGCAGACAGCGCGATCACGATGGCAACCCTGATTGCGCGCCCGCTGCCCTTTGACTCGCGTGATGAAATCGCTTTGCTCACCGCATATAGCCTCTTGAATGGAATTGCCCCCGCAGCGTGAATTTTCACGCTGCGCCGGCTCGTGCCACCAGACGACGGAACTGGAGGAGACCGCCCGGCGCCCCTGCCGCCCGGCTGGTCCGGGTCAGCCTCAACATGCCGGCAGCTACCTCACCGTACCAGCAGGTTCACGGGGTCGCTCTGAAAGCTGACGCCATTCTGCACGCCAGTCACGCGCAGCACGTAGGTTCCCGGCTTTGCATAGAGCTTGGCAGGCACGCTGGCCGTTATCAGGTCGGCGGAAACAGCGCTGTCCAGACGTTCGTCATTGAGGTAGATGGATGCCTCGCTGCCGGCCAGTGAGCGATCCACGCGAACCCAGACTGCGGCCTGTCCATCGGGCTGCACGTTGAACGGCTTGCCTGCAACAACTTCATCCGGTCCATAGCTGCTGATCTTCAACGACGCCTGGCTCCGGGCCACAGCATCTGGTGCGTGCGTCTGCGATTGCGGGTTGCCCGCATCGCTGCAAGCGGACAGGAGTATCGCAGCGCCCAGCAGGACAGCGCACGCGACCCGTTCGATTCGAATGATCATTTCATTGCTCCAACGTCATAAATCAACAATTCGGGGATTCGCCACTTTCAAGCAGTGCGACAACCAGCTGCAGGTCTGCGGCACGCAACGTCATGCGCCCGCTGACCTCGTCAGGTTCACTGCGCATCAGGACGCAATGCCGCACGCCCGCATTCTTTCCGGCCTGGATGTCGCTTGGCTTGTCTCCGACAAGCAGCGACCTTTCCAGGCTGATGTCGCATTCACGCTGTGCGGCGAGCAGCATGCCTGGCTCCGGCTTGCGACAGCTGCACTCGCGCGCATAGTTTTCCACCACGCCATCGCGATGATGGGGACAGTAGTAGATCGCATCCAGCCGCGCCCCATGTTGCACGAACACCCCGGACATCCATTCCATGTAGCGATGAAAATCATCCTCGGAATAGTAGCCACGGGCTATGCCCGCCTGGTTGGTGACCACCACCACCAGATGGCTCGTCCGGTTTGCCAGTCGCACGAGATCGAAGATGCCGTCGATGAACTCCGTTCGTTCCGGCGTGCAGACATAACCGTGATCGACATTGATAACGCCGTCCCGGTCGAGAAAGAGGGCCGGCCGTTGACCCATCAACTTGAACCCGCGCTTTCGCCGAGCCCGAGCTGGGCGCGCGAATAATCCTCCGGCACGCCGATATCGATGAACCCGGTCGTTCGCGTAAAGGCCCGTACCTTCCCTCCCCGCACTGCCGGAGACAGAACGGCATCCTCGAAGGAAAAATGGTCCGACTCGGGGAATGCTCCCGCAAGCTCCCGGGCCACCCGGTATACCCCCGCATTGATGTAACCAGGGCCACTCAGCCCCTTTTCGGAAAAGCCGATGACCCAATCATTCCGGACCTCGACGGCCCCGTAACGGGCCACGTCCGGCACTCGGGCAAGCGCCATGCCGAGCTTCGCGCCGGAGGAGGCAACCTGTTCCTCGAAGGCTGCATGATCGAGTTCGAGATAAGTGTCGCCATTCAGGACGAAGAAGGCGTCGCCACCGATCTGCGGCAACGCCTGTGCGATCGCCCCACCGGTGCCCAGCGGACGGGTCTCCCGCGAATAGACCAGTGACATGTCGCCCCAGCGATCGCCCAGCGCCTGGTGGACTTTCTCTCCCATGTAACCCGTTGCCAGCACTACCCGCCTGAACCCCTGCGCCGCCAACCGCTCGAGCAGGAAGGCGAGGAACGGCCGGCCCTGGACGGGAGCGAGCGGCTTGGGTACATCGCTGACAACGCTTTGCAGCCGGGTACCAAATCCACCGGCGAGGATCACGGCCTCGTCAATGAGCGCCATGGCCGAAGATCTCCTGCTCGATCAGGCCGCACAGGAGATGCCCGATGAACTCGTGTCCTTCCTGGACTTTCGGTGTCTCCGATGACGGCATGCGAAAGCACAGGTCGCAGAGTTCGGCCATCTTCCCGCCCTCGTGGCCGGTAAATCCGATCACGACAATCCCGATGGCGCGGGCCGCTTCAATCGCCCGCAGGATGTTTTTCGAATTTCCGGAGGTGGAAATGACAAAAATCACGTCCCCCTTTCGACCGAGCGCCTCCACTTGTCTGGCAAAAACGTAGTCATAGCCGTAGTCATTGCCGATAGCCGTGAGGATGCTGGTGTCCGTCGTCAAGGCGATTGCCGGAAGTCCCGGACGATCAAAATGGAATCGGCTGACCAGCTCGCCTGCCCAATGTTGCGCATCTGCGGCGCTGCCGCCGTTACCTGCAAACATCAACTTGTTGCCGCGCCGAAACGCTTCGACCGACAGGGTCACCGCGCGCGATATCAGCTCCCGCAATGCCGCGTCCGCCGACATGGCAGTCAGCAACTTGATCGACTTGTCGAATTCGGCCTCGATGTAGCCGTTCAAATGATCCGCCATGAGGTGGCTCCCTGGTGCGTGAAATGAAAATCCATGATGCTCCCTCCTTCCTCCAGCAATGCGCGTGTCAGGCCGATGCGCTGCTCGGGGCTGCACAGGAACATCATGAAGCCGCCGCCACCAGCGCCAGACACCTTGGCGGCGCGCGCACCGCTGGCGAAAGCGACCTTCTCGACTCGTTCGATCAACGGGTTGCTGATGCTGGTAGCCGTTCTCTTCTTGGCCACCCAGCCCGCCTGCAACGTGGACTCCAGCCGGCGCAGGTCGCCCTTGAGAATGCATTCCTTCATCTGGATGGCCTCATCCTTCAGCTGGTGCATGGCGTCAATGGATGCCTGGTCCCGGTTGCCCACGTTGCGCGACTGCTGGGCAATGATGTCCGCGGAAGCACGCGAAACGCCGGTGAAGTACAACACCAGCGAACTTTCGAGCTCTGCCCAGACCCAATCCTTGATGCGCAACGGATTCACGATGACCCGATCGTCCGCATAGAACTCCATGAAGTTGAAGCCTCCGAAGGTGGCTGCATACTGATCCTGCTTGCCCCCCGCCAGCTCCAGATCCTTGCGCTCGATGTCGTAGGCCAGCTGGGCCACTTCATATTCGCCAAGAGGCAGGGAGAAATACTCGACGAAGGCCTGCAGCAGCGCCACTACCATGGTCGAGGATGACCCCAAGCCGGATCCCGGAGGCGCATCAGAGAACGTCTTGACCGTCAGCGAAGGCTGTTCGCCCTGGAGAAAGTCGCGCGACACCCGCGCATACACGCCCTTGAGCAATTGCAGGGGGCCGCCGCACGGAATGTCACCGTCACAGGAATGCATCTCCTCGTGGCGTACGTCGAGTGCATGAAAGCAGGTTTCCTTCCCGTTGCCTGCCGTCACGATTGCATACGCATAACGGTCGATGGTGACGTTCATCACGCGACCGCCGTAGACATCGCAATATGGCGACACATCGGTGCCGCCGCCAGCAAGCCCCAACCGGAGCGGTGCACGCGCACGCACGATCATGGGGAAGGCTCCCCGGCCGTCATCGTCCACGGAAGTTCGCGGGCGAATTCGCTCCACTGCGCGTCTTCCGTGAAGCTGGCACGCACGAACGCCTGACCTGCAGCAGAGCATCGGCGCCACGCAGCATCATCTTCAAGCAGGCGCAGGACATGCCCCGCAAACTCCTCGGCCGTGTCGGCGGCCGCAAGAAAATCGGCCGTCTGTTCGAGCCCCTGAACGCCGGTCGATGTAGTCACGCAGGGCACGCCGAAACGCATGGCCTCGATCACCTTTCCCTTCATGCCGCCGCCAAACCGCAGTGGCGCAACAACGACTCGAGCATTCGCGTAGCGTGCCGAAAGCTCCTCGTCGGTGACAAAACCCGTCACCGTGACAGGCCCGCCATGCAGTGCCTTGACCGCATCGGACGGGTTGGAGCCGACCAGATCAAGGTGGATCTGCGGATGGCGCTTCTGGATGAGGGGAAGTACCTCATGGGCGAACCATTCCGCGGCATCCACATTCGGCGGGTGCGCAAATCCCGCAACGAAGACCAGATCGTGTCGATCGGTCAGGTTCGCATCCGGTTGCTCGGGGAAGTCATCGAAGGCATACGCGGCGATCGTATGGGCGCGGACCGTCGACGACTGCCCGTCCAGCCACTCGCGCACATGGCGAGTCTCGCTGGCAGACGGATAGTAAACAGCGTCCACCAGCTTCCAGATCCCGTGCTCCAGCTTTCTCACCCTGTCGCACTCGGCCCGCAGCAGCTTGTCCGCAGGCTGCATTCGCAACTGATCCTCGATGCGCAGGTAATGTACGTCATGTCCGTAGTACAGCAGCGGAGCGCTACTGTGCTTGCGTATCGCCCCGACGAAGTCGACTGCGATATGCGGCCGGCTCAGCAGCACGACATCAATGTCCGAAGCATGTTGCTCCATCCATTGACTGAAGCCCTGATGATATTCGGCGCCGTAGACAACTTCGACGCCAAGCTGCTGCAGCAACGGCGCGTAGGCCGGATCGTTGTACAGGTTCTCCGGCCAGAATTTTACCGAAAAGCCCTTCCGTACAAACATGCGGATGAACTGCCACATCGTGCGCGAGCCGGCATCCCTGTCCGGCTGGGGAATGTAGTGGTCCACGACGAGAATCGTCCGGGTCGCCCGCGTGCGACCGCGCGCCCTGAAAACGTTCTCGCCGTTGGGAAAATGCTCGCGCTTGAGCACCTCGTGCCAACGCTCGTAGAAGCGCCGCTGGTTCTCGACCTGGTAGGCCTTGATCCCGGAATTGACGTCGGTACCGTGCGACACGCCTTCGTGATGCACGACCACCGAGCGCGGCTGGTAATAGAGTTTCAGCCCGGCCTCGCGGACCTTGAAGGCGAGATCCGAATCCTCGCAGTACGCAGGCACGTAACGTTCGTCGAAGCGACCCAGTCGAGCGAACAATTCGGCGGGAATCAACAACGACGCGCCGGAGCAGTAATCCGTTTCGCGCACATAGTTGTAGATACTGCGCGAGGGATCATCCAGCCGGCCGTAGTTCCAGGCGCTGGCATCGGCCCAGATGATCCCTCCGGCTTCCTGCAGTCGACCGTCGGGATAGACCAGCTTGGAACCCACCATGCCGCAATCCGGGAATCGCCGGAACAGTTCGAGCATGCTGTCCAGCCAGCCGTCCGTAACCTCGGTGTCGTTATTGAGAAAATAGATGTAGCTGCCGCGCGCCAGCCCGGACGCGCGATTGCATGACCTCAGGAAGCCAAGGTTCTCCGAATTCACTTCGTAGCGAAGTCCGGGCACCGCCGCCAGCGAGTTCATCTCGGCATCGCCCGAAGCGTCCTCGGCAACGAGGATTTCATACGGCACTTGCGGCGGATGCGCGGCAATCGAGCGCAGGCATGATGCCGTGATGGCCAGATTGCCGTAAGTCGGAATGATGATCGTGACTTCCGGCTCGTTATAGAATGGAAACGCCAGTTCGGACACTTGCCCGGATGACTGCGGTGCGTCGATGCGGGGCGCGGAATGAAGATCCGGGAGCGTCTCTGCCGAGGCTTTCGCGCTGCGAAGGCCGAGCATGCGCCGCTCCGCGAAGCTGCCCCGCATGCCATGCCAATCCCGACGAAACAGCATGCCGAGGGCACGCAAGGGCCGGGTCAGGGTCCACGAGCGTGACCGCCGCAATTGTTCGTTCTGATCGCCCAGTTTCGCCAACTCCCCGGTCAACAGCTCCGCACGGGCTCTCAGGCGACCCTGTTCATCCTGCAGTGAAGCGACCAGCGTATTTCGATCGGCCAGTTCGGTGTCCAACGAACGGGCCCACTGAGCGACTTTCTCGTGTTCGATGCACAGTGCCCCATAACGGGCATGAAGCTCGCCCAGTTCGCGGTTGATTCGTGCGAAAGCCTCGATCAGCTTTTCACCCACCACTGCGTCACGCGAGTATTCGCCGGTGAAGTCCCGGATATGCTGCCCGACCGCAGTCAATTGCTGTTCGACAGCGCGCCCCCACTCTTCCATTTCCAGTTTTTCCTTCTGCAGCACCGCATGTTCTGCATGCAACCGCGTTACTTCAACGACCGTCTTTTCATGTTCCGCAGCAAGCGTTGCGCCGTGTGCACGCTCCCGCGCCAATTCCGCATTCAGCGATGTTGCCCACGCGGACGCTTTTTCATGACCCGCCTGGGTATCTCCGTACGATTCACGCAGGGCATTCAGTTCCGTCTCCAGCGCCTTGGCCCAGTTCACGATCTTTTCGTGATCCGCCTGGGTCCGCCCATACGTTTCGCGCAGGGCGCTCAATTCCGTGTCCAGCTCCTTGGCCCAGCCCACGATCTTTTCATGATCCGCCTGGGTCCGCCCATAAGTCTCACGCAGGGCGCTCAGCTCCGTGTCCAGCGACTTGGCCCAGCCGACAGTCTTTTCATGCTCCGCCTGGGTCCGCGCGTGAGTCTCACGCAGCGCATTGAGCTCCGCGTCCAGCGACTTGGCCCAGGTCACCGTGGACTCATGCTCCGCCACCATGCGTCCGTGCGTCGCCCGCGCCTCGCTCAACTCGCTGTCGAGAGCAGTAGCCCACGCAGCGACCTTTCTATGATGCGTATAAAGGTCCTCCGCCTCGGAAAACAGGATGGAGGGACGCAACTCCCGCAGAATACGCTCATCCAGCGAGCCGGCAACCGCAATGAAATAGACCGGGTCGGCCAGCGAGGTGGCGCGTTCGACGATTTCCGAGCCCGTATCCGTCAATGCATCGACCTCCTGCGCGCTGGCTTCAGCGCCCTGCAGCGTGAAGATCGATGACCCAACCGCGAGCCTCTGGCCAAAATAACGGATGTCACCAAACTGTTCCCGCAGAACCGCATCGAACTCTGCAAAGTCCAGTTCCTTGACATGGAATTCGTTGTGGTGCCCCGCAAGCTCCGTGTACACCGTCCGGTTTGGCGACGACATGACAAGCAAACCGTCCGGGCGCAATACCCGACGGATCTCGCTGAGCATTTCCCGATGGCGGTCGTGATGCTCGATGGTTTCGAACGAAACCAGCACGTCCACGCTGTTGTCCGCCATCGGTATCTGCGCGGCGTTTCCCTGCACGAAACGCAGGCCGGGAATGTCCGGATACGTCGCACGGGCATGGCTCACCGCGTTGTCGTCGATATCCACTCCCACCACGGAGTTGGCGCGGCGCGCCAGCATGGCGCTGCCGTAGCCCTCGCCACAGGCGATATCGAGGACGTCCTTGCCTTCGACCAGACGTGCGCACCAGGCATAACGATGCAGATGTTCGTGTCGGATCTCTCCCGCTTCGGTAGGTACGTAGCGCTCGCCGGTAAACTCCATCGACCTAGACTCCTACCTGCTCGATTCCGATGGCATGCATCGGGATGCCAACCAGGCCATGCCGCATGGTGCTGTCACTGGCCTTGAACGTGAGAGCGTCATGGATCCAGTGATGCTGGGTATGGTTCTCCTGCGTTCCGTTGGCCAGCGCCACATCCACCGAATAATCGCCACTGGGCAGTATCGGCATGCGGAAGCGGAAATGTGCGCGCAGGCGCGTTCCGCCCCTCGCATCGACGGATCGCCCTCGATAGCTGAGGTATGTGTTGTCACCGAACAGTCGCTGCCCCAGGCGGTCCTTGACGTAGAACCCGAAGATCGGCGCATCCAGCGATTCGGAGACTTCGGCCTCGATCACCAGATCT
Source organism: Rhodanobacter sp. FDAARGOS 1247 (assembly GCF_016889805.1). Classification (NCBI taxonomy): domain Bacteria; kingdom Pseudomonadati; phylum Pseudomonadota; class Gammaproteobacteria; order Lysobacterales; family Rhodanobacteraceae; genus Rhodanobacter; species Rhodanobacter sp. FDAARGOS 1247. The sequence goes on from NZ_CP069535.1 coordinate 3,248,458, forward strand.
GCCACTTCGCCACCTGCCGTCAGCCGCCGCGTCTGGCCATTGCCGTCCAGCAACTGCACGTCAACGATCCGCGCGGCTCCCGTGCCGAATTCATTGTCGATTCGTGCCGGATCGAATTCGAATATTTCGACCAGGTTGCGAGTCGCCTCCCCGTTCAGGATTGCCTTGCGCGGATCAACCACATCGGCGGGCACCGTCGTGTGGTCCGCACGATGACCGTCACCCGCCGCGCCCGCTCCCGGAATGGACGTCCGAACGGTCACCGACTCGCCCAGTGAAGCGCGATCAGCCGCGTGCTGCTCGGCCAGGTACCTCTCGACGACATCGCGGGCCGAACCGTCCATCACCATTTGTCCGGAGTCCAGCCAGACGGCCCGGCTGCAGAGGCTGGTCACCGCACCAGTGTCATGACTGACGAACAGCAACGTGCCCCGCTTCTGGAATTCGCGCAGGTAACGCATGCACTTCTGCGTGAAACGCACGTCACCCACGCTCAGCGCCTCGTCGATCACCAGGGTGTCCGCATCGACGTGGGCCGCGATCGCAAACGCCAGCCGCACGTACATGCCGCTTGAGTACGTCTTGACCGGCTGGTTGATGAATTCCCCGATATCGGCAAATTCCGTGATCGACCGGTACCGCTTGCGCAATTCGCCTTCCGGAATGCCATACAGCAATCCGCTCAGGTAGACATTTTCTTCACCGGTGAACTCCGGATTGAACCCGGCACCCAACTCAAGCAGCGCCGCGATCCGTCCGTGCACCGCCACACTGCCTTCCGTGGGGTGGAGTGTTCCGCAGACCATCTGCAGCAGGGTGGATTTGCCCGAACCGTTGCGCCCGATGATTCCGACGGTTTCGCCTCGGCGCACGTCGAACGACACACCACGAAGCGCCCAGAACTCGTTGAAATAGGCAACGTCGCCCTTCCCCATCGCCCGCCGGAAACGGGGCAGGATCATCTGCCTGAGCCGGTCGGATGGTTGCGCATAAATCTCGTAGCGCTTGCCCAGCCCGGCTATGCGAATGCTGAAATCGTCAGAGGACATCGGCAAACCCTTTCCTGCTCCGCTCGAACCACGCAAAGGAAAACCACGCGAACAGGCACGCAGATACGCTGTAGATGCCGAGATGAAGCCACGACGGCGGCTTTCCCCAGACCAGAACGTTCTGGGAGGCTTCCACGATGACGGTGAGCGGATTCAGGTACATCCAGTCGCGGTATGGTTCAGGAATGAATTCCTTGGGATACAGGATCGGGGCAAGGAACATCAGGGCCGTGGTGATGATGCCGGTGGCCTGCTTGAGGTCGCGAAGAAACACGCCCAGAGATGCCAGCAACCAGATGGTTCCGGCGACGAAGGGCAGAAATGACGCAATGACGATCGGGAAAAGCACGATCGTCCATGGCAGTGAGCCCTTGGCAAACAGGGAGATGATCAGCAGGACCAGGGTGGAAACCAGCAGGTGGAATAGCGCGGAGCCCAGCGTGCTCCACGACAATATTTCCAGCGGAAACACCACCTTCTTGACGAAATTCGTGTTCTCCACGATCAGCGTGGGTGCCCGATTGGCGCATTCCGTGAACATCGAATTGATGTTCAGTCCCGCGAACAGGATCACCGCGAACTCGAAGTGACCTGTTACCTGGTCGTTCCAGCGCGACTTGAAGATGATCCCGAACACGAACGTGTAGATCATCAGCATGAGCAGGGGGTTGAAGAACGACCAGAGCAGTCCGACAAACGACCCGCGATAACGACCTACCACATCGCGTCGAGCCATCTGCATGACCAGCGCGAAATGTCGGGACAATGCCCGATATGGAATGAGCGGGTCGATGAGACGATAGGCTGAAATCATGACTTGGGGATGGACCTTTTCAGGGCTGCACTGTCGACCTTCACGAGGATGTACGACACAGCTGCATGGATCGTGGTTTTGCGCGCGAACGGAACGCGAACTGTCGGCAAGGGCTCGCTCAGCTCAACGCGCGTTCAAGCTCCTCGCGCAGGTCCTTCAAGTCCTCCACGCCCACCGACAGCCGGATCAGCCCGTCGCTGATGCCCAGCCGCTTGCGATTGGCTGCGGGCACCGAGGCGTGGGTCATGATCGCCGGATGCTCGATCAGGCTTTCGACGCCGCCCAGCGACTCGGCCAGCGCGAACAGTTCGCAGCGCTCCAGCATGCGCCGGGCCTTCTTCAGGCCACCCTTCACCTCGATCGTGATGATGCCGCCGAAACCGTGCATCTGGCGCTTCGCCAGCGCGTGCTGCGGATGGCTTTTCAGGCCCGGATAGATCACCCGCTCCACGGCGGGATGCTTTTCCAGCCACTTGGCCAGCTCCAGTGCGCCGTCGCAATGCGCCTTCATGCGCAGGTGCAGGGTCTTCAGCCCGCGCATGGCGAGGAACGCATCGAACGGGCCGGCCACCGCACCGACCGAGTTCTGCAGGAAGCCCATCTGGGTGGCCAGTTCCTTGTTGCCGGCGACCACGATGCCGCCGACCATGTCCGAATGGCCGTTGAGGTACTTGGTGGCCGAATGCAGCACCAGGTCGGCGCCGTATTCCAGCGGCCGCTGCACCATCGGCGAGCAGAACGTGTTGTCGACCACCAGGATCAGGCCGTGCTTCTTGGCGAACGCGGCGACCTTAGCCAGGTCGACCAGCTTCAGCATCGGGTTGGTCGGCGTTTCCGCCCAGATCATCCTGGTGTTCGGCTTCAGCGCCGCCTTCATCGCCGCGGTGTCGTTCAGGTCGACGAAGCTGAAGTCCAGCCCCGCCGAGCGCCGGCGTACCTTCTCGAACAGGCGGTAGGTGCCGCCGTACAGGTCGTCCATCGCGATCACGTGGCTGCCCGAATCGAGCAGGTCCAGCACGGTCGCCGCGGCGGCCAGTCCCGACGCGAAGGCAAAGCCGGCGACGCCGCCTTCCAGATCCGCCACGCAACGCTCGTAGGCCATCCGGGTCGGGTTCTGCGTGCGCGAATACTCGTAACCCTGGTGCACGCCGGGACTCTTCTGCACGTAGGTCGAGGTCGCGTAGATCGGCGTCATGATCGCGCCGGTGCTCGGATCAGGGTGCTGGCCGGCGTGGATGGCGCGGGTGCCGAGGCCGTGCGGGGCTTGCTTGCTGCGTTTGTTCATGATGATCCGTGATATCCCCGGGGCGGGATCTGCTGGCAAAGCCGCTATCTTACTCGTCGCGGCGCACCATGCCGAACCTCGACGGGTGCATCCATTCATCGAAGCTTACGGATGGGAATGCGTGAATTTTCCGTCGAGCATGCGCTCGCGTATTGCACATCGCACCGGGACACGCGATCTTTGACGTTCGCAGCCTTCCCCGTCGACCTGACTCGTCGAGGGGTTTTCGTTCCAGTCGAGATCCGTTGATGATGAACAACCCAATCACTTTCCCGTCCGCATTGCTGCTGGAGGGGGTCGTGGACGGCATCACCAACCACATCGTGCACGGCTGGGCCTGGTTCCCGGATGAACCGGCACGAACGGCCAGCATCGAGGTACGTGCCCACGGTACCGTGCTGGGCCGCGGCGAGGCCGACACCATGCGTGCCGATCTCGCTGCCGCCGGGAAGCGAAACGGCTACTGCGCCTTTGCGCTTCGTCTGGAGGCCACGTTGCCCGAACTCGGCACCGCGCTGGAAGTCGTTGCGGTGCAAGCATCCGGCGCCCAGCCACTGGTTGGCAGCCCGGTGGTGATGCCTGCAGCCGCGTCCGCCGAAAGCAGCGACATCCTGCCCATCCCGTTGCACCGGCCGGGCCTGCACGGTTCGCTGGACCAGTGCGGGCCGGCGCGTATGCGGGGATGGCTGCGCTGGACGGACGGCACCCAGGCATCGCCGAACCTGGTACTTCGCGAAGGCAGCCGCGAATGGATGCGGTTTGCGGCCAATCAGTGGCGGCCGGACATCGCCGAACTGCATCAGGGCGACGGTTGCTGCGGCTTCGATCAACCGCTTCCGGACGAGCTGCGCGACGACCGTCTGCACGAGCTGCGGTTGTGCCTCGCCGACGAAGAGGCGTCGCCGCTGGCCATGCCGTTCCGGGCGCTGACCTCGCCTGCTTCGCCGGAGAAACTCGCAAGCCGCGCGAAATTGCCGCCTCCGCTGTCACGCCAGCCGGTCGCCGACCCGGTCACGCTGTCCATCGTCGTCAACTTCTACAACATGCAGCGTGAAGCGGCGCGCACGCTGACTTCGCTGACCCGCGCCTATCAGGCCGATTCCGCGGACCTCGATTACGAAGTCCTGTGCATCGACAATGGATCACAACCACCGCTCGACCCTGCCTGGGTGGCCAGCTTTGGCCCGGAATTCCGGCTGGTCCGGCCAAGCCGCCAGCACGCCTCGCCGTGCGGTGCGCTCAACGAGGCCGCGTTGGCGGCGCGCGGCAGGTATCTGGCGGTGATGATCGATGGCGCCCACGTACTCAGCCCCGGCATTTTTCGCGAGGCTCGCCAGGCCTGGCGCGAGCATGCCGGCGCGGTGGTCGCGGTGCGCCACTGGTTCATCGGCGGCGACCAGCGCTGGCTGACCCTGGTCGGTTACAGCCGCGAACAGGAAGACAAGCTGTTCGAACGCATCCGCTGGCCTCTGAACGGCTATGACCTGTTCCGCATCGGCACGCCGATGAGCGAGAACCCCGAGCCCTGGTTCGACGGCCTCAGCGAGAGCAACTGCCTGATGTTGCCCACCGAGTTGTATGACCGCATCGGCGGCTTCGACGAGGCTTTCGATCAGCCTGGTGGCGGGTTCGCCAATCTCGACCTGTGGCGTCGGACCTGCATGGCTGCCTCCGCACCACTGGTCGCACCCATCGGCGAGGCCACCTTCCACCAGTTCCACGGCGGCACCACCACCAATGTGGATGACGTGGAAAAGGATTTGCGCGTGCGCGCCTATGCCACGGCCTACCGCACGCTGCGCGGCGAAGACTTCGCCATGATCGAGCGGGGCCAGCTCACCTTCCGTGGCCAGCTGCGTTCCGAGTTCGCCACCGGCATGCGCCAGCGCACGCTGATGCCGATGCGACTGGGCGTCACCGAGGAAGTGCGCCCGGGCAAGCTGGCCGCCCACTTCGATGACGGCGCCCAGTCGCACCTGCTGTCCGTGTATGCCGAATGCGGCCTGCAACGCGATGTGCGCTGGCTGGGCCAGCCCACCGGCATGGCGCCGGCCGACCTGAGCAGCGTGCAGGACATCATTCATCAGATCCGGCCCGATGCCGTGATCGGCGTGGGCGTGGAGCGCGGCCTGATCGCCTATGTCGACAGCGTGCTGCAGGCCGCCGGGATCGGGGCCGCGCGCATCCTGCACGTGGCGGACGACGCCGTGGCGGCGTCTGCCCGGATCACCGGCTTGGTCGGCACGCCTGCGGATGCCTCCGCCCCGACCGCGGCCCGGCTCTGGGCCGGCACGGCCGAGACCGTGCTGGTGCTGCACGCCGCCGGCGATGCGGGCCGGTTCAACGGCGCCACCCTGGCAGCGTGGGGGGAGCTGGTCTCCCATCGCTCGTACATGATCTGCGTGGGCACGGTGTTCGGCCAACCCTGGCTGGGCTACTCGACGCGGCAGCACTACAAGACCCTGCGCGAGTTCACCGAAGGCAACCCGATGTTCGTCATCGACCGCAGCTGGACGCGACAGCTGATCACCACCTGCCCCTATGGCTACCTGCGCAAGATCGGCGGCGGCGTCAACGCAGCCAGCTACGATGCCGCGCTGGACGAGCTCGGCACCGACACGTCCCTGGATCTGGAGAACATGCAATGAATCGTTTCTGGCAGCGCTACATCCGTCCGATCTTCGAGACGGTGCAGCCCCGGCAGATCATGGAGATCGGCGCCGAATACGGCTGGAACACCCGCCAGATCCTGGCCTTCTGCCGTGACAACGGCGCGCATGCCGACATCATCGATCCGGCGCCGCTGCCGAGCCTGCGCGAGGAACTGGCCAGGTTCGGTCCGGCCGAGTACCGCTTTCTCGCGCTGAAGAGCCTGGCCGCCATTCCGCAACTGGAAGCACCCGACATCGCGCTGGTGGATGGGGATCACAACTGGGCCACCGTGTTCAGCGAACTCAACCTGCTGCAGGCGCGCGCCGAGCAATGCGGCAAGCTCCCGCCCATCGTGCTGTGCCACGACGCGGCCTGGCCGTATGCGCGACGCGACATGTATTACAGCCCGGACGACCTCGACGGATGGCAGCGGCACCCCTACAGCTACAAGGGCATGCTCCCGGACCAGTCCGAACTGACCGAGCAGGGCGTCAACGGCTGGCTGGCGAACGCCACGCATGAGGGCGGGCCACGCAATGGCGTACTCACGGCCATCGAGGACTTCATCGCCAGTTCGCCTACCGAATGGAGCCTGCGCAAGCTGCCGTTTTTCAACGGCCTGGCAATCGTGGTGCCGGTGCCGCGCATGACGCCGGCGCTGCAATCGCTGATCGACGGATTCTTCAGCGGTGACGCCATGCTGGAAGCCAGCAAGGCGCTGGAGTCGGACTGCATCCAGCTGCGCGCGATGCTGTGCCAGGCGGAGGCCTGCCTGACCCGCCGCACCGAGGCGCTGGAACGCGCCCGCGCGCTGATCGATGCGCAGCAACGGCGCATCGCCCAGCTGGAGAACCGGGCGATCGCCGGCATCGACTGAAGCGGCGACCGGTCAGGCCATGCCGCGCCTACAGCCGGAGCGGCACCTGGTCGGCGGGATACGCCGTGGGCGCGAAGAACCATGACTCGATCGCGTAGCGATCCCGGCTGATCGCGGCCGGGATGCCGGTACGGTGCACGAAGAAGTGATCGAACAGCAGGGCGTCACCGGGTTCGAATTGGGGCGTCCAGGTGCCACCGGCCCCGGCAACCTGGCGGACCATGTCGGGTCCCACCGACCAGTCGAAGCTGGCGCCATGGCTGCCGGTGGGCAGGATGCGCTCCACGCGCTGCGGGAGCACCTCGAGGCCGGAAGCCTCGACCCCACAGGACGACAACGCCATCCAGATGTTGAGGCTCCTGATTTCCGCGCCCATGAACGCGCCGTCCTGGTGCCAGTCCGATGCACGGATGGTGCTGGGCACGCAACGCAAGGTGGATTTGCCTACCGACATCATCGCGGGCTCGCCGAAATAGTCGGCCACCACCCGGGTGATGCCCCGGCGCTCGAGCAGCTCGGTGAGCTCGTAGAGCATGCGCGGGGAGTCTGCCAGCCAGACACCGCCATTGCCCTCGACCCAGGGGCGGGCCACGCCGAGTTCGCAATCGGCGGGCAGCGCCAGGCGGGAGTACCAGGTGTCGGGAAACTCGCCCTGGCCACCATCGTGCCACGCCTGGCAGGCATCCAGTGAGCGCTTGACGCCATCAGCCAGCATCGCGGCCGTCGCCGTATCGAACAGTCCACGCACCAGCAATGCGCCGTGCTTGCGGACGCCCGCCGCCACGGTGCGGGCGTCGAGCTCGCCGGCCTGCACTTCGGGAATGCCCTCGACGTGCTCGAAGCGGTCCGCGGCATCTCCTGCCCAGCGATCGGGCACGGTGGAAACAGGCACCCTGGCCTGGTAGGCCTCGAAGCGGCAGGTCGCGAGGAGACGCTCCAGGCGTGCATCCTGATGCCGGCGACGGACAGCGGTCAGACAGGCGATGGCCTCGTCGTGATGTCCCTGCGCCCGGCATGCATCGGCGAAGTTCAACGCCGCATCGGGCGAGTCAGGCGCGTTCATCGGGAGTTCTCCAGTGGACGGATCCAGTCGTTGTTCGTCGCAGAGGACATCGACGAACCGCCGGCTCTGCGACAGGAAGTCGTTCTCTTCAGGCAACGCGTGGGGCGAACCGGTGCCGTCCAGCACATGGTGCGAGAAGAGTTCCATGACCCGCCGCACGCCCGGCTCAAGAATGGTGCGGCGGTCCGGCGCGAGGTATTCGCCGCCACCTGCCGTGATGATTTCGTAGGCAGGAAAGTAGTAGGCCCCGTCCTGCCTCGCCAGGGTCTCCGCCGCCACCCGCAGCACGGACTTGGAATACGTCGTCGCTGCCAGTACATGCTGCGACTCGGCGGTGGCCGCCAGCGGAACCGGCGAGACGGTCAGGATCAGGCGCAGGCGCGGATTGATCGCGCGCACCTCGCTGATGAAGGCGCGGAGATCCTCCACTACCTCCTGCACACCCAGATTGACCAGCTCGTGCCGTTCGGCGTCAAAGCGCCCCGCGGCGACACCGGGGCACACCGGATAGGCCGCGCCATCGAGGCGGGAAACCCAGCACTCGGTGAGCCCCAGCGTGAACACGAAGACGTCCATTTCCGAGAAGGCGCGGCGAACCGCGGCAAAATGCTGCCGGCGATCCTCGGTGTACTCGCGCATCGAGCTGAACCCGCCCGGCTGGATCGTGGGCCGGAACGGATCGAACCAGCCACCGTCCTGCTGCCAGCAATCCTCGACCGGTTGCATCCGCCCGGTCGCCCGTCGCCACAACTGCAGCAACTGGCGCGAGGTGTAGATGTTTCCGTAACGCGCGGCGTAGACGCCATAGCCATATGTCTCGGCCAGGCTCGCCGGCATCAGCGGATGCGCCGGCTCCGTCTCGAACAGGGCGTAACCTTGGTCGCGCAGGTGACGCGCCACGTGCTGGGCGAAGCAACTGCCGGCCGTGACGATCTTCGCCTCGCTGCCGATCCGCCAGGGTGGCGGCAAAACAGGATCGATGGCAGCAAGCTCGCGGCCCGCCATCGTCCGGCTCCATCGCTGCCGATCCGGCGCGGAAGCATAGGGATGGGTCACGCCAGTTGCCTCATCTGCGCCAGCACCAGTTCACCGTAAGCATCGTTCGCATGTGCACCGTCGCCATAGTAGTCGTCAAGCATGAAGCCGTCGGCGTCACTCGTCCCGGCCGGTGCCTCGACAAAAGTCACGCCGTTGCCGCTGCACCATGCGCGGAGAATCTGCGAGTGCAGCCGCCACAGCTTGTAGCGCAACGCCGCGGGTGAAATTTCCCTGCAGCGATCCGGAAACATCACCCACGGCACGTCGGCATGCATGCGCAGGGCGTCGGCCGAGGGCGGTGGCGGCTCGATGTGGAACATCGCCCCGCTGGCCAGCCGGCGAACCTCGCCCATCAGGGTCAGATATTCGTCGGTCATGGATTCCAGAATCCGCCTGACCGCAGTGGCCGGCAACACTTCGGCCGCCGGGTCGAGGGCCAGGTCCGGCTGGTCGGGCAGCACGAAATCGAAACGCCGCGGATGCACCAGCATGCCAAGCACCACATGCGCCCCGCCACCTACGAAGGAGAACACGGGACCGGCGTGTCCGATCAGCGCCTCGCGGATGTCTTCGGCAAATCGCGGCTGGCCGCCATCGTTGACGATCGCCCCGGGCAAGTCCCAGAAGTTGAACGCGCGGAACGGGAGCTCCGCAGCGACGGCGGCGCGCGTCACGCACGCAAGATGGCTGTGGCCTATGCACAGCAGTGGCATGGACTGCTCCAACCGACAGGCTCCCGACCCGGCCATCAGTGCACCGAAGTACCGGCGTGCGCCCGGGGGTATGCGACCTCCTCCGGAAGCGGCGAACCGGGTTCCACCTGGCGCCAGTCACGCGGCGGGAAGGCCAGCGTGAACGGTTCGCCGCGCAGGGTCAGGTTGGGGTTGTACGCCGGGTCCCGTTCAAGCTCGACACCCCAGCGCTGGCGCATGAAACCCACCTCGCGCTCGAAGCGTGCCTGCTTCTGCGGCGTGTCTTCGTGCCCCCGCGAGGCGGACTCGTGATGGTACAGCTCCGCGTACGGCGTCCACACGTTGCTGAAACCCGCCCGACGCAGGCGCAGACAGAAATCCACGTCGTTGAAGGCCACTTGCAGCGTGGCGTCCAGGCCACCCACCTGCTGGTAGACCTCGCGTCGCACCATCAGACAGGCAGCGGTCACGGCGCTCATCGCCTGGGCCAGTCGTGCGCGCGCCATCTGTCCCGAGTGCCCGCGCGGCATGCCGCAGTACGGATGCGCCGCGACCCCATGCACCCCCGTCACGACCCCTGCATGCTGGATCGTGTCGTTCGGGTAATACAGCATCGCGCCAACCGCGCCCACGTGAGGGCGCATGGCATGGCTGGCCAGTTCCTCCAGCCAGTCCGGGGTGATCACCTCGATGTCGTTGTTGAGCAGGCACACCAGCGGAGAAGCGCATTCACGCACGGCCTCGTTGTTGATGACCGAATAGTTGAACGGCCGGTCGTGCGCACGCACGCGTACATTCGGCAGCGCGGCCAGCTGGGCAAAGTAGGCGATCGACGCCGGCTCGACCGACTGGTTGTCGACCACCACGATTTCGTAGTCCGGATAGGTCGTGTGCCGGAGAATCGATTCCACGCACTGTCGCAGCAGGTCGATCCGGTCCCGCGTCGGCACGATGATGCTGATCCGCGGTGCCGGCTCGGGCAACGGATGGCGAACCCGGAAAGCTCCATGAATGCCTTCGATCTCGTGCACCTCGGCAGCCTGCCCCTGCCGCGCGAAATGTTCCCGCACCGCGCGCAGGCCTGCCGTGTGCGCATATCCCTTCTGCTCCACGCCTTGCGCCGTGGAGCCCTCGATGGCGCGCCAGTGATACAGCACCATCGGTATGTGCCCGATCTGGTCGGGGCGCAGCTGCTCGCTGCAACGTAGCGCCAGGTCCCAGTCCTGGCTGCCTTCCAGGCCTTCGCGGAACCCGCCCAAGGCGGTCAGCAGCTCGCGCGAATAGACGCCCAGATGGCTGACGCAGTTATGCCCGCACAGCAGGTCGGGGTTCCAGTCCGGCTTGAAATACGGATCGTAGCGCCTGCCCTCGGCGTCGATCTTGTCTTCGTCGGAGTAGGCCATCTGCCACTGCGGATGCTCGCGCAGCGCCTCGCTGACCGTGGCGATCGCCTGCGGGTGCAGTTCGTCGTCGTGATCGAGCAGGATGACATGGTCGCCGGTAGCCAGCGCCAGCGCGCTGTTCGAGGCCGCCGAGATATGCCCGTTGCGCTCGCGCCAGTGGATCCGGATGCGCGGGTCGCGCGCGGCGTACTCCTCCAGCACGCTGCGAACCTGCGGTTCGCCGGAGGCATCGTCGGCCACGCACAGCTCCCAGTCGGGGCTGGTCTGCGCCAGCACGCTGTCGAGGCAACGGCGCAACCAGACTTCCGCCGTGTTGTAGGTCGGCAGCAGGATGGAAATCGGCTGACCGCCGGCCCGCGAAGCAGGCGCCGGCTGCCGGTCGTAGAGTCGAAGCCAGCGCTCGTAGGTCGGTGCCTTGCCGCCGCGCCGGGTATAGCGGCCATGCAGCCAGCTCGCGAAGGCGCGACGACCACCGCGCTGGCGCAACTCGGCCCAGGCTTCGCGCCGGAGAGCACCGACCTGCCCGCCCTGCGCTTCGTGTGCTTCCGACACCGAACGCCACATGTGCCAGCTGGCCGCGATGCGGCCCAGTCGCACCAGGCTCATGTTCCGCGCGCGCAGCCTGCATGGCTGGCCGGCCGGATCCAGCCGCAGGCGATGGATGTCGTGCGTCAGCAACACCACGCCGCTGTGCCGCCTCCTGCCGGGGTCGAAGAAGCCCAGGCGCAGCGACCAGTCCTCATGCATGCCCCATCCATAGTCGAAGTACAACGTCGGCTCCAGCCGGTCGCCATCCAGATCTTCCAGCTCGATGGACAGCAGGTACCAGCCCGCCCGGACCGGGAAGCGCTGACTCACGCACTCGAACTGGGGGTCGTTGCCATCGGATTGCCAGCCGTCCGGCACTCCCTCGACCGGCCGCAACTGATGCAGCGGACGCAGCGAGATGGCGGGCCCGTGCAGATGCCGCAATGCTCGGCGCAGGCGCCGCAACACCCTGCGCAGCAAGCCGCCACGTTCGATCGGGGGTTCGCCGCCGGGGATCATCGTGCGCGCCCCAGCAGTCTGCGCATCCGCGCAACCAAGCCCCGCTCGGCAAGCGAATCCACTCCCTGCTGCAGGCGTTCGATCGCCGACTGCATGTCGACCTGTTGCCGGGTCGACTGCTTCACCAGCGCTTCGAGTTCATCCCTGCCCGACAATGCCTCGGTCAACTGGGCCTGCTGCTGCGCCAGGCTGGAGGCAAGCCCCTGCAGCTGCTCGCGCTGGTGCGAGAACCCCAGCAGGAGGTGTTGCAGCTGCTCCCGCCGTTCGGCCAGCTCGGCGGATTGCTCCCGCAGGGCCTGGCCTTGTTGTCCGAATTCGCCACAGATGGCCAGCAACTGCTCCTGCTGGCCGGCGAACTCGCGCAACAGGTTCTGCACATCGATGCGCTCACGCGACAGATGCACCATTTCGACGATCGATTCCGACTGCCGCTCGAGCAGGCGATGAAGCGCCGGGCGATCGATCACCACTTCGTACTCGATCCGGATCGCGACCTCCAGCCACTCGCCGGGCAGTCGCTGCGGCAGCGCGCTGCCGATCTCGAATTCCAGATGGGGATCGCTGTCAAAGCTGGCCAGGCGCACGCCCTGCGTCGCCTGCGATGGCAGCAGCTCGCCGTGCACGTGCCCCAGCCGACCGGGCAAGCCGCCCAATTCGTGCCACGCTTCGTCAGCTTGCGTACGCCACGCGACCCGACCCAATCCGTAGATGCCGGGATGGTCCGCCGGATCGATCCGCAGGTAGTCCGGCGTGGTGTCCGCGGGCAGCCGGAATTGCAGGTCCAGCACGCCCTCGAGCGCATCCGGTGCCAGTGAGACCATGCGGCTTTCGTCGTAGTTCTCGTCACGCCGGCGGTAGTACAGATGGCTGCCGGGCGGCGGCACCTCGGCCGGCGCTCCCTCGACCGGATGGCCATCCGCGTCGACCAGCTTGCCGCCCAGCGCGGCAAAGAATCCCCGCACGGCCTGCGGCGCTTCCGCTGCCCTGTGCATGAATGCGGCAAATGACGGCGGGATGCGTGCGCCCACCGCCACCACGCCCAGGCCATGGCTGTGCTCGAATGCAAAAGACGGATAACGGGCGGCCAGTTCGTCAAAGAAGCGCCACACGCCGAAGTCGCGCCCACGTTCCCCGGTATCGTGCAACAACACCACCGCGCGTTCGCTCAGCCTGGGCAGCCAGGTCTCGAAATCGTGGCGCACGGCATCGTAGGTATGGAGCCCATCGATGTGCAGCAGGTCGATGCTTCCCTCGGGAAACTGCCCGACCGCGTCGTCGAAGCGTGCACGCAGCAACCGCGAAAAGTCGCCGTAGAGCGGATCATGCCGCGCGCGCAGCGCCTGATAGACCTGTTCTCCGTAGTGCAGCGCATGGGCGTCGCCCTGCCAGGTATCGACGGCGCTGCAACGGCAGTCCAGCGCCAGCGCCCGCACCGCCTGGCAGAACGCCATGTACGAGTTGCCCGAATGCGTGCCCAGCTCGACCAGGGTTCGCGGGCGCAGCAGGTCGATCGCCAGGAAGGCGAACGGAATGTGGCCCGCCCATCCATACGGTGGCACCAGACGCGGGTTCAGCAGAAGCAGCGGATGCTCTTCGAGGAGAAAGTCAGGCTTCATCAGTCAACCGTTCAACACGAATGTCCAGCATCGGTATGCCGATCAGTCCGGCCACCATGGAACCACCCTCGGCGGTAAAACGCAGCGCTTCGTGCAGCCAGTGCTGCACGACGTGCTGCTCCTGCGTTCCCTCGGAAACACCTGCGGCCACAAAATATTCCCCGGGTATCAGCCGCGGCATCACGAACTGGAAGCTGGCGCAAAACCGCTGCCCCCCGCTCACCGCGAAGTCGCCCCCGTGGCTGATGGCCGTATTGTCGCCGAACATCAGCTGCCCCAGACGGTTCTTCACGTAGAACCCGGTGATCGCATTGTCCATGGCTTCATCGGCGATCAGCTCGATCCGGAGCGTCACGCATTCTCCGGCCAGCACGAGGGCGATATCCCGTCCCTGCTCGTTGCAGATCGAGACATGCGCGATGCGGACCTTGCACTCGCCGAAGCCGTCCTCCTCCGGCTGGAAGGGGAATATCTTCATGTCGTTGCGCAACGTGGAGCGGTCGATCAGCTCCTGACGCGGATCGACCTGACGCCGGGTCGAAGGCTGGGGGCGTTCCTGCAACCTTTGCCCCTGCGCCCCGATCCCGTGTTGCCGTTCGATCAGCGACGCCTCGATATAGGCTTCCATCACCTTGCGTGCCGTGCCGATCTGCTGCACCCGGCCGTGTTCGAGCCAGATCGCGCGGTCGCACAGGCTGGTCACCGCGCTGCCATCGTGGCTGACGAACAGCATGGTGCCCCGTTTGCGGAACTCGCGCAGGTAACGCATGCACTTCTGCATGAAGAACGCATCGCCCACGGCCAGCGCTTCGTCGATGATGAGGATGTCCGCGTCCACGTGCGTCACCACCGAGAACGCCAGCCGCATCACCATGCCCGTGGAGTAGCTGCGCACCGGCTGGTCGACGAAGTCGCCGATCTCCGCATAGGCGAGGATGTCCTCGATGCGGGCATCGATCTCGTCGCGGCTCAGGCCCAGGATGGCGGCGTTCAGATAGACGTTCTGGCGACCGGTGAAATCGGGATTGAATCCGCTGCCCAGCTCCAGCAGCGCCGCCACCCGGCCATGGATGCCGGCGCGCCCCTCGGTCGGCTTGAGCGTACCGGCGATCAGCTGCAGCAAGGTGGATTTGCCGGCGCCGTTGCGACCGACGATGCCAAGGGTCTCTCCGCGATGAACCTCGAAGTCCACCTCGCGCAGGGCCCAGAACTCACGGTAGAAGCGTCGATTGCCACCCAGCAGGCTCTGCCACATCCGGTGCACCGGCTTGTCGTAGAGCTGGTAACACTTGCCCAGCCCACGCACCTCGATCGCCACGTCGACGGCGGTGCCCGGCACGGGGACGGTTTCAGAGGACATCGGCGAATCCATCGCGCGTGCGCTGAAACCAGGCAAAGCCGAACAGCAGCACGGCGATCGCCACCAGGGTGTAGCTGCCCAGCGCCGCCCAGTCCGGCGGCTGACCGAACAGGACGATCTGGCGCGTCTGTTCGATCATCAGGGTCAACGGATTGAACGCGAGCCAGTCACGATACGGTTCGTGCAGGGTCGAGGCAGGATAGAAGACCGGGCTGAGAAACATCAGCATCGCCGAAAGCACGCCGGCCACTTGGGCGATATCGCGGATGAACACGCCGAGCGAAGCCATCAACCAGCTCACGCCGCAAAGCAGGAGGACGTACGGCGCGTACACCAGCGGCAGATACAGCACCGCGACGGGAATCGCGTGTTGCGAGAGCAGCACGAACAGCAGCAGGACCAGCAGGCTCAGCGCCGCGTTGAAAAGGGACGATGCGACCATCACGCACGGCAGGATGGACAGCGGGAAAACCACCCGCTTCACCAGGTTGCTCTGCGAAACGATCACCGACGGCGCCCGCATCAGGCATTCGGCCAGCAGCGAGTGGATGATCATGCCGCAGAAGATCATCAGCGAAAAATCGACTCCGGATTTCATGCCGGGCCAGCGCATGCCGAGGAAAACGCGGAAAGCCAGGGTATAGACGGCCAGCATCAGCAACGGATTGATGAAGGACCAGAGCAGCCCCAGGAAGGACCCGCTGTAACGCCCTTCCACGTCGCGTCGGGCAAGTTCCCAGAACACGTCTCGCCGCGCCCAAAGGCGGCGCGGCAGGGACAGATTTGCCAATTCCATCGTCTCTCCAGATGCTGCTTCGGACACCGCGCCATGCACGCGCGACATCAACCCTCAATGAACCCGTCTCGCCGGCAGCGTCCTTACTTGCCTCCATCAATGGCAAACTATCGGGGCAAACGCCCCACGCTGGCGCAGCCAGCCACGGGTTCGCGCATGACGTTTTGCCGATCCACCATTCGCTTGCGGATGTATGCCCATATGACACCAAAGAAGGCCCGATGAACAGCCCATCCAGTCACGTCCCCCTGCTCATGGTCACCGGCGGAGCCGGTTTCATCGGTGCCAACTTCGTCCTGCAGGCCATCGCCGATGGTCTGCGCGTGGTGAACCTGGACAAGCTCACCTACGCCGGCAACCCCGACACGCTGGCTTCGCTGGACGGGAACGAGCGGCACCTGTTCGTGCAGGGCGACATCGGCGATCGTGAACTGGTGGCGAAGCTGCTGGCCGAGCACCGGCCCGACGCCATCGTCAATTTCGCCGCCGAATCGCATGTGGACCGCTCGATCGACGGCCCGGTCGAGTTCGTGCAGACCAATGTGGTGGGCACGCTGGGCCTGCTCGAATGCGCCCGCGACTACTGGCGCGGCCTCGACGGCGCCGCCCGCGACGGCTTCCGCTTCCTGCACGTGTCGACCGACGAGGTCTACGGCTCGCTGGGGGCCGAGGGCAAGTTCACCGAGACCACGCCGTACGCGCCGAACTCGCCGTACTCCGCGTCCAAGGCCGCCTCCGACCACCTGGTGCGGGCGTTCCACCACACCTACGGCCTGCCGGTGCTGACCACCAACTGCTCGAACAATTACGGGCCGTACCAGTTCCCCGAGAAGCTGATCCCGCTGGTGATCCAGAAGGCCCTGGCCGGCGAGCCGCTGCCGGTCTACGGCGATGGACTCAACATCCGCGACTGGCTGTTCGTGGGCGATCACTGCAGCGCGATCCGCCGCGTGCTGGACGCCGGTCGCGTGGGCGAAACCTACAACGTGGGCGGCAATGCCGAGCGCGAGAACATCACCGTGGTGAAGACCATCTGCGCCCTGCTCGATGCGCGCCAGCCACTGGCCGACGGGCGCCCCCGCGAATCGCTGATCACCTACGTCAGGGATCGCCCCGGCCACGATCGCCGCTATGCGATCGATTCGAGCAAGTTGCAGGACGAACTGGGCTGGCGGCCGACCCACACCTTCGAGACCGGCATCGCGCAGACGGTGGACTGGTATCTCGCCCATCAGTCGTGGAGCCAGCGCGTGCTGGACGGCAGCTATCGCATGGAGCGCCTCGGCTCATGAGCAGCACACGGAAGGGCATCATCCTCGCCGGCGGTTCCGGCACCCGGCTGCACCCGATCACCCGCGCGATCAGCAAGCAGCTGCTGCCGGTGTACGACAAGCCGATGATCTACTACCCGCTGGCCACGCTGATGCTGGCCGGTATCCGCGAGATCCTGATCATCAACACGCCGCACGAGCAGGCGATGTTCCAGCGCCTGCTGGGCGACGGCTCGCAGTGGGGCCTGGACATCCGTTACGCGGCGCAGCCGTCGCCGGACGGGCTGGCCCAGGCGTTCACCATCGGCCGTGATTTCGTCGACGGCAAGCCCAGCTGCCTGGTGCTGGGCGACAACATCTTCTACGGCCACGGTTTCACCGAGCGCCTCAAGCGTGCCGCGGCGCGCGAACACGGCGCCACCGTGTTCGGCTACTGGGTGAAGGACCCGCAGCGTTACGGCGTGGCGGAATTCGACGCCGACGGGAAAGTGGTCGGGCTGGAGGAAAAGCCCGCCACACCGAAGTCCCACTACGCCGTCACCGGACTGTATTTCTACGACGCCCGCGTCTGCGACTACGCCGCCGCATTGCAGCCGTCGCCGCGCGGCGAGCTGGAGATCACCGACCTCAACCGCTGCTACCTCGACGACGGTTCGCTGCACCTGGAGCAGCTGGGCCGCGGCTTCGCCTGGCTCGACACCGGCACCCACGAATCGCTGATGGAAGCGGGCAACTACATCGAGACGATCGAGAACCGGCAAGGCCTGAAGGTCTGCTGCCCGGAGGAGATCGCCCACCTCAACGGCTGGATCGACGACGAGCAGCTGCTGGGCCTGGCCGCGCCGCTGGCCAAGACCGGCTACGGCCAGTACCTGCAGGGCCTGGTGCGCGAGGGACACGCCCGATGAAGGTGATCCAGACCAGCCTGCCCGGAGCGCTGATCCTCGAACCGCAGGTGTTCGGCGATGCCCGCGGGTTCTTCTACGAAAGCTACAACGAGGCGAAGTACCAGGAGGCCGGCGTCGACCACCGCTTCGTGCAGTCCAACGTGTCGCGCTCGGCGCGCGGCGTGTTGCGCGGCCTGCATTACCAGTGGCCGAATCCGCAGGGCAAGCTGGTCAGCGTGCTCGAAGGCGAGGTCTATGACGTGGCGGTGGACATCCGCCGCGGCTCGCCCACCTTCGGGCAGTCGATCGGCGTGATGCTGACGGCCGACAACCATCGCCATTTCTGGGTGCCTGAAGGCTTCGCGCACGGCTTCTGCGTGTTGTCCGAGTTCGCCACCTTCAGCTACCAGTGCACCGCGCTGTATGACCCCAGGGCCGACGCGGGCATCCGCTGGAACGACGCCGCGCTCGGCATCGACTGGCCGATCAGCGCGCCGCTGCTGTCGGACAAGGACGGCAAGACGCCCCTGCTCGCCGACGTGCCAGCGGAGCGCCTGCCGGTCTACGCGGCATGAAGATCCTGCTGCTCGGGGCCAACGGCCAGCTCGGCCGCAGCCTGCTCGATCACGGCGGCCTCGCCGCGCGCGGCGAGCTGGTCGCCGCCAGTCGTGATGGCGTGCTGGCCGGCGGCGGGCACGGCGAGCTTGCCGACCTGTCGAACCCCGCATCCCTGCCCGCCCTGCTCGACCGCCTGCAACCCGACCTGATCGTCAACGCCGCCGCCTATACCGCAGTCGATCGTGCCGAGCAGGAGGAAGCCCTGGCCACCCGCGTCAACGGCGAGGCGGTGGGCGTGCTCGGCCACTGGGCGGCGGCACGTGGCGCGCTGGTGATCCACTACTCCACCGACTACGTGTTCGACGGTCGGCAGTCGCAGCCGTACGCGGTCGATGCAGCCACCGGCCCGCTCGGCGCCTATGGCCGCAGCAAGCTGGCCGGCGAACTCGCGCTGCGCGACAGCGGCGCCGACCACTTCATCTTCCGCACCGCCTGGGTCTACGCGGCGCACGGCCACAACTTCCTGCGCACCATGCTGCGCCTGGGCGCCGAACGCGACGAGCTGCGCGTGGTGGCCGACCAGCACGGCGCACCCACCGACACCGGCCTGATCGTGGACGGAACGCTCGCCGCACTCGATCGGTGGTTGTCGTCGGATCGTGTGCAACGCGATGCACTGGCCGGCACCCATCACCTGGTTGCCAGCGGCGCGACGACCTGGCACGGCTTTGCCGGCGCGATCTTCGCCGAGGCCGCCACCCAGGGCCTGCTGGCACGCGCGCCCCGCGTGCTTGCGATCGACAGCAGCGAATTCCCCACGCCGGCCGTGCGCCCGGCCTGGTCGCTGCTGGACAATGGCGGTTTCCAGCGGCATTTTGGCCTTGGCCTGCCGGACTGGACGCAGGGCTTGCGCGATGTCGTGCGCCAGCTTGCCTCATCCATGCACTGAACGAGATCCTGCCACCATGTTGATTCCCCTCATCCTCAGCGGTGGCAGCGGCACCCGGCTCTGGCCCGTCTCGCGCAAGAACCTGCCCAAGCAGTTCCTCGCGCTCGCCGGCAAGGGCACGCTGTTCCAGCAGACCATCGCGCGCACCCGCCAGTTGCCCGACGTCGCCGCGCCGATCGTGGTGGCCAGCGAGGATCACCGCTTCCTCGCCGCCGACCAGTTGCTGGAGGCCGGCATCAGGGACGCCAGCATCGTGCTGGAACCGCTGGCCCGCAACACCGCGCCGGCGATCGCGCTGGGTGCGTTGCAGGCCTTGCAGCGCGACCCCGAGGCCATGCTGCTGGTGCTGCCGGCCGATCACCTGATCGGCGACACCGACGCCTTCGTCGAGGCCGTGAGACAGGCGCAGCCGCTGGCGGCGCAGGACTGGCTGGTGACGTTCGGCATCCGCCCGGACCGGCCGGAAACCGGCTTTGGCTACATCCGCCGCGCCGACGCGATCGACCACCACGGCTATCGCGTCGAGCAGTTCGTCGAGAAGCCCGACCTGGCCACCGCCCAGTCCTACCTGGCCGACGGCGGCTACGACTGGAACTCCGGCATGTTCCTGTTCAAGGCCGCGCGCTACCTGGAAGAACTGGCCGCGCACGCGCCGGCGATGCTGGAAGCGGTGCGCATGGCGCACGCGAAAGCCACGGTCGATCTGGACTTCGTGCGCATCGACCGCGATGCGTTCGCCCGGGTGCCCGACGATTCGATCGACTACGCCGTGATGGAGAAGACCCGCCGCGCCGCGGTGATCCCGGTCAGCTGCGCATGGAGCGACATCGGTTCGTGGTCGGCGCTGTGGCTGACCGGCGACAAGGACGCCGACGGCAACCTGCGCGAAGGCGACACCCTGGCGGTGGACACGCATCGTTCGCTGCTGCGCTCGCACGACCGCCACCTGCTGGCCACCGTGGGCGTCGACGACCTGATCGTGGTGACCACGCCGGACGCGACCCTGGTGGCCCACCGCGACGCCGCGCAGGACGTGAAGAAGATCGTCGAGCAACTGAAGGCCGCCGGCCGCAGCGAACACTCGCTGCATCGCGTGGTGCACCGCCCCTGGGGCAATTACGACTCCCTGGAGGAAGGCGAGCGCTTCCAGGTCAAGCGGATCCAGGTCAAGCCGGGCGCTTCGCTCAGCCTGCAGAAGCATCATCATCGCGCCGAACACTGGATCGTGGTCTCCGGCACCGCCGAGGTCACCTGCGACGACAAGGTGTTCCTGCTCGGCGAGAACCAGAGCACGTATATCCCGCTGGGCAGCAAGCACCGCCTGCGCAACCCCGGCAAGGTCGTGCTGGAACTGATCGAGGTGCAGTCCGGCAGCTATCTGGGTGAGGACGACATCGTGCGTTTCGACGATGTCTACGGCCGCGTCTGAGCGCGACGGCAGCTGCCGCAGCGGGCCACGGATTCGCTGAAACGGGAACCTCGATTCGCCCCAGGGCTGCCGACCGCCACGTCGTTCAGGCCGTCTGCGCGCACTTCGCCGACGCGGGCCAGGAGCCCGCCCCGGCGGTGCGCAGCACGGCTTGGGCCGCCCATTCGCCGGTCTCGCAGCCACCTTCCATGAAGCCCTGGTTGTCGTACGCGCAATGCTCGCCGGCGAAGTGCAGGTTGCCCACGCGCTCGCCGATGGCGCCACGGATGCCGGTCCACTGGCCCGGCAGGAAGCACGCGTAGCTGCCCAGGGTCCACGGGAACGTGGGCCAGTGCATGCGCGCCTCGCGCGCCCCGTCCCTCGCCCCGGACAGTCCCGGGAAGACCGCTTCCAGTTGTTGCACGGCGGCGGCAGCCTGCTGCTTCGCGCTGCCGCTTCCCAGCTCGACGCCATGCCGTCCGCCGGTGAAGTTGGTCAGGATGCCGGCCGTACCAGGCTGCATGCGGCTGGTTTCCCAGGTGGTCTGCAGCGGCAGGTCGGCATAGATGGCGCCACCGCTCTGGTGGCGCGTGTGCCAGACCCGCTCGTTGAAGCCGATCATCAGCTTGGCGTTGGTGCCATAACCGAGTTCGGCGATCGCACGGCGTTTCACCGCCGGCAACGCCGCGTCGATGCGTACGCGGCGCAACGTGGTGAAGGGCAAGGCCAACACCACCTGTTGCGCGCGCACCTCGAATGCGCCGGCATCGCGCTTGAAGCCCAGCACGTAGCGGCCATCGGCGCCCTGGCCGAGCGACTCCAGCACGCTGCCAGTGTGGATGGCGTCGGCCAGTCCCGCGCCCAACCGCTGCACGATCAGGTCGTTGCCGCCGCGCGCGTGGAAGCGCTCGTCGCTTTCGCCGAAAATGCGGAAATGGTCCCGACCCGGATCAATGAAGGTGAGGAAATTCAGCGCGGACTGTTCGTCGCAGTCCAGTCCCATCTCCGTCGTGTACGCCACCTCGATCATGGTGCGCAGCCAGCCGCTGGCGCCCTGGCGATCCAGCCATTGCGTGATCGTTTCGCGATCCAGTCGCTGCGCGCCGCCGGGCGTGGCCGCGGTGATTTCTTCCTCCGGCAAGGTCGCCGCGTCGCGGGCGATCGCCGCGGCCAGCGGCGCGAATTCGCGCAGGATGTCGTCCTCGCCGTAACGCCGACCGTTGCAGAACCAGATGTCGCCGAACGCAGCCGTGGGATCGCGCGACAGGTCGTCCAGTTCGATGCCCAGCTCACAGGCCAGCGCGCGGATATGCACGTGGCCAGTGTCGATCAGCTCGCCGCCCAGTTCGCACACCTGGTTGTCGGCGAAGTGGCCGCGCAGGCTGAGCATGCGCCCGCCGATGCGCTCCTGTGCCTCGTACACACGCACCGGCACGCCGGCCTGGCGCAGCCGGTGCGCGCAGGTCAACCCGGCCACGCCGGCGCCGACCACCACCACTTCATCCGTGCCGGTGGCGCGAAGGGGCATCGGCACGCGTGCGCAGGCGCCCAGCATCAGCGCTGCGGAAGCCACCGCCGATTGCCGCAGGAATCGGCGCCGCGCATGATCCACCCGCAAGCTGCGTTCGCGCGCAATCGCCTCGTCCAGCGGCTCGCCCGTACTCCGGGACACGGCCGCAATCGCCGCGGCCCGCCGCAACACATCGACCAGAGCCGTCCGAGCCATCGTCTTACCCCCAGTCGGTACACCCCCGCGCACGGGCGCAGCCTACGCCGAATCTGCCACCGCATCGAGTGCGCCGACAGGTATCCCGGGGCCACACCCGGCGGCGATCGCGCTGCGCCCGTGAACCTGGGCGATCGTCACTCGATGTGGAAATGGCGTTTGAACGGGACGCCGACCGCGGCCGGTTCTTCCAGCTCACGGGCGTAGCGATGTCCCGCATACACCGCGTGGGCGATCAGGCCCGGCGCCTCGGCGTCGCCGATGCAGCGCAGTGATTGCAGGCCCGCAGCGGACCACTCGGGTTCGCGCCGCAACAGCTCCTGGTATAGCGCATCGTCGGGCAGGCGGGCGGTGACCGTGACGACGGCGTCGCAGGCCAGTTCGCGGCGCTGGTGGTCCCACACGTTTTCGATGGCGAGCGTGCTGCCGGCATAGCCGACGATGTCGTGCGACACGACCGCCTCGATGCCGAGCTTGGCCATCCGCTTGCGGATGTGCCGGTAGTCCAGCGTGTGCTGGCTCCATGGCGCGACGCTGTCCTCCGGCGTCAGGTACGCCACTTCGCAACCGCGCAGGCGCAAGGCCTCGGCCGCGATGCCCGCGTGGTAGAAACCGTCATCGTCGAACACCACCACGCGGCCCTCGGGCAGACGGCCGTCCATCAGGTCGTCGGGCGTATAGATGCGCGCGCCGTCGGCGAAACCGTCGATGGCGGTGCCGTGGCTGCGGCCGTAGCCGTCGCGGCGCCAGTGGCAGCCGGTGGCGATCACCACGTGTTCGGCGCCGAAATCGAGCACGTCCTGGGCGGTCAGCGGCGAGTCGAGATAGACGGCTATGTTCGCCAGCTTGTTGATCTGACCCACGCGCCAGTCGCGCACGCGTGCCCATTCGGCCAGGCCCGGCAGGCGCGCTTCGCGGGCGACGCGGCCGCCGAGTTCCTTGCGCGCCTCGGCCAGGCTCACCTCGTAACCGCGCTGGCCCAGCGCACGCGCCGCTTCCAGCCCGGCCGGGCCGGCACCGACCACCAGCACGCGCGCTGCCGAACGCTTCGGCGCGATGCGCTCCGGGTGCCAGCCCTTGCGCCACTCCTCGCCCATGGTCGGGTTCTGCGTGCAGCGGATCGGCGAGATCGTCATGTCGCCGGAGACGCAGATGTTGCAGCCGATGCATTCGCGGATGTCGTCGCTGCGGCCTTCTTCGATCTTCTTCGGCAGGAACGGATCGGCGATCGACGGGCGCGCGCAGCCGATCATGTCGAGCACGCCGCGCTTGAGTTGCGAGACCATGGTGTCGGGCGAGGTGAAGCGGCCCACGCCGACCACCGGCTTCGTCGTGGTTTGCTTGACGAAGTCGATGAACGGCTCCTGCGCGCCTTCGGCGGCGAAGCGCGACGGCACCGAGTCGTTGTACCAGGCGGCCACGTTCACGTCCCACAGGTCGGGCAGCTCGGCCAGCATGGCCACGATTTCCTTCGCCTCGGCCAGCTCGACGCCGCCCGGCCCCAGCAGCTCCTCGGTGGCGAAGCGCAGCGCCACGGCGCAGGTGTCGCCTACCGCATCCTTGGTGTCTTCGAGCACCTCGCGCAGCAGCCGCACGCGATTCTCCAGCGAGCCGCCGTACTCGTCGCTGCGCTGGTTGCGCCGGCGCTGCAGGAAGTGCATCGCCAGCGACAGGTCGTGCGCCGCGTAGACGTAGATGATGTCCATGCCCGCGCGCCTGCCGCGGATCGCCGCCTCGCGATGCCAGCGGCGGTATTCGCGGATGTCGTGCTTCGTCATCGCCCGCGCCTGGTGCGGGTAGCCGTACTTGGTCGGCTGGTGCGACGGCGCGATCAGCACTTCACGCGAATACAGATTGGACGCCGTCGGCCCGTTGTGGGTGAGTTCCAGCGCAGCCAGCGCGCCGTGCGCGTGCACCTTGTCGCACATCAGCGCCAGCGCGGGGATGTCGCGGTCATCCCACAGCCGCGCCTCCACGTACGGCGTGAGATCGCCGCTGGGGTGGATCTCGCACTCCTCGGTGGAGACCACCGCCCAGCCGCCCTCGGCCTTCATCTCGCGCATCGCCGCATGGGCCAGCGGCATCGCGTGGCCCATGCCGTTGCAGTGCGGCACCTGGAAGAAGCGATTCTTCGCGGTGACCGGGCCGATCTTCACCGGTTCGAACAGGATGTCGTAGCGGGGGTCGCGCATGGTGCTCAGGCCTCGGTGGCGGCGACCGGCTTGCGCCGCCACCGCATGAAGACATACAGCGGCAGGCCCGCGGCGATCAGGCCCAGCGCATACACGAACGGCCCGCCGCCGATGCCGACGAAGGCGAAGACCACATACGCCGCGCCGATGCCCGCCACCAGCAGCACGCCGCGCCCGCTGCAGCCCGGCGCGCCGCGCCGCCACAGCACCGCCAGCGCCAGCGCACAGGCCAGGTACAGGGGCAGGTTCGCCGCCGTCACCACCAGGGTGATGAAGGTGAACGCCGCCACCAGCGAACTGCTGTAGCTCATCCACACCATCACCGAGGCCAGCGTCGCGGTGATCAGCAGGGCGGCAACCGGCGCGCCATGGCGATTGCTGCGCGCAAGCAACGGGGGCAGCACGCCGTTGTCCGCCATGGTGCGGGTCAGTTGTCCGGCCAGCAGGGTCCAGCCGTTCAGGGCGCCGAGTCCGCTGATCACCACGAACAGCGCCAGCCAGCGACCCGACCCGGCATGGCCGAACGTGTCCATCAGCAGCGCAAACGGCGCGCTGGCGCTGGCCAGCACGTCCTGCCGCAACAACAGCAGCGGCACGGTCGACACCACGACGTAGATCAGCGCGACCACCACCGCGCCCGTCATCGTGGCGCGCGGAATGGTGCGGCCGGGGTTGTCCACGCGGCTGGCCGGAATGCTGGCCGATTCGATACCCAGCATCGCGAACAACGCGATGGTGGAAGCCGCCATCACGCCACCAAACGTCACCGGGGTGGTCGGTGGATGGGCCGCATAGCTGCCCGGCGAGCTCAGCAACACCCAGCCGCCAAGCACGGCGATCGCCAGCATCGGCAGCAGCTTCAGTGTGGTGGTGACGATCTGCACGATGCCGCCGGTGCGCACGCCGAGCAGGTTGACCAGGGTGAACAGCCACACCAGTACCAGCGCAAACCACACCGGCGGAATGACGCCGAGTGCCGGCATCACCACGGTGACGTAGCCCACCACGCCAGTGGCCAGCGCCGCGTTGGTCAGCCACAGCGACACCCAGTACGCCCACATCGACATGTAGGCCGGCAGCTCGCCCAGCGTGTCGCGGACATAGCCGTAGGGGCCATCGGCCGCAGGCAGCGCCGCGGACAGATGCGCGAACACCCGCGCCAGGGTGAGGCAGCCGAACAGGGTGATGCCCCAGCCGATCAGCGCGTTGAAACCGAACGGCGCCAGCGACGAGGGCAGCAGGAAGATGCCCATGCCGATCACGTTGCCGACCACCAGCGCGGTGCAGGTCCAGAAGCCGATCCGGCTGCGGTCACGCATCTCGACGCGCGCCTGTCCGCTTCGGTGGCAGCACATGCGGCGACGAGTTCATGCAGATTCGCCGGCCGGCCCCGCATAGGCCGCGCGCAACAGGTTCTGGAAATGCCATACGCCGCTTTCGCGCTTCGGGTTGAGCCGGCCCGGCGTGTACGCGCCGGAGGCCAGCCCCCGCTGCACCGCCTCGCAGATGCCGATGTCCTCGTTCTGCACCTCGTCGCTGAAGCTGCGGTCGGCCTCCATGCGCGCCTGCGCCGCGGCGTCCTGCGCGTAGTAGTAGTCGAACACGATGCGGCAGCGGCCCGGGCCCAGCGGCAGGATGCGATTGGTCTGCAACCTTCCCGGCATGATGTTGAGCATCACGTTGGGATAGATGAAGTAGTAGAACGCCTCGCCGTCGCCGTAGATGTCGGTGCTGTTGCGCAGCGGCGAGGATTGCAGCGAATGCCAGGCGAACAGCTCGGTGTCGTAGGCGCGGTAGTCGAGCACCTTCGACAGGCCCGGATGCACGTGCGGCAGGTGGTAGCCCTCGAGGTAGTTGTCGACGTAGACCTTCCAGTTGCAGTCGATGTCGTAGGTGTCGCGGCGCAGGTAGCGCATCGCCGCCAGGTCGATCGGCGCGATGCGTTCGGCGATGCCGCCATAGACCTCCTCGAACGGCGGCACGGCAGCGTCCAGCGCCACGAACACCAGCCCCTGCCATTCGTGCACGCGCAGCGGCGGCAGGCGGATGTCCTCCACGCGGAAGTCGGCGGCGTCCTGCATCTCCGGCGCGCTGCGCAGCTGGCCTTCCAGCGTGTAGGTCCAGCCGTGGTACTTGCAGTGCAGCGCCCGCGCGCCCTTGCCGTCGCACAGCGCCAGCGGGCCGGCGCGGTGGCGACAGACATTGGGAAAGGCCCGCAGCACGCCATCCTGGCCGCGCACCAGCAGCAGGGGCACGCCGCCGACCTGATCGACCACGTGATCGCCGGGCTCGGCCAGCTGCTCCCGATGGGCCACCAGTTGCCAACTGCGCGCGAACACCGCGCGCTGCTCCATCGCCAGCATCGCCTCCCCCGCGTAGTAGCGCGCCGGCAAGGCGTGTGCCCGGTCGAGCAGTTCGACGACGGTGTCGGTGTGCATGGATTGCTGTCCCCCGGTTGGATGGCCGCGAACAACCCGGCCGATGCGACCCGCCCAGCCCGGCGGAGGCGTCCGGCTGAGCCTAGCGCTTGTGTCGAACCGGCGGCAACCGCAGCTGCGCCGCGCCGGCCGACGCCACTATCTCCCAGCCGGATTCGGTTGTAGATTGCGGCGAACCCCGCGAGAGGCCGCTACCTTCCATGTCAGGCGCCGCACCGCTGTCGTCACTCCGGCCCGTCGCCCCGCGTGGGGCGTTCCCGTCGCCAGCACGAGGCGACGCATGATCGCGGCGTCGGCCAGCGGCACGCTGGAGCAGGCGCTGGCACACGCGGAGCGGCTGCTGCAACGCGACCCCGCACTGGCGGTGGAACAACTCGAAGAAATCCTGCACGCCGTCGGCGCCCATCCGCTGGCGCTGCAACTGCTGGCCGCCGCGCGCCTGCGTCAGGGCGATGCCCGGGCCGCGCTCGACATCCTGCTTCCGCTGGCGCCGTCGCAACCGACATGGGCGGCACTGCAGTTCGACCTGGGCGTGGTGCTGGGCCGGCTCGGCCGCGGCGAAGAGGCGATCGCCGCGCTGCGCCGCGCGGTCGCACTGCAACCCGACCTGCCGCAAGCCTGGCGCGAACTCGGCGACCACCTGATGGCCGCCGGCGAGCAGGACGCGGCGGACGCCGCCTACGCCCGGCACGTGTTGCACTCCACCCATGACCCGCGCCTGATGGGCGCGGCCGTGGCGCTCGCCGAAGGCCGCGTCCCGCAGGCCGAGGCGCTGCTGCGCGAGCATCTGAAACAGGTGCCCACCGACGTGGCGGCGATCCGCATGTTCGCCGAAGTCGCCGCCCGCGTGGGCCGCAACGAGGATGCGCTGAACCTGCTGGCGCGCTGCCTCGAGCTGGCCCCCGGCTTCGACGCCGCGCGCCAGCACTACGCCATGGTCCTGCATCGCAGCAACCAGCCCGAACAGGCGCTCGCGCAGATCGAACACCTGCTGGCCAACGATCCGCAACACCCGGCCTACCGCAACCTCAAGGCGGTGGTGCTGTGCCGCATCGGCGATTACGAGCCGGCCCTCGCGATCTACGCCGACCTGGTGCAGCGCTACCCCGACAATCCGCGGGTATGGATGAGCTACGGCCACGCGCTGAAGACCGCCGGTTTCGGCGAACGCGCGATCGCCGCCTACCGGCACAGCCTGGAGCGCCTGCCCTCGTTCGGCGAAGTCTGGTGGAGCCTGGCCAACCTCAAGACCTTCCGCTTCAGTGCGGGCGACCTCGCCACGATGAGCGATCAGCTGGCCCGCAGCGACCTGTCGGACGAAGACCGCCTGCACCTGGAGTTCGCCATGGGCAAGGCGCGCGAGGATGCCGACGCCTGCGCGGATTCGTTCGCCCACTACGCGTGCGGCAACGCGATCCGCCGCGCGCAACTGCACTACAGCGCGGACGCGACCAGCGCGCGGGTGGACCGCGCCTGCGCGCACTACACCGGCGATTTCTTCGGCGCGCGCGCGGGCATGGGCTGCCCGGCGCGCGATCCGATCTTCGTCGTCGGGCTGCCGCGCGCCGGTTCCACCCTGATCGAGCAGATCCTGTCCAGCCACAGCCAGGTCGAGGGCACGATGGAGCTGCCCGAAGTCGCCTCGATCACCCGCGGCCTGCGCCGGCAGGGCGACGGCGACGGCGACGGCGCGACGCCCTACCACGATGCGCTGGCCGCGCTCGACGCCGACGCGCTGCGCGCGCTCGGCGAGCGCTACCTCGCGCACACGCGCATCCATCGCAAGACCTCGGCACCGCTGTTCATCGACAAGATGCCGAACAACTTCATGCACGTCGGCCTGATCCAGCTGATGCTGCCGAACGCCCGAATCATCGACGCGCGCCGGCATCCGCTGGCGTGCTGCTTCTCGGCGTTCAAGCAGCACTTCGCGCGCGGGCAGAGTTTCAGCTACGACCTGGAAGACGTCGGGCGCTACTACCACGACTACGTCCGCCTGATGGCGCACTTCGACACGGTGCTGCCCGGACGCATCCACCGCGTGTTCTACGAGCGCATGGTGGCGGACACCGAGGGCGAGGTTCGTCGCCTGCTGGATTATTGCGGCCTGCCATTCGAGGACGCCTGCCTGCGCTTCTTCGAGAACCCGCGACCGGTGCACACCGCCAGTTCGGAGCAGGTGCGCCGCCCGATCTATCGCGAGGGCGTGGATCACTGGCGCCACTTTGCGCCGTGGCTGGGGCCGCTGGAACAGGCACTCGGGCCGGTGCTGGACAGCTATCCCGAGGTGCCCGGGTTCATCTGAAAAGTTTGGGGGTTGGGTTGGTTTGCCGTTCACCGGATGAGGGGAAATCGCATGCATGCAAGCAGTTCCAGACAGGCCATGAACGCCCGACGGGCGACGTTGATCCGGTTGCCGCTGGCGGCCGCCATCTGTCTCGCCATGGCGGCGCCCGCCATGGCGCAGGACACCGGACAGTCCACGCCGCCCGACACCACGTCGTCAACAAAGAAAGCCACCACGCTCAGCGTGGTCACAGTGACCGCGCAGAAACGCACGGAGAACCTGCAGAAGGTGCCGATCAGCATGGACGTGCTGGCCACCGACCAGCTCGAAGCGCTGCACGTGAAGAGCTTCGACGACTACGTGAAATACCTGCCCAGCGTGACGTTCCAGCAGGGCGGCGGCGGCATCGCCACCGGCCCCGGCTTCGTCTCGATCTACATGCGCGGCGTGACCAGCGGCGGCAACACCAACCACTCCGGTTCGCAGCCGAGCGTGGGCGTGTACCTCGACGACCAGCCGGTGACGACGATCCAGGGCCCGCTCGACATCCACATGTACGACATCGCCCGCATCGAAGTGCTGGCCGGCCCGCAGGGCACGTTGTACGGCGCCAGCGCCGAGGCCGGCGCCCTGCGCATCATCACCAACAAGCCCGACCCCAGCGGTTACGCGGCCAGCTACAGCCTGGGCGTGGACACGCTCGCCCACGGCGGCATCGGCTACACGGGCGAGGGCATGCTCAACCTGCCGATCAACTCGACCGCCGCGATCCGCCTGGTCGGCTGGCGCGAGCACGACGCCGGCTACATCGACAACAAGGCCGGCTCGCGCACCTTCCCCACCTCGGGCATCACCATCAGCAACGCGCCGGGCTGCACGGCGAGTGGAACCTCGCCCTCGTCGGCGTCCCAGTGCGTCGGCCATGCAAAAGACAACTACAACGACGCCAACATCACCGGCGCGCGCGCCGCGCTGAAGGTCGACCTCGACGACAACTGGTCGATCACGCCGATGCTGATGGGGCAGCAAACCATCTCGCACGGCAACTTCGCCAGCGACCCGGCGGTGGGCGATCTGGCCGTCACGCACTTCTACCCCGAGCGCGTCAACGACCGCTGGTGGCAGGGCGCGCTGACCGTGCAGGGCAAGATCGGCAACTTCGACCTGACCTATGCCTACGCCCACCTCAAGCGTAACCAGGAGGAGCAGACCGACTACAGCGACTACGGCTTCTGGTACGACGCGCTGTACGGTTCCGGCGCGTATTTCTATGACAACAGCGGCGCGCTGATCAATCCGTCGCAACACATCAGCGATCGCGACGGCTACACCAACAGCAGCCACGAGCTGCGCCTGGTCTCGCCGGCGGACGATCGCCTGCGCCTGGTCGCCGGCGCGTTCTGGCAGAAGCAGAAGCACGACATCATGCAGAACTACCAGGTCGACGGCCTGGCCGACTCACTCTCCGTCACCGGCTGGAACGACACCATCTGGCTGACCCGGCAGATGCGCTACGACCGCGACGAGGCGCTGTTCGGCGAATTGTCCTGGGATTTCATCCCCGACGTGCTCACCGGCACCTTCGGCGAACGCTACTACCGCACCAGCAACCAGCTGTACGGCTACTTCGGCTACGGCGCGGGCTTCTCCTCCAGCCAGGGCGAGGCCGCCTGCGTGTCGCCCGAACCGTTCATGGGCGCGCCGTGCCTGGACTTCAACAAGAAGGTGAAGGAGAGCGGCAACCTCACCAAGTTCAACCTGACCTGGAACATCAGCGACACCAAGATGATCTACGCCACCCGCTCCGAGGGCTTCCGCCCCGGCGGCGTCAATCGGCGCGGCACCTTGCTGCCGTACCACGCCGACTTCCTGATCAACCAGGAGCTGGGCTGGAAGACCTCATGGCTGAACAACCGGGTGTCCTTCAACGGCGCGGTGTTCCGCGAAACCTGGAACGATTTCCAGTTCCCGATCCTCGGCGCGAACGGCCTCACCGAAATCAAGAACGCCAACTCCGCCCGCATCGAAGGCCTCGAATCGCAACTGAACTGGCAGGCCACCTACAACCTGCAACTGACCGCCGGCTGGGCGCTGTATCGCGCGCGGCTGACCGCCAACTACTGCGGCTTCACCGACGCGAGCGGGCGCCCGATCACCGACTGCCCGCCCGGCTCGCTCAATCCGCAGGACGGCAGCGTGGTGTCCGGGCCGCTGGCGCCCAGGGGTACCCAGCTGCCGATCACGCCGAAGTTCAAGGGCAACCTGATCGCGCACTACAGCTTCAACATCGGTGACAGCGACGCGTTCGTGCAGGCGGCACTGGTCCACGTCGGCAAGCGCACCACCGACCTGCGCCTGAGCGAGCGCGCGCTGCTCGGCGACCTGCCCGCCTACACCACGCTGGACCTGTCCGCCGGCGTGCAGAAAGGCAGCTGGTCGGCCGACGTCTACATCAACAACGCGTTCGACAAGCGCTCGGCGCAATACAAGTACACCGAGTGCGGCGTCGACGTCTGCGGCGCGCACGGCGTGGTGGCGCCATACCCGAACGGTCAGGTCTACACCGGCTACAGCCTGCCGCGCACCATCGGCATCCGCTTCAAGCAGGAGTTCTAGCTGCCAGACGGCGAAGGCCCCGGCGTGAACCGGGGCCTTCGCAGGGGACGGCACATCCCGAGCCGGGTTGAAAGCTCCGAACTACTCCACCGTGACCGACTTGGCCAGGTTGCGCGGCTGGTCGACGTCGGTGCCGCGCAGCACGGCGACGTGATAGGCCAGCAGTTGCAGCGGCACGGTAAACACCGCCGGTGCGATGAAGCTGCCGCCGGATTCCACGCGCAGCATCGTGCCGTGGGCGGCCATGTCGTCCATGCCGGCGGCACCGTCGGCGAACACGATCAGGCGACCGCCGCGGGCACGCACTTCCTGCAGGTTGGACTTCAGCTTGTCCAGCAGCGGGCCGTTCGGCGCCACGGCCACGATCGGCATGTGCTCGTCGACCAGGGCCAGCGGCCCGTGCTTGAGCTCGCCCGCGGGATAGGCTTCGGCGTGGATGTAGGAGATTTCCTTGAGCTTCAGCGCGCCTTCCAGCGCGACCGGATATTGCGCGCCGCGACCCAGGAACAGGGCGTGCTGGCGGTGGATGAATTCGGCCGACAGCTCGATGATCGCCGGCTCCAGTTGCAGCGCGTCCTCGATCGCCCGGGGCAGGTGCTGCAACTCGGCGCACAGCGCGGCATAGCGATCCTTGGCCAGGCCATTGCGACGCGCCAGTTCCAGCGCCAGCAGGGCCAGCCCGGCCAACTGGGTGGTGAACGCCTTGGTCGAGGCCACGCCGATCTCGGGGCCGGCGCGGGTCATCAGTTTCAGGTCGGCTTCGCGCACCAGCGAGGATTCGGGCGAATTGCAGATGACCAGGGTGCCCAGATAACCGCGACGGCGTGATTCGCGCATCGCGGCCAGCGTGTCGGCGGTTTCGCCGGACTGCGAGATGGCGACAAACAGCGTGCCGTCCGGCACCACCGCCTCGCGATAGCGGAATTCGCTGGCCACTTCCACGCTGACTGGCAGGCGCGCGAATTCCTCGATCCAGTACTTGGCCACGAGGCCGGCGTGATAGCTGGTGCCGCAGGCGATGATGTGCACGCCGCGCGTGGCTTGCAGCAGCGCGTCGCTGTCGATCCCGAAGATGTTCGGCAGCACGCCATGCGGGCCGATGCGCGCCTCCAGCGTGTCGGCCACCGCGCGCGGCTGCTCGAAGATTTCCTTCTGCATGTAGTGGCGGTATTCGCCGCGCTCGACCGCGTCCCTGGACAGCTCGCTCTCGTGCATGTCCCGCTGCACCGGCGTACCGTCCAGGCCGAACACCTGCACGCCGTCGCGGGTGATCTCGACCACGTCATCCTCGTCGAGGTAGAGCATCCTGTTGGTGACCTGGATCAGCGCCTGCGCGTCGGAGCCCAGGAAGTTCTCGCCGATGCCGAGGCCGACCAGCAGCGGCGCGCCGCGGCGCGCGCCGACCACGCGATCGGGCTCGTCACTGCTGAGCACGGCGATGGCATAGGCACCTTCCAGTTCGCGCACCGTGGCCAGCACCGCCTCGCGCAGGCTCACGCCCGCCGTGTAGCGCCGGTCGATCAGCGCCGCCATCACTTCGGTGTCCGTTTCCGAGGTGAATACGTGGCCCTCCGCCTGCAACTCGGCGCGCAGGCCGGCGTAGTTCTCGATGATGCCGTTGTGCACGATGGAGATGCGCCCGGCCATGTGCGGATGCGCGTTCGCCTCGCTGGGCACGCCGTGGGTGGCCCAGCGCGTATGCGCGATGCCGGTGCCGCCGGGCAGCGGATCGGCCAGGTACAGCGCCTCCATTTCGCGCACCTTGCCCTTGGCACGCGCCCGGCGGATCTCGCCACGATCGATCACGGCCACGCCGGACGAGTCGTAACCCCGGTATTCGAGCGCCTTCAGGCCGGCGATCAGCAGTGGCGCGACATCACGCTGGGCAACGGCAGCAACAATTCCACACATCGTTCGGATTTCCTTGGAGAAGCAGGGCCTCCGGCCCTGCATGGACGGGCGATTATGCCCGTTCATTCATGACTGTTCGCTGCCCGAACCGGGTGCTTCCGGCGATGGCCGCGAGTTTCATTCAGCCTGTTCAGTTCACCTTGCGACGCAGCCAGTTCAGCAGGTCGATGCGGGTGATCAGGCCGAGGAAGTCGTCGCCGTCGACCACGATGGCCACGTGGCCGCGCTCGAACACCGGCAACAGCGACTCGACCGGCGAGCGCACGTCGAGCTTCTGCAGGCTGGTGATCATGGCGCTCGACACCGAGTCGCGGAAACGCGACTCGTCGGCGTGCACGTGCATCAGCACGTCCGATTCGTCGACGATGCCCACCAGCTTGCGGCCGTCCATCACCGGCAGCTGCGACACGTCGTACAGCTTCATGCGGTTGTAGGCGGTGATCAGCAATTCGTTGGGGCCGACCACCACGGTGTCGCGCTGGGCGAACGGGCGCAGCAGCAGGTCGCGCAGGTCGCCGTGCTGCTCACGCTCGATGAAGCCGTTGTCGAGCATCCAGTAGTCGTTGTACAGCTTGGACAGATACTTGTTGCCGGTGTCACAGACCAGGGTCACCACGCGCTTCGACGTGGTCTGCTCGCGGCAGTAGCGCAGCGCCGCGGCCAGCAGGGTGCCGGTGGACGAGCCGCCCAGGATGCCCTCCTTCGCCAGCAGCTCGCGGGCGGTGAGGAAGCTCTCCTTGTCCGGGATCGCGTAGGCCTTCTTCACCCGGGTGAAGTCGCTGATGCCCGGCAGGAAATCCTCGCCGATGCCTTCGACCATCCAGCTGGCCGACTTGGTCGAGAGCGTGCCCTCGTTGATGTATTCGGCAAGGATGGAACCGACCGGATCGGCCAGCACCAGTTCGGTCTGCGGCGAGTGCTCGGCGAAGAATTTCGACAGGCCGCTCAGCGTGCCGGACGAACCGCAGCCGAGCACGATCGCGTCGACCTGGCCGTCCATCTGCTCGAGGATTTCGGGCCCGGTGGTGGCGATGTGCGCGGCCGGGTTGTCGGGGTTGCCGAACTGGTTGATGAAGTACGCGCCGGGCGTCTCGCGGGCGATCCGCTCGGCCATGTCCTGGTAATACTCGGGATGGCCCTTGGCCACGTCGGAACGGGTCAGCACCACTTCGGCGCCCATCGCCTTCAAGTTGAAGATCTTCTCGCGGCTCATCTTGTCCGGCACCACCAGGATCAGGCGGTAACCCTTGGCCTGCGCCACCAGGGCCAGGCCAAGGCCGGTGTTGCCGGCAGTGCCTTCGACCAGGATGTCGCCCGGGCGGATGCGGCCGTCCTTCTCGGCACCCTCGATCATCGACAGGCCGATGCGGTCCTTGATCGAACCGCCGGGGTTGGCGCTCTCCAGCTTGAGAAACAGTTCGCACAGGCCGGTGTCCAGGCGCTGGGTGCGGACCATCGGCGTGTGGCCGATCAATTCAAGAACGCTCTGGTGGACCGTCATGGGGGCTCCGTGATGTGGCTGCGACGCGATGAGGACCGTCGCGACAAGAGGGCCATGATACCCGAGCGCTCGAAGCGGACAGCGCAAACGCGGCGGCCCCGGCACCCTTTCCGTCTGGCGGAAAGGGCCCGGGGCCGCGTTCGCGAACAGCCGAGGTCAGTGGACGAGATGCGCCCGATCTGCCCACATGCGTTCGAGTCGGGACTTGGCCAGCAATTTTTCCTTCTTCATGCTGGCCAGGGTCATGTCGTCGATGGGCAGCACGCCGATGTCGGCGTCGTGCACCTTGCTGTCGAGTTCCCTGTGATGCTGGTAGAGCCGCCGGAATTCCGCATCAGCCTTCATCAATGCCTCGACATCATCACGCTGCTGGTTTTCAAACATGGTCCGACCTCCTCGCGAGTTGACGTGCGGACGCAACAGGCCGTCCGCAGACGGTGAACCGGGGCGCGCACCCTCGATCCGCGCCGGAACACCGGATGCGGAGGAAGCTTTCGAAGCGAGGAATGCGTGCATGGTTCGGTCAGTGACCCACGGGACCGGGATGCCCCGTGGGACTTTGACCCTACTCCCCCACCGGAGGGGGTGCAAGCGTTTCGAGGGCACTTTCGGGGGGCGTGGAAAGTTCCGTAAAAAACTGTCAAAACAGCCTTTTACATCCGCTCAACGACTTTCTTCCGCGACCGTAACGGGGCCGGAAACGACCCGGTCAGCGATGCTGGCCGGACGGCTTGGCATCGGTCCCGGAGGGCTTGTCCGCGCCTTCCATCTGCGAGCGCATCGCCTTGGCGGCCTGCGCCGCCAACTCGGCCTGCCGCTTGGCGGCGCGTGCCACCTTGCTCTGGGCCGCGGCCAGCTTCTTTGCCCGATCCGCTTCCGCCCGGGCCTGGTCGGCCGCCTGCGAATACTCCAGGCCCTGCGCCTGCAGCCGGGCCGCCTCCTCCTGCGCCAGCTGGTATTGCAGGCGCTGGCGCTCCAGCTCGCGCCGGGCCAGCTCCGCATCGCGACGGCTGTTGTCCAGCAGGATCTGGTCGTGTTCGCGATCGAGCTGGGTCAGCTTGACCTGGGCGTCCTGCACCTGCGCGGCGGTCTTGGCCAGGTCGACGCGACGCTCGGCCAGATACAGCGCATGCGGCCGCTCACGCGAGCCGGCCTGGGCCAGCCGGTTGATGGCGTCGCGGGCACGGGCCTGTTCGGCCTGGGCGTAGGCGCCCAGGCCGGGATCGCTGGCGAGCTGGTTGAGGCTGCCGGTCAGGCGGTTGATGTCGATGTCGTCCTGGCGGGCATGGGCCGAACCCAGCGTGCCCAAACCCAGCGCGATGGTGGCAAGGATGATGGCGGAACGCTTCATGGCTGACCTCCCGCGGGGTCCACCGCAGGCTGTTGTGCGTTGTCCGGCACGGTCTGGAAACCGTCACCGGCCGGCGTGGACAGCGCCGAGGACGGCGGAGCCGGCATGTCTTCGGTGGGCTGGGCGTTGCTGGCCGGTGGCGCCGGCGCAGGCGCCTGCGCCGCGGCGGCCGCAGCCTCGCCCTGGGCCCGCAGACGGCTGTTTTCCTGCATCTTGC
Organism: Rhodanobacter sp. FDAARGOS 1247; assembly: GCF_016889805.1. NCBI lineage: Bacteria > Pseudomonadati > Pseudomonadota > Gammaproteobacteria > Lysobacterales > Rhodanobacteraceae > Rhodanobacter > Rhodanobacter sp. FDAARGOS 1247. The sequence continues at coordinate 3,285,462 of NZ_CP069535.1, forward strand.
TCTGGATCTGGGCGCGCGCTGCGCCCAGGCGGGCTTTGGCCTGGGCCAGTTCCGCGTCGGCGCGGGATTCCTCGGCCAGACTCGCCGCGTCGGCGTACTTGCGTTCGGCCATCGCCGACTGCGCCAGCTGGAACTTGTCCTGGGCAAAACCGAGGTCCACCGGCGCATAATCGGCCGCGCCGGCGTCGCGAGCCATCTGCAGCTGGGTCTGGGCCATGTTCATCGAGTCATTGGGCGGCGGCACCGAGGCGCAGCCAGCCACGAACAGGGCCAGGACCAGGGCGATCAGGACGGTGCGGCCGGGCCGGAAATGTCCGGCCGGCAGGGAAAAGATGTGCATCACATTCCTCATGGTGTGTCGCAGCGTATTGTGGGCGGGCATAATCCATCATTGCAACGCGCATTTCGCAAACTAGGGGTTTTTCGTGGACATCGGTTACTTCCTGAAGCTTATGGTAGACAAGGGCGCGTCGGACATGTTCCTGTCCACGGGCGCCCCGGTGAATATCAAGGTCGAGGGCAAACTGTATCCGCTGGGCAATACCGGCCTTCCCAGCGGCATGGTCAAGAAGATCGCCTACTCGCTGATGGACGAAGGCCAGGTGCCCCAGTTCGAGCGCGACCTTGAATTGAACATGGCGCTGGCGGTGAAGGAAGCCGGCCGCTTCCGCATCAACGTGTTCAAGCAGCGCGGCGAAGTGGGCATGGTGATCCGCGCGATCAAGAGCGAGATCCCCAGCATCGAGCAGCTGCAGCTGCCGAAGATCTTCCGCGACCTGATCATGGAGCCGCGCGGCCTGATCCTGGTGGTCGGCGCCACCGGCTCGGGCAAGTCGACCACGCTGGCGGCGATGCTCGACCACCGCAACACGAATTCCTCCGGCCACATCCTCACCATCGAGGATCCGATCGAATACCTGCACCGGCACAAGAAGTCGATCGTCAACCAGCGCGAGGTGGGCCTGGACACCCATACCTATCACGAGGCCCTGAAGAACGCGATGCGCGAGGCGCCGGACGTGATCATGATCGGCGAGATCCGCGACACCGACACCATGGAGGCGGCGATCGCCTTCTCCGAGACCGGCCACCTGTGCCTGGCCACGCTGCACTCGAACAACGCCGACCAGACGCTGGAACGCATCCTCAACTTCTTCCCCGAATCGGCGCACAAGAACGTGCTGATGAACCTGGCGCTGAACCTGCGCGCGGTGATCAGCCAGCGTCTGGTGATCGGCAAGGACGGCCGGCGCATTCCCGCCGCCGAGGTACTGCTGAACACCCCGCTGATCCGCGACATGATCCGCCGTGGCCAGACCCACGAGATCAAGGAGGCGATGGACCGCAGCCTGCAGGAAGGCATGCAGACCTTTGACCAGTCACTGTACCGCCTGTACAAGGAAGGCCGCGTGGACCTGGACGAAGCGCTCAACAAGTCCGACTCGCGCGACGGCCTGGCCCTGAAGATCCGCCTGGCCGAAGGCGGCACCAGCGACGAGGAACTGGCCGGCAACGACCCGTACGGGATGGGCTTCTAGAAAAGCGGCCCATGGCCGCCGCAAAGCCCCTTCTCCCCGCCGGGGAGACAAATCGGCAGGATTGCCGATTTGCACGGCGACAGCCGCCCGAAGGGTGAGGGCCAAGGATGGCCCGAATGCAGGTGGCCCGAAGGGCCGGATGAGGGGTCACGGTTGCGACAGACCCCCACCCCCGACAGAGCGATCGCGCACAAGGTGCGCTCCTGCACGTTCTCAAGGCGCGTCCGGCTGAGCCTCCGGCGCAGCCCGCTGGAAGGCTTCCAGCTCGTTGCAGGCGCGGTGGATGCGCGCGATGGTGGGGTAGTCGTCCATCGGCAGTTTCCAGCGCAGCGCGTTGTACACCTGCGGAATCAGGCAGGCGTCGGCCATGCTCGGCGTCTCGCCGTGGCAATAGCGGCCCGTCGCGGCGCTGTCGGACAGCTGCTCCTCGATCGCCTTGAAACCCACGGCCATCCAGTGCCGCGACCAGGTCGCGCGCTGTTCCTCGCTGGCGCCAAATTCGGCTTCCAGCTGTTGCAGGACACGCAGGTTGCCCAGCGGATGGATGTCGCAGGTGACCGCCATCGCCAGCGCCCTGACCTGGGCGCGACCACGGGCGTCCACCGGCAGCAGGGCCGTTTCCAGTTCCGGGTGCATCTCGTCCAGGTATTCCATGATCGCCAGTGACTGGGTGATCACCCGATCGCCATCGAGCAGGCACGGCACCATTTCCTGCGGGTTGAGTGCCTTGTAGGCCGGCGCATGCTGCTGACCGCCGTCCTGTACCAGATGCACCGGCCGGGTTTCGTACTCCAACCCCTTGAGGTTCAGCGCGATGCGCACGCGATAGGCAGCGCTGGAGCGCCAGTAGCTGTAAAGCACCAGACCGGTGGCCATGAGCAGTCCCCCTCTGCACGATGATGGCAAGCAGGCGACAGTGTGGCCCGGGCCGGTCCGGGCCGCAACGCCCCGTCGAACGGCAGCCGGTTTGCATCGACACGACCGGGGCCGGACAATAGTCGGCTGCCGCCCGTTCGCGGTGAATCCCGACCACCACTGGAGTCCTGCCGTGTCCGTCACCCGCATGAGCGACCTCGATTTGCGCGACCAGCGCGTGCTGATCCGCGAAGACCTGAACGTGCCGTTCGACGACCACGGCCAGATCACCTCGACCCAGCGCCTCGATGCCGCCCTGCCGACCATCCGGGCCGCCCGCGACGCCGGTGCCCGGGTCATGGTGATGTCGCACCTGGGCCGCCCCAAGGAAGGCCAGTTCGACGCCGAATCCTCACTGGCGCCGGTGGCACTCTGGCTCGGCGGCAAGCTGGATCAGCCGGTGCGGCTGGTTTCCGACTATCTGGCTGACGGCGTCGAGGTCGGCCCGGGCGAAGTCGTGCTGCTGGAAAACTGCCGCATGAATGTCGGCGAGGGCAAGGACGATGAGGCGCTGGCAAAGAAATATGCGGCGCTGTGCGACATCTTCGTGATGGACGCCTTCGGCACCGCGCACCGCGCCCAGGCCTCGACCCACGGCGTGATCAGGCACGCCCCGGTCGCCGCCGCCGGCCCGCTGCTGTGCGCCGAGCTCGACGCGCTGGGCAAGGCGCTGGAACATCCGGCCCACCCGCTGCTGGCGATCGTGGCCGGTTCGAAGGTGTCGACCAAGCTGACCCTGCTGGACAACCTGATCGGCAAGGTCGACCAGCTGATCGTGGGCGGCGGCATCGCCAATACCTTCATCGCGGCGATGGGCCACTCGGTCGGCAACTCGCTGGTGGAGATGGACCTGCTCGACGCGGCGAAGAAGGTGCTGGCCGACGCAAAGCGACGTGGCGCCGAAGTGCCGATGCCGGTCGACGTGGTGGTGGCACCGACCTTCTCCGCCCAGGCGCCGGCCACGGTGAAACCGGTCGACCAGGTCGGGCCGGACGAAATGATCCTCGACATCGGCCCGCAAACCGCGGAGATCTATGCCGCGCTGATCGCCAGGGCCGGCACCGTGGTGTGGAACGGTCCGGTCGGCGTGTTCGAGTTCGACGCGTTCGGCAAGGGCACCGAGACCCTGGCGCGCGCGATCGCCGCGTCGAATGCATTCTCGATCGCGGGCGGCGGCGACACCCTGGCGGCCGTCGACAAGTACGGCATCGCCGACCAGGTTTCCTACATCTCCACCGGCGGCGGCGCCTTCCTCGAATTCCTCGAAGGCAAGGAACTGCCCGCAGTCACCGCACTGAAGGCGCGGGCCGCGAAGTAATGCTCTGCCTGTTCGACCTCGACGGCACCCTGATCGATTCCGAGCACGGCATCACCGCTTGCGTGAAACACGCGCTGGCCCGGCTCGACGTGCCGGCGCCCGCGCACGAGGAACTGCGTCGCTGGATCGGCCCGCCGCTGCGGCACAGCTTTGCGCCCTTGCTGGATCACGATCCCGAGCGGATCGAGGCGGCAGTGGATTACTACCACGAGCGTTTCAACACGCTGGGCTGGCAGGAACACGAGATCTATCCGGGCATCGAGGCGCTGATCGAACGGCTGCTCGGCGCCGGCCACCGACTCGCCGTGGTCACCAGCAAGCCGCACCGCCATGCCGCGCCGATCATCGCCCACCTGCCCTTCGGCGACGCCTTCCTGCGCCTGTACGGCCCGCATCCGGACAGCCCGAACAGCGAGAAGGCCTCGATGATCGCCGAGGCGCTGGCGGACTTCGACAGCGACCCGGCAGACGCCGTGATGATCGGCGACCGCCACTTCGACATCGACGGCGCAGTGGCCAACCGCGTGCGCGGTTTCGGCGTGCTGTGGGGCTTCGGCAATCGCGAGGAACTGGAGCAGGCCGGGGCCAGCGCGATCGCGGCGACACCGGACGAACTGGCGGACTTGCTGCTCGCCTGAGTTTGCCAGCGCGTAAAAAAAGCCGCGGCATGCCGCGGCTTTTTTGTGGATGAAGAAACCCGCGCTCAGCGCACGACGCGCTTCACCGCATCGATCACGTGCGCCACGGTGAAGCCGAAGTGCTCGAACAGCTGCGGTGCCGGTGCGGAGGCGCCGAACGTGGTCATGCCGATGACTTCGCCGTCGAGGCCCACGTACTTGCACCAGAAGTCGGCCGTCGCCGCTTCCACCGCCACGCGGGCGCGGCACCAACCGGGCAGCACGCCTTCGCGGTATTCCAGCGGCTGCGCGTCGAACACTTCGGTGCAAGGCATCGACACCACACGCACGGCCACGCCCTGCTGGGCCAGCGCGCGCGCGGCTTCCATCGCCAGCTCCACTTCCGAGCCGGTGGCGATCAGGATGGCCTGGAACTTGGTGTCCAGCGGATCGGACAGCACGTAGCCGCCGCGCATGATGTCGGCGACCTGCTGCTCGCTGCGCTGCTGATGCTTGAGGTTCTGCCGCGAGAAGATCAGGCAAGACGGCGCGCCCTTGCGCTCGATCGCCGCCTTCCACGACGCAGCCGATTCCACCGCGTCGCACGGACGCCACAGCTGGTTGTTCGGGATGTAGCGCAGGCTGGCCATGTGCTCGACCGGCTGGTGGGTCGGACCGTCTTCGCCCAGGCCGATCGAGTCGTGCGTGTAGACGTGGATGGCGTGCGCCGGAATCAGCGCGCTCATGCGCACTGCATTGCGGGCATAGTCGGAGAACACCAGGAAGGTCGCGTCGTACGGGATGAAGCCGCCGTGCAGCGCCACGCCGTTGGCGATCGCGGTCATGCCGAACTCGCGTACGCCGTAGTAGACGTAGTTGCCCTTGCCGCCCGCGCTGTCGCCGGTGGCGGCGTCGAGGCTGCCCTTCCACTTGGTGAGGTTGGAGCCGGCCAGGTCGGCCGAGCCGCCGATCAGTTCGGGCAGCAGCGGGCCGAACGCGTCCAGCGTCATCTGCGAGGCCTTGCGCGAGGCCACTTCCGGGCCTTCGGCCTGCAACTTCGCGATATACGCCTGCGACTTTTCCGCCCAGTCGGCGGGCAGCTCGCCGGCGAGGCGGCGCTTGAACTCGGCGGCCAGCTCCGGATGCGCGGCGGCGTACTTCGCGAACGCGTCGTTCCAGGCCTGCTCGGCTTCATTACCTGACTTTTTGTGATCCCAGCCGGCGTAGATCTCGGCCGGGATTTCGAACGGAGCGTACTTCCAGCCCAGCTGTTCGCGGGCGGCGGCGATCTCGTCCTTGCCCAGCGGGGCGCCGTGGCTTTCTTCCTTGCCCTGCTTGTGCGGCGCGCCGAAACCGATGATGGTCTTGGCGCAGATCAGGGTGGGCTTGTCGTGCTGCGCCGTAGCGGCAGCAATCGCCTTCCTGATCGCCTCGGCGTCGTGCCCGTCGATGCCGCGGATCACGTTCCAGCCATAGGCCTCAAAGCGCGCCGGCGTGTCGTCGGTGAACCAGCCGTGCACTTCGCCGTCGATGGAGATGCCGTTGTCGTCGTAGATCGCGACCAGCTTGCCCAGCTGCCAGGTGCCGGCCAGCGAGGCCACTTCGTGCGAGATGCCTTCCATCAGGCAGCCGTCGCCGAGGAAGACGTAGGTGTGGTGATCGACTACTTCGTGGCCGTCACGGTTGAAATGCGCCGCCAGCACCTTCTCCGCCAGCGCGAAGCCGACGGCGTTGGCCAGGCCCTGGCCCAGCGGGCCGGTGGTGGTTTCCACTCCCGGCGTTTCACTGGCTTCCGGGTGGCCGGCGGTCTTCGAATGCAGCTGGCGGAAGCGCTTCAGCTGATCCATCGGCAGGTCGAAGCCGGTCAGGTGCAGCAGCGCGTACTGCAGCATCGAGCCGTGGCCGTTGGACAGCACGAAGCGATCGCGGTTGAACCACTTGGGGTTGGCCGGATTGAACTTCAGGAAATCGTTCCACAGCACCTCGGCGAGATCGGCCATGCCCATCGGCATGCCCGGATGGCCGGACTTGGCCGCTTCCACGGCATCCATGGCAAGGGCTCGCACGGCGTTGGCGAGTTCGCGGCGGGTGGTCATCGGGCAGTCTCCGGCGGGTGCAAAACGTCTATTGTCGCCGATCGACCGTGCGCTGTCGTCTGCGGCTTTTCGATTAATCACCGCTTAACCCCGACACCCCACGGTTCGGCGAGCTTCAGTCTCGACCCACTATCAATGTGCCCGCAGCGCCATCCCCGAGCGCTGCCCGACCCGTGCGTTCCGCTGAATGCGCCGTGGTCCGGATCAAAGAAGAGGACTCCCCATGAACAAGCATCTATTCGCACTCGCCATCGCCACCACCGGACTGTGCACGGTTCCGGCCTTTGCCCAGGACACCCAGTCCACGGCCAGCACGACTGAAGCCGCCACGAGCGGCAACTTCCAGCCCGGCCAGCCGATCGGCAGCGGCAACTGGTTCCTCAACGGCAGTGTCGGCCAGGCGCACATGCGCGTCGGCCCCTACAACGACCACCCGACGACCTACGCCATCAACGGCGGCTACCGCTGGAAGGTCGGCCCGGATGTCGGCCTCGGCGTGGAGGTCGGCTACAACGACCTGGGCAATTTCAAGCTGAAGAATGCCTTCAACAGCGACGACGTCAACCTGACCGACCGCCGCAACGCGCTGCGCGGCTGGACCGCCGGTGTCAACGGCAAGATCAACGTGTGGCAGGGGCTGTATGTCAGCGGCCGGGCCGGTGTGTATGGCTGGAAGGGCCACGGCTACGCCAACCAGGACATCAACCGGCATGACCTCGACCAGGTCGACTGGTATGCCGGCGTGGGCACGGGCTACGACTTCAGCCCGCATTTCAGCCTGGGCCTGTCGTACGACTACTACCGCGCCAACAAGGATCGGGTCGGCCTGACCTCGGACACGGCTTCGCTGACGGCCGAGTACCGTTTCTGATCCGTCCGAGCCGTTTTCGTTAACGCCGGCTTAATACTGAACCAATCGGTATTGAATCTTTTACGACCCGACCCATCTAAGTCTCCGTGTCGCCGACCACCTTGGACAGCGCACCACCAGCAGCGGCCACTCCCCCATCGGGCCGACTGCCATGACAACAAACTGGAGAAGCTCCATGAAAATGAACAAGACTCTGATTGCCCTCGCCCTGGCCACCGCTGGCGTGTTCGCCGGCCCCGCCGTGTTGGCGCAGAGCGCGCCCACGCACAATGACGGCTGGTTCATCAACGGCAACGTCGGCCAGACCTCGATCAACCATGGTGCGTATGACGACAACGACACCGGCTATGGCATCAACGGTGGCTACCGCTGGGCGGTGAGCCCGTCGGTCGCGCTGGGCGCCGAGGTCGGTTACAACGATCTGGGCAACATCCACGCCAAGAACATCTTCAACAGCCAGCCGGTAGTCGAGGATGGCAAGTCGCAGCTGCACGGCTGGACGGCCGGCGTGAACGGCCACTTCAACGTCACCCCGAACTGGTACGTCAGCGCCCGCGGCGGCATCTACGGCTGGAAGGGCCACGGCCTCAGCAACGACGCCAACCCGGTCCGCAAGGGCCTGGACGACACCAGCTGGTACGCGGGTGCCGGCGTGGGTTACGACTTCAGCAACAACGTCAGTGTCGGCCTGAACTACGACTACTACGACGCGAAGAAGGACCGCGTGGACCTCAGCACCGACATGGTCTCGGTCAGCGCCGAATATCGCTTCTGATCGGTTGTCGGCTCAACGTAAAAAAGAACGGGCGCCGCGAGGCGCCCGTTCTTTTTTCAGCGTACAACTTCCCGCGATCACCGACGATCGCGGGAATTCAACCTCAGCCCTTCCACTGACCCAGCGCCGCCAGGCCGTTGTCGCGGGCGCGGGCGTGCACGGTCTTCTGGGCATCGGCGTAGTTCGCCTTCATGTCCTTCGACCACAGCTTCAGCGCCGCCTGCTGCATGGCGCGACCGTAGGAGAACGACAGCGGCCACGGATGCGGGCCGATCTGGTTCATCGCGTTCAGATGGGCGGTGGACTGCTCGTCGGTCTGGCCGCCGGAAAGGAACACGATGCCCGGCAGCGAGGCCGGCACGGTGGACTTCAGCACGCGCACGGTGGCCTCGGCCACTTCCTCGACGTCGACCTGCTCGTCCGAGTCCTTGCCCGGGATGACCATGCTGATCTTCAGGATGGTGCCTTCCAGCATCACGTTCTGCTCGTACAGCGCGTTGAACAGGCTGCGCAGCACGGCCTCATGCACTTCGTAGCTGACTTCGATGCTGTGGTCGCCGTCCATGATCACTTCGGGCTCGACCATCGGCACCAGGCCCGCTTCCTGGCACAACGCCGCATAGCGTGCCAGCACGTGGCAGTTCGCCTCGATCGCGGTGGAGCTGGGGTTCTCTTCGGTGATGTTGATCACCGCGCGCCACTTGGCGAACTGCGCGCCGAGCCTGGCGTATTCCTGCAGGCGTTCACGCAGGCCGTCGAGGCCTTCGGTGACGACATCGCCGGGGAAGCCGGCCAGCGGCTGCGGGCCCTTGTCGACCTTGATGCCGGGGATGATGCCCAGCTTCTTCATGACCTGGGTGAACGGCACGCCGTCCTTGGTCGACTGGCGGATCGTCTCGTCGTACAGGATCGCGCCGGAGATGTGCTCGTTCAGGCCCGGCGTGGTCAGCAGCAGCTCACGGTAGGCGCGGCGGTTTTCCTCGGTGTTCTCGATGCCGACGGCCTCGAAACGCTTCTTGATGGTGTTGGTCGACTCGTCGATGGCGATGATGCCCTTGCCGGGCGCGACCATCGCCAGGGCGATGCTTTCGAGATCTTCAATACTCATGACGACTCCGTGGTGCGGCCGGCTTCACGCCCGCACATGGTTGAAGCCGCCTCGAAGACGAAGCGGCATGGTTCAAAACGGCAATTATAGGCCAGATTCACCGGCGGGCGCGCCGGGCCGCCCCGCGGCGGCCCGCGACCGCCTCAGGGCGTGTAGCCAGGGAGCTTGCAGGCATCCATCAGCTGTTGGCGCTGGGCCGGGTCCTTGGGCGCGTTGAACGGCACGACGTAATAGGTGGCCACCGGCTCACCGATGCGGTTGCTCAGCGACGGACCGTAGCGGAAGTTGGAAACCGCGCTGCGCGCCACCGGCCCCAGGTCGCTCTTGGGCACCACCTTGGCCACCTGCACGTTCATCGGCACGCCGTCCGAACCGACCGTATACGTCACCGCCGCACAACCGGGCTTGTCCAGGTTCAGTCCCGTATTGGGCACATCCATCTGCACCTGGGTGTTGAGCAGGATCCAGTAGCGATAGAGGTCCTGCTGGTCGATCTTGCGCGCCTGGCCCTGGGCGAATACCGGGGCGACGACGCCAAGCGCCAATGCAAGCAACAGTCCTTGGCGCAATGGGCGGAAAATGGTCTTCATGGCGTTTCTCCAGCACGGGTGGGCAGTTCAAGTTTAGTCGACCGCTTGTTCAGCGACAGTCAGCACGACCCGGCCAGACAGCAGGCCGTCAGCATTACAGGTCGCGCAGGCACTCCACCATGCCGTCGCTGCCGACCGAAAGCAGCTTCAGCGTATTGGTGCCGCCGCCCTGGCCGACGTGGTCGCCTTGGGTCAGCACCACACGATCGCCTTCCTGCAGGCGACCTTCGGCGAACAACTGCTGCACGGCCGAGCGTGCGGTGGCGACCGAGGTCAGGCCCTCGTGGGAGAACGCCACCGGCTGCACGTCGCGCAACAGCAGCATGCGCCGACGCGAACCGGCCATCGGCGACAGGGCAAAGATGGGTACGGCGCTGCCGTAGCGCGACAGCCATTGCGCGGTGGCGCCGGATTCGGTCAGCGCCACGATCGCCCGCACGTCGAGCTGGCTGGCCAGCATCATCGCGGCCAGCGCGATCGCCTGGTCGGTGCGATCGAGCATGTGGCCGGTGGCGGTCAGGTCCTCCTTCGGCTCGAACTGGCGTTCGGCGCCCAGGCAGATCCGGCGCATCGCGGCCACCGCCTTGTCCGGATGCGCACCGGCGGCAGTTTCCTCCGACAGCATCACCGCGTCGGTGCCGTCGATCACCGCGTTCGCCACGTCGAGCACTTCGGCGCGGGTCGGGATCGGCGAGCGCACCATCGACTGCAGCATCTGGGTGGCGGTGATCACCGCGCGGTTGCGCTGCACCGACTCGCGGATGATCTTCTTCTGCAGGCCGGGCAGTTCGGCGTCGCCGATCTCCACGCCCAGGTCGCCGCGCGCCACCATCACCACGTCGGACGCGTCGATGATTTCGCCCAGCACGGGGATCGCATCGGCGCGCTCGATCTTCGCCACCAGCGCGGCGTTGCCGCCGGCCTCGTGCAGCAGGCGCCGCGCCTGGTGCATGTCCTCGGCCGAACGGACGAAGGAGATGGCCAGGAAATCCGCGCCGATCTCGGCGGCCAGCTTGATGTCGGACTTGTCCTTGTCCGACAGCGCCGTCACCGAGAGTCCGCCGCCCTGGCGGTTGAGTCCCTTGCGGTTGGACAGCCTGCCGCCGATCAGCACCCGGCAACGCACCTCGGCGCCGACCACGTCCAGCACGGTCAGCGCGACGAGCCCGTCGTCCAGCAGCAGCACGTCGCCGGCCTGCACGTCGCCGGGCAGGCCGTAATAACTCACGCCCACGCGCGAGGCGTCGCCGGGCGGCGCGTCGGGCCGGCAATCCAGCACGAAGGGCGCGCCGTCGGCCAGCTCCACCGGCCCGTTGGCGAACGTCTCGATGCGGATCTTCGGACCTTGCAGGTCGGCCAGGATGCCCACCTCGCAACCGGCTTCGCTGGCCGCGGCACGCACCGCATTGGCACGCGCCCGATGATCGTCGGGCTGGCCGTGCGAGAGATTCAGGCGAACCACGTTGACGCCTTCGGCGATGATCCGCGCCAGCATGCCCGGCGCGTCGGTGGCGGGGCCCAGGGTGGCGACGATCTTGGTACGACGCAGCGGATTCTCGTTCATGAGTCGAGGCTAGCAGATGAATGGCAGCGCGCCACCCCCATGCATTCGTATGCATGAAAACGGTGACGCGGACGGACGGCTATTTGCCCAGGGCGAGGTTCAGTACCGCCGCCAGCCGACGGCCGGCCTGGCGCAGGCGCAGCTCCGCCTCGGGCAGCTCGGCCCTGACGTAGGCCTTGTCGATTGCATGCCCGGACGGATAGAAACCCGGCTCGGCGGTCATCCGGCAGGATTCCTCTGCCCACTGGGCGTAGGGGTTGTCCAGCGGGGCGATCGGCGCGGGCAGCGCGACCGGCACGGCGGAATCCAGCCGTTGCGCGTACTGCTGCCAGTCCAGGTCGCGGCTGTAGAGCATGCTCGAATCCCACACCTTGTGCAGGTTGCTGCCCTTGCCCTCGAACTGCACCTGGAAGGTGTTGCCACCCTTGTCGTCGCGATAGCCGGCATGCAGCGGCTGGTGGATGTCGCCGACAAAATGCACCACGAATTTCAGCGCGTTGCGCCGCGCCTTGTCGCTCTGGCTGCGGTCGCCCAGCACGCCGACGTAATACTGCAGGGCCGACACCACGCAATTGCCTTTGCGGCAATCGCGCGGCGGCACGTAGTCGCAGGCGCTGCCGCCGCGGAAGTTGATGTAGTGCTGGCCGCGAGTCTGCTTCCACAAGGCCGCCATCGCCGGATCGTCCTGCATCTGGTCCGGCCAGTTGGCGACGTCGGCCAGCGAGCTCGTGTGCTCCGGCGCCAGCAGGCGCACGACCTCGGCTTCGGCGGCGGGACTCAGATGGCGCTGCGCCAGTTCGGCCACCACGCTGTGCCCCAGCGGCCCCCATGCCTGCGCCGGCGCGATGACGAGACAGGCCAGCAGGACGGCGGCGCGGCGGGTGAAACTCATGGCGGTTGATCCAGCGGAATGATGTCCGCAGCATGCCACAGACGGCTGCGGCTTTTTGCCGCTCGCCGTGCCCCGTGCACGGCGGCGGCCGGTGCCATGCCATCCGGCTTCGCCCGGCCTGCCGCGGCGGTCGGGCAACCCGGGCGGATTGGCTGTAAAATGGCCGTTTCCCGGCCGCTGCCGCGGCCTTGCCTGCCATCCCCTAAGGAGGACGTTCACTCATGACCATCAAGGTCGGCATCAACGGCTTCGGCCGCATCGGTCGCAACGTGCTGCGCTCTGCCGTGCAGAACTTCGGCAACGATATCGAGATCGTGGCGATCAACGACCTGCTGGAGCCGGACTACCTTGCCTACATGCTGAGCTACGACTCCGTGCACGGCCGCTTCAAGGGCGACGTGAAGATCGTGGACGGTCAGTTGGTGATCAACGGCAAGACCATCCGCCTGACCCAGGAACGCGACCCGGCCAACCTGAAGTGGAATGAAGTGAACGCCGACGTGGTGATCGAGTCCACCGGCCTGTTCCTGACCAAGGAAACCGCGCAGAAGCACATCGACGCGGGCGCGAAGAAGGTGATCCTGTCCGCGCCGTCCAAGGACGACACGCCGATGTTCGTCTACGGCGTCAACGACAAGACCTACAAGGGCGAGGCGATCATCTCCAACGCCAGCTGCACCACCAACTGCCTGGCGCCGATCGCCAAGGTGCTCAACGACAAGTGGGGCATCAAGCGCGGCCTGATGACCACCGTGCACGCGGCCACCGCCACCCAGAAGACCGTCGACGGCCCGAGCAACAAGGACTGGCGCGGCGGCCGCGGCATCCTGGAAAACATCATCCCGTCCTCCACCGGCGCGGCCAAGGCGGTCGGCGTGGTGATCCCCGAGCTCAACAAGAAGCTCACCGGCATGAGCTTCCGCGTGCCGACCTCGGACGTCTCGGTGGTCGACCTCACCGTCGAGCTGGAAAAGGACGCCAGCTACGCCGAGATCTGCGCCGAGATGAAGGCACAGTCGGAAGGCGCGCTGAAAGGCATCCTCGGCTATACCGAAGACAAGGTCGTGGCCACCGACTTCCGCGGCGAAACCTGCACCTCGGTGTTCGACGCCGACGCCGGCATCGCGCTGGACAGCACCTTCGTCAAGCTGGTCAGCTGGTACGACAACGAGTGGGGCTACTCGAACAAGTGCCTGGAAATGGTGCGCGTCATCGCCGCGTAAGCGAAGGCCATCGCCACACGAAAAAGCCGGGCATTGCCCGGCTTTTTCGTGGAACGAGGAGTCAGTGGAGATGAGCGGGAAGTGAGAAAGAGCCTTTTCTCCCGTTTCTCACTCCTCTCCACTCACTCCTCGCTTCTCCGCAGCAGCGGCAGCTTGTCCGGCACGCCGTCCCACTTCGCTGCATCCTCCATCGCCGGAATCTTGCTGGTCAGCACCGGCCATTCGCGCGCCAGCTCGGCGTTGATCGACATGAAGATCTCCTGGCCCGCCGGCACGTCGAGCTCGGGGAAGATCGCGCCGACCGGGCACTCCTCCACGCACAGCGTGCAGTCGATGCATTCGTCGGGGTCGATCACCAGGAAATTGGGACCGGCGTGGAAGCAGTCCACCGGACACACCTCGACGCAATCGGTGTGCTTGCAGTTGATGCAGTTTTCGGTGACGACGTGCGTCATCTTGCCTCCTTCCGACGCCTGCCGGTGTGTCGCTGGAGTGTCCGGGACGGATAGTGCGAAAGCCATGATCCAGGTCAGTGCCGATGACGCCCCACCATCGCAGAATTCACTCGATCCCCAACTTCCCCAAGGAGCAACCCATGATGCGCAAACTGATGGCCATTGCCCTGCTCGGCCTGCTTTCCACTCCGCTGATGGCCGCCGAATGCGCGACCACGGTCGAGGCCAACGACGCCATGCAGTTCAACACCAAGACGATCACCGTACCCAAGACCTGCAAGTCGTTCAAGGTCACCCTGAAGCACACCGGCAAGCTGCCGGCCACCGCGATGGGGCACAACTGGGTGCTGTCGCACGCCAGCGACGAAGCAGGCGTGATTTCCGACGGCATGAAGGCCGGCGCGGGCAGCAGCTACGAGAAGCCGGGTGACGCGCGCATCATCGCGCACACCAGGCTGATCGGCGGCGGCGAATCCGATGTCGCCACGATCGACGTGGCCAAGTTGAAGGCCGGCGAGCAGTACGCGTTCTTCTGCACCTTCCCCGGCCATGCCGCGCTGATGAAGGGCACCTTGAGCCTGGGCCAGTAAGCTCCTTGGACCAGCGACGCATCCGGCCGCCATGGCCGGGTGCGTTTTTTGTTGGTGCCGGCATCACGCAGCGCTCCACGCACGGATCTACCATGTCCCGCATGAACCCGCAGTCACCCCTCGATGAAACCGCCCTGGCCAGGCTGGTCGACCACTTCTACGAGAAGGTGCGGCGCGATGCGCAGATCGGCCCGATCTTCAACGCTGCCGTGCATGACTGGGACGAGCACAAGCGCCTGCTCACCTCGTTCTGGGCCTCGGTGGCGCTGCGCGCCGGCAGCTATCGCGGCAACCCGATGGGCGCACACCGGTCCCACCCGATCCGCGCCGAACACTTCGACCGCTGGCTGGCGCTGTGGCGCGAAACCTGCGCGGAAGAACTGGACGAAACCGCGGCCGCCACGATGCTGGAATACGCCGAGCGTATCGGTCGCAGCCTGAAATACGGACTGGGTCTCCATCCGCAGGCCCAGCCGTTCGGCGTGCCGATCGTCGGCATCGAGCGCCCGTAGGAGCGCACAGGGTGCGCTCCTACAATAGTCGCGATCAGGCCAGCACTTTCAACGCCGCGTCATAGTCCGGTTCGTGGCCGATCTCGCTGACCAGCTCGGCGTGGATGACCTTGTCGTGTTCGTCCAGCACCACCACCGCGCGCGCGGCCAATCCCGCCAACGGGCCGCTGGCGATCGCCACGCCGTAGTCGTTGAGGAACTGGCGGCCGCGCATCAGCGACAGGTTGATCACCTTGTCCAGTCCTTCGGCGCCGCAGAAGCGCGCCTGCGCGAACGGCAGGTCGGCGGAGATGCACAGCACCACGGTGTTGTCGAGCTGGCCAGCCAGCTCGTTGAAGCGGCGCACCGAGGTGGCGCACACGCCGGTGTCGATGCTGGGAAAGATGTTCAGCACCTTGCGCTTGCCGGCATGGCTCGACAGCGTCACGTCGGACAGGTCGCCGCCGACCAGGCTGAAGGCCGGCGCGGTCGAACCCGGCGCGGGAAACTGGCCGTCGACGCTGATCGGCTGGCCCTTGAATGTGACTGCGGACATCGTGCACCTCGTTGCTGGATGGATGGCTACAAGTAGAACATGGTCTTGGCCAGGAACACGATGCCGACCATCAAGCCCAGCACGATGCGATGGGTATGCCTGAACCGGCAGACATCCATCCTGCCGCTGCGCATCGCCCACATCGCGTTGACGAATACCCCGAGCACGCCGAACGCCAGCAGCACCTTGAGCAGCAACCAGTTGCCGAAGCGGCTGCCGACGCATTCCAGTCCGCCGCAGCGGATCTCGAACAACACGCCGCCGCTGACGAACAGCAGGATAACCACCACCGGCATGAACCGGCGCACCCGCGCCATCACGGCCTTCTCGATGCGCTGCATGGTGGCGATGTCGAAATGCCGGTGCAGCGCTTCGAGCACCACCACCTCGAAGGTCACCGCGCCGACGAACACGATCGCGCAGGACAGGTGCAGCAGCACGATCCACGGATACCAGGCACTCATGCGCACTCTCCGGAAGCATGCGCCCAAGTCTGCGCGCGACCGCCGCATGTCGCGCTGACATGGATCAACCCGGGCTGCCGCCCTGCGCTCAACCCTGCGGCGTGGCAGCCACCAGCTTGCGGATCGCCTCGACGAAGGCCGGGTCGAGCTTGCCGATGCGGGTGGTGCGCGCGGCGATGCGACCGTCGCTGTCCAGCAAGATCAGTTCGCTGCTGTGGTTGAATTCCTTGTCCGGCAGCTGGCGATACTGCAGGCCCAGCACGCCGGACAGCTGGCGCACCTGTGCGGGCTCGGCCCGGGCCAGGGTCCAGATGCGCGAATCCAGCTTGCGCTTGTCGGCGTAGCTGCGCAGCGTGGCCACGTCGTCACGGGCGGGGTCGAAGCTCACCGCCAGCAGGTCGATCCGGGCACGGGTGGCCGGGTCCAGTGCATTGCGGGTCAGCCGCATGCTGTCGATGATCATCGGGCAGACCATCTGGCACGAGGTGTAGAACATGGTGACCAGCTGCGGCCGGCCGCGCCGCTCGGCCAGCTTCTGCCGATGACCGTCCTGGTCGGTCAACTGCACCGACAGGTTGTAGACCGAATCGCCGGGCAGCGGCGTGGCCGCCCGCGCGCTGCCGAGCAGCAGGAGCATCGCAAGCAGGGACAACAGACGTTTCATGGCGCATGCCTCATTCTGACTTCGCGCAACGGAAGCCCATGTTGTTGGTGGTGTTGGCGGCCTTGAGCGCGGACAGCATCGCAATGCGCATCAGCACCGCGTAGTTTTCCTTCTCCTGCAGGCTGATCGCGCCCGCGCCGCAGAATTTCAGCAGGTCCGGATCGCCCTGCTCGCGGCTGTCGCTGGCGACCATCAAGGCGTTGAAGTCGTCCACCCACTCCCACACCAGCCCGTTGATATCGCGCACGCCATAGACGTTGGCGATGCCGCCCACGTCGGG
Source organism: Rhodanobacter sp. FDAARGOS 1247 (assembly GCF_016889805.1). Lineage (NCBI taxonomy): Bacteria > Pseudomonadati > Pseudomonadota > Gammaproteobacteria > Lysobacterales > Rhodanobacteraceae > Rhodanobacter > Rhodanobacter sp. FDAARGOS 1247. Next base: position 3,302,469 of record NZ_CP069535.1, read on the forward strand.
CAGGGCCGTGTTGGACGGCCGCGCGTACCAGCCCAGGATGCTTTCGCGCCAGGCCGGGTCGGCGCGGGCGTCGCGGCGGGTGGCGTCGGCCGCGGCCGCGTATTCCCATTCGTACCAGCTGGGCAGGCGCGCGTTTTCGCTCTCGCAATAGGCTTGCGCCGCAAACCAGCTGACCCGGGTCACCGGCTGACGCGGCAACGCCGTGTCACCCAGTGCGTCGGCGCTGCCCCACTGGGTGAGGTAGCGCGCATCGGCGAGGATGCTGGCCACCTTGTCGCGTTGCCACTCGGGATGCTTCTTCACGAAGGCCAGGAACTCGCCGTTGGTGACCAGTTCGGTGCGCAGGCGGAATGGCGCCACCTGCGCCGGCGCCGCCTTGCCGTCGGCGGGCAGCACGCTGGTGAAGGTCCCACCCGGCAGGGCGACGTAATCCGCCGCCACTGCCGGCAGTGCCAGCATCAGTCCCAGGACGAACAGCAGGCCTGCGCGCATCTCAGTGCTCCGGGGCCGCCGCAGCGGGTGCCTCTGCGCGTGCCTTAGCCACTTCTTCCTTGCTGATCTGGCCACCCGGGTTGTCCCAGCTGTTCAGCACGTAGGTGAGGATGTTGGCCACCTCGTCGTCGTTGAGCTGGCTCATCGGCGGCATCACCGAGTCGTACTCGTGGCCGTTCACCGTGATCTTGCCGGTCAGGCCGTGGGTGACGATGGTCATCGCCCGCTTCGGATCGGCCGCCAAGAAGTCCGACTTCGCCAGCGGCGGGAACACGTTGGCCAGGCCTTCGCCGTTCGCCTGGTGGCAGACCGAACAGGTGCCGGTGAACAGCTGCTTGCCCGCGGCGATCTGCTCCTCCTTGGTCAGCGTGCCGGCCGCATGCGCCTTGGCCGCCGTGGTCACCGCCTTCAGGTTCGGCTCCGAGCGATCGCCCAGGTACACCGCGTCCACTTCCTTGCCCGAGTAGATCGACTTGTCTTCCGGACCGTCCACCTTGAGGATGCCCAGCGCGCCCTTGTTGAAGGCGCGGAAGATCGAGTGGTCGACCAGCACGTAGCTGCCCGGCACGTCGGTGTGGAATTCCACGATCGCCGCGCCGCCGGACGGGATCAGCGTGGTCTGCACGTTGTGCTGCGCCACCGTGCCGCCCTCGGGTTGCACCTTGTCGAAGATCTCGCCGATCACGTGGAAGCTCGACACCAGGTTCGGACCGCCGTTGCCCACGAACAGGCGCACCGTCTCGTTGGTCTTGGCGGTCAGCGCGTTGTCGCCGGTGAGCGCGCCTTCCTTGCCGTTGAACAGCACATAGGTCGGATGCTCGTCGATCGCCTTCTCCATGTCGAACGGCTGCAGGCCCTTCTGCCGGTACTTGCCGGTGGTGTAGAAGTCGCCCTGCATCACGTAATACTCGTGGTCGACCGGGCTCAGGCCCTCCGGCGGCTCGACCAGGATCAGCCCGTACATGCCGTTGGCGATGTGCATGCCCACCGGCGCGGTGGCGCAGTGGTAGACGAAGATGCCCTGGTTCAGCGCCTTGAAGGTGAACTGTGATTCGTGGCCCGGCGCGGTGAAGCTGGACGCCGCACCGCCACCCGGACCGGTCACCCCGTGCAGGTCGATGTTGTGCGGCATCTTGCTGTCCGGCGCGTTCTTCAGGTGGAACTCCACCGTGTCGCCCTGGCGCACCCGGATGAAGCTGCCCGGCACGGTGCCGCCGAAGGTCCAGAAGGTGTAGCTGACGCCTTCGGAAATCGGCATCTCCTTCTCGACCACTTCCAGCTCGACGATGACCTTCGCCGGATGGTTGCGATGGATCGGTGGCGGCACGTGCGGCGGGCTGGTCAGCACCGCGTGGATCGGCTCGCCCTGGGGCGGGCCGAAGTCGCCGTGAATCGAAGCAGCGGGGGTCTCCGCGGCCGGACTGGCCCCGGCCGTGGCCTGCGGCTTGCCGGAGCAGGCCGCCAGCGTGAACAGCGCCGCCGTGGCGAGTAGGAATAGACCTGGACGTGACATGGACGCTCTCCGTGAGTTCTTGCGACTGCAAGCCTAGGCTATCTCACGGAAACCCAAGTGACGTGAGTCAATTGGCGAATCTTTTCCGCCGGGGTGCGTCACCCTGTCAATGCACTCAACCCGGCTTGCCGTCCGCCCGCGGCGTCAGGTAGATCCACGCCGAGCGCAGCACCCACGGCAGGAAAGCCAGCAACCAGCCGTAGGCGGCAATCACCAGCCACAGATAGACATCGCCACCCAGTTCGGCACGGATGCGCAGCAGGGTCACCACCTGCAGCAGGGCGAAGCACAGCCACGCGACCTTGCCCATCTGCATCGGCCGGCCGGAGTGGCCCTGGGTGACCCGGGTGACCATCGCCACCAGCATCGAGCCGAAGAAACCGATGCCCAGCGCATGCAGCGGGGCGCGGCCCAGGATCAGCTGGCCGCTCAAGGCATGCACCACGTCCTGGATGGCGAACAGCGCGAACGCCACCGGCAACCAGGCAAACGCCAGGTGCAACACCGCCAGGATGCCCGGGCGCATCGCCTTCCACGGCTGCCAGCGCAGCGAGTGCCAGGCAAACACCAGCGCCAGCGGGATGTCGACGACCCACAGCCAGTCGAGCACGCCACGCCAGTCCAGCAGCAGATGCGCCAGCAACAGCGCCCACACCACCGGCATGCTCCAGTCCGGCCGGATCACCTCGTACCCCTTCACCATGTTGCCGGTGAAGAACGGCAGCATGCGGTGCATCACCGAGAAATAGATCGGCAGCAGCAGGCCGAAGGTGCCCAGCTTGATCGCCAGCAGCGCGCACTCCGCCGGCGCGCCGAACAGGTAGGCCAGGAAGATCGCCAGCCCCAGCGCGCCCAGGCACAGCGCCGCCAGGCAGGAACGCGCGTGACCCTTGCGCTCGGCCACCGAAGCACGCAACACCCCGGCCAGCGTCACCACACCGATCAGATAGCCCGCCAGCATCACCGCGATGCCCAGCTTGAGCAGCCACGCCAGGTCGAGCAACCCCGCATTCGCCAGCACGTAACCGCCGAAGACGCCGCCGGCGACCGGCAGGAAGCGCGTGCGCGGCAGCTCGGGGCGGCCCAGCCACTTGGGAAACGTGGTCATCAGGAAGCCGAACATGAACAGCGGAAACAGGCCGTACTGGATCAGCATCGCGTGCGCCCAGCCCGGCGGAATCGTGGGCTGCGGCCAGCCGGCCAGGCCGAAGCGCATCCAGGTCAGCTCCACCGCCCACCACGCCATGCTCAGCAGCACCGCGACGGTGCCGGCCAGGAACAGCGGCCGATGCGGGGCGGAGGCCAGCAGGCGGGCGGCTTCGGCGAACGCCGGCGGCGTGTTGCCGGCGGATGGCGAATCAGACATGGCGAGTCCACACGAATGCGAATGATTCGCCATGCTGCCACAGCGCCTTCGCCGGCAACCATGACATGCATCAACCACGCCCCGCGGCATGGCCGGCGCTTCAGCGAATCATCGGGTCCGGCAATGCCCGGACGGCACCCCGCTCGAGCTCAATCCGGCAGCAGGGCTTCGCCGATCTTGCGCAGCGCCGCCACATTCAGCAGCTCCAGCTCGCGTCCCTCGATCGCGATCAGCTTCTGCGCGCGGAAGCGGCTGAGCACGCGGCTGACGGTTTCCGCGGCCAGCCGCAGGTAGTTGGCGATGTCGCCACGCGACATGCTGAGGTGGAACTGGCTGCCGGAGAATCCCCGCACCGCGTAGCGGTTGCCCAGGTCCAGCAGGAAGGCGGCGACGCGCTCGTCGGCGCTGTGGTCGCCGGCCAGCAGGCTGGCCGTGCCCAGTTCCTTGCTCAGCATGCGGAACAGGTGCTGCTGCACGGCCGGCACGCGCGAGGCCAGCGCGCTCATCGCGGGGAACGAGAAACGGCAGAAGTACGCCGTGTCCAGCGCCACCGCGTCGCACGGGAAATGCTCGGGATAGATCGCGTTGAGGCCGATCACCTCGCCCGGCAGATAGAAGCCCAGCACCTGCTCGCGGCCTTCCTTGTCGACCATGCGCGTCTTCACCGTGCCCGAACGCACCGCGAAGATCGCCCGGAACGGATCGCCGGTACGGAAGATGTGCTCGCCGACGCGGAACGGCCCGACGTGTTCGACCAGGCATTGCAGCTCGGCCAGCTCGGGCTTGTCGTAGCCGGCGGCGATGCACGCGCTGGAAAACGCGCAGGTACCGCAGAAGCGCGTTTCATCGCCGTCGTCGGCAATCGGGCTACGCGGCTCGGGCAGGCGACCTGGCCGACCTGGCGTGGGCTTGAATTGCATGATTGTGATGAGGCCGGGTTGGGGCTGCGTCGTCGTCGATCAGATCACGCGCGAAAAACGCGGTGCCTGCGCCGCTTCGTCCAGATAGGCGTCGAAGCACATCGCGATGATACGCAACAGCAACCGTCCCCGCGAGGTGACCCGGATTTCGCGGTCACTCTCCAGCACCAGGCCATCGGCCACCAGCGCCTGCAGCCGCTGGCGTTCACGCATGAAATATTCGTCGAACACCAGCCGGTGGCGCGCGCCGAAGCCGTGCTTGTCCAGCACGCCGTGGCACATCAGTTCGTTGATCAGCTCGCGCCGGATCAGGTCGTCTTCGTCCAGTTGCAATCCGCGCATCAGCGGCAGGCGGCCGGCATCCAGCGCTGCGTAATAGCCGACCAGGTCACGCGCATTCTGCGTGTAGCTGTCGCCGATGCGGCCGATCGCACTGACGCCCAGGCCCACGATGTCGCAGTCGCCATGGGTCGAGTAACCCTGGAAATTGCGCTGCAGCGTGCCCGCGCGCTGCGCCAGCACCAGCTCGTCGCTGGCCTTGGCGAAGTGGTCCATGCCGACGTAGACGTAGCCGGCGGCGGACAGGTGCTCCAGCGCACGGCCGAACAGCGCCAGCCGGGTGGCGGCATCGGGCAGGTCGGCGGCGTCGATCTGCCGCTGCGCCTTGAACATCTCCGGCAGGTGCGCGTAACCGTAGACCGCCACGCGGTCGGGGTTGAGCGCCACGATCTGGTCGAGCGTGCGGCTGAAGCCGGCCACGGTCTGGAACGGCAGGCCATAGATCAGGTCGACGCTGGTGGAACGGAACGACGACTCGCGCGCCGCGTCCAGCACCTCGCGGGTCTGCTCGAAACTCTGGATGCGGTTGACCGCCTGCTGCACCACCGGGTCGAAATCCTGGATGCCGACCGAGATCCGGTTGAAGCCCAGGGCGCCCAGGTTGCGGATGTAGTCGCCGTCGGCGAAGCGCGGATCGATCTCGATGCCGTATTCGCGCTCCGCCTCGTGGCTGAAGCTGAAATGCCGCGCCAGCGACTCCAGCAGCTCGCTCATGTGCGCGGTATCGAGGAAGTTCGGCGTGCCGCCACCGAAGTGCAGCTGGCGCACCGGGCGATCGCGGTCGAACAATGGCGCGATCAGTTCGATCTCGCGATACAGCCGTTCGAGGTAGCGATCGGCCTGGGTCACGTCGCGGGTGATCACCCGGTTGCAGCCGCAGTAGAAGCACGGGCTCATGCAGAACGGCACGTGCACGTAGAGCGACAAGGGCCGCGGGATCGGCTCCTCGTTGGAGGCCCGGATCACGCCGCGCAGCACCGTCTCGTCGAAGCCGGCCTTGAACTGCGGTGCGGTCGGGTAGCTGGTGTAGCGCGGACCGGCCACGTCGTAGCGGGCGATCAGCGCCGGGTCGAATTCGGGAGTGCTTATGGGAATGGCCATGGAGCGAGTCTGTCCCCGCTCCGATCCGGCTGCCTTGATCCGGATCAATTAGGCCATCGGCCGCGACGCCACGCCGCAGCCGCCCCTCCGCGCGATGACCTCAAGGCTTGTGCGGTTCGATCTGCTGCTCGATCGAGCCAAAGATCGAGGCGCCGCCGGCATCGGTGACGTCGATCTTCAGGCGGTCGCCGAACTTCAGGAACGGCGTGGTGGGATGGCCGTCGCGCAGGGTTTCCACCGTGCGCTGTTCGGCCAGGCACGACGCGCCCTTGCCGGTGTCCTCGTTGGCGATGGTGCCGGAGCCCACAATGGTGCCGGCGGTCAGCGGCCGCGTCTTCGCCACGTGGGCGACCAGTTCGGCAAAGCTGAACTGCATGTCCACGCCACACTCGGCCTCGCCGAACCATGCGCCGTTCAACCACGTGCGCATCGGCAGGTGCAGCTTGTCGTCCTGCCACGCATCGCCCAGCTCGTCGGGCGTCACCAGCACCGGCGACAGCGCCGAGCGCGGCTTGCTCTGCAGGAAGCCGAAGCCCTTGGCCAGCTCGCCCGGGATCAGTCCGCGCAGGCTCACGTCGTTGACCAGGCCGACCAGCTGGATGTGCTCCGACGCCTGCGCCGGCGTGGTCGCCATCGGCACGTCATCGGTGACCACCACCACCTCGGCTTCCAGGTCGATGCCGAAATCCTCGCTGGGCACCACCACCGGATCGCGCGGACCCAGGAAGCCGGCGCTGGTCGCCTGGTACATCAGCGGATCGGTGTAGAACGACTTCGGCACCTCGGCGCCGCGGGCGCGGCGCACGCGCTCGACGTGCGGCAGGTAGGCCGAGCCGTCGACGAATTCATAGGCGCGCGGCAGCGGCGAGGCCAGTGCGTGCATGTCCAGCGCGAAGGCATCGGCGGCGTTGCCGGCGTTCAAGTCGTCCGACAGCGCATTGAGCCGCGGCGCGGCGTTCGACCAGTCGTCCAGCGCCGCCTGCAGCGTCGGCGCGATGGCGCTCGCCTTCACCGCGCGAGTGAGGTCGCGGCTGACCACGATCAGCGTGCCGTCGCGGCCGCCTTCCTTGAGACTTGCGAGTTTCATGGATTATTCCGCTCTTCTGAAGAGTCCGCCATGGATGGCGGTCTTGTTCTTTGCCGTCAAGGAGGACGGCACCAGTCAATATCAACCACAGCCTTCCACGTAATCGACCTGCGGCGGCACACCCATGCGCCATCGCGTCACCTTGCCATGTTCATCGGTTTCAAACAGCAACACGCCGTCACCTTGCGGCGCGGCGATGCGCAGGTATTTTGCGCCATCGACATACTTGTGCGGCTGCGCCTCGACACGCGTTCCGTACAGCGCGCGGATCTGCGCCTCGTCCATGCCGACCTTGCCACCGCCGGGCGCGAGCTCTTTCGCGCTGCCCACGTCGTAGCGCACGAAATGGCCGGCTTCAAACATGAAGGCGAAATCCTTTGGCGACTTCACCCAGGCCGGGGTCTTGTAGAAGCACGTTGAGCCCTGCTCCGGCGCGCCCTTCAGCTCGCCACTCCAAGCCTTATTGAAGCTGGCCTTATTGGAGCTGGCCTTGTTGAAGCTGGCCTTTTCGAACGCGGCCTCGTCCATGCCGAAACGCAGGTCGCCGTAACCGTCGTAGCGGGCCATCGTGTCGGCAGCGCTCGTTGCCGGCGTGCTCGTGGCCACGGCCGGACGGGCGCTCGATGCGGCGACAGACGGGGCCTCCGCCGTCGGCGGTGCCGACGGGCCCGCCTGGCCGCATCCGGCCAGCGCCAGCACCGCGGCCACGATCAGCGCATGGCATTTCACGCCTTGCGGCCTGCATCGAAATGCTTCGCGATGCCCTGCCAGCACTCGTGATAATCCTGCTGCAACTGCGGTGCCTCCAGCGCCTGCCGGGTGGGACGGATCACCTTGCGCGTCTCGAACATGAAGGCCATGGTGCCGCCGATCACGTCGGGCTTCGACAGGTCGGCGTTCGACGCCTTCTCGAACGTGGCCGCATCCGGACCGTGCCCGCTCATGCAGTTGTGCAGCGAGGCGCCGCCGGGGACGAAGCCCTCGGCCTTGGCGTCGTAGACGCCGGTGATCAGGCCCATGAACTCGCTGGCCACGTTGCGATGGAACCAGGGCGGACGGAACGTGTGCTGCGCCACCAGCCAGCGCGGCGGGAAGATCGCGAAGTCGATGTTCGCCGTGCCGGCGGTGTCGCTGGGCGAGGTCAGCACGGTGAAGATCGACGGATCGGGATGGTCGACGCTGATCGAGCCGATCGTGTTGAAGCGGCGCAGGTCGTACTTGTACGGCGCGTAGTTGCCGTGCCAGGCGACCACGTCGAGCGGCGAATGACCGATCTTCGCCGACCACAGCCCGCCCTGGAATTTCGCCACCAGCTCGAATGCGCCCTCGACGTCCTCGTACGCCGCCTCCGGGGTGAGGAAGTCGCGGGCGTTGGCCAGGCAGTTCGAGCCGATCGGGCCCAGATCCGGCAGGCGCAGCAGGGCGCCGAAGTTCTCGCAGACGTAGCCGCGGACGGTGTCGTCGAGCAGGTCGACGCGGAACCGCACGCCGCGCGGAATCACCGCGATCTCCTGCGGCTCCAGCTCGATCACGCCCAGCTCGGTGGCCAGCCGCAGCCGGCCCTGCTGCGGCACGATCAGCAGCTCGCCGTCGGCGTCGTAGAAGAAACGCCCCTGCATCGAGCGATTGGCCGTATAGACGTGGATACCGATACCCGCCTGCTCGGCCGGGCCGCCGTTGCCGGCCAGGGTCACCAGGCCGTCGATGAAGTCGGTCGGCTGTTGCGGCAGCGGCAGCGGATTCCAGCGCAGCTGGTTCGGCGTGGCGGGCGCCTCGTCGAAGCGGTTATGGAACGTGGCGTGGGCCAGCGGCTGGAACGGTTGATGCACCGCCGCCGGGCGAATCCGGTACAGCCAGCTGCGCCGGTTGCTGTGGCGCGGCGCGGTGAATGCAGTGCCCGACAACTGCTCCGCGTACAGGCCATGGGCCACGCGCTGCGGCGAATTCTGGCCGACCGGCAAGGTGCCGGCGATCGCCTCGCTGGCAAACTCGTTGCCGAAACCCGACTGGTAGCCCTTGCTGACATCGATCGTCATGAGGAGAGACCCTTAGAGGAAACCGCGCTTCATCTGGTCGCGCTCGATGCTCTCGAACAAGGCCTGGAAATTGCCCTCGCCGAAACCTTCGTTGCCCTTGCGCTGGATGATCTCGAAGAAGATCGGGCCGATGTTGTTCTGGGTGAAGATCTGCAGCAGCTTGCGCTGCTTGGTTTCCATGTCGGCGTCGATCAGGATCTTGTTCTTCGCCAGCCGCGCCACGTCTTCGCCGTGGTTCGGCACGCGCACGTCGATCACCTCGAAGTAGGAGTCCGGGGTGTCGAGGAATTCCACGCCGGCCGCGCGCATCTTCTCCACCGTGTCGTAGATGTCGTCGGTGAAGCAGGCGATGTGCTGGATGCCTTCGCCATGGTAGGCGTCGAGGTATTCGTTGATCTGGCTCTTCGGGTCGTTCGACTCGTTGAGCGGAATGCGCACGATGCCGTCCGGTGCGGTCATCGCCTTGGACACCAGGCCGGTCTTGGCGCCCTTGATGTCGAAGTAGCGGATCTCGCGGAAGTTGAACAGGCGCTCGTAGTAGTCCGACCACTTCTGCATGTTGCCGAAGTACAGGTTGTGGGTCAGGTGGTCGATGAAGGTGAGTCCGAAACCGGCCGGGTTCTGTTCGGCACCGGGAATCGCCTCGTAGTCGGCGTCGTAGATGCTGCCGGCGCTGCCGTAGCGATCGACCAGATACAGCATGCAGTCGCCGATGCCCTTGATCACCGGCGCGCCGACCGCCTTGCTGTCGACCTTGTCGGTCACCGCCTCGCCGCCGTTGCCGAGCACGGCAGCCAGCACCTCGTCCGCGGGTTTCCTGAACCGGATCGCGAAGCCGCAGGCGCTGGGGCCGTGCTTGTCGGCGAAGTCGGCAGCGAACGAATCGGGGTCCTCGTTGACCAGGAAGTTCACGCCGTTCTGGCGGTACACGGTGATCGGCCGCGACTTGTGCTTCAGCACGGCGCTGAAACCCATCCGCTTGAACAGGTCGTGCAGTTCATCGGCGCGACCGGCCGGGGCGGCGAATTCGACGAATTCGAAACCGTCGATACCCATCGGGTTTTCGAACGTGGTGACCTGCATGCCAAGGTTCGGCTGGGCGTTCATGGCGCTCTCCTGTGTGACGGTGCACGATGGCAGCACGAGAGCGTGGCACCATCGACGGTAAACCCACGTTATAGTTTCATATGAAACCATTTGCAAGGACCATCGCCGCAATGCCCCGAAAGCGCAAGCCTGCCCCAGCCACCGCCGAGCACGCCCCGCTGCAGCTGGAGCATTTCCTGCCGTACCGGCTGTCGATCCTGTCCAACACGATCAGCCAGGCGATCGCCGACGACTACCAGCGGCGCTACGACATCTCGGTGACGGAATGGCGGGTAATGGCGGTGCTGGCGCGTTTCGAGGGCTTGTCGGCGCGCGAGGTGGCCGAACGCACGGCGATGGACAAGGTGGCGGTGAGCCGTGCGCTGGCCCGACTGGTCGAGGCCGGCCGGGTCGACCGGGCCACCCACGACAACGACAAGCGCCGCTCGGTGCTGAGCCTCACCGAAGCGGGCTGGGCCATGCACGACGAAGTGGCGCCGATGGCGCGTGCCCGCGAACGCGAAGTGCTGGCCAGGCTGGACGCCGAGGAGCAGCGCTGGTTGACGCGGATACTGGACCGCTTGATGGAGTAAGAGCGGGAACGCACACCGCGCCCGCTCTTGTTCTGCGTTCCCGCTCCTGCCTCACCTCACCCCGTGCATCAGCTTGTTGATCAGCGGGGCGATCAGGAACAGCAGCACGCCGCCGCCCAGCAGGATCCAGAAGCCGGAGGTGTAGCCGGACAACGCCGAGTCCACGGTCATGCCGCTGTCGCCGCTGACGTGGGCGGCGAACAGGCCGGCCAGGTTGTTGCCGATCGCGGTGGACAGAAACCAGCCGCCCATGCCCAGCCCGACCAGGCGCACCGGCGCCAGCTTGGTCACCATCGACAGGCCGATCGGCGACAGGCACAGCTCGCCGGCCGTCTGCAGCACGTAGCACAGCACCAGGGTCCACAGCGGAATCATGCCGTTGTCGCCGACCAGGCCGGACAGCGCATACATCAGCACCGCGAAGCCCAGCGCGTTGCCGATCAGCCCCAGCCCGAACTTGCGCGGGATCGACGGTTCGATGCGCCGCTTGTCCAGCCAGCCCCACGTCATCGCCACCAGCGGCGCCAGCAGCACGATCGCCACCGGGTTCACCGACTGGAACCAGCCGACCGGGAATTCCCAGCCCGCCAGGTTGCGATCCACGATGTGCTGGGCCAGGAAGTTGAACGAGCTGCCGGCCTGTTCGAAGAACATCCAGAACAGCACGTTGAAGGTGAAGATGATCAGCATCGCGATCACCCGCTGGATCTGCACGCGTCCGGTGCGGATCGCCTCGATCACCAGCATCACGCCCACGCCGATGAACAGCGCGGTCAGCAGCCACTGGATCGCCACCGCACCGGCACGATCCATCAGCAGGTAGACCAGCGGAATGGCCACCAGCACGCCGATGGCCACGTACACCACGCGCATCGGGTTGGCGATTTCCGGTGCCGGCTTGCCGACCGGGCCGAGCTGGCGACGACCGAACCAGAACCACACCAGGCTGATCAGCATGCCCACGCCCGACGCGGCGAAGACCACGTGGAAGTTGTCGTGCTGCGGCGTGCCGAAGACGCGTTCGGCCAGGTAGCTGGTCAGGATCGGCGCGATCAGCGCACCGGCGTTGATGCCCATGTAGAACAGCGTGAAGCCGCGGTCGCGGCGCGAGTCGCCGGTGGCGTACAGCTGGCCCACCATCGAGGAGATGTTCGGCTTGAACAGGCCGTTGCCCACGATGACGGTGGCCAGGCCCAGCATGAAGATCTCGTGCTGGGGCACCATCACCATGAACAGGCCCGCGGCCATCACCACCGCGCCCAGCAGGATCGAGCGCTGGTAGCCGATGATCTTGTCCGCCACGTAGCCGCCGAACACCGCGGTGGCGTAGACCAGCGCCAGGTAGGCGCCATAAGTGCGGCTGGCCGAAGCCTGGCCGGCTTCGTCGCCGTTGAAGAACTGCGCCACGATGTACAGCGTGAGCGCCCAGCGCATGCCGTAGAACGCGAAGCGCTCCCAGAACTCCGACATGAACAGCATCCACAACGGACGCGGATGCCCCAGCATTTGCGGATAGTCGGGTACCGGCTTCGCGTCGCCGGCGAGTGTGCTGTTACTCATGCCTTGCCCCTGTACTCATCGGTGATTCGCAGGTTATTGCGAACGGCCAGATGTAACCGGCGGCTCCGCATCCGTCAAATGCGCTGCAGCACGCGGCCCGGGGAAAAGCCGCGCGCTGCCGGGGCCTGATCGCTTCAGCGCACGCCGTGCATCAGCCGGTTGATCAGGGGCGAAATCAGCAGCAACAACACACCGGCACCGGCCAGCAGCCAGAAGCTGAAGGTGAAGCCGTCCAGTGCGGAGGCGGCGGTCATCCCGCTTTCGCCGCTGATCCTGCCGGCCAGCAGGCCGGACAGGTTGCCGCCCACCGCCAGCGACAGGAACCAGCCGCCCATCGCCAGGCCGACCAGTCGCGGCGGCGCCAGCTTGGTCACCATCGACAGGCCGATCGGCGACAGGCACAGCTCGCCCACCGTCTGCAGCACGTAGCACAGCACCAGCGGCCAGAATGGAATCAGCCCCTGCACATCGAGCAGGCGCGACAGCGCGTACATCAGCACCGCAAAACCCAGGCCGTTGAAGATCAGGCCTAGGCCGAACTTGCGCGGGATCGACGGCTCGCTCCTGCGCGACGCCAGGAAAGCCCAGACCACGGTGACCACGGGCGCCAGCACGATGATCGCCAGCGGACTGACCGACTGGAACCAGCCCACCGGGAAGATCCAGCCGCCGAACATCTGCCGGTCAACCAGGTTCTCGGCGAGGAAATTGAACGAGGTGCCCAGCTGGAAGTAGAACATCCAGAACAGGATGTTGAAGGCGAAGATGATCAGCATCGCCACCACCCGGTCGACCTGCACCCGATCGTGCCTGACCGCCTCGACCAGCAGCATCACCGCCACCGCGACGAACAATGCGCCGAGCATCCAGGACAAGCCGGTGGTGACGAAGGCCAGCAGCAGGTACACCAGCGGCACCGCGACGACCATGCCCAGCACCACCCACACCACGCGCATGCGGCCGGCCGCTTCCGGCGCCGGTCGGCCCACGCCCTTCAGGCCGCGCCGGCCGAACCAGAACCACAGCAGGCTGAGCAGCATGCCCACGCCGGCCGCGCCGAACACGATGCGGTAGTTCTGCTGCATCGGCGTATCGGTGAAATGGCCGGCCATCCAGCCGGTCAGCAGCGGCGCCAGCAGCGCGCCGCCGTTGATGCCCATGTAGAACAGGGTGAAGCCGCGATCGCGGCGCGGATCGTCGCGCCCGTACAACTGCCCGACCATGGTGGAGATGTTCGGCTTGAACAGCCCGTTGCCCACGATCACCATCGCCAGGCCGAGCAGGAAGACACCGCGGCTGGGCAGCATCACCACGAACAGGCCCAGCGCCATCATCAGCGCGCCCAGCAGGATCGAGCGCTGGTAGCCGATCACCCGATCCGCCACGTAGCCGCCGAAGATGCTGGAGGCGTAGATCAGCGCGGTGTACGCCCCGAAGATGCTGGCGGCCCACGCCTGGCCGGAGGCATCGCCGTGGTAGAAGTGCGCCACGATGTACAGCGCCAGCGCCCAGCTCACGCTGTAGAACGCGAAGCGCTCCCAGAACTCGGTCATGAACAGCATCCACAACGGACGCGGATGCCCCAGCGTCTGCGGATACTCGGGTGCGGTGCTGGTCTGGACGGCTTCGTTCATGGGTGCTCCCGGATTTCAGGTGGCACATCATGACGGGATTCAGGCCGGGCTGCGCAAGCGGCGGGCGATTCGCTCAGCTGCCCAGCACGGTGCGCACGTCCAGCAGTTCGGGGAAGAATTCCAGATCGAGCGCCTTCTTCAGGAAGCTCACCCCGGACGAACCGCCGGTGCCACGGCGATGGCCGATGATGCGCTCCACCGTCTTCATGTGGCGGAAACGCCACAGCTGGAAGCTCTCCTCCACGTCCACCAGCTGTTCGCACATGTGGTATTCGGGCCAGAACCCCGCGCGATCCTCGTAGATGCGCTTGAGCACCGGCAGCAGCGCCTCGTTGCGACGATACGCCCGCGTCCAGTCGCGCTCCAGCAATTCGGCCGGCACCGCGTGGCCACGCCGCGCCAGGTAACGCAGGAACTCGTCATACAGGCTGGGCGCTTCCAGCACCCCGCGCAATTCCGCCTGCGCGGCCGGATCGTGCGCGAACACCTTGAGCATGTCGGCGTTCTTGTTGCCCAGCAGGAATTCGATCTGGCGATACTGCAGCGACTGGAAGCCGGACGACGGCCCCAGCACGCCACGGAACTCCAGGTACTCCGCCGGCGTCAGCGTCTCCAGCACCGCCCACTGCTCGAACAGCTGGCGCTGCACCTGCTTCACCCGCGCCAGGATCTTCAGGCAGGCATCGATGTCATCGGCCCGCAGGTACAGCACCGCCGCCTTCAGCTCGTGGATCAGCAGCTTCATCCACAACTCGGAGACGTGGTGCTGCACGATGAACAGCATCTCGTCGTGATGCGGCGGCTGGCTCAGCGGCTGCTGTGCCGACAGCAAGGTGTCCAGATGCAGATAGCCGCCGTAGGTGATCTGTCCGTTGAGATCGGTCTGGATGCCGGCTTCGAGATCGCGCTGGTTGTCGGTCATGGTGTTCCGTCACGTTTCCGGAAAACGGCCATGGTAACGGCTGCCGCCCGGTCAGTCCCTGACCCAGGACATGGGGCTCGTCCTGGACACCTCGAATACTTGGCAACAGTCGCGGGAGACCCGCTTTGCAGTGCGTTTGACGTTCCGGGAAGCCGCGCGACAAGCCCATCCGTACGCCCACGAATGCTGCGCTGTACCTTGCAGCGCAACATGCCCGCCTGTTATCAAGCGCGGTCTTGTTCGGTCGTTTGTGTGCCCGAGGATGCGTCGAGGGCACGCCATCAACCAGGTTTTTCCCTCTCTTCCTCACCCCGGAGCGAGTCGTGACCATCGCCGCCAAGTTTGAAATCGAATACCTGCAATACCTCGACGCCGAGGGCAAGCAGGTCCGTGACGATCTGCCCGAGTTCGCCAAGGACCTCGAGCACATGGTCAAGCTGTACAAGCTGATGCTGTCGACCCGCGTGTTCGACGCCAAGTCGATCGCGCTGCAGCGCACCGGCAAGCTGGGCACCTACGCCAGCTGCCTGGGCCATGAAGCGGCGCACGTCGGCATCGGCAGCGCGATGCGCCCCGAGGACGTCTACGCGCCGAGCTACCGCGAGTACGGCGCCCAGCTCTATCGCGGCGTGCAGCCGCGCGAGGTCTACATGTACTGGGGCGGCGACGAGCGCGGCAACGATTACCAGCAGGAACCGGCGCGGCATGACTTCGCCTGGTCGGTGCCGATCGCCACGCAGTGCCTGCATGCGGCCGGCACCGCGCTGGCGTTCAAGATCCGCGGCGAGAAGCGCGTGGCGGTGTGCACCATCGGCGACGGCGGTTCGTCCAAGGGCGACTTCTACGGCGCCATCAACATCGCCGGCGCGCAGAACCTGCCGCTGGTCGCGGTGATCGTCAACAACCAGTGGGCGATCTCGGTGCCGCGCAAGATCCAGTCCGGCGCGCCCACGCTGGCGCAGAAGGGCATCGCCGCGGGCCTGTTTTCGATCCAGGTCGACGGCAACGACATCATCGCGGTGCGCAAGGCGATGGAAGACGCGCTGGAGCGCGCACGCAACGGCGAAGGCGGCAGCGTGCTGGAACTGGTCACCTATCGTCTGGGCGACCACACCACCGCCGACGACGCGCGCCGCTATCGCGGCGAGCAGGAAGTGAAGGACGGCTGGGAAAAGGAGCCGATGAAGCGCCTGCGCCACTGGCTGGTGGCCAAGGGCGTGTGGGACGACGCAAAGGAAGAAGCCTGGAAGGCCGAGTGCGACGACTGGATGGACAACGAGGTGAACGCCTACCTCGAGACCAAGACCCAGCCGGTCTCGGCGATGTTCGACTACATCTTCGCCGAAATCCCCGCCGATCTCGCCAAGCAGCGCGATTACGTCCTGTCGCTTGAAAACAAGGGTCATTGAGTCATGGCACAAATCACTCTCATCGAAGCCGTCACCCAGGCGCTCGCCTATGAAATGGCGCACGACGATTCCGTCGTGGTGCTGGGCGAAGACGTCGGCGTCAACGGCGGCGTGTTCCGCGCCACCCAGGGCCTGCAGGAAAAGTTCGGCGAACTGCGCGTGCTGGACACGCCGCTGGACGAAACCACCATTGCCGGCGTCACCGTCGGCCTCGCCGTGGCCGGCATGAAGCCGGTCGCCGAGGCGCAGTTCGAAGGCTTCATCTACCCGATGATGGAGCAGATCGCCTGCCACGCCGCGCGCATGCGCAACCGCACCCGCGGCCGCCTGACCGTGCCGGCAGTGTGGCGCGCGCCGTGGGGCGGCGGCATCCGCGCACCGGAGCATCACTCCGAGGCGAACGAGCACCTGTTCACCAACATCCCCGGCCTGCGCGTGGTGATGCCGTCCTCGCCCGCGCGTGCCTACGGCCTGCTGCTGGCGGCGATCCGCGATCCCGATCCGGTGATGTTCTTCGAGCCCAAGCGCATCTACCGCCAGTACAAGGAAGAAGTGCCGGACGACGGCGAGGCGCTGCCGCTGGACGTGTGCTTCGTACTGCGCGACGGCACCGACGTGACCCTGGTGAGCTGGGGCGCACAGGTGAAGGAAGCGCTGGAAGCGGCCGACGAACTGGCCAGCCAGGGCATCAGCGCCGAAGTGATCGACGTGGCCACGCTGACCCCGCTGGACTTCGACACCATCGCCGAATCGGTGCAGAAGACCGGCCGCTGCGTGATCGTGCACGAAGCCCCGAAGACCGCCGGCTTCGGTGCCGAGATCGCCGCCCGCCTGGCCGAGGAATGCATGTACGACCTGCTCGCCCCGGTCGAGCGCGTCACCGGCTTCGACACCCACATCCCGCTGTTCCGCCTGGAAATGAAATACCTGCCGAACGTGGAACGCGTCGTCGACGCGGCGAAGCGTACCCTCGCAGCAAGCTGACGCCCTTGCTCCTCCCCCTGCTTGCAGGGGGAGGCTGGGAGGGGGTAAAGCTCTTGATCTGAAGCCCGGATCAAGAGCACCCCACCCCAACCCTCCCCTGCAAGCAGGGGAGGGAGCAAACCGGAAAACTCATACCTGGAAATCCGCTCATGGCTGACATCAAGACGTTCTACCTCCCCGACCTCGGCGAAGGCCTGCCCGACGCGACCGTGGTCGAGTGGCACGTGAAGGTGGGCGACACCATCAAGCTGGACGCCCCGCTGTGCTCGATGGAAACCGCCAAGGCGGTCGTCGACGTGCCCTCGCCGTACACCGGCAAGGTCGTCAAGCTGCATGGCGCCCCCGGCGACATCATCGAGACCGGTGCCGCGCTGGCCGAGTTCGAACCCGACCCGAACGCGAAGCAGCGCGCCGAGTCGCAGGACACCGGCCACCAGCATGGCCCGAAGAAGAGTGTCGGCAGCCCGGCCGCGGATGACAGCAGCAAGGTCGTCGTCTCCGACGAGGGTGGCGAAGTCGAGACCGGCGGCAAGGATCGCGAGGACGAAGGCACCGTGGTTGGCGCCATGGTCAGTGGCAACACCGTCCACGTCGAACAGGCCGCCAGCATCGGCGGCGTCAAGGCCGTGCCGGCCGTGCGTGCGCTGGCGAAGAAGCTCAAGGTCGACCTCACCCGCGTGCGCCCCAGCGGTGCGGACGGCGTGGTCACCATGAAGGACGTCAAGGACGCCGCCGCGAATGGCTCGGCCGCGCTCGGCACCGCCCCCGCCCGCGCGGTGCCCGCCTCGGCCGGCCGTCACCTGGCGCCCGAGCTGCCGCAGCCGGAGCCGCAGCGCGGCCCGGTCTCGCTGGCCGGCAAGCCGGTGCGCACCGCGCCGCCGTCACAGGCCGCCAGCGGCCAGCCGGAACAGCTCAAGGGCGTACGCCGCAACATGGCCCGCGTGATGGCCGACGCCCACGCCCAGGTCGTGCCGACCACGCTCGTGGATGACGCCGACCTGCACGCCTGGATCGGCAAGCAGGACATCACCGCGCGCCTGATCCGCGCCATCGTGTTCGCCTGCAAGACGGTGCCGGCATTGAACGCCTGGTTCGACGGCAAGAACCTCACCCGCACGCTGCACCCGCAGGTCGACATCGGCATCGCGGTCGACACCGACGACGGCCTGTTCGTGCCGGCCTTGCGCAACGCCGACATGCTCGACGGCGCCGGCATCCGCACCGCGATCAAGCGCCTGCGCAGCCAGGTCGAGGACCGCAGCATCCCGGCCTCGGAGTTGTCCGGCTACACCATCAGCCTCAGCAACTTCGGCATGTTCGCCGGCCGCTACGCCACGCCCGTGGTGGTGCCGCCCACGGTCGCCATCGTCGGCGCCGGCAAGCTCAGCCACGACGTGGTCGCGGTGATCGGCGGCATCGAAGTGCACCGCCGCATGCCGCTGTCGCTGACCTTCGACCACCGCGCCGCCACCGGCGGCGAAGCCGCGCGCTTCCTCAAGGCGATGCTGGACGATCTGTCCCTGCCGAACTGAGCAGGCGGATCATCGTCAAGCAAACAGGGCGCCCTCGGGCGCCCTGTTTGTTCGTGCCAGGGACAGGCATTCCCCCGGCTCCAGGCCTGGCGATGGAAGCGCGGGCCGCCGCCCCGGCGTGCCGGCTCGCGTCAACCGACAGTCCAGCCTTCCTCGTTGGTGATGCGAATGATGGCTTCGAGCGCGGGCAGCATGTGGCAGGGCAGGATGTCGCGCCCCTTGCACATGATGCTGGTGGTCATCATGCCCATCGGAGGTTTTGCCGCCTTGTGCACATCGCACATCGCGCAAAACCGATTGATGGCAATGGCCTTGGAGGAGCGGTCCGTGGGAGCCGGCGGCGCGTCATATTCATCCGGCAGGCCCAGCATGTGGCCATACTCGTGGGCGAAGATATTCATCCACATGTCGTCATCGAAGCGGGTTTCGAAGGTCAGGTCGCACTCCAGTTCGATGAATCCGGCACTGGGCAAGCCCAGATCATTGACTGCCAATGGATCGACGCTGACCGGGTTGCGCACGCCGAATGCGATCAACTGATCGCGTACGGCGCGCATCTGCTTGACCACCTTTCCAGCCGACGCGCCCATGCCGGTGTTGTAGCGCGCCTTCACGATCAGCGGCACCAGTGGACGCGAGGGTGTCCCGGTCTTGATGCGCAGGCTCAGGTTGGCCAGCGCAACCTTCAGCTGCGGTGTCAGGGTGCCGTACGGATCCAGCACGACGGCATTCAGGCCCAGCGGCAGGAACAGCGCGCTGATCCGGCAGCGCTCGTCGCGTGATACGTTGCCGGCCTCGGTCAACTTGACGTTGATCAGGCCAGTCGATTCGCTGTGGACCATGGCGCTCGATTGCGCGGCAATGTTGCCGGTGTCGATCTGGCTCAGGCCCACATAGGAATCACAGCGCGCCAGCCCTCCCGGGCCGTAAGCCGACGAGTAGCGCGGTACATTCATGATGACGGTCGCCTCGCTCCTGGTCGTCACGAAATGCACGTTGAACAGGACCGAGACACGTGGCGTGGTATTCTTCTTGCGATTGACAAGAAAGAACTTCCCGTCCCAGTGCTCCCTGACTGCCGCCTTGGCCCCCGCCTCAAACCTCATGGTGTCCTGCCGGTTCCAGGACACACCCTCGACGGGGCGATTTTCGTAGTTCGGAAAGACCTTGACCGTGATGGTCATGTAACCCGTTCCATCCACATAGGTGACGTCGAAGGCGCCACGCCCTGTCATCGGAACAAACGACTTGATATCTGCCATGACACACATCCTCCCCTTGGCTATCCAGCACTGCACTCTTCCCGTGGGCACATCCCGGAACATCCACGCCATTCCCGCCGACTGACGAAGCAATCGCGCCGCCATTGATCACGCGGGCAGCCAGTGTGTTCCACCTTGAACTTGCCGACCGCTCCCACCCCATCGACGAATCACCTGCCGGCGCGGCGTTCGCGCTCAGTAGTCGCGCACGTCCAGCAGCATGAAGCAGCGGGCGCTGTAGTCGCCGCCGCGGGGCCAGGCCACTTCGTTGAGGGCCAGCGTTCCGGCCGTCCACAGTTCGTTGTCGAGCAGGGCTTCGCAGCGCGAGTCGCCGTCTTCGGCGTGGCTGTGCACCAGCCGCAACCAGTGCAGTTCGGGAGTCAGCGCTTCGCGTTTCAGAGCAGCCTCGATCGATGCCAGTGCGTCGAGCGGCATGTCGGCGACGTCCGCACCACGCACGCTGAACGGGCCGATGAAGACGTCCCAGCTGCGCAAGCCGATCTCCCACGCGGTGATCTGCATGCGGCGGTCGTCGGTGACGTACCAGCAGGCGGCCAGCAGCAGGTGGAACACGTTCTGCTCGAAGGTCTTCAGCGCATCGCGACAGCCCGCTTCGCCGCCGCCGAGGCCGGCGAAGCTTTCCTCGATGCGCCGTTCCTCGCCCAGCACCACGTCGACATCGAGCCGGCCCGGTTCACCCGCCGCGCCCTCGTGCCAGTCGGCGCGAATCGCGGGGAAGTCGCCGTCGGTGACCAGCCAGCCGTCTTCGTCGGCCTCGAGTTCGACGTCGTGCCGCTCGAACAGGCGGAGCAGGTATTTCTGCAGTGCTGCACTATCCATCATCGTTCCCGCACGTCGGTGTTGTCGGTCGAAGGCAATTCGCGCCAGGTCAGGTACACGCGCAGGTCGAACTCCAGCTGGTGGTAGTCCGGCAGCATGTAGGTGCACAGCTGGTAGAACGCCTTGTTGTGGTCCAGCTCCTTCAGGTGCGCCAGTTCGTGCACCACGATCATCTGCAGGAATTCCGGCGCGGCGGCCTTGAACAGGCTGGCCACGCGGATCTCCTTCTTCGCCTTCAGCCTGCCGCCCTGCACGCGCGAGATCGCGGTGTGCAGGCCCAGCGCATTGCGCAGCACGTCGAGCCTGGCGTCGTACAGCACCTTGTCGATGCCCGGCGCGTTCTTCAGGTGCTGCTGCTTCAGCGCGGCCACGTACGCATACAGCGCCTTGTCGCTCTGCACCTCGTGGCGATCGGGATAACGCCTGGCCAGGTGCTCGCCCAGGCGCTCCTGCGCGATCAGTTCACGCACCTTGTCCTGCAAGGTGACGGGATAAGCCTGGAGGTACTTGAGCGGTGCCATGCCGCGTATTCTCGCACTGCGCCGCACCGCGCGCCGTACAGCGGAGATGACTCATGCATCACAGCCGACTCAGCACCCTCGTCATCGACTGCCAGGTCGACGACCTCGCCACCGCCACCGCGTTCTGGAGCGAAGCCCTGGGCAAGCCGGTCGCCAGCCCCGACCAGGACGGCGACGGCAGGTACGCGGAACTGCGCACGGCCGCGGACGAGCCGATCATCCTGCTGCAGAAGGTGGAGCAAGCCAGCCGCGTGCACCTGGACATCGAAACCGACGACCTCGATGCCGAAGTGGCCCGGCTGGAACGCCTCGGCGCCCGCCGCATCGCCTTCGTGCGCGAGCGCTGGTGGGTGATGGAGGCGCCCGGCGGCCATCGTTTCTGCGTGGTGCAGCCGCAGCGCGAGGCGTTCGGGCCGTACCTCAACCGCTGGGAATGAGCGGCTGCTACATGTCGAAGCGGTAGCTCAGCTTGACCAGCAGTTGCTCGTCGTCGCGCAAGGCGAAGCTGTTGCCGAACGCGTCGGCGGTGTTGCGGGCGTAGCCGTCCAGCGCGTAGCCGCCGCGGCCATAGACCACGTACAGGTAGGACAGCGGGGCCAGCTCGTAGCGGTAACGGATCTGCAGGCCGAGGTTGCGCACGCTGAAATCGTCGACCGGCTCGTCGCTGACCACCGCGCGGCCGTTGGCGCCGACGCGATAGCCGCCGCGCAGGCGTGCATCCAGGCCGATCGCCTGCAGCTTCACGCGCAGCTCCTGGCGCGGGTCGATGGCCCAGTCGAAACCGGCATCGAGCTGCAGCGTGTGCTCGTCGAAGCGGCCGATCAGGTTGTCGTGCTGCCACACCAGCCAGTCCGGCAGATGCTCGTAGTAGGGGCCCGCGTAGACGCTGAACGCATCGCTGATGAAATAGGTGGGAATGAACTTGATGTCGTAGCCGAACTGGCGGTTGCCGCCGAGGCCGCCACTGACCACCTCCGCGTCCAGCTTGAACGCCCAGTCGCCGTGGCGTGGGCTGATCCGCTCATAGGCCAGGTCGATGCTGGGCGGCAGGAACAGCGCGCCATGGCCCCGCGTCAGCAGGTCGTCCCAGCCTGCGCTGTTGGCGTTGAGCTGCACCACTTCGGTGGCTCCGTTGCGCAGGTTGCTGTTGCGGCTGACGCGGAACTGGCGACGCAGGCGCAGGCCGTGATCGTTGTCCAGTGCGTCGATGCGGTAGCGCCATTCCTTGGAGCTGTAGGCCGAGTCGGCCGGCAACGCGGTGTAGCGCTTGCGCACTTCCCAATGGGCGTAGTTGAAGTTGTTGCGGTCGAGGTAGCCGAAATCGTTGATCTGCAACTGGTCGCCGAAGTGCATGCCCAGCCACTGCTGGCGCCAGCCGCCGCCCATCTCGTAGTCGGCAATGATGGTGCCGCCGCTGTCGCGGGTATGCGTGCCCGACTGCAGGATGTCGCTGCCG
This sequence comes from Rhodanobacter sp. FDAARGOS 1247, assembly GCF_016889805.1. Taxonomy (NCBI): domain Bacteria; kingdom Pseudomonadati; phylum Pseudomonadota; class Gammaproteobacteria; order Lysobacterales; family Rhodanobacteraceae; genus Rhodanobacter; species Rhodanobacter sp. FDAARGOS 1247. Next base: position 3,325,122 of record NZ_CP069535.1, read on the forward strand.
ACCACGTTGGTGGCGATGGTCAGTTGCGGCGTCGGCCGCCAGTGGTGATCGACACCCAGCACGGTGGCCTCGCGATCCAGCCACGGCCGGTCGACCCGGGTCAGCAGCATGCCCAGGCTCTGGTCGCCAAAATCGTGGGTCAGCCGCGCGGCGCCGAAGAAGCGCCCCGCCTCGCCGTCCTCGTCGGCGGCCAGCACGCCGTAGCTGGTGGAGCCGAAACTGCCGTTGAGCTTGACCGCCGCATTGATGTCGGCGGCGCCATGGCCGTCATCCGACGGACCGCCCACGCGGCGCGTATAGACCAGCTGGCTGTTGTCGTCGAGCAGGCTGAAGTCGAAGATGCCCTGGTTCTCGGTGAAGAACGGACGCTTGTCGCTGACATAGGTTTCGGTGGCACCGAAGTTGACCACCAGGTCGTCGCTCTCGACCTGGCCGAAATCCGGATTGAGCGCCGCGGTGAGCTGGAACTGGCCGTTCGGCTTCCACAGGATGTCGGCGCCTTCCTGGAAGTGGCTGCGGCCGCGCACGTTGTCATACAGCCCTGACAGGTAAGGCGTGACGGCGAACAGCGACTGGCTGTAGTGCGGCACCTCGATCTGCCTGAACTCGGACAGGAAGCGCGGCAGCGTGAAACTGGCCACCGGCCAGCCGTCGCGTTCGCCGGTCGAGCCGGTCACCCGGTCCAGATAGATTCCCAGCTTGCGCTGGCCGTCCGTCGCCGCATGCATGGGCGCGGTGTACCAGGGGATCAGGATCTCGACACTCCAGCCGGCAGTATCCTCGCTCACCGCGTGCTTCCAGTTGCCATCCCAGTCCTTATTGAACTGGGTTTCGTTGGTGATCACCGCGTCGTTGATGCCGTCGGTGGAACTGACCACGAAGTCGTAACCGGTGCGGCCGTCACCGTTGAAGTCGACCATCACGTTGACCCGATCCACCTGGTCCTCGAAGTCGCGCTGCACGCGCTGATGCGTGCGCGGCACGCCAGCCGGCTGGTCGCAGCGGAAGGCCACCGCCAGGCCCTTCGGCGTGGCCAGTATCCAGGCCTCGGTGTGCAGTGAACCGGGCTTGCCGCTGAGCGGCTGCACCTGGCGGAAATCGGTGATGTGCCGCGCACCTTTCCATTCGTCCGGCTGGATATGTCCATCGATATCGACGGCCAGTGCCGGCGCGGAAACTGCGGCCAGCGAAAACAACAACAGGCATGCCACGCGCATGTGGGAACTTCCATGAGGTCTGGCGCAGGATCGCGCCTGGGCGAACGAGGCACTCGTCACCCGGGGATAGATGCACAGCTTGCCGTCAGCGTTTAAACGGGTCGACGGCCATTGGTCATTGCATGACTTGTGGCAGGTCGTCCGCGGCGGATCAGTGCCGGCGTCCCCATAGCGCATGCCGCAACAGCATCGCCAGCAACAGCACGACGGTGAACGCAGCGTAGCCATACAGCGCCGGCAGCACCTGCTGCCAGATCGCGCCGCTGGCGCGGCCGAAGCCGTCGACCGTGGGCAGCTCCACCCGATCGAAGCCGATCACCGCGCACTGCGCCGCGGCGATCAGCGCCAGCACGACGGCGGCGACGTCGAAGAACCGTCGTGCTGCCACGCGCGGCAGACTCTTCGGATAAGCCCAGTAGCCCCAGCACAGAATCAGCAGCCAGGGGGTCAACAGCAGGATGGCGAGGTAACGCATGGTTCGGTCTCCGTGGGCCTGGATTGCCGCGCCTCAGTCCTGCGCGGCGAGCTGATCCAGCGCCTCGCGCAACGAGGCCAGCGCTTCGTCACGTGCCTGCTCGTCGCGGCAATCCGGTGTGCTGGCCACCGTCGCGCCGTCCAGCTCCAGGTCCACGCCCAGCGACCGGACCTGCAGCACGGCAGCACCGGCACCGAGCGACCTGATCTGCTTCTGCAGCGCACCGGCCGCCTTCGGATCGGCAAACGATTTCGACAGCAGCAGCTCCTCGCCTTCCGCGGAAAACAGACGGAAGCGGAAGCCGCCATCGGCATCGCGGAAACTGGCGAAGCGGGGCATTTTCCCCTGCTTCGGCGTGGCCTTCGATCCGATGGCCGGCGCAGGCGCGGTGGTCATGGCACGCAGACCAAGCACCTCGCGCAGTGCAGCCAGTTTCGGCGTGGCGATCGCCCGCGCCTTCTGCGCGCCCTGTTGCAGGATCGTCTCGATCGCGGCCGGGTCGGCCATCAGCGCCTCGTAGCGTTCGCGCATCGGCGCCACCTCGGCTTCGATGCGCTCGTACAGCAGCTGCTTTGCCTCGCCCCAGCCGATGCCGTCGAGCAGGGACTGGCGGAACGCGGCGGTTTCGGTCTCGCTGCCAAAGGCGCGGAAGATGGTGAACAGCGCGCAGTCATCCGGGTCCTTCGGCTCGCCGGGCAGGCGCGAGTCGGTGACGATGCGCATGATCGCCTCGCGCAGCGGCTTGCTGCCGCCAGCAAAGAGCGGGATCGTGTTGTCGTAGCTCTTCGACATCTTGCGGCCATCCAGGCCCGGCAAGGTCGCCACCTGTTCCTCGATCAGCGCCTCGGGCAGCACGAAGAACTCGTGCCCGTGCAGGTGATTGAAACGCTGGCCCAGATCGCGCGCCATCTCGATGTGCTGGATCTGGTCGCGGCCCACCGGCACCTGGTTCGCGTCGAACGCCAGGATGTCCGCCGCCATCAGCACCGGATACATGTACAGGCCCGCGGTGACACCCGCGTCGACGTCCTCGCCCGCGGCCGTGTTCTTGTCCACCGCGGCCTTGTAGGCATGCGCGCGATTGAGCATGCCCTTGGAGGCGATGCAGGTGAGGAACCAGGTCAGCTCGGGGATTTCCGGAATGTCCGACTGGCGATAGAAGGTGACCCGCGCCGGGTCGAGCCCCGCCGCCAGCCATGTCGCGGCGATCTCCAGTCGCGAACGCTCGATCCGCCCCGCATCGTCGCTCTTGATCAGCGCGTGGTAGTCGGCCATGAAGTAGAACGCATCCACATCATCGCGCCGGCTGGCCGCCACCGCCGGGCGGATCGCCCCCACGTAATTGCCGAGATGCGGCGTGCCGCTGGTGGTGATGCCGGTAAGGACTCGGGTATTCATGCTGCGTCGCGCAAGTAAAACGCCAGTCTACGACATCCGGCCGCGCTGATTGAACCACCGGCCGTTGCTGATTGGTGACGAATTGTGGGAAGCGGGGCTGGGCAAATCACTCCCACTGGTCTTGACGCCAAGAAAAGCGGAAGCGGTTTCACCTCCCCATTATCCACAACTAAATTTAGCTCCATCCCTAGACTTCGGCCCGGGAGCAAACGACGGCACAGGCTCTGTCGCCGCTCAACCCAAGCCACCAACGGCAGCCGAAAATTGCACTGGCACGAATTGAAATTAAAAATCGAATTTTATCTTTAAACCAAGAAATTTAAATATCCATCCTATGAAGATCGCGATGAAAACTCCGACCGCCATAATCTTAAACACCATGATTGCATAAAATATTAAAGGCGTTTCATTCTTGACGACAACGGCCGCAGCCCCACCACGGCTTGTTGCAACTGCTCGACCAACCTCATATTGCTCAACGGTGCTCAATATCATGGCGTAGGAAATCAAACCAAAGGCTATAGCCATGAATAGCTCAGCGACTTTTCGGACAATGAATTTCAGCTCACCGTCTCGAACTAATTTGTTCACTATCGCGAGCACGCCTGAAAGTACGAAAAATGCAACTCCCAAGAGCCCCGCAGATGTCGTATGCAAAGCAACCCCCAAATATCAATAACAAAAACACGCGCCGACACGAACACCCACCTGGATATCATTCCATTGGGAAGGCTACTCGGAGAAAGCGGCACTTTCTTTCCCTCCACTTTTCGTCTTCACCCACCCTGCGGAGGACGCATCGGCGTCAATCGTTCGATCACCGTCACGCCTTCCGCGCTGGCCACCGCGAACCGGCCTCGGGCATGATCCAGCGCGATGGGTGGCGGCAGGTACTCGTGCCTGGTGAGGGCACTGCCCTGGCGCCCCGAGTCGATCTGTTCCCAGGCGGCCAGCGTGGAGCCGTCCAGCAGGGACAACACCTTGGGATGCACGCAGAACGCCACCGTGGACCGGGCGTCCAGCGGCATCAAGGTACCGGTGGGCGCCACGGTTTCGACGCTGGCGGTCAATGCCCGCCGCACCGGATCGAGGATAGCCAGTGCATCCGATTCGATAGCGGCTTCCGTACTGTCGTCCCATCCCGGACCAAGGACGACCAACAGCCGGCCGTCGGGCAGAAAGTCCGCAGCGACGGTCTCCCTGTCGTAGGGGTTGAAACCTTCGAAGTCGATGGGCTTGTCGAGCGTGGGGGCATCCTGCAAGGCGGCTTCAAGGTCGAAGACAGCCAACGTATCCAGCGGATGCCAGACCCACCCTGCGCTGGCCAGCCAGCGCCCGTCCGGACTGACGCGCAAGCGGGAATGGAAGAAATCTCCGGGGTCCCGTGCGCTGGTGCCGCCCAGGCGCTCGCCCGTCTCGATGTCTTCCAGCTCGAGCTGGCAATACGCCTGCGGACAATGTGCCAACACCGTGCGACCCGTGCGGCTGCGGAAGATGGCTATCGGGTACTCGTAGTCATCGGCGTGATAGAAATCCCGCTGGATCTGCCGCAGGATTTCGCCCTTGTGCAGGACGAGGCCGGTGGTGCCGAGCCTTTCGTAGATGACCGCGTAGTCGCCGCATGGCGACGCAATGGCGGCATCGAAGCGATAGGCGTAACTGACATGCGACGCCTCGATCGAGCCGTCGAGCCGGATGACGGTGCCACCCGCCACCCAGTCGACCAAGGTGTCGCCGACCCAACACAGCGAACGGATGTCGGGCACGGCGATCTTGCAAGTACGAAATTCCATGTTCTGCATGCGTGCTCCGCATCGAGGCCGGTTGCCGGATCGCTCATCTGTTCCGTAGCATTCTGCCAGCCATGACACGCCGGCACCGAACCTCCTCTATGGCCTCCATAGCACTTCCCCCATTGGCATGCGCCGCAAGGCGTCTCACCGCACATGGGAGGTTGTCATGTCGGGCGACATGGCAAGACAAGACCTGACCTTCAGCTCCCGCTTTGCAAACTACGACCAAACAGCTTCAACCGCGACGGAGACATTCCGTCGCGATCGAAGCCCGCGCCGATCGTGCTACAGCATGGCGGCAGCGCGCTCTGAATTGAACCGGTGCAGTGCATCGTGGCCCGCGATAACCGCCGGATGCTCCCAGGCCAGGTCTTGGTGCACTGGCGATGCTTCGCCCGAAGCCGGATGGAAGCGGGACATCGCTTCGATCAGCTGCTGCGTCTGGCGGCTAATGCCTATGCCATGCCCAAAGGCCGCGCCATGCTGTCTGATCGATGCGACATTCGGCTCGTCGTCGATCGTGAGGTAGCCGGCCGACCACCTCCGGCCTCCAGCAGCCAGATGGCCATGGCCTCCATCTTCGAGAAACCGGCCCGGGCGCGAGCCCGTCGCCGGCAGCCCATGCACAGTTTCGACCGCGGCAACCGATTCGTCCGCCACGAGAGACACCGGGGCTACGGCCGTTGCGAGCCCGGCAGGCAACGGGGTCAGCAAATCGGCAAAGTCCGCGGCCGGAATCGCGTAACCATCACTGGGCTGCACGTAGCTGATGGCCAAATCGCCACCTTGGAAATGGTTCTTCACCTGAACCTGCTGGGTCACGTCACCGTCCACTAGGATGATCAGATCATCCCCGCTGCGATGGAAGCTCAGCCGGGTGCGGTCGATGCCGTTGAAGAACAACCAGTCCGTGCCGCCGCCGGTGTTGTCGATCACATCGCTGCCGGAGCCAACCTGCCAGATGTACTTGTCGTTGCCGGCACCGCCAAAGAGCAAATCCTCGCCATCTTCGCCGACCAGGGTGTCGACACCGGCACCGCCGATCAGGATGTCCTTGCCCGAGCCGCTGAACGAGCCATTGCCGCCGGACAAGTAGTCATCGCCGTCACCGCCGTCGAACTTGTCGTCACCGCCGAAGCCGAAGATCGTGTCGTTGCCGCCCAGGCCATGAATGAGATCCCGCCCGTTGCTGCCTAGCAGCTGCTCGCCGGCCGAGGTGCCATCGACGGTGTTGGTGTAGTCGCCGTCATTACCCGGCTGTGTCGGGTTGCCGGTATCGCCGCCAGTGTCGCCACCGCCACCGTCGCCACCACTGCCACTGCCGACGAGTGCGTTGATGGCTGCCGTGTTCAACATGGACCCGCTGGCCGGCTGCACGTAGTCGATGGCGGCATCGCCACCCAGGAAGTGGTTGGTAACGCGCAGCGTGCTGTCTGCGTCGCCGTCCACCGTGATCAGCAGATCGTCGCCGTCACGGCTGAAGCCGAGCTGCGAGGCGGTGATACCGTCGTTGAAGAACACGCCATCGAAGCCGCCACCGGTGTTGTCGATCGTGTCCTGGCCACCGCCATAGACGTAGCTGTCGTCGCCCGCGCCGCCGAGCAGAACGTTGATGCCGTCCTCGCCGTTCAAGGTGTCATTGCCCACACCGCCCTCCAGCCGATCGGCGCCCGAGCCGGTGCTGCTGCCGTCACCACCGGCCAGGTAGTCGTCGCCGTCGCCACCCTGCAGCGTGTCGTCACCGGCCAGGCCGAACAACTGATCGTCGCCGGCCAGGCCTTTGACTAGATCCTTGCCGGCACCGCCAACAAGTTGCTCGGCGGCGGCGGTGCCCTCCACGGTCTGGTCGTACAGGGGGCCGCCACCCTCGCCCGATGCGATCATCTGGGCGATTTGCGCTGCACTGAACGAATTTCCTCCATCGGGCTGAACGTATGCAATCGCCGCATCGCCACCAAGGAAATGGTCAGCGACGCGTACCGTGGGTGCGACAGCGCCGTCAACGAAGATCACCAGATCGTTCCCGTCGCGTGCGAAGGTCAATCGGCTGGCATCAATGCCGCCTTGGAAGAAAATGCCATCGTTGCCGCCACCAGCATTGTCGACTACGTCGCTGCCGGAGCCGCCAGCAAAAACATAGTAGTCATCACCCGCACCACCTTCGAGTAGGTCGTTGCCCGCGCCACCAATCAGAGTGTCGTTACCAAGCCCACCCTGCAGACGATCTTCGGCATCGCCGCCATCGAGATAATCGGCACCGTCGCCACCAGACAACAGATCCGCACCCGCACCACCGAATATGGAGTCATCACCCGCTTGACCCTCAAGGGTATCGTCACCCGCATAGCCTGACAGCGAGTTGTTCATACTGCTGCCGGCAATGGTGTTGCTCAGATTGTTACCGTTGCCGGTCAAGGCGCCACCAACCAAGACCAAGTTCTCGACGTTGTCGGCCAGCGTCAAGTTGGTCTCAAAATGGCGCTCGACAGTGTCGTTGCCATCACCCTGATTCTCAAAGGCCTGGTCGCCCGAGGTTTCCAGAACCAGATAGTCATCACCCTGGCCACCGTACAACCGATCGACTCCACCGCCACCAGCCAGGTAGTTGTCGCCACTGCCGCCGATCAAGTCGTTGTCCAACGCATTGCCGGCACCAGATAGATCACCCGGGCCGACAAGTTCCAGCCGCTCGAAATTGTCGCCGAGAGTCCAGTCGATGAGCGAGCGGACAGTATCGGTGCCTTCCCCGGCCAGCTCGATGGCCACGTCGTCGGTCCGGTCAACGATATACATGTCGTCACCCACACCGCCCAACAGACGATCCGCACCGGAGCCGCCATCCAACTCATTGTTCTGCTCGTTGCCGGTGATGACATTGTCGAGGGCGTTACCTGTACCCGCATTGGCTGACGTACCTGTCATCAGAATCAGGTTCTCGACACCATCACCGAGCACGTAGTCAGAAGAGGACTCGACCGTGTCCGTGCCTTCCCCTGCATTCTCAATGATCTGGATTGAGCTGTCCGACACCACGTACGTATCGTTGTCCGTACCACCATAGAGACGGTCGCCTGCACCACCAGCGATCAAATCGTCGCCAGCGCCAGCGTGGATATCATCCTTTGCCGAAGTACCCGTCAGGGTATCCGCCTGGTCGGTGCCGCTGATCAGGTTGCGAGCGGTCAGATGCACCCAGGCTTTGGCGCTTTGGCCCCAAGTGTCAGTCGCGGTCAGATAGAACCCCGTATCCAGACCACCGTTGGGCACTATCCCTTGCAGCGAACCCGTCGTTGGGTCAACGGACAACCAGCTTGGCGCATTACTCTCCAGACCATAGGTCAACGTGTCATCCAACGCATCGGTGAAGACGCCGTTAGGTAGCTGGTACGTCAGGGTTTGTGTCGCGAAGCCCTCGATCTCTAGACTGGAATGCACCACCGGTGGATTGTTGGTATACGGCAGATGGTCAAGGCCGCCCCTGCGCACTGTGCCGTCCGCGAAGACGAACTGGTCGATCGACCCCGTAAGCTCAGCGCTATCGGATACATCCGCCCAATAGTTGTTCACGTGCAGCTGATTGGCAGAGTCCAGGCCCACCTGCACAATAAGCGTCGTGCCGTCGCGACTGAATGTCACGTCGTTCGTGCTCACGTTGGCGCCGAATATTATCTGGTCCAGTGCTGCACTGGGCTCAGAATCAATGGTGTCGGTGCCGTCTCCCGCATCGTAGTGGAAGGTGTCAGCACCTTGCCCGCCTTGCAGTGAGTCGTTCCCCAAGCCACCGTACAGATTGCTGTTAGCGCCACCCTTCAACGTGTCGTTGCCAGCGCCTCCGTAGAGATATCCACCACCCCAACTCGCGTCAAGCGTATCGTCGCCCGCATCGCCGTAGAGTTCGTCAGGCTGATCGGAACCGAACAGGCTGGAGCTGGTGCCATGATGTCCGCCGGACACGGTGTCATTGCCGTCGCCGCCGTGGATCACGTTGGCGTAACCGTTTCCGGTCAGGATATTGTCATAGGCATTACCGTTCAGGTTTCCGCCGCCAGCCGAACCTGTAAGGCTAAACAGGGTATCGCTTAAGGTCAGATTTTCTACGTTCGCGTAGTCGCTCACAAAGAACGATGTCGGGGTGCCTGGGACGCCGAGCATGGATAGCGACAGCGTGACCGTGTCGTTGCCACCGGCCGCATCCTCGACAACGGTGTCTCCCTCCAAAACCCCGAGCACGTACTGGTCGTCCCCCGCGCCGCCATACAAAACATTCATGCCACTGGAAGTGTTCCCGTCGAGAACATCTGCGGCATCCGTACCCCACGCCGAAATATCCTCGCTGCCCAGCAGCTGAACTTCCTCAATGTTGCTGACCGAGTCGAGGTGGTAGGAATACTTTGCCTGAACAATGTCGAAGGACTGGTCATCGCCAGTACTCGGCTCGACGATCACGTCGTTTGGATTGTCCACGACGTAGATATCGTTGTATCTGCTGCCGTTCAGCGTATCCGCGCCTGCACCACCATCCAGCCTGTAAACGATGTCAGAGTGAATGTTGCTCGATGACATATCGACCGTAATGACGTTGTCCAAGTCGTTGCCGACGAGGTCGCGCGGGTCGACGCTGTCGCCGTAGCCCCTCTGAAGCCAAGGCGATGGCTTGGCAACGAGATTTTCCACATTGTCTGGAAGCTTGACATCGTATGCGTTGGTGTACAGCGTATCCTGGCCCTCATCGGGATTCTCGATGATCGTGGCGGGAAGGTTGTACCAGAGCCGATAGTCGTCACCGATCACGTTGTAGGTATCATTTCCCGTGCCGCCGTACATCGTGCCATCAACATCCGACAAGACGTCGTTACCCGCCTCTCCTCTGAGTACATCAGAGTCGTAGCTGCCGTACCACGCATCGCTGGTACTGATCCTGTCATTTCCGGCACCGCCTGAAATCGTGTCCTTACCGACCCCACCATTCAGAACATTATCGGCAGAATCCCCTTGGAAGATGTCATCTCCAGACGTGCCGGTCCAATCGCCGGGGCTGATACGAAAATTACCTGCTGTCAGCTGTGATCCGTCCGAGAACTGGATGACGTGAGTGCCGTTCGCCTCCGCGAGAAAGCCTTTGAGTAAAAGGGTTTCTGGATATGCCAAACCTCTATGTATGTAGAGATCATTTCCACTGATCTGGTAGTTATTGACCTCGCTGCCAAGGAAATCGCAAACAATCGTGTCACTGCCGGCATCGCTGTCGCCCAGCCCTACAATCGTTTCCAGAGCATCATCGCCAATGTAGTACGTGTCATTCCCCGCACCACCTTCAAGGGTATCGTTGCCCGGACCGCCGTATATCTTGTCGTCGCCAGCACCACCATTGATGTAGTCGTCTCCCAACAGACCATAGATCGTGTTGTCGTCGTCATTGCCATAGATGCGATCGGTGCCATCGGTGCCACTGACTGGGTCAACACCGCTGCCGACAATTGGAGGTGTCGTGAGCCCCAAAAGCTGTTCCAGATCAGACTTGGTCGTTACCCCACCGTCGCTGAAGTGGATGCTTATGGAAGCATCGGGACCGAAGTAGCCGCGAACGGTCAATACGTCTCCAGTAGCAGAGTTATGGATGACCAGGTTGTCTCCATCCAACGAATAGCCGAGAGCAGTGGCTTGAATACTTGAGCCGAACGAGATTGCGTCCTGCCCTGCATCTTCACCGGCGACTTGCAAGATGCGGTCAACGCCGAAACCGCTTTCGAAATGGTAGGTATCGTTGCCGACACCACCGATGAGCTCGTCATTCCCGCCTCCACCGGTCAGGTCGTCGTCGCCGGCACCGCCGTAGACGATGTCATCGCCTGTCAAGGTCTTGACCAAGTCCCCGCCCAGCAAAATGTCGTTGCCGGCCCCGCCATTAAGGGTGTCGTTTCCTCCCTGCCCATAGATCGTGTCGTTGCCGTCACCGCCATCAAGTACGTCGTCGCCGTCGTTACCGGCAAGCAAGTCGACACCATCCCCGCCGGAAAGTGAATCGTTGCCCGCGCCACCATCGAGGGTGTCGTCGCCGACGCCGCCAATCAGTGCATCGTTACCGGCCCCACCCCAAAGTTTGTCGTTGGCGACCCCGCCATTCAGCCGATCGTTGCCATCTTCACCGTTCAGTTCATCCTCGTCGGCGCCGCCGTCAAGCACATCGTCTCCGACCCCGCCAAACAGCTTGTCGTCACCGACACCGCCATCCAGCACATCGTTTCCGCCATTACCCTGAAGTTCATCGTTTCCTGCACCACCGAACAGGAAATCGTTCCCGTGATAGGTGGCGGCTAGCTGCGACTCGTCTGCATCGCCAACTAGCAGATCATCACCATCCCCGCCATAGAGCACGTCCCCATTGCCGAAGCCGTACAACTTATCGTTGCCCGCGCCGCCATCGAGGATATCTTTGCCATGCAGGCTGCCAGCGATGTCGGCGCTATCACCGTTCAGGGTATCGGCGCCGTCTCTGCCATAGAGAACGTCGTTGCCGCCATCGCCCATCAGCAGGTCGTCACCTATGCCGCCGTCCAATATATCGTTACCGAACCGGGCGTTTGCGAGCCCATTGTCGCCACGTATCTGGTCGTTCCCATCCCCGCCGAACAAGGTATCGTCACCGTCGTCACCGTAGATGGCATCGTTGCCAATCCCGCCGTCGATGTAGTCGGCATCCGTATCCCCTTGCTGGACAGGTGAAACCTCACCACGCCCAGAAAGCCGATCATCTCCGTCACCACCGTAAACGATGTCGTTTCCGCCACCTCCCCAGACCTGGTCATTGCCTGAGCCCGCATCGATCAAGTCATTACCGCAGGGATTGGCGCTACTTGAAATCTGTGCCGTGAGATCAATGCCAGGTATCCAATGCGACGGCGTATCACCATTGATCATGTCATCGTCGGCGCCACCGTAAATGACGTCATCATCCGCTCCCCCAACAAGCTCATCTCCACCCGCCCCACCCTGGATTGTGTCCCTGCCTTCACCTGCGAGGATGGTGTCATCCCCCATCCCCCCATCGATGATGTCATCGCCGCTTGCGGCCACATTGGGATCCAGAAATGCTGTCTGTTTGGCGGTAACAATGACAACGCTATCCGCGCCACCGGCTGTGTCAGGTTCCTTTCGGACATACCAGCCTTTTCCCTGAGCGAGAACCACCGAACCCAGCTGCATGATGTCTTCTTCAACGCGCTGGCGCTGGCTTTTCCCGCTACCATCCACCTCATCGCTCCAGTCCTCCATATCCGTGAGTTCGGAGCCATCGATGATGAAATCGTTGCCGTCTCCACCTGCGAGATGGTCATTGCCGGTTCCGCCAAAAAGGAGATCCGACCCAGCACCGCCATCCAACGTGTCATCGCCGGCGCCCCCGTGCAGACCGTCATCCCCTGCGAGGCCCGCATACAGGTCGTTACCTCCATTCATTCCTGCATTTCCAAACAAATCATCTTGGTCACTGAGTGAATTTGTCTGAGGCGTGGGTATTTGCCCACTCAGCGTGATACCCAGGTCGCCGTTACTCCAATCCTTTACAAGAATGACGTTTCCCGTTGTCACATTTTTGATGGAAAGACTCTGAGACGGCAGTGAAAGATCGGCCGATACTAGAAATTTCCCATCCATTGAACGCCAAGTTTCCACTGAAAGCCTGTCGCCTACGGAAAACTGGTTATTATTGATCTCGATCTGACCACTTCTATCACTATCGTAGATAGTATCAACGCTTCCGGGAGTCGCGGCCAAATCGTCGAGCGAAAAATTGTAGCGATCGAATCCATCACCCCCTTCCAACTGATCGCTGCCAGCACCGCCATCGAGATAGTCGTTATCGTCGCCGCCATACAGTGCATCCGAGCCGCCGCTACCGCGGAGCGTATCCTCATTTCTGTCACCAAAAATCAGGTCGTTCTGTTCCCCACCCGTCAAAATATCGTTACCCAACCCACCTTTAATATAATTTCGGTCATCCGTTCCCGTAATATTGTCCGGACCTTCGCTCTCAAGTGTAACGTTGACTACTTTATTGTAAAGGTAGCTCGAGTATAAAAACGTCTCAGCGACTGACAACTCCAGACCAAGCCCCATAGCTGTAAGATAAATAGGTAAATGCTTCGCTGTGGAGAAAATTGTCGCCCTGTATGAATCATATATCGCCCGATCACCAACATATCGTTCACTATTTTCAGGCGTAAGAAGATAACCATCCGTTCCACCAATAAATTGCGCGATAGCATGCGTAACGCTAGGCCCAAGATCCGTGATCACGTGTTCCAACTTGAATTCCGGCATAAGCAATAGCTGGCGATCAGTCGCCGTTGCGTAGATCCTGACCTCGCCGAATTGCTGACCCGCCGCGGCAACCAAATCGGTCGCTCTCACATAATTAATTACCTGCGATCCACCGGCAGGGGTGCCATACTGCCCCGCAGCACCGTAGGCATTAAACGTTTCCCCATAGAGGCCATATTCAAACGCCGTTACTTGGGCCAGCGAACCGCCAAGAGAGTGCCCTGTAACCGTCACCGACACCGGCCCACCACTTGGACTCGAATGCTTTGCCAAATCAAGAGCTATTTCAACCAAGTGTCTCGCGTCATCAATCTGCTGATTGATGCGCTGTAAGGCCATCTGACCATCGGCCTCCACAAGATCCCGCAATATATCGGTCCCGGTGCCATTGTCATCAAATTCAGTGCCACGATGGGCGACAACGAGCTCGCCCGTAATTTTATTTCTATATATGGCGCCGTAGTAACCCGACGTAGTGTTTTGCAGCGTCTTGTAGACCTCGAAGTCGGTGCCATCCACCGCATGGCCGTCTGGCCAACTCTTATATGAATCCGCTGCCATTCGAGCATAATCATCCGTTGAGATTGCCATGGGTTAGTCCCTCCCTGAATTTATGGATAGTGTGTAGAAATCGCCTGGTATTTCTATGGGGTAAGACCTACTAAATGCGCAGTTAAGCGAGTATTGCCCGGGCGATCCACTCGGGCAGGTTACATAACTCTGCGCCCCATACTTCAGGTCAATGCCATTCAGCATAAATGACTGTTTTCTACCGTCTTTTCGTACAATATATATATTGATGGCGGTGAGTTCCCATCGACACACGCCCATTCCGTAGTAGTTCGACGGCTCGTACATATCCCTGTAAACGAATCCTTCATACCCACCATGTCCTGTGATAGCCACTTTTAATGTGGGGTCCATCGTGAAAATTGGCTTCATACCACCCAGCGCCATTCCGTAATCCACCGGCAAGCATGAATCATCAGCAATGTTATATTGCAATCTTCCACGCATACCTTCGATCACGGCGCTTTGACCCGTTATCGAAATATCTAATCGCTGCCGCTCGTGCGGCGCGGGATTGGTCCTTACATCCGGGGCAGGTACTCTCTCAGTGCGGCCGCATCCGAGACATAGTGCATAGAGCAACGTCAGTGTAATTAGGCTTATCTTCCGCATGAAATTCGATCCATTCGTCTGATAAATTTTGTCAACATTTTCGGCATAAAAGCCGACCTTTGCTAATTTGGAGAAGATCGAATCCAGGCTCACCATCCTAAACTTCGAGCTAAATTTGAGCTTGTTTTTTCGTCCTGTGCTTCGGTGTGAAGGACGAGAAGGCCCAGTCGAACTGGTAGCACCCATTACCGTTTCATAGGCCTGTTCACCACCGCAGCGCGCTTGTTGCATATACCGGGCCGTATGAGCACGGCGGGTGAAATCAGAGACACGATGAGATTCATAATCAAACCTCCAATTTTTCAGGAGTCGAAATTTCGATCGTTTCTGTCAAGTTTTTTGATTTCATCGCTCCCGCATCGAGTCATCCACACCTTTGCGTAGCGGATCAAGGATGTACTCGATCACCCGCCGTTTCCCCGTCCTGATTTCCGCCGTCAGCGCCATGCCCGAGGTCAGGCGCACTTTGACGCCGTCGACCAGCAACTCGGTCTTCTTCATCTTCACCCGAGCCTGGTAGATTAGCCCGAGTTTTTCGTCCTGGATCGCATCGTGCGAAACACTCTCCACGACACCCTCGACATAGCCGTAGCGCGTATACGGAAAGCTCTCGACCTTGATCGTGGCGCGCTGACCGGGGCGCACGAAGCCGATGTCTTGGTTGAGCACGGTGGCTTCCACTTCCAATGATTCGTTTTCGGGTACGACGGAAAGCAGCGGCTGGGCCGGCGTGACCACACCGCCAATGGTATGCACCGCCAGCTGCTGCACGGTGCCGGTCACGGGGGCGCGCAATTGCATGAGCGCATTGCGTTGGGTGGTGCGGGCCACTTCCGGTTCGAATTGCTGGATCTGTTCGCGGGCCTGTCGCAGTTCGTCGAGCAGCTGGCGGCGGGTGTCAGTGACAGTGACTGACAGCTCCTCCCTGGCACCGATGATGGCTGAGCGCAGCTCCGCACGGCGGCTTTGCTGGCCGGCGAGGTCACGCTCGGCATTGATGCGTTCCTGCTTGCGCTGCAGGTAGTCCTGTCGCGGGATATAGCTCTTGTCCAGCAGCTTCTCGTAGTCCGCCACGCGGGTGCGCGAGATGGCCAGGTACTGCTGCAGCGGGACGATGGCCGATTCGACCGTGCGCAACTCGGCCTGCTTCTGCGCCACCATCGCTTCCAAGCTCTGCTTCTTGGCGGCAAAGGCGGCGTACTCGCTGAGTGCGAGGCGTTGGGTGGCTTCAAAACGATCCGCAGGCAGATCGCCGTCGTGCTTCACCGCTGGCGGGGTGGCATCGTCGATGGCCCGCACCAGGGCGGCGGACCGTGCGGCGGCAAGCCGGGCGCTGATCAGGGCCTCCGCGGCCTTCTGGCTGTCGGCCGTGGTGGCGGTAGCGTCCAGCTCGATCAGCAGATCGCCCTGCTTCACGGCCTGACCATCGTGCACCAGGATGCGTCGCACCACGGCGGTCTCGGCCGGCTGGACGATCTTGGTGCGGCTGCTGGTGACGGTGTGTCCCGGGGCGACGGCGACCACGTCGAGCTTGCCGAAGCAGGCCCACAGCAAGGCCACGCAGAACAGACCCATGATGATCCACAAGCTGGCGCGCGGTGCCGGCGACAGCGGGGTCTCGGTGAGTTCCAGATGGGCCGGCAGGAACGCCAGCTCGTCGTGCGTGCGCGGGATCGGTTCCAGCGCGCGGCGTTCCGCCCAGGCCGCATGAAAAACCTGCATGTAGCGTCGCAGCACGTCACCGATGGCAGCCAGTCGATGCGTCATGGCTCAGCCCTGCTGCAGTTGGGAGAGATGGGCGAAGTGTCCATCCGGGCGCTTCAGCAACTCGTCGGGCGCACCGGTTTCCACGATGCGCCCCTTGTCGACCACGACGATGCGGTCGGCGTGCCGCACGGTGGAAAGACGGTGGGCAATGATCAACACGGTACGGCCTTGGCAGATGGCTCGCATGTTGGCCATCACGGCGCGCTCGGACTCGTAGTCGAGCGCGCTGGTCGCCTCGTCGAAGATCAGGATGCGCGGATCGGCGACCAGCGCGCGGGCAATCGCCACGCGTTGGCGCTGGCCGCCGGACAGGCCGGCGCCGTGCTCGCCGACGATCGTGTCGTAACCCTGCGGAAGTTCCACGATGAACTCGTGCGCACCAGCCAGCTGCGCGGCGTGGATCACCCGCTCCAGCGGCATGCCGGGATCTATCAACGCGATGTTTTCCCGCACGCTGCGGTTGAACAGGAAGTTCTCCTGCAGCACCACGCCAAGCTGGCGCCGCAACCACGCGGGATCGGCCAGCGACAGATCCGTACCATCGACCAGGATGCGGCCGCGTTCGGGCACGTACAGGCGCTGGATCAGCTTGGTCAGCGTGCTCTTGCCCGAACCGGAACGGCCAACGATGCCGACCACTTCGCCCGGCGGGATGTCGAGGTTGATCCCCGCCAGCACTTCGGCGGTATCGGGGCGATAGCGAAAACTCAGGTTCTCGAACGTGATGCGCCCCTCGATCGGCGGCAGCGCCATGCGGCTGCCGCCCGCTTCCGTGCGGGTGTTGAGTACGTCGCCCATACGCTCCATTGAGATGCCGACCTGCTGGAAGTCCTGCCACAACTGGGCCAGCCGCACGATCGGCGTGGAGACCTGGCCGGACAGCATGGTGAAGGCGATCAGTTGACCGACCGACAGCGTGCCGTCGATCACCATCTGCGCGCCCCAGTACAGCACCGCCACGCCGACCAGCTTCTGCAGCAACTGGATGCCCTGCTGGCCGATATTGGCCAGGTACGTCACGCGAAATCCGGCGCTGACGTAGCCGGCCAGCTGGTTGTCCCAGGTGCGCACCATGCGCGGATCCACCGCCAGCGCCTTGACCGTACCGATGCCCGAGATGGTCTCGACCAGGAACGACTGGTTGTCGGCGCCGCGCACGAACTTCTCGTTCAAGCGCGCGCGCAAGGTCGGCGTGATCGCCGCCGACCAGATCGCGTACAGCGGCAGCGAGATCACCACGATCAGCGTCAGCCAGCCGCTGTAGAAGAACATCACGGCCAGGAATACGAAGGTGAATAGCAGGTCCAGCACCGAGGTCAGCGTCTGTCCGGTGAGGAAGTTGCGGATGTTTTCCAGCTCGCGCACGCGGGCGATGGTGTCGCCGACGCGACGCGACTCGAAGTAGGCCAGCGGCAACGCCAGGATGTGCCGGAACAATCGCGCGCCCAGCTCCACGTCGATGCGACTGGTAGTGTGCGCGAACACATAGGTGCGCAGCCCGGCCAGCACCACGTTGAACAGCGTGATCACCACCAGTCCGATGGTGATGACGGTGAGCGTGGTCATGGCGTGGTGCACCAGCACCTTGTCCATCACCACCTGAAAGAACAGCGGCGTGACCAGCGCAAACAGCTGCAGGAAGAACGACACCACCAGTACTTCCAGCAGCAGCTTGCGGTACTTCACCACCGCAGGAATGAACCAGCTGAAATCGAACTTGGCCAGCTCGGCGACCATCGAGGCGCGCGATGCCACCGTAAGCAGGCGGCCGTCGTAGCGAGCGGCAAATTCATCCATGCCCATGATCACCGAACGCTGCAGGGCGAGGTCCTGAACAAGCACCTTGGCGTCATCGACCTTGGCGATGACTAGCGCCTGGCCATCCTGTTGCAGCGCCAGTGCCGGTAGCGCCACCCGATCAAGGCGTTCTGCCGGCTGGCGAACCACCTTGGCCTTCAGGCCCAGCTTCCTTGCGGCCAGCAACAGGGATATCTCGTCAAAAGGTTGCGAGCCGCGCCCGGCTTCGTGACGCAACTGATCAGCATTTGCTGCCACGCCATGGAACTGCGCGAGCAGCACCAGGCCGTGCAAATGAAGATCTTCCGTGAGCGACTCGGCGTCGCCATCTGAGCGCGACACATCATCGGAACGGTGTACATCCATGACGGCATTCATGCCCGAGCTACCTTCCTTGAGTTTGCCCAACAGCGACCAGACCGGCCCTTGCGGGTCAGCTCACATCGCAACTCCATTTCCGCGAATAGACAGCCGCCCCATGGATAAGTGGATCCACTGATCCAAGTCCGACACATCGACCGCCCGCAGCAAGTCGTGATCATACCGTAACCCGGCTTGATCGATGCGCCGGGGTTCACGAAAACATCGACGATCAACAAGGAATCACGCGGCATGCTGCCCGCAAACGATATCGACAGAACGCAAATGATGGCTTTGACGGAAAGCTCGACTGGTTTGTGCGATGCCCGTGTACAGCGCATCATCGCAGCTGGCCGTTGGACCCGACATCGGGGGGCGCAAGAGGAAGCCTTGCGATGCGAGGCGCGCGCCTTCGCAAAGCCACCTCACCGACGTTCGAATGAAGCACTTTGCGGTCAGCAGGAGTCTGGAGCACCGCTGACTCCTTTTCAGCGGCTGGAACACCACCGCATTGCGCGCACGCTCAGCGGATCAGCGTGGATTTGCCGAACAGCGACTCGACCAGGTCCACGGCCAGCTTGGCGGTGGCGTTGCGCTTGTCGAACGCGGGGTTCAGTTCGACGATGTCCAGCGACGCCATCCGCCCGGTGTCGGCGATCATCTCCATGCACAACTGCGCCTCGCGGTAGTCCGGTCCACCGCGTACGGTGGTGCCGACGCCGGGCGCGATGCTGGGGTCGAGGAAGTCGACGTCGAAGCTCACGTGGAGATGGGTGTTCTCGTCCATGCCGGACAGGGCCTCCTCCATCACCCGCTTCATGCCCACTTCGTCGATATGCCGCATGTCGTGGACCTGCATGTTGGCGCCGCGCACCAGCCGCTTCTCGCCTTCATCGACCGAGCGGATGCCGATGTAGCGAAACACGTCCGGCGTGGTCGACGGCACGACTCCGCCCAGACCGGTCAGCTCGGCCGGGCCGGTGCCGCACAGGCAGGCCACCGGCATGCCGTGGATGTTGCCGGTGGGCGTGGCTTCGGCAGTATTGAAGTCGGTGTGCGCATCCAGCCACAGCACCCGCAACTGCTTGCCTTCGTCATGGCAATGACGCGCCACGGCCGAGATCGAACCGATCGCCAGACAATGATCGCCGCCGAGCATGATCGGCACGCGCCCCGCCTGCAGCTCCTGATGAACAGCCGTATGGACGGCCGTATTCCAGGCCACCACTTCGTCCAGATGACGATAGCCCTGCTCGGGCGGCAGCCACGGGTTGAGCGGACCCTGCAGGTTGCCGCGATCGATGACCTTGAGTCCGCGACGTTCCAGTCGGCTGGCCAGATTGGCCACGCGCAGGGCTTCGGGTCCCATTCCCGCACCGCGGTGGCCGGCGCCGATGTCGGTCGGCACGCCAATCAATGAAACGGTCTGCTTGTCCACGTTCGCCTGCTCCTGCATGCCTGGGGGCGACTGCGCCATTGTCCGGGCGCGCACCATTGATGTGGGTGGGGCGGAGAGTGAACGGACCTGCAGCAGCCGGCCCGGATGTGTCGCCGGCATCCCTGCGTGCAGGACTTTCGCGGCGACAAAGACTCCACCTATCCGGCGAAGTCTACCGGAATGGCTTGATTGACGCCGCAGCCCGGGCCGCGAAGGTGGCCCGGGAAGACGCACAGGCCGTCACGCAGGCCGCAGCCGTGCTGATGGCGCGACCACCCGGTGGTGGTGCGCAGGGCACCTGGCTCAGTGCTTCTGCCGGCTCGCGGCGTAATCGCAACTGCCGGTGCGCTGACCGGCATAGGTCATGTCCATGACCATGGCTTGACCGTTCATGTTGCTGTCGGCGTGCATGCTGCCCTTGATGTCGCCACCGGGCAGCAGCTCGAATTGCGCGTCACCGGTCATCCGTGGCGGATTGCCGCCGCAGACCACGTGATAGCTGACCACGTTGCCCTGCTGGCGGTAGTTGCTCACGACGCAGTCCTTCTGCTGCTGGAGCATCGAGCGCATGTCGTGATCCTTCGACGTGCATACATTCTGGTTGACCGTGCGGGCCGGCATGTCGCCCAGGCCGGCCATCTGCATCTTCATGGTGATGCTCATCTTCATCATGTTGCCGGAGTCGGACTGGGCCGCCGTGGTCGGGGCAATCACGCAGAACACGCCAAGGGCAGCGAACCGCAGCATCGGAAAAGACGACATCGGAATTCCCCGGCAAGGATTGAAGAGACGCAGCACGACAAACGGATGCTGCCGTGTCCGTTGTGGTCGCATGGCGCCGAGTGTGTCGGCCAGCGCAAAGCCGGCTCCGCGCCGCTCACGGCGAACAACCCGTTATCGCCCTTCGAATCCAGTCAGACCGGAAACGAAGGCCGGATCAGCCTGCCTGGGCCTGGCGGCTGCGTGCCAGTTCATCTTCGCGACGTGACCGCGCCGATGAGCACCAGCACACCAGGTCTGCACCCTCACGCGCCACCAGAACCCGGTGGCGGGAGTCGTGCACGAGTTTCCCCATCAGCATCCCTGCAAACAGCGACACTCCACGCCAGAAGGCGGAATGTACGATCAGCGTTTGCATTTGATTGTCCTGGACTGCCCCTGTGCAGCCTCAGGCCAGATCCTAGCAAGATTTCACGCTGCGTGCACATTCGAAAGAACGCTGATTTCTATCCGTAAATTGGCACGAAACGTGCCTGAAACCATGACGCCAGGCACTTGCCGCGTCCGTCGGATTCGCCGCGACCGCCTGGTCGATCAGGCCGCCTGCTGCAATGCATTCGGGCGAGCGTAATGGACCAGCGAGATGGTGAATTCGGAGCAGGCCATCTCCACGCTTACCGGCTGCCCGGAGTTGGCGTGCTTCTCTCTGGCCAGACCCCGCGCCAGCCGAATCGCGTGCGCCAGACGCAACCTGTCGTAGAGCACCGCCTCGCCGCTGCAGATACGCCACAGGCCATGACTGGCCTCCCTGATCGTCAACACAGTCCGCATCGCCTCACCCTCCCGCCAGGCCGGCTCGGCGCAGTCACTGTCTCCCCCGCGACAGTGGTGATGTGCTTCCGGCAGGCGACCAGTGTGGGCAAGCTGCCGGGGGGAAGATGTCGGCGCCGGCCTACGGGTGGTGTGCGCCACCGGCGCGCCGGAACAGCGCCGATCGCCATGTCACCCGGACGCACGCAGCCCTTCCCCCTCCGCAACGGGAACGCGGCCGTAACTGGCAAGGATCACCGGCTCGGAGTACTCGCCCCGATCGACGTCGGCGCTCTGCGCATAGACGAGGACGCCTTCACATTCGCAGGCCAGTTGCTCGCCACGGCTAAGCGCCAGTTGCTGCAGTCCGTGGAGAATCGGCTTGTCTGCCACCATCTCGCCACTGGCGTCGTGATAGCCCTGCACCACATAAAGCATTCCCATGTGCTGTCCTCGCATGCTCCTCAAGCCTGTAGCGTGGAGAAGGTCAGGTGGAGGAATCGCGATGATCGCGTAAAGCCGATGTGGAAGATTCGGCAGGCCGCCGGCTATGCGGTGGGCGGAGCGGCGGGTTGCGAACTGCCGCACGCTCGATTGGCCCGGGCTTGGCGAGGCCCACAAACAACAGGGGCACCCCGAAGGAACGCCCCTGTTGTCCGCATGTGCTGGTGCCGGCAACAGGAGTCGAACCCGTGACCTACTGATTACAAATCAGTTGCTCTACCAACTGAGCTATGCCGGCGAAGCGCAGGATTCTAGCAGGCTGCGCCGCACGGCGCGTTCAGAAACAACCGGTGCTGTGCGAGGCGATCCCGCTGGCGGAGACCCGGCTGCGCCAGTCGAAGCTGCCACCATCGGCGACGACCAGGTCCAGCCAGTATTCCGGCACGCTTTCACTGCGCTCGGTCATGCGTGGCGAGAAACCCGCCGCGGTGACTTCGTCGCGACGCTTGCGGGCATTCGCCGGGTCCTTGAACAGGCCCAGCGAGATGGTATTGGGCTGGTCGCCGGAGCTGACCACGAAGTAGTCATTGATGTTGCGGGCGGACAGCTGTCGTGCCACCGCCAACGCCTGGGCACGGCTGCCGGCCGCCGGCAGGTAGACCCACCAGCCACTGGTCTGGGTGGCCTGCTCCTGGCGCGAACGCATGCGCGTCGCCTGGCTGGCCAGCGCCTGGCGCGCATTGCGCAGATCCTGGGGGGTCGCGAACGGGCCCAGCGCCACGCAGCTGTAGCTGAGATTGCGGGGGCTGGGCACGCCTCCAGACACCGTGGCCGGGGCCACCACTGGTGTGGTGGCGGGCATTTCCGACAACAGACGCAACTCGGTCACGCCCGGCTCGGTCGGCAAGCCGCCCCGGGCATAGGGCTGGCCCAGCAGCAGCCAAGCGCCCACCGCGATATTGAGTGCGGTCAGCAGTACGAACAGCAATCGCAGGAACATCCAGCCTCCATCACCGGCAACCCGACACGGCCCGGTTCATTGTTGCGCCACAGCCCAGACCGCCAGGCCGCGCAGCACGCCATCCTGACTGAGCCGGGCCGGCAGCGACAGCAGCGGCAGCAGGATCGGTGCGTCCCCGCCGCCCAGGACAAGTTCGGGTACGGTACCAAGCCGCGCTGCAGCGCGCGAAGCAAACCGTTCCACCAGCGCAGCGGCAGCCTGCCAGCAACCGGAGGCGACCGCGTCGGCGGTATTGTCGGCCAGCTCGACGATGGCGCCGGGGTGCTCCGGCCTGATTCGTGCGGTGGCCTCGAACAGCGATTGCTGCATCAACTGCGGGCCGGGCGCGATCAGGCCGCCCAGATGTCGCCCTTCGGCATCGAGCGCATCCAGCGTCAGCGCGGTACCGACGCTGGCCAGCACATGCGGCCCCTGACCCGCCGCGCGCGCCGCCACCATCACCAGGAAGCGGTCCACGCCCAGACGTTGCGGTTCGGCGTACGCGTTGCGCACGCCGCAGGCCTGCGCTGGCGTGCGCATCCAGTGCACGGAAAGTCCAGACAGCCGCCGGACCACCGCAGCCACCTGTTCCTCGCGGGACGCGTCGACCACCGAGGCGCCTACCACCTGGCTCGGCGCGGGCAGCTGCGCCCACGCCGTCGCCAGGGTGGCGGCGACATCCACGCGCCAGTCCACGGCCCCCTCCGCCAGCCATTCGCCTGATGGAGCCTGCCACGCCCATTTCAGCCGCGTATTGCCCAGGTCCAGCAGCAGCCTCATGCGCGACGCACCGTGACATCGGCGCTGTCGACCCGCCTGATGCTGCCGTCGTCGAGGCGAACCTGCAGCGCACCGCGGGCGTCCACGCCCGCACCGACGCCACGGAAAGCCTCCAGCGCGCCACTGAGTTGCAGCGGCTGGTCGCGCAACAGGTCGTATCGCGCATAGTCCGTCCCGAACGCGGCGAAACCGTCGCGCTCGAATTCCCGCAAACCCTCGACCAGGGCCGTGATCAGGGTCGCCACCAGCAGGTTGCGATCCGGCGGCATGCCGCCGCCAAGTTCGGCCAGATCGGCCACTGGCTGGCCGGCCTGCTCGCGCAGGGCCGGAGTCAGTCGCAGGTTGAGGCCGATCCCGATGATCGCCGCGCAAGGACCCTGGTATTCGCCGCTGAGCTCGATCAGGATGCCGCCCAGCTTGCCGCCGGGCCCATCGTTGCGCTTGCCGGGAGCCACCAGCAGGTCGTTGGGCCATTTCAGGCCGGCACCGTCGATGCCGAGTTTTTCCAGCGCGCGCAGGGCGATCACGCCGACGGCCAGCGACAACCCGGTGAGCGCGGCAAAACCCGCGTCGAAACGCTTGAGGCAGGACAGGTAAATGTTCATCCCCGGCGGGGAGAGCCATTCGCGGCCACGCCGGCCGCGACCGGCGTGCTGGGTTTCGGCCAGCACCACGCTGAAATCCCCTGCCGTCGCAAGGCGACGTTGCAGTTCGCTGGAGGTGGAATCGAGTTCCCAGTGCACCTCCAGCGCAGTCAGTGCCGACGCGGCGCTCGTGGGCAGCAGGGCCCGGATGCGCGCCGCATCCAGCATCTGCAACGGCCAGGGCAGGCAATACCCCGCGGCGCCACGCGCCTCGACCGGAACGCCGCGGCGGCGCAAGGCCTCCACCTGCTTCCAGATCGCCGCACGGGTGACGCCGGCCGCCACGGCCAGCGCTTCGCCGGACAGCGCCTCCCCGGCGGCAAGCAGGGCCAGCAGTTGCGCAGGCTGCATCAGCGCGGCCCCGCAAAGAGGGCGATGCGACAGTGACGGGTATCGCGGGGCAGGAGGCGGAACAGGTTTGGCATCGGCGGATTCTAGCCCGGGCGGGCCGCCGTACGGGCCCACCGGCGGGCCGGCCACCGTCGGGCGGTCCACAGCACTGGCATGGCCGCAGCGTTTCTGAGACGATCCGGGGTCTTCGCTGCGAGTCAGGGAGTTTGATCGCCATGCGTGCCGTTCACTGGTTGGTTGGTTGCGCCTTGTGCATTGCCGGGATCGGCGGTGCCAGTGCGGCGAGTATGGAATCCCAGGACCTGGACAGTTCCTCGCGCACCCTGGTCGACAGCGCCTCCGCGCACGACGGCAATGCCGCCAGTGGCGGCGACGCCGCGGGCCTGAACCACGACTGCCCCCCGGTAAGCAGCAGCGACAACGCCGAACCGGCGTCCGGCAATGGTCGTTCCGGCGGCTCATCGTCCGCACCGACACCCTCCCGCCGGCCGCATCTGGGCTGGCAATCGCTGCTGCCTGGGTCGATCCAGTAAGCGCTCGGCGTCATGCCGGGACATTGGTTGCAGACACTGTGGGCGCGTTTCGAGCCCGCTCCGATCGCAGATCCGCTGTGGCGACGCGGATTGAGTGCCTGCCCGCTGGCCCGCGGACTTGATCCGGAGCGGCAGCAAAGGCTGCGCCAGCTGTCCACCCTGTTCCTGGCACGCAAGCGATTCCACGCCCTGGCGGGCGCGGTGCTGGACGACTATTGGCGCCTGCTGATTGCCATGCAGGCCTGCCTGCCGGCCCTGCAGCAGGGCACGGGCAGCCTGCGTGGCTGGCGCGAAGTGCTGATCTATCCGGGCGAGTTCAAGGTGCGCCGGAATCACCACGACGATCGCATCGGGATCGCCGGCGATGGCGGGGAGGCCCATGCCGGCGACGCGTGGGAACGTGGCCCGCTGGTACTGTCGCTGGCCGATGTGCAACTGGACCTGGAACAGCCCTGGGACGGCTACAACGTCGTCGTGCATGAAATGGCGCACAAGCTGGACATGCTCGACGGCCCGCCCGACGGCGTGCCGCCGCTGGTGGACATTCCCCGGCGACGCTGGATCCAGCAATTCCAGCTGGCCTACGACCGCCTGGTCGCCATGCCGCCGGACAGTTGCGAAAGCCCGATCGATCACTACGCCACCGAAAGCGTCGCCGAATATTTCGCCGTGGTCAGCGAGATGCACTACTCGCGTCCGGCCCTGCTGCGCGAAGCCGAACCCGCGATCGCCGAACTGCTGCAGGCCTACTACGGCCGCTCGCCCGCCGAAGGCAGCGAACGCTGAGCCGGACCGCTCAGGTCGCGGCCAGGCTCACGCTGAAACGGGCACCGCCGAACTCCGGCGAACGATCGACCACCAGCTCGCCCTGATAGGCATGGATGATGTCCTGCACGATCGACAGGCCGATGCCGTGGCCCTGCACCCGTTCGTCGCCACGCACGCCACGCTGCAGCACTTTCTCGATGTTGTCCGCGGCGATGCCGGGGCCGTCGTCTTCCACGCTGAGCAGCAGGCCCGAGCGCTGCCGTCCCGCCTCGTGGCGCATCCTGACCACCAGCAACACGCGATGGCCGGCCCACTTGAACGCGTTCTCGAGCAGGTTGCCCATCAGCTCCAGCAGGTCACCCTGCTCGCCGTAGAACACCGCACCGTCCTCGATGTCGAATTCGCACAGGACATTCTTGGCCGCGTAGACCTTCTCCAGGCCTTGCACCAGATCCTCGGCGTGGCCGGCGATCGGCACCGCGCTGGCGAAGGTCTGCCGGCCGGAGGTGGCCGCGCGCGACAGCTGGTAGGCGACCAGCTCGTTCATCCGCCGCACCTGGTCGAGCACGCTGTTGCGCCGTGCCGCGTCGTCCTCGCCGTTGGCCGATTCCAGTTGTGAGCGGATCACCGCCAGCGGCGTCTTCAGGCTGTGCGCCAGGTCGGCCAGGGTGTGCCGGTAGCGCGTGCGCTGCTCGCGCTCGTTGGTGATGAACGCGTTGATGCGCTCGGTCAGGCCGGTCAGCTCCAGCGGGTACTGGCTGTCCAGCTGCTCGCTGTCGCCGCGCTCGACCCGGCTCATGTCGCTGGCCACCTTGCGCAATGGGGTGAGGCTCCAGCGCAGCAGCAACAGCTGCAGCACGATCAGCATCACACCCAGGATCGACAGCCAGATCACCAGGGTGTGGCGGAACACCGCGTTCTCGCCCTCCAGCTGGTCTTCGGTCTGGGCCACCATCACGGTGAGCCGCACGGATTTCTTGTCCAGCGTGTCGAACGCCACGCCGTAGCTGTAGTAGTACAACCGCCCCATGCGCGTATCGATCGGACCGACGAACACGCTCTGGCCCGGCTCCAGCGGCTTCAGGAAGGTGAAGTCGCGGCCGATCGCCGAGGAGGACTCCCAGTGGTAGCCGTTGTCGCCCAGGGCCACCGCATACAGGCCCGAGCCCGGACGCGAGAAATTCGGGTTCGGCGCGGTTTCCGGCTCCAGCAGCTTGCCGTACCGGTTGACGTCGGTACTGGTGATGTAGGCAATCGCGAAATTCTCGAGCCGATCCTGCAGGCCGCGCAGCGCGCGCGCCTTGGTGGTCTGGGTCAGGGTCAGCCCGACCAGGCCGAGGAAGCCGGCCAGCACGAAACTGGTGGCGATCGCCGCACGCGCTGCCAGGGACAGCGGACCGTGCGACGACCCACGCTCATTCGTCGTCGCCGTCGGTGCGCGGGATGGCAAAGCGGTATCCGCGTCCACGTACCGTCTCGATGGGTTTGAGGGTGCCTTCCGGATCGAGCTTGCGCCGCAACCGGCCGATGAACACTTCGAGCACGTTGGAATCGCGGTCGAAATCCTGCTGGTAGATGTGCTCGGTGAGGTCGGCCTTGGAGACCAGCTCGCCCGCGTGCAGCATCAGGTATTCCAGCACCTTGTATTCGTAGCTGGTGAGATCGACCAGCTTGCCTTCCACCGTCACCGTCTGCGCGGTGGTGTCCAGCTTGATCATGCCGCAGGCCAGGATCGGCTTGGACCAGCCGCTGGCACGGCGCACCAGAGCGTTGATGCGCGCCAGCAGCTCCTCGACGTGGAACGGCTTGACCAGGTAATCGTCGGCGCCGTACTTGAGCCCCTCGACCTTGTCCTGCCAGCTGCCGCGCGCAGTCAGGATCAGGATCGGATAACGCTGGCCGTGTTCGCGCAACGCCTTGACCAGTTCCATGCCGGACATCTTGGGCAGGCCCAGGTCGATGATCGCCAGGTCGAACGGCACTTCGCGGCCGAGGTAGATGCCCTCTTCGCCATCCTGCGCCGCATCGACGGCGAACCCGTCCCGTTTCAGGCGTGCCGCCAGCGTCTCGCGCAACGGCGCCTCGTCCTCTACCAACAGGATGCGCATATCAGCGTTTCTCCTTGCGACCCGCATTCTTGGCGGGCGGATTCTTGATTGACTGGGCCGATGGGGGATTCTTGCCCGATTCGGACGAGACCACCACCACCTTGACGTGTCCCTGCGGCGTGAGCACCTTGATCCGGTACTCCTGCCGACGCCCGACCCCGCGCTGCTCGGCCGACAGGATCTTGCCACCCGTATCCTGTTGCACCTTGACCACCGCCTGATCCAGCGTCACCGCCGCCGACTGGGCCGCGGCCACACCGGCCGCACCCACGCACAGCGATATCAGCAGAGCGGTGATGAAGTTTTTGTGCCCCGTCATGCGCGAAGTTCCCGTCTGGTTGCTGCCTGGACGCCCAGACTAGGCAATCAGGGCTGAATACTGACCGGATGGACGACGCCTGTCACGCCGCCGCACACGGCAGCGCAGCCCGCTCCAGCAGTTCCCAGCCCGCGCCGGGCAGGTGGGCGCCTTCGCTGATCGTGCGGCGGAACGCGCGGGCGCCCGGTTCGCCCTGGTACAGGCCGAGCAGGTGCCGGCTGATGTGCTTCAACGCGGTACCCCGGGCCAGCTCGGCCTCGACGTAGGGACGCAGGTGCTCCAGCACGCTCTCGCGGCTGGGCAGCGGTTCGCCATGCAGCTCGTGCTCGATCTGCGCCAGCAGGTAGGGATCGTGGTAGGCGGCCCGACCCAGCATCACCCCGTCCAGCTGCGCCAGGTGTCCGCGCACCTGCGCCACGCTGGTGATGCCGCCGTTGATCACCACCACCAGCTGGGGGAACTCGCGCTTGAGCCGGTACACCCGCTCGTAGTCCAGCGGCGGTACCTCGCGGTTTTCCTTCGGCGACAGGCCTTTCAGCCAGGCCTTGCGCGCATGCACCACCAGCACCTCGACACCGGCGCCCAGCATCTGTTCGGTAAAGTGCTGCAGGCCGGCGTAGTCGTCCTGGTCGTCCACCCCGATGCGGCACTTCACCGTGACCGGAATGCCGACCGCATCGCGCATCGCCCTGACGCAATCGGCGACCAGCGCCGGCTCGTACATCAGGCAGGCGCCGAAGCGGCCGGACTGCACCCGGTCCGACGGGCAGCCGACGTTGAGGTTGATCTCGTCATAACCCGCCTCGGCGCCGAAGCGGGCGGCCTGCGCCAGCTCCAGCGGATCGCTGCCACCCAGCTGCAGGGCCACCGGGTGCTCCTGCTGGCTGTGCTCCAGCAGGCGCAACTGGCGGCCACGGACCAGCGCCGCGCTGGTCACCATTTCGGTATACAGCCGCGAACGCGGCGACAGCAGCCGGTGGAAATAGCGGCAGTGCCGATCGGTCCAGTCCATCATCGGCGCCACGCTGAGGCGCCATGGCAGGGCAAAAGCAGGGTCATTCATGCGCCTAGTGTACGTGCTGGCGACGGCCAGCCCGGCGCGCCGCGGCACATCGCCGGCCTGGCGTCAGCGCGGGGGCGAAGTGCCGGCGCGTCGTTCCAGGCCGTACAGCGCCTCGCCGTCAGGCAACGGATCGCGGCGCAGCAGTCCCGCGCTCACCAGCTCATCGAGCACCTGCTCGATGCGCCGGCGGCCGGTCTCCAGCCGTTGCCGCGGCAGCCACCAGCTGACAATGCCGCACAAGGTATCCGCCGCCTGCGGGTGTGAACGCAGGTAGGCGAGTACCTCGCGCCTCACCTCGGCATCGTCCTGCATGGCCGTTCAATGTGCCGTGCCAAAACCGGCGAAGTATTTCTTGAACGCCCCGATCTCCATCGCGAACACGCCGTCGTTGTCCTTCAGCGTGATCGGTCGCCACCAGCTCACGTCGTACATGGAAATCGTGGCGTCCAGCACGCTGCTGGTCGCCTCGGTGCTGCCCCAGGGATTGCGCAGCACGATCCAGCGCCGGCAGTCGCGATAGGCCCAGCCCAGCACCGTGTAGCAGTGCGAGCCGACGATGTGCGCGCTGGAATAATCCACGTGGTCGGGCGCGGCATCGCCGGTCGAGTAGGTCCATGCCGTCATCGGATTGAAGGTGCGGTACGACAGGCAGTTGGAGCGCAGCAGATGCCACAGGTCGTCGGCACTGCGGCTGGCCGTATCGTAGTAGTGGCGCGCGCCGCCATTGAGCTGGGCAGTGGCCCACACGCAGTCGCCCCAGGCTGTCTGCGTGATGTCGGGCATGTCGCTGGAGGTCCCCGTCTTCAGCTTGGCGTAGGCCTTCTCGTAGACGGCCGGCCATGACTCGCCCGCTTCCCTGGAGCGGCAGTAGATCGGGTAGCCGGACGCGGTCAGCGGCACCGCCTCGGTGACCTCGATCGACTTGTCCAGCGCACCGCCCGAGTCGGGCTTGCAGAAGTTGATCTGGTCATTGAACTGGGTCTGGCTGGTTCCGGTTGCCCGGGTCAGGTGCGCAATCCGGAACGGCGTTGCCCAGGCGATCGCCGAGAGCGCCGCGATGTAATAGCAGTTGGCCACGGCGCCCTGGACGGGGTCGAAGAACTCGGCGGTCTCGTGGAAGAACTCGCCCGAGGTGGCCCAATGTGCACCCGGTGGCGTCCAGCCCTGGATCGCGTTGAGCACGATCTTCGGATCGAAGGTGATCGAACGGACGATGTCCGCCGACAGGGAGCGACCCAACACCAGCGCGCGCACGGCCGGTGGCAGGCTCAGCGAAACGCGCAGGCGCGAATAGCGTGACAGGTCGCCGCACAGGATCGGCCAGTTGAGGATGGACTTGAGCTCGGGCACCCGCGCCATCTCGGCCAGCGTCGTGTACCGGTCGAGGCTGGCCAGCCCGCCCGCCTCGGCGTCGTTGCCGTCTCGGGGCAGCTGCACATC
The DNA here is from genome assembly GCF_016889805.1 of Rhodanobacter sp. FDAARGOS 1247. Lineage (NCBI taxonomy): Bacteria > Pseudomonadati > Pseudomonadota > Gammaproteobacteria > Lysobacterales > Rhodanobacteraceae > Rhodanobacter > Rhodanobacter sp. FDAARGOS 1247. The sequence goes on from NZ_CP069535.1 coordinate 3,355,848, forward strand.
CAGCAGCGGTGAGCGCTCGCGCACCAGGTTGAGCTGCTTGTCCAGGGCCAGGCCCACGTAGAGCGGACCGCCGTACTTGGGATCGAACAGCTCCTCGTACGGCGTGGCCAGCACCTGCTCCAGCACGCTGGCGGGGTCGGGTATGGCATTCCATGGAATCGGCTGGCCGGAAACCAGGTCGGCCAGCGCATACGGATTGATCACCGCGCAGTTCTGGCCCTGCGCTCCCGTCGACGCGGTTGCCCGTGATGCGACGTCTTTCGCGGCCGACGGTTTCGGCGCCGACGATTTCGGGCTCGATGTTTTCGCTGTGGAAGTTCTCGACGTGGCCATGTCCCTCTCCTTTCAGTGGTTGTCGACGCATCCGCGTCGCGATTCATTCGCTTGCCGCATCTCGGTGGCCGACCGGCTCACCGGGAACCGGCGGATTACGGGTGCACGACGCCACGCTCGGCGAGCGCAAAGGCGATCAGTCGGCTGTCGTCGATACCCAGGCGCTGGTAGCCGTCGGTGGCCTTGCCATAGACCCGCAGCGATCCGGCAAAGGCCGCATTGACGCAACTGCCGACCAGGCTCGTGGGCGTGAAGTCCCGCTGGTAGTAGCCGGCCACCTTCACGTAGGGCGCGGAGACCGTCGCCGCGCTGGATGCCGCCACCTCGACGTATGGCGCCAGCGTGGAGGCCTCCGGCAGCACGTGCGATCCACGCGTGACGTCGAAGTCGAACACCGCATGCTGGTTGGGATGCGCCGCGAGATAGCGCAGGCGCACCAGGTCACCGGGGTGATAGCGCAGGAAGCCGCAGTCGTCGCTGGCCGACACGCCGCCGATACTCGGCTGCGGCAGATCCGCCTGCACCCGGTTGTTGTCCACATGCACGCGCATGACATAGGCGCCTCCGGCTTCCTCGGCGGCCGTGGACAGGCGGGTCGTGGTGCCGTCGGCATTGCGCGCCAGGAAGCGGAAGCTGCCCGCGCCCGGCATCACCTGATGGCCGGCGGGATCGAACACCTCGATCTTCACTTCGAAGACACCGGCATCGTCGGTGAGGTTGTCCGGGGACAGCGGCGGCGCGGCCAGCATCGTGTTCCAGCCCGCCCCCACCTCGCCCAGGTTGCCCTGGGTCCATTCGCGCACCAGCACGGTGGCCGGATCGGTGCCGCGCGCCGGCGGCGTCTGCGGCTTGAACTCGAACAGGCCGCTGTGACTGCCCACCGTCACCGGACCGACGGGATAGCTTTCGTAGGTCGGCAGCCGGTCCGAATATTCCATCCGGTAGCCGCGCGCCAGCGGTGCGCTGATCGGCGTCCAGCTCGGGTCGTCCGCACCGGTATTGGGCGAGGCACCGAGGTGCCGCCACGAATAGCGGTAGTACCTGATCCCGCTGGACGGAATGAAGTACGAGTCGTCGTGGATGAAGTTCAGCGTGCCGCCGAACGGAGCGTTGTAGAGCCAGCCCAGCGAGGTCCCGGTCTGGTAGTCGAGCATGCCGTCGGGCCGCACCCATCCGGCCGGCGCCGCCGGCGCGCCGGGCGGAATGCCCCAGATCGGCGCGTTGGCGATCGCGTACGGCAGCATGAACAGGGTGACCCCGGGCGGAACGTCGTACGGCGGTTCCTCGCAGGCCACGGCGCCCGGCAGGTTGATCACGACTTCCGAGCCGCAGGGATAATTCCAGTGCGTGCCGCAACCGATCGAGGGGCGGTACACCGTGGTCCAGACACCGCCCTGGAACTGCTCGACCCAGAAGTACAGGTCCGGCTGGTCGGCGCAGTCGTGGAAAATCAGCGCCGCAAAGCGCCCGTCGCTGTCGGCATCGATCGTGGTCAGCGCATCGACCCGGAAGTAGCCCCACAGATAGGTGAGATCGCACAGGTGGATGGCGATGATGCTGGCCAGCCCGAGCAGCTGACTACGGGCCTGCCCGGCCGACTGTGCTGTGGTCAGCGCCGCCGCGTGCAGGGCCAGGGTCTCCGCGCCGGTCGAAGCCGGCGCCTGCGGCAGCGGCGATTGCGCGGCGGCGGGCCGTGCGGCACTGCGCGTCATGATCGGCCCGGCCAGCGGACCGGGATCGGGGATCGGCGGAAACGGCAGCGGCCGCAACTGCAGCTTGTGCAGCAGGTCGTCGCGCAGGCGCAGGATGTCCAGGTCGGGCAGCTTCTCGATCACCAGCCGGATGCGATCGACCTCGCAGACATGCACGCGGGCATGACAGACCGGCAATTCCCTGGCGCTGCCATCGGGGAGGTTGAAGCGCTTGACCAGCCGGCCCCGCACGTAGCACAGGCACCAGTGCGGAAAGACGTAGGTCGGCAGCTTCAGCTGCAGCACCGGCTTGTCCAGCAGCAGGCGGGTGGATTTTGCGTAACCGCCCATCCGCTTCAGGGCCGCCGCGGTCGGTAGCGGCTGGCCTTTCTCCGTGGGTGGACCGAGGATCAGCTCGACCATCTGGCCGTCCATTTCGGCGGGCACCTCGATCACGGCAGCGCCGTCCTTCAACGGCGCCTGACCCAGCGCGGCTCCCTGGCGATTGAAGGCATAGGCCTGCAGTGCCGGCACTTCGCCCTGGTCGCTGAATTCGACCTTGATCTGCAGGCGGGCGGACTTTTCGGATTTCATGGCAAGACTCCTGAATTGAGGGGTGCGGCTTGATGGTCGAGATCCGCGGCGAACCACCACTCCGGCACGCACGCCCGGCTGCCACGCAAGCGGATGCCGGCGGAGTGCCTGTTGCGACTGGGGTGGTTGTCCGTTGCGACAGAGGGCGTTCGAAGCTGGCCCGAAGAACCGTTCGTGATTACGTGGTGCCGCTTTCGGCAACCGGACAGCAGCGGTATTCCTGCGCCTTGTCCAGCAACTCGATCTGCCGCTTGAGCAACTGGTTCTGCAGGTCGAGCCGGACGATTTCGAGCTGGGTCTTCTTCTGCAGCTCGGGCTCGCAGATGTTGCAGTCGTCGAAACAGCCCTTGACGATGACGCCGGCGGTCGGCAACGAGGTGTCACGCGTGTACTCGAACTGCGTGCGCGCATCGGCGGCAAACCCGCCGGTCTTGGGATCGAGCAGCTTGCGTTCGACCAGTTGCTTGTCCACCTCGGCCAGCGCGGCCTTGCGCACATCGTCCGGCAAGGGGGTCTGCACATTCACCGGCACCGAAAGTGCCGCCAGGTTGAAGCGCGACTGCAGTGTCGCCGGGGCAGCACCGGCCTGCGCGTGCAACGCCTCGCTTTGCAGCCCGCGGCTCTCGATATCGAGTCGCTTGGCATTCATCGCCGGCACTTCCTGCGGCATCACCGCCACCGCACCCTTGGCGCGGATGGGGTTGGCCAGCAACGGCGCCGGCGCCACCGGATCGAGCACCCGACGTTCGATCGCCACCAGCTCGAACGACAGCGTCTCGATCTTGTTGATGCGGTAGAACAGGAAGGTCAGCGCGTGGCAGGCATTGGGATTGGCGAACTCGCGCGACGAGGCCTCGTACTGGTCTTCCGTCTCGCCCTGCTGATGGGCGCGCGTGGACACCTCGCCCACGGACATCGAGTGCGCCTTGCGCGTGGATTCCACCGACAGGTTGTCGGCCATGCGGGCCTGCGCCGAATGCTGCTGGAGATATTCGAAGGTCGATTCGGCGTTGTGGCTGCCGTGGGCGTTGGCATCGGCGCTGGCAGACATGAATCCGATCGAGCCGCTGGCGTCGCCGTGGAAATCCCATGAGCCCTGGTCGGTGTTGCGCGTCGAACCGTTGTCCTGGCTGTTCTGGTCCGACATGAACGAGCGCAGCGAAGACATGCGGTATTGCTCCTCCGACATCTGCTCGCTGCGGTAGCTGAGATTCGACTCGCTGTCGAAGCTGAAGCGACTGCGCCGGTCGGTGGTGGCCAGCCTTACCTTCTCGCCCGGGAGCAAGGTGGTGGTGTAGACGACGTCGCCCAGGGCCATGGGCCCGGAACAGCGCTTGAAGCGCGTATGCAGGATGACTTCGACATTGACCTGCTGGCCGCTGCGCGTGCGTATCGTGGTGGGAAACAGCAGGCGGCGACGCATGTCCATCACGTCGCACACCGGCTGGGTGTCGAGGTTCGGGCAGCAGGGAATGTCCTTGTACTTGGTCAACGGGGTGGCGGGGGTGGCCATGACGATCTCCTTTCGTTCCGGATGGCGGGTTCGCGTCGGAACGCAGGCTGTTTCGCCGCCGGTTCCGTGCTCGAGGGGAACCTACGCAACGAACATGCCAATGGCAGGAGGTCGCCAGACGGGCTGCCGCAACGGATCGGAACCGTCGTGCCGGGACGGCCGGGTCAGGACAAACCCGTTTCGACAACGCACCCGGGGAAAACTTGACCCGGGCAGGAACGCGACGGAGCGCGCCATGCGCGCCGCTCAGTCGGGGCGAAACTGCCTGGTCTCGATGCCGTTCTTCAACAGCAGCTTGCCGAGCTGGCGGCGCTCGGTGCCGGACAGGCGGGCAGCGGCGCTGATGTTGCCGCAGGCCTGCTGCATCAGCCGGGTGAGGTAGTCGAGTTCGAACTGGCGGATGGCATGCAGCTTGGCCGCGGCGAATGCCAGGTCCGGTTCATGCGCACGCCGGCGCGGGGCCGCCGCGATCCCCGCGAACGCCGGTTCGACCGCGCGCAACTGGGCCAGTCCGATGACCGCTTCTTCGCTGCCCATGTAGGCGCGCAGCGCCATGTGGTCCAGTTCGCGCACATTGCCCGGCCACGCGTGCGCCATCATCGCCTCGATGGCGTCGTCGCCCCAGCGCCTGGCCGGGCCCTGCAGCCGCCGCGCCACGGCGTCAAGGAAATGCCGGGCCAGCATGGCCACATCGTCGCCGCGCTCGCGCAGGGGAGGCAGCCGCAGGTACAGCGCGTTCAGCCGGTAATGCAGGTCGCGGCGGAAGCGTCCGGCTGCCACCTGCCGTTCCAGGCTGGCGTTGGTCGCGGCGATGATGCGGGCATCGGAGACGCGCGCCGCGCCACCGCCGACCGGCCGGTATTCGTTGTCCTGCAGGAAGCGCAGCAGGGTCACCTGGCCCTTGTCCGACAGCGCGTCGACCTCGTCCAGGAACAGGGTGCCGCCACGCGCGTGATCGACCAGCCCGGGCTGGGCCTGCTTGGCGTCGGTGAAAGCGCCGCGACCATGCCCGAACAGTTCGTTCTCGATCAGGCTGTCGGGGATCGCGCCGCAGTTGACCGGCACGAAGGGATGGTCGCGGCGGGCGCTGGCATAGTGGATTTCGCGGGCCGCCAGCTCCTTGCCGGTGCCGGTCTCGCCCTCGATCAACACCTGCACGTCGCAGCCGGCGTAGCGCTGCAGCTGCGCCCGCACGGCCTGGATAGCCCTGGATTGGCCGAGCATCACCGGCATCACCCGCCCCCGCATTCACCAAAAAGAACCCTGGCACGCCATCCCGGCATGCCGCGAAATCCCCCTGGTATCCATCATGGTCCGGCCCTGGCCCACGACCAGCGGCGACGATGCGGCAAGCGCGCCGTCGCCGCTGCCGTCCCGGGAGGCCGTTGTCTGTAGTACCTGCGCCCTGGACGCTGTAGTACATCGCCTTGTTCCGGGCTGGCCGCCGGCAAACCGCCGCCGTCCTTGCCGCGTCCGGTGTTCAGCGCGGCGGGCGTCAGCTCCGATCGCGCCCACGCAGGACCCGCAGCCGCTTGGCCGACAGCAGCGCCAGCGCCAGCAGGGTCACCACCACCGACGCCCAGCGCAGATGTGCCTCGTGCAGGGCAAGCGCGCCGAAAATCAGCGCCCCCGCGAACAGTTCCAGCAACCACTGGCGTGCCTTTTGCCGGGGCAGATCGGGCGCCAGCCGGGCGAAGAATGCGACATGCAGCCACAGCACCGCCATGCAGGCGTAGGTAGCGCCCAGCGCTATCCCGTAAACCAGCAGGCCCTGGCCCTGCTGAAAGCCCTCGAACACGAAGCGGATCACCACCGGCATCAGGGCCACCAGGCTGAGCAGCAGCAGGTTGATCGCGGTGCCCACCGGGTCGATGTCGCGCAGATGGGCCACGATGCGCCGATGGAAGGCCCACACCGTGCCGATCAGGAAGAAGCTCAGGAAATAGATCAGCAGGGGCGTCGCCCAGACCTCCCACAGCGTTTTCCCCGGCACCGCCTCCGGCTTGATCTCGATCGCCGACAGCGTGATGGCGATGGCGAATACGCCATCGGAAAGCATGACCAGTCGATCCAGGTGACGCTGGCCGACGTGATGATCCGAAACCGCCTGCGTGACGCGATGATCCATCTTCTCCCTCCCCTTCGTTCGCCTGTGGCCGAATGCCGCATGATGCCGCAGATCGCGGCGCGGGTCTGCGACAGGCGGGCGGCGGATCGCGTATCCTTGGCAGCTACGTCGCCGCGCTCATTCCGGCGCTCGCAAGGCACCGTGGCCACACTGCCGCCCTCCCCGCGAGTCCCCACTCCGCCCCGCCGGAGGACCCGGCGCGCGGCTCCCCGAACCAGCGACAACGCGAGACAACCGACATGGTGGCAATGGCAACCGAGCACGTGATCGACGTGCAGCACTGGAACGACAGCCTGTTCTCGTTCCGCACCACGCGCGATCCCGGCTTCCGCTTCGACAGCGGCCAGTTCGTGATGATCGGCCTGGAAACGGACGGGCGTCCGCTGATGCGCGCGTACTCGATCGCCAGCGCCAGCTGGGAGGAACACCTGGAGTTCTTCTCGATCAAGGTCGCCGACGGCCCGCTCACCTCGCGCCTGCAGCACCTGAAGCCCGGCGATCCGCTGATCGTCACGCGCAAGCCCACCGGCACCCTGGTGCTGACCGACCTCAAGCCCGGGAAGAACCTGTACCTGCTCGGCACCGGCACCGGGCTGGCCCCGTTCATGAGCATCATCCGCGATCCGGACACCTACGAGCGCTTCGACCGGATCGTGCTGGCCCACGGCGTGCGCCGGATCGAGGACCTTGCCTACGCGCACTATCTCGAACACGAGCTGCCACAGCACGAATACCTGGGCGAGCTGGTGCGCGAGAAGCTGATCTACTACCCCACCGTGACCCGCGAGCCGTTCCGTCACCGCGGCCGCATCACCGACGCGGTCGTCGACGGCGTGATGAGCGCGGCGGTCGGCCTGCCGCCACTGAACCCGGCCACCGACCGCGTGATGCTGTGCGGCAGTCCGGCGATGCTGGACGACCTGTGCGCCCTGCTCGACGGCCGCGGCTTCCAGGCCTCGCCACGCACCCGCGCGCCGGGCGACTACGTGATCGAGCGGGCCTTCGTGGAGAAGTAGCCGAGCGAGGAGCGAGTGGAGAGGAGTGAGAAATTAGAGAAGAGCATCCGCGCACCCGCTCTCTCTCACTTCTCACTCCTCTCCACTCACTTCTGCTCCAATGCGATCTGCGCCCGCGGAAGGCCACCCATGCTCGACATCGCCCTCTACATCCTTGCCGCCCTGCTGATCGTCGGCGGCCTCGCCGGGTCGGTGCTGCCGGCGCTGCCGGGCATCCCGATGGTTTTCGGCGGGATCTGGCTGGTCGCCGCCGTGGACGATTACCGGCACCTGGGCCTGTGGTGGCTGCTGATCATCGGGGCGCTGGGCACGATCGGCATCATCGTCGACTTCGTTGCCGGCACGCTGGGCGCCAAACGGGTCGGCGCCAGCCACCGCGCGTTGTGGGGCGCCACCATCGGCACCTTTGTCGGCATGTTCTTCGGCATCCCGGGCCTGCTGCTCGGGCCGTTCGCGGGCACGCTGGTCGGCGAGCTTGCCTCCGGCACCAGCGTGCTGCGTTCGGCGCACGTGGGCGCGGCGACGTGGCTCGGATTGTTGCTGGGCACCTTGTTCAAGCTGGTGCTGTCATTCCTGATGGTGGGCCTGTTCGGCCTGGCGATGCTGTTCGGCTGAAACGTCAGCGATGTTTCGCGGCGGCGGTTTTCTGCAGCCAGCCGGAAAGCTGCACCGTGTCGCGGCTGAGCGCAGCGGGCAGCACGATGTAGTGGCGACTGGGCGGCGCTCCAGGCCTGGCCACCAGTCGCGAAGCGCCGGCCAGTCGCAGCAGCGCCGGCTGGTCGGCAGGCGCCAGTTTCAGGGCCATGCCGTCCACGCCCAGCCAGGCACAGGGTTTTTCATCGAGCCAGGCCATCAGCCCGCCGAACATCGGCTTGAAGCGCAGGTCGTGCGGCCTGCCCAGATGGGCTGCCGCGTCTTCGAGTTCGCGGCGCAGGGCTTCGAGCGCAGTCGGCACGCTCACCCCGGCGCGTCGGGAATCACGTACAGCAACACGGCAAGGAAATGCAGCACGCTACCGGCCAGCACGAACACATGCCACAGCGCGTGGTGATACGGCAGTCGTCGCCACAGGTAGAACGGCACGCCCAGCGTATAGGCCAGGCCGCCGGCCAGCAGTAGCGCGGTGCCGCCACCCTGCAGGTGCTTGCTGAGCGGCTCGAACGCGATCATGCCGATCCAGCCCATGCCCACGTAAAGCAGCACGGCCAGCTTGTGGTAGCGCTTGAGCAGGCCGAGCTCGAGCGCGCTGCCCGCCAGCGCCAGCGTCCACACCGCGGCAAACAGGCTCCAGCCCCACACGCCGGGCAGCGCGATCAGGGTGAACGGAGTGTAGGTGCCGGCGATCAGCACATAGATCGCGATGTGATCGAGCGCGCGCAGGGTCGGTTTGGCGGCGATCGACGGGATCGAGTGATACAGCGTGGAGGCGGTGTAGAGCAGCACCAGCGAGGTGCCGAACACGGCGCAGGCCACCACCGTCAGCGCATTGCCATGCAGCGCCGCGAAGGCCACCAGGGTTGCCAGCCCGGCGATGCTCAGCACGATGCCCAGGCCGTGGATGATGCTGCTGGCAAGTTCGTCGCCGAAGCTGTAACTCGGCATGGCGGTGCCGGACAAGGCGGTCATGGGGTTTCTCCGGGGACGCGGGGCGCGCGGCTCTACCTTACCCGCGCGCCCGGCTCGTGCATACCATGGCGCATGGTCGCGCCGTCACATTATTCGATGATGAAGGCACCGAAGGCCACGCCCAGGTTCCAGCCTTCGCCCTTGCCGCTGAGCGCCAGCGAGACGCTGCCCTTGGTCAGCACCTGCGCGGCGGCGGATTTCGACGCGCCCGCATGCGCCTCGGCATCGGCATAGCTGCCCAGCACGTCGCGAACACCGGTCACGCCGCTGAACTTGCCGATGCCGTTGCTGATCTTCGTCTTGCCGAACGTCAGGCCACCGCCCTTGGCCCGCAGCTTCACGTTGAGGCTCTGGCCGTTGCTGCAGCGAACCGTGCCGGTGCCCTTGGCGGTCTTGTAGAACACCGACCAGCCGGACAGCTGGAAGGTCATCTTGCAGGAGATGTCGCCCGCCCGCGCCGGCGTACCCAGCATCAGTCCGCCGCACGCCAGCGCGACCACGCCCGCCCATTTGATCAGGTTCATCCTGTTGCCTCGTCGCCTGCCGGCCGGTTGCCGTTGCCTGATTGTTGCAGGACAGCTGCGCGCTTCGCGAGCACCGGTGACTGCACGGCAACGCAGACTGATGGTCGGGTGCGCACCCGCAGAAAAAATCCCCGGCGGACGACCGCACCCGACAAACCCGCATTTGGCCATCCAGACGTCCTGTTGCGCAAGTGCGGTTTGGGGGCATAGGCTCGGGTCGCGGCAGCACGATCCCCCTGCTCACGCAGCGTGACCGCCGCAACATCCCCACCGATGTCAGGAGGTTGACCATGTCTCCCGCAAGCCTGGCTGTTGCTCACCGTACCCATCCCGACCCCGCGCGCATCGCGGCCATCAGCGCCGCCATCGCACTCAACCTGGCGGTGATCATGATCGCGACGAGGCCTTCGGGCCCGGCGTTCTTCCACGCCATCCAGCGGCTCAACCCGATACCCACGATCAGCTTCATCCCGCCACCGGAGCCGGTGATACCGCCACCACCGGTCGAGGTGCTGCCGCTGCCGCATCCACCCGTCGCGCCACCGGTGGTCCACCACCAGACACCGATCAGCCCGCCGGTGGCGGCACCCGTCGCCGAGGGCAACGTCCCGGTGGCGCCGGTCACCACGCCCACCCTGCTGCCGGCGGGCACGACCACCGGCCCCGCGGTGGACGCCGCACCGGTCGAAGCGAGCCTGGCCTATCGTTCGGCTCCGCTGCACTTCCCCACCCGCGCGCTGCAGCAACGCATGCACGGCACCGTGCTGTTGCGCGTGCTGGTGGATGAAACCGGCAAACCCGTCCAGGTGACGGTGGAGCGTGGCAGCGGTTACCTGCTGCTGGATCGCAGCGCCATCCAGCAGGTGCTGGACGGCTGGCGCTTCCAGCCTGCCATGGTCGACGGGCGGGCGGTGCGCGCGCTGGCGCGTGTGCCAGTGACGTTCAATCTGCGCGAATGAGGGGTCGCCACGACACGGCGCCCGGGCCGTTCCGGCGGCACACCGGGCGCCGTTGTCGTGGCTGTCCCGTTCAACAACCTGTTAACGATGCGCATGATCCACTTGCGGCCATTCACCCTGCCAGGTTCCACGCATGGGCACGCATCGACACATCCTGAAAACCCTGCGCAGCATCGCGCTCGAACACGCCGGCTCCGCCCACCCCGACCTTGCCTCGATGGCCCGCGAACTGGGCCGCGTGGTGCACCAGGACGCCTCGTCCATGGCCACCCGGCTGGCCTCGCTGCGCCGGCGGCAGCGCGGCTTCGAGCAGATCCTGCTGAGCCGGCGCAACAAGCCGCCACTGAGCCTGTGGATCGTCGCCTGGCCGGCGAACCACGTTTCCCCGCTGCGCGAGCATGGCGTGTGGGGTCTGGAGATGGCCCTGGTCGGCGCGCTGGAAGTGCAGTCCTGCCAGCGCGACGCCGCATCGAACGAACTGACGGTGCTGGATCGCCAATGGCTTGGCCCGGGTGACGGCGCCTGGTTCGACGGTGAGGTCCACCAGCTGCGTCGCTGCCGCAACCTGTCGCGCTACGAGACGGCCCTGTCGCTGCACGTCTACGGCGATGACATGGCCGACTACGCCACGCCCGGGCGGAGCGGGCCTGCCGCGGCGCAACTGAAGGTCGCACCACGCCACATCACCGCCAGCCGCCTGCACGGCTGATCTGGAACCCGACGAAAGAAGCGCCATGTTTCGACGCCTTGCCCTCATCGGCGGTGGTGCCGCGTCCGCCAGTTTGCTCAGCGAACTGCTGGAACGCGACACCACGCCACCGCTGCAACTGGACTGGTTCACCGGTGGTGGCCGCCCCGCGCGCGGCGTGGCCTATGCCACCACCTCCGAGCACCACCTGCTGAACGTGCGGGCGGCGTCGATGAGCATGTTCGCCGGCAAGCCGCGCGGCTTCCTCGACTTCGTGCAGCGCAGCGATCCGGCCGTCAACGGCACCGACTTCCTGCCGCGCCGGCTTTACGGCGACTACCTCGAGGCCGAGGTGGCGCGGGCGCTGAAGCAGGGCCAGGCGCGCGGCCATCACGTCAACCTGATTCCCTTCGCGGTGGACGCGCTGGTGCCGGAAACCGACGGCGTCACCGTGATCCATGGCGAGGAAAGCCATCGCGTCGACGCGGCCGTGCTGGCGCTCGGTGCGCTACCGCCACAGCCGCTGGGCGTGGTGGGCGAAGCGGCGCTGGCCAGCAGCCGCTACATCGTCGATCCGTGGCGCCTGCTGGCCGACGTCGACCACACGCAGCCACCGCCGCGCAAGGTGGTGCTGGTGGGACTGGGGCTGACCGCCGTCGATGTCGTGCTGGAACTGTCCGCGCGCTGGCCGCAGGCCGGGTTCGTCGGCCTGTCCCGTCACGGCCGCTTTCCCGAGGTGCACCTGCACAACGCGGCATTGCCCGTCGACGACGGCGCCGGGCTGGTCGAGGCGATGCGCGATGCGCCCGAAATCCGCCAGTGGACACGCCTGCTGCGCGAAGCCATCGGCCAGCCCGGCATCGAATGGCGGGCCGTGGTGGACAGCCTGCGCCCGCACCTGTCCGGCCTGTGGGGCGAACTTCCGCTGGAGCAGCGTTCGCGTTTCATGCGGCACGCACGCTGGGCGTGGGAGCGCGCGCGCCATCGCATGGCGCCGGCAGTCCACGACGCGGTTGATGCCCTGGAGCGCAGCGGCCGGCTGCAACGCCGATGCGGGCGGCTGCACGCGGTGGAGGCCGATGGTGCCTCACTGCGATTGACCATGGCCCACGCCGGCGTCGTCGAGACGCTGGATGCCGACCTGGTGATCCAGACGGTCGGGCTGGACACGGACCTGCGTCGCAGCGACCATCGACTGATCAGCCAGTTGCTCACCAACGCACACATCGAGGCCGATCCGCTGGGCCTGGGCGTGATCGCCGACCGCAACGGCCGCCTGCAGCACGGAGACCGGCATTGGCCCCACCTGTTCGCCATCGGCAGCCTGTTGCGCGGCACCCTGTGGGAGTCCACCGCGATGCCGGAAATCCGCCAGCAGGCACGCCACCTGGCCGACCAGTTGCTGGACGGCTGAGCCACGCGCCGCGCCCCTGATGACGGCCGGCGCGCTCACCTTCTGCATCCTCCTGCTGCACGCGCTGGGCCTGCTCGCCGCGATGCATGCGGTGATGCACACGCGCACCCCGCAAGGCGCGATCGGCTGGGCGTTCGGCCTGTTGCTGCTGCCCTACGTCACCCTGCTGCCTTATCTCTATCTCGGCTCCAGCCGCTTCCTCGGTTACCGCGTGAGTCACCAGGCGCCAAGGGAACATCCGGCAGCGACCGGGGCGGACGACGAACCGGCCACCGATCCGGCCTGCCCCGGCTACGCCGCGATCAGCGCCCTGCAGGGCCGGCCATTCCGCAGCGGCAACCGGCTGCGCCTGCTGATCGATGGCGACGCCGCCTTCGACACCATGCTGGCGGCGATGGCCGAGGCACGGCACTACCTGCTGCTGCAGTTCTTCATCATCCATGACGATGCGCTGGGTCGGCGCCTGCAGCAGGTCCTGCTGCAGCAAGCCGCCGCCGGGGTGCGCGTCTGCGTGCTGTTCGACGGCATAGGCAGCCATGCGCTGCCACGCAGCTACGTCGAGACCCTGCGTGCCGGTGGCGTGCAGATCCACCGCTTCGCCACGCATCGCTGGCGCAACCGGCTGCAGCTCAACTTCCGCAACCATCGCAAGATCGTGGTGGTCGATGGCGCGCGCGGCTATGTCGGCGGGCTCAACGTGGGTGACGAATACCTTGGCCTGAAGCCGCCGCTGGCGCCGTGGCGCGACACCATGCTGGAACTGCGCGGACCGGTGGTGGCCGACCTGCAGCAGCTGTTTGCCGACGACTGGCACTGGATCACCGGCAGCACGCCACCGCTGCCGCCGGCGCCGACTGAAGACGGGAACGCCAGCGCGCTGATCGTGGCCAGCGGCCCGGCCGATCCGCAGGAAACCGGCTCGCTGTTCTTCACTGCCGCGATCAACGCGGCGCGCCAGCGCGTGTGGCTCAGCACGCCCTATTTCATCCCCGACCACGCGGTGCGTGCGGCGCTGCAGCTGGCCGTGCTGCGGGGCGTGGACGTGCGCATCCTGATTCCGTCGCGCCCGGACCACCACACCGTCTTCCTGGCCTCGACCCTGCACGCGTACCAGGCCGTGCGCGCCGGCATCAAGGTGTTCCGCTACCAGCCGGGCTTCCTGCACCAGAAGGCGTTGCTGATCGATCGCGAGGCCGCGGCGATCGGCAGCATGAACCTGGACAGCCGCTCGTTCCGGCTGAACTTCGAGGTCGGCGCGATGGTGGTCGACCACGGTTTCGCCGCGGACGTGGCGGTCATGCTGCTCGACGACTTCAGGCGCGCCCGGGCCATCGACGAACACGAGTATCGCGATGCACCGTACCTGCGCCGGGTCGCCATGCACGTGGCGCGATTGTTCGACCCGCTGCTGTAACCACCATGCGAGGCAGGACAGGCGCCAGCTCGCCCTGTTGCCTGGCATGACGGCCGTCGGCGTTTCCGCCTCTGCCTTCGCCGCCGGTGAACCGTCCCATCTTGTCGGACGTACGCTGTCGATCGACGGCAACACCTGGCGCTACCAGGTCTTCGTGCCGGACGGCTGGACGGCTGAAAGGAACTGGCCGGTGGTGCTGTTCCTGCACGGCGGCGGCGGGCGCGGCGGCGACCAGGTTGGCGCAGGCACGATCATCGTTCTCAAAAAAAGGAGCCGGCAGGGTCGCTGACGGCTCAAGTCTGGGGAGCGGGTGAAACGGCCTTGCGGGCGCTGGAGCCGGATGGCAGCCGTGCTCGCGCAAGACTGCCGTGGCACTGAAAAATCAGAAATCGTAGGTCACGCCGAAGCGCACGTAGCGTGGCTGGGATTGCGAAACCGCCATGCCGTAGGTCGGGTCCAGCGCACTGGTCTCGCCATAGAAGGGCGAGGTCTGCGTGGTGACCCGATTGTCCAGCACGTTGTAGACCATGACGTTGAAGGCGAGCTTCTTTTCCGCCCACAACGGGCGGTACTCGGTGCTCAGGCTGAGCGTGTATTGCCACGGATTGTGACCCGCATCGCCAGGCCGCGACGGCACGCCGCCGCACCAGTGGTAGTAGTCGCCGTAACCGGTGGGGTTCGATTCCGCCGGCCCGAATTTTCCAAGGCAGCTGCGCGGCGCGCCGGAAATGATCGCCAGGTTGCCGGACACCAGCCACTCCGCCGCCAGCTGATAGGAGCCGTACGCCTTGAGCTGGTGGCGCCTGCTGTTGGAGAGTTCGCCGTTGGCATACTGCATCAGCGAGCCGAAATCCCAGTCCACCGTGGCCGAGACGTCGGTCTGGCCGATGTCCGTGCGCACCTGGCCCTCGCTATTGCCGTAGCTGCGCGAGAACAGGTAGTCGACCTTGCCAAACCATTTGCCGTCAAACGGGTGTTCCAGATAGACGTCCAGACCATAATAGTGGCGCTTGATGCCGGAGCTGAATCCGAAATCGGCGGTCGTCATCGGAACCGAGTAGTAGCCACTGCCATCCAGCTTGGCCACCTTCAGGATATTGGTGCGCCCCGGGTTGAACAGATAGGCGCCGGAGATCAGGCCGGCGTCGTAAGTGGCCGGATCGATGCCCATGCGATCCATCTTGGCCGCGACGGACGCGGAGTCACTGTAGTCGTCGATCGCGGTGCGCAGGTTGCGGTAGGTAGCCTTGGCGCCATACACCCACGCATCGCCAAGCTTTCTGTCGAAGCCGGCAATGAACTCGTCCTGGTACTCGGATTTCAGGTTGGTCGCCGCCACCGTGTTCGGGTCTTTCGACTGGCCGTATTCGCGGTTGGCCGAGATCGGTGCGCCAAGCCCACGGCTGGTGTCGATCGGCGTCAGCCCGGTCGGCTGGCCGTGGGCATCGATGCCGGTATAGGTAAAGTATTCGCGGGTGTACAGCGGTGCACCGGCCTGGCGCATCGCCACGGTGGCCGGCATCGCCAGGAAGTAGCGACCCGCGTTGCCGTACACCTTGAAGCTGGAGTCGCCATTGACGTCCCAGCTGAAGCCGACACGGGGCGCCCATTGCGGCTTGGTCAGGCGCAGATAGGCCACGCCGTTGGGGTTGTAGTTGGTGAACTGGTCGTTGCGGATACCGAGCTTGACCAGCCAGCGGTCGTTGATCTGCCAGGAATCCTCGAGGTACTGCGCACGCTGCTCCACCCGCACCGAGCCGCCGCCGTAGCGCTTGTACTTGGCCACGTAGTAGCCCGTGCCGCCACCGGGATAGCCGTTCGGTGCGGCGACATAGGGATCGTCTCCCGGCGCACCGATGATCGGGTTGCCCGGTGCACCCTTGTTGTATTCCCACGCAAAACCCTGTCCGGCCATCTTGTTGCCGTCGTGCAGATCCTGCACGGACTGATTGTCGATACCGCCGGTCAGCGTGTGATCACCGAGCCGGTAGCTCAGGTCCAGCCGAAGATTGGTATTCCGGGTGGTGTGCGCGGGGTCGTTGACCGCACCGACCGTGCCCGGACTGGTGATCACCGTGCCGCCGTTCAGCGCCGGGTTCTGGTTGTACGACGAGTACAGTCGCGGATAGGTCGGATCGTAGCCGATGATCTCGTTGTAGTAGGTGCCATCCATGCGCCCGTACAGCACCGACAAGGTGAGGTTGTCGGTGAGGTAGCTGGTGAACTTGCCGGTGTACAGGTCCGCACCCACCTTGGTCGACACCGCATGGCTGTTGAAACTGCCCGTGGCGCCGGTTGCATAGTCGTAGTTGTACACATCCGCCGAATACGCGCGCTTGGTCGAGGCACCGGTGACTTCGAGAATGTTGCTGTCATTGATGTTCCAATCCAGCTTGGCGTACCACTTCGGGTAGTCGTTGCGATAGCGAGTGCTGAGGTTGGCGTCGGTCGAGCTGGTGCTGTTGCCCTGGCGGCGCTCGGCCTCGACCGACGCAAACACGAACAGCTTGTCCTTGATCAGCGGGCCACCGGCGTACAGGCTTTCCACCGTGGTCCACGAATTTTCGTCGGCGTTGCGGTTGTACAGCTTGCCCTTGTCCGGGCCGTTGACGTAGTCGATGTCGCGCTGTTCGCCACGTGCAAACGCCGGCGTCCACGACAGTTGCGCACCGAATTGCCAGGTGTCGGTGCCGCGCTTGCCCACCTGGTTGATCACGCCGCCGTCGGAGCGACCATAGGCTGCGCCGTAGCCGCCGTTGAGGATTTCCTGCTGGTCGATGGAGCCATACGGCAAGGCGAAGCCGCCAAAGCCGCTGAGCGGATCGGTCGTATTGAATCCGTTGATGTAATAGGCGTTCTCGGTCACCGAGGATCCGCCGAACGAGACCAGCGCGTTGCCGGTCGGGCCGCCGAAATAGTCGCTGCCGGCAACCACGCCGGGCGCCAGCAGCGCGATCGCCTCGGCGCTGCGCGCCAGCGGCAACCTGGCCAATTGATCGGCGGTGATGACGGTGCGCGAGTCCACCGAAGTGACGTCGATCGAAGGCAGTGCATTGGCGCTGACCGACACGGACGACAGCTCGCTGACATCAGCCCTTGCAGCTTTGCCAAACGATACTTCGGCGCCCGAGCCGACCCGCAAACTGACGTTCGAGCGCGAGTCCACCACCTTCCCGTCGCGCAGCAAGTTGACGGTATAGGTGCCCAGCGGCAGCGAAGTCAGCGCATAGTGCCCTTGCGCGTCGATGGTGGCCTGGCGGGTCACGCCGGATGCGCTGCTGACTACCACCGTTGCGCCCTGGGCGTCGGGCACCTGCCCGAAAATGCTGCCGGTCGTGGCTTGGCCGTGGGCTGCACCGACCAGGCACATTCCGGAGAAGAGCGCGGTCGCCAGCACGTTCCGGCGCAGCAAGACGCCCCTCGCGGGGGAATGATTTTTCATCGGTAGTTCTCTCCAGATGCGTTTCGTAAAAGGTCGAACCGCGCCGTCCCTGCATTGATGGCCGCGGCATGGCCGGGGGAGAAGTCGGTCGTTCCGCCAACGCGATTTCCGAGCCTGCCCCGATCGGCCCGTCACGCAACGCTGCCTGCCTGGAAGTGCGCTGGCGCCCCGTTTCCCCGCGCGCAGCGAGTTCCATGGCGGAACGGAACCAAGCGTGGACGACGCCACCGCGCAGCGTCTTGTCGATTCAACGCGAAGCGCATGCGGAAATCCGCACAGCGGGGCATGCGCCATCGCCCGTCGCCCGTCGCCCGTCAGCGGTCGGCCATCGCGCGCAGCCAAGACCCCTAAATGCCGCTCAGGGCTTGCTCCCTGGCTGCAGGTTGCGGAAGTCCCGGGGCGTCATCCCCACCGTGGCCTTGAACTGGCGCGCGAACGCGCTCTGGTCGGTGAAGCCGCAGGCCAGCCCTATGTCTGCGACACTGGACGTGCCCTGCAGCAGGCGCATGGCCGACTCGATGCGCAGCTTGGTCAGCGCTTGTTGCGGGGTCAGCTGGAACACCCGACGGAAGTGGCGTTCCAGTTGCGCCACCGACACTTCGGCCAGTTCGGCCAGGCTGCTCACCCGCACGCTTTCCGCAAAATGCAGTTGCATGAATTCAATCACCCGGATCAACCGCGGATAGGTGGGATGCCGTCCATCGGGCTTGCTCAGGTCACGCGAAATGCCGATCACGCCACACACTTCGCCGCGCTGTCGCAGCGGGTATTTGCAGGTCAGGCACCAGCCCGGTGCGCGGTTCGGAAGGATGTGCACTTCCAGCTGGTTCTCGATGGTTTCACCGCTCAGCGCACGCCGGTCCTGCAACGCATAGGACGGACCCAGTGCGCGCGGAAACACCTCGGTCACATGGCGCCCGACCACCTCGTCACGACGCTTCAGGCCCAGCCGCCTGACCAGGGTGAGATTGGCATGGGTGTAGCGCCCCGAGCTGTCCTTGACGAAGAACACCACGTCCGGCAAGGCGTCAAACAAGCCCTGCAATTCACATGCTGAAATCTTCATGTCCATGAACTTTTCCCCGGGTATCCCGATCCAGCGAAACAGCCGATCCGGACAGTAACAAGTCGCGCGGCGCGATGGATGTGTTGTGCTCAATTCCGCATGGAACCTTGACAGGCCCGCCTAGACGCCTCCGGCCATCCGCCACGACCATGGCCGAATGCACACCATCCACATCATCGACTCCCACACCGGCGGCGAGCCCACCCGCGTCGTCATCGGCGGCATGCCCGATCTCGGCGCCGGCTCGCTCGCCGAACAACGCCAGCGCTTCCAGCAGGAACACGACCATTGGCGCAGCGCGATCACCTGCGAACCGCGCGGCTCCCACACCATGGTCGGCGCCCTGCTGCGCCCGGCGGTGAACCCCGGTTCGTGCACGGGGGTGATCTTCTTCAACAATGTCGGCTACCTCGGCATGTGCGGGCACGGCAGCATCGGCGTGATCCGCACCCTGATGCACATGGGACAGATCGGCCCCGGCCGCCACGCGCTGGATACACCGGTGGGCACCGTCGGCGTGGAGTTGTACGCGGACGGCCGCATCTCGATCGACAATGTCGAGAGCTATCGGCATGCGGCCGACGTGCAGGTCAGCGTGCCCGGCCACGGCACGGTGCGCGGCGACATCGCCTGGGGTGGCAACTGGTTCTTCATCACCAGTGATGTGCCATTGCCACTGGAGATCCGCCACCAGCGCGAGCTTGGCGCCTATACCGAGGCGATCCGCCAGGCGCTGGAAGCCGAAGGCATCACCGGTGCCGACGGCGCGGCGATCGATCACATCGAGATCAACGCCCACACCGCCGCCATCGACACCGATGCGCGCAACTTCGTGCTGTGTCCCGGCTTGGCCTACGACCGCTCGCCCTGCGGCACCGGCACCAGCGCCAAGCTGGCCTGCCTCGCCGCCGACGGCAAGCTCGCACCCGGCGCGCTGTGGCGCCAGGAAAGTATCCTTGGCAGCGTGTTCGAGGCCTGCTACCGCCCGGGCGGGCGTGGTGTGTTGCCGCGCATCAGCGGCAGCGCCTACGTCACCGGCCAGGGCGTGTTGCTGATCGACGACGACGACGCCTTCGCCTGGGGCAGCGGCGCCTTGTGAGCAGTTACGACCTCATCGTGGTGGGTGCCGGCATCATCGGTGCCAGCTGTGCACATGAGGCAAGCGTGGCCGGCTTGCGCGTCGCCATCGTCGAACCCGGTCCGATCGGCGGTGGTGCCACCGCCTGCTCGATGGGGCACCTGGTGGCGATGGACGACGATCCCGCCGAGTTGGCGCTGGCGCGCTATTCCCTGCGGCGCTGGGAAACCTACGCCGGGCTGGCCGCGGCCGAGTTCAGCCGCTGCGGCACCTTGTGGGTGGCGCGCAACGACAGCGAACTGGCCAGCATCGCGCCACGCATCGCGCGGCTGAGCGCCTCCGGCGGCACCGCGCACGCCGTCGACGCGCAAACCCTGTACCAACTTGAACCCGCGCTGGCGCCAGGGCTGGCCGGCGGCATGCTGGTGGCCGACGAGGCCGTGGTCTATCCGCCGCGGGTGGCACAGCATCTGGTGCAATGTGCGCAGCAGCGCGGCGCCCGCCTGTACGCCGGACGTTTCGTGCGACGACTGGGCCGTGCCTCGGCCTCGCTCGATGATGGCAGCCTGCTGTCCGGCCCCCTGTTGCTGGCCACCGGCGGCGCACTGCCGCGCCTGCTGCCGCAATTGCCGATGCGTCCGCGCAAGGGACATCTGCTGATCACCGAGCGCTATCCCGGCGTGCTGCGCCACCAGGTGCTGGAACTGGGCTACGCCGACAGCGCCCACGGCACCGCCGACAGCAGCGTCGCGTTCAACGTGCAGCCGCGCCCGACCGGCCAGATCCTGATCGGTTCCTCACGCGAGTTCGACGTGGAAGACCGGGCTGTCTCGCCGGCGATGTTGCAGCGGATGCTGCGCCGCGCGTTCCAGTTCCTGCCCGTGCTGCAGCAACTGCAGGGCCTGCGCGCGTGGACCGGCCTGCGTCCCGCCACGCCGGATGGACGTCCGTACCTTGGCGCCGTTGCCGACCACCCCGACTTGTGGGTGGCCGCCGGTCACGAGGGACTCGGCGTGACCACCGCCCTGGGCAGTGCCCGTCTGCTGATCGACCTGCTGCTCGGCCACACACCGGCAATCGACCCGGCGCCTTACGCGCCGACGCGGGCGCTGGCATGAAGACGGTGCGCGTGCTGGTCAACGGCCGGGCCGTCAGCGTACCGGCCGATGCCAGCGTCGCCGCGGCGATCGCACTGGCCGCACCGGCATGTTTCCGCCGTTCGGTCACCGGTCAACCGCGCGCGGCGCTGTGCGGCATGGGCGTGTGCTTCGAGTGTCGCGTGCGGATCAACGACGTGATGCACGTTCGTGCATGCATGACACCGGTGCGCGAGGGCATGCAGGTACGCACCGATGACTGAGCATTACGACGTGCTGGTGGTCGGTGCCGGGCCGGCCGGCCTGGCGGCCGCACAAGCGGCTGCCGGCCACGGCGCGCGCGTGGGACTGCTTGACGCACAACCGCGCCAGGGCGGACAGGTGTGGCGGCACGATGCGCTGCACGATGCGCCAGTTGCCGCGCACCGCGCGATGACCCGGCTCGCGGCTCAACCATCGGTCAGCTGGCTGGCCCAGCACCAGGTCATCGGCGCCGACCCGTACAGCTTGCTGGTCGAGACGCCACGTAGGGCGGTCGAGCTTTCGTTCGGCAGCCTGGTGATCGCCACCGGCGCGCGCGAACTGCTGCTGCCGTTTCCGGGCTGGACCCTGCCCGGCGTGACCGGCGCCGGCGGACTGCAGGCGTTGGCCAAGCAAGCCTGGCCAGTACAGGGAAAGCGCGTGCTGGTTGCCGGCAGCGGCCCGCTGTTGCTGGCGGCAGCCGCCACCTTGCATCGCCACGGCGCACAGGTGCTCGGCATCCACGAGCAGGCTGCCGCCGCCGCGATGTGTACGTTCGCACTGCAGTTGTGGCGCTGGCCCTCACGCATGGTGCAAGCGCTGCAGCTGCGCGCCACCCTGCGCGGCATTCCGTATCACTTCGGCTCGTTCGTCAGCCGTGCCCACGGCGATGGCAGATTGAGCGCCGTGGATATCTGCACGCCGCGCGGTAGCTCCCGCATCGAGTGCGACGTGCTGGCCATCGGCCATGGACTGGTGCCCAATGTGGAATTGCCCGGCATGCTGGGCTGCACGCTCGACCGGCATGGCGCGCACGCCGCCACACAGGTGGACGACCTGCTGCGCACCAGCGTGACGAACGTGTATGCCGCCGGTGAGACCTGCGGCATCGCCGGACTTGCCGCAGCACGCATCGAAGGGGGTATCGCCGGCCACATGGCGGCCGGCGCCCACACGGCGGCCGCCGCTCTGCTCGGCCAACGCCGACGCGCACGCCGCTTCGCCGACGTGCTGGCACGGCATTTTGCGCTTGATCCCCAACTTCACGCGCTGGCCGACGCCGGCACCATCGTCTGTCGCTGTGAAGACGTCACCCTTGGCGCACTCGAGCACTTTGTCGACTCACGCGCTGCCCGACTGGCCACGCGCTGCGGCATGGGCGCCTGCCAGGGACGCATCTGCGGCAGCGCGCTGGCCGAGCTCGGCCGCTTCCCGCGCGGCGACGGCCGCCCACCGATTTTCCCCGCCCGACTGGCCACGCTGGCCACCAGCGCCATTCCCGCCTTTCTTTCGCACGACTCTGGAGACCATCACGCATGACCACGCACGCACTCTGGCAAGGCGTCATTCCCGCCATCACCACGCCATTCAACGCTGACGGCACGGTGGACCACGACTTCCTCGCCCTCCATGCCGGCAAGCTGCTCGACGCCGGCTGCACCGGCGTGGTCCCGCTGGGCTCGCTGGGCGAGGCGGCGACACTGAGTTTCGACGAAAAGGTGGCGATCATGCGCACCCTGGTCGCCGCCGTGGGCGACCGCGCGCCGGTGATTCCCGGCATTGCGGCGCTGTCCACCGACGAGGGGGTGCGACTGGCGCGCGAGGCCAAGCTGGCCGGCTGCGCGGCGCTGATGGTGCTGCCGCCGTATGTGTACTCCTCCGACTGGCGCGAAATGAGCGCCTACGTATCGGCGGTGATCGAGGCCACCGATCTGCCGTGCATGCTTTACAACAATCCGGTGGCGTACAAGACCGACTTCTCGCCCGAACAGATCGCCGCGCTGGCCGCCGAGCACCCGAATGTGCAGGCGGTGAAGGAATCGTCCGGCGAGATCCGCCGTTTCGCTGCGCTGAAGTCGCTGCTGGGTGACCGGCTGCAGCTGCTGGTCGGCATGGACGACGCGCTGGTCGAAGGCGTCTGCATGGGTGCCACCGGCTGGATCGCCGGGCTGGTCAACGCGTACCCGAAGGAATCGGTGCGCCTGTTCGAGCTGGCCCGCGAAGGCGGCTCCGCCGCTGCCGCCGAGCTGTACGCGTGGTTCCTGCCGCTGTTGCGGCTCGACACCGTGCCGAAGTTTGTGCAGCTGATCAAGCTGGTGCAGCAGGTAGTGGGATTGGGCAGCGAGCGCGTGCGCGCACCGCGACTGGTGCTCGAAGGCGCCGAGCGCGAAGGCGCGATGCGCGTGATCAAGCACGCCATCGCCACCCACCCGGAGCCTTGAGATGGACGTCCAGGCCTCGCTGGTCGGTGGCCGCTGGCGCGCACCCGCGTCCCCGGCGAAGTCGTTTCGCGCGGTGGACCCGGCCACCGGCGAAACCATCGGGCCAGCCTTTCCCGTCAACAGCGCCGACGAGATCGAAGCGGCGCTGGGCAGCGCCTGCGCGGCGGCCGCAGAGCTCGCCGCGACGCCCGCTGCCCGCATCGCCGACTTCCTCGATGCGTACGCCCAGGCCATCGAGGACGATGCAGCCAGCTTGGTGGCGCTGGCCCATGCGGAAACCGCCTTGCCCGCCGAAACCCGGCTGACGGCGGTGGAGCTGCCGCGCACCACACGGCAGTTGCGCATGGCGGCGCAGGCAGCGCGCGAGCACAGCTGGACGCATCCCGTGATCGATACCGCCGGCGGCCTGCGTTCCCACTACGCCCCGCTGCACAAACCCGTGCTGATCTTCGGGCCGAACAATTTCCCGTTCGCGTTCAACGCGGTCGCCGGCAGCGACTTCGCCTCGGCCATCGCCGCACGCAATCCGGTGATCGCCAAGGCACATCCCTCGCACCCGGCCACCAGCCGGCGGCTCGCTGAGCTGGCGCACGGCGCCTTGCGCCAGGTCGGCCTGCCGCTCGCCACCGTGCAGTTGCTGTATCAGTTCGATGCCGAGCTTGGCCTGCGACTGGCCGGTGACGCGCGCCTAGGCGCGATCGGCTTCACCGGCAGTCGCCACGCCGGCATGGCGCTCAAGGCGGCGGCAGATCGCGCCGGCATTCCGGCCTACATGGAGATGTCCAGCGTCAATCCGGTCTTCATGCTGCCGGGCGCGCTGGCCGAGCGCGGTGAACTGCTGGCGCAGGAGTTCTTCGCCTCCTGCACGATGGGCGCCGGACAGTTCTGCACCAATCCCGGTTTGCTGGTGGTGCCGGAAGACGCCGCAGGCGACGCCTTTGTCAGTGCCACCCTGCCGCTGTTTGCCGCGGCGCCGCCCGGCGTGCTGTTCGGCCGCGGCGTGCTGGAACAGCTGGAGGCCTCGGTGGCTGCGCTCTGCGGCTGGGGCGCGACATGCCTCGTCGGCGGCACGTCGGCCGGGCCGGGCTTTCGCTATCGGCCCACCCTGCTGCAGGTCGGCGCGCGCGCGTTTCTCAAGCACCCGCGCGAACTGCAACGCGAGGCTTTCGGGCCGACCAGCCTGCTGGTGCGCCCGCGTGACGCCGACGACATGCTGGCCATCGCGGCAAGCTTCGAAGGCAACCTCACCGGCACCTTCCATGCCGCCAGCGATGGCAGTGACGACACCTTGCTGGCGTCACTGGCGCGGATACTGCGCCCGCGGGTCGGTCGACTGATCATGAATCGCATGCCCACCGGCGTCGCGGTCAGCCCGGCGATGAACCACGGCGGCCCCTACCCCAGCACCAGCCACGCCGGCTTCACCGCCGTCGGCATGCCGGCGGCGATCCGCCGCTTCGCCGCGCTGCACTGCTACGACCACGTGACCGACAGCTTGTTGCCCGACGAACTGCGCGACCGCAACCCCGGCAAGCTAGCCCGCCTGGTCGACGGCCATTGGCGCGACGATGATCTCGCCCCCCGCGGAGAAAACGGGCCATGACCCCACACGACAGCAGCCGCCAGATCGGTGGCCTGGACATGGCCACCGTGCGCGCCGGGCTGCAGCGCTGGCCTGCCGTCGCGGCGCCGATCAGCGGCTACGAATACGGCCAGCGTCAGCACCGTGCGCGCGTGCTGATGCGCGAACTCGGGGTCGATGCCCTGCTGGTCACCGCCGGCGCATCGCTGCGCTACTTCACCGGCGTCAGCTGGGGCGCCAGCGAGCGGCTGGTGGCCTTGCTGATCACCGCCCAGGGCGGACCGATCATGATCTGCCCCGCGTTCGAGACCGGCTCGCTGGATCGCGTGTTGCGCAGCAGTGCCGACGTCCGCACCTGGGAAGAACACGAAAGCCCGTACGCACTCGTGGTGCAGGCGATGCAGAACCGACGCGCCAGCACGCTCGCACTCGATCCCGCGGCAGCCTACGTCGTGGCCACGCGCCTGGTCGATGCGCTGGACGAACGTCGCCTGATCGATGCCAGCCCGATCATCGACGGCTGCCGCATGCGCAAGTCGAGCGCCGAGCTGGCCCTCATGCAGCAAGCCACCGCGATGACGCTGCAGGTGCAGCGACTGGCGGCAGGCGTGCTGCACGAAGGCATCAGCAACCATGCACTGGTGCGCTTCATCGACGACGCCCACCGCGCGCTGGGCGCCGACAACGGCTCCACCTTCTGCATCGTGCAGTTCGGCCAGGCCACCGCCTATCCGCACGGCATTCCCGGCGAACAGCGGCTGGCCGCGGATGAGTTGGTGCTGATCGACACCGGCTGCTCGGTGCAGGGTTACAACTCCGACATCACGCGCTGCTACATGTTCGGACGTCCGAACGCGGAGCAGGCGCGCATCTGGGAACTGGAACACGCCGCGCAACGCGCCGCGTTCGAAGCGGTGCACCCCGGCGTGCCGTGCGAGGCCGTGGACGCTGCCGCACGCGCGGTGGTGGAGCGTGCCGGCCTGGGGCCAGACTACCGCCTGCCCGGCATTCCCCACCGCACCGGCCACGGCTGCGGCCTGAGCATCCACGAGACGCCCTACCTGGTGCGCGGCGACACCACCGCGCTGGAGCCGGGCATGTGCTGCAGCAACGAACCGATGATCGTGCTGCCCGACCGCTTCGGCATCCGCCTGGAAGACCATTTCCACGTCACCGCCGACGGCGCCGCCTGGTTCACCGAACCGTCGCCCGCCATCGACCAGCCGTTTGCCTGACCGGCATGCCCTGATCCACGCCATCGGAGCGCCGCCATGACCGACTTGACCGACCGCCCCGGCATCGCCTCCATCGCCACGGCGGCGAGCGACGATCACGCCGGACGCTTCCGCGCGCTCTCCTCTCAGGAATGGACGTGGCGGCAGGCCCAGTTCGCCGGCGCCGACGAAGAAGACGTCCAGGCGCAACTGGCCGATCACCTGCCGCGCGTCGACGCCGCCACCCAGTCCCTGCGCGAACGCTGTTGGACCGATGTGCTGAACCAGCTCGACGCCATCCCCGTCGATGCATTGCACCGCGACGAGCAGGTCAGTTACCTGGTCTACCGCAACCAGGTCGAAACCCTGCTGGCCGACCAGCACTTCCGCACCTGGCAGATGCCGTTCAACAGCGACACCTCGTTCTGGGCCAACCTCGGCTTCACCGCGCGTCGGCCGCTGCGCAACGTCGCCGACTACCGCCGCTACATCGGACTGCTGCGCGACATCCCACGCTACTTCGACGAGCAGATCGCGAACATGCGCGCCGGCCTTGCGCGCGGCTTCAGCGTGCCGCGGGTGGCCCTGGCCGGACGCGATCAGGCGATCGCCGCGGTGGTCGATGCACGCGGCGTGGACAGCCTGTTCTACACGCCGTTCCGGCAGATGCCCGCAAACATGCCGGCGGACGAACAGCCGCGCCTGCGCGCCGCCGGCCTGGCGGCCATCCATGATGCCGTGGCCCCGGCCCACGCGCGGCTGCTCGACTTCATGCGCAACGTGTACATGAAGCAGGCGCGCGACAGCCTCGCCGCCGAGGCGATGCCGGACGGCGAGGCGTTCTACCGCGCGCAGGTCCGCAAGTTCACCACGCTGGACATGAGCCCCGATGCGATCCATGCGCTGGGTCTGCGCGAGGTGGCACGCCTGCACGCGGAGATGAAACAGGCCATCCGCGAGACCGGCTTCCAGGGGAGCTTCGCCGGGTTCCTGCATGACCTGCGCACCGATCCGAAGTTCTACCCGAAGAGCGCCGACGAACTGCTCAGGCAGGCCGCCTGGATCGCCAACCGGGTCAATGGAAAAATCGGCCAGTACATCGGCCGGCTGCCACGCCTGCGCTTCGTGATCGAGCCGGTGCCGGCGGATCTGGCGCCGTTCTATACCGGCGGCCGCGGGGGCGCCGGCTACTACATGGTCAACACCGGCGACCTGCCCTCGCGCCCGCTGTATGCCCTCACCGCACTGACCCTGCACGAATCCTCTCCCGGCCATGCCCTGCAGATGCCGCTGGCGGCCGAGCAGGAGGATTTGCCGGCATTCCGCCGCAGCAACCACCTCTCCGCCTATACCGAAGGCTGGGCGCTGTACTCGGAACGGCTCGGCGTGGAAATGGGTTTGTACGACACGCCCTGGGAGCGCTTCGGCTACCTCGGCTACCAGATGTGGCGCGCCTGCCGGCTGGTGGTCGATACCGGCATCCACCATCTGCAATGGAGTCGCGAACAGGCACTCGACTACCTGCGCGAGTACACCGCGCTGGGCGAACACGAGATCGAAACAGAAGTGGATCGCTACATCGCGTGGCCGGGCCAGGCGCTGGCTTACTACCTTGGCGAAATGACCATCGTGGAAGCACGTGCGCGCGCCGAAAAGGCGCTGGGCGAGCGCTTCAACCTGCGCGCCTTCCACGACACCGTCCTGGCGCTCGGTTCGGTGCCGCTGCCGGTGTTGCAGCAGCAGGTCGACCATTTCATCGCCGAAGGCGGCAAGTCGCCCTACGCCGACGAAAAGCCCTGCAAGTCGCCCTGACCACCGCGGTGCTGCGCGGCCGCAGGCCAACGCAGCGCCCACGCCCGCACTCACTTCCCTGTACCCGTGCGTTGCGGGCGCAGGCCCCCTCCAAGCCGTTGCCGGATCACGCCCCATGTCCTCGACCGGAAAGTTTCATCGACAGCTCAGCCTCACCGACCTGACCTTTATCGGCCTGGGTGCCATCTTCGGCTCAGGCTGGTTGTTCGCGGCCAGCCATGTCTCGGCCATCGCCGGACCGGCCGGGATATTGTCCTGGCTGATCGGCGGTGCGGCGGTGCTGCTGCTGGGCCTGGTGTACTGCGAGCTGGGTGCGGCGTTGCCGCGTGCCGGCGGCGTGGTGCGCTATCCGGAATACTCGCACGGCCGGTTGCTGGGTTCGCTGATGGGCTTCATCACCCTGATCGCGTTTTCCAGCCTCATCGCCATCGAGACCGTGGCCTGCCGCCAATATGCGGCCGCTTGGTTTCCCGCCTTGAATCGGGACGCAAGCGGCGCCCCCACCCTGCTGGGCTGGCTGGTGCAGCTGGCGCTGCTGACGCTGTTCTTTGCGCTCAACTATTTCAGCGTGAAGACCTTTGCCCGGGCCAACAACCTCGTCAGCATCTTCAAGTTCCTGGTGCCCCTGCTGGTCATCGTGGTGCTGCTGTCCCATTTCCAGCCACAGAACATGAGCCTGCACGGTTTTGCGCCTTACGGCTTCAGTGGCGTGGAGGGAGCGGTCTCCGCTGGCGGCATCATCTTCGCCTACCTGGGACTGACCCCGATCATCTCGGTGGCCAGCGAGGTGCGCGACCCGCAGCGCACGATCCCGATCGCGCTGATCCTCTCGGTGCTCCTTTCCACGGCGATTTACCTGCTGCTGCAGGTGGCCTTTCTGGGCAGCATCCCCACGCACATGCTGGCGCAGGGCTGGGGCGGGATCGGTGCGATGTTCTCGCTGCCCTACCACGATATCGCCATCACCCTGGGCATCGGCTGGCTGGCTGCGCTGGTGGTATGCGATGCGGCGATCTCGCCCAGCGGCACCGGCAACATCTACATGAACACCACGCCTCGCGTGGTCTACGGCTGGGCACGCAGTGGCTCGTTCTTCAAGCTGTTCGCGCGCGTCGATGCCGACTCCGGCATCCCGCGCCCCGCGCTGTGGCTGAGCTTTGCACTGTCGGTGTTCTGGACCTTGCCGTTCCCCTCGTGGGAAGCCCTGATCAGCGTGGTGTCGGCCGCCCTGGTGCTGAGCTATGCGGTGGCGCCGATCACCGTGGCGGCGCTGCGCCGCACCGCGCCGGAACTGCCACGGCCATTCAAGGTGCGCGGCTTCGGCCTGCTCGGCCCGCTCTCTTTCGTGGTGGCCACCTTGATCGTGTACTGGTCGGGCTGGCAGACCGTGTCATGGCTGCTGGGCCTGCAGATCGTGCTGTTCGTGGTCTATGTCCTGTGCAGGCGGCCATCGCCCGAAGATCGTTCCAGGTTTCGCCAGGACGTGTCTTCGTCGTGGTGGCTGATCGTCTACTACGCGCTGATCATCGCGTTGTCCTGCCTGGGCACTTTCGGTGGCCGCGGCGTCCTCGGCCATCCCTGGGACTCGCTGGCCACCGCCGTCGTGGCGCTGCTCATCTACCGCTGGGGCGCCCGCAGCGGACTGCCGGCCCATTTGCTTGACCTGGGCAGCGATGACGACTGAGCGTCCGGCACATGATGCGCTGTCGG
Organism: Rhodanobacter sp. FDAARGOS 1247; assembly: GCF_016889805.1. Taxonomy (NCBI): domain Bacteria; kingdom Pseudomonadati; phylum Pseudomonadota; class Gammaproteobacteria; order Lysobacterales; family Rhodanobacteraceae; genus Rhodanobacter; species Rhodanobacter sp. FDAARGOS 1247. The sequence continues at coordinate 3,385,211 of NZ_CP069535.1, forward strand.
CAGTCTCGCGTCCGCCATGAACGCCGTGGCCTTGCCAGTCGCCACTTGTTGCCGCCCGCTCATCGAAATGACAAGATGCCGTGTCGGAAAAGGCAGACTTGGTTTGGTAAGCCCAAGTCCTTTCGGTAACGAAAGCTCTGGTCTTTGGCTTCGTGCACAAGATCCCCGCGACGAACAGGTGGCGCCATCCAGGCGTCCAAACGTTCGTCCGCAGGGTTCTCATTGTCGAAGAACGCTCCGGTCGAACATCGACCCAGGAGCAGTTCATGCACAAGCATCACCCGGATATCCATGACGTCGTCATTGCCGGCGGCGGCCCCGTCGGCCTGTTCCTCGCCTGCGAGCTGCGCCTGTTGAACCTGTCGATTCTGGTGCTGGAGCGATCCGAAGATCCCCACTCTCCCTTGAAGCGCCTTCCATTCGGGATGCGCGGCCTTTCGGCGGCCACCCTGGAAGCCCTCTACCGTCGTGGCTTGCTGGACGAGGTCGTCGCGGCGCAGCGTGCGAATGATGCCGCAGGCGATACGGCGACATCGGCACACGGAAAGGAACAGTCGCGTCGGCCAGCCGGCCATTTTGCCGGCATCCAGTTCTATCACGACGACATCGACAGCTCGAAGTGGCCTTATCGCCTGCCCAGCCCGGCCGACACCAGCATGGCCGTCGCTTTGGAGACGCTCGAAACCGTCCTGGCCAGGCGGGCCAGCGCGATGGGCGCCGACATTCGGCGCGGCTTCAGCGTCGACGCCTTTCACGCGTCGGACGAGGAGGTGGCCGTTCACGCCGGCGGGGAGACGTTTCGCGGGCGCTGGCTGGTCGGTTGCGATGGTGGCCGAAGTGCCGTGCGCAAGGCCGGCGGCTTCGATTTCGTCGGCACCGATCCCGAGTGCACCGGCTATTCCGTCGACGTCGAGATGGCCGACCCGGACGCGCTTCCGCCCGGCCGGCACTACACGCCGACCGGCATGTACACCCATGCGCGGCCCGGCACCATCGCGATGGTTGCATTCGACGGCGGAGCCTTCCACCGGGTCCAGCCGATCACGCGGGAGCATGTGCAGGCGGTCTTGCGGCGCGTGTCCGGCACGCAGGTCACTTTGACAAAGCTTCGGCTCGCCACCACCTGGACGGATCGCGCCTGCCAGGCAAGCGCGTATCGCCAGGGGCGGGTATTGCTCGCGGGCGATGCCGCGCACTTTCATTCGCCCCTGGGCGGTCAAGGGCTCAATCTCGGGCTCGGCGACGCGCTGAACCTGGGTTGGAAGCTGGCATCCACGATCCATGGCGACGCGCCGGCCGACCTGCTCGACAGCTACCAGCTGGAGCGGCATCCGGTGGGAGCGCGCGTGCTCGACTGGTCACGCGCGCAAGTCGCACTCATGCGGCCCACCCCGAGCACGCGCGCGCTGGAAGCCATCATCCGCGATCTCATCGCGACCCGCGATGGCGCGACGTATTTCGCCGAGCGCGTGTGGGGTGTTTCGCTTCGCTACGATCTTGGCGGCAGTCATCCCTTGGTGGGCCGCAGCGTTCCAGATTTCGAACGGCTCGACGGAACGAAGGTCGGCAGCCTTCTTCGCGAGGGCAAAGGCCTCTTGCTGGACTTCGATGCTGGCGCATCGCTTCAGGCGCTTGCAGGCCGATGGCAAGGCCGGGTTAGCCATGTCGCAGGCGACGTCAGGGATCGGCTGGATTTGCGCGCGGTACTTGTTCGCCCTGACGGGTTCGTCGCGTGGGCGAGTGAGGTCGTTCCTGACGACAGGGAGATTGCCCAGGCCTTGTCGCGATGGTTTGGCGAGCCTGGGGATGCGGGTGAATCCGCCTAATCGATAGCTGTCTGATCCGGTGTGATTCCCGCCGGAACGGTTCCGGCGGCCGCGCCTCAAGCGATGCGCAACCACATCTCCGGAAACGACGAACCCTCGCGATCGACGATCGCGAGGGTTCGGATGATTCGTTGCATTTCAATCGATCATCCCGGCGGCAGGCAACCACGCGTGGCTTGCCTGCCGCCGGGATGCGGCACTTCATGGAGTCAGCCTGGCCTTCACCGCCACGCCGGAGTAAGGCGCGGCAGCCGTCACGGCAACGTAGTAATACGTGTTGCCGCTGGGTTGCGCGATGTCAATCGATTCGCTGTTGCCGCTATGCGCCGACACCTGGTCGTAGTCGGTTGCCGACGGCCAGCCGCGGCGGCTGACATAAAGATCGGCATTGCCCGTGCCTCCCGTGGTTTCCACATGCAGGCCGGTCGTGCCATTCGGCACCAGGATGTAGAAGTACTCGGTGTCACCCACGCGGGTGGCCTGCACGTTGCTGTGCTGGCAACCGCTGGCAAGCATACCGGCATCCCCGGTGCATTCCGGCCAGGTGGCTGGTGGCGGCGTGGTGGACCCGCCACCCAACGATGCACTGACCGCCACGCCGGAATACGGCGCCGTGGCAACGACCGCGACATAGTAGTAACCCGCAGCCGATGGCGGCGTGACACTGACGCTCTCGGTATTGCTGCTGCCGGTCGAGCGCTTGTCGTAGTCGGTGGTGCTGGGCCAGCCACGTGCGCTGAGGTACAGGTCTGCATTGCCGCTGCCACCGACGGTATTGATCGTCAGCGATGGCGTATTGGCCGGCAGGTAGATGTAGAAGTACTGACTGTCACCGGCACGCGAGGCCTGCACGTTGCTGACCTGGCAACCATCGGCGAGCTGGCCCGATGATCCCGGGCATTCCGGCAGGTTGGACGGCGGCGTGGTCGGCGGCGGGTCGGTGGGCGGCGGGTCCGTCGGCGGCGGCGTGCTGGGAGGCGGCGTGGTGGTGCCGCCGCAGGTGGAGGTGTCGCCCTGGTTCGCGTTCAGGCAACCCAGCCACGTGTTCCAGTCACTGTCATGGGTGTTGTGGATCGACTGCAGGTAGCTGGCGTAGCCGGTGTAGTTGCCCGGACGGAAGTAGCCCAGGATCTGCCCGACCTGCTGCGGCTGCTTCTCGAACATGTAGCGCACGCCGAGGTAGCCCCAGCGATAGACGCGCTCTTCGCCGCTGTTGTAGTCGTTATCGTAAACGGTACTCAGCGGGAATTGCTTGGTGCCCGCGTCGGCGATCGCTTCCGGATACGGAATGCCGCGATAGCTGTACGACACGTACTCGGCCAGACCTTCCACCCACCAGACGCTCGGCACGCTCATCGCGGCGTTGAAATCACCGTACATGTCGAAACGGCCGTCCAGGTAATGCACGTATTCGTGGGTGAGGTTCCACACCTCGAAGGTCGGCCGCATCCATTCGGCTTCATACGCCACGAAGCGCGGCTGGTTGGCCGGATCGGACGGGTCGCCTTCCAGGTACATGCCGCCGTTGTTGGTGTCGTTGCCGAAGATCACGCCCGAGTACGTCTGGTAGTCCGTGCTCGAGTGGAAGATCACAAGTTCCAGCATGGTGTTGTGGTCGTTCGCCACCGGCGTGTTGCCGTCGTTCACCCGGTCGTGGAAGTATTGCTCTTCGTTGATCACCTTGTTGCAGGTTTCCGTCACCTGCGCAGGAGTCAACGCCTGCGCGCGCAGGCGCAGGTCCGGGCTGCACTGGGTGGTGATCGGCAGCACCACCTGGGCCAGCTGGGTCTGGAAGTTGCAGATGCCGAAATAGCTGCAGTCCGCATGATCGTAGAAGTCGGCCACGTCAGCCGTGCCCACCCAGATCGACGCGCCCGCGCCGGTCATGCTGTAAGCCGTAAGGATACTCTTGACCTGCGGCTTCACCGTGGGCTGCAGCGAGGTGTACTGCAGGAAGCGAGCCAGTTCGCGACTGGCATTGGAGAGCAGGTACTCGTTGTCGGTGCCTACCTCGGCAGCATTGCGCGACACGAAGCCCGACAGGCTGGTGGTGATGCTTGCATCGCTTTGCACCAGCGCCTGGAAGTCCGCGTTGTAGTGACCGCGGAACAATACGGTGAACACGTTGTTCACCGCCGACATCATGTACCAGTACGAGTGGTAGCTCGCGTTGTAGCGATCGAGCAGACCCTTCACCGTGTTCATCTGGTGGGCGTTTTCACCCGAGCTGTCGATCAGGGTGACGAACTCGGCCAGTACCGCGCCGTGGTCGTCATTGACGTCGCGGAAATGCGAGTTCGCCACGAACGCGTCCAGCGCAGGGCGGATGGCATTCTTCAGCGGCGTGCCGTAGGTGCCCACATCCGTGGGGTCGCCGTATTGCACGTAGTAGCCCGCGCGCAGGAACAGGATCAGCTGCAAGGTGCCCGCACTGTTGTTGCCCGCGTAGCTGGCGGCGTTCGACTGCAGCGCATTGGCGATCGTCACCATCTTCGCCTGATTGAACACCTGGCCTGCGCTGGCACCGGTCACGCCGAACAAGGTGTTGATGCAACCGTCCACCGACGAATTGCGCACCAGGGTGACCAGGGTGCTGCCGCTGGCCGACGCGAAGGCGTTGACGTCACAGGCGGCCGTGGCCGCGGCCAGACTCCTGCGCAACGAGGTCGACTGGTTGCGTTCGGGACGATCGTAGTCGGTGTACAGGTGCTCACGCGACGACGATTGTGGCGGGCGCTCGTTCGGCTTGAGTGGACGCAGCTGGTGGTGCCGCAGCGTTGGCTGCAGTCCGGTCGTGCGCAGTGCTGCGGCGGTCGGCGCCGGTGTTTTCTTCTGAACCTTTGTCGGCGCCGCATAAAGCGGCAAGCTGCATCCAAGCGCCAACAGAACCGCACTCACGCATCGCGCGAGTGTCTTTCGCGTGTAATTGTCCATGTTCCCCTCCATTGAAGACCCCCCGTGGCCTGACTCGCGGCGACATCGGTTCGGCTTTGCAGCGCGTTCGACGAAGCGGCGGGTCGTGGTCATGCTAGGGGTGGAACAAAGAGGGGTTCTAGATCATGTTGGCGGCAGGCACAATGGAAGTCGGCACAATCCGCTGCGCGACCCGTCGATGGCGCTCGCGCATGTGTGCAAACGTGACGCGGCGCACTTCCGTTCGCACTTCCTGGAACGAGCAGGGTCAGAACTACTTGCGCGGGCTGAAGCGACGCCGCCAGTCGCCGCTGCAGATCGCCCAGGCGACGTAGATGCCCACGGCCACGCCGAGCACTTCGCACAGGGTGCGCAGGCCGATGCTGTCCGGATCGTGTACTTCGGCCAGCTTCACCTTGAGCAGTTGCAGCGACTGCATCCGCCCGTAATTGAAATAGAACAGGTTCCACAGGTCGCCGCTGACGGTCAGTGCGCTGGCCAGCAGGAACGACCAGCCGATCTGCGGACCGTAACTCCAGCCATTGCGCCGACCCAGCCAGTGGAACAACAGGAACAGGACGAATCCCGCCACGGCGGAAATCAGGCCGGCCTGCAGGCCACCGATGATTCCGTATCCCATCCACGACTGGTCGTACTGCACTGCGCGCCCCCGGTTCGTATGCCTGCGGCCATTATGGGTCATCCGGTCGCGCAGCCGGTTCCGGTTAGACTTTCGCCGACCGCTCCACAAGAAACCGTCGATGACATCGAACCGCTCTGCCCATGCCGCGCTGATCCTGGTCGACGTGCAACCGGACTTCATGCCCGGTGGCGCGCTGGCCTGTCACGAGGGCGACGCCATCGTGACCGGCATCGACGCCTTGCTGCGCGCGCGCCGCTTCCGCCACGCGGTCGCCACGCAGGACTGGCATCCGCCAGGCCACGTGTCGTTCGCCAGCCGTCATCCGGGACGCGCCGCGTTCGAGCGGATCGACCTGTACGGCCAGCCGCAGACGCTGTGGCCCGATCACTGCGTGCAGGGCACGGCCGGGGCCGAGCTGCATCCGGGCGTCGACTGGTCGGCGCTGGACGCGGTGATCCGCAAGGGCAGCGATCCCGCCGTGGATTCCTACAGCGGCTTTCGCGAGAACCACGGCCCGGATGGAAGCCGCCCCAGCACCGGCCTGGCCGGCTGGCTGCGCGAACGCGGCGTGGACGAGGTCGTCGTCTGCGGGCTGGCCCGCGACGTCTGCGTGCTGTGGACGGCGCAGGATGCGCGGGAACTCGGCTTTCGCGCCAGCGTGCTGTGGGACCTCAGCCGCCCGGTGACGCCGGCCAGCGATGCAACCACCCGCGCCGCGCTGCTGGAGCAGGGCATCGGCATCGTGTAGCAGCGCGGGCTCGCTCAGGCATCGTTCTCGCCCGATGCGCGCACCGCGACCGCACCGTCCTCGTCGACCTCCACGCTCAGCGTGATCGGGCGACAGCACACCTGGCAATCCTCGATGTATTGCTGGCTGGAAATCGATGCGTCGAGCAGGATCTCGATGGACTCGCCGCAGTACGGACAATCGATGGTGTGTGGCGTGAGCATGGCGCATCTCCACGGGTAGCCAGGCCAGTACAGCACGAAGCCGGGTGACGCGGTCGTCAACCGTGGCGCGGCGACCACGCCTGCGGCAGGCCGATCCAGAACAAGCCGTCGCGGGCGCAGCGCGGCGCCAGCTTCAGCAGTTCATTGTCCTTGCTGACCAGCCAGCGCGCACCGGCGGCCTGCGCCAGCTCCAGGAACATCTGGTCATCCGGGTCCGCGCAGCGCGGCAGCGACACCTCGGGCGACGCGGTGGCCTGTTCGTCCGGCAGGCAGTGCACCAGGGCATCGAACGCGGCCTCGATGCCGGGCCGTGCTTCGGCGCCGATCGGCACCTGCGGATAGTGCAGTACGCGCAGCCATTCGGCGCGGCAGTCGCTGCGCGTCACCGCCTGGATGCGGCCCTCGCGCATCGCCACGTGCAGCGCGGCGGACTGCGCATCGTGGAACAGGAAGATGTCCAGACACACGTTGGTGTCCAGCACGACGCGTGGTGGTGAAGAGGCGGCAGTCATCACGCCATGATGAGGCAAGCGGGCCACCTGATGCACGGCACGCGTTCCTGCCGGGGTCGATGCGTCCCGCGCACCTCGTGATGGTACGGACGCCGGGCGCGGCGATCACCACCGCCGCGCCCGCGTTCTTCCGACCTCCCCTGGCGCGGGGCTCAGTGCCCGTGGTCGTGGTCGTGCCACCTGCCCCAGTGCAACTTGACGCGCGTGCTGACGTAGACGTCGCCCGGGTCGGCCGGCACCTGGGTGAAGTGCTTGCGCCCGAAGTACAGGCGGGTGCCGTCGGCAGACAATGTGGCGCGGGTTTCCGCCCCATCCAGCGTGTTGACGGCAGTGTTCTCGATCGGACCTTGCACCGTCCAAGGCGAAGCGGTGTCCGGGCGCGTGGCATACCAGATGTCCTGGTTGCGCGGATCGGCGCTGGCGCGGTTGCTGCTGAACACGATTTCCAGCCCGTCGCGGCGCACGTTCGGCATCAGGTCCGCGGCGTCGGTACTCAGCTCGGCCACGCGCACGCCGGGCCCGAAGCTGCCGTCGGCACGCTGGCGACTGACGTAGATGTCATGGCTCTTGCTGTCCGGATAGCCGTCGCTGGAGAAGTACAGGAAGGTACCTTCGCGCGTCTCCACCACCGACGGGCTGTATTCCGAACCCCTGGTGTTCGGGCCGCCGTCCGCATAGCCGCCCAGGTCCACCGGTGTCGCCCAACCCGGTTGGCGATGCGCCGGGCCACGGCCATGGAAGTCCGCATGGCCGCGCATACCCCACGGCGGGCCCCAGCCGTGCGCCGGGGTTTCGCGGGTCAGGAAGATGTCGCCGGCCGGCGGGCTGCCGGCTGGCGGGGGCGGCATCGCCTTGCACCCGGTGCAATCCTCGGCGTTCTGCCGCGAGCTGACGAACAGCAGCCAGCCGCCGGGCAGCGGCGTGGGGCAATAGTCGGCGGCGGTGGGGGAATTCGCCGGCTCACCGAGATTGGTGACGTCGTCCCAGCTGTGCATCGCGGCATTCCAGGTCGCGTGCCAGTTGTCCAGGCCGCCGTTGCGGGTGGACATGAAGTACAGGTTCCGCCCGTTCGGCGATTCGATCGGGCAGCCTTCGGCGGCTGCCGTGTTGATCCCGGGTGCGGGCACCGCGTTGCTCCACGCGCCGTAATCGCCGGCGTAGACATGGGCCGACAGGACGACGGCGATGGCCAGTGCGCATTGTTGGTACTTGCGGTTCATGCGTATCTCCTTGCATGTGGTGTGGACAACAGCGGAAAGAGCCCTCAGCGGACGGGCCGCACCATGGCGACGAGGCGTGGTTCGCCTTGCGCAACCGGCCGCATCACGACCTGCACGCGATCGACGCCGCGTCGTTGGCAGGCGCGACCGATCCCGGCCATCAGTCGTTCGCGTGCGGCGTAGACTTGGCCGAAGTTGTGCAGGCCGGTCCATGCCCCGGCTTGGCGCTGGGTCGGCAGGCGAGGCGACGCGCAATCGGCGACGAACCCGGTGACCCGGACCGAGAGCAGCGTCGTCACGCCGTCCTGGGCGAAGGCAGGTGCGGTGCACACCGCGAACAGGGCGGCGATGAAGCAGATGAGGCCGTTCATGGCGATCTCCTCGATGGCGCGCCCGGCGGGTGCCGGTGTGCTCAGCTTCGGAGACGCAGCGCCACGGGTCTTGAGGCCGCCGCTGGGGAAGTACTGGACATTGCTTGGATTCCTTGGGAAAACATTGGGGCCGCCCCGCAGCGCAGGTTTTCGTCCACCCACGTGCACCGCCACAGGACGCCATGGACCCGTCAACACCCGCCCTGCTCGCCTTCGACGAATCCGCGATCGACTTCGCGGGTCGGCGGCTGCTGCGCGACGGCATCGAGCAGCCGCTGGAGCCCAAGGCCTTCGCCGTGCTGGCGCTGCTCGCCGGTACGCCTGGCCGGGTCTTCACCCGCGACGAGATCCTCGACGCCGTCTGGGGCCACCGCCACGTCACCCCGGGGGTGCTGAACCGGTTGATGACCCTGCTGCGGCATGCGCTCGGCGAGGACGCGAAAGCGGCGCGCTACCTGCACACCGTGCATGGCGTGGGATACCGCTTCGATCTACCCGAACCCGCGCCCGGCGCGTCGCCGCAAGTCATGCAGGCATCCGCACCGGAAGCGCCGACGGCGACGGCACTTCCGCCCCGCGCCCCCGGGCGACGCGCCAGCGATCGGCGCGCCATGCCGCGCGCGACGCTGTGGTTGCTGCCGCTGCTGGCGCTGCTCGCCTTCGCCGGCTGGACATGGTGGCCGCGTACGCCGCCCGTGCCGAAGTCGGCGCCGGCACGCGGCATCGCCGTGCTGCCCCTGGTCAACGCCAGCAACGATGCGCAACAGCGGTATTTCTCCGACGGCCTGTCGGAAAACCTGATCGACGCGCTGTCCCGCTTCAAGGGGCTGAAGGTGATCGGTCGCACCTCGGCCTTCCAGTTCCGCGACAGCAAGGACGACAGCGCGACGATCGGCCGCAAGCTGGGCGTGTCCTATCTGCTCGCCGGCAGCGTGCAACGCGCCGGCGACGTCGTGCGCATCAACGCATCACTGACCCGGGCCGCCGACGGCAGCACGCTGTGGGTCGAGCATTACGACCGCCCGTACCGGAACCTGTTCGCCCTGCAGGACGAGATCGCCCAGGCCGTTGCCGGTGCGCTGCAGGTGAAGCTGCTGCCGACCGAGGCAGCCGCGAAGCCGAACGACCGGCCGCCCGGCGGCAGCATCGATGCCTATAACGCCTACCTGCAAGGCTTGCAGCAGGGGTACGACCAGGATTACCCCAAGGCTGCCGAGTACATGACCCGGGCCGTGCAACTCGACCCGGACTACGCGGTGGCATGGGCCTACCTGTCGGGATCGTGGAGTACCGTCGCCACATTCTGGAACGAGCCCCCCGCGGTTGCCCTCGAGCAGATGCGCAAGGCGCGCCTCGCGGCGGACAAGGCGCTGCAACTGGCACCCGGGCTGGGCCCGGCCCACGCGGCTCGCGCCTACCTGCAGTTCTACAGTTTCGATGCCCCGGGCGCGCTGGCCGGGTGCCGCCGTGCCGTGCAGCTGGCGCCTGACGATGGCACGGTCCTCAATGGCTGCAGCTTTGTGCTGGCCGGCAATGGGAGACTGGGGGAGGCGATCCGGCTGCGGGAGCACCTCCTTTCGATCGAGCCGCTCTACAACGTCAACGATTTCGAATACGCGAAACTGCTGATGGCGACCGGCCGGCTGGACGAGGCGGCGAAGTACCTCCACATCGCCGAAGGCCTGTCGCAGCCAGAATCATCCTTGCCACGCCAGTTCATGCTTGTCGCGATCGCGCGCGGCGACGTGAAGGCCGCGCAGGATGCTGCCCGAAGCCGGCCTTCGCCGTGGCGGGAGATGGATCTGGCGATTGCAACGCAGCTCTCCCCGGATCGCGCAGCGGCGGATGCCGCGCTGGCGAAGGTCCTCGCCGACAATATCTGGGCGAAAACTAGCCCCTACGCCGTGGCGCAGGCCTATGCGCTGCGAGGCGACGTGGACAAGACCATGGAGTGGCTGGAACGCGCGCCGGCCCGCCACATCTTTTTCATGCTGGCCGACCCGATCATCCTGCGCTTCCGCGACGACCCGCGCCTGATCGCGTTCTGCCGGAAGACCGGCCTGTCACCGCCAAACGAAAGCGAAGCGCTGGGCATCGACCAGATCCGCGCCGCAAACGGGGCGCAGCGTCGTTGAGGTGTCCTGCAGGCCACGATTCGACCCGCCGGGGTCGGCGGCGAATCCACCCGATACAATGCACGCTTTCCTGGCGGAACCGATGACCATGGCCGAGCGCGAGTTCGACAACTACCTTGCCCGCTCCGGCGCCACCCTGGAAGGCTCGCGTTACGCCGCATGGCTGGCGATCACGCCACGCCGCCGCGGTTTCCCGGTGTACTACGCGATCTGCGAGAACCGCAGTTTCCGCGACAAGGACATCGCCGAAGCCGCTGCGGCCAAGGCGCTGGCCGACATGACCGGGCTGGAGGCGGACGGCACGCCGATCTTCCCTGACGACTACACCGGTTTCGACGACTAGGCGCGCGGGGACTGCTTGCGATGGTGGACGGCGGGCGGTGCCCGCCCTACGCCGCAGCAGCCAGTGCGCGCAGCCGTTCCACCGCCGCGGGGATCGCTGCGGGCGCGTCCACCGTCAGCATGCGCGGCTCGTCGGCGGCCAGGCCGTTCTCCAGTTCGTGCGCCCAGGTCACGTGGTAGGGCAGGTGCACGCCCCAGCCGCCCAGGCGCAGCACCGGCTCGATGTCCGAGCGCAGCGAGTTGCCGACCATCGCGAACTGCGCCGGTTGCAGGTCGAACTCGCCCAGCACGCGCCGATAGGTGGCGGCGTTCTTCTCCGACACGATCTCGATGCGGCGGAACAGGTCGGCCAGGCCGGACTGCGCCACCTTCTTCTCCTGGTGGAACAGGTCGCCCTTGGTGATCAGCACCACGTCGTGGTACGCGGCCACCGCCTCGACCGCCTCGCGGATGCCCGGCAACAGCTCCACCGGATGCTGCAGCACGCTCTTGCCCAACTCGACGATGCGGTGGATGTCGGCGGCGCTGATGCGGCTGTCGCTGAGCGCGATCGCGGTTTCCACCATCGACAGCGCCATGCCTTTCGCACCGTAGCCGAACAGCTGCAGGTTGCGCTGTTCGGTGGCCAGCATGGTGTCGTGCACGCGCTGGTCGCCCAGGTCCACGTAGCGGCCCACGATCGCGGCGAACGCGTCGTTCGCCTCGCGGTAGTAGCCCTCGCTGTGCCACAGCGTGTCGTCGCCATCGAAGCCGATCAGTTGCAGCATGCCTGTTCCGTTCCTTTCTGCGCCGCTCAGCCGAAGTCGCTGCCCAGGCGCAGGTTGATGTGCAGCGCCGTGGCCAGTTCGCGCATCGGCTCGTTGTCGCGGCTCAGCGTGATCCAGCCGGCATGCGAGTCGTCGTCGGTTTCCCAGGTCCACAAGGTGTAGCCGGCTTCGGCCAGGCGGTCGTAGGCGATGCCGAGCAGGCTGCCCGCATCGGCATCGTCGAAATAGTCGTCGTCGTCCGGGTCGCCGTTCCAGTCGATCGACAGGTTCCAGCGCGCGCTGAGTTCGTCCAGCGCCTGCACCAGCGAACGCAGGTCGTCCTCGGCGATCATGAAGCCCGCGCGCCAGTCGATCACCCGGGCCACCAGCTCGACCGGTTCGGACTCGTCGCCATCGGCGACCGCCTCGCGATAGGCGGTGAACTGCTGCAGCGCGGAGTCTTCGTCGCCCGGGTTGATCAGCAACAAGAGCTGCCACACCAGCGCCTCGACCGAATCGTCTTCGTCGTCGAAGTCGCGGTCGTCCTCGAAATCGTCGTCGTCGCGCATGCTCAGGCGCCCACGCGCTGGCGCACCGCATCCATGTCGCGGATCGGGCGGATCTCGATCGCGCCGGTGCGTGACCACGGGAAGTTCGAGGCGATGCGCACCGCCTCGTCCATGTCGGCCGCCTCGATCAGGTTGAAGCCGCCCAGGTATTCCTTGGTTTCGGCGTACGGCCCGTCGACCACGCTGGTGCGGCCGTCGCGCACGCGCACGGTGCGCGCGGTCGCCGGCGCTTCCAGTTGCTGCGAATCGTGCAGCTTCCCGTTGGCGCGCAAGGCGTCGGCCTTGACGAAGCAGCCGTGCATCAGGGTATCGAACTCGCCTTCGGGCAGTGCGTCCAGCAAGGCGTCGTCGCAGTAGATCATCACGAGGTATTTCATGGCGTCCTCGGCGGGAAGGTTCACGGAACCATGGAGAGGCGGGGCGAAGGTGGATAATGCCGCAATGAGCACCGCCCACGATACCTCCAGCGCCCTGTCCTGCCGGCCCATCGCGTTCGTGCGTTCGCCGTATGCGCGACGCATCGACGCGCCGCACCAGTCCACCGTGGTGGCCGGCACCGAAACGCAGTCGGCGGCCGAGGCCACGATCGAATTCGTGGCGGACTTCCCCGTGGCGGCCTATCGCGACCTGACCGGCTTCGAGCGGATCTGGCTGGTGTTCGCCTTCCATCGCAGCGAAGGCTGGAAGGCCGAGGTGCGCCCGCCCCGGGGCGGCGGCAAGCGCAGCGTGCTGGCCACGCGTTCGCCGCACCGACCGAATGCGATCGGCCTGTCGGCGGTGGAACTGGTCGCGGTGGGCGATGGCGCGCTGCAGGTGCGCGGCGTCGACCTGCTCGACGGCACGCCGATCCTCGACATCAAGCCCTACGTGCCCTACGCCGACGCCTTCCCGGCCGCGCGTGCCGGCTGGATCGACGCGATCGACGCCAGCCAGGGCCGGCACTCCGCCCCCGGCCCGCGCAAGCCGCGCGCGAAGACGGCCCGCGGCGACAAGGACGCGCTCAGCGGATCATGAGCAGCTGCCGCAGCAGGTGCTGCCGCCGCTGACGTGGATCTGCCGCGGTTCGGACACGCGGCTGGCCTGGTAGCCCGCTTCCTGCAGCGCGCTGATGACCTGGCCGGACGTCAGTTGCGCCGACACGTCGATCTGTCCCGCGGCGACATCGCCGGTGACTTTCGCGTTGGCGTCAAGGGCCCGCAGGATGGCGGCGATGGCGCCGGTGTCACCGGCAAGATCCTTCACTTCGAACAGCATCGGTACAGTCTCCAGGACAGGCGGCGGGACATCCGCCATCGGCCATATTGCCGACCCTTCGGGCCAGCCGCCCTGATCCCGGTCAGGCCGGTCCGAAACTGTGAGACCGGGCCTGGCTACCTTGCGCGAGCTGTCGCGAGTCCTTCGTCGCCGGCGCCCGACGCACCTGGCAGTGGTCGGTTCAAACCTTTGCCGCGCCCGGCCCCGCCTGGCGCGGCTTTTTTTGATCGCGGGTCCCGGCGAATCGGCTCCGTGCCAGCTGCCGCGATGCGCCGGCTCCCCCGCCACCGTGCTGCGTGCACTGATTCGGGGTTCACACGGGCTGCAGCATGATGCCGGCAAGGCATACGCCAGCCCAATCGTGGAGGCATCCCATGAAAATCCTGCTCTGGTCATCGCTGTTGCCCCTGACGCTCGCCGCCTGCAGTCCGTCCCATGCACCGGACCCGGCGGCAGCGGCGCCCGTGGCCACGACGGCACCGGCCCTGGGCGGCCATCACTGGCAGTTGCACGATGCCGTCGATGGCAACAACCAGCGCCTGGACGGGCTGTTCGACGGTTCCGGCAAACCCCTGCAACTGGACTTCACCGACGATCGCATCAGCGTCAGCCATGCCTGCAACGGCATCGGCGGCAGCTACAAGATCGTCGATGGCCACCTGCTCACCGGGCCGCTGATGCAGACCATGATGGCCTGCGCCGATCCCGTCCTCATGCAGCGCGAGAAGACCATCAAGCACGTGCTTGGGGCGAAGCCCGCGCTGATCACATCCAGCGCCGATGGCCAGACCCTGCTCAGCCTGGCCGCCGCCGACGGGACCACGCTGACCTTCGCCGGCCAGCCCACCGCCGAACAGCGCTACGGGGGTCCCGGCACGATCGAGTTCCTGGAGGTCGCGGCCGAACCGGTCAGCTGCCAGCATCCGCTGCCGCCGGCGAACAACTGCCTCCAGGTTCGCCAGCTGCATTACGACGACCAGGGTTTGCGGGTGGGCGATGCCGGCCCATGGCAACCGCTGGCGCAGCCGATCGAAGGCTACGAACACCAGCCCGGGGTGCGCAACGTGCTGCGGGTCAAGCGCTACGCATGGCCAAACCCGCCGGCCGGCGCAGCGTCGAGCGCCTATGTGCTGGACATGGTGGTGGAAAGCGGAACGGCGACCCCTGACGCGAAATAGCCGCCGTCACGACCGCCTTCGCTTCACCGCCGGGCGCCAAGCAGCCCGACGTGGTAGCCGGCGGCACGCAGCCTGGCGGTGGCCTTCGCGTTCAGCACCAGCAGCACGATCAGGCTCACCAGCGGCACGAACATCAGCACCAGCAGGATCACCCGGCTGGCCATCGAGAAACCCATGCCGGTGCACAGCTTGAACGTGCCCACCAGCGCGGCGCAGACCACCAGCACCAGCAGCAACGCGGCGAACAGGCCAAGCACGCCCTGCAAGGCGATGGCGGCGAAGTAGCCGAGGATCGCGTAGATGATCAGCCTCTGCGCGCTGGCCACCTGCTCGATGCCCGCGTCCGCCACGAAGGGTTCGGCCACGACGGCCTGCGGTGCCTGATACGGATTCTGCATGGTCATTCGGTTCCCCTGTGGATGTGTCGAAGTGGTGCCCGCCCGCTTGGGTCGCAGTATGCCCGAGCGCGCGCCACCCCACCGGAAAGGAAAAGGCCGCCCGGTGCGATCCGGACGGCCAATTCCTGATCAGCGGTGCGAGCGCGAATCAGTCCACCGACGCATCCAGACCGCGACGCTTCAGCAGCGGCTCGATCTGCGGTTCGTGGCCGGCGAAATCACGGAACAGCTGCAGCGCGTCCTTGCTGCCGCCGCGCGACAACAGGGTCGAGCGGAAACGGTCGCCGTTGGCGCGGGTCAGGCCGCCGTTGGCCTTGATCCACTCCACCGTGTTCGCGTCCAGCACCTCGGACCAGATGTAGGCGTAGTAACCCGCCGCGTAGCCGCCCATGATGTGGCTGAAGTACGGCGTGCGGTAGCGCGGCGGCACCGCCGCGTAGTCGGTGCCGTTGGCCTTCAGCGCGGCCGCCTCGAACGCCATCACGCCGCCGGCTTCGGGGATCCTGTCCGCACCGACCTGGTGCCAGCTCTGGTCGAGCATCGCCGAACCCAGGTACTCGGTGGTGGCGAAGCCCTGGTTGAATTTCGAAGTGGCCAGCACCTTGTCCAGCAATTCCTTGGGCATCGGCGCGCCGGTCTGGTAATGCCTGGCGTAGTTGGCCAGCACGCCGGGCCAGTCGGACCACATCTCGTTCACCTGCGAAGGGAATTCGACGAAGTCGCGCGGCACGCTGGTGCCGCTGAAGTACGGGTACTGCACGTTCGAGAACATGCCGTGCAGCGCATGGCCGAACTCGTGGAACATCGTGGTCACCTCGTCCCAGGTCAGCAGGGTCGGGCCGCTGGCCGGCTTGGTGATGTTGAGGTGGTTGGCCACGACCGGCAGGTTGCCGGTGAGACCGGACTGCTGCACGTAGGAGTTCATCCACGCGCCACCGCGCTTGGACGGGCGCGCGTACATGTCGGCCAGGAAGATCGCCAGCTGCTTGCCGTCGGCGTCGAACACGTCGTAGACCAGCACGTCGGGCTGGTACACCGGCAGGTCGGTGCGCTGCCTGAAGCTGAGTCCGTAGAGCTGGCCGGCGGCGTAGAACACGCCGTTCTCCAGCACGTTCTTCATCTCCAGGTACGGCTTCAACTGGCTCTCGTCGAAGTCGTATTTCTCGGCGCGCACCTTCTCGGTGTAGTACGCCCAGTCCCAGGCCGCCAGCTGGAAGCTCGGCTCGCCCCTGGCCTTCTGTTCCTTGTCGATCATCGCCTGCAGCGCCGCGCCCTCGCGCTTCGCATTGGCCACCGCCGGCGGCGCCAGCCTGGTCAGCATCGCGTTGACCGCTTCGGGCGTCTGCGCCGTCTCGTCGGCCAGCACGTAGGCGGCGTAGGTGGGATAGCCCAGCATCTGCGCCTTTTCCGCCCGCAGCTTCAGCACCTGCGACACGATCGCGGTGTTGTCATACGCATTGCCGCGGCTGCCACGGGCCACCGACGCCTCGAAGATGCGCTGCCGCAACGCGCGGTTCTGCAGCTGCGCCAGCGGCGGCTGGCCGGTGGTGTTGAGCAGGGCGATCACGTACTTGCCGTCCAGCCCCTTCGCCTTGGCGGCGGCCGCGGCGGCGCCGATCTGCTCCTCGGTGAGGCCGGCCAGTTCTTCCTTCGTATCGACCGTCACCGCCGAATCGTTCACCTCGGCCAGCACGTTCTGGCTGAACTTGGTGCCCAGCCTGGCCAGCTCGCCGTTGATCTGCTTCAGGTGCGCCTTGTCGGCGTCGGACAGCTTGGCGCCCGCGCGCACGAAGTCGGTGTGGTAACGCTCGACCAGGCGCACGCCCTCGGCGTCCAGGCCCAACTGGTCGCGCGTGTCGTACAGCTTCTGGATGCGCGCGAACAACGCCGGGTTCAGCGAGACCGCATCGCGATGCGCCGCCAGCTTCGGCGCGTAGTCGGCCTGGATCGCCTTGCGCGCGTCATTGGTGTCGGCGCCGACCAGGCTGAAGAACACGGTCGAGGTGCGGTCCAGGATCTGTCCGGACTTTTCCAGCGCGACGATGGTGTTGTCGAACGTGGGCGCCGCGGCGTTGCCGGCGATCGCGTCGATCTCCTTCAGGTGCTCGGCCATGCCGCGGTCGAACGCCGGGCCGAAGTCGGCATCCCTGATCTTGTCGAACTGCGGATAGTGCAGCGGCAGCGGGCTTTCGCTGAAGAACGGGTTGCCGGCGTCAGTCGCCACCGTGTCGGTGTGCGCCTGGGTGCTGGCGGTTTCGCCCTTGCCGCTGCCGGCGTCGCTGCAGCCGGCCATGGAGCCTGACAGGGCAATGGCCAGGGCCAGCGCGATGGGATGCTTCATGGATGGTGTCCCGTTGATGGTGGACACCCGATCCTAATCGAAGGCCGCTGCCATCACCCATGACTAAAGTTATGGACACGGAGCAAGCCGCGTGCCGGCAGCAGCGTGGACCCTGATGGAAGCAGCCACCAGGCCATTCGCCTCAGGCATCGGGACAAGTTGTCGCACTCGTCGCCTTGGCGCAGCCCGGCGTCGTGGCCGACTGGATCGCGGAATGCTGCGCGCCGGCCAGTGTCACCGTGCGGGGCGAGGCGGTCAGCATCGCGCCCATCACCAGGGTGCACAGGGCGAAGCAGGCGACGAACAGGCTGGCGAGGATCATCGATTCGAATTTCATGGGATGGCTCCGATCATCAGGCGAAAGTGCCTTGTGATGTATCCAGAGCAATCGCCGTGCCAACCCGAAAATTTCTCGCAAGTCGTTGTTTTCATGTAGTCATCCGGGATCGGTCGCCGATCAGCGGAGTTGTCCGCGGACATCGTCCACCCGATTCCGGACAGCCACGCCTCGCGAAATGACTGGCCCATCGCAGATCGCCCGCAGGCGCCACGCTATCCTGCCGCCAGACTTGGCACCGGGAGTCGGCATGCGCGTGTCATCGACAGGACTGCTCCGCGTGATGCTGGCCATCGCGCTGTGCGGATGGATGCTGACGCCGGCGCTGGCCACGGACCATGGAGCGGGTGTGCGGCGCTGCGGCTGGTTCGAGAATCCCACCCCGGGCAATGCCACGCTGACCGATCGCGATGGCGAATGGGAAATCGGCATCCAGGGCGGCCACCAGGCCGACGGCGACTGGCCCGAATTCAGCGATGCGCAGTGGGTGGAAACCAACGGCCATTATGGTTACGGCTGCGCCTGCATGACCATGACGACCGACCACCAGCAGCACACCGTGTTATCGATCGGCAGCGCCACGGGCAGGCCGCTCGCCGTGTGCCGCGGCGACAGGCATCTGCACGAACCCGTGCACGCGTTCGACGACGAAAACTGAGGTCGCGGCCAGACGCCGATCGTCGATCGGCGCAACGCTTTCAGCGCGGGTGCGCCAAGGCGAAATCGATCGCGGCGCAAACCGCCGCCGCCTGCGCGGCGTTGCATTGTTCCGGCGTTGCCCGCGGGCTGTCCGGATAGACCTCGGTGGTGGTCTTGTAGGTCGCCTCGGTGATGCCTGCGCACAAACCCAGCTCGCGCAGCGCGTACTGGATGACGCCTTCGGCGACCACCGGTGAACCGATGATCTCGCCGTGTTCGTCGGCCGGCGCGATATGCGTAACCTTCGCCACCGCCTCGATGATCGAGCGCTGGAAGGCGGGCTGCGGATGCGCCGTATCGTCGACCAGGTAGAAGCCGTCGGGGATTTCGCCCGGCTCATGCGGCAAGCCGTCGCGCGCGGCCAGCGCGGGGCGGAATTCGGACTCGTCGCTGTCGGTGGTTTCGTGCAGGTCGATATGCATCAGCACGCGATTGTGCAGCGGCGCCACCATGGACATCAGCGCCGCCGATTCCGGCGCCGGGCTGTTCGCGCGGAACGAACGGTTCGGGTCCAGCGCAGCGGGATTCCAGCGGTGGATGCGCTCGTACGCCCACGGGCTCACGCAAGGCGCCACCACCAGGTTGGCCCGCCCGGCGTAATCCGCCGCGTGACGGTCGAGGAAAAGCAGGGCGCCATGCACGCCGCTGGTTTCGTAACCATGCACGCCGCCGGTCACCAGCATGGTGGGCAGCGCATCGTTCCAGTCGCGACTGCGCACGACGAACAGCGGGTAGCTGGCCGGCGGATAGTCCAGCCGGCCGTACTCCGCTACGTCGAAACGCGGGCGCAGCCTGTCGATGACGCTGACGACTTCGGCCTGATAGCCGCGCTTCACCGCCTGGCTCTCGCGCCACTGCGCGACCTCGGCGTCGCCCCAGCGCACGCCGGGGGTGCCGATCGGATGGGAGGTCGGATGGTTCATCGCGCTGCTTGCTCCGCTGGCTGTCGAGACCCCCGGCACTTTATCACCAGCCCGGAATCAGAGCCCCGCCGCACCCTTGCGCAGCCAGCGGTCGACCAGCGCCTTCTCGTAGCGCAAGCTGTCCTGGTCGACGGCGCTCGCGCGGGCCATGAAGGCCAGGTCACGCAGGCTGCGACTGCCGCTGCGCAGCACCTTGCCGTCGGCGCCGTACAGGGTGAAGTCCAGATCGATGCGCGGCGGGTAGATGTCCTTGACGATGCGCACGTTGTTGAAGTCCGGGCCCCGCCAGGGCTCGTACTCTCCCGCCAGATCGACGTCGGTCACCTCGACGTCCAGCCGCTGGCCGGGCGCCAGGATGCGGGCCGCACGCTGCGCGATGTAAGCCTTGAGCGGCTTCAGGTACGCATCGGCATCGTTCGCGTTCAGTCCGAAGCTGCGCTTCGCCTCGGTGAAGTGCGCAGGGTCGCGGTAATGCACGCTGACGTTGTCCGGTGGCTGCGCCGCCCGCGCGGCCATCGCGGACAGGGCAAGCAGGACAAGGCACGACAGGCGCGACAACGAAAAGAACGTCATGGCGATTCTCCGGAGGCTGGCCAGGTGATGGCCGACGATCGGTTGGCAGTATAGATCCGCGCGACATGGGCTCACCGCAGCCGGCTGCTGCAGAGTGCGAACACAGCCGTCGATTCCACAATGCCGCGGCGTGGCGGATGCGCTTGTCGAAGAGTGATCAGTGCCGCCCCGCCTTCCCCCGCGCCTCGCGCTTGCGGTACAGCTGGTGGTCGGCCTCGGCCATGCCCTGATCCAGCGTGACCTCGTGGCCGAAGGTGGACCAGCCCAGGGTGAACGCGATCGGCGCGTCGGCGCGATCGTGCTCGATGCGCGACACCACGCCTTCGACCGCGCCATCGGCGGCATCGCCCAGCAGCACCATGAATTCGTCGCCGCCCAGCCTGATCACGGCATCGCCGGGCCGGACGTGGCGTGACAGGAAATGCGCCATCGCCACCAGTACCTCGTCGCCGCGCTGATGGCCGTAGGTGTCGTTGACCTGCTTGAAGTGGTCCAGATCGATGACGATGCAACCCCAGCGACCCTGCGTGCTTCGTCTGGCGACATCGTCGAGGAAGCGCCGGTTGTAGCAGCCGGTCAGCGGGTCGCGCACCGACATCTCGTGCAGGTTCAACGCCTGTTGATACTGTTCGGTGATGTCCTGGGCGTGGCCCAGCACGTAGGGATCTTCGTCCTCGTCGTCCAGCATGTTCTGGTACTGCCAGATGCGCAGCGTGCCGTCCTTCGCCACCAGTTCCAGCACGCCTTCGTCGCGATCGCTGCGGAACATCCGCAGCAGGTAGGCGCGGAATGCCGCATGGCGCTCCGGCCGCATGAAGTCGGTCAACGGGCGACCCAGCAGTTCGCCGATCGAGTAGCCCAGCGAACGCGCCGCGGCGGGATTGACCGAAAGCAGCACACCCTCGTAGTCGTGCGTGCAGATCAGCCCCAGGCTGTACTCGAACAGCTTGCGGAAACGGCGATCACTGGCTTCCAGCGCGGTGACCACGCGCCGGCGAATGCTCACGTCCTGGATGGCACCGACCAGACGCACCGGCTTGCCGTCGTCGTCAAACAAGATGCTGCCGATCGTGCGCACCCAGATCTTGCGGCCGGTCGCGGTCACCAGCGGCAGTTCCAGGTCCCAGCCCGTGCGATCGGCGGTGCCCTTGGTCATCGCCGCGGAAATCACCTCGCGCGCCTTCGGCGGGTAGAACGCCAGCGCCTCCTGGACGGTGGGTCGATAGCCGGCCGGCACTTCGTGGATGCGGCAGGTCTCGTCGGTCCACTGCACTTCATCGGTACCCAGATCGACCTGCCATCCACCCACTCCGGCAAGACGGCCGGTGCGATCGAGGAAGGCCTCGCTGGCGCGCAGTTTCTGACCAAGCCGGGCAGCCTCGTCGCCGCCCTGCGGGGCAGACCCGGTCACGGCGGGATGGCGCTCCAGCGCCAGCATGCGCAGCTCCAGCGCCTCGCTCGCGACCAGCGCCAGTGACAGCAAGGCCTGGCGCTGCGCTTCATCGAGCGAGCGCGGTTCGCGATCGAACACGCACAACGCGCCCACCCGCAAGCCGTCGCCGAGCTGCAGTGGCGCGCCGGCATGGAAGCGCACGTGCGGGCTGCCGGTGACCAGCGGATTGTCGGCAAAGCGCGGATCGGCCCGCGCATCGACCACTTCCATCAGCCCCTCGGCCAGCATCGCGTATTCGCTGAAGTCGCCGGCGCGCGGCGTCTTGTCCAGTCCGGCAAGCCCGACGCGGGACTTGAACCACGGCCGCTCCCCGTCGACCAGGGCAAGCAACGCCATCGGCGCCCCGGTGACCAGGGCCGCGCTGCGGGTCAGTGCGTCGAACAGCGGTTCGGTCCCGGAATCCAGCACGGACAGTGCGTGCAGGCGGGCCAGTCGTTGCGCTTCCTCGGCAGGAACCGGAGCGGGCATGCCATCTCTCTCAAAAGGCCTGGCGCGAGTATCGACCGGAGCAGAGCAAGGTTCCGTGATTCGTTCGCCTGTACATGTGGCTTGCGCACGACAGACCCGGCCCGGCCGCCCATCCGTTGTCGCCACGTACACACGCCGCGGACCACAGTGGGCGGCGCTTCGACTGCCATGGAAGACATCGCCTCAAACCGCCCGGCAGCCCCGCCGGGCACAGTCCGTACCAACGACTACCGGAGGAACCGATCATGCATCAGACACTGCGCAAGATCCTGCCATTGGCCGCCGCCGCACTGCTGGCGTTCTCCACCGTCGCCGCCGCGAAGGACGTCTCGCTCAGCGGCGATTTCGCCGGCGAGAACGGTGCCACCAACCAGCCCAGCGGGCACGTCAGCGCCACCCTGGACACGGTGACCCACCAGCTCAGGTACACGATCGAATACCAGGGTTTGAGTGGACCGGTCACCATCGCGCACTTCCACGGTCCGGCCGGTCCGGACGTGGCCGCGGGCGTGATGCAGCTGATCCCCGGCCCGTACCAGAGCGGCATGAGCAACAGCGTGACCATCGATGCCGCGACCCAGTCCGCCCTGCTCAACGGACTGACCTACGTGAACCTGCACACCAAGGCACACCCGAAAGGCGAGGCGCGCGCGCAGATGACGGTCAGTCCGTCGCCGGGGATGTAGGCATCAGGACCTGTGATTGCCGGGGCGAGACCCGGCAATCAGCTGGCCTGGCCTAACGCGCCCACAGGCGCATGATCCACGGCCACGCCATCAGCAGCACGATCAGCAGCAGGAACAGCGCCAGCATCCAGCGCTGCTTCTTCGCCTGGCGCCTGTGCTCGGCGGCGATCAGGGCCATGTCGGCATTCATCTGCGCCATCGCCTGTTCCATCTGCTCCGGATGGGCCAGCGTGGCCGCCATCGCACCCGGCTCGTCCAGGCGCGCAGCAAGGGCACCGGCCCGCTTCATCGCCTCGTTGTAGGCGTCCGACTGCAACGGGCTCCATTCGTAGTCGTTGCCCGTCGACTGCTTCCACAACTGCCGGGCCAGTGCGTACACCGCTGCCGGCGGGTCCTTTTTCGACGGCAGGCTCACGTTGACCACGCCCCTGGCCAGGGCTCCGAGATGGAACACCGCAAGCAGACGATCGGTCCAGTGGATGCGCGGCGCCACGCGCGCGAACCGCTGCACGCGAAACATCAGGAAGAAGCTTTCACTGCCGTTGCGCTGCGTCACCGTGCGCAGGCAGAT
The DNA here is from genome assembly GCF_016889805.1 of Rhodanobacter sp. FDAARGOS 1247. NCBI lineage: Bacteria > Pseudomonadati > Pseudomonadota > Gammaproteobacteria > Lysobacterales > Rhodanobacteraceae > Rhodanobacter > Rhodanobacter sp. FDAARGOS 1247. The sequence goes on from NZ_CP069535.1 coordinate 3,408,320, forward strand.
GCCGGACACTTCACGCCAGGGAATGCGCCCGGTCAGCGGGGTGGCAAAGCCGACGCCGTCCAGCTCCAGCGCCGGCTGTCCCACGCCCGCCAGGGCACGCAGCAGGAGCAGCAGGCCCATGGGCACCAGCAGCACGCCGAGCATCAGCGGGATGACGTCGTGCCTGACGTCGGCCGACGCCATGATCACGACCGCCACGCCGAGCAGGGCCAGCAACAAGCCGGCGAGGACGTAGCGAAGTCCGCCATGCACCTGCAGCGTCTGCGACGAACCGGCCGGCCTGCGCGCGAACTCGTCGATGCGTTGCTGGATCGCGGCGCGCTTGTGCTGCTCCGCGCGCCGCTCGCGTCCACGATCACTGAAGTACGCCAGGGCGATCAGCGCAAGGCCAAGTACCAGCAGCAACAGCGCCAAAGCCGGCTGGTTGCGCCACAAGACCAGGCCGCTGCCCGCGGCGATCACGCCGAAAATCACCAGGAAAAGATTGACCAGCTGCAACATCGCGTGACCTGCACCGCTCCATGGCGAGGCGGCCATTGTGGGGAGGCGCAGCACCGCCCGGCAAGCGGGAAGGCGGGAAGCCGTGACCCCGTCCACGCAACGTTCGCTGTTTGGGTTGTCGACCGGCCGGCCTCATACTGCGCGGCTGCGATCAGACATCCCGTGACTTCCATGCTTATCGGTATCGACTTCGGCACCAGCTATTCGGCGGCTGGCGCCATCATCGACGGCGAACTGCAGCTGGTGCGCTTCGGCGACACCGAGCAGTTCCGCACCGCGGTGTATTTCCCCGAGCTGGTGCCCGACCCGGCGGACTTCCAGCTGACGCCCGAACTGCAGGCGCAGCTGGAAGTGGAGCTGCGCCTGGCGCGCACCCGCCAGCGCGAGATGGCGTCGGCTGCCGCCGCGCGCGGGCAGACCCCGGCGGTACGCGGCGAAGGCGACCTGCAGCGCGAGGCCCTGCGCGTGGTGCGCCGGCAGTGGATGGAGCAGCAGACCCGCGAGGCCACCGCCTCGGTCGCCAGCTTCCAGCACGCGCTGTTCGGCGAAGAGGCGGTGGAAGGCTACCTGGACAGCGGCGGCGGCAACCTGATCGAGTCGCCCAAGTCGATGTTCGGCTATCGACTGGACCCGCAGGTGCGCAAGGTGATCGTGCACATCGCCACGCACATCCTCGAACACATCAGGCTATGCGCCAGCCGCCAGTTCGGCGTGCCGGTGCGTGGTGCGGTGATCGGCCGTCCGGTGGAGTTCCGCAGTTCGATGGGTGCGCAGGGGTCGCAGCAGGCGATCGATATCCTGCGCGAAGCGGCCGGCGTGGCCGGCTTCGACGAGGTGAGCTTCCTGGAAGAGCCGGCCGCGGCAGCCATGCACTATCACCGGAGCCTCGACGCGCGACAGCACGCGCTGATCGTCGACATCGGCGGCGGCACCACCGACGTGGCGCATGCCGAACTCGGCGGCGGCGCGGCGCCACGCATCGCGCGCAGCTGGGGCCTGCCCAAGGGCGGCACCGACCTCGACGTGAGCCTCAGCCTGCACAGCTTCATGCCGCTGCTGGGCAAGGACAGCGTGCGCATCCCGCAGCACCAGTTCGTCGAAGCGGCCAGCGTGCACAACCTGCCCAAGCAGCGCGAGTTCCGCCGGCAGGACTATCGCCTGGTGGACGAGCCTTACGGCACGCGCTTGCGCGCCCTGCAGGAGCTCGGCGCCACCACGCGCCTCAACCAGCTGGCCGAACGCACCAAGATCGTCCTGAGCAGGACACCCGGCCATCGTGTCGAGCTGGACTTCGTCGAACCCGGTCTTGCCGTCGATGCCGGAAGGGAAGATTTCGACGCAGCCATCGAACCCTTCCTGGGCCAGCTCGAACGCACGCTGGAACGCGTGCGTGGCGACCTGACCGAACTGCCCGCCAGCGTCTTCCTCACCGGCGGCAGCTCGCGCTCGCCGCAGATCAGCACCCGCGTGCAGGCCTGCTTCCCGGAGATTCCGCTGGTTCATGGCGACCCGTCGCTGGGCGTGGTCTCCGGCCTGGCCGTGGCGGCAAGCGAACTCGGCGGATAACTACGCCAATCCGGAAGCGCCAAGGACAAGCCAACATGCAACTTTCAGGTTGCATGCATGAAAGCAGCGGATCATCATGCAACCTCCGGATTGCATGACATCGAGGAAGTTCCGTGAACACATCGACCGATCGCATCGAGCAACAGATCCTGCTGCACGCACCGCTGGAACGCGTGTGGCACGCGCTGGCCGACCCGGGCGCGCTCGGCGCCTGGTTCGGCATGGCCTTCGACGGGCCGTTCGTGGCCGGCCAGCCGGTGACCGGCAGGATCGTGCCGACCCAGGTCGACCCCGAGGTGGCCAGGCTGCAGGAACCCTACACCGGCACGCCATTCAGGCTCCTGATCGAGCGCATCGAGCCGATGCGGGCGTTCGCCTGGCGCTGGCATCCCTACGCCGTCGACCACGACACCGACTACGAGCAGGAGCCGACCACGCTGGTCACCTTCGGGCTTGAAGTCGTCGAGCACGGCACCTTGCTGCGACTCACCGAGTCGGGTTTCGACCGCCTGCCGCCGGCACGCCGCGCCGACGCGCTGCGCGCGAACGAGGGTGGCTGGACCATGCAGATGAGCAACATCGCCCGCTATGTCGCCGCGCACTGACCGCGCCCGCCGAGCCGCGGCGCTGGCCAGGAGCGCGCCGATCTTCGCCGCGCTGGGCGATGCCACGCGGCTGCGCCTGGTTGCGACGCTGTGCGCCGGCAGCGCGATGTCGATCGCCCAGCTCACCGTCGGCACCACCATCACCCGCCAGGCCGTCACCAGGCACCTGACCGTGCTGGCCGAGGCCGGCCTGGTCCAGGACCTGTGGCGCGGTCGCGAGCGCCTGTGGGCGTTCGAACCGTCGCGGCTGGACGAGGCGCGCAAGGCGCTGGACGCGATCAACGCCGAATGGGCCGGCGCGCTGTCGCGGCTGCAGCGCTTCGTGGAGCACTGAAGACTCGGCTCAGCGGTTGTCGCCCCTGGGAAAGCGCACGCGGTCCGGCTGGGTATTGAGTTGCTGCAACATCACCAGCAGCAGGCGCGACTTGACGCTGCCGGCGTGTTTCGGATCCACCACGTAGCGCACCCGGGCGTCGATCCAGGTATTGGCATTGACCCTGAACAGCACCGTGGGCCGCTCCTTCACCTCCACCTCGTCTACCGGCGTCCTGGCCAGGATGTCGCGATACGTGCGCACGCGCCGGATCATCGCCTCGCCCAGTTCCCTTTCGGCCGCCTGCTGCATCACCTCGCTGACAAAGGCGAGGTCGCTGTCGTAGGCGATCTGAAACGATATCTCGTCCCAGATGTAGGGAAACATTTCCCACGAAAAGTTGTAGACGGCGCTGGTCAGCACGTTGGCATTGGGAAACTTGACCAGCCGTCCGCTGGGGTGGCTGCTGGACACGTACGGCCCACCCACCTCCCACAGCGTGGTATCCAGATAGGTCACCTCGATCACGTCGCCGGTGGCTTCGCCGATGCTGATGCGATCGCCCACCCGATACGGCCGGCGCGCCAGGATGTAGATCCAGCCGATGAAGCTGGTGATCGGCGTCTGCAGTGCAAAACCCAGCACCAGAGAGATCAGTCCCAGCGATGCCACCGCCGCGTACCAGTTCGCGAACAGCATCGACACGACGATCAGCGCGATCAGCACGAACACCACCAGCCCCGCGATCCGCTGCAGGTTGTAGCGGGTCACCGCATTCTCGATCCGGTCGATCGCCCTGGCGCGGATCAGTCGCGCCAGCGCCAGGATCAGCACGATCGCCATCAAGCCGACCACGATCCGGCGCAGCGGAGGAAGATAGCGCGGCGCCAGTGGCACCAGGTCGAGCCGAAGCACGTAGTAGATCGCCGCCAGTACCAGCAGGAGGATCGCGTACGCGCCCAGCCACAGCGCATGGCCGCGACTTGCGGCCGCGTATTTCGTACTGGCGTCGTTGCCCATGCGTACCCTCCGATCTCCGCCACACGCTGCCATCGCACGCGTGTTCGGTGTGTCGACGAGCGCGCATCGCTCGTCGGTGCGCCAGCCGTATGGCAGCGATGAGGGAGCCGGCTGCCTCACCACCATTTCACCGCGCCCGGCACAGGCTAGACGCTACCCCGCTTTCCTGAGCCGGCAAACAACCACGTTCCAGCCACGACGCCGGGTCATGTCATCCGGGTTTCGCAATGCTTCGAAGAGGTGCGTCATGCAATTGAAGAGACTGACCCTGCAGGACGGGTTCGAGGTGGCGGGCACCGTACGTGAGGTGCAGGGCGCGCAGATGGTGCTGGCACCGGGAAGCAGCACCGGCGGCCCCGGCAACCGCCATGCCGGGGCTGACCAGTGGCTCTACGTGGTTTCCGGGAGCGGCGCGGCCATCGTAGAGGGCGAGCAGCATTCGCTGCGAGCCGGCACGTTGCTGGTGATCGAGCGTGGCGAGGCCCACGAGATCCGCGCTACCGGAGACCAGCCGCTGTCCACCGTCAATTTCTATTCGCCCGCAGCCTATGCCGACAACGGCGATCCGCTGCCGGCGGGCGAGGCGTGACGTCACGCGGGCTGTTCGCGTTCCGTGACGCTGTCCGGCTCAGGCCGCGCACTCCGGAATCAGCGCGGAGAGGTCGGTCACGCCGACGTCGATGCCGAGCTGGCTGAACAAGGTGGTGACCTGGCCCCGATGATGGGTCTGGTGGTTGAACACATGGCGCAGCACCAGAGCACTGGTCTTGACGTGCCTTTCGCCAGCGCTGTTGGCATAGCTCAGGGGCTGCGCGTAGAGCTCGTCGGTCGCTTCGGCGGTGAACGCGATGATGGCCTCGTCCAGTGCCTCGCGATCGGCGCGCAGCGCGGCGAAGTCGGGAAACGTGATGCCACGGACCAGCGGCGGCAGCGGCGCGGCGCGCACCGGGTCCAGCGAGGCGAGTCCGGGCATCGCCCCGGCGAAGCGTTTCAGCCAGTGCATGTCGGCCGCCAGGATGTGTGCCAGCGTGGCCAGGATCGAGCCGAAGAAGGCGCCCCGATCCGCCCGCAGTTCCGCCTCGTCCAGGTTCGCGGCCGCCGCATACAGGCGCGCATTCATCCACTGGTTGTAGCGGGCCATCAGTTCGAAATCGGATTTCAGGGACATCGTTTTCCTCGCGACATGGGGATGGGAGACGGGGGTGGCCGTTCGTGCTTATCGCCTCAATCCGCTGCAACCGACATGCCGCGGCAGGCGCGAGATTCCTGTGTACTACGGCGACATCAGATCCGCCCCGCGCCAGTCAGCCGGCGAGCCAGCGCCAGCACCAGCATCCATCCGACACTGCACGCACCCCACAACACAATCTCGAATGGCCAGAGGTTGTGCGAGGTGGGATCGCGAACGACGTCCACGAAAAGACGCAACACCACGAACACCATCCCCAGCAGGGGCACGGCCGCAGCCCATCGCCAATGCCGGCGCCATCGCCACAGCCCCCACAGCGGCGCGGCGAAGCCCAGCACGCCCAGTACGCACATCGCCAGCATGAAGCCGCTGAAAAGCGCGACGTCGCCGGCGCTCGGCACCGTGTTCAGGTGCTTCTCGCGATCGGCGCGCTGCGCCGCGTCGTCGGCGGCTTCGAGTGTGCCGATCCACGCCGGTGCCGGCGCTTTCCCGGCGACCTCGGTGCTGCAGGTCACCGATACCGGGTAGACGGCCACCACGTGGGTGCCGCCGAACGATCCATCGCCGGCGCTGATTCGCACTTCGTCCACGCGCACGCCCGGGCTGGACAGGAAGAACCATCCCAGCGCTTCACCACTGCCTGCCGGATAGCTTCGCGACGGATTGCTGCCGGCATGGGCCGGCTTGCCTTCGAAGTACGGCCGCGCCCAGATCTTCACGGGCCGGTCGCTGCTGTAGTCGAGGTGCAGGTAGAAGTTCTGGTCGCGACCCAAGGTAACCACGTCGCCGGCAGGGTACGTCCCGGTCACCTTCACCAGGACTGGCGCCTGTCCGGCACCGACGCCACTCAGCGCCAGCGCCGCCGCGCACAGGATTGTCGTCCATCCGAACATCGCAGCCCCGGCCTTTCCGCTCGAAGAGAGCATAACAAAGCGGGGCGGCGCGTCTTCGGATCAGCGCGCGCCACGCTTGCTGAAAATCACGGCGTCCATTCCTGCAACTGCCGGCACGGGTGCGCGACACGTGGCCGGTGTGCCAAGAGTCGGCTGTGAACGCCTGAACGCGGGGATTAGAGTTGAGTGCATCAACTCAAGCCCCGGCCCCGCGCCACTCCGTCATCACGGGCGGACGGCGGCGTGGCTCACAGTCGAAGGAATGCACCGATGAACCGACCGAAACGATTCCACCCGTCGGGCGTTGCCCTGGCCGCGCTTGCCCTGCTCGTCGCGGGCTGCTCCGGCGTGGCCACCCGGGATATCGAAGCCGAGCGCGCTGCGCTGCATCGCGACCCTGTCAGCATGAACGCGAAGAATCTGCCGGAAGCGCACATCGACGCTTCCGGCGCGGTGAAGGTCGGCACGGATCAGCTGCCGCTGACCGACGGACAACGCGCGCTGACCCGCGATTACCGCGCCGCCGTGATCGAACTGGTTGACCTGACCCTGTCCGGCACCGCGCGGATCACCGATCACGCCATGAGCCGGGTGCTCCTTGCATCGCTGATCGGTCGGGGCGACGAGGCGGGGGAAAAGGTCGGCCGGCAGGCCGAAGCCATGGTCCACTCGCCGCAGTTCTGCCAGCTGCTGGACAAGGTGCAGCGGAGCCAGGACCGTATGGTGCAGTCGGTGGTGACGCTGCGGCCCTACGCGAAGATCGATGCACGCGCGGTCGAGAATTGCCGGGCCGGAAAGCCCTACGACGCCAGCATCTAGCCAGCGCGATGTGGCGGCGGCGCATGCGGGCGCTGCGAAAAGTTGCGGGCCGACCGCGATGCGTTCGTTGTGCGTCCTGTCTCATCCGCCTGGCCGCGCCCGATCCACCGACTCTTTCGCGGCGGGTGCCGCCGGCTCATTGATCGCTGGAACGGATCAGCGCCAGGCCCGCGGGGGTCAGCTGCAAGGAGGCCGGGGCGACTTCGCTCGCTTCCATCTGCAGGACCAGACCCGCCGCGATCAACCGTTCCGCGGCGGCCTCGTCCACGGTGGCAGCCTGCCCCTGCGCCACCCGGGCCAGGTTCTCGTAATCGCGTGGACCAGGTTGCGTTGGCATGGGCATGCGGGTTCTCCGGGTCGTGGTTTCGATCTCGCCCTGGCAATCGATGCTACAGCTGCGCGGACATGGTCGAGGACAGCCAGTCCGTGGCGCGCTGGCGCCACGGCCGTGCGCGCCACTGCGGCAGGGTCAGTTCGTGCGAGCGTGTCAGGTCCTGCTCGATCACGTCGATCATGTGCGCGGCAAACGCATGGTCGTAGATGGCGATGTTGGATTCGTCGTTGAGCTGGAACGAACGGTTGTCGAAGTTGGCCGATCCGGCGATGGTCAGATAGCCATCCACCACCATCAGCTTGTTGTGGAACAGCGACGGCTGGTAGCGGTGCATCCGCGCGCCGGCCTGCAGCATGCTGCCCCACTTTGCCTGCGAGGCGTCGCGCACCACCGTGCTGTCCACGTGGGGTCCGGGCACCACCAGGCGCACGCGCACGCCCCTGGCCAGCGCATCGCGCAGCGCGGTCAGGGTGAGCTGGTCGGGCACGAAGTAGGCGCATTCCAAGTCAATGCTGCGCCGCGCGCCGTTGATCGCCATCAGGTACATCAGCTGCATGTTCTGGCTGCCACCCTGGGGCGAGCTGGCGTAAGCCTGCACGTCGAGGTCGCCGCCGGCGGGAATGTCGGGGTAGTAGTCCGGACCAAGCAGGACCTCGCCGGTGGTGGCGAGCCAGTTGCTGCCGAAGATCGCCTGCATCTGCGCGGCCGCCGGGCCCTCCACGCGGAACTGCATGTCGCGCCAGTGATCGGGCTGGGTGCCGTCGCCGTCCCATGCGTCGGCGATGCCGACGCCGCCGTTGAACGCCACCTTTCCGTCGACCACCATCAGCTTGCGGTGGGTGCGGTTGTTGACGCGGTCGATCGCGTACCAGCTCAATGGATGGAAGTATTCGAAGCGCACCCCGCCGGCGCGCAGCGCGTCGATCACCTCCTGCTTCATGCGGGTGGAGCCGACCCAGTCGGCCAGCACGCGCACCTTCACGCCCGCCCGCGCCCGTTCCGTCAGCGCGGCAACGAACTCCTTCGAGACGTTGCCGGACCAGTAGATGTAGGTTTCCAGATTGATGCTGTGCCGGGCCGCGTGGATCGAGGCCAGCATCGCGGGGAAGATCTCCGCGCCATTCTGGAAGTCCTGCACCGCGTTGCCCGCGCTGACGCCGGTGCCCAGCAGTGCACCCAGCTCGCGCCGGAACTGCACGCTCTCCACCGCACTGACGTGGCCTGTGCGCTGCTGCAGGCCGCGCGTGTGCGGCCACAGGTTGAGCAGCACGATGCCCACCAGACACGCGGCAAGCACGCCCAGACCCAGCCACAGCAGACGCCGCCGCCATCGCACCGCTGAAACCATCGTGATTCCTCATCCGGCAGTGGCACCAGCCTGCCTTCGAGGATGCAACGGGAGCGTGATGCAGGCGCGTGGACCACGCTCAGCGCGAGCGGGGCCGTGTCACCGTTTCAGGCATCGCCGAATCACTAGTAACCCGCCGCCAGACCCGCCGGCCGACGCGGATCGTTGGCGCCCTCGAGCAAGCCGGTCTTCGGATTGAGCAGGATCGCCTCGACCGCACCGCCGCCGAACTGCTTGAACGTATAGCCCATCGATTCCAGCGTCTGCTGCGATTCGGGCGTGAGCAGGCCCTGGCCCGCGTAGACCACGTCGGGATACCACTGCTGGTGCAGGCGCGGCGCATTGACGGCCTGCTGCATGTTCATGCCGAAGTCGACCACGTTGAGGAAGCTGCCCAGCACCGAGGAGATGATGGTGGCGCTGCCGGGGCTGCCGGTAAGCATGAACGGCTTGCCGTCGCGCAGCACGATGGTCGGCGTCATCGAGCTCAACGGCCGCTTGCCCGGTTCCACCTGGTTGATCACGCCCTGCACCAGGCCGGCGCCGTTGGCCACGCCCGGCTTGCCGGTGAAGTCGTCCATCTCGTCGTTGAGGAAGAAACCGGTGTCGCCGGCGATCTGCTTGTTGCCGAACAGGAAGTTGACGGTGTACGTGGTGGAGACGGCGTTGCCGTCCTTGTCGACCACCGAATAGTGCGTGGTGTGGTTGCCTTCGGGTGCGCCGAGGCTGCCCGTGATCTCGGACGATGGCGTGGCCCTGTCCGGCTTGATGGTCGCGCGAAGCCCGGCCGCGTGTGCGTCCGAGAGCAGCGTGTCGATCGGGTTCTGCACGAAGGCCGGATCACCGAGGTAGGTGTTGCGATCGGCAAACGCGCGACGCTCGGCTTCGACCAGGTAGTGCACGCTGTTGACCGAACCGTAGCCCCACTTGGCCAGCGGGTACGGCTTGACGATCTGCAGGATCAGGCACAGCGTGGTGCCGCCCGAGCTGGGCGGTGGCGCCGACACCACGGTGTAGCCGTGGTATTCGCACTGGATCGGCTTCTCCCACTGCGCGGTGTAATCGGCGAAGTCGCGCAACGACAGGATGCCGCCGTTGGCGTCACTGCCCTTGACCACGGCGCGGGCGATCGGCCCTTCGTAGAAAGCCCGGGCACCGCCGTTCGCGATCAGCTCCAGGGTATGCGCCAGGTCCTTCTGCACCAGCCGCTCGCCGACCTTGAACGGCTTGCCGTGGTTGAGGAAGATCGCGGCCACGTTGGCATGTTTCGCGAGGCCGTCGTTGCCGGAACGCAGGCTGTCGACGTCGCCCTGCTGGAGGATGTAGCCCTCGCGGGCCAGCTTGATGGCCGGCGCGATGACCTGCTTCAGCGACATCGTGCCGTAGGCCTTCAACGCGGTGTCGAAACCCATCACCGTGCCGGGCACGCCCACGCCGAGATAGGTGTCGGTGCTGCGGCCTTCGACCACGTTGCCTGCGGCATCCTGGAACATCGTGGGCGTGGCCTTCGCCGGCGCCTTCTCGCGGAAGTTGAGGAACAGGTTGCGACCATCCTTCAGGTGGATGGTCATGAAGCCGCCGCCGCCGATGTTGCCGCAGCACGGATGCACCACGGCCTCGGCAAAACCCACCGCCACCGCGGCGTCCACCGCATTGCCGCCGCGCTTGAGGATGTCCACGCCCACCATCGTGGCCAGGTGCTGGGCGCTGACCACCATCGCATGCTTCGCGGTCACCGGCCTCGCGTGCTGCAAGGCCTCGCGCGTGTTGTCCGGCTCATGCCCGGTCTCGTCGGGATTGACCTGCTGGGCCAGCGCCGGGGCGATGAACGCCGTCAGCATCGCCACCAGCAGGGCGCGACGTGGCCAGCGGCGATGGTGGAACGCCTCGGCGGCGATGGCTGGGCTGCAATCGATGCGCGGCGTGTTCGTATCGGGCATGGGTTCATCCTCGGCAGTGATCGATCCAGCATAGCCCCACCCGCCCGCATCATGAAAAGCCGCAGTATCTTTCGGTAGCTTCCCGACTGGAGTGAATCATGGCCATGCGCTGGATCGTCTGTCTGCTGCTGCTTCTCTGCGCCGATGCCCGCGCGGGCAGGCCCGCGACCAGCGAGCCCGCGTCCAGCGAACCCGTGGCCAGCGTGCGCGTGGCGTTCGATCGCGACGGCATCACCGCCACGCGGGTGCATGGACTGGCCGACAAGTCCACCGGCCGCAAGCTCAGCGCGGACGATCCCGTGCGCATCGCCTCGATCTCCAAGCTGGTCACCACGCTGGGCGTGATGCGGCTGGTGGAGGCCGGCAAGCTCGACCTGGATGCGGACGCCTCCGCCCTGCTGGGCTGGCGCCTGCGCAATCCGGCTTTTCCGGAGGCGCCGATCACCCTGCGCCTGCTGCTGTCGCACCGCTCCAGCCTCACCGACGCGGCCGGCTACTGGCAGACGCCGCTGGGCGGCCAGCTGCGCGACATCGTCGAGGATCCGCGCGCGTGGGACACCCGCCATGCGCCGGGCACGTATTTCCGCTACACCAACCTCAACTTTCCGCTGGTGGCGCAGATCATGGAGCGCGCCACCGGCGAGCGCTTCGACCAGCTGATGGAGCGCCTGGTGCTGCAGCCGCTGGGCATCCACGGCTGTTTCAACTGGGACCGCTGCGACGCGGCGACCGCGGCGCGCGCCGTGGTGCTGTACGACGCGGACGGCAAGCCGGTGAAGGACGACAACCACGGCCGCAAACCCGACTGCCCGGTGACGCCGGCCGCCGAAGGCAGCTGCGACCTGTCGCAATGGCGGGCCGGCGACAACGGCGCGCTGTTCTCGCCGCAGGGCGGCCTGCGCATTTCCGCCAACGGCCTGGCCCGCATCGGCCGCCTGCTGCTGGGCAACGGCAGCATCGACGGCCGGCGCCTGCTCAAGCCCGCCTCCGTGCAGGCGATGATCACCCCGCAATGGCGCTACCGTGCCGGCAACGGCCTGACCTACGAAGAAGATACCGGCGATGCCGACGCCGGCTTCTTCTGTCGCTACGGCCTGGCCGTGCAGACCCTGGCCACGCCCGTGCAGGGCTGCCGTGACGACCCGTTCGGCGACGGCGTGGCGCGCATCGGCCATTCCGGTTCCGCCTACGGACTGCAGGCCGGGCTGTGGGTCGACCGCAAGGGCGGCACCGGCGTGGTGTGGTTCGCCACCGGCATGCCGGACGAGCGCACCGGCGGGAAGTCGGCGTTCAGCGCGGTGGAGGAGGCGCTCGCGCACTGAGCCCTCCGTCGACGCCTTGACGCCATCGTCCTCGATCGACCACCTCGCGTTAACCCGGCGCCGCCTAGCGTGCTTTGCTCCATCCCGTGAAGGAGCAGCGTCATGTCCAAGGGCGACAAGTCGTCGTACACCGACAAGCAGAAACGCGAAGCCGCGCACATCAAGCAGAGCGAGAAGAAGGAGGGCAAATCGGAAAAGACCGCCGAGCGCATCGCCTGGGCCACGGTCAACAAGCAGGACGGCGGCGGCAAGAAGTCCTGAGCCGCCGGGCATGCCTCACCGCGTCGCGAGAGTCGGCCAGGCTTGTCGATTCGGCCGCGGGTCGTTCGTCGTACGGTCGACGCTCCACGAGCGTAGAGTCTCCACACTTCGTGCCACTCGGGGAATGCCGCCATGACAAAGAAGCTCTTCATCAGCCTGCCGATCGCCGACCTCAAGGCCTCGGTCGACTTCTACCGCGCCCTGGGGTTCGAACAGAACCTGCAGTTCAGCGACGACAGCGGCGCCTGCATGGTGTGGAGCGAGGCGATCCAGGTGATGGTGATCACCCACGCCAAGTGGCGCACGTTCACCGATCGGCCGTTCCCGCCGGCGGGAAGCTGCAACTCGATGCTCTCGCTGGCGCTGGACAGCCGCGAGGCGGTAGACGCGATGAACGAAGCTGCGGCAGCCCACGGCGGCCAGGCCGACGTGAACCCGGCCGAGGACATGGGCTTCATGTACACGCGCGATCTCGCCGATCCCGACGGCCACATGTGGGCGGCGCTGTGGATGGACCCGGCGGCAATGCCTGCTGCCGAACAGGGCTGAGTCCCGCTCCATGGCGCCATGGTTGGACGCGACCCGACGCAGACCGATCCTCGCCATCATCGTGACGACGCTGATGGCAGTCATCGTGGTGATCGTCGACCTGGCCAGCGGCGGCCGTCCTGATCCGCCGGAGCTGCGCGCAGCGGCGACCCTGCTCGATGGCGGCTGGCGATTCCATACTGGCGACGATCCGCGCTGGGCCGACCCCGATACGGACGATGCGGCGTGGGAAGTCATCGACATGACCGCCCCGCCCGGCAGCCACGACGGCGACGTGGGCCTGCCCGATTACGTCGACGGCTGGATGGCGCACGGCCATCCCGGCTATCGCGGCTACGCCTGGTATCGACGCGCGGTGACGGTGCCGGCAGGCAGCGCGGCTTGGGACGTCCTCGGTCCCACCCTCGTCGAGGACGGCTACGAACTGTACTGGAACGGCCAGCGGCTGGGCGGCTCGGGAAGGCTCGGCGCCGCCCCGCGCGTCGTCGGCACGCGGCCGCTGCGGTTTGCCCTTCCCGCCGATGCGGCGGGCACTCGCGGCGTGCTCGCGGTCCGCACCTACATGCTTCCCGCTTCCGCGATCAGCGCCACCGGCGGCGGCATGCACAGCGCGCCCATCCTTGCACCGCGGCCGATAGCCGCCGCACTCCACCGCGTGCAATGGCAGCGAACCATTGCCGGCTATATCGTCGACGTGATCGAACCGATCGCCATGCTGGCGCTCATCGGCCTGGCGCTGGCCTGCGGGTCGCGCAGCCGGCGCAGGGGCTTCCTGATCTTCGCCAGCATTGCGCTGGCGCTTGCCGCAACCAGGCGCCTCGACAATGCAATCGTTTCATGGACCGACCTGCAGGACCTGACCACCTATGCGTGGCTGGCATCGGTGCTGTGGGTGCCGACGATCGCCGCCTGGTTGCTGGCCTGGAACCGCTGGTGCCTGCCCCCGTGGCGAAGCATCGATGTGCTGGCCATCGTGCTGGCGATGGCCGGGACGGTCGGCGCCATGACGCAATCGGCGAGCTGGACCGGCGGCACTCGGCTCGGGGCGATCGCGCTGTTCGTCGTCATCGCGGCGCGCATGGCGCGCCACGGCCCGATGCGAATCCTGTCGCTGGTCACGCTGGCCTCGATCATGGCCGGGCTGTTCGGCGGCGAGCTGCTCGATCCGATCGGCGTGCCGGGCATCTGGTTTCCGTTCGGCATCGGCGTGTCACGCACGCAGTACGTCTACGCGATCGCCATCCCGCTCCTGGCCGTCCTGGTCGTGCGCACTCTCGCCCCGGACAGGGATCCGGGACTGAGCGATTCGGTCGGGTGACCTGCTTCGATACGGCCCATGCCGAACTGGTCGGTTCAGCCGCCAGCGTCGACGAAGGCCCAGACCCGGGAGATCACCACCGAGCCCTCGCCGACGGCCGAGGCCACGCGCTTCACCGATCCGCTGCGCACGTCGCCCACGGCAAAGATGCCGGGCCGCGAAGTCTCGAACAGCGAGCTGGCGCCGACCGCCGCGCCGGTGAGCACGAAGCCGTGCTGGTCGAGCCTGACCAGGTCCGCCAGCCAACCGGTATTGGGGGCGGCGCCGACCATCACGAACAGCGCCCGGCTCGGCACCGTCTCTTCGGCGCCGCTGGCGGCATGGCGGATCGTCACTGCCTCGAGCTGGTCGTCGCCGTGCAGCGCGCCGACTTCGGCGCCGTACTCGATGGTGATCGTGGACTCGGCCTCGAGCCGGCTCGACAGGTAGCTCGACATCGACGCGGCCAGTGACTGGCCGCGCACCAGCAGGCGCACCCGGCTCGCCGTGCGGCTGAGGAACATCGCGGCCTGGCCGGCCGAATTGCCACCGCCGATGATGATCGCCTCGGTGCCCTTGCTGTAGCGCGCCTCGATATCGGTCGCGGCGTAATACACGCCGGCGCCTTCGAATTCGGTCAGCCGCGGAATCGGCAGGCGGCGATACTGCACGCCGGTCGCCACCACCACCGCCTTGCCCCGGACCCGCTTGCCGTTGTCGAAGGTGGCGCAGAAGCCGCCGTCGGGCAGCGCTTCGAGCCGGGCCACGCGGCGGGGCATGGCGAAACGCGTGCCGAACTTCATCGCCTGGATCTGGCCGCGCCAGACCAGGTCGGCACCGGAGATCCCGGTGGGAAAACCCATGTAGTTTTCGATCCGGCTGGACGTGCCGGCCTGACCGCCGATGGCGACGTCCTCGGTCACCAGCGCGCACAGGCCCTCGGCGCCGGCATAGACACCGGCGGCCACGCCCGCCGGCCCGCCGCCCACGATCAGCACGTCGAAATCCTCGTCGTCGACCAGGTCGAGATTGAGGCCGAGCAGGCGCGCGATCTTGTCCGGCGTGGGATCGTCGATGACCGTGTCGCGGCCGAAGATCACCGCGGGCCGGCCGGGCGCCAGCGAACAGGTGGCAGCCAGCGCATCCGCCCCGGCGCTGCCCAGTGCATGCGAGGCGTAGGGAATGCGGTTGCGGTCGGCGAATTCGGCGATGCAGCGGACCTCGCGGTCGCGCTCTTCGCCGATCAGCACCAGCGTGCTGTCCCGCTGCTCGATCTGCCGGCGGCGACGCGCGGCAAAGACGGTGATGATGATGTCCGACATCTCGGGAATCCGCGACATCAGGGTCAGCATCGTGGCGCGCGGCACCTCGATCACCGAGGTGTCGCGCACGGCACGCATCGCCATCGAGGCGTTGCCGCCGTTGAGGAACGATATCTCGCCCATGAACTGGGTCGGCCCCAGCGTCGAGGGCAGGTGGCGCTCATCGGTATACGCGTTGACCACCTCGATCTCGCCGTCGAGGACATAGACAAAGCGATCGGCCAACTGACCGGGCCGCGCCAGGTACGTGCCGGCCGTGTAGCTCACCTGCCTGCCCGCCTCGCGCAACGCGGCGACGTGCGCAGGCGCCAGCGGCGTGCGCTGCATCTCGCTCAGGTTGGCGCCGATCGATTCCATGGTCCTGTCCTTGCGGTGGGCGGGTCGGCCACCCTGCGCGGGTGGCTCGGGGGGAGTCGCGTCCGGCGGATCATGCCACCCGGGCGAACTCCGGCGATGGCCCGCGTCAGTCGTTGAGCAGATCCATCCAGTTCCGCGGCACCTGTCCCGCGGGACCGGGCACCGGCTGATCGAGCGGATGCATGTGCGGTGCGCGCAACGTCGGGCCGTTGAAGGTGGCCCCGCTGCGGTAGTCGTAGAACCAGTCCTCCCCGGGCTCGAAGCTGGTGATGACCGGGTGGCCCGTCTCGCGGAAATGCGCGGTCGCATGCTGATGGGGTGACGTGTCGCAACAGCCGACATGTCCGCACGTGGCGCATCGGCGAAGGTGCAACCACCACTGGCCAGCCTGCAGACATTCCACGCAACCGGTGCCCGAAGGCGCCACCGCAGGATCGATATCGTCACTGTCGTGCGGATCATGCGTCATGGTGGATTCCTCGGCTCGGGTCGTCCCCCGAAAACGTCGCAGAGTCGACGCGATCCTGTCCGGAAGAACGGTTCGGTGAATGCGGTCCGGCTACGCCTGCTTCTGCGCGGACGGCGACTGCGCAAAATGCGGCAACGCTTCATCCAAGCAAACCCACGATGGCGCGCTGGACGTCCAGATGTCCAGTGCCGGCCGGAAGCCACTGGTGTCGTCCAGGCTGCTGAAGCGGATGGACATGAAATCCGGCCTCGCCTCACCCATGGTGAACAAGGGGCTGCCGCAGGTGGCGCAAAAGCTCCGCGTGACCAGGAGACCACTGGATACGCTAACCGCATATTCCTGCGGCGAGCCCGTGATGTCGACGGACGCCCTCGGCACCACCACGCCCGAGGCAAACGGTGCGCCGCTCGATTGCTGACAATCGCGGCAATGGCAGTTCAGCATGGCCAGCGGCTCGCTGGAACACGCGTAGCGGATGCTGCCGCAGGCGCAGCCGCCCGAGAACGGGACCTTCATGGGAGCCTCTTGAATATATGGGTTGTGGATGGCGAATGATGTCACGGGCAATCGCCATCAGGCCACGGGAAACTGACCCCGGCACCGGATACCTTCGCCTGCTCGTCAGCAGGCCTGCTCTTGCGCCGAACCCGCATGACAACTGAGAGCAGTGCGAAGCCAGGCGGATGACGCGGCAATGCCCCCACGCACGCCGCCCCCTAGGGATTGTGGGTGAATCCCGCCGCGGCAATGACCTGCTGCGATCCCCGCGTGAAGTATTGGCTCGCATCGGCGGGCGTCAGATAGAAGTTGCCGCTGATGACGCAGGCACCCGGATGGTGGGGGCCGCCCGCGGCGGCGAAGACGTCCGGCAGGGAAATGCCGCCGATGAGCTTGCCCTGGCCGGCGAGCTCCAGCGTGTATTCGGCAATCCCCGTGGCGAACACGGTGAGCCAGACATCGCACGCGCCGGCCGTCACTGAGGGGGTGTAGCTGTATTGCCGAATCCGGCTGCCCTCCTCCTCGAACTGAAGCCGCCACCCCGGCATGTCGTAGATCTGCCGGAACCTGCCCGTGGTATCCGCAAAGCCGGGGTCGACCAGTATCAGGTTCAAGTCGACCCGCTGCCGGATACAGTATTGGAGCAGCGAATCAGGGCATTGTTGGCGCTTGATCGAATCTTCGCCATGTCCATGGTCGAAGCAACCGATGCCAATGAACGTCATCTCGTCCGGCCCAAGTTCTCCGGCCGACAGCCGCAGGAAGGCCTGCAGCTTCGCCAATACGTTGTCGATCGGGGCGTCTTCCCGGCGGGCGGGAAGTTCGACGGAAATCGTCTTGTGCGCCTGGACATTCATGTCGCCCAGCGTGAGCGTAGCTTTTGCGACAAGCTTGCCGTCATAGAAAATCTTCAGCTTGTCGTCTGGCGGGAGTTCGTCATGCGGCCGAAGCTCTCGGTACGCCTGCTCGACCACACTGCGGAAAGTGGCGTCGGGACCTGCAGCGAGTTCAACGTGTTTTTCATCCTGAAACTTCACGAATATCCTGGGCATGTCCGTGCTCCTGATGAATGGCGTTTTTCCGAAGTGCGTTCCACAAGCAGATTTCGTTTACGAAATAAAAACAAAGGCATCAATAATGACACCGTTCATTTTGCGTCATGAAAATTCCAAACAAGCCGCTACGGAAGGGCGGCCTTGACGCCTTCCGCCTCCAGCACAACTTCCTTTTTGCCTACTTCGGCTTCCGCGTAGAGGTGTGCACAATCCTTCCAGTCAAATCTGCGCGCGTCAGCCTCTTTTATATTCGAAATGAAAGCTTCTCGCGCTTCATTGCTGCCATTGCTCATGGCTGACACCATCAAACCTCGCGCCAGTCCGTAAATTGCATGTTCCTGCACCAAGCTTCTACCAAAACGAAAGTAGTAATCCATATAATTATAACGGACCGGTTGAACGTGCGGCATTCTCAATCTCAACCACGTCCGATTGAGAAAAAACAGCACCTCACCTGCCTCAAACACGTGCACCCTGCTGTTACTCTTGTTCTTCGTCCGGAAAAAAGCACGCGGCGAGGAATTGAAAGCTACAGCATTCACTCCGTCAAATCGTAGAGACATGTTCATCGCCAGCGCACCACCGAGCGAATGCCCGGTAGTCGTGATCTGAGCGAACGGATGCAATCTACGCAAACCAGCAATGAAAGTTGCCGCCTCCTTGTTCTGACCAGGCTCGATGGGCGCGATATTGGCCACCCAGTCCTTTAGATGGTTGAACTCGGTCCCACGAAACGCGACGACGATTTCCTTCGGATTGGAGCCGTCACGTTCGTAGACGTCAAACTCAAGATCGTTTTTCGTTTCATAACGATCAGTTCTGGTCCAACCGGGAATATAGAACTGGTCGGGCGTATCATACGCATTACTTGCCATCATGGCGTATTTGAAATACTTCCATGCCTCCGTGTCGGGGTAGAAGCTACCTTTCTTCTTCGCTGCCGCGATTTCTGCATCACTCCTGTGATAGAAATTCGTGTCGCAACTCAGATATGCATATCGTTGGTCTATTATGTGCTCTTCGCCCGGCCGGGGTGGATCTACGCGGACCAGAGACGTAGCAGCACAACCTGTCAAAAGAAGAAGAAAAGAGCTCAGGACGAATGACATTGTAATTCGCATACCACCCTCCATGGATCAGCCAGTTAAGGATATTAAGCACTTTAAAGCAACAGAACAGAAATTATATCCATGCAGTTCCCATGCAGCCTGGTAAATTTCCAACAAAAATATGTCTTTGGCATGCCTTCGAAACTCCGGAGGCCAGCCCTTTATTGGAAGCCAGGGCCGGCAGCTGGGATCTAGGAGACCCAGAGTCAAAGTCACCTTTCCTTCGGGGTCAGATATCAAAGTACGCTCCGCCCCTGCCTTGTCTCGATGATTCGAGTTCCAGAGCACCTGCATGGACACCACCTTGCCGCCGTCGACCCGCCGCTGCTCGACCTCTTCGAAGCCTTGCCTGGCATGAAAATCTGCGAGGCCGGGTTGAGCGTATCGATATCGAATTTGCCGGCAACCAGAGGGAACGGAGGTAACTACGCCGACTTAATTACCTCCACCCCCCTTTGCCCTGCATGCGGCCTGATCAACCTGCCCCTCTCCCGAGCGGCGCCCCCGCCCCTGCGGCCTACAAGTTCACCCGCTTGCCGACGACCCATCCGGGCGTGTGCCAGTCGATATCGTACGTGGCGCCCTTCTCGTCGTGGTGCGAGCCCACTCCGATCACGCTGCCGACCTCACCGGGCTCGAGCGTGAAGAACAGGGTGACGTGGCCGGCGCCCTTGCCCGTGGTGATATGCCGAATGCTTTTGCCATTGTGCCGAACGACCGAGCCATTACCGCGCCCGTCGTGGCCGAGCACGTTGCCTGCCGCCGTCAGAAGACTTGCCTTCCAGGCGGGCGATCCGCCCCCGACCTTGGAAGTGATGAACGCGGCAATGTCTTCCGCCGTCATTGAACCGTGCTTTCCGCCTATCTTCTCGCCCCAGATCACTGCCATTTCCATCTCCTTGTTGGCTCACGCGACTCTCTTCGACATCCGCTTGGCAAAGGCCATGGCATTGAAATGATGAAAACGTCGAGACGCCATGCACTTCTAATTCGCCTTTTATACGCTTCCCTGTTCCCGGGGGCATCGACTCATCGAATTTTTCTTCCGCGCCGATCCAGCGTGATCCAGTCGCCTCCTTCGAACCAGCTGTGCTCGCCATCGGTCTTCGAGCGGCATCCGGTGCAGACTCTCCATCCCAGGCCTGGCTGGTAGTCGAGGATGCCGTCATAACTCGGCGGCACCACCAACCTTCCCTCCTCGTCCGCCAGCCCCCACTTGCCATCCTGATTGACGCGAACCAGCCCGTGGTGGAACGCGCTGGCATCGTTGTCCATCGTAGCCACGTGACGCACCACGACTTTCCCGCTTCGATCGATGTACGACCAGCCGCTGTCGGGAAGAATCCTCGCCACCAGATGCTCGCGGCTGCCACTGAAGAGCTTCGGCAGGTAGCGTGCCGCCACGTAAGCGTGGCCATGTCGGGTTTCCATCGCGCAGGGCGGCAGGCTCCACGTCTCGCCATCCACGACACACGCGGCCGGTGGCGCGTTCGGCGGCGGCCAGGCCGATGCCGTCAGGCAGGACAAGACACCAAGCAGTCCAACAATCCAGTGAAGACTTGACGAGTGCTTCATGAGTCCCATTCCGTCACCGTGGATCGACGATCGCCAGGGTCAAGGCAGGGAGGTTCGGCTTCCTGGCTGAAGCACGTGAACCCGATGCTGAAGCAGTTGCCGGCAGTCCACCAACTCAGCGGACAGCTACGTCGAGCACCTGCATGGACACCACCTTGCCGCCGTCGACCCGTCGCTGCCCGACTTCGTGGAAGCCTTGCCTGGCATGAAAACGTGCGGAGGCCGGGTTGGGCGGATCGATATCGAATTCGCAGGCGATCAGCGGCACCGCGTCCGCCGAAGCCAGCGCACGGACGTCGGCATAGAGCCGACTGCCGATGCCCCCGGCCTGCCCGCCACCGGCGACCACGATGCGATCCACGTACAGGAAGCGCGCATGGCGCTGTGCGAACCAGCGGTAGTTGGCGCCGTCGTAATCCGCGCCCTCGCGGAAGGCGAGCAGGAAAGCCTCGATCCGCCCATCCCGCTCGACCACCCGATGCACGGCCGCCTGCGCATGCAACTGCGCCAGGCGCCCTGCGTCCAGCGGACTGAGCACGGCGACGAAGGCCTCGTTGAGGGCGAGGATCGCGGGGAAGTCGGCAGGATGGGCGTTTCGAAGCATCGGGCGACCTTACACGGATTCATGCGGGAAGCGACGCGCCTGCATCGGGCAAACGCGTCCCTCCATCCGGTTTCACGGGTTCGTCCACTCAGGACGGCGTCAGCTGCCGATTCAAGTGTGACGGCAAGGCGCCGGCATTGTGTCGCCAGTGCGTCGCGCCCAGCTCCACGATGTCGTAGTAGTCGGTGCGCCAGGCCGCGTATTGCATGGAGCCCAGGAACGCCTGCGGCAGGCTGGATGCGTAGGCGCCCGGGTTGTAGGGCAGGCCCGCCTTGCTCGCCACCGCCATGGACTCGTGGTAGCTGTGCATGCCGCCGCCGACGAGATAACCCACGATGGCGAGCACGTACTGCTTGAGCGGCTCCCCGCGAAACACGCCGGCGAAGGCGAAGGCCGATTGCAGCAGCGAGCCGGTGGTGCCCGAGATGCCGGCGCCGAACAGCAGATTGCGCGCGTCGACGTCATCGTAATAGGCGTCCGCTTCCGGCTGGCGCGTGCGCGCGGTGTCGCGCTGGAACATGTCGACGCCGCGACCCCGCGCGATCGCCGTGGTGCCCACCGCCCCGGCCTGCTCCGGCCTCACGATTCCCCCGACACTGGTGGCGCCAGCGCGCTGCGCGGCCGGCTTGCGGCCACGCTTGGCGGCGTCGTCGAACCAGTCCTGGCGCAGGATCGGCCCCCAATGGTTGTACGCCGCCAGTTGCTCGCCACCCAGGGCGGGGAGCACCTTGCGGCCGACGGCGTCATGGATCGATATCTTCTGGTCCAGCCGTCCCCGCGCCAGCGCATTGAAGATGCCCTTGCGCACGCCATCAGGCCCGAGCGCCGTCTTGGCCACCGTATCGATGCGGCCGAAGCCGCTGCCGCCGCCGGTGTAGAAATACTGGCCGATGGCGAACAGCTCCCTCGTCAGCGCGGCCCGATTGGTCACCAGCTGATGGTCCAGGTACTTCTGGATGGCCAGATTGACCTGACCGACCCCTTCGGCCGTGAACTGCGGATGATCCAGCGCCATCAAGCCGAGCGCCGACTCGGCGAGGCGACGGCGATCCTGGCTGACCAGGCTGTCGTAAGGCCGCAAACCCGCCGACCCGCCCCGCCAACTGGTGTGCTCGCCGGTCTTGGCATACACCACCCGCCGGTCGGCCGTGAGCGCCCAGGGCACGTAACTCTCCACCGACGTGCGCGGCAGCACCCCCTGCGGAAAATTCTGCGGCGTGAAACTGCGCGGGTCGCCAAAGCTGCGGATGAGGAACTCGGACATCGACTTGCTCCAGGACAGGAACCACCGGTGGAGACGAGCGGCGCGATGCCCGCGATGGCGCAATCTGCCGTGACCAAAGCTTTCAGAGACAGAGAACACTACTCGCCAGGCGGTATCGCAGTCACGCCGCGGGAGCGTGTCGAGCCCGGGCCGCCGTGCCGGCTTGCTTCCGGCAACCCGAATTTCATGCGCAACTGTCCGCGACTCGACCAACGGACACGAGAGTTCCGAGGCCCGACTTCCCAACGCAGAAAGAGTGCTGCCTCTATGGAGAAACGATCGGTCGGTGGCCGTAGCTGAAGATGCGGGTCGCTTCCCATTTCCCGGCCTGCTGTCGCCAGACGATCAGGAACTTGGCCTCGCCAAAACACTGGCCGGTCTTCAGGTCGCAGAACTTGTGCCCCCTTGCTCGATCGCACCGAAATCCTTGATCGGGAAAACCTCGAGACTGCCGGTGACCAGCTCGCGCCGGAAATGTCCGCAGACGTTCTTCTCCGTATTCGCGAGGTAGGCGGCACGCGTCCAGGTCACGCCACCCTTGTCGTGATAGAACTCCAGATCCCTCGCCAGGTAGCCCGCGTGCTTTTGCAGTTCCCCAGGGGTGTCGCAATGATTGAAGGCATCGAACAAGCCGGCATCCAGGCGGGTCACCGTCCTGGACAGCGCAACCCCTTCGGAGGCAGCGCTGTCCAGGCCTGAAGCAGCCGCCGCGCTCACCGCGACGGCTGCGAGCAGGATGCCGAAGAAGGGGCGATTCTGTTCACGTCGATTTCCCTGGTGGTTCGGCAAAAGTGCACTCTGACCCCGGTTTTTGTTCCGGTTTTTGTTCTGTTCCGGTTTTTGGTTTTTGGTGCTAACAACCTTCAAGGACGACCGCAGGATTCAATTCGGTCAGGCGATTGAGGAAGGTATGAAAGTCATCGAACTGGGCGATGAAGCGCAGCGTTCCGCCTCGATGCTCCAGCTGCAAATAGCCAAGCTGGCCGCGTCCGGGGCTGATGGAGACGACATCCTGCGCGCGCATGCGCGTTTCGCCGAGCGGGCTGCGGAAGCTGAGCCACCCGCCGGGTTCGATGGCGATGCGACGAGGCATGGAAAGGGTGTTGTATGTCACCCACAGCACCACGCAGATCCACACGACCAGAAAACCGAAATTGAAATCGGTCACCTGGACTCTTCGAAGAGCTGAAGCAATCAGCACCACCAGGCCGAACGCCAGCATCAACAACGGGATGACGACGGGCAGCAGCGCCGAAGCGCTGGCGCTGTTCAAACGCCATTCCCGCGCTGTTTCGTTCAGTGTCATGGACCGCTCCCTTGTCCTTCTTGCGCAGTTGGCATCGCATGCCGCCTCGTTCATTCAAATGTGGAAGCCGCTTTCCTCATCCCGACGCCCCCGTTTTCTCGCCGGCTGCCTACACTGCTTCCCACAACCAGAAGCACGGAGGCAGTAACGCCACTCACCTATCTCCGCGGTGTCCGTCAAACCCGGGCCAGCTCACTTCGTCTCTTTCCCGGAGCACCGTCAGAGGCCATCTAGATTTTCTGTCCCGGAGCCGCAAGGAACGGAGGCAAGGTTGGGGCGGGCTGGCTTGGCGCGCGCAGAAACGGAGGCACCTCCTTCCGCGGCCGGGAAGGATGGGCCATCTTGTACTGATGCAGATTCACGATGGCCTTGTCCGGGGCAAGGGCGTAGGCAGCCTGATCGATGATGAATTCGCGAGCCGGAGGATCGCTCTTGCCGTTGCTCCTGATGTAGTCGACCAGCAGGTCGAGCACGGACTGGGCCTTCATGAGGACGGTTTTTTCCGGCAGCTTGTCGCCGTACATGGACACCATCGCCCTTGAATGCCACGTCGTGATGGTTTGCCCGGGAATATAGATGTATCCGCCCGCGCCACCGACCTCGACCAGACGACCATCATCCTGGTCGGTGAGCACGGCGGGCACCAACTGTGCGCCGACATCACCATCCGGCGCATAGCCACTGTTGTGCAGATGGTCATCCGCTTCCAGCGAGAAGTAGATGTAGCCATTGCTCCGTGTCAGTTCGGCGCAACGATAGATCCAGAAGTACCAGACCCTGTCCTTGGACGCATAGCCATTGCCGTCGAACTCGACGACATAGTGGGAGCTGTCCACCTTCTGTTCGCTGTACCCACCCGTGATGCCGCGTTTTCCGTAAGCCGTCGCACACCCGTGCAACATCAACAGGGCCGCCATCAGCAGGCCCACCTTCCATACCTTCTTCATGCTCCCCCCGTTCTCCGGAACACCTCCGGATGCATTGCGTCTGACCGGCCGCACACGCCGCGCCCCTCTTCCATCCTGCCCGCAGCGGCTTCCCGCGCGAGCTGCAGCGACGTGGCGGACAACCATGGTGAGGCCAGCTCCATACGGCCCCCTCCCTCTCTCGTCCATCCTCTCGAAACAGTACCGATTCAGCCCATCAGCGCAGCTATGGCCCCATTAGCCGGCCATGATTGATGACACCGGGGTTTCACCGAGTCAACGTTTCGAGCAGTTCGGCGACGGGACGAGTTTGACAGTAAGCCTTGGGGTAACCCGGAGGCGTTCGCAGTTCTGGCGGCAATGTGGTGAACTCGATCGGCATGCGTACATAGCCTGAAACCGCAACTCCATTCCTGCTTGCTGGACGAAGGTGCTGTTCGGCCAGCCACTGCACGGCCAACTGGTCGAGCTCCACATGGTCGCTGGTGCGATTGATACACGCCTCGGTCACGCTCCCAGTCGCGTCCACAAGCGCCATGACCAGCGTAGTGCCTTGAAGCTTATGTCCCGAAGTATCCAATGGCCAAGGATGTCCATGAAACTCGGGATGCTCCGGCACAAGCGGAACCTGCTGCCGCATCGGTTGTTGCGTCGACATCGGTGCACATCCATTCAATAGCGACAACGCAGCCACCAACCATGGAGCCATTCCAAGACGACCAATGCAATGACGCATGCTTGCTCCCGGCGCACGTAGTTGTTTAAACATGTATCGAGGCCAAGGATCGACTTTCCCAAAAGCCTTCACATTCGAAGTGCACTTTGACCCCTGTTTCGTTTTTTACGGAACGGTACGCAAGGTAAAGGATCCGTCAGCAGTATCCGTAGGTGTCTTGTCGAAAGATCCAGCTAGAACTACCTGAGCGCGTGCATGGCGTGACATCACCATTCTGATCATCGCGGCAACTTTTTTGTTTTTGTAAAGCTCTTTGGCAATGATAAGCCGGATCGCACCCAAGTCACTGTTACACCGGTCATCTATCAGCACGCCGCCATGCATCCCGAGTATCAACTCAGCGTGAACTTCAACGATTTTTCCATCGTACCTGATGGGACTACCAAGCAGATCGCAGACCGTTACTGATGGTGCGCCATTTTTTGCATAAACCATTGGCGCGTGAAATATCAGCAATAAAATAGCCACGAGGAATGCTATAAATCGGTGTCTATTCACTGCAATGAAATCCCTTATCTTGTCGCGCACAAGCCGCCTGACGTCGCACATCTTGCCTACGGATCAATTTTCAGCGCTCGTAGGCATTTAAAAAATGCGTAACACAACACAACAAAGGTATCAGACTCAGTACCCTCCGCGGAATAATGAACCTGACCCCTTTTCTTGCGGAATAATGAACCTGACCCCTTTTCTCCTTCTTTGTCCACGGCCACACCCTTCGTCATGATCAAACCCTCGCGCGCCTGTTTGCGCCAACGAGACAGCATGAACGGATGGATGTAAAGCGACGCGGCAATGTCTCCCACCGCGACGCCAGGTAGCTGGCTCAAACGGACGGCGGTTGCCTTGAACTGATCGGTGTAGCGATAGGTGGTTCGCGGACCTGGCTTGGGCATGTCGTGGACTCCTGAAAAGTTAGTTCAGGGTGTCCACTAAAGCGTAGGAACTGTCCCGTCCGCCTCGAACGAGATGTTAGGCGCCGGCATGAGGATTGAGCTCCACAAGTTCATGCACGAGCCTTGCAGTCATCACAGCGCCACAACTGGAACAAATACCACCTGCTGCCGCTGACCCACAAAGGGGGCAGTAGAGATTACCAAGCTTGAACGAAACTGGCAGAGAATGGTTGCCTGACGCTGCTGGCCAAATCTGCTCAAACTGCGCGCGCATAGACCGACTGAAGTTTGCGCCTGTTGAAGGGCAACGAAGTTCGCCATTTGACGCCTCAGCGAGCACGACGGAACAGTAAGGACAGTGCATTGGGTTGCGCCTAACGCTGGAGTTAAGCGGCGGCGCAGCCGTCCGCCTTGAACGAGTTGTTAGACGCACATCCAGAGGTACAGCGACTTGCCGTTTTGTTGTGCATTGCGCGCCAATCGCGACGCGGCATTGATGATCGGGATGACGTGGGACGGCTCGCACGACATGTACGCAAGCTCTCCGGTTTGGACCCATTTGGCGGCAGCGGTCGAAGTGCTGGCATCGTCGAGAGATGCGAGCTTGGAGACGAACTCGGCAGGGAAGCGATTGATGAGGCGTTCGCCGCTACCGACAACCAATACTGACTCGAAAGCATCTGCGTGCTGCGGCGTGGCTTCGGTTCCCTGGAGGATGGCCCAAAGATCAGCCAGTTCGTTGTAGGTGAGGCCGCTGAACTCGGCGCGCTCTGAGCCTGGGAGAGCACGATTCGTGTCGTAAGCAACGGCAGCTTCGGGTGTGGCAACGTAGAAATCAGAGAGTAATGACATGTGCGTCCGTGCCTGCTCAAACTTGGTGGGTGACGTGGAAGGTCTAACGCTGGAGTTAAGCGGCGGCGAAGCCGTCCGCCTTGAACGAGATGTTAGCCGCCTTGCGCAGACGTACCAACTGCGACAACCAAGGCTGGTGAATTTTCGAACTGATGCAGAGTGTCTGATAAATGCATGTGATCAAAGCTCTTGCCCAGTTGATCCATGGTCTTAGCGGCATGGAGCAAAAAGCCAGCGATTTCCCTGAGCTCTTCGGGGCTGGCAGCCAGGGTCACCTCGGCGAGCTCCGAGGGAGCGTACTGCTCTGGAGTTGATGAAAGAAAGCCAAAGAGCTTCATGCCGGTGAATCTCCCATACGGCTAACGCTTGAGTTGAGCGGCGGCGTAGCCGTCCGCCTCGAACGAGTGGTTAGGGCCCGCTGCGGCTACTAGTTTGTCTACCAACTCACCAAACGTAGCCGAGCCGGAATGCTCCCAAAATGTTTTGCCCATTTGTGTGCCTACGAACTCTTCGATAACTCCAATAGCATCACGAACATCCGTAGTGTCAAGGGCGCCGAACTTCGGGCCACTGGCAATGACCGCCACATTGTCACTAGGCAGGAAGAACGGCTTGGACCAGCCGCAATATTTGGCGAAGGCGGCGCCTGCGACGGTAGCAACGGCTTTGCGCGCGGCGCCGCCCCAAACCTCCATGGACGCAGCGGAGCGAGATGCTTGATTAGTGCGAAGGTCTTTTAGAAATGACAGATCTGGACCAAGCCACCTCACGCCGATAAAGAAGCGCTTCCACCTGGTCACAGGCGGAAAGTGAGCGGGATACTGAAGTGGCTCGCTAGGCTGCATGGTAAGGGCCCTAACGCTTGAGTTGAGCGGCGGCGGAGCCGTCCGCCTCGAACGAATTGTTAGCCATTGCCTACTGGCGGAAGTGTGGCAGCAAGGTAAGTAAGGGCAACAGCTGCAATAGTCTTAACGGTAATCCCAGTTGCCATACAGCGCCAGCAGTACCCGCGTTCTCGCTGTGTTGCAAAGTCGAATACTCCGCTAAGTAGATGAGAGCCAAGGGCGAGCCATGCCCACATTGGCGTTGCGGATGGCTTGTACCACGGGCATAGAGCGCATAGCACGAGACAAAAACACATGCTATAGATCAAGTACTTCTTTATGTCACCTGCCAACGGATTCCGATCCTGATAGATGGCGACAGCCTGGATTTCAGGGGATGCCGTAGCGGCGCCTCCCAAATAGCCAACAATGCCGTGAGCGACGGCAATTACCTTCATGTAGAGGAGAGCATTTTCCATTGGCTAACGCTGGAGTTAAGCGGCGGCGTAGCCGTCCGCCTTGAACGAAATGTTAGGCATTGTGCCGCGTGGTGACGATCTTGGCGCCAAACACCGACAAGCCCACTGCTACGCCAAGGACAAAAGGAAATACCGCATCTGAGACGGGCCAAACCAGTCTTGCAGCCATTGCGGCGGTGATGCCTACGGCGATTGCAACTGCGCTGAAGTAATTTGGCTTATTGCCGACGACGTGGAAAAGTAAAGCCACGGCGAGCGCTGCTGCCAAACTCATCGCGAACACCACTAGCAAAATTACAAGGTTGTGCATTGCCAGTTTCCTTTCGTGCCTAACGCTGGAGTTAAGCGGCGGCGGTACGCCGTCCGTTTGGACGAGGTGTTAGGCATGGGTCGAAAGCAGCGTGAGCTGCTGGCCCAGCCATGACTTGAATTGCTGCTCCGTAAGCGGATCTGGCGAATGCCCCCATTCGTTCCAGCGCCGATCAACAACTTGAGACCAATCGTCCACGACTCGGACAATCGCTGGGTGGCCGCCCCAGAACCGAGCCGCGACACGGCACTGGCTGACACGGCCGTTTAGCTCTTGCATGGAGCAATTGCCACCTAAGTAGCGTTGGCCTGCCTCTAGCATTTGCCGGAACTCGGTAATTTCGACAGACATTACGTTGACGCCTAACGCTGGAGTTAAGCGGCGGCGGTACGCCGTCCGCTTAGACGAGATGTTAGGGCGCGGACTCTGTTTGTGCGACCCCACCGAGCACTACGACCCGAACGCCAAGTGCCAAGAGATGCGCAATTGCTGCCGACGCCAGCGTCTCGTTGTTGATATGGAGATCGAAAGCGCGACCATCCCGGCCAACGTAGCAGATCACTTCCGAGACTGGTGTGCGCTCGACATAGTAGTCGTCTACGCCCAATCCAGAACCAAACAGGAACTCCTCAACTTCCGGGGCAGGTTCTTGCGGCATTGTCATGAAGAGCGGCCTAACACTAAGTAGATTTCATTTTGCAGTCTAATACAGCGGCCTAATCCCGACATCCGAATGTCGACTTATGCAGCTGCCGCAATCAAATCAATAGCTTGTCATTCTTCGCGCAGCCTAATCCGGCAATCTAATCACGCCATGCATTTCACCGGCAACAGCCAGTAAAAAGGGCAGCCTCCCGGCCACCCTTTCCGTGGTCGCTTCAATGTGCGGGCCCTATTTCACCCGCACTTCGAATACCCACAATTCAGACAAGTCTGGCAATTGTCCATCAGCACCAAGGCCTTGGTGTTGCACTTGTCGCACATCATCGAGCCCGGCGGAAACGTCAGCGCGTCGGTGGCGGCCGTGCCGGTGGTGGCGCTGGCATCGGTCTTTGCGCTGGCGGCCTCGTAGGCTTTCCGCTTGTCGGCGATCAGCTGCCGCGTGGCCGCATCCATCTCCGGGTCATGGATCAGCCCGATGTTCTTCATGTGCTGCTCCACCACCGAGCCGATCTCGGCCACGATGCTGGACATGTAGACGCCGCCGGCCTTGAAGTAGCCGCCGCGCGGGTCGAACACGGCTTTCAGTTCTTCGACCACGAAGGTGACGTCGCCGCCCTTGCGGAACACGGCGGACATCAGGCGGGTGAGCGCCACGATCCACTGGAAGTGGTCCATGTTCTTCGAGTTGATGAAGATCTCGAACGGGCGGCGTTGCTCGTGCCTGGTGCCGGCGTTGAGCACGATGTCGTTGATGGTGACGTACAGGGCATGTTCGAACAGCGGCGACTTGATCTTGAAGGTGGAGCCGACCAGGGTTTCCGGTCGCTCGACACTTTCGTGCATCTGGATCACTTCGGCCTGCTTGGGCTCGCCGACTTTGTCGCTGACTCGCGCGTCTTTCGCGGCGGCCGGGGCGGCAACCTTGTCTTCGGGCTTGACCACGTTGTAGCCGGTGATCTTCTTGTCGATCTTGATTGCCATGATGTTCGCTTCGTTGCTTCTTGAGTGGTGGGTGCCGGGCTGCTCACGGCGTGTAACGGGAGATCATCCGGCCCGGCGCTGGGGCCGGGCCGGATGCGGTGTTGCTTACTTGCGTTTTGCAGCGGCCTTCTTGCCGGCAGCCTTTTTCACCGGGCGTGCCGACTTGACGCTCGCCTTCTTGCTGGCAGTGGACCTCTTTGCCGTCTTGGCGACGGCTTTCTTGCTGGCGGACTTCTTGACTGCCGCCTTTTTCGGTGCGGCCTTCTTGCTGGCCGACTTCTTGCTGCTGACCTTCCTTGCGACCTTGGCGGCTTTCTTCTTCACCACCTTGGCGACTTTCTTTGCGGCCTTTTTCGGCGCCGCCTTTTTCGCGGCAGCCTTCTTCACGGCCTTCCTGGGAGCCGCCTTTTTCACGGCTTTCTTCGGTGCCGCCTTTTTCGCTGCCGCCTTCTTCGGCGCCGCCTTCTTCACGGCTTTCTTCGCCGTCTTCTTCACCGCTTTCTTGGCAGCTGCCTTCTTGGCGGCCTTTTTCGGAGCCGCCTTCTTTGCGGCAGCCTTCTTGGGAGCAGCCTTCTTCGCTGCAGCCTTCTTGGGAGCGGCCTTCTTCGCCGCAGCCTTCTTGGGAGCCGCCTTCTTTGCAGCCGCCTTCTTCGGCGCGGCCTTCTTCCTGGCGGCGGTCTTCTTCACCGCCACCGGAGCGGCCACCGGAGCGGCCGCGGGCACGTCCGGCAGGACCGGGAGGGCGACGGCCGGTGCTTCGACGGCAACGGGTGTGCTGCTTGCTTCAACTTCGTTATCGATGGACATGCTGGTATTCCCCTCCGAATTGATGTCAGTACGTGACGCGGCCTTTCGGGAATCGACGCCTCCTGGGGGAACACCGCACACCTCGGTGCGAGGTGCGTGTGCTGCCTAGAACTTGCCGTAATACCCTTCCTTCAAGGCATCGAAGAGGTTGGCGGCCGAATGCATCTCGCCGTCGTATTCCACCTGCTCATTGCCTTTCAGTTCGACAACACTACCGTCGTCCAGCTCGAAGCGGTAGAGGGTGTTTTCAAGATCGGAATCCTTGACCAGCACGCCCTGGAATGCCGCCGGGTTGAAGCGGAACGTGGTGCATCCCTTCAGGCCCTGCTTGTAGGCGTAGAAGTAGATGTCCTTGAAGTCTTCGTAGGGGTAGTCGGTGGGCACGTTCGCGGTCTTGGAGATCGACGAGTCGATCCACTTCTGCGAGGCGGCCTGGATGTCCACGTGCTGCTTCGGGCTGATGTCGTCGGCCGCCACGAAGTAGTCCGGCAGCTTGTTGCCGGCCTCTTCGGTATACGGCTTGGCCTCGGCATTGATCAGCGCGCGGTAGGCCAGCAGCTCGAAGCTGAGCACCTCGACCTTTTCCTTGGACTTCTTGCCTTCGCGGATCACGTTGCGCGAATAGCTGTGCGCGAAGCTGGGCTCGATGCCGTTGCTGGCGTTGTTGGCCAGGCTCAGGCTGATGGTGCCGGTGGGCGCGATCGAGGTGTGGTGGGTGAAGCGCGCGCCGGTTTCGGCCAGCTGCTCGACCAGGTTCGGCGCCACGGTGGCGATGCGCTGCATGTAGCGGCTGTATTTCGCGTGGAGCACGCGGCCGGGGATGGCGTCGCCGACCTTGTAGCCGTCGGCGACCATTTCCGGACGCTTGCGCAGCATGTCGCCGGTGACGGTGAAGTCGCGCAGCAGCACCGGGGCGGCGCCCTTTTCCCTGGCCAGTTCCAGCGCCACTTCCCAGCCGGCCACCGCCATCTCGCGCGAGACTTCCTCGGTGAAGGCGACTGCCTCGGCGCTGCCGTAGCTGTGCTTGAGCATGGTCACGGTGGAACCCAGGCCCAGGAAGCCCATGCCGTGGCGGCGCTTGCCCATGATCTCGTTGCGCTGCTGTTCCAGCGGCAGGCCGTTGATCTCGACCACGTTGTCGAGCATGCGGGTGAACACCTTGACCACTTCGCGGTATTCGTTCCAGTCGAAGCTGGCCTTGGGGCCGAACGGGTCGCGCACGAACTTGGTCAGGTTGACCGAACCGAGCAGGCAGGAGCCGTAGGGCGGCAGCGGCTGTTCGCCGCAGGGGTTGGTGGCGCGGATGTGCTCGCACCACCAGTTGTTGTTCATCTCGTTGACCTTGTCGATCAGGATGAAACCCGGCTCGGCATAGTCGTAGGTGGACACCATGATCATGTCCCACAGGTGCCGTGCCCGGATGTGGCCGTAGATCTTGCAGGCGACCAGGCCATCCTCGCGGTCCACGTAGTTCTCGTGGGTGGGCCACTCGCGCCACACCACGTGGGCCGGGTCATTGACGTCGACCTCGCCCTTTTCCTTGACGTGCACCGGGAACACCAGCGGCCAGTCCTGGTCGTGCTCGACCGCCTGCATGAAGCCGTCGGTGATCAGCAGGCTCAGGTTGAACTGGCGCAGGCGGCCGTCTTCGCGCTTGGCGCGGATGAATTCCTTGGCGTCCGGATGGCTGATGTCGAACGTGCCCATCTGCGCGCCGCGGCGACCGCCGGCGGACGACACGGTGAAGCACATCTTGTCGTAGATATCCATGAACGACAGCGGGCCGCTGGTGTACGCGCCGGCGCCGGAGACGTAGGCGTTGCGCGGACGCAGGGTGCTGAACTCGTAGCCGATGCCGCAGCCGGCCTTCAGGGTGAGGCCCGCTTCGTGGACCTTCTCCAGGATGTCGTCCATCGAATCGTGGATGGTGCCCGACACGGTGCAGTTGATCGTGCTGGTGGCCGGCTTGTGCGCCAGCGCGCCCGCGTTGGAGGTGATGCGGCCGGCGGGGATCGCGCCGCGGCGCAGCGCCCACAGGAACTTTTCGTACCAGTGGGCGCGCAGCTCGTCGGTGGCTTCCACGTCGGACAGGGCGCGCGCCACGCGCTGGTAGGTCTCGTCGATGGTGGCGTCGACCGGCTCGCCGGATTTCGCCTTCAGCCGGTACTTCTTGTCCCAGATGTCCCAGGACGCGGGTTGCAGGGGGATTTCCACGACGGCATCACGACCGGTGGCGGAACTGGCGGCTGGGGCACTCACTGTGCTCATCGGCTTCTGGGACCTCTCGCTGCGGCCTTCCGGCCGGCGTTGTTTTTATGTGTGGCGGCACGCCGCTCATGACTGTTTCGATGGCGGCGCGAGCCCGTGAGGATTGCCCTCCGGCCCACGCTGCCAGCGCTTTTCCGACAACAACGACTCCCCCTCAAGAGTGCGATGTTCGACACCAGCGCTAGTTAAAGCACCAAGTTCTCAACACAAGATGTTGTGGTTGCTACCGGGTAGGCAAGTTAACCCCGACGTCGACCGATGTAAAGTCCCACGACAGCCATCGGCGTTGCGGAACCGTGGCGCGGTGTTCCGGTCGAAGCAGCGCCGTCATCGATGCCCAAGGAGGACCCATGTCGTACTCATCTGCATGCCCGGCGCGCTGGCTTGGCGCTGCGCTGGCCGCGCTGTTCGTGGCGCTGGCCCCGCTGCCCGGCCAGGCCGCCAGCCTGCCCGCCGCGATCGACGGCCAGCCGATGCCCTCGCTGGCGCCGATGCTGACCCGGGTGACCCCGGCCGTGGTGAACATCTCCACCACCACGCGGGTGCCGGTGCGCGATGCGTATTTCGACGACCCGATGATGCGGCGCTTCTTCGGCCTGCCCAGCACGCCGCGCGAGCGCGTCGAGCAGAGCCTGGGCTCGGGCGTGATCGTGGACGCGGCGAAGGGCTACGTGCTGACCAACAACCACGTGGTCGGCGGCGCCGACGACATCAGCGTGACGCTGCAGGACGGGCGCACGTTCAAGGGCAAGCTGATCGGCACCGACGCCGCCACCGACGTGGCGGTGGTGCAGATCCCGGCCCAGAAGCTGCAGGCGCTGCCGCTGGCCGATTCCTCGCGCCTGCAGGTGGGCGACTACGTGGTGGCGGTGGGCGACCCGTTCGGGCTGGGCCAGACGGTCACCGCCGGCATCGTCTCGGCGCTGGGCCGCTCCGGGCTGGGCAGCAACGCGTCGGGCCGGAATTTTTCGGGCGTGGGCGGCTACCAGAACTTCATCCAGACCGATGCCTCGATCAACCCGGGCAACTCCGGCGGCGCCCTGGTCAACCTGCGCGGCGAGCTGGTCGGCATCAATACGATGATCTTCTCGCCCTCGGGCGGCAACGTCGGCATCGGTTTCGCGATCCCCAGCAACCTCACCAGCGAGGTGATGGCGCAGCTGCTGGCGCACGGCAAGGTGCAGCGCGGCAGCCTGGGCGTGCAGACCCAGCTGATCACGCCGCGCATCGCCAGCGCGCTGCAGCTGAAGGACCGTGACGGCGTGCTGGTCACCGGCGTGCGCGATGGCTCGGCCGCCGAGCGTGCCGGCCTGCAGGCGGGCGACGTGCTGACCACGCTGAACGGCAAGCCGCTGCACACCGTGCAGGAACTGAACAATGCCGAGGGCCTGCTGCCGCTGGGCAGCACGCTGCGGCTGGGCGTGTTGCGCGGGGGCAAGCTCAGCGAGGTCAGCGCCACACTCACCGCCGAGAAGCTGGCTACCGCCGAGGGCGGCGATCTCGATCCGCGGCTGGCCGGCGTGCGCTTCAGCGAGCTGAGCCAGGAGCAGCGCAACCAGGGCTGGTACGGCGTGGCGGTCAGCGCGGTGCAGCCGGGCAGTCGCGCCGCGCGCGCGGGCCTCACCACCGACGACGTGGTGATCGGCGTGGGCAGCCAGCGCATCACCAGCCTGCACGTGTTGCGCGGGCTGGCCGGGGTGAAGCCGCGCCAGCTGGTGCTGGTGGTGGCCGGCGACGACGGCACCCGCTACGTGGTGATCAACTGAACGGGGCCGGCCCGTTCAGCCAAAAGCGTGGCGGGGATCGCTCCCTGCGCGTGTTCCGGCGCACAGGCCGGACCGCCGAGGGAGCGCAAATGCATGAAAGTGCTTGATGTTCCGCACCCGGGCCGATGAAATAGCCGCATCGCTTCAGCCTGCGTGCGCCCGCGAGGCGCCATACTCGCGTCAAAAACATCCAACCATCATCACGCCGGGGTTCTCCGCCACCATGTCCGTTCGTCTTGTCCGCCTGCTGTCCGTCGCCCTGATCGGGGCCTGCCTCACCACTCCCGCCGTCGCCAAGAGCCATCCCAAGGCAAAGGCGAGTGCGCCGGCCAAGAGCAGCCTGGTCTGGCGTGGTGACGTGGCGACGGCCAACGGCGTGGTCGGCGAAGTGGCCAAGGCGTGGGAGAAGAGCGGCCATGGCCGCATCGAACTGCAGCCGTTCAACACCGCCTCGGGCATCGACGCGGTGGCCAGCGGCACCGCCGACCTCGCCGGCAGCGCACGCCCGTCCGACAACAGCGCGCAGAACGCCCGCCTCACCTTCACCCCGGTGGCGTGGGACGGCCTGGTGATCGTCACCCAGTCGTCGAACCCGATCAGCGGACTCACGCTGAAGCAGGTGCACGACATCTACTACGGCAAGATCCACAACTGGAGCGAAGTCGGCGGCCGCAACGCGCCGATCGACGTGTACGCGGTGGCCAGCCCCGGCGACGGCGTGGAATACAGCCTGCGCACCCTGCTGTTCGGCCGCGGCAACCAGCCGGTGGCCGCGCCGCGGCTGTACGTCAACACGCGCAAGCTGGAAGAAGGCATCGCGCTGAACCCGAACGGCTTTGGCGTGGCCACGCTGTCCGGCATCAGCGGCAACGCGAAGCTGAAGGCGATTCCGGTCAACGGCAAGCGGGCCACCGTGGCCAACATCGCCGACGGCAGCTATCCGCTGTTCATCCCGCTGTACCTGGTGACCAACCCGAGCAGCCCGAAGGCGAGCCAGGCGCAGGCCTTCGTCGACTTCGTACAGAGCGAGCCGGGCAAGGCCGCGCTGCGCAAGCACGCGGTGCTGCCGTACCAGGACGGCGGCGCGCTCGTCGCGCTGGACAGCTCGCGCCGCAGCAGGATCCTGGCCGAGGTCGGCGCCCGCGTTCCCCATGGCACGCCGGTGTCGGCGCCGGGCGCCACCTACGCGGCACGCGCCGCCATCGCGCCGACCTCGGCCGATACGCTGGCCGCGCGCATGGCGGTGGAAAAGCGTGAGGACGACAAGAAGCAGAACGCGCGCCTGAGCAAGATCCAGGGCAGCGTCAGCGACGTCAGCGTGACCAGCACGGCGCACGCCAGCGGCAGCGCCACCACGGTCAGCCGCAACGACAGCGCGAATTTCGGCAAGGTCAGCGCCAGCACCAGCCAGACCACGACCACCTACAAGGTGGTCAAGGGCGACACGCTGTCGACGATCGCCAAGCGCCACTCGGTCGACGTGGCCAAGCTGCGCGAGTGGAACCACCTGAAGGGCGACCAGATCAAGCTGGGCCAGGTGCTGCGCATCAGCAAGCTCTGAGCGCCGGCGTGGCGCCGATACTCGCGCTGACGCTGGACCTGGACGACACCTTGTGGCCGGTGCTGCCGGCCCTGGAACGCGCCGACCAGGCGGTGGACGCCTGGCTGCGGCAACACCATCCCGAGGTGGCGCAGGCGTGGCCGATCGCCGCGATGCGCGAGCTGCGCGCCCGGGTCGCCGCCGAACGGCTCGACCTGGCGCACGACTTCACCACCCAGCGCCAGCTCACCCTGCAGCATGCGTTCGCCAGCTGCGGGGTGGCCGACGCGCCGATCGACGCGCTGTGGGAAATCTATTTCGCCGCCCGCAACAGCGTCGAGCTATATCCGGACAGCCTGCCCGCGCTGCAGCGGATCACCGCGCGCTGGCCGCTGGCCAGCCTGACCAATGGCAACGCCGACCTGCAGCGCATCGGCATCCACGCGCATTTCGCCCATCACATCTGCGCCCGCGACAGCGGCATGGCCAAACCGGACGCGCGGATCTTCCTGGCCGCCGCCGAGCGGCTGGGCGTGCCGGCTCGGCAGATCCTGCACGTGGGCGACGATCCGTCGATGGACGTGGCCGGCGCCCGCGACGCCGGGCTGCGCACCGCCTGGCTCAATCGCGACGGCGCCCGCTGGCCCGACGACATGGGCGAGCCGCCCGAACTGGACCTGCGCGACATGACCGCGCTGGCCGACTGGCTCGAAGCGCAGCACCCCATCCCGTAGATCTCCCGCCCGTAGATCTCCCGGCAGCGGCGTGTAGGCAAGCGGCGGCGATTGCGCGCATCATTGGCGTTTTGGCCCGTCGCCGAAAGCCATTCGTCGAGTCCGGCAGCATTGCCGGCGCCAGTCCGAAGGAACCCGCATGTCCGCCCTGATCGAACGCCAGTCCGGCAACCGTCACAGCATCGCCATCGAAACCACCGACGCCGCGCACTACGCCGCGAGCAAGCGGCGGCTCACCGCCGCGCAGAAGCGCTGGCTGGGCGACAGCGGTTTCGCGGCGGCGCCGGGCACGTTCGCGCTGTTGTCCGATGCGGCCGGCAAGCTGGTGCGCGTGCTGGTCGGGGTGGAGCCGCGGCAGCCGCTGGCGGCGCTGGCCGCGCTGCCGTTCGGCCTGCCCGAGGCCACCTACCACCTCGCCGACGAAGGCGTGCTGGACGATCGCAGCCAGGCGGCGCTGGGCTGGGCCCTGGGCGCGTACCAGTTCGATCGCTATCGCCAGCCGAAGCGCGCGCCGGCGCGACTCGCGGTGAGCGCCGCCGAACGGCAGGCGCTGGCGCCGCTGGTCGAGGCCACCGCGCTGGTCCGCGACTTGGTCAACACGCCGACCGAGGACATGGGTCCGGAACAGTTGAGCGACGCCATCCGCCGGCTCGGCAAGACGCACAAGGCCAAGGTGCGCGACTGGGTCGGCGACGAGCTGCTCAAGGCGAACTTCCCGACCATCCACGCGGTGGGCCGCGCCAGCCATCGCGAACCGCGGCTGGTCGAACTTAGCTGGGGTCGCAAGGAGCACCCGCGACTGGTCGTGGTCGGCAAGGGCGTGTGCTTCGACACCGGCGGGCTCGACCTGAAATCGTCCGACGGCATGCGCTGGATGAAGAAGGACATGGGCGGCGCCGCCCATGCGATCGCGCTGGCCGGGCTGGTGATGCAGGCCAACCTGCCGGTGCGGCTGACCCTGCTGGTGCCCGCGGTGGAGAACGCGGTGGCCGGCAACGCGATGCGCCCGGGCGAGGTGATCACCACCCGCGCCGGCCACACGGTGGAAGTCGACAACACCGACGCCGAGGGCCGGCTGGTGCTGTGCGATGCGCTGGCCTACGGCGCCGAGCAGCAGCCCGACCTGCTGCTCGACTTCGCCACGCTGACCGGCGCCGCCCGCGTGGCGCTGGGCCCGGACCTGCCCGCGCTGTTCGCCAACGACGATGCCGCGGCCGCCGCGCTGCTGGCCGCCGGTCGCGCGGTCGACGATCCGCTGTGGCAGATGCCGTTGTGGCGGCCGTACCGCAAGATGCTCGACTCGTACCTGGCCGACTTCGCCAATGCCGGCCCGTCGCGTCATGCCGGCGCGATCACCGCGGCGCTGTACCTGGAGCGTTTCGTGCCGGACGGCACGCCGTGGCTGCACCTGGACACCTACGCCTGGAACGACGCGGATCGCCCCGGCCGTCCCCGCGGCGGCGAGGCGATGGGCGTGCGCGCGATGTTCGCCTACCTGCAGCAGCGCTACGCCGGCTGAGCGAACCGCGGAGGCATCACGTCCGGCCATGACTTCTGGCGTTGTCGCCCGTCGCTGAAAGATTGCATGCTGCGGGAGATACCCTCCCCGGAAGCCATCCCATGTCCGCTCGCCTGCATCTGCTTGCCCTCGGCGTCGCACTCGGCCTTGCCAGTTTCGGCAGCGCCGCGGCCGACACCGCCACCCAGCCGGCGCTGACCGCGCTGACCATGAACTCCGGCGGCGTGATGCCGGCCGAACAGGCGCGGGTGCATTTCGATCATGCCGAGCTGCACTTCACCGTCGACGCCGCAAAACAGCGCATCGACGCCAGCGCCACGCTGAGCTTCACCGCGAAGTCGGCCACCGACGTGCTGCTGCTGGACCTGGATCGCAACCTGCCGATCAGCGGCATCGAGCTCGACGGCAAGCCGCTGGCCGCCAGCCGCTGGAGCAACCCCGACGGCCGCCTGCGCGTGCAGCTGCCCGCCGCGCTCGCGGCCGGCGGCAAGGTCAGCGTCACCGTGCGCTACGGCGGCAAGCCGCACGTGGCCAAGCACGCGCCGTGGGACGGCGGCTTCGTGTGGAGCCACACCGCCGACGGCCAGCCGTGGGTGGCCAGCGCGGTCGAAGGCGAAGGCTGCGACCTGTTCTGGCCGTGCATCGACCAGCCGCAGGGCGAACCCGACCTGGTCGACACCTGGATCACCGTGCCGAAGACGCTGGCCGCGCCCGGCAACGGCGTGCTGATCGGCATCACCGACCACGGCGACCAGCACACCTATCACTGGCGCGCCAAGCACCCGGACACCTACGCGATCTCGATCAACGTGGGCCCGTTCAAGCTGCTCAAGGGCGATTACGCCAGCCGCTACGGCAACACCATCCCGCTGGAGCTGTGGTACCTGCCCGAGCATGCGGAAGGCGCGCAGCGGCTGTTCGGCGAGTTCCCGCGCATGCTGGATTTCTTCGAGCAGCAGATCGGTCCCTACCCGTTCGGCGACGAGAAGATGGGCGTGGTGGAAACCCCGCACCTGGGCATGGAGCACCAGACCATCAACGCCTACGGCAACGGCTATCCGCGCAGCGAGTACGGCTTCGACTGGCTGCTGCAGCACGAGTTCTCGCACGAATGGTTCGGCAACCAGGTGACCAATGCCGACTGGGACGACATGTGGCTGCACGAGGGTTTCGGCACCTACATGCAGCCGCTGTACGGCCAGTACCTGCACGGCGACATGGCGTATTTCGCGATGCTGCACACCGAGCGCATGTCGTTGCGCAACAAGTACCCGGTCGTTTCCGGCCACAGCCAGGACGAACACGAGGTGTACGACGCCGAGCACGGCCCGGGCAACGACATCTACTACAAGGGTTCGCTGATGCTGCACACGCTGCGGCAGCTGATCGGCGACAAGGACTTCTTCGCGAGCATCCGCAGCCTGGTCTACGGCCGCTCCGACCCGAAGCCGGGCAACTTCCGGCCGCGCTATTCGAGCACCCGGGACTACGTGGCGATCGTCGACAGGATCACCGGGCGCAAGCTCGACTGGTTCTTCGACGTCTACCTGCGTGACGCCGCGTTGCCGCGGCTGGACGAGCAGCGCGTGGGCGACACCTTGAAGCTGCGCTGGGTCACCGAGCACGGCAAGCCGTTCCCGATGCCGATCGAGGTGCAGGTAGGCGACACCGTGCACACCGTGCCGATGAGCGACGGCAGCGGCCAGCTGCAGGTGCCGGCGGGCAGCCTGCTGGTGATCGACCCGCGTTCGAAGGTGCTGCGCGAGGCGCCCTACGTCGGGGAGTACCAGCAATGGATGAAGCAGCAGCGGGCGAAGCAGCAGGCGGCGAAGAAATAGCGGCGCCGCTGAGAGGTTGTGATTTTTTCAACCTCTCAGGCCGGCCAGGGACGGCCGGGCGCGGATCGGTCACGCAAGTGACTGATTCGCGTGAGCGAGTCCGGGCGTGTACCGGGCTCGCGATAGAAGAAAACCACAGGAAGTGGTTTTCTTCACAAGCTCGGAGCGCTGGCGCTCGGCCCGCGTTCCCATGATCATCGGCGAGCCGCCACAGCGAGCCTGCCGATGAACCAGCCACCCGATGCCACCTCCGCGAGCTGCCGCGAGCAGGCGCTCGCCGCGTGGCAGCGCGGCGACCTGGCCGCAGCCGAGGTTGCTTTCCGGCGTCTGCTCGAACGCCAGCCCCACGATGCCGAGGCCTTGCAGTTCCTGGCCGACCGCCAGTGGGCGGCGGGCAACGCGGCGGGTGCGCTCGAGCTGCTGCAGGCGGCGCATCGCGCCGAGCCGCAGGACGCCGGCGTGCTGCATCGGCTGGGCGAGCTGCAGATGCTGGCCGGCGCATGGCCCGACGCCGTCGACAGCTTGCGCAAGGCCCTGCAGCTCGCGCCCGGCCTGTTCGTGGCGGGGCTGCGCCTGGGCGTGGCGCTCGAGCGCCAAGGCAGCCGGCATGCCGCGATGCTGGCCTATCTCGGCGCGATCGACACCGCGCAGGCGCAGGGGCGCTGGCTCAGCGACGACACCACGGCGCCCGGCCTGCGCGACGCGGTGAAGCACGCCACGCGCTTCGTGGCGTCCGCTCGGCGCGAACTGTTCGACGCGATCATCGAACCGCTGCGGCAGCGCTACGGACGCTCCGAGCTGGCCCGCGTCGACCAGTGCCTGGCGATCTATCTCGGCGAGCAGGCGGCCAACCTGCCGGACCCGCGGCAGCGGCCGAAATTCCTGTACTTCCCCGGCATCCCCAGTCAGACCTTCTATCCGCCCGAACGCTTTCCGGCGCATGCGCGGCTGGAGGCGGCCTGCGACACGATCCGCGAGGAACTGCGCGCGGTGCTGGCGCATGCGGCGGACACCCTGGTGCCGTTCCTGGGCGCGCCTTCGAGCGCGGCCGTGGCGGCCGAGCTGCTGGCCGCCTCCGGTCCGCAGGACGCGGCGTGGGACGCGTTCTTCTTCCAGCGGCATGGCGTGCGCCACGACGCGCACTGCCTGCGCTGCCCACGGACCAGTGCGCTGCTGGACTCGCTGCCGCTGGTGCGGATTCGCGAGCACGCGCCGGAAACGCTGTACTCGGTGCTGCGCCCCGGCACGCATATCCTGCCCCACCGCGGCGTCACCAACACGCGCCTGGTCACCCATCTGCCGCTGATCGTGCCGG
Source organism: Rhodanobacter sp. FDAARGOS 1247 (assembly GCF_016889805.1). Taxonomy (NCBI): domain Bacteria; kingdom Pseudomonadati; phylum Pseudomonadota; class Gammaproteobacteria; order Lysobacterales; family Rhodanobacteraceae; genus Rhodanobacter; species Rhodanobacter sp. FDAARGOS 1247. Next base: position 3,450,290 of record NZ_CP069535.1, read on the forward strand.
CGGACTGCGCCTTGCGCGTGGGCGGCGAGACGCACGTCTGGCAGGAAGGCCACTGCGTCACCTTCGACGACACCTTCGAACACGAGGCGTGGAACCACAGCGACCGCGACCGCGTGGTGTTGATCCTGGACAGCTGGAACCCCGACCTCAGTGAGGCGGAGCGGGCGGCGGTGGCCGACCTGGTCGCCGCCATCGGCGATTTCAACCGCGCCGGCCAGCCGGCGGCGCCGCCTTCGACGCAGGCCTGATCGGCGGCTGGCGAAAGGACGGCCAAACCCTTTTCTGCCGGTTGCGCGCGGAAGCGGATCTCGGAGTAATCTTCGGGCGGTTGCGCGACGTTGACGAACAACGCCACATCGCGCGACGTGTGCCCGGGGGGGACTCGACAAGGTCGATGGCTGGGAACGGATTACCAACAACCACTGGGGAGACCAAATGAAATACGGCATGAACCACCTGTCACTGGCGGTGCGCCTGGCCCTGACCGCCGGCGCGCTGACGATCGCCGGCCTGGCCCAGGCGCAAGCGCAGACGCCACCGGCCGATACGCCGTCCTCGACGGACCAGAACACGCCACCGTCCAAAAACAAGGCCAAGACCCTGCAGTCGGTCGTGGTGACCGGCTCGCTGATCCGCCGCGTGGAAGTCGAGACGGCCAGCCCGGTGGTGACGCTGGATCGCGACACGCTGACCAACTCCGGCAAGCCGGTTCTGGGCGACGTGCTGCAGCAGATGCCGAGCATCTCCGGCAATGCCACCAACCCGGCGAACAACAGCAACGGCGGCGGCGTGGCCAGCCCCCTGCTGGAAGCCGGCGATGGCGCCTCGCGCGTATCGCTGCGCGGCCTGGGCATCAACCGCACCCTGGTGCTGGTCAACGGCCAGCGCATGTCCAACCCCGACATCAACCTGATCCCGCCGGAGATGATCGATCGCGTCGACGTGCTGGCCGAGGGCGCCTCCACCGTGTACGGCTCGGACGCCATCGGCGGCGTCGTCAATTTCATCCTGCGCAAGGATTTCCAGGGCGCCCAGATCAGCCTGAACGACGGCATCTCCAGCCACGGCGACTCCCAGCGCCGGGGCTTCAACCTGACCGCCGGCGCCACCGGTGACAAGTTCAGCATCGCGGCCGGCCTCGACTACAACAAGTACGACGAGACGCTCGCCTCCCGGCGCAAGTTCTCCAGGCAGCAGCTGTACCTGTCCGGTGGCTCCGTGGTGGCCGCCGGTTCCAGCTCGATCCCGACCGGGCGCATCCAGGTGCCCTCCGCCATCGCCGCGCAGTACGGCTGCGACATCGATCCGGCGACCGACACCGCCATGGTGACGCTGGCCCAGGGTGACGGCTCCAGCCAGGCCGACTACCGTTGCCGGCTCGGCTCGGACACCTACAACTACGCCGCGCTCAACTACATCCAGACCGCGCAGAAGCGCACCAACGGCTTCGTGCTGGGCAGCTACAACTTCACCGACAGCCTCACCGGCTTCGTCGACGCGTTCTACAACCGCACGGAATCCAGCGGACAGGATGCGCCCTCGCCGGTGGGTACCGGCGACGGCCTGATCATCTCGTCGGACAATCCGATCAATCCGTTCGGCGTGACCTTCAGCCACGGCGCCGTGCCCGGCGACCCGGACAGCGGCTACAGCTTCCAGACCCGCCTGACCGGCGCCGGCACCCGCGTGCACAGCTACAAGACCAACACCGCCCAGATCAACACGGGCCTGCGTGGCAACTTCGGCCAGGACAGCAGCTGGATCTGGGACGCCTCGATCAACTACAGCCACACCAAGCGCGACCAGCGCGACACCAACGAGGTGGACATCCCGTCGCTGCAGGCCGCCGTCGACGCCGGTGCGAACATCTTCGACCAGGCCAGCGTCGGCGACCAGCTGAGCAAGGGCGTGAAGACGCCCATCTACGTCTTCACCCAGTCCACCAAGCAGGCCCAGTTCAACGCCAGCGGCGAGCTGTGGGACCTGCCGGCCGGCGCGATGCAGCTCTCCGCCGGCGCGCTGTACCGCAAGCAGATGATGAACTACACGGTCAGCGACTTTGCCGTGCTGGACCCGGTGACCACCACCTGCCAGATCCTGCAGGAAGCCTGCGGCTCGCCCGGGCGCGGCGACTTCGACGTCAAGGAGGTCTACGCGGAAACGCTGATCCCGCTGCTGGCCGACCAGCCCTGGGCGCACTCGCTGAACCTCGACCTGGGCATCCGCAGCTCGAACTACAGCACCACCGGCACGACCACCAACGGCAAGGTCGCGATCGAGTGGCGCCCCACCGCCCAGCTGCTGTTGCGCGGCACGATCTCGCAGGTGTTCCGCGCGCCGAACCTCAACGAGCTCTACGACGGCCGCACCCTGGTCCAGCCGAACCTCAACGACCCCTGCGTGGGCCGCACCGCGGACGAGCTGGCGGCGCACGCGGCCGCCTGCCAGTACGTGCCGGTGAACTGGGCCGGCAACTCGCCGGCGCAGGTCAACACGTTCTACTCCGGCGCCAACACGGTGGGAGCGAAGCTGAAGCCCGAAAAGGGCAAGTCGGTCAACATCGGCCTGGTCTACGACCCGGACTGGATCCCCGGCCTGTCGACCAGCCTCGATTTCTGGCACATCTACCTGTCCGACACGCTGACCGCGATCCAGGCCGACACCGTGGTCAGCTCCTGCTACAACAACGCCAGCAGCCCGTATTGCTCGTTCATCCAGCGCGAGGACAACACCAGCCGGCAACCGGGCCAGGTGTTCCTGATCAACACGCCGGTGGTCAACCTGGGCAACACCAGCACCAGCGGCATCGACTACACCCTGCGCTACAAGATCCCGCACTTCGACCTGGGCGGGATGGACCCCGGCAACTTCCGCGCCGGCCTCAACACCAGCTACACCTCGACCTACAACGTCAACGCCACGCCCGGCGAGCCCGGCGCGAAGACGGTCAACTACGCCGGCACGTTCACCCCGCAGTTCGGCAACATCTCGCGCTGGCGCGGCACGCTCACGCTCAACTGGGACAAGGGCAACTGGAATGCCCAGTGGCAGTCGCGCTACGTGCACCGGCTGACCGCGCTCAACGGTGACGCCGCGGTCGCCGGGGTGAACATCCCGATGGCTTCGGTGCTGTACCACTCGATCCAGCTGGGCTATGCGGTGCCGTCGATCCACACCCGCTTCGACGTGGGCGTGGACAACCTCAGCAACAAGCTGCCGCCGCTGATCTACCAGAACGGCGGAAACTACAACGTCGACACCGCCACCTACGACGTGCTCGGCCGCTACTACTGGGCGCGCGCCACGATCAAGTTCTGAGGTCCCGCTGCAAGCGGGCGCTGCGGAAGTTCCGCAGCGCCCACCCAGGAGGGCCGCGATCCGTCGCGGCCCTCTTGCATAATGCGTACTGGAATGACCGACGGAGCACGCATGTCCACTGCGACGGATCTGGCCAGGGCGATGGCCGCGGCCTGGAACGCCGGCGAACCGGAGCGGGTCATCGCCCTCGCCGGGCAGGCCACGCCGTCGTGGCGGGATGACGAAGCCGTGCTGTCGCTGCTCGGCCTGGCGCAACAGGCCTGCGGCCACGTGCAGCAGGCCGCGACGAGCTTCCGCCGGCTGGCGCAGTTGCAACCGGAGGTTTCCGCACACTGGAACAACCTCGCCGTGGTCTGCCGCGAAGCAGGCGACCTGGCCGAGGCCGAACAGGCCTTGCTGACGGCGCTGGCGCTGGCGCCCGACGATGCCGAAGTGCACTACAACCTCGGCCTGCTGCGCATCCAGCAGCGGCAGTGGCTGGCCGCCCGGCAGAGCCTGCTGGACGCCGTGCAGCTGTCGCCGCATTTCATCGAGGCCCGCCTGCAGGCAGCCCATGCCTGCCACGTCTGCGGCGACAACACCCGACAGGAAGCGCTGCTGGACGGCGCCGGCGACTGGCCACCGCAAACAGCCGAGCATGCCCTGCTGCTGTCGGCGATGCTTTCCGTCCAGGGCGAACTGGACGCCGCGCTGCGCACGCTGGCCCGGGCGCAGCTGCCGGCCGAACCGGCGGCCACGATCATGCGCCTGCGCATCGCGGCGCAGCGGGTGCTGCTGCATGAACGGAACAACCGGCTCGACGCAGCGCGGGAAGCATTGGAGCAGTTGCCCATCGAGGCGCTCGAGGCCCTGCCCGCGCAGGCGGAACAGGCGCGCGCCGAAGGCTGGCATGCACACGCCGCGATGGCGATGCGCGCAGGCGAGGCGGCCACGGCCGCGACGCTGCAGGCCAGCGCGCTGGCCAGCGCGAGCGACGACGAGAGCCGGGCCGGCGCCGCCTTCGGGCTCGCCTCCGCGCTTGATCGACAAGGTCACTACGCCGAAGCGTGGCAGGCCTTGCAGCAGGCGCACTCCGCTCAGCGCGAGATCGCCCGCCACGTGGTGCCGGAGCTGCTGGCGGCCGACAGCCGACCGCTGCAGGTCAGCGCCCAGCGGGTCGGCCGCGACGAGCATGGCCGCTGGAGTCCGCTGGCCGCCCCCGACACCCGGCACAGTCCGGTCTTCGTGGTCGGCTTCCCCCGCTCGGGCACCACCTTGCTGGAACAGATGCTCGACGCCCACCCGGACTTCCGCTCGATGGACGAGCGCGCCCACGTGCATGACCTGATCGAGGCTATGCAGCTGGTCGGCCAGCGCTATCCGGCGGACCTGGCGGAACTGAGCCAGCAGGATGCGGACCAACTGCGCGGCGTGTACTGGCGGCAGGCGCGACGGGTCGCGCCCGATCTGGGCGAGCGGCGCCTGGTCGACAAGAATCCGCTCAACATGCTGTGCCTGCCGATGATCATGCGGCTGTTTCCGCACGCGCGCATCATCCTGTGCCTGCGCCATCCCTGCGACGTGCTGCTCAGCTGCTACATGCAGTCGTTCCGTTCGCCGGCCTTCATGATGCTGTGCTCGTCACTGCCGCGACTGGCGCAGGGCTACGCCCACGCGTTCGCGCAATGGTTTGCCGACGCCGAGGTATTCGCGCCCGCCGTGCTGGAGTGGCGCTACGAATCGGTGGTCAGCGGGCTGGACGAGCAGCTCGCCCGGCTGGGGGACTTCCTCGAAACAACGGACACCGCGGCGATGACCCGCTTCGCCGAACATGCACGGGGCAAGCGCTTCATCAGCACGCCCAGTTATGCCCAGGTGACCGAGGGCGTCCATCGGCGGGCGGTGGGGCGCTGGCAGAACTATCGCCGGCAGTTCGAGCCGGTGCTGCCGGTGCTGCAGCCATGGCTCGAACGGCTGGGCTATCGCCCATGAAAAAGGAGGCGGTGCCAAGCACCGCCTCCTTTCAGGCTTGCCGCTGTTGCCGCGCGGATCGACTCAGTGCTGCTCCAGCACGCCGGACGTATCCGGCTGGGCATTCACCACGCTGACGCCCGACTTGCCGCCGTAAGGCAGCACTTCGCTGGCCAGTTTCGGATCGGCCTTGATCATGCCGATCGCGTCGAACAGGATGTGCGCCGTTTCGTTGAGCTGCACGTCCTTGGCCTTCTTGGCGTCCTTCTCCTGCTTCAGCTCGCTCTTCAGGCTGCGCTCGTTCGCGTTCAGCCCGTCGTCCAGGCTGCTGGCCTCGTCGGCGAGCGAGGCGTCGGTGCCGTCGATGGCCTTGTGCCGCGCGCGGAAGTCGGCCTGGATCGCCTCCAGCTTCTTGCGCTCGGCTTCGCGGGTGGCGAGGTTCAGCGAGATCGAGGTCTTCGCCCGCATCGTGCGGTACTGGGCCAGTTCGTCCAGCATCAGCTTCCACGCCGGCGACTGCGCCACGCGATCGGCGTGCAGCTTCTCCAGCCGCGGCAGGTAGTCGGCGAAATTCGCCACCACCTGGTAGTCGGCCGGCGCGATCTGGGTCCACTTCAGCGCGTTCTCGTAGGTGGATTCGCCGAAGTCCTTCTCGTCGCCGTTCTTCGGGAACGCGATGTCGGGGGTGACGCCCTTCAGCTGGGTGGAGCCGCCGTTGATGCGGAAGAATTCCTGGATGGTCATCTTCAGCTCGCCGAGCTGCGGCTTCTCGTCGTCGCTCTGGGCGAAGCGGTCCAGGTCGACCAGGTTCTGCACGGTGCCCTTGCCGAAGGTGGGCTCGCCGATGATCAGGCCGCGGTGGTAGTCCTGGATCGCCGCGGAGAAGATTTCCGAGGCGGACGCGGTGCCGCGGTTGACCAGCACCGCCAGCGGGCCGCTCCACACCATGCCCGGGTCGTCGTCGCCCTGCTGCTCGACCTGGCCCTTGGAGTCGCGCACCTGCACCACCGGGCCCTTGTCGATGAACAGGCCGGTCAGCGAGTTGGCCTCGGCCAGCGAACCGCCGCCGTTGTTGCGCAGGTCGACCACCACGCCCTGCACGCCTTCCTGCTTCAGCTCGCCGAGCAGGCGGGCCACGTCGCGGGTGGCGCTCTTGAAGTTCTTGTCGCCGGCGCTGCGTGCACCGAAGTCGGAATAGAAGGTGGGCAGGTCGATCACGCCGATCTTGCGGGTGACGCCGCCATCCTTGATCTCGACGACCTTCTTCTTCGCCGCCTGCTCCTCGATGCTGACCTTCTTGCGCACCAGGGTGACGATCTCGTGCTTGCCGTCCACGCCCGCGTCGGCGGGCAGGATTTCCAGCCGCACCACGGTGTCCTTCTTGCCGCGGATGCGGTTGACCACGTCGTCGAGGCGCCAGCCGATCACGTCGACGATCGGGCCGTTGTCGCCCTGGCCGACGCCAACGATGCGATCGCCGACCTGGACCTTGCCGGACTTGCCGGCCGGACCGGCGGGCACCAGCTCGCGGATCTGGGTGTAGTCGTCACGCGCCTGCAGCACCGCGCCGATGCCTTCCAGCGACAGCTTCATCGAGATGTCGAAGTTCTCGGCCGCGCGCGGGCCGAGGTAGTCGGTGTGCGGGTCGGTGGTTTCGGCGTACGCGGTCATGAAGGTCTGGAACGCGTCCTGCCCGTCGAGCTGCCTGATCCGTTCGATGTAGGCGGCGTAACGCTTGTCCAGCGTCTTGCGGATGTCCGCATCGTCCTGGCCGGCCAGCTTCAGGCGCAACCAGTCGTTCATGGTGCGCTTGCGCCACAGCTCGTCCAGCTCGGCCTGGTCCTTCGGCCAGTCGGCGTGTTCGCGGTCGAAGGTGTAGCTCTGCTCGGCGGAGAAGTCGAAGCCCTGCTTGAGCAGGCCGCGGGCGTAGGTCATCCGCTCCACGGCGCGCTGCACGTAGGCGTTGAAGATGGCGAACGGCGCGGACAGGTCCTGGTTCCAGATCGCGTCGTCCAGCTTGGTCTTGCTGGGTGCGAACTGCGCCATGTCGGCCTGGGTGAAGAACACCTTCTCGCTGTCCAGCAACTTGAAGTAGGCGTTGTAGATGCGCGCCGACATCGCGTCGTCCAGCGGCTGCGCGTCGTAGTGGAAGCGGGTCAGGAAGCGCGCGGACAACTGCGCGGCCTGTGCTTCTTCCTGTGTCGAAGTCAGCGGCCAGGTGGCTGCCTTGCGCGGCTTGCCCGCGCCCATGTCGGCGGCGGACTGTGCCTGGGCGCCGGTGGCGGCAAGGGCTAGCAGCAGGAACAGCGCGGGACGAAATTTCATGGAGGCTCTCAGGCTGTCTCGGTGACACCGGCTGCATGGGCCTGCAGGTCGGCGTGGTAGGACGAACGTACCAGCGGGCCGGAGGCGACGTGATGGAAACCCATCGCCTCACCGGCTTCGCGCAGCATGTCGAATTCTTCGGGGGTCCAGTAGCGCACCACCGGATGATGGTGGGGCGTGGGCTGCAGGTACTGGCCGATGGTGATCATCTCGACGTCATGGGCGCGTAAATCGCGTAGCGTCTCGATCACCTGGTCATACGTCTCGCCCAGACCAAGCATGATGCCGGACTTGGTCGGCACGTCGGGATGCTGCGCCTTGAAGCGCTTGAGCAGGTCCAGCGACCACTGGTAGTCGGCGCCCGGGCGCACCTCGCGGTACAGGTGCGGCACGGTTTCCAGGTTGTGGTTGAACACGTCCGGCGGGAAATCCTTGAGCACTTCCAGCGCCCGTTCCATGCGGCCCTTGCCGCGGAAGTCGGGGGTGAGGATCTCGATCCGGATGTTCGGGCTGGCGTGGCGCGTGGCGCGGATGCAGGCGGCGAAATGTTCGGCGCCGCCGTCGCGCAGGTCGTCACGATCGACCGAGGTGATCACCACGTACTTCAGGCGCATGTCGCGGATCGTCTCGGCCAGTCGCGCCGGCTCCAGCGTGTCCGGCGGCAGCGGGCGGCCATGCGCCACGTCGCAGAACGAGCAGCGCCGGGTGCACACCTCGCCCAGGATCATGAAGGTGGCGGTGCCCTTGCTGAAGCATTCGTGGATGTTCGGGCAGGACGCTTCCTCGCACACGGTGACCAGCGAGTTCTCGCGCAGGCGCGCCTTCAGCTGCTGCACCGCGTTGCCCTGGGGCAGGCGCACCCGGATCCACGACGGTTTGCGCAAGGTCGGCACGGCAGTGTCGAAGCCGGCGCGGTTCAGCGCGATCTTGTCGTTGCCCAGCTGCTTTTCACCGGCCGGGGCGTTGCCGACCACGGTGATCGGGATGACCCGGGTCGACGATGTGGATGATTCGCTCATGTAGAAAGCTCAGACCGCCGCGCGCGCGGGGAGTTCGGGTAATAGGGAAGCGGCAGGCTCGGCGACGAAACCGAACTGGCGACAGAACTGCGCTACCAGCACGTCCTCGACCGTGGCCAGGCTTGAAGGGCCGCCCAAGTCTAGCAGTTGCGTGACCGCCAGATCCTTGTAACCGCAAGGGTTGATGCGGTGAAACGGCTCCAGGTCCATGGCCACGTTGAAGGCCAGCCCGTGGAAGCTGCAGCCGCGGCGCACGCGCAGACCCAGTGCAGCAACCTTGGCCTCGTCCACGTAGACACCCGGCGCGCCTTCGCGGCGCGCGGCGCTGACGTTCCAGTGCGCCAGCGTATCGATCAGCGACTGCTCGATCCGGTGGACCAGCTCGCGCACGCCCACCCCGACCCGGCGCAGGTCGATCAGCGGATAGCCGACGATCTGGCCCGGCCCGTGATAGGTCACCTGGCCGCCGCGATCGACCGGAACCACCGGGATGTCGCCCGGCGCCAGCACGTGCTCCATCTTGCCGGCCTGGCCCAGGGTGAACACCGGGTCATGCTCCAGCAGCCACAGTTCGTCGGGCGTGTCGGCGGTGCGGTTGTCGGTGAACGCACTCATCGCCCGCCAGGTCGCCGCGTAGGGCTGGCGACCGAGGCGGCGGATTTTCAGCGGCAACGACATGACAACAAACCTTGGGGAACGGGAAACAGGGAACGTTGGGGTACTTCGCAGGTGATCAATGGCACCCAGGCGAAACGGGCGAGGCTATCTCTCTCCCCGCGCCCTGTTCCCTGCCCTCACATCGTGTACCGGATGTCCGGATCGGCGCGCAGCGCATGATGCGCCGCTTCGTACTGCTCGCGGTTCTCGCAATGGAAGCTGACCGTGACCGAGACGTAGTTGCCGGCGCCGGAGTGCCGGTGCCGCACGGTTTCGTGCAGCACGCGCAGGCCGGCGCGCTCCAGCAGCTGCGGCACGTGGGTCGGCAGGTTCGCGCTGGACTTGCCCACCGCGGTGATCTCGAACTCGCCGGGGAATTCGAAACCCTTGCCTTCCTCTTTCGCCCTGGTGAAGTCGATCGGCTGCATTACTTCGCGTCCGCAGCCTTGGCCGGCGCCGCGGCGTCGGCCTTCTTGTCGCTGTGGAACCACAACAGGATGCTGTCCCACAGGCGCGAGAAGAAGCCGCCCTGCGGTGCATCGGCCAGCGCCACCAGCGCCACGTTCTGCACCGGCTTGCCGTCCAGCGTGATGTGCAGCGTGCCCACCTGCTGACCCTTGGTGAACGGGGCGATCAGGGTGGCGGGGATGTCCATGGTGGCCTTCAGCTGGTCGTACTGGCCGCGCTTGACGGTGACCTGCACACTCTCGTTGACGCCCAGCGGCAACTGGTTGGACGCACCCTTCCACAGCTTCGGCGTGGCCAGCGGCTTGCCGGCTTCATACAGCTTGTGGGTCTCGTAGAAACGGAAGCCGTAGTTGAGCAGGGCCATCGCCGAATCGGCGCGCGCCTTCTCGCTGCTGGCGCCCATCACGATCGCGATCATCCGCGACTCGCCCTGCTTGGCCGAGGCGGCCAGGCAGTAGCCGGCGGCGGCGGTGTGGCCGGTCTTGATGCCGTCCACGCTGGGGTCGCGCCACAGCAGGGTGTTGCGGTTGTGCTGCTTGATGCCGTTCCACTCGAACTCCTTCACCGCGGAGATCGCGTAATCCTCGGGGAAGTCGTGGATCAGCGCTCGCGACAGGATCGCCACGTCATGCGCGGTGGTGTAGTGGTTGGCGATCGGGTAACCGGAGGCGTTCTCGAAGTTGGAGTTCACCATGCCGAGCTGCCTGGCGTAGGCATTCATCAGGCCGGCGAAGGCCTGCTCGGAGCCCGCAGTGTGCTCGGCCAGCGCGATCGCCGCGTCATTGCCGGACTGGATGATCATGCCGTACAGCAGGTCCTTCAGCGGCACCTGGCTGTTGAGCTTCATGAAGCTGGTGGAGCCGTCGGTGCCCGCGCCACCGCCACGCCAGGCGTTTTCGCTGATGGTCACCGGGTCGGTCATGTGCACCTTGCCGTTGGCGACCTCGGCCGAGACCACGTAGTCGGTCATGATCTTGGTGATCGATGCCGGCTCCAGCCGCAGGTCCGGCTCCTTGCTGGCCAGGATCTGGCCGGTGGCGTAATCCATCAGCACCCAGCTCTTGCCGTCGACGTCCGGCGGCGGAGGCACCGGCGCCTCCGGCACCACCGGACGCGGCACCGGTGACGGACGCGGCGGGGTCTGGGCGACGGCGACGCCGACCAGCAGGGTGACGGCGGCAAGCGGAAGCAGGGTGCGGCGGAAAAAATTCATCGTGTTGTTCAGTCCGGTGTCTGGCGTTCGACGTCGCAGGCGTCGATCAAGGTGGAAAAGGTTGCGCAAATCCTGCTCAGTCTACCGCGACCTGCGGCCGGGGCAGACCCATGCCTTCGATCCGGCTGCTGACCTGGTCGGCGCGATCGACGCTGGCCAGCGGCCCGACCCGCACCCGACGCACGCGCTGGCCGTTGATCACCGCGTCGGTGACCTGCACCGCGCCGAGGTTGGCCTGACGCAGGCGCTGGGCCAGGCGGTCGGCGTTGTCCGCGTCGGCGAACGCGCCAATCTGCAGGTAGATGCCGGGATGTGAGCCTGTGACCACGGGCGCCAGCGGCAGTTCCTTGCCAGGCCGGGACGGGTCGATGCCCTGCACTTCGACCAGACCGGTGCCCTTGGGCCAGATGCCGATCTTCACCGCGGCGGCGTAGGACAGGTCGATCAGCCGGTTGTCGTGGAACGGGCCGCGGTCGTTGACCCGCACGATCACGCTCTTGCCGGTTTCGAGATTGGTCACCCGCGCATAGCTGGGCAGCGGCAGCGTGGTGCTGGCGGCGCTGAACGCATACATGTCGTAGGTTTCCAGGCTGGAGGTCTTGTAGCCGTGGAACTTGTTGCCATAGAACGAGGCAATGCCGCGCTCGTCGTAGCCGCGCGCGCTGGGCAGCACGCGATAGCTCTTTCCGCGCACGCTGTACGGCGACTTGTTGCCATACAGCGAGCGCGGCTCGACCTTCGGCACCGGCTCGACCAGCTTGCTGACATCCAGTGGCGGCGGCACGCTGTCCTCGCCGTCGCGGTAGCGGCTGCCCTGCGGCTTGCTGAGGTCGTCCTCGAAGCGGTCGTCGCCGGAGGTCCGGGACGGGCTCGACGGCGACGTCCGCGAATGACCGTCGCGATGAGCGGGCTTCGTGCGGTGGCCTCCGCACGCGGCCAGCAGCAGGCCCGCCGCCAGCACCAGCGCGACGCGGACCAGCCTCATCGCGCCGCTTCCGCCGCGCCGACGCCAGCCGCGATGGCCTGCGCCAGCTGGTTCACCGCCATCGCGTACAGCGGACTGCGGTTGTAGCGGGTGATCACGTAGAAGTTCTGAAAGGTGAACCAGTATTCCGGCCCGTTCGGGCCTTCCAGCGTCTGCAGGCTGCTGGGTTCGGCCGGCGACAGCGGTTGCAGCGGCGCATAGCCCCACGCCTCCAGTTGCTCCAGTGGCCACTTCGGGCTGGTGTCGGTCACCGTGGGCGGTGTTGCCGACGCATCCGGTTGCGCGCGCGCCGCCACCGGACCACCGGTGACCCAGCCGTGCTTCACGAAATAATTGGCCACGCTGGCGAAGATGTCCGGCAGCGAGTTCTGCAGATCGATGTGACCGTCCTGGTCCGCGTCCACCGCGAAATCGCGGATGCTGGTGGGCATGAACTGGCCCCAGCCCTGGGCGCCGGCATACGAGCCGGTGAGCCTGTCCAGCGGACCGGCCAGGTGGTTGTCCGGCAGGCTCAGCAGTTCCTTCAGCTGTTCGCGGAAGAACTTCGCCCGGGGCGGGTAGTACAGACCCAGCGTGACCAGCGCGTCGAGCACCTTGTACTTGCCGGTGTTGCCGCCGTAACTGGTCTCCACGCCCACGATGGCCACGATGTATTGCGGCGCCACGCCGTACTGCCTGCCGATCTGATCCAGCAGCGCACGGTGCTCGCGATAGAAGGCCACGCCATCGTCGATGCGCTTGTCGGTGAGGAAGATCGGCCGGTAATCCTTCCACGGCTTGCCCTCCGCCGGCCGGCTGATCGCGTCGAGGATGCCCTGCTGCATCTTCGCGCCGTCCAGCAACGCATTCAGCGCCTGCGGACTCTTGCCGGTTTCCCGCGCCACCTCGCGCACCAGTTCGGCCTGGCCGGGATGGGTGGCAGCCAGCACCGGCGTCAGCGAAGCCACCCACAACAGGCTGAGGACGGCGAGAAAACGGGCCGGGCGCGGCGCAGGCGTGGCTGTCATGTTGTGGTTTCGCTCACAGAATTACCATGTCCACGAAAGCCTAACACGCAGGCGCGCGCAACTTCGGGCACGCACGGGACGGTGCGCTGGCGAGGTTCAGAGATGCGTCTTGCGGTTGGCGTGGATCGACATCAGCACGCCGAAGCCGGTCAGCAGCGAGACGGCCGAGGTGCCGCCGTAGCTGATCATCGGCATCGGCACGCCGACCACCGGCAGCATGCCGGCGACCATGCCGCCGTTGACGAAGACGTAGACGAAGAAGCTCATGCCGATCGCGCCGGCCAGCAGGCGCGAGTAGGTGTCGCGCGCCTCCATCGCTATCCACAGGCAGCGGCCGATGATGAAGGCGTACAGCGCCACCAGCGCGCACACGCCGACCAGGCCGAACTCCTCGGAGAACACCGCGAAGATGAAGTCGGTGGTGTGCTCGGGCAGGAAATCCAGCCGCGACTGCGTGCTGTGTTGCCAGCCCTTGCCGAAGATGCCGCCCGAGCCCACCGCGATCTGCGACTGGATGATGTGCCAGCCGTTGCCCAGCGGATCGGATTCGGGATTGAGCAGGGTCAGCACGCGGTCGCGCTGGTACTGGTGCAGGAAGTGCCAGCCGACCGGGATCATGCCGGCGACCGCGCCGACCAGCAGGCCGATCCGCCACCACGCCATGCCGGACAGGAACAGCGCGAAGGCGCCGGCAGCGGTCACCAGCACCGCGGTGCCCAGGTCCGGCTGCTCGGCGATCAGCCCGGCCGGGATCGCGATCAGCAGGCCGACCACGGCGATGTCCTTCCAGCCCGGCGGCAACTGGCGCGGGTGCAGGTACCAGGCGACCATCATCGGCATGGTCAGCTTGAGCAGTTCGGACGGCTGGAAACGCATGAAGCCGAGGTCGAGCCAGCGGATCGAGCCGCGCCCCTCGCCGAGGATCGCCACCACCACCAGCAACGCGGTGCTGCCGCCATACAACCACGGCGTCCAGCTGCGCAGCACCGAAGGCGGGATGCGCGACACCAGCAGCAGCAGGCCTGCGCCCAGCACGAAGCGACCGGCCTGGCCGCCGACCAGGGACAGGTGGGCGTCGCCGGCGCTGTACAGCGTGACCAGTCCGGTGATCGCCAGCACGAACAGGCCCAGGGCCAGCGGCAGGTCGATCCGGGGCCGGGTCAGTATCCGCCGCAGGAAGCGCCGGCCACGCGCGTAGAGCACCTCGATCATGGCGTGTCTCCGCTTGAGGTGGCTTGGGCCGGGATGTCTTCGACCTGCTCGTCGTTCGGAACCTCGGCGGGAGCGCTTGCCGGCGCGGCGTTCGACACCGGCAGGCGCTCCGCGTCGGGAATCACGCCGCCGTGCGAGGCGAGCCACGCGTCGAGGATCTGGCGGGCGATCGGGCCGGCCGAGCTGGCGCCCCACGCGCCGGATTCCAGCAGCACGGCCACCGCGATCTGCGGGTTGTCCGCGGGCGCGTAGACCTCGAACCAGGCGCGGTTGCGGCTGGCCAGGTAGGCCAGGTTGCTGCGATCGTCGTAGGCATTGGTGGTGCGCGAGTAACGCTCCGCGGTGCCGCTCTTGCCGGCCAGGCGGTAGGGGAAGCCGGTCACCAGCGTGCGTCCGGTGCCCCGCTCGCCATACATCACCCGCTCCATGCCCAGGTTGACCGCATCCCAATCGGCCGGCTTTCGAATCACCGACGGTCCGCTGGGCGGGTTGGCCAGTGGCTGCAGCGGCGCGTTGACGCCATCGCGGGTCGCCATCACCAGCCGTGGGGCGTAGGGAATGCCATGACCGGCAAAGGTGGCGATCGCATGGCCGAGCTGCAGCGGCGTCACCGCCCAGAAGCCCTGGCCGATGCCGGCGATGACCGTTTCTCCGGGATACCAGGGCTGTTTGGAGTTGGCCGCTTTCCATTCGCGCGAGGGCAGCACGCCGGCCGACTCGCCGATCAGGTCGATCCCGGTCGGCTTGCCGAAGCCGAACTTGGCCATGTAGGCACTGAGCTTGTCGATGCCCATGTCCAGGGCGAGCTTGTAGAAATAGGTGTTGACCGATTGCTCGATCGCGCCGGCCAGGTCCACGCGCCCCACGCCGCCGCGCTGGTCGTCGCGATAGCCGCGGGTCTGGCCGGGAATGTAGAACACGCCGGTGGAAACCACGGTGTCCTGTGGCGTACGCATGCCGCTCTCCAGGCCAGCCAGGCCCACCAGCGGCTTGACGGTGGAGCCTGGCGGATAGACGCCACGCAGCGCCCGGTTGTAGAGCGGCTTCTCCGGATCGTTGGTCAACGCGCTGTAGTCGGCCTGGCTGATGCCGTTGACGAACAGGTTGGGATCGAAGGTGGGCACGCTGACCATCGCCAGCACCTGGCCATTGCGCGGATCGATCGCCACCGCGGCGCCGGGCCGGCCGGCGAACGCCTCTTCGGCGGCCTTCTGCAGGCGCACGTCGATGCTGAGGTAGAGGTTCTTGCCCGGCTTGGGCGCATGCGTTTCCAGCACGCGCTGGGTGCGGCCGTCGGCGTTCACCTCCAGCAGCTCGTAGCCCGGCGTGCCGTGCAGCATGTCTTCGTAGGATCGCTCGATGCCGCTGCGGCCGACGTGGCTGGTGCCCTTGTAGCGGACCGGATCGAGGCGATCCACGTCGTCGGCGTCGATGCGCCCGACATAGCCCACGACATGGGCGAACATTTCGCCCAGCGGATAACGCCGGGTCAGGTACGGCACCACGTCCACGCCGGGGAAGCGCCAGCGATTGACCGCGAAGCGGTCGATCTCGTCCTCGGTCAGGCGCAGCTTCAGCGGCACGCTCTCGAAGCGCCGGCTCTGCCTGAGCTGCTTGTGGAAGGCGTCCAGATCGTCCTGGTCCAGCGGCACCACGTGGCCCAGTTGTTCCAGCAATGCCGGCATGTCCTTGACCTGCTCGGGCACCACTTCCAGCCGGAACGCCGGCACGTTGTCGGCCAGCAGCACGCCGTTGCGGTCGTAGATCAGGCCGCGCGCCGGGGGAATCGCCCGTGGCTTGACCCGGTTGTTCTGCGAGCGGGTGACGAATTCCTCGTGGTGCGCCACCTGCAGGAAGGCAAAGCGCACCAGCAACAGACACAGGCCCAGCAGGATCAGCACGAAGGCAGCCGCGGCGCGACGCCTGAACAGCAGGCTTTCGCCACGCGGGTCCTTGATCGATCGCCGGATCTTCATGTCACTGCTTCATGTCTCATTGGATCCGCAGCCGTGCGCGCAGATCGTCGAGCAGCAGGAACAGGAACGGCCACAAGGCGGCACCGACGAAGGGCGAAATCCACCAGCTGGCCGGCGGCAGCGAGGCACCGGCCAGCAGCCGCACCAGCAACAGCAGGATGCGGTCGTTCAACAACAGCGCGAGCACGGCCAGCGCCTGCTGCCACATCGGGAAGAAGCGCAGCCGCGAACGGAAACGCAGGGCGATGAAGACCAGCGCGCACAGGCGCAACGCCTGTTCGCCCAGCACCACGCCGTTGAGCAGGTCGGCGCCGAGTCCGATCATGAAGGCCAGCCCCAGGGTGACCCGGTCCTCCGATTCCAGCGACCAGTACAGCAGGAACAGTGCCGGCCAGTACGGCTTGAACGGCTCCAGCACGCCGGGCAAGGGCACCAGCATCGACAGCAGGGCGAACACCAGGGTGCCGGCAAACCACCACTGGCTCAGGCGTTGCCGGCTCATGGCTTCACCTCGCTGGCCGCGGCCGGTGCGGCGACACTGGCGCCAGGCGCCAGCTGGCTGGGCGGGCCCATCGGTTTGACCGGTGCGGGCGGACCATCGGGTTCGGCCTGGTCATGCAGCAGCAGCACGTCCTCGCTGCGGTCGATGTCCGCCGCCGGCTTCGCCAGCGCGACCAGGAACATGCCGGTGGGTGCCGGTGCCACCGAGCGCACGTCGCCGACCGGGAAGCCGGGCGGGAAGCGGCCACCGAGGCCCGAGGTGAGCAGCTTGTCACCGACGCGCACGTCCGCCGCCAGCGGAATGGTGGGCAGCGCCAGCTCGTCGCCGTCGCGGGAACCGTAGGCCACGGTGCGCAAGCCCGTGCGCTCGACCACCACCGGAATCGCATGCGCCGGATCGGTGATCAGCATCACCACCGAGGTGGTCGGCAGAACTTCCTTGACCTGCCCCATCACGCCGTGGGCATCGATCACCGGCTGGCCGGGCCGGACACCATCGCGGGCGCCCATGTTCAGGGTCAGCTGGTAGCGATACGCGCCGAGGTCCACACCGATGACCCGCGCCAGTTGCACGTTGAGATCGAGGCTGTGCTGCGTGTCCAGCAATTCCTTCAGGCGCTGGTTCTGTTCCGCCACGGCCGCCATGCGGTTGAGCTTGGCGTTCGCCAGCAGCAGATCCTCGCGCAGACGCTGGTTCTGTTCGGTAAGACGCTGGCGATCGGCGAAGGCCACGCTCATCGTGCGCACACCGACGGCAGGCAGGCCAGCCAGGCGGTACACCGGCTCGACCACGGCTGACGCGGTGTCGCGCAGCCGCCACAGCCAGCCATTGCGATGGTCCAGCACCATCAGCACCATGGCCAGCGCCAGGTAGACGATCAGCCGCAGGGTTCCCGCGGCATTGCCGGCGAACAGCGGCGAGGATTCGTCGCGCGCACGCGCCATGAGCAGGCTCTCGCCTTATTCGGGTGCGAAGAAGTCGCTGCCGTGCTGATCGATCAGCTCCAGCGCCTTGCCGCCGCCACGCGCCACGCAGGTCAGCGGATCGTCCGCCACCTGCACGTGCAGGCCGGTTTCCTCGGAGATCAACCGGTCCAGGTCGCGCAGCAGGGCACCGCCACCGGTGAGCACGATGCCGCGCTCGGCGACGTCGGAGCACAGTTCCGGCGGAGTCTGCTCCAGTGCCGACTTCACCGCGGCCACGATGCCGGCCAACGGCTCGTGCAGGGCCTCGAGGATCTCGTTGGAGTTGATCGTGAACATCCGCGGCACGCCCTCGGCGAGGTTGCGGCCGGAGATCTCGATCTCCTTGACGTCGGCTTGCGGGAAGGCACAGCCGATCTGCAGCTTGATCCGCTCGGCGGTGGATTCGCCGATCAGGGTGCCATGGTTGCGACGCACGTAATTGATGATCGCCTCGTCGAAGCGATCGCCGCCGACACGCACGGATTGCGAGTAGACGATGCCGTTCAGCGAGATCACCGCGACCTCGGAGGTGCCGCCGCCGATGTCCAGCACCATCGCGCCACGCGCCTCGTGCACCGGGATGCCGGCGCCGATCGCCGCGGCCATCGGCTCCTCGATCAGGAACACGTCGCGGGCGCCGGCGCCTTCGGCCGATTCCTTGATCGCGCGGCGCTCGACCTGGGTCGAGCCGCACGGCACGCACACCAGCACGCGCGGGCTCGGGCGCAGGAAGCGCGACTTGTGCACCTGCTTGATGAAGTGCTGCAGCATCGCCTCGGTCATGGTGAAGTCGGCGATCACGCCGTCCTTCATCGGCCGCACGGTGGCGATATTGCCCGGCGTGCGGCCGAGCATGCGCTTGGCGTCGCCACCGACCGCCGCGATCGTGCGCGGACCACCGGGGCCACGATCCTGACGGATCGCCACCACCGACGGTTCGTTCAGCACGATGCCCTGCCCACGCACGTAGATCAGCGTGTTGGCCGTGCCGAGGTCGATGGAGATGTCGTTGGAGAAGATCCCGCGAAACTTCTTGAACATGAGTCCGCCGTGGTCCGGCCTGGTTAAAAAGTAAGCTCGCCAGTCTAGTCAGCGTGCCCCGCATGCGCAAGGACAATAACGTTAAGAAATCCTTCTACAACACGACCCTAAGCACGTTTTCTGCGTCGCAGGCTGAGCTTCGGGGATGGCCAGAAAGTCGCCAATCCGGGCGGATGGCGTTAAGATCGCCCCTTTGACCGGGGCCGTCCGGTGCGGCCTGCGCCGTCCCGCGGCGATACGGTTTTCCATTCTCTGCCCAGGGGCTCCCGCGCATCATGTCTGCCGTCATCTGCGGATCGCTGGCCTACGACACCATCATGGTGTTCCAGGACCAGTTCAAGAACCACATCCTGCCCGATCAGATGCACATCCTGAATGTGTCGTTCCTGGTGCCGCGCATGCGACGCGAGTTCGGCGGCTGCGCCGGCAACATCGCCTACAACCTCAAGCTGCTCGGCGGCGATCCGCTGCCGGTGGCCGCGGTGGGCCAGGATTTCGCGCCGTATCGTGCGCACATGGAGCAGTGCGGGATCTGCCTGGACAGCGTGCGCGTGTTCGACGACCAGTTCACGCCGCAATGCTTCATCACCACGGACCTGGACAACAACCAGATCACCGCGTTTCATCCCGGCGCGATGTCCAGCGCCCAGGAAAACCACGTACGCGACATCCCCGACATCGATTTCGCGATCGTGGCGCCGGACGGACGCGAGGCGATGCTGCAGCATGTCGACGAGTTCGCCGCACGCGGCGTGCCCTTCATCTTCGATCCGGGCCAGGCGATGCCGCTGTTCAGCGGCGAAGAGTTCCGCTCGATGATCGCCAAGTCGACCTACGTGATCGTCAACGATTACGAATCGCAGCTGCTGCAGACACGCACCGGCTGGAGCGCCGAGGAAATCGCGCAGAAGGTGACTGCTTACATCGTCACCCAGGGCCCGCGCGGATCGGTCATCCACGTCGGCAGCGAGACCCACCACATCCCGCCGGCCCGCGAGCGGCAGATCGTCGACCCCACCGGCTGTGGCGACGCTTATCGCGCCGGGCTGATGTTCGGCATCATGCGCGGCAAGGACTGGCCGACCGTGGGTCGCATGGCTTCGCTGATGGGTGCGCTCAAGGTCGAACATCCGGGCACGCAGAACCAGCGTTTCGGCTACGCCGACTTCGCCGCCGAGTTCCTGGACCAGTTCGGCTACGCGCTCGACTGAAGCCGGCCGTCACCGCTTGAAGAACGAGGCCCCGCGCATGCCGCCGGGGCCTCTTTTTTCAGGCCACCCGAAAGCCGATGGTGGCATGCACCGCATCGCGCCAGCCCTGGTAGAGGCGCTCGCGATCGGGTTCGGCCATCAATGGCTGGAAGCGCTGATCGATCCGCCACAGCTTCGCGATCTGCGCCCGGCTTTCCCAGAACCCCACGGCCAGCCCTGCCAGACACGCCGCGCCCAGCGCCGTCGTCTCGGCGACCTGCGGACGCAGCACCGGGACACCGAGCATGTCACTCTGGAACTGCGCCATGAAGTCGTTGGCGATCGCTCCGCCATCGGCGCGCAACTCCTTCAACGGAATGCCCGCGTCGGCCTCCATCGCGGACAACACATCGCGCGACTGGTAGGCCATGGATTCCAGCGCAGCGCGCACCACGTGTTCCTTGCGGGTGCCTCGCGACAGGCCGAACATCGCGCCCCGCACGTCGCTGCGCCAGTACGGCGCCCCGAGACCGACGAAGGCCGGCACCAGGTACACGCCCTCGCAGGAATCCACGCTTTCGGCGCAGGCTTGCGAGTCACTGGCGCATTCGAGCATGCGCAAGCCATCGCGAAGCCACTGCACCACCGAGCCGGCGACGAAGATGCTGCCTTCGAGCGCGTACTCGACGACGCCATCCAGCTTCCACGCCACGGTGGTCAGCAAGCCGTGTCGCGAAGGCACCGCCTGCGTACCCGTGTTCATCAGCATGAAGCAGCCGGTGCCATAGGTGTTCTTGGCCATGCCCGGTTCAAAGCAGGCCTGGCCGAACAACGCCGCCTGCTGATCGCCGGCCACGCCGCTGATCGGCACCCCGGCCGGCACGCCGGGGAAGGCCACGGTATGGCCGTAGACCTCGCTGCACGAGCGCACCTGGGGCAACAGGCTGCACGGGATGTCCAGCATGCGCAGCAGCTCGTCGTCCCACTGGCCGGTGTGGATGTCGAACAGCAGCGTCCGCGCCGCATTGCTGATGTCGGTGACATGCAATGCCCCACCGCTGAGATTCCAGATCAGCCAGCTGTCGATCGTGCCGAACAGCAAGTCGCCGCGTTCCGCCCGGACACGGGCGCCGGCGACGTGATCGAGAATCCAGCGGATCTTGCTGCCGGAGAAATACGCATCGATCAGCAGGCCGGTCTTCTCGCGCACCAGTGATGCGTAGCCGTCCGCTTCCAGCTGCTCGCAGATCGCCAGGCTCTGCCGCGACTGCCACACGATCGCGTTGCAGACCGGCTTGCCGGTGTGCCGGTCCCACACCACCGTGGTCTCGCGCTGGTTGGTGATGCCGATGCCGGCCAACATCGTCGCCGCATCCGGCACCCGGGCCAGAACTTCGGCCACCGTCGCCAGCACGCTCGACATGATCTCCTGCGGGTCGTGTTCGACCCAGCCGGACTGCGGAAAGATCTGTCGAAACTCGCGTTGCGCCGATCCGACGACCGCGCAGGCACGGTCAAACAGCATCGCGCGTGAGCTGGTGGTCCCCTGGTCTATCGCCAAAATGTAACGCTGTTCCACCGCACGTCCCTTCACACGAACCCATCGGTCAAGAGTAGCAACTGGTCTGCGCTATGGGTGGTCGCCGTGATTCGATCGATCGCGCTCAGTGTGCCTCGGCGTGCTTGCCGACCGGCTGGGTCAGCTTGTCGATGTACGCGAGGGCCACCGCCGACACCACGAAAGTCAGATGCAGCAGGATTTGCCACATGATCGTCTCGCCATCCATGTTGCGCGCCTTGATGAACGTGGCGAGCAGGTGGATCGAGGAGATGCCGATGATCGCCATCGCCAGCTTCACCTTCAACACGGTGGCATTCACGTGCGACAGCCACTCGGGCTGGTCCGGATGTCCTTCCAGCCGCAGACGGGAGACGAAGGTCTCGTAGCCTCCCACGATGACCATCACCAGCAGGTTCGAGATCATCACCACGTCGATCAGACCGAGCACGGTCAACATGATCGTGGCCTCGGCGCTTTCCACCCCGCCGGCGTCGACGCCGTTGTGGAACAACGTGGTCGAGACCAGATGCCACAGCTCACGCAGGAACTGCACGACGTAGATGCCCTGGGCCACGATCAGGCCCAGGTAAAGCGGAAGCTGCAACCAGCGCGAAGAGAAGATCAGGTACGACAAGGGGCCGAGGCGGCTTGGGTTGGAAGTCGTCATGCGGGTCCGTGATGGGAGGAATCGGTCGATTCTAGCGATCAACGCAGGAAGTTGCGTTCGCGTAGTCCACACTGCGGCAATTTGCCCCTCGTGGCGGTGACCTGTTGCGGTTCGCCACCGCAACAGCACCAAAGAAAAACCCCCACCGTTTCCGGTGAGGGTGTTTCAGGATAAAGCCCCTGGCGGTGACCTGTTGCGGGTCGCGATCTGCGATCGCCACCGCAACTGTTCAAACGCGATAAAGACGAAGGCCTCCCCGATGGGGGAGGCCTTCTAGGATAAAGCCCCTGGCGGTGACCTACTCTTGCATGGCAAAGCCACACTACCATCGGCGCATGCGCGTTTCACTTCTGAGTTCGGGATGGGATCAGGTGGGACCACGCCGCTATGGCCGCCAGGGAAGGGGTTGAAGCAGCGCATGGAGCGCCAGCTTCAATCTCTGGGGCAAGGCCCTTTTGAAGAGTCCGCCATGGATGGCGGGTTTTGCTCTTCGTGAGAGGACCTCACGACAAAAATCGTAAACGAGTGACAAGCGTCGAGGTGAAATTCGAATCAGACAAGCTTCGGGGAACGAACGAAGCGTCTTGGGGTTATATGGTCAAGCCTCACGGCTCATTAGTATCAGTTAGCTCAATGCATTGCTGCACTTCCACACCTGACCTATCAACCACCTAGTCTTGATGGTGCCTTAAGGAGAGTCAAGCTCTCGGGAGATCTCATCTTGGGGCGTGCTTCCCGCTTAGATGCTTTCAGCGGTTATCACTTCCGTTCGTAGCTACCGGGCAATGCCATGGGCATGACAACCCGAACACCAGCGGAACGTCCACTCCGGTCCTCTCGTACTAGGAGCAGCCCCCCTCAAATCTCCAACGCCCACGACAGATAGGGACCGAACTGTCTCACGACGTTCTGAACCCAGCTCGCGTACCACTTTAAATGGCGAACAGCCATACCCTTGGGACCGGCTACAGCCCCAGGATGTGATGAGCCGACATCGAGGTGCCAAACACCGCCGTCGATATGAACTCTTGGGCGGTATCAGCCTGTTATCCCCGGAGTACCTTTTATCCGTTGAGCGATGGCCCTTCCATACAGAACCACCGGATCACTATGACCTACTTTCGTACCTGCTTGATCCGTCGATCTCGCAGTCAAGCACGCTTATGCCATTGCACACAGTGCGCGATGTCCGACCGCGCTGAGCGTACCTTCGTGCTCCTCCGTTACTCTTTGGGAGGAGACCGCCCCAGTCAAACTACCCACCATACACGGTCCCTGACCCGGATTACGGGCCGAGGTTAGAACGTCAAGCACTTCAGGGTGGTATTTCAAGGATGGCTCCATGCAAACTGGCGTCTGCACTTCAAAGCCTCCCACCTATCCTACACAGAAGAACTCAACGTTCAGTGTAAAGCTATAGTAAAGGTTCACGGGGTCTTTCCGTCTTGCCGCGGGAACGCTGCATCTTCACAGCGAATTCAATTTCACTGAGTCTCGGGTGGAGACAGCGCCGCTGTCGTTACGCCATTCGTGCAGGTCGGAACTTACCCGACAAGGAATTTCGCTACCTTAGGACCGTTATAGTTACGGCCGCCGTTTACTGGGGCTTCGATCAAGAGCTTCGCTTTGCGGCTGACCCCATCAATTAACCTTCCAGCACCGGGCAGGCGTCACACCCTATACGTCCACTTTCGTGTTTGCAGAGTGCTGTGTTTTTGATAAACAGTCGCAGCGGCCAGGTTACTGCGACCCTTCAACGCTCAGTCACGCATGTGACCACGTCGAAGGGCGCACCTTCTCCCGAAGTTACGGTGCCATTTTGCCTAGTTCCTTCACCCGAGTTCTCTCAAGCGCCTTGGGATTCTCACCCTGCCTACCAGTGTCGGTTTACGGTACGGTTTTTCTTAAGCTGAAGCTTAGTGGCTTTTCCTGGAAGCGTGGTATCAGTCACTTCGCCCAATAGGGCTCGTCTCGGTGCTCGGCATAAAGGGTCCCGGATTTGCCTAAGACCCATGCCTACCGCCTTTCCCCGGGACAACCAACGCCCGGTAGACCTAACCTTCTCCGTCCCCACATCGCACTTAAGAAAAGTGCAGGAATATTAACCTGCTTCCCATCGACTACGCATTTCTGCCTCGCCTTAGGGGCCGACTCACCCTGCGCCGATGAACGTTGCGCGAGGAAACCTTGGGCTTTCGGCGTGGGGGCTTTTCACCCCCATTATCGTTACTCATGTCAGCATTCGCACTTCCGATACCTCCAGCATGCTTTACAACACACCTTCACAGGCTTACGGAACGCTCCTCTACCGCGTACACATAAATGTGCACACCCCGAGCTTCGGTGCATGGCTTAGCCCCGTTAAATCTTCCGCGCAGACCGACTCGACCAGTGAGCTATTACGCTTTCTTTAAAGGATGGCTGCTTCTAAGCCAACCTCCTGGCTGTCTATGCCTTTCCACATCGTTTTCCACTTAGCCATGACTTTGGGACCTTAGCTGCGGGTCTGGGTTGTTTCCCTTTTCACGACGGACGTTAGCACCCGCCGTGTGTCTCCCGGATAGTCTGTCCTGGTATTCGGAGTTTGCCATGGTTTGGTAAGTCGCGATGACCCCCTAGCCATAACAGTGCTCTACCCCCAGGAAGATTCGTCCGAGGCGCTACCTAAATAGCTTTCGAGGAGAACCAGCTATCTCCGAGTTTGTTTAGCCTTTCACTCCTATCCTCAGCTCATCCCCATCTATTGCAACAGATGTGGGTTCGGTCCTCCAGTGCGTGTTACCGCACCTTCAACCTGGCCAAGGATAGATCACTCGGTTTCGGGTCTACTGCCTGAGACTATGCGCCCTATTCAGACTCGATTTCTCTTCGCCTCCCCTATACGGTTAAGCTTGCCACAGACAGTAAGTCGCTGACCCATTATACAAAAGGTACGCAGTCACCCTTGCGGGCTTCCACTGCTTGTACGTATACGGTTTCAGGGTCTATTTCACTCCCCTCTCCGGGGTTCTTTTCGCCTTTCCCTCACGGTACTAGTTCGCTATCGGTCAGTCAGTAGTATTTAGCCTTGGAGGATGGTCCCCCCATGTTCAGACAAGGTTTCACGTGCCCCGCCTTACTCAATTTCACACAAAATGCCTTTTCGTCGACTGGGCTATCACCATCTATGGCCGGGCTTTCCATCCCGTTTGACTAAAACATAATGTGCTTTTGGGCTAGTCCCCGTTCGCTCGTCGCTACTCAGGGAATCTCGGTTGATTTCTTTTCCTCCGGGTACTTAGATATTTCAGTTCCCCGGGTTCGCCCTGCATGGCTATGTATTCACCATGCAGTACTCCTTGCGGAGTGGGTTTCCCCATTCGGACATTGCCGGATCAAAGCTTGTTGCCAGCTCCCCGACACTTTTCGCAGGCTGCCACGTCCTTCATCGCCTCTGACTGCCAAGGCATCCACCGTATACGCTTAGTCGCTTGACCATATAACCCCAAGTCGCCTCGGGGCATGCACCCTCATCAGGTGCAGCCAAGTTACTTCGTTTTCGTGCCTTAACACTTGCCTCGGTTCGGTTTCGAACCAAGACGCTTGTCACTCGTTTACTTGTTTTCAAAGAACATCACGCCGGCCTCAATGCCGGATGATTTCAACAAATCTTGTGTGTGCTGATACTTCACGCGTCAGATCGAACCTTGGTGGAGCCTGTCGGGATCGAACCGACGACCCCCTGCTTGCAAAGCAGGTGCTCTCCCAGCTGAGCTAAGGCCCCAAGGAAACCTTGGCATAATGGTGGGTCTGGGTGGACTCGAACCACCGGCCTCACCCTTATCAGGGGTGCGCTCTAACCACCTGAGCTACAGACCCATGAAGGATGAACCCCAGAACCCGCGAGCCAAACTACCTGGACAAACCGCCTGGGCCCAGATTCGAAGTCGCTGTTGATGAAGAGTCCGTCCATGGATGGACGGTCTTGATCTACGCTCTTCGCGACAGGATGTCGCGTGAAGTACAGGTGTCTTGTGTGGACGTCTTGCGTGATGACTCACGCCGTCTATTACTTGAAAGGAGGTGATCCAGCCGCACCTTCCGATACGGCTACCTTGTTACGACTTCACCCCAGTCATGGACCACTCCGTGGGCGTCGTCCTCCTTGCGGTTAGACTAACGCCTTCTGGAGCAACCCACTCCCATGGTGTGACGGGCGGTGTGTACAAGGCCCGGGAACGTATTCACCGCGGCATAGCTGATCCGCGATTACTAGCGATTCCGACTTCACGGAGTCGAGTTGCAGACTCCGATCCGGACTGGGATCGGCTTTCTGGGATTGGCTCCACCTCGCGGTATTGCAACCCTCTGTACCGACCATTGTAGTACGTGTGTAGCCCTGGCCGTAAGGGCCATGATGACTTGACGTCATCCCCACCTTCCTCCGGTTTGTCACCGGCAGTCTCCTTAGAGTTCCCGACATTACTCGCTGGCAACTAAGGACAAGGGTTGCGCTCGTTGCGGGACTTAACCCAACATCTCACGACACGAGCTGACGACAGCCATGCAGCACCTGTGTTCCGATTCCCGAAGGCACTCCTCGATCTCTCAAGGATTCCGGACATGTCAAGGCCAGGTAAGGTTCTTCGCGTTGCATCGAATTAAACCACATACTCCACCGCTTGTGCGGGCCCCCGTCAATTCCTTTGAGTTTCAGTCTTGCGACCGTACTCCCCAGGCGGCGAACTTAACGCGTTAGCTTCGACACTGATCTCCGAGTTGAGACCAACATCCAGTTCGCATCGTTTAGGGCGTGGACTACCAGGGTATCTAATCCTGTTTGCTCCCCACGCTTTCGTGCTTCAGCGTCAGTGTTGTCCCAGATGGCCGCCTTCGCCACTGATGTTCCTCCCGATCTCTACGCATTTCACCGCTACACCGGGAATTCCACCATCCTCTGACACACTCTAGCTCGCCAGTATCCATCGCCATTCCCAGGTTGAGCCCGGGGATTTCACGACAGACTTAACGAACCGCCTACGCACCCTTTACGCCCAGTAATTCCGATTAACGCTTGCACCCTTCGTATTACCGCGGCTGCTGGCACGAAGTTAGCCGGTGCTTATTCCTCAGGTACCGTCAGCCCCATAGGGTATTAACCCGTGGTATTTCGTTCCTGATAAAAGTGCTTTACAACCCGAGGGCCTTCTTCACACACGCGGCATTGCTGGATCAGGCTTGCGCCCATTGTCCAATATTCCCCACTGCTGCCTCCCGTAGGAGTCTGGGCCGTGTCTCAGTCCCAGTGTGGCTGATCATCCTCTCAGACCAGCTAGCGATCGTCGCCTTGGTAGGCCATTACCCTACCAACTAGCTAATCGCACATCGGTCCGTCCAACCGCGCAAGGCCCGAAGGTCCCCTGCTTTCTCCCGTAGGACGTATGCGGTATTAGCGTAAGTTTCCCTACGTTATCCCCCACGTCTGGGTAGGTCCCGATGCATTACTCACCCGTCCGCCACTCGCCACCCACAGAGCAAGCTCTGCTGTGCTGCCGTTCGACTTGCATGTGTTAGGCATGCCGCCAGCGTTCAATCTGAGCCAGGATCAAACTCTTCACTTAAGTTTTCGACCATGTCATCACCTTGCAGCGATGGATGATCTATCTTTCTGAAGCGTTGTTCCCAACCAATCAAAACTCATTACTGACTTTTTACTTGGTGGGACGCTTGCATTGCTTGGACAGGTCGTGACCCATTCAACACAAGACGTCCACACAATTCACCTGCGCACACTGTCAAAGATCGTTCGCTTGCATCCCGTTTCCGGTTTGCGCCCCAAGACGTTTCGTCCTAGGTGAGCCGCCCATTCTACATCGCTTTTCCTCTCCGTCAACACCCTCGTGATAGCTTTTTCGAGATTGTTTGAAGCAGGAACCTTCGCAGCAGGACGTCTCGTCGAAGGGGGGAGAATCATAGCGCCCGGCAACCGATCTTGGAAGGGGGTCGCGCAACTTTTTCGCTACTTCATTTCCTCATGGCGGGCTTTCCATGCCGCACTACACTGGCCTGCAACCTTCCACACCGGATGAGTACGTGATGAAACGATGGCTGACCACGATCCCGTTCCTGCTGGCTGTCTGCTCCTGCAGCGCGAGGACACATGAAGCTGCGACCACGGTTGAACTGGACGGCCATCGGTTCTCGGTCGAACTGGCCACCGACGATGCCAGTCGCCAGCGTGGCCTGATGATGCGCACCACGCTGGCGGCCGATCACGGCATGCTGTTTGCGTTTCCAGCGATCGGCCCGCAGGCCTTCTGGATGAAGAACACGCTCATTCCGCTGGACATCCTGTACTTCGACGAGCAAAAGCGGCTGGTTTCGGTGCAGCAGGATGTACCACCCTGCAAGGCCGATCCCTGCCCGGTCTATCCGAGCGCCGCGCCGGCAATCTATGTGCTGGAACTGCCGGCAGGCACCTCGCAGCGAATGGGCTTCAAGGCGGGCGACGTGCTGAAGATCGACGGCGAGCTAGGTGCGGTGCGCTGAACCGCCGCACGGGGCGTGTCGAGCATGCCGATGCGATAGGGAACCAGATCTTCGGGACGCAGGTTCTCCAGTGCGTCCCAGTCGTCTTCAAAGGGAATGAACTGCTGCATGAGATGCTCCCGCATGGCGCGCCGCGGACCGGGCGCAGGAACATCAAAGCAGGCGGCCCGGTCAGTGCGCTGACGGAATCGGGCCGTTTGCTGGCGGGAATCGGCGCTCAGTCGAGCTCGATCATCTCGAAGTCGTCCTTGGTGGTGCCGCAATCCGGACACGTCCAGGTATCGGGCACGTCTTCCCAACGGGTGCCGGCAGGAATGCCCTCATCGGGCACGCCGATGGCTTCGTCGTAAATGTAACCACACACAACACACATCCATTTGCGGACGGCGGTCTCGCTGGAACTCTGGCTCATGATCGGATTTCTTCGAATCGCAGGATAATTGCCCATTCTCGCAACTCGACCGCGAATACGAAAGCGCGGGTCGGACGCACCCACCTGACTTGCCGACATGAGGTCGCCACTTGAATACACGCGGAATGCCGACCCGGCGCGGACTGTATGCCATCACGAACGGGCCACGGGCAGACTTGCTCGAAGCCACCGCGCTGGCGCTGGAAGGTGGTGCCCGGATGCTGCAATACCGGGATCTCGGCCGTGATGCGCAACGTCGCCATGCCGAGGCCAGCGCGCTTGCGGCGCTTTGTCGGGCGCACCATGTTCCGCTGATCATCGACCACGACATCGCCCTGGCCATGGAAGTGGGTGCAGACGGCGTGCACCTCGGTCGCGACGACGACGACCCGGCGGCGGTACGCGAGGCCCTGGGGCCGCAGGCGATCATCGGTGTCTCCTGCTACGACTCGCTGCCGCGGGCGGAAGCGGCGGCCCGCGCCGGCGCCAGCTACGTCTCGTTCGGTGCGTTCTTTCCGTCGTCGACCAAGCCGTTGGCGTCACTGGCGCCGATCGACCTGCTGAGGCAAAGCGCCGCGCTGGGCATAGCGCGGGTGGCGATCGGTGGCATCACGCCGGACAATGGGCGGCCACTGGTTGAAGCGGGTGCGGACTACCTGGCCGCCGTGGCGTCGGTGCTTGCCGCCACCGACGTTCGCGCCGCCGCACGACGCTTCGACGACCTGTACTCCTCCGATCGGGAATCCGCATGACGACCAACCACGAACTCTTCCAGCGTGCCCGGCAATTGATGCCCGGCGGCGTGAACTCGCCAGTGCGCGCATTCAAATCCGTGGGCGGCGAGCCGTTCTTCACGGAGCGTGCGGATGGCGCGTACCTGTGGGACGTCGAGGGCCATCGCTACATCGACTACGTGGGTTCCTGGGGCCCGATGATCGTCGGCCACAACCATCCGGCGGTGCGCGAGTCGGTGGAACGCGCGATCCGGCACGGCCTGTCGTTCGGTACGCCATGCCCGGCCGAAGTCGTGATGGCCGAAACGATCACGCGCCTGATCCCTTCCATCGACATGGTGCGCATGGTCAACTCCGGCACCGAGGCGACCATGTCGGCGATCCGCCTCGCCCGCGGCGCCACCGGCCGCAGCAAGATCGTGAAGTTCGAAGGCTGCTACCACGGCCATGGCGACAGTTTCCTGGTCAAGGCCGGTTCCGGTGCGCTGACCTTCGGCGTGCCGACCTCGCCGGGCGTGCCCAAGGCCAATGCCGACCTCACGCTGACCCTCCCCTACAACGATCTGGATGCGGCCAGGGCGCTGTTCGCCGAGCAGGGACACGAGATCGCGGGCCTGATCATCGAGCCCGTCGCAGGCAACATGAACTGCATCGCCCCGCTCGACGGTTACCTGCAGGGTCTGCGCGAGCTGTGCACGCAGTCCGGTGCGCTGCTGATCTTCGACGAGGTGATGACCGGCTTCCGCGTGGCGCTCGGCGGCGCGCAGGCGCATTACGGCGTGACGCCCGACCTGACCACCTTCGGCAAGATCATCGGCGGCGGCATGCCGGTGGGCGCCTATGGCGGCAAGCGCGAACTGATGGAGCAGATCGCACCGGCCGGGCCGATCTACCAGGCTGGAACGCTGAGCGGAAATCCCGTGGCGATGGCTGCGGGCCTGGCCATGCTGGAGCTGATCCAGGCACCCGGCTTCCATGACAGGCTGGCCGCACGCACGCGCCTGCTGACCGACGGTTTCCAGTCGGTCGCCGATGGCGAAGGCGTGGCCTTCAGCACCAATCGTGTCGGCGGCATGTTCGGCCTGTTCTTCACCGCGGAGAAAGTGACGACCTACGCGCAAGCCACCGCAGCGGACAGCGCCCTGTTCAACCGCTTCTTCCACGGCATGCTGAAGCGTGGCGTGTACCTCGCCCCTTCCGCGTTCGAAGCCGGTTTCATGTCCAGCGCGCACAGCGACCAGGACATCGCCGACACACTGGAAGCCGCCCGCGGCGCCCTGCGCGAGGCGAAGGGCTGATTCACCAGCTGCCGGTGTTCGGCATCGAGGCCCACGGCTCACGCGGCGGCAAATGGCCTTCCTGCAACAGCTCGACCGAGATCAGGTCGGGCGAACGCACGAAGGCCATGTGGCCGTCGCGCGGCGGGCGATGGATGGTGTAACCCATGTCCTGCAGGCGCTGGCAGGTGGCGTAGATGTCATCGACGCGAAACGCGAGATGGCCGAAGTTGCGCGCCGAACCGTAGTCTTCCTGCGAACCCCAGTTGTGGGTCAGCTCGATCTCGGCCTCCGGGCTCTCCGCCGCGGACAGGAACACCAGGGTGAACTTGCCCTCGGGCACTTCCTTGCGGCGCACTTCGCGCAGCCCCAGCCCCTCGCAGTAGAAACGCAGCGACGCATCGAGGTCGCGCACGCGCACCATGCTGTGCAGATATTTCATTGCCGGCTCCGGATGTTCAGGTGTGTCAGCTTGCCGCGAAATCGCTCAAGGCCGCGTGCAGACGGGCCAGGCCATCGGCCAGTTCCTCGTCGGCAATCGTCAGCGGTGGCACGAAGCGCAGCACGTCGGGCCCGGCCTGCAACAGCAGCAGGCCATGCGCCGCGGCATGATCGAGGATCGCCGCCGCCTTGCCCCGATGCGCCTCGGCCAGCACCGCACCGATCATCAGGCCGCGTCCGCGCACTTCGTCGAACAGGTTCAACTCGTGATTGATCCGGGCGAGGCCGGCGCGCAGGTCGTTCGCCTGCCGCTCCACATTGGCCAGCACCGCGGGCGAACCCAGCTTGGCCAGCGCGACGCGGGCGACCGCCGCCGCCATCGGGTTGCCACCGAAGGTGGTGCCGTGCGCGCCGTACTGCATCACCTCGGCCACCCTGGGGCCGGCCAGCATCGCGCCGATCGGAAATCCGCTGCCCAGCGCCTTGGCCAGGGTCACGATGTCCGGCGTGACGCCGTCATGGGCATGGGCGAAGAGTGAGCCGGTGCGGCCCATGCCGCACTGGATCTCGTCCAGCACCAGCAAGGCGTCGTGCGCATCGCACAATTCGCGGACGCGCCGCAGGAAGCCGGGTGCCGCAGGCAGCACGCCACCTTCGCCCTGGATCGGCTCCAGCATCACCGCCGCGATGTCGTGGTCGGCGAAGGCTGCCTCAAGCGCATCGACGTCGTTGAACGCGGCGTACACGAAGCCCGCCGGCAGGGGCTCGTAGCCCTCCTGGTATTTCGGTTGCGCGGTGGCGGTGACGGTAGCCAGGGTGCGTCCGTGGAACGAGCCGAAGAACGTGAGGATGTTCCGCCGCTCCGGCGCACGCCCGTTCGCTGCGGCCCACTTGCGCACCAGCTTGATCGCCGCCTCGTTCGCTTCCGCACCCGAATTGCACAGGAACACCCGCTCGGCGAAGCCGGACGCTTCCACCAGCTCCGCGGCCAGGCGCAGCGGCGGTTCGGTGTAGAACACGTTGCTGCTGTGCCACAGCTTGTGCGCCTGCGCGGTCAACGCGGCCAGCAGGTCAGGATCCTGGTGGCCGAGCGCATTCACCGCGATGCCGGCGCCGAAGTCCACGTAGTCGCGG
This sequence comes from Rhodanobacter sp. FDAARGOS 1247, assembly GCF_016889805.1. Taxonomy (NCBI): domain Bacteria; kingdom Pseudomonadati; phylum Pseudomonadota; class Gammaproteobacteria; order Lysobacterales; family Rhodanobacteraceae; genus Rhodanobacter; species Rhodanobacter sp. FDAARGOS 1247. Next base: position 3,482,872 of record NZ_CP069535.1, read on the forward strand.
CCCTCCGTATCCCACACCCGCGCCCCCTTGCCGTGATCGAGCACCAGTTCGCGCGGCTTGTAGACCGGCAGCCAGTAGCGCTTGCCCAGTTCGATCAGGTCGGTGGCTTGTTCGTGCATGTTGTTCTCGAAAAAGTTGATGTCGGTGCGAACCGGGTGGAAAACGCGACGTGCCATCGTGAAACCTGGCCGCGATCGGCGCCGCGGCCGGGCAGCCGGCGCAGCGCGCCACGGGTTCAGTCCAGGAACAGGTCCGGCAGCAGGGGCGCCCCCGGCTGCATGGCGTAGCCGGACAGATCGCTGATCCCGGCCTCGCGCAGGACGTCCTCGTCGATCGCGAAATGGCCGGTGTATTCCGTCGAGCGCCGGGTCAGCACGGCGTGGGCGGCATCGGCGACGATCTCGGGCTTGCGGCAATGCTCGACCTTCACGCCATCGATCATGCCGATCGCCGCGGTGGCGATCACCGTGCGCGGCCACAGCGCGTTCACTGCAATGCCCATCGGGGCAAACTCCGGACTCATGCCCAGCACGCACAGGCTCATGCCGTACTTGGCGATGGTGTAGGCGGTATGCGGCGCGAACCATTTCGGATCGAGGTTCGGCGGCGGCGACAGCATCAGCACGTGCGGATTGGCCGCCTGTTTCAGGTACGGCAGGCAACTGCGGGTGACCAGGAAGGTGCCGCGGGTATTCACCTGCTGCATCAGGTCGAAGCGCTTCATCGGCGTCTCGGCGGTGCCGGCCAGCCAGATCGCGCTGGCGTTGTTCACCACGATGTCGATGCCGCCGAAATGTTCGGCGGCCCGGGCGGCGGCCGCGACCACCTGCTCTTCCTCGCGGATGTCCACCTGCAACGCCAGCGCCTTGCCACCGGCCGCCTCGATCTCCGCGGCCGCTGTGTGGATGGTGCCCGGCAGTTTCGGGTTGGCCACGTTGCTCTTCGCCGCGATCACGATGTTGGCGCCGTCGCGCGCAGCGCGCAGCGCGATCGCCAGACCGATGCCCCGCGACGCGCCGCTGATGAACAAGGTCTTGCCGGCCAGCGTATCCATGATGTGTCGAATCCTCGAAAGGGAAAGTGCAGACAGGCAGTCTAGCGGGTGACGACTATGCCTTCTGGAAACGCGGCAGGATGTCGCGCAATTCGGCCAGGCGCAGCAGGGGGTCGGTCAGCTCCAGCATGCATTGCTGCTCGGCGACATCCAGCGGCAGCAGTTCGGCCAGGCGCAGGCCGAGCCAGCTGGCATCCTCGTAGGCGCCGCGTGGCGCATCGCGCCAGTGAGGCGCCATGGTTTCGATCAGGCGCTCCAGGATGCTCTGCAACAGAGCGAACTCCACCGGCACTTCCACGGTCGGCTCGTCCGGCCAGATTTCCACTTCGCCGCGCAGCAGGCCGTCCGATCTTGCCCGACTTCGTGCCACCCGAAAGCGCCGGCCGCCGGTGGCCATGATGCCAAGGAGGCCGCTTTCATCGGTGTTGAAGTCATGGATGTGCGCCATCGTGCCGATCGCCGCAGGCACCGCCGGGGCGCCGGTTTCCTGTCCCTGCAGGATCAGGCAGACGCCAAAGCCGGTGCCGTAACGCGTGCACTCGCGCACCAGATCGATATAGCGCGGCTCGAAGATGCGCAATTGCAGCTTGCCGGCCGGAAACAGCACGGCAGGCAGCGGGAACAGCGGCATCTCGATCAGCGGCGACTGGGACTGGGCAACCATGTCCGGAGTGTAACGACAGCGATGGGCAGGGTCACCGCCGGCCGCTCACGCCTGGCGCAGGCTTTCCACGAAGCGACGCGGTGCCGCCTCGAAGCCGCCGTTGGACATGAACACGACCTGGTCGCCCGGTCGCACCTGCCCGCGCAGATGGGCGATCAGTGCATCGACCGTCGCGGCCGTGGCGCCGCGACCGTCCAGCGCGTCGGTCACCCGGTGCGCATCCCAGGGCAATTCCGGGCGCTGCAGAAAGACCACGGCGTCGGCGTCGGCAAGCGACGGCGCCAGCGCCTCGGCATGCGCGCCCTGGCGCATCGAATTGGAGCGCGGCTCCAGCGCCACCAGGATGCGCGCCGTTCCCACGCTGGCGCGCAGGCCGGCCAGGGTGGTGGCGATCGCGGTGGGATGATGGGCGAAGTCGTCGTAGACGCGTATGCCGTCCACCTCGCCGACCAGTTCCATCCGGCGCTTGACGCTCTCGAAGCTGGCGAAGGCGGACAACAGCGCTTGCGGATCGGCACCCGCGGCAGCCGCCGCGGCCAGCGCCGCCAGCGCGTTCATCACGCTGTGATGGCCGAGCAGGGTCCAGCGTATTTCGCCCAGCCGTACGCCACGATGATGCACGGCAAAGGCCGAGCCATCCGCCTCGATCAGGCTGGCCTGCCAGTCGCCGCGGCCGATGCCGAAGGTTTCCACCGGCGTCCAGCAACCCATCGCCAGCACTTCGGCCAGGCGCTCGTCGTGCGCGTTGACGATCAGCCGGCCGTTGCCGGGCACCGTGCGCACCAGATGATGGAACTGGCGCTGGATCGCGGCCACGTCGGGAAAGATGTCCGCATGGTCGTATTCGAGGTTGTTGAGGATGGCGATGCGCGGACGGTAGTGCACAAACTTCGAGCGCTTGTCGAAGAACGCGGTGTCGTATTCGTCCGCTTCAATGACAAAAGGCGCGGTCGAAGACCGCTCCAAAGATCCTGCTTCCTCCGGGAGAAGGTGGCGCGCAGCGCCGGATGAGGATTCGGGACCCGCGCAGATCTGCTTGCCTCCAAGCCGTGCCGACACCCCGAAATTCCCCGGCACTCCGCCGATCAGGAAGCCCGGCGCCAGCCCCGCGCTCTCCAGCAGATGCGCCAGCAGGCTGGTGGTGGTGGTCTTGCCGTGGGTGCCGGCCACCGCCAGCACGTCGCGCCGGGCCAGCACCGTCTCGCCCAGCCACTGCGGGCCGGAGATGTAGTTCAAACGCGCGTCGAGCATGTACTCGACGGCGGGATTGCCGCGGACCATCGCATTGCCGACCACCACCCTATCCGGCGCCGGCTGCAGGTGCTGCGCGGTGTAGCCGCTCATCAGGCCGATACCCAGCGCTTCCAGCTGGGTGCTCATCGGCGGATACACGTTGGCGTCGGAACCTTCGACCGTGTGGCCGAGCTCACGCGCGAGCGCGGCGACGCCACCCATGAAGGTGCCGCAGATACCGAGGATGTGCAGGCGCATGCCGAACGACTCCGTGAAATCCGCTCCGCCGGAGCAGGCAGTGCTCAGCCGTTCGCGGCAGCGGGCTCGCGGTGCAGGGCCTGTTCGACCCGCGCGGTGACTTCGCCGAGCTCGCCGACGCCATCGACCACCTGCAGCTTGCCGCGGCTGGCGTAGAAATCGGCGACCGGCGCGGTCTGCTCGGCATACACGCCCAGGCGCTTGCGCACGGTGTCGGGATTGTCGTCGGCGCGGGCTTCGGCCTTGAAGCGGATTTCGCAGCGACCGATGATCGCGTCGTTCGGCACGTCCAGCTTGATCACCGCATCCAGCGGCTGGCCGAGCTTGGCCAACAGGTGGTCGAGTGCATCGGCCTGGGCCAGGTTGCGCGGATAGCCGTCGAGGATGAAACCGGCTTTCGCGTCAGGCTGGGCCAGGCGCTCTTCCAGCATGCCGAGCAGGATGTCGTCGGAGACCAGCTGGCCGACATCCATCACCGCCTTGGCCTTGAGTCCCATCGCGGTACCCGCGGCCACCGCGGCGCGCAGCATGTCGCCGGTCGAGATATGCGGTACGCCCAGCGCCGTCTTCAATCGGGCTGCCTGCGTACCTTTGCCCGAGCCGGGCGCACCAAGTAGGACGAGTCGCATAATGCTCCACAAGTTCGACGTACTGCCGCACACTGCAACAGTCCGTCCGATATCCCGGATATTGTGCGCCAAATTAGCCGCTGCACCCCAAGTCGTCAAACGGCGGCAACCCCCAGGCACGCGCAAGTATCTGTCGCCAAAACCTTTGTTGCCGACCATGCGCAACACTTCATCGCCCGTATCGAGGAACCCATGAGCCCGAGTCGCCGTTCGCCCGTCCCTGCCGGAAACATTCTGTATGCCCAGTCCGGCGGCGTCACCGCCGTCATCAACGCCACTGCGGCAGGGGTGATCGAAGCGGCCCGCGGCAAGGGAGTGAAGGTGTACGCCGCCCGCAACGGCATCCTTGGCGCCCTGCGCGAAGAGCTGATCGACACCTCGAAGGAGTCGGCCAGCGCGATTGCCATGCTGCGCCACACGCCCGGCGGCGCGTTCGGTTCGTGCCGCTACAAGCTGAAATCGCTGGACGACAACCGCGCCGAGTACGAGCGGCTGATCGAGGTTTTCCGGGCGCACGACATTCGCTGGTTCCTCTACAACGGCGGCAACGACTCGGCCGACACCGCGCTGAAGATCTCGCAGTTGGGCAAGGCCATGAACTACGACATCCGCTGCATCGGCGTGCCGAAGACGGTGGACAACGACTTGGCCGTCACCGACTGCTGTCCGGGCTTCGGTTCGGTGGCGAAGTACACCGCCATCTCCACCCTGGAGGCCAGCCTCGACGTGGCCTCGATGGCCGAGACCTCGACCAAGGTATTCATCCTCGAAGTGATGGGCCGCCACGCCGGCTGGATCGCTGCCGCCGCGGGCCTGGCCGGCGAGGGCGCCGATGCGCCGCCGCACATCATCCTGTTCCCCGAGAACGCCTTCGACGAGGCGGCCTTCCTGGCCAAGGTGAAGGCCACCGTCGAGCGCGTGGGCTGGTGCACCGTGGTCGCCTCCGAAGGCGTGCGCAACGCGGCCGGCCAGTTCCTCGCCGAAGCGGGCACGCGCGATGCGTTCGGCCATGCGCAACTGGGTGGCGTGGCGCCGGTGCTGGCCGCGCTGGTGAAGGAAAAGCTCGGTTACAAATACCACTGGGCGCTGCCCGACTACCTGCAGCGCTCGGCGCGCCACGCCGCGTCGAAGGTCGATACCGAACAGGCGCATGCCGTGGGCCGGGCCGCCGTGGAATACGCGCTGGCCGGGATGAACGCGGTGATGCCGGTGATCGTGCGCACGTCCGATGCGCCGTACCGCTGGAAGATCGAACCGGCGCCGCTGGCGAAGATCGCTAACCGCGAGAAGAAGATGCCGAAGGGTTTCATCAGCCGCGACGGCTTCGGCATCACCGCCGCCGCACGGCGCTATCTGGCGCCGCTGATCCGGGGCGAGGCGCCCTTGCCCTACGGCAGGGACGGCCTGCCGCGTTACGTAAGCCTGAAGAACGCCGCAGTGCCACGCAAGCTGGCCCCGTTCCAGCGCTGAGTCGGGCGGAGTCTGTGACCGTGTTCGCGATGCTGAGCGCCACCTGAAACCGCCCTGCCGGAATCGGCTGGCGTTCAGCCGCAGCTTCCTACGATCCATCCTGCCCCGGTCGAACGCCGCATTGTCGCGGCCATTGCCGAGGGGAGGAGACCCGAGATGAAACTCATCGCCCGCCTGCTCGTTGCCATCACCCTGCTCAGCGCCGGCAGTTTCGCCGTGGCCGCCCCCGGTCCCGGTGACCATGGCCGTCATGGCCACGACCGCGGCAATGATCGTCATCACGACAGTCGGCGTCATGACGAGCGGCGCTACGACCATCGGCGCTACGACAGCCGCCGCGACTACCGTCGCCACGATGATCGACGCTACGTCAATCGCGGCTACGTCGGCCCGCGCTACTACGGCCATCCGCATCGCTGGGAGCGCGGCCATCGTTACTACGGCCCGACTTACGTCGTGCGCGACTACGGCCACTACCACCTGCGCCACCCGCCACGTGGCTACCACTGGGTACGCGCGGACAATGATTACCTGCTGGTCGCCATCGCCACCGGCGTCATCCTGGACTTGGCGCTGCGCTAAGTCCGCCGCCCGCTGAACCTTCAGGGCCATGCATTCGTGCATGGCCCTTTTCTTTGCCGGACAGCGCTGCGCCGCACAACAGCCCGCGCCGCAACGTCTGCCTATACTCCCCGGGACCGCCCGTTCCGGCGGCCGCATACAACCCATGGGGAGGCTCCGATGCTGCAGCAGTATGGCTGGTGGATCGTTGTTGCATGTGCGTTAGTGGCGGTTTTGTATGGCGCGTTCTCCACGCGCTGGATCCTGGCGCAATCGCCGGGCAACGAACGGATGCAGGAGATCGCCGCAGCGATCCAGGAAGGCGCCCGCGCCTACCTCAACCGCCAGTACACCACCATCGGCCTGGTCGGCGTGGTGCTGCTGCTGTTGATCGGTTTCTTTCTGAGCTGGCCGACCGCGATCGGCTTCCTGCTGGGCGCGCTGCTGTCGGGCGCGGCCGGCTATATCGGCATGAACGTGTCGGTACGCGCCAACGTACGCACCGCCGAAGCAGCCCGTGGCGGCCTGGGCAAGGCGATGGATGTCGCCTTCCGGGGCGGCGCGATCACCGGCATGCTGGTGGTCGGCCTGGCCCTGCTCGGCGTGGCCGGTTACTGGCTGCTGCTCAACCGCATGGGCATCAACGGTGAACCCGCCTTGCACGCGCTGGTCGGTTTCGCCTTCGGCAGTTCGCTGATCTCGATCTTCGCGCGCCTGGGCGGCGGCATCTTCACCAAGGGTGCCGACGTGGGCGCTGACTTGGTCGGCAAGGTCGAGGCCGGCATCCCCGAAGATGACCCGCGCAACCCGGCGGTGATCGCCGACAACGTGGGCGACAACGTGGGCGACTGCGCCGGCATGGCCGCCGACCTGTTCGAGACCTATGCGGTGACGGTGATCGCCACCATGCTGCTGGGCAGCCTGATGATCAGCGAGGTGGGCGCCAACGCGGTGCTGTATCCGCTGCTGCTGGGCGGCGTGTCGATCATCGCCTCGATCATCGGCACGCTGTTCGTCAAGGTGAAGCAGGGCGGCTCGATCATGGGCGCGCTGTACAAGGGCGTGGTCGTCTCGGCCGTGCTGGCCGCGGCCGCGTTCTATCCGATCACCATGCAGCTGATGCCGGACTTCAGCCACGGCGCGATGAACCTGTGGGGCTGCACCCTGATCGGACTGGCCCTGACCGGCGGCATCGTGTGGATCACCGAGTACTACACCGGCACCCAATACAAGCCGGTGCAGCACATCGCCGCCGCTTCCACCACCGGCCACGGCACCAACATCATCGCGGGCCTGGGCGTGTCGATGAAGTCCACCGCGTGGCCGGTGCTGGCCGTATGCGCCGCGATCTGGGGTGCGTTCGCCCTGGGCGGCCTGTACGGCATCGCGGTCGCCGCCACGGCGATGCTGTCGATGGCCGGCATGATCGTGGCGCTGGACGCTTACGGCCCAATCACCGACAACGCCGGCGGCATCGCCGAGATGGCCGACCTGCCACCGGAAGTGCGTGGCGTCACCGATCCGCTGGACGCGGTGGGCAACACCACCAAAGCGGTGACCAAGGGCTACGCGATCGGTTCGGCGGCACTGGCGGCGCTGGTGCTGTTCGCCGACTACACGCACAACCTCAGCCAGCACTTCAGCGGCTCCCTGGTCAGCTTCGACCTGTCGAACCATTACGTGATCATCGGCCTGCTGATCGGCGGCCTGATCCCGTACCTGTTCGGCGCGATGGCGATGGAAGCGGTCGGTCGGGCCGCCGGTGCGGTGGTGGTGGAAGTGCGCCGCCAGTTCCGTGACATCCCGGGCATCATGGCCGGCACCGCCAAGCCGGAATACTCGCGCGCGGTGGACATGCTGACCAGGTCCGCCATCCGCGAGATGATCGTGCCGTCGCTGCTGCCGGTACTGGTGCCGGTGCTGGTGATCTTCGGCTTCAAGTGGCTCGGCGGCCCCGAGGCCGGCGCGCAGGCGCTGGGCGGCGTGCTGATCGGCACCATCGTCACCGGGCTGTTCGTGGCCATCTCGATGACCACCGGCGGCGGCGCATGGGACAACGCCAAGAAGTACATCGAGGACGGCCACCACGGCGGCAAGGGCTCGGAGGCGCACAAGGCCGCCGTGACCGGCGACACCGTCGGCGATCCGTACAAGGACACCGCCGGCCCCGCAGTAAACCCCTTGATCAAGATCATCAACATCGTGGCGCTGCTGATGATCCCCCTGCTGTAATCGAAGCGACTCCCGCACGGCATTTCGCCCCTCTCCCGCACACCGGGAGAGCGGCGAAGCGGGGCCGGATCGAGACGACAGAATCCCGCCCCCGTGGCGGGATTCCTGTTCCAGGCCAGGCACTCCTGACTTTGGTCGGCAGCGGCCGTATGATCGGATGGTCGCGCTTCGACTGACCGCGGGCCGCACCGGCCACGTCCATCCCGCTCTTCGCGCACCTGGGGACACACCATGAAATCACTCTGGTTGATGCTGGCGCTTGGCGTCACACTGACAGGCATGACCGATATCCACGCCCGCGACACCAAGCCCGCCGGGGCTGCCCCTGCAGCCGGCCACGACGATCCGTTCCTGTGGCTGGAAGACATCCACGGCACCCGCGCCATGGACTGGGTGAAGCAGCAGAACGCCACGACGGCGATGCGCTTCGTCGACAACGACGAGTTCACCCGCACCCGCGACAGCATCCTCGAAGTGCTCGACTCCGACGCGCGCATCCCCTACGTCAGCCGGATGGGCAACTATCTCTACAACTTCTGGCGCGACAAGTCGCACCCGCGCGGCATCTGGCGGCGGACCACGCTGGCCGAATACCGCAAGGCCGAGCCGGCGTGGGAGGTGCTGCTGGACATCGACGCGCTGAACAAGGCCGAGGACAAGCGCTGGGTGTTCAAGGGCGTGCAATGCCTGAAGCCGGCGTTCGAGCGCTGCCTGGTGTCGCTGTCGCCGGATGGCGGCGACGCCATCGCCGTGCGCGAGTTCGACATACCGCACAAGCGCTTCGTGAAGAACGGCTTCGAGCTGCCGGTGGCGAAGACCCAGGTCGGCTGGATCGACGAGGATTCGCTCTACGTCGGCACCGATTTCGGGCCCGGCACGATGACCGAGTCGAGCTACCCGCGCATCGTCAAGCAATGGCAGCGCGGCACGCCGTTGGCAAACGCCGCCGTCGTGTACGAAGGCAAACCGACCGACCTCGCCGTCAGCGCGTACCACGATCGCACACCAGGCTACGAGCGCGACTTCGTGTCGATCGCCAGGGACTTCTTCCACAGCGAGCTGTATCAGCGCATCCATGGCAGCCTGGCCCGCGTCGAGGTGCCCGACGATGCCGAGGCCGATGCCCACCAGGCATGGTTGCTGGTGCGCACGCGCTCGCCGTGGACCGTGAACGGCACGACCTATCCGGCAGGCGCGTTGCTGGCCACGCAGTTCGACCGCTTCATGGCCGGCAAGCGCGAGTTCACCGTGCTGTTCAAGCCCGATGCGCATACTTCGCTGGACTCCTACGCGTGGACCCGGCACCACCTGATCCTCAACCTGATGGACGACGTGAAGAGCCGCCTCGACGTGCTGACGCCGCCGCAGATGGCCACGCCGGACGGCGACTGGAAGCGCGCGGCGATGCCGGGCGCACCGGCGATGAGCTCGATCAGCGTGGTCGACACCGACCCCGACCACAGCGATGAATACTGGCTCGACGTCACCGGCTTCCTGACCCCGTCGTCACTGCAGCGCGGCGTGCTCGACAGCACGTCGGCCGAGACGATCAAGCAGGCGCCGGCGTTCTTCGACGCCACGAAGTTCACGGTGAGCCAGCACTTCGTGAAGTCGAAGGACGGCACCAGCGTGCCCTATTTCGAAATAACCCCGAAGGACCTCAAGCTGGACGGCTCCAACCGCACCCTGCTGTACGGCTACGGCGGTTTCGAAGTCTCGCTGCAGCCTTACTACAGCGGCAGCGTCGGCCGCGCCTGGCTGGAACGCGGCGGCGTCTACGTGATCGCCAACATCCGCGGCGGCGGCGAATACGGCCCGCAATGGCACCAGGCCGCACTGAAGGCCAATCGCCCCCGCGCCTACGAGGATTTCGCGGCGGTGGCCGAAGACCTGATCAAGCGCAAGGTGACCTCGCCGAAGCATCTCGGCGCCGAGGGCGGCAGCAATGGCGGCCTGCTGATGGGCAACATGCTGACGACCTATCCGCAGCTGTTCGGCGCGATCGCCTGCGAAGTGCCGCTGCTGGACATGAAGCGCTACATCCATTTGTCCGCCGGTGCATCGTGGATGGCCGAATACGGCAATCCGGATACCGCCGACTGGAACTTCATCAAGACCTTCTCGCCCTACCAGAACGTGAAGAAGGACGGCCATTACCCGCCCGTGCTGTTCTACACCGCCACCAGCGACGATCGCGTGGGGCCGGTGCAGGCGCGCAAGATGGCCGCGGAAATGCAGGCCCAAGGCCACCCGAACGTGTGGTTCTACGAGAACCTCGAAGGCGGCCACGGCGCCGGCGCGGACAACCAACAGTCCGCCCACATGCACGCGATGGCGTACGACTTCCTGTGGGACCAGCTGAAGTAGTCCGCCACGCCCTGCCTGCGTCACCGATCGCCCGGGACGGGTTCCGTTCCGGGCGATCTTTTTTGAGCTCCCGGCACCACCGGGCAAGCCGGCCCGCTGCGGCTGCGACAGACTGCCGCGCCGTCACCGCCCGCGAACCTGCGCACCCATGATGGACGTCCAGACGGCCATACATCATTGATTTGCGATCGGCGAAATGGCTGCATTTCTGCAGCTTCAGGCAGGAACCGGTCAAACCAATTGGCTTTGGCCAGTTCGGAAAAATTGGTTATGTAACGAAGGATTTCGGCATCTACGCTACACCTCCGAACGCTTCCATAACAAAAACCTGACGTTCCGGCGGACTCCCACGGCCCGCCTTGTCACCCCATGTTGCCGGCCTCCCCAAGCCGGCATTCCCCCATGGAGCCAGCACCATGTCCACCAGTGCATCCTGGTTCGCGCCCCCTCCCCCGGGCCGGACCGGCAGCAACAGTCACGTCGCTGCGGCGGCGTCGAGCAAGCCCCTGGCGCGCCTTGCCCTGCTCGATGGCATGACGGGCAGGCACGCCACGTCGCCCGGCGCGTCGGACGCGGCGAATGCCGACGCCGCCGACGCGGCACGGGGTTTGCCCGACCGCATACGCCGACTGATCAAGCTCGAGGGCAGCGCCGCTGCGATTGCCGATCGTTGCGGCTTTTCCGCCGGCGCCGTGCGCAATTGGCGCGATGGCCACAGCGACATCTCGCGCGAACGCTGCATCACCATGGCTCGAACCCTCGGTGTTTCGCTGCTGTGGCTGGTCGCCGGCGAGGGTCCGATGTACGCCGCCGACGAGTCGTCGCGCCCGGTCCGGCTGGTGCCGGCGGCCGCCGTCGAGCAGGTCGCCAGCAAGCCGGAACCCTTGTCCAGTCCGTCGCCTGCGACGGGTGTGGACCCCCAGCTGCTGGCGGCGTCGCTGCGCCTGCTGCAGTCGTACATCGGGCTGCTCGGCGGCTCGCTGGATCAGGCCACGCGTGCGGACCTGCTGGCCGAACTCTACGGGGTCCTCGGGCACAGCCCGGGAGCCGAACAGGTCGATCGCCTGATGACCTTCCACAACAAGCTCAACGTCAATCTCCGAAGCAACCGGGGCCTGATCGCCTGAGTTTTCACCTGCACCGGATTTCCATTTTGAGGTGGACGCGGGTTCGTTCCACCGGATCCGATGTCAATCACCACTGAAACGGGGAGCTACATGAAGAACCACGCAAATATCCAACGCAAACCCGGCAGCCGGCCGTTCGGCCATGCCGCGCTGGGCCTGGCGGCAGCCATCACCCTGGGACTGTATGGGGCTGGCGCCCTGGTTCCGGCTCACGCGCAGGCGACGACCGGCAGCATTTTTGGCCAGGTTTCCGCCAACAGCGGCGAAACCGTGAAGGTCAGCAACAACGCGGGCATCACCCGTGAAGTGGCGGTGGACGCGTCCGGCCGCTACACCGTGGACTCGCTGCCGCTGGGCGACTACACCGTGACCTTGCAGCGCGATGGCCAGGTGATCGACACGCGCTCGCACATCACGATGCGCGTGGGCGCCGGCACCGAGGTTTCCTTTGCCGCGCCGAACGCGGCGGACGCACAGGTCCTGAGCGCCGTCACCGTGCAGGCCAATGCGCTGCCGAGCATCGACGTGACCGGTGTCGATTCGCGCACCGTCATCACCTCCCAGCAACTGGCCCGCCTGCCGCTGGCACGCAGCGCCGAGGCGATCGCGTTGCTGGCCCCGGGCGTGGTCGAAGGCAGCGGCTTGTTCAACGGCCTGAGCACCACCGGCGGCTCGGTCGTCTCGCTGGGCGGTTCCTCGGTCGTCGAGAACGCGTACTACATCAACGGCTTCAACACGACCGATCCACTGAGCGGCTTCGGCGGCCTGACCCTGCCCTACGGCGCGATCGACCAGCAGGAAGTGCTCAGCGGCGGCTACGGCGCCGCCTACGGCCGCTCCGACGGCGGCGTGATCAGCCAGGTCGGCAAGCGCGGCACCAACGAATGGCATTTCGGTGGCCAGGTGCAGTGGACGCCCAGCAGCCTGCAGGGCGACCCGAAGAACTTCTACTACGTCAACGGCGACGGTTCGCGCGGCAGCATCTATCGCCGCCGCAACGACAACAAGTCGTGGACGACCACCGTCGACGCCTACGTCGGCGGCCCGCTGATCAAGGACAAGCTGTTCTTCTTCGCCGCCGTCGAGGCCGAGCGCGAGCAGGGCCTGGGCGACTCCAACAGTGCAGTCGACCGCGGCGTGGGCCCGGTGACGGCGCCGTTCATCACGCATACGCGCGAAGACCGCCCGAAGTGGTACGGCAAGCTGGACTGGAACATCAACGACAGCAACGTGCTTGAGTTGACCGGCGCTTCCAGCAAGGATTCGTACGAGGGTTCGACGTACAACTACGACTACGACAGCGACAAGCAGACCGATTACGTCGGTGGCGCGACCTCGACCAAGAACGGCGCCGACCTCTACTCGGCGAAGTTCACCAGCTACATCACCGACGACCTCACGGTGAGCGCGCTGTACGGCAAGATGAAGGGCACGTACTACAGCGACACGCCCGGATTCGATCCGACCAACCCGTACCTTTTCCATCCGGAAAACCAGAACCCGGACGTCACCGGCGGCGACATCATCACCAACAACCAGACGGTGTCGACGATCAACCTGCCCGGGCATCGCTCGACCAACACCAACCTGCGCGTCGACATCAGCTACAAACTGGGCGATCACACGCTGACCGCGGGTATCGACAACCAGAACTCGTCGAACGTCGACGCGGGCACGTATTTCCCGCCCAATGGCCTCGGCTATGCCTGGTACTACGACCGGATCACCGACGGTGACGGCAACCCGCTGCCGAACCAGTACATCCTGGGCGGCCCGGGAACCGCGGCCGCGGGTGCGGACTGGCGCAACTCGCCGTGGGTTGCCGCCGCCGGCCCGGGCAGCAACGGCTACTACGTCTACCAGTACCGCTACCACGACAACGGCTCGTTCCGCGTCGCGCAGCGGGCGCAGTACATCGAGGACAGCTGGCAGGTCAACGATCGCTGGCTGGTCAAGCTCGGCCTGCGCAACGACCAGTTCACCAACTACGGTGGCGACGGCCAGCCGTACCTGCGCCTGACCTCGCCGCAGTGGGCGCCGCGCGTGGGCTTCAGCTGGGACGTCAATGGCGACTCCAGCATGAAGGTCTACGGCAATGCGGGTCGTTACTACCTCGCACTGCCGAGCAGCGTGGCGCAGCGTTCGGCTGGCACCTCGCTGTTCACCAGCACCTACTACACCTACACCGGCATCGACGCCAACGGCGCGCCCACCGGGCTGACCCCGATCGACACCAGCGTCGGCGCCGGGCAGCCGCTGTCGAACAACGGCGAGTACGGCCAGGGCCGTGACCCGCGCACGGCAGCGTCGACCAACCTGAAGTCGGAATACCAGGACGAGTACATCCTCGGCTTCGACAAGAAGCTGGGTGACTCGTGGGTGTACGGTGCCAAGGCCACCTATCGCAACCTGCGCAACGCCATCGACGACATCGCCGACAACGTGTCGATCATCGCCAAGATGAACGCGATGGGCATCGACCCGAACAGCTACGACGCCACCCAGGTGCCGGGCAGCATCCTGATCAACCCGGGCGCCACCTCGGTCTTCAACATCCCGAAGCTGGCCGGCGGCTACTACACCGTGCAGATGGACTGGAAGAACGATTTCCACTTCAACACCACGATGAAGCGCAAGTACTACGGCCTGGACCTGTACCTGGAGCATCCGTTCGACGGCAAGTGGCAGGGCAAGGTCGACTACCTGTTCTCGCGCAGCTACGGCAACAGCGAAGGCCAGGTGAAGACCGACGTCGGCCAGACCGACGTGTCGGCCACCTCCGACTGGGATTACGCGCAGATCATGGACTACGCCAATGGCGAACTGGCCAACAGCCGGCGTCACCAGATCAAGGCGTACGGTTCGTATCAGCTGAACCCGGCATGGATGCTGTCGGGCAACCTGACCGTCATGTCCGGCGCGCCCAAGAGCTGCCTTGGCCTGTATGCCAACAACACCAACCCGGGTCTGGGCTACGGCACGTACTATCACTTCTGCAATGGCCAGCCGTCGTCGCCGGGCGAGTCGCACAACCCGTGGACCTACCTGCTGAGCCTGAGCGCGGAGTACCGGCCGGAATGGGCACAGCGCCGGCTGGGCTTCAACGTGATGGTCTACAACGTGTTTGACAGTCAGGAGACGACACAGACCTACGCGCGTCAGGGCGTCAACTATCTGCGTCCGTTCACGGCGCAGACCCCACGCTATGTGCGTTTTGGCGTGAACTACGACTTCTGATTCGCCAGCAACACCGTAAAACGGGGCACCGCCGAGCTTTTCGGCGGTGCCTTTTTGTTTCCCCGGCGGACACGGACGCCGCGGCTGGCCGCGGATTCCGGCTTGCCATCCGCGAGCCTTCACGACTGCAGCCGTGGACCGGTACGCGTCCCGGCGAATCCACGCCGCGCGAACGCGGCCGAACGAGGCCTCCATCGAAGCTTCATCGTGACTTCTGCCGCACGACGCGCAGTCACGCTCGCCTCTAAGCTCACCCATCGGCCATCGCGTTGTCCCCACATCGCCGTGGCTCCAGTCCATGCATTTCTGAAACCCCTCGGAGATCTGGCGTGTTCCTCATCCTAGACGGCACCGGGCCCCAGTACGCCCAACTTTCGCGAGCCATGAAGGCAGCGATCCTCGACGGTCGCATCGGCATCGGCTCGCGCCTCGCTCCCACGCGCGAGCTGGCCCAGGAACTCGGGCTCTCGCGGACCACCGTGCTGGCTGCCTACGAGCAGTTGCGCGCGGAAGGTTTCATCGACGCCAGGGTCGGATCGGGCAGCTACGTGGCGCACCTGCAGACCACGCGCACGGCGCGTCCGCTCGAGCGCTCGATCACTCCGCCATCGCGTTATGCGCATCGCGCGCGACGGGTGCAGGACAGGACCATTGCGCAGCTGCACAGCGGCTTGCGCTACAACCTGCAGTACGGCAACCCGCTGGTGAATCCCGCGCTCAGCGAGACCTGGGGGCGCGAACTGGCGCGCGCCGCGGCCTACACGCCCACCAGCGACATCCGCGCGCAGGGTTCGCCGGCCCTGCGCGAACAGGTGTGCGCCTACCTGGCACGCCACCGCGGCGTGCGGGCGCTGCCCGAGAACGTGCTGATCGTCAGCGGCGCCCAGCAGGCCTTTTCGCTCACCGCCCGGGTGTTATTGAACGAGGGCGATCCGGTGGCGCTGGAAGACCCCCATTATTTCGGCGCCTACCAGGCCCTCGGGGCGCATGGCGCCCGCATCTGTTCCGTGCCGGTCGACCACGAAGGCCTGATCTGCGAGGCGTTGCCCGTGCCGGCGCCGGCGCTGGTCTGCGTCACGCCTTCGCACCAGTTTCCCAGTGGTGCCGTGATGTCGCTGCGGCGACGACTGGAACTGCTGCACTACGCCGACACGCACAAGAGCTGGGTCCTGGAGGACGACTACGACGGCGAGTTCCGCTACGACAGCCGCCCGCTGGCTGCGCTGCGGTCGCTGGACCAGGGCGACCGGGTGATCCACGTCGGCAGCTTTTCCAAGACGCTGTTCGGCAGCCTGCGCCTTGCCTACATGGTGCTGCCCGTCGCCTTGCGGGACGATTTCATCAACGCGAAATATCTCAGCGACTTCTCCTGCCCCGGGATCGAGCAGGCGGCACTGGCGCATTTCATGGAAAGCGGTGGTTTCGAACGGCACCTGCGGCAGGCGCGCAAGGAGCTCAAGGGGCGTCGCGAAGAACTCATCCGCGGCTTGCACCGACACGCCGGCGACCGGGTGGACATCGTCGACTCCCCGGCCGGCATGCACGTGGTCGTGTGGCTTCGCGGCTACGACGAAGCACAGGCACAGGAACTCATCGAACTGGCCCACTCGCAGGGCCTGGGCCTGTATCCGATGGCGCCGCACTACGCGTCCGCCCAGGCACGCCCGGGGCTGCTGCTGGGCTATTGCGGCCTGTCCGCGCAGGAATTGCATGACGCGATGCAACTGTTCGGCCATTGCCTGGACGAGATGGAAGAGCGGATGGCGCTGCGACCGGCGCGACGCCGCTGCCAGGGCGGCTGATCGAACCTGCCCCCGTCCTGCCGGCGACGAGCCAGCGCGCCCGCGATCAAGCCGGTGCGGCGCATGCAGTAAGCTTTCCGCTCCGCTGCCGACTCTGTCCCATCCATGCACCCACGCACCACGATCACCCCGCAACTGCGCGACTGGATTCTGACCACGACGCGGGACGGCCACAGCGTGACTGAAGTGTTGCGGCTGATGAAGGACAACGGTTACGACCCGCGCCAGAGCCGCAGCATCGTCGCCGAGGTGTTGAAGCTGCCCTTGGCGGCGCTGAATGCGCCGGCACCGGGCGCGACGCCCCGCGGCTTGCGCACGAGACATCCCGAAGCGCCTGAAGTCGATGTCGACGGACATCTGGTCGGCATTTCGCTCAGTGTGGAGAACCCCACGCTGCGCGTGCTGGAAAACCTGCTCGCCGCGGAAGAATGCGACGAGCTGATCGCGCTGGCGCAACCTCGGCTCAAGCGCGCGCTGACGGTGGCCAGCGACGGCAGCAACCAGGTCGACCAGCGCCGCACCAGCGAGGGGATGTTCTTCACCTTGAACGAGCTGCCGCTGGTGGGCCGGATCGAGCAACGCCTGGCCACCCTGCTGGGCATGCCGGTCAGTCACGGCGAAGGGCTGCAGATCCTGCACTACCTGCCCGGCCAGGAATACGAACCGCACTTCGACTGGTTCGACCCGCGGCAGCCGGGCTACGACACCATCACCGCGGTGGGCGGTCAGCGCGTCGCCAGCGTGGTGATGTATCTGAACACGCCGGCACAAGGCGGCGGCACGGCCTTCCCGGAACTGGGCCTCACCGTCACCGCACGGCGTGGTGCCGCCGTGTACTTCGCCTACGAGGGCGGCGACCAGCAATCCCTGCATGCCGGCCTGCCGGTGCAGCGGGGGGAAAAGTGGATCGCCACCAAATGGCTGCGCGAACGCCCCTACGGACACTCGCACACGGCCTGAACGCCCGGCCCGGGGGCCGGCGTGCGTTGCTGCGGCGCAGCAGCGTTTGGCGTATCCTTGCAGACCTTCTTTCCTCAATCTTCACCAAGGACTGTCCATGGGTCTGCATCTCGTACCCGCCGGCCGCAACGTGCCGGACGAAATCAACGTCATCATCGAAATCCCCAAGGACGCCGAGCCGGTCAAGTACGAAGTGGACAAGGAAAGCGGCGCGATCTTCGTCGACCGCATCCTCTCCACGCCGATGCGTTACCCGTGCAACTACGGCTACGTGCCGGGCACCCTGGGTGGTGACGGCGACCCGCTGGACGCGCTGGTGATCCTGCCGCTGCCGCTGACCGTGGGTTCGGTGATCCGCTGCCACCCGGTCGGCATGCTGCAGATGTCCGACGAAGCGGGCAGCGACGAGAAGCTGGTGGTGATCCCGTCGCCCAAGGTGTTCCCGGGCTACGCGCACATCAACGACATGAAGGGCGTCTCGCCGCACTGGCTGGAGCGCATCGGCCACTTCTTCGAGCACTACAAGGATCTGGAGAAGGGCAAGTGGGTCAAGATCGAGGGCTGGGCCGGCGCCACCGAGGCCAAGGCCGAGATCGTCGCGGGCGTCGAGCGTTACAAGGCCAGCAAGGCCTGATCATCCGACGGACCAACGGCGCGCCCGCTTCGCGTGGCGCGCCGTTTTCGTGTCCGCCACCCGCAGGAATCAACCGCGCTTGAGCAGCTCGCGCAGGTCGATCAGGGCCGCGTTCGCCCGCGACACGTAGTTCGCCATCACCAGCGAATGGTTGGCGAAGAAGCCGAACGGCGAACCGTTCAGCACCATCGGGCTGTGCAGCGGACGCTGCGCTTCCTCCAGTTCGCGGATCACCTGCTCCAGGCTCACGTCGGCGTGCTTGGAACGCAGGATCGGGCCGAAGTCCTGCTGGAACGCCTTGAGCTGTTCGAGCAGGGTCGAGGTGTAGCCGCGCGCCTCGTAGAAGTTGTCGTCGATCTTCGTCCACGGCGTCTTCACCAGCCGGCCGCCACCGGGCGCAGCGACCGTGCTGGCCGCCGCCGGCTCGTCCGCCGAGGCCACGTCGCCGATGCGGATCTGTCCCACGCTGGCCGACAGCCGCTGCGACAGCGAACCCAGCCGCGACGAGACCAGCTGCAGGTAGTCGGCCAGGTTGTCCGCGCGCGCGTAGAAGTGCGCGTTGCTGTCGTCGGCGTCGCCGAGCCGGCCCAGATAGCCGTCCAGATGTCTGATCGCCTTGCGGTACTGGCTCTCCGAACTGGGCAGCAGCCAGCGGTCGTTCGGGCTGTTGAGCAGCGGGTCGGCCTCGGCCAGGTCCTTGTCCTCGGTCGACTGCGTCTGCGAACGGCTGAAGTCGTTGCGCAACGCGCGCACCAGGTCGCGCGAGGCGGTCAGCGAGCCGAATTCCCAATTGGGCACGTTGTCCATCAGCACGCCGGGCGGCAGCTTGTCGTTGCTGAGGTAGCCGCCGCGCTTGTCCAGCAGCGTGTGCACCGAGGTGATCAGGGTGACCGTGGTGGTGGCGCCGACGCTGACCGGCCGCTTCAGTTCCTGCATCTGCGCCCGGGTCACCGTCACCGGATCGAACAGCGCAGGCTCGCTGTCCCACCACCACATCAGCGCGCCCACGAACAGCAGCACCAGCGCGCACAGCGCCAGGATGGCGCGGCGGATGCCGTGGCGTGGCGGGTTCGAGGTGTCCTGGGTCTGCATCGGGCAACTCCTGCGGGGAATGGGCAAAGCTTACAGGCTCATCGTTCCCACGGCGGCTGCGCGCCCAGCCGCTCGGCCAGAAAGTCGACGAAGGCGCGCACCCGCGGCGGCACCAGCCGGCGCTGCGGCATCACCGCGTGGATGCCGGTGGTGGCGATCGCATGGTCCGGCAGCACGACCTGCAGTCGGCCGTCGCGCAGTTGCTGGTGCACGTGCCAGACCGAATGCATCGCGATGCCGAGCCCGGCCACCACCGCGTCGCGCAGCAGTTCGCCCTGGTTGGTCTCGAAGCGGCCCTGCACGCGCTGCGCGACGGCGCGGCCCTTGCGGTCGCGGAAATGCCAGGTGTCCTGCCGACCCCGGCTGCCGACCAGCAGCAGGCAATCGTGGTTCAAAAGATCGGCCGGCGTGCGCGGTACGCCGTGGCGCTGCAGGTAGCCCGGCGACGCGCACAGCACGCGCCGGTTGGTCGCCAGCTGGCGCGCCACCAGGCCGGAGTCGTCCAGTGCACCAACCCGGATGCCGAGGTCGAAACCGGAACCGACCAGGTCCACGATCTGGTCGTCGAGATTCACGCTGAGCTTCAGCCGCGGATGCAGGGCGAGGAATTCCGGCAGCAGCGGCGAAATGTACTGGCTGCCGAACGCCGCCGACATGGTCACCCGCAAGGTGCCGCTGACTTCGCTGGCGCCCTGGCGCAGGCCGCCGGTCAGCGCCTCCAGGTCCTCCACCAGCGCGCGCCCCTGCTCGGCCAGCTGCATGCCCTCGGGCGTGGCGTGCAACCGGCGGGTGGTCCGGTGCAGCAGGCGCACGCCCAGTTCGCGCTCCAGCCGCTTCAGCCGCTGGCTGGCCACCGCCACCGACAGGTCGAGGCTGCGCGCGGCGGCGCTGATCGAACCCAGGTCGAGCACGCGCAGGAACAGGCCGAGATCGCCGATGCGGTCCATGACTATCAACCGTTCATTGATAATGATTAGCCATCTTGGTGGTTTTTGCAGAAAAGGCAAATCCCTAGGCTGGCGCATCGTTTCTTCAGGACTGTCGCCATGCGCTCCCCTTCCGTCCGGCCACGCACCCCGCTGGCGCTGTACGCGCTGACCGCCGGCGCGTTCGGCATCGGCACCACCGAATTCGTGATCATGGGCCTGCTGCTGCAGGTCTCCGCCGACCTGCACGTCGGCATCGCCGCCGCCGGCCTGCTGATCTCCGGCTATGCACTGGGCGTGTTCGTCGGCGCGCCGCTGTTGACCGCGGCCACCAGCCGGCTGCCGCACAAGACCGCGCTGATCGCCCTGATGATCATCTTCACCCTGGGCAACCTGGCCAGCGCGCTGGCGCCGAGCTACACCGTGCTGATGATTGCGCGGGTGCTCACCTCGCTGGCCCACGGCACGTTCTTCGGCGTCGGCGCGGTGGTGGCGACCGGGCTGGTGGCGGAGGATCGCAAGGCCTCGGCGATCTCGATCATGTTCACCGGCCTCACCGTGGCGACCCTGCTCGGCGTGCCGGCCGGCGCCTGGCTGGGCCTGCACCATGGCTGGCGCGCCACGTTCTGGGCGGTGACCGCGATCGGCGTGCTGGCCACGATCATCATCGCCACGCTGGTACCGGCCGATCGCGGGGGACACGCGCCGATGAAGTTCGCCGAGGAGCTGAAAGGCATCGCGCATCCGCAAGTATTGCTGGGCCTGCTGATGACCGTACTCGGCTTCGCCGGCGTGTTCGCGGTGTTCACCTATATCCAGCCGATCCTGACCCGCATCACCGGCTTTGCCGACAGCGCGGTGTCGCCGATCCTGCTGGTGTTCGGCGGCGGCATGGTGGTCGGCAACCTGCTCGGCGGCCGTCTCGCCGACAGGCGGCTGATGGCGACCCTGCTGGGTTCGCTGGTCGCGCTGGCGGTCGTGCTGGGCACGATGACCTTGGCCCTGCACAGCAAGCCGGCGATGATCGCGTTTGCCGCGGTGTTCGGCATCGCCGGGTTCGCCACCGTGGCGCCGCTGCAGCTGCGGGTGCTGCAGAAGGCCAGCGGCGGTGGCGTGCTGGCGTCGAGCTTCAATATCGCCGCGTTCAACCTCGGCAACGCGATCGGCGCGTGGCTGGGCGGCGCGGTGATCAGCCACGGACCGGGCCTGGGCGCGGTGACCTGGGTGGCGGCGACCTTGCCGCTGCTCGGCCTGATCGTGGCGCTGTACAGCATGCGGCTGGATCGCGCCCACGCTTCCCGTGTCGCGCCCCGCGCCGCCGGCCTCGAAGCATCCTGCTGAAACCGCGTTCGCGCCAGCGCAAACTCTTTCCCGTCCCCTGCCCGAAGTCCGGAGCTCCCATGAAAGCCGTCGCCCTCACCCGTTATCTGCCGATCGACGATCCGCAATCGCTGATCGATGTCGAGTTGTCCACGCCCGTGCCCGGCGAGCACGACCTGCTGGTGCGGATCGAAGCCGTATCGGTGAACCCGGTCGACACCAAGGTCCGCTCGCCGAAGCCGCAGGTGGAAGCGCAGCCGAAGGTGCTTGGCTATGACGCCGCCGGCACGGTCGAGGCGGTCGGCGCGGCGGTGACCGGCTTTCGGCCGGGCGATCGCGTGTACTACGCCGGTGACGTCACCCGGGCTGGCAGCAACGCGCAGTACCAGCTGGTGGATGCACGGCTGGTCGGCCACGTGCCGCCATCGGTAGAACTGGCCGACGCCGCGGCCTTGCCGCTGACCGTGCTCACGGCCTGGGAGCTGCTGTTCCAGCGCATGCCGTTCGACAGCGAGCACGGCGGCGAAGGAAAGTCCCTGTTGATCATCGGTGGCGCCGGCGGAGTAGGCTCCATCGCGATCCAGCTGGCCCGACGCGCGGGCTTCACCGTGATCGCCAGCGCCTCGCGCGCCGAAACCATCGACTGGTGCCGCACGATGGGCGCGCAGCACGTGGTCAACCATCGCGAGCCGCTGGCCGCGCAACTGCAGGCGCTGGGTTTCTCCCAGGTCGATGCGGTGCTCAACCTCGCCGACACCGACCGCTACTGGTCCGTCATCGGCGATCTGCTGGCGCCGCAAGGTCACGTGGGGCTGATCGTGGAACCGGTCGGCGCGCTGAAGATCGGCGATCCGTACAAGGCCAAGTGCATCGGCATCCACTGGGAAATGATGTTCGCGCGTGCCCGCTACAAGACGGACGACCAGGCCGAACAGGGGCGCATCCTCGAACGCGTGGCAACCCTGCTCGCCAGCGGTGAACTGCGTGGCACGCGCACCGCCACCCTGACGCCCATCCATGCCGCCAACCTGCGCGAGGCGCATCGCCAGCTGGAATCCGGCAGCACGATCGGCAAGCTGGTGCTGGCCGGCTGGTAAAAATGAAGCAGGGTGGCGGCGGCCACCCTGCTTCCTGTTCTACCCACACTTTTGATCGAGGGATTTCCTGGCCTTTCGACAGGACTATCTCGACGAAACGGGCTTGGCCGGCTCACCTTTCTTGCCGAAATCCTCCATCAGGGTCTTCATGTCCTCGGCGTGCTCTTCCTCCATCGCCAGGATGCCTTCCAGCATGCGCTTGGTGGTGGTGTCCTGGTCACCCACGTAGTTGATGATTTCCCGATAGCTGTCGATGGCGATGCGTTCGGCGACGAGGTTTTCCTCGATCATCGCCGCCAGTTCCTCGGGCACCACGAACTCGGCATGGCTGCGAGTGGAAAGGCCATCCGGCGAGAAATCGGGTTTGCCATCGAGCTGGGTGATGCGCTCGGCGATCAGGTCCGCGTGACCTTGCTCCTCGTTGGCGTGTTCGAGGAATTCGGCGGCCACGCTCTTGGCGTTGATGCCGGAGGCAAGATAGTGGTGGGCCTTGTAGCGCAACACGCAGACGAGTTCGGTGGCCAGCGCCTCGTTGAGCAGCTTCAGCACCGTTTCCCGATCCAGCGTGTAGCTGTCGGTGACCGCGCCGCGCTGCATGTGTTCCCGCGCGCGTCGCCGGATCGTCTCGATGTCGGAAAGAAACTGCGTGGATTTCGACGGCGTGGACTTCGACTGGGTGGCCATGAAATATCCCTTGCGTGGACGGATTCAGACCAGTCTAGTCACCCGGTGTGGCGGTGGCGTCAACGCCACCGCCAGCTCGCCCGCCACTCAGGCCATGGACGAATCACGCGGCAGGTAGGCGCGCAGGAACATGTCGACACCGGCCCGAGCGGTGGCTTCGATTTCTGCGGCATAGCTTTCGGGACAATCCGTGCAACCGAACATCTGGCGCATCATCAGGTTGCCCTTGATCAGGCTGAGGAATTGCGTGCAGGCGCGTGGCACGTCGGCGATATCCAGCTGGCCGGCGTCGACCGCCTGCTGCAACAACCGCTCCATCAGTCCATGCGTGCGCGCGGCACCTTCTTCCCAGATCAGCTTGCCGTAGCGCGGATTGCCCTGACGGCAATCACTGAGGATGGCGCGAAACGTGCCCACGGTCTCCACGTTGCAGTCGAGGTGGGCATGGATCAGCGCCACCCTCAGCAAGGTCTCGCGGATGTCCGCATGGGGGTCGAAGGCATAGGTTTCTTCCGGCAGCAGATCCTCGATGCGCGAACGGATCACTTCGCGGAACAGGTTGTCCTTGTCGCCGAAGTGGCTGTACACCGTGAGCTTGGATACCCCGGCATCGGCGGCGATCGCATCCATGCTGGTGCCGGCGAAGGCATTGCGGATGAACAGCGCCTTCGCCGCGACCAGAATGGCCGCACGCTTCTCCATGTCCTTCGGACGACCGGGACCCTGGGCTCTGATTTGCGCGCTGCTGCTCATGCCTCCACCTTCACAAACGGGGTTCATCGCTTTATTATACGCCCCGGTTCATTTATTTTCCAGAACAGGCACCGGCGCCAGTTCCCGTGTCGAACGCACGCGTGCATCAGGTGACGTGCGTCAACCGCTTCCGATGACTTCCGGCACTTCGTGGCCCGCCGCGCAACCGGCAGGCTGTGACCGTCGGAGCGTGTCATTGTGGGAGCGCGCGCTAGCGCTTATCCTTTTTGACCTTTTTCGATCCGCATGGGACACGAGCAGATGGCGATGAATATCGAGCAGGCGCGACTCAACATGGTGGAAAACCAGGTGCGCCCGTGGGAAGTCCTGGACGCCCGCGTGCTGGACGTGATCGCCCGCGTGCGCCGCGAGGATTTCGTCGCCGCCGAACATCGCCAGCTCGCCTTCGCCGACCTGTGCCTGCCGCTGGGCCACAACGAAGTGATGATGAAGCCGGTGGTGGAAGGCCGCGTGCTGCAGGCGCTGGAACTGCAGGGTACCGAGCACGTGCTGGAAATCGGCACCGGCTCGGGGTTCCTCACCGCCTGCCTGGCCGGCTTGTCGGCGCATGTCACCAGCGTCGACATCCATGCGGACTTCACGGCGGCCGCCGGTCAACGCCTGCAGGCCGCCGGCGTTTCCAACGCTGACCTGGTCACCGGCGAAGCCGTGAACGGGTGGCAGCCCGACGGCTTGTTCGACGGGCTGGTGGTGACTGGTGCGGTGCATGCGATACCGCCGCGCTGGCTGACCTGGCTCAAGCCCGGCGGTCGCGCCCTGGTGATCCGCGGTGAATCGCCGGTGCAGCATGCCACCCTGCTCATGCACGAGGGCGCCGGTCGCTACCGCGAAGAGGCCCTGTTCGAAACCGATCTTCCCTACCTGAGTCACGCCGAGCCGCCGCCGCGGTTCGTGTTCTGAGCTCATCCCCGAATCGATACCCACGAGGCAACTCATGCGTTTGAAGCTGCTCACTCTTGCACTGGCCCTGGCCGCCATCTCGCTGCCCAGCCACGGCGAGGACTTGCTGGACGCCTACCGTGAAGCCCGCAACAACGACCCAGTGCTGTCGCAGGCCGATGCCAGCAGGCTGGCGACCGGTGAAGGCGTGACCCAGGCCCGCGCGTCGCTGCTGCCGCAGATCGGCGCCAGCATGAGCCTGAACCAGACCAATGGTGGCGGCCAGATCGGCCACAGCCGCTCGCGCACGATCAACGGCACCTTGAGCCAGAGCGTGCTGGACTTCAGCAAGTACGCCAACCTCAAGGCCGCCCACTCGGCTTCCGAGGCCCAGGACGAGCTGTACGCATCCGCCGGGCAGCAACTCTACGTGCGCGTGGTGGCCGCCTACTTCGGCGTGCTGACCAGCGAGGATGGCCTCACCTACGCCAAGGCCAACGAGGACGCGTTCCGCCAGCAGTACGAGCAGTCCGACCAGCGCTTCAAGGTCGGCCTTTCGGCGATCACCGACGTCTACCAGGCCAAGGCGTATTACGAAGCGGCGAAGTCGCAGACGATCGCCGCGCAGAACACCCTCAATGATTCCCGCGAGGCGCTGGCCCAGATCACCGGCAAGCCCACCGGCGACCTGAAGAAGCTGCGCGACGACCTGCCGATGCAGCCGCCGTCCCCGGCCGACCAGGACGCCTGGGTCAAGCAGGCGCTGGAAACCAATCCCGACCTGCTCGCCCAGAAGAGCAACGTGGAAACCGCCCAGCACAACATCAGCGCGGCGCGGGCGGCGCATCTGCCCACGATCACCGCCGGCGTGTCCTACGGCAAGGGAGCCGGCTGGTCCGAAGGCAATGCCGCGGCCCGCTATCGCGACCCCGCCTCGACCACGATCGGACTGACCCTCAACGTGCCGATCTTCTCCGGCGGTGCCACGCAGTCACTCGTGCGCCAGTCGATCTACCAGCGCGACGGCGCCGCCGACGCGCTGGAAGCGCAGCGTCGCCAGGTCGTGCGCGACACGCTCAACTACTATCGTTCGGTGATCGCCGGCATCGCCCAGGTCGAATCGGCGAAGGCTTCGGTGGAATCGGGCCGCAAGGCGCTGGAAGCGACCCGCGCCGGGTTCGAGGTCGGCACCCAGACGATGACCAACGTGCTGCTGGCGATCCAGACCCTGACCTCGTCGGAGAGCAGCTACTCGCAGGCGCGGCACCAGTTCATCCTCAACAAGCTGCTGCTCAAGCAGACCGCCGGCACCGCCGACGTGAAGGACATCGAGCAGATCAACGCGTTGCTGCAGTAAACCGCGGCGCCACGTTTCACGGAACGGCCGGGCATGTCCCGGCCGTTCCGTTTCCGGACGGACGATCCGTCATTCCTGCAGCATGCCATCGATCAGTTGCATGACCCGCTGCACCGCCCCGCGCTCTCGTTCGAACACGCCCTGGGCATCGCGACCCATGCGTTCGCGGCTGGCCGCATCCAGCAACAGCCGCAGCACGTCGGGGCCCAGTTGCGCGGTGCCGGTCACGCGCATCGCGCCACCCTGCTCGATCAGGCTGCGGGTGATCTCGTCGAAATTGAAGGTGTGTGGCCCGACCAGCACCGGCACCGACAGGGCTGCCGGCTCCAGCACGTTGTGGCCGCCGATCGGCACCAGGCTGCCGCCGACGAAGGCCACGTCGGAACCGGCGAAGAACGGCATCAGCTGGCCCATCGCGTCGATCACGAAGACCTGGTGCGAGGACGACGGCACGCCTTCGAGACCGCGCGTGGCCACCGTGAAACCCAGGCTGCGCACCGAGTGCTCGACCAGCCGGAACCGTTCGGGATGGCGTGGCGCCAGCAGCAGCAGCGCATCGGGCAGTCGCTTGAGCACCTGCAGGTGCGCCTCAAGCACCGCCTGCTCTTCGCCCTCGTGCGTGCTCGCCGCCATCCACACCGGGCGACGCGGCCCCCACTGCTCGCGCATGCCGGCGGCCAGCTCCACCGCGCCATCGGGTATGGGCATGTCGAACTTCATGTTGCCGGTGACCAGCACCTGTTGCGGATCGGCACCGAGCAGGCGATAACGCGCCGCATCGGTGCGTGACTGCGCGGCGATCAGGGTCACGCAACGCAAGGCGGATCGCAGCAGCCCGCGCAGCGGCCGGTAGCCGCGCAGCGAACGCTCGGACAATCGCGCATTGACGATCATCAGCGGAATGCCGCGGCGGCGACAGGCGAAGTAGAGGTTGGGCCAGATCTCCGTCTCGACGATCAGCGCCAGCCGTGGCCGGATCTTCTTCAGGAAACGGCTCACCGCGTACGGCAGGTCGTACGGCAGATAGACATGGAACACGCTGTCGCCGAACAACTGCTGCACGCGCGCCGTGCCGGTCGGAGTCACCGTGGTGACCACCAGTTGCGCCCTGGGGTAATCGCGTTGCAGTGCCTTGATCAGGGGCTCGGCGGCATTCACCTCGCCCACCGACACCGCGTGCACCCACAGGCTGCCGTTGAAGCCCGGCGTCCTGAAGAACCCGAAGCGCTCCGGCCAGCGCTGGTGGTAAGGCCGCGAACGCACCCCGCGCGCCAGCAGCCGCAGCACCAGCAACGGCGTGACCAGGAACATCGCCAGTGTGTAGAGATAGCGCAATGGCACGACTCGTGGTGTTGACGCGGCAGTATACGAGAGCGGGAACGAGGCCACGCGGGACAGCCGTCCGCGATCCACTACAATGCCCACGATGCCCGGCATGTCCCGTCCCGCCTTCCACCGTTCGCTGCTCGCACCTCGCCACTGGCCGGCGTGGCTGGGCGTGGCCACGATCTGGCTGATCGCACGACTGCCGCAATCCGTGCTGATGTGGCTGGGCCGTCGCCTCGGCGCCCTGGTGCTGCGCATTCCTTCGGCGCGAAAGCGCATCGCCGCAGCCAACCTCGCCCTGTGTTTCCCCGAACTCGACGCCGACGCCCGGGCACGCCTGGTCGACGCCAACCTGCGCGACATCGGCCTGATGCTGGTGGAGTTCGCGCTGGGCTGGATGGGCAGCGACCGGCGCATCGCGGCGATCCCCACCCGCATCGAGGGACTGGAGCATCTGGAAACGGCGCGGGCGGAAGGTCGGGGCGTGCTGCTGGTGGGCGGACATTTCTCGCATCTGGAGTTGTGCGCGCGACTGGTCTCGCAGCGCATCCGCATCGCCGGCATGTATCGGCGGATGGACTCGACCGTGTTCGAGTGGGCGGTGCTGCGCGCGCGACTGGATTACGCCGACGCCATGTTCGACAAGGACGACATCCGCGGCACGGTGAAATACCTGCGCAACGGCGGCACCCTCTGGTACGCGCCGGACCAGGACATGCGCAGCAAGGACACCGTGTTTGCGCCGTTCTTCGGCGTGCCGGCGGCCACCATCACCGCCACCCATCACCTGGCGCGGATGTCCGGCGCGAAGGTGATTCCGTTCTTCCATCGCCGCCTGCCCGGCAACCAGGGCTACGTCCTGCGCCTGGGCACGCCGCTCGAAGACTTCCCGGGACCCGCTGCGGAAGCCGACACCGCACGCGTCAATGCCTGCATCGAACAGATGGTGCGCGAGGCGCCCGAGCAGTACCTGTGGGTGCACAAGCGCTTCAAGACCCGGCCGCCGGGCGCGCCTGCGATCTACTGATCGTCGCCGGTGCCCTGCTTCGAACGCCGCTGCTCGAGCTCGTACAGCTTCGCGTACTTCAGGAACGCGTAGAACGCGTGGATGCGGGCGGCGATGAAGCCGGCCCAGCCGGAACGCCAATGGCCGCGCAGCAGGTAGTAGCGCAGGAAGGCCACCGTCGGATACGCCACCATGCGCAGTCGCAACCCGCCGACCCGGCGCCTGGCCAGGTCGGGCAGCTGCAGGCTGGAATAGCGATCAGCCTTGCCCACGCGTCCGCTGATGTCGGGCTCGCCGTGGTGATCGATGACGACATCGAGCACCCCGATCGCGCCGTCCACCTGCACCTCCTCGTGCACTTCATGGCCGCTCATGCGGGCATGTCGTCGATCGAACAGGCGCACGTAGTGGTTGAGCCGCGCCCGTCGCGATTGCCAGCGCCAGAACTGCCACTCGCGCCGCCACAACTGGTATCCCGCGCAGGTCGGCGCCAGCAGCGCCTGCTGCAGCGGCGCGATCGACGCTTCGTCCAGCGACTCGTCCGAATCGAGCAGCAGCACCCAGCGATGGCTGGCCAGATCAATCGCCGCCTGCTTTTGCGCGCTGTATCCGGCAAACGGCTGCGTGTGGATACGCGCACCGTAGCGGGCTGCGATCGCCATGCCGGCGTCGGTGGAACCGGAGTCCAGCACCACGATCTCGTCCGCCCAGCTCACGCCGCGCAGGCAGGCGTCCAGCGTGGCGGCGCTGTTGAACGTGGTCACCACCACCGACAACGGCTCACGCCCCATCATGGCCCTCCCGGGGGAACCGCTTCTTTGAGGAGTCCGGCAGGGACGCCGGCAACGAACAAACTGGCACACCACAGACCGAGCAACCAGGCGAACAGCAGCCCCCACCAGGCCGAATAGAAGGCCAGATGGGTGTTCAGCGGAAACAGCATCACGCCCAAGGCCAGGCTCACCGGGAACGCGCGCTCCCGCGCTGCCGCACCCACGCTGCGCCACGCCCGCCATGCCAGCACGACGCCGGCCAGCCACAGCAGCAGGCCGATCGAACCGGTCTCGGTAAGTATCTCGAGCACCAGCTGGTGGGCATGACAGGCACCTTCGCCGACGCCGCAGGCTTCGGTCGATACCACGAAATGATCATTCGCCGGGGCGTACTGCGGATACGCATAACGATAGCCACGCACACCCACGCCGTTGAGCGGATGCGCGGCGAACATCTCGACGCTGGCGTGCCAGATGTCGAGGCGGCCGCTGAGCGCGGCGTCCAGCGACTGGTCGGTGCCGTGCAGGGCCAGCAGGGTGCGATCGATGCGGTCATGGAAACGCGTCGAAGTCTTCCAGGCCAGTCCCCCGGCCAGCGCCAGCAGCAGCGCCGCCACCGCGCAGAAGCCGGCAAAGCGCAGCGGCGATTTCGTCTCGCGCCAGGCAAAGCCCAGCGCCACCAGCATGTAGCACAGCCATGCGGCGCGCGCACCGGCCAGCAGGATCGGGCCCAGGATCAGGGCAAAGGCGAGCAGCAGACCCGGCAAGCCCCAGCGTCGTCGCGCGGTCCACAGCGCAAACGGCGACAGCACCGCCAGGGTCGGTCCCAACTTGAGGTTGTCCGCACCGAAGATGCCGGAGACGCGCTCGGCCTCCGCCTGGCCGCCAAGGCTCCAGCCGGTCAGCGCCTGCACCCAGGCGTCCAGACACCACAGCGCCAATACCCAGGCCACCGCCACATACAGGGCCTGCAGCTTGCTTTCGCGGCGGATCGCAAAACACGCGTACAAACCCAGCGGCGCGTAGCGCAACAGCGCGGCCACCGTGCTCCAGCTCTTGCCCGGCCGGACCGCATCGAGCGCGGAGCACAGCGCCGCCCCGACGTAGGCCGCCAGCAGCCAGAGCAGCAGGCGTGCCCCCGCGTGCTGCTGCAAGGCCTGCGGATCGCGGGCGAACAGCATGATCACGCCGAGCAGGCACAACACGGTGCCCAGCTCGGAACTGCGCCCGAACGGCAGCAGCGCGACCACCAGCCAGAATGGCAGCAGTGGCGAGCGCAACGCGCCCTTGAGTGAGGTGCCGAACGAATTCATGCGTGGGCCGGATGACTGCGATCCCGCATTGTAGGCGAGCCGCCGCAGCCAATCCGCACGCCCGCGGCGGCCTGATCAGGACGCGGCGATTTCGTCGTACAGGGCGAGCGTGGCCTGCTGCATGTCGCCCAGGCGATAGCTCTGCAGCGGCGAGATCGGCGGCGCCACCCGCAGCAATTCGGCGGCGCGCTCCACCAACCGCTCGCGGTCACCGGGAGGCACCCGGCCGGCGGGGTACAACTCGGCCAGCAATTCGCCGACGCCGCCATGGGCGTAGCCCAGCACCGGACGGCACAGCGACAGCGCCTCGACCACGGTGCGGCCGAACGATTCGGGCCGGTTCGACAGCTGCAGCACCAGCGCGGAAATCGCGTAGATGTCGCGCACGTCGTCGCGCGGCGGGCTCAGCACCACCTGCGAGGTCACGCCGCGCAAGCGGATCAGTTCCTGCAGCTCGGCCACGTAGGCCTCGCGGCCGGGTTCGGTCACCCCCAGCAGCAACAGGCGCGCCTCGATACCCCGCCGCTTCAGGTCAGCCAGCAGCTCGATCGCGTCATGGTGCCCCTTCAGGCGCGTGCCACGACCCGGCAGGGTCAGCAGGGGTGCGCCGGTCAGCGCGGGAAACTCGGCAAGAAAGGCCTTCCGCCAGGCGTCATCGGGCCGGTGGCCATAGGGAAACGCCTGCGGATCGATGCCCCGCGGAATCACCTTGACCCGGCCCGGCTCCAGCCAGCGGTAGTGGCTCAGCACGTAGTCGCGCAAGGTCTGCGACACCGCCACCACGCGCTCGCCGCGCAACAGGATCGCACTGTAACGCCCCGGCGAATTGAGCCCGTGCACGGTGGTGAGGAAATGCGGTCGCGGCGTCATGCCCTTCAGTGCCCACCAGCCCATCCAGGCCGGCAGCCGCGATCGGGCGTGCACGATGTCCGGCTTCAGTTCGCGCAGCAGGCGCCGCAAGGCGCCCAGATGGCCCAGCGTGGACAGCGACTTGCGGCCAATGTCCAGCGTGACGTGCTCGCTGCCTTCGGCCTTCAATTGCTCGACCAGCCGGCCGCCCGCCGAGATCACCACCGAGCGATGGCCAGCCTGCACCAGCGCGCGGGCGATCTCCAGCGCTGACCGCTCGGCGCCACCGGAATGCAGCGCAGGGATCAACTGGACCACGGTCAGCAGCTTGGCGGGCACGGCAATGCTGGACATGAGCTCGGGGCTGGCGGCTTTCATTCCATAAAGGCAAGCAAGAACAATGCCGCCGAAGGGTATGACTGGCCCGAAAGCTCAGTCCCGCAGCACGTAACAGGCGCCACAGTAGGCACAGGTTGACTCGCCGCCATCGTCGACGATCGGCAGGTAGACCTTCGGGTGCGAGTTCCACAGTTCCATGCCGGGCATGGGACAGGACAGCGGCAGGTCCGCGCGCGTCACTTCATAACGATTTTCGGCATTTGCCGGCACCATCGGCGCCGCCGCAGAGCGGGGGGATGACATCAGTGAACTCCAGACTGGACATCAGGCCGCAAATGGTAGCAGGCTGCAGCCTTCTGTCGGGGGACAGCAGGGGTACCCAGGGAAGCCGGACGCAGCTCCCAGCCGTGAGGCTGCGGTGGCGGTCCTCATCACGTGAGCACTCATCCACGACCCGGCGTTTCGCGCCGGGCCCACTGCAACGAGTTCGGGAGCTGACCATGGATTCAGGAAAGATCATTGCACGCGTCAAGGCCATACTGACCACGCCGAAGACCGAGTGGCCCGTGGCCGCCGCCGAACCGGCCACGGTGAACAGCCTGTTCACCGGCTACATCCTCATCCTCGCCGCCCTGCCCGCGGTGGCAGCCTTCATCAAGGGCAGCCTGATCGGCACCAGCGCATTCGGCATCACCGTGCGCGACTCGATCGGTGGCGGCATCACCCGCATGGTGCTGGGCTACCTGCTGTCGCTGGTCGTGGTTTACCTGATGGCGCTGATCATCAACGCGCTGGCACCCACCTTCGGCGGCCAGAAGGACATGGTGCAGGCCCTCAAGACCGTGGCCTATGCGTGGACCGCCAGCTGGATTGCGGGCATCGCCGTGATCGTTCCCTGGCTGGGCTGGCTGGTTGCGCTCGCCGGCGCGATCTATGGCGTGTACCTGCTCTACCTCGGCCTGCCGCAGACGATGAAATGTCCGACCGAAAAATCGGCCGGCTACACCGCGGTCAGCGTGATCATCGCCTTCGTGCTGAGCTGGATCGTCGGCGCCATCGTGATCGGCGTGGTCGGCACCGCCGCGTTCACCGGCGCGGCGATGGGCGGCATGCATGTCACCGGCAGCAACGGCGACAGCGTCACCATCGACGGCAACAGCGCGATGGGGCAGCTGGCCGCGATGGGCAAGCGCGCCGAACAGGCCAGCAAGGACATGGAAGCCGCGCAGAAATCCGGCGACAGCGCCGCGCAATCCGCCGCGATGGGCAAGATGATGGGTGCGATGGCCGGCACCAACGGCAACGTCGAGGCGCTGGCACCGGACCAGATCAAGGCCTTCCTGCCCGACAGCCTGGGCAACCTCAAGCGCAGCAGCCTGTCGGCCCAGCGCAACAAGGCGATGGGCATGCAGATCTCCCAGGCCAGCGCCGACTATTCCGCCGACAGCGGCCAGCACCTCACGCTGGAAGTCTCCGATACCGGCGGCGCCAAGGGGCTGATGTCGCTGGCCAGCGCGATGGCGCCGGAGGAGGAAAAGCAGACCGAGCACGGCTACGAGAAGACCTACAGCGCCGGCGGCAACCTGGTCCACGAGGCCTGGGACACCCAGTCGAAATACGGCGAGTACAGCGTGGTGGTCGGCAAGCGCTTCACCGTGAAGGCCAACGGCAACGTCGACAGCATCGACCAGTTGAAACAGGCGGTCGCCAGCGTCGACCTGGGCAAGCTGGAGTCGCTGAAGGACGCCGGCGTCAAGGCGAACTGACCCACTCGTCCAGACATGAAAAAGCCGCGCCGTCACCGGCGCGGCTTTTTTGTGTTCGCGCAGACTTA
The DNA here is from genome assembly GCF_016889805.1 of Rhodanobacter sp. FDAARGOS 1247. NCBI lineage: Bacteria > Pseudomonadati > Pseudomonadota > Gammaproteobacteria > Lysobacterales > Rhodanobacteraceae > Rhodanobacter > Rhodanobacter sp. FDAARGOS 1247. The sequence continues at coordinate 3,516,669 of NZ_CP069535.1, forward strand.
CTTCTTCTTCGGCACCGAACCTTCGGTGGTGATGCGGATGGCGAGTTCGTCGCTGACGTTCGGCACATAGGCGCCGACGCCGAAGTCCGAACGCTTGATGCTGGCGGTGGCGTCGAAGCCGATCGACAGCGCCTTGCTCATCGGATGCGGGCCGATCTTGTTCAGCGTCGCGTCCAGCACCACTGGCCTGGTCACGCCGTGCACGGTGAGGTTGCCGGTCACCTTGAACTTGTTGCCGCCCAGCGGCTGCACCGCCGTGCTCTTGAAAGTCACCACCGGGTACTTGTCGGCATCGAGGAAGTCCGGCTTCTTCAGGTGCTCGTCCAGCGCCGCCACGTGGGTGTCGAGACGGGCCAGCGGCAGGGTCACTTCCACGCTGGAATTGGCCGGATGCTGTTCGTCGAACACCACGGTGCCCTCGCCCAGGCCGAGGTCGGCGGTGGGGTTGGAGTAGCCGAAGTGGTTCCAGCTGAACAGGACCATGGTGTGGCTCGGGTCGAGCTGGTAGGTGACCGGGGCGGCCTGGACCGACACGGCGGCGCCGAGCAGGCCGGCGAAAGCGAGGCATTTCAGTGCACGCATGGGTAAGCTCCTGTGAATGGTGGAAGTGTGGGTCAGGCGAACGTGCCGGCTTCGTCGAGCGCCAGGCGGGGGCGACGCCCGAACAGGTTGCGGCTGGCCTCGGAAAGCCACCCGCACATCGCTATCCTGTGGCGGGGCGCGCCCGAAGTGACGCTATCCTGCCAGTGTATAGGCGGCTGCAGGCGAACGGTCCACCCATGGGAAGAACGTAGAGTGGTCATTCGGGAAACAGTGACGGAGCCTGCAGCCTCATGCTGAACCCGCATGGCGAATGCTGGGTGATCACCGACACGGCCGCCGGCAACCAGCGGCAGGCGCTGGCGCTGGCGGAGTATCTGGGCATGCCCATGCGTCACCTGGTGCTGCAGCCGCGGGCGCCGTGGTCATGGCTGGCGCCGAAACTGGAACTCGGCGGGCGGCTGGCCCTGTCCGCCCGCCAGCGCCGCCTGTTCGCGCCGCCCTGGCCGACCGTGGCGATCGGCTGCGGCCGGGCGGCCGCCCTGTTCACCCGCATGCTGCGCCGCCTGTCCGACGGACAGTGCTACACCGTGCAGATCCTGGACCCGCGGATCGATCCCGCCCACTGGGACACCGTCGTCGCGCCCCGTCATGACCGGCTCGACGGCCCCAACGTGCTGCAGCCACTGGGCTCGCTGAATCCGGTCGACGACGAATGGCTGGCCGACGGCCGCGATGCCTGCCCCGGCTTCGCCGAGCTGCCGCAACCGCGGGTCGGCGTCCTGCTCGGCGGCTCACGCCAGGGCATCACGCTGGACGGCGACTATGCGCGCCAGCTGTCGACGCGACTGCTCGAACGCCAGCGTGGCGAAGGCGGCAGCCTGCTGGTGCTCGGTTCGCGGCGCACCTCGCCCGTGCTGGTCGAAGTGTTCCGCCGCAGCCTGCGCGACGTGCCCGGCCTGGTCTGGGCCGGACCCGACGACGGCCGCAACCCCTATCCGGGCGTGCTCGGCTGGGCCGACCGGCTGGTGGTCACTCCCGATTCGGTGAACATGCTTTCCGAAGCCTGCGCCGTGGGCTGCCCGGTCCAGACTTTCGTGGCCGCGCCGTTGCCGGCGAAGATCGAGCGTTTCCATCACGCCCTGCGCGAGGCCGGGCTGCTGCACGACCTGGACGGCCCGACCGTTCGTCCACCGCCGCCACTGCGCGAGACCGCCGACATCGCCGCCGACTTGCGCCAGCACATCGCCGCCCGACAACGCGACGCATCGACGGCATAACACCACGCCGGGCTGGCTACGCCGTCCGAAAGGAAGCGCACACACATGGATACCGTGAAGCACCCCGAGAGTTGGACTGCTGCCTGGATCGTCACCGCCGTCTACATCGCCATCGGCTTCGTGCTGGCGGTCGTGTTGCCCGACACCGTCGTCGCCGAGGCATGGATTCCCTTCGACACCCGCCTTGCCCGCTCGCTGGCCGCCGCTTCCACCGACCCGCATCGCGTGCGGCTGTACTGGGCGTGGATGCCGATGCTGTTTCCCTGCGCACTGGCCGCGTTGGCGGTAACTGCACCGGTCAGGCTGAATTCGCGCGCCGCCGACAAGGAGGCCTCGATCCTCATCCTGGTCATCAGCTTCCTGCTGTTCGGCTACGTCGGCACGCCCGGGATCGTGTACCTGGTGCTGAGCATGGACGTGACGTCCGCTTCGTCGTCGCATCGAATGGACCGGATGATCCTCGGCATGAGTCGCGGCCGGCTGGGCCTGTTCTGGGGCGGCAGCTGGCTGACCACGGCAACGCTGATGCTGGCCTGGCTTTCCTACGTCGCCATTCCCGTCAGCTACTTCAAGCTGCTGAAACTCCACCGCGACAATCGCGCCTGAGCGGAAAGCTCAAAAGGCGAACCCCAGCGCATCGGTGACCTCGCGGACACTGCCGCACAGCTGCGCCAGTTCCGCATCGCGAGGCGCGATGCGCGAGCGCAGGTCGAGGGTGCAGGCCAGGGCGCGTTGCAGCAGGTCGGCGTGGGCCACGGCGAGGATCGCGGCCTGGTTGTTGTCGAGCAGGCCGGCGCCGCGGCAGGCCTCGATCAGGCCCGCGTTGGCGGTGACCCCCAGCAGTGACGGCTGCTGCGCCGCATGCGCCAGCACCAGTCCCTGCAAGGCGAACTCGATGTCGAGCAGGCCGCCGTGGCCCTGCTTCAGGTCAAACTGGCGCTCGTCGGAGCGGTCGCGTTCGGCACGCCAGCGCTGGCGCATGCTGCCGACCTCGGCCAGCACGGTGGCGCGTTCGCGCGGCACCGCCAGGATGCTGCGTCGTACCTCGGCCAGCTGCGCGTTGAGCGCCGCGTCGCCGGCCATCGGCCGCGCGCGCAGCAGCGCCTGGTGTTCCCAGGTCCACGCACGACTCTGCTGATAGGCCACGAACGCATCCAGGCTGCTGACCAGCAGCCCCTTGGAGCCATCCGGCCGCAGCCGCGTGTCGACTTCGTACAGGCGCCCGCCGCGGGTCAGCACGGTGAGCCAGTTCATCGCCCGCTGGGCCAGCCGCTGGTACCAGCGCGAACCTTCGATCGGCCGCGCGCCGTCGCTCATCGCCTGGGCGCGTCGGCCGTCGTAGACGAACACCAGGTCCAGGTCCGAGGCGAAACCGAGCTCCTCGCCGCCGAGGCTGCCGTAGCCCAGCACCGAGAAGCCCGAACCTTCGCCGCGCAGCCGGCCGTGCTGCGCCACCAGCTCGCGCTCGGCCAGGGCCAGCACCGCGCCCACCACCGACTCGGCCAGCGCGGCGAGCCGGCGCGCGGTGGCCACCGCGTCGGCGCGGCCGTCGTTGAACGCCAGACCCAGCCGGAAGGCGGTCGACGCCTTGAACTCGTTGACCCGTTCCAGTTCCGCCTCGGCCTCGCGTTCCTCCAGCGTGCCCAGCACGCGGACGATCTCGGCGGCGATGTCGGCACGCTTGAACGGCAGTTGGTCGATGCGCGGATCGAGCACGTCGTCCAGCAGCAGCGGTTGCGCGATCACCCGTTCGGCCAGGAAGGCGCTGTCGGCGAATAGCCGCACCAGCCGGCGCCGCGCGGCCGGCTGCTCCTCCAGCAGGGCCAGGTAGGACGAACGCCGCGCCACTGCCTGCATCAGGCGGACCAGCCGCAGCAGACTGGCCACCGGCGCCTTGCTGGCGCGGGCGGCCTCGAACAGCTGCGGCATCAGGTGATCGAGCCGTTCGCGCGAACGGGGCGACATCGCGCGCACCGAAGCCGCCTGCGGCAGCTTCAGCAGGGCGTCGGCCAGTTCGCTGCCGGGCACGAAGCCGGAGCTTTCCAGCACGCCGACGTCCAGCGACTCGTCGCAGGCGTGCTGCCACAGTTGCAGGTCGGCGACCGGCACGCTGGCGGCGCGGCCGCCCTGCGGCATCAGGACCGCGGCAAACTCCTCGCTGACGATGGCCCGCTGCGCCGCCAGCGCCGCCTGCAGGCTGTCCCAGTCTGGATGGTCCAGGCTCAGCGCCAGGCGCTCGCGACTGAGCGCATCGGGCGGGATGTCATGGGTCTGCGCATCGCGCAGCATCTGCACCCGGTTCTCGACGCGCCGCAGCAGCACGTAGGCCTGGCGCAGCGCCCGCGCCCGCGCGGCGGGAATGTGGCCGCGCGCCTCGCACGCGGTCAGCGCCGGCAGCAGGCCGCGCACGCGCAGGCTCGGCTCGCGGCCGCCGCGGATCAGCTGGGTCAGCTGCACGATGAACTCGATCTCGCGGATGCCGCCGGGGCCCAGTTTCAGATTGTCGGCCAGATCCTTGCGCGCCACTTCCGCATCGATCAGCGACTTCATCTCGCGCAGGCCGGCGAACGCGGTGTAGTCGAGGTACTTGCGGTAGACGAACGGCCGCAGCAATTCCTGCAACTGCTTGCCGGCGGCACGATCGCCGGCGACCGGGCGTGCCTTGATCCACGCGTAGCGTTCCCAGTCGCGACCTTCGCTCTGGTAGTACTGCTCCATCGCGGCGAACGACAAGGCCAGCCGGCCGGCGTTGCCGAACGGGCGCAGGCGCATGTCGACCCGGGCGCAGATGCCGTCCATGGTCGGCTCGTTGAGCAGGCGCACCAGCTGGCGGCCCAGCCGCACGAAGTATTCGCTGTTGTCCAGCGGCCGCGCGCCGTCGGTGTGGCCGCCGTGCGGGTAGGCGAACACCAGGTCGATGTCCGAGGAAAAGTTCAGCTCCGACCCGCCCAGCTTGCCGAAGCCGATCACCAGCAGGCGTTGCAACGCGCCCTCGGGGTTGCGGCTGTGGCCGTAGCGCGCGGCCAGCATGCGCTCGGACCAGCCCAATGCCAGTTCAAGCAGCACCTCGTACAACACGCTGGTCGCCGACAGGGTTTCCGGCAGCTCGTCCAGCCCGTTGGCATCGCGGAACACCAGCCGCAATGCCTCGGCGTGGCGGAAGCGGCGCAGCGCGACCATGCACCCGGCCTCGTCCTCCGGCAGCTTCAGCGCCTCGACGCGCGCACTGGCATCGCTGCCCGAGCGCAGGCGCTCCAGCCCGGCCGGCGCCAGCAACTGCGGCTGGCGACACCAGGTGTCGAAGGCGAAATCGCTGGCCAGCAGGGTGCGCCGGATACGCTCGGCCACGCCGGCGTCGTCGTGCAGCGGCACGCCGGCCGCACGGCAGCGACTGGCGAGTTCGCCGTAACGGTCATCGATCAGTGCGCGCAGTGCGGGGCTTGCCGGATGGGTCATCCGGGCATTGTGCCGCATGGCGGGCAGCTGCCGGCAGCTGAGCACCGCTTGAACAAGCCCTCGACAAGCCGGACACTCGCCGGCCACGCCTACTCCTTGTTCATCTGGCCGCCATTACATTGGCGCGTCCAGACCATGACAGAAAACGCAGGACTGCCATGCCGCCACTTGCTTCCCCGCCCGTTTCCCGTCGGCGAGCGATCGCTTCCCGGGTCGCGCTGCTGTTGCTGCTGGCCCTGGCCTTCGTGCTGCTGACCGGGTGGGTGGACGGTGGCGTCGGCGTGACCCCTCTGCGCATCTTCGACCAGGCACGTTACCCGCTGGCCAACGCCTTGCCGGGCCTGCTGCTGGCGGCGCTGCTGCTGGCGATCAGCCGGCGCGCATGGCTTTCGTTCGCGCTGGCGTTCCTGTTGCAGGGCCTGCTGTACGCGGTGAACGTGCTCAAGGTGGCCAACCTCGGCACGCCGCTGTTGCCGGACGACTTCCGCATCGTGGGGCAGTTGCACAAGGGCGGCATGCACCTGTTGTCGGGCTATCTGCCGCACAGCGCGTGGCCGTACCTCGGCCTGCTCGCCGCGGTGATCGCGATCGTGGTGGCGTGGCGACTGGAACCGCCGTTGTTCGAACGCCGCCCGCGGCTGCCGCGCGCGCTCGGTGGCGGCGCGGCGGCGCTGGCACTGCTCACGATGCTGGTCGGCCTGCAGGCGTGGACGAAGATCTACAACGCGAAGACCTTGTGGCTGGAGCCGTGGTCGGCCATTTCCACCACCACCCATTCCGGCCTGGTCAGCTCGCTGATGCTGTTCCACCTGCAATACGGCAAGGGTGCGCACAAGCCGGACCCGATCACGGCCAGCCGTCTGATCAACCAGTCCGCGCCGGCACTGCTGCAGTCCATGCAGGCGGCGACACCGGCGGCGGCCGACCTGCCGGACGTGGTGGTGGTGCAAAGCGAGTCGTTCTTCGACCCGACCATCATGCGCGGCTACGAGCACAGCAACTTCGCGCCCAATCTGCGCCGGCTGGCTGCGCACGGCATCAGCGGCAAGCTGCACGTGCCCACTTTTGGTGGCGGCACCATCCGCACCGAGTTCGAATTCCTCACCGGCCTGTCGCTGCGCTATTTCGACAACCTGCAGTTCCCCTATCTGCAGATGAGTCACCAGGCACTGCCGGGACTGGTCCGCACGCTGAGCCGGCACGGCTATTCGACGCTGGCGCTGCACGGCAACGACCCGGCGTTCTGGAACCGCACCACCGCGTTCAAGGCGATCGGCTTCGATCGCTTCGTGTCGCAGTCGTCGTTCCCGCCCGGCGCGCCCAACGACGGCAAGTACATGGCCGACAGCGCGATGACCGACGAGATCATGACCCAGCTGAAGGATCAGGGCCCGCCGCAGTTCATCTTCGCCATCAGCATCGAGGCGCACGGCCCGTACGACGTCGAGCCCACCCATGTCGCCGAGCGCGACGCGATCCCGGTGCCCGCCGGCATCACCGGCCGCGACAAGCTGGAGCTGCAGAACTACCTGTATCACCTCAAGCATGCCGATGCCGAGTTGGGACGCCTGGTGAAGCTGCTGGCGGCGCGCGAGCGTCCCAGCGTGGTGGTGTTCTATGGCGATCACCTGCCGGCGTTGAGCAACAGCTACCAGATCACCGGCTTCGTCGACGGCGGCGACATGCTGAGCCAGGCCGGTGTGTGGCTGCTGGTCGATCCGAAGCACCCGGGCAAGCGCAGCACGGCCGACACCGCCTCCTGGCTGCTGCCCGGCAAGCTGCTGGCGCACATCGGCATCCACGACGATCCGTACTTCGCGCTGACCGAACTGGTCGGCCCGCCGCTGGCCTCGCTCACCGAGGCGCCCGGCGCAACGCCGTTGCCCGAGGGTGACGACCTGCAACAACTCGACAAGGCCATGGCCAGCGTCGAACAGCTGCGCATGAGCAACAAGCTGGACAGCCTGCTGCCGCAGCCCGCAGCGGCGCCCGCGCCTGGCGAGATCGTCCACAACGCCGCACCACCGGCACCACGGCCGGCATCCGCCGCGCAGTGACGCGAACAGTGGCACCCTTGCCCCGGGCTCGCCGTTCAGCGAGCTGTCCGACGACTGAAGAACGCGACACGGTATTCACGCGGTAGTCGGGCAAGGCCGCCTAGCGTCGGCGTGGCCGTGGGCGCGTGCCATGCGCTTGCGGCGGCATTCCCCACCTGGAGGTCACCCTCATGCGCAAGACCATGCTTTCCGCCCTCATCATCGGTGCCAGCGTATTCACTGCTTCCGCCTTCGCCCAGGCCAGCCTCGGCGGTGCCGCCCACATCGGTGCCGGCGCCCACGTCGGCGCAGCCGCACCAGGCGCCATGCACGCCATTGGCCAGACCACCGCGCAGACGGAGCAGACCCTGCATCGCACCGGCTCCCACGCGAAACACCGGACCCACAAGGCCGCCGACCGGACCCGCTCGACCGTCAATGACCACGCCAATGCCAACGCCAACGCGAATGCCAATGGCACGATCGGCGCGGGCGCCGGCGACTCGCATGCAGGTGCCAACGCCAACGTCGATACCGGTGCCGGCCTCGATACGGCCGCCACCGCAGGCAGGGCTGGTGAGATGGGCCAAGGCGTGGGCGGCGACGTGCGCGATACCGCGCATTCGGCGATCCAGTCCACCGACCGCGCGGCCGGCTCGGTCGGCGACGCGGTGCAGGGCGTCAACGCCAGCGGCAACGCCGCCGCCAGCGGCAGTGTCCACGCCCACGGGCACTGAGTTCACTGCCACCAACCCGGCAGATATCACCGGGATTCCGGCGCCACAAAAAGGAAAACCCCGCCGAGGCGGGGTTTTCCTTTGTCGTGCCTTGAGCGGGGAACTCAGAAGTCCATGCCGCCCATGCCACCCATGCCGCCGCCCATGCCACCGCCGTGGCTGTGGCCTTCGTCCTTCTTCGGCAGCTCGGCAACGATCGCCTCGGTGGTGATCGCCAGGCCGGCCACCGACGCGGCGTGCTGCAGGGCCGAACGGGTGACCTTGGTCGGGTCCAGGATGCCCATGGCAACCATGTCGCCGTACTCGCCGCTGGCGGCGTTGTAGCCGAAGTTGCCGGTGCCTTCCTTGACCTTGTTCAACACCACCGACGGCTCTTCGCCGGCGTTGGCGACGATCGCGCGCAGCGGCGCTTCCAGCGCGCGGCGGGTGATCGCAATGCCCAGGTCCTGGTCGGTGTTGTCGCCCTTCAGGCCTTCGACGGCCTTCAGCGCGCGGATCAGCGCCACGCCACCACCGGGGACCACGCCTTCCTCGACCGCTGCACGGGTGGCGTGCAGGGCGTCTTCGACGCGTGCCTTCTTTTCCTTCATCTCGACTTCGGTAGCCGCACCGACCTTGATCACGGCCACGCCGCCGGCCAGCTTGGCCACGCGTTCCTGCAGCTTCTCGCGGTCGTAGTCGGAGGAGGTCTCCTCGATCTGCGCCTTGATCTGGCCGATGCGCGACTGGATCTTCTCGGCCTCGCCCGCGCCGTCGATGATCGTGGTGTTTTCCTTGGTGATGACGATGCGCTTGGCGCGACCCAGATCGTTGATCGTGGTCTTCTCCAGCGACAGGCCCACTTCCTCGGACACCACCTGGCCGTTGGTCAGCACCGCGATGTCTTCCAGGATCGCCTTGCGACGGTCACCGAAGCCCGGCGCCTTGACGGCGGCGACCTTGACGATGCCGCGGATGGTGTTGACCACCAGGGTGGCCAGCGCCTCGCCCTCGACTTCCTCGGCCACGATCAGCAGCGGCTTGCCGGCCTTGGCGACGGCTTCCAGCACGGGCAGCAGCTCGCGCACGTTGGACACCTTCTTGTCGTGGATCAGGATGAACGGGTCATCCATTTCGACCTGCTGGCTCTGCTGGTTGTTGATGAAGTACGGCGACAGGTAGCCGCGGTCGAACTGCATGCCCTCGACCACGTCGAGTTCATTGTCCAGGCCCGAGCCTTCCTCGACCGTGATCACGCCTTCCTTGCCGACCTTCTTCATCGCGGTGGCGATGATGTCGCCGATGTTGGTGTCGGAGTTGGCGGAGATCGTGCCGACCTGGGCGATTTCCTTGTCATTCGCGGTCGGGTTGGAGAGCTTCTTCAGCTCGCCCACGGCGGCCACGACGGCCTTGTCGATGCCGCGCTTCAGGTCCATCGGGTTGATGCCCGCGGCGACGGCCTTGAGGCCTTCCTGGATGAACGCCTGCGCCAGCACGGTGGCGGTGGTGGTGCCGTCACCGGCGACGTCGGAGGTCTTGGAAGCGGCTTCCTTGACGATCTGCGCGCCCAGGTTCTCGTACTTGTCGGCCAGCTCGATCTCCTTGGCGACGGACACGCCGTCCTTGGTGATCGTGGGGGCGCCGAAGCTCTTCTCGAGCACGACGTTGCGGCCCTTCGGGCCCAGGGTGACCTTGACGGCATTGGCGAGCGTGTTCACGCCCTTGAGGATGCGCGAGCGGGCGTCTTCGCCGAAACGGACTTCTTTAGCGGCCATAAAATTTTTCCTTGAAAAATTTTGAATAAGTAATGGGAAACGTCACGAAAGAGCTGCAAGAAGGAGCCAAGGGCGACCGGGAGCGCGGCTTTCGCGCTACACCACCAGGCTCCAGCTCAATCAGCCCTCGATCACCGCCACGATGTCGTCTTCCTTCAGGAACACGAGCTCTTCGCCGTCGATCTTGATTTCCTGGCCGGCGTACTTGCCGAACAGCACCACGTCGCCAGCCTTCAGCGACATCGGACGGACCTTGCCGTCGGCCATGATCAGGCCGGTACCGGCGGCGACGACCTTGCCGCGGGTCGGCTTTTCGGTGGCGCTGTCGGGGATCACGATGCCGCCGGCGGAGACGCGCTCTTCTTCGAGACGCTTGACGATGACGCGGTCATGCAGGGGACGCAGTGTGCTCATGGAGGACTCCAGCTGGTTCAAACAGTTGATGGACAAGGTCTTGCAGAGCCCGGACGGCAGCTCTGTTAGCACTCGATGGTAATGAGTGCCAATTCTACGCAGATAGCATCCCGCAGCAAGAGTGTTCGTACGCGGGGGTGGACAGCACATTGGGCGAACCCGGCAGCGTTTCAAGGGCGCGGCGGTGAATCACCTCGCGCAAGCTCGGCTACGCTGCCGGCATGACCACGACCGATCCCACCACCGTTTTGCTCTGCCACTGCAGCTGCCCCGACCAGGCCTGCGCCCGCCAACTCGCCGAAACGCTGGTGGGCGAACGGCTGGCCGCCTGCGTCAACCAGCTGCCAGGCGTGCCATCGACCTATCGCTGGCAGGGTGCCGTCACCACCGACAGCGAGGTGTTGCTGCTGATCAAGACCACCGCCGGTCGTTTCGAGGCGCTGAAGGCACGACTGCTGCAGCTGCACCCATACGAACTGCCGGAACTGGTCGCGGTGCCCGTGACGCACGGCCACGACGCCTATCTGGACTGGGTGCGTGCCAACGTCGCAGGGTGATTCGCGGCGACTGGGCCATAATGGTCGTCCACCCGCGCGGCGCGCGGGCCGCACTGTTCCCGGAGTCGTGATGCGATCAATGCCTGCCGGCCGGATGGCCGTTCGCCTGCTGATCGGGCTGAGTCTGCTGTTTGCCATGTTGCCCGCGTTCGCCCAGGACACGGCCGAACTGCTGCCGGTGACCGAGGCCTACAAGCTCAGCGCCGATGCCGGCACGCCCGGCGTGCTGAAGCTGCACTGGACGATCGCGCCGGACTATTACCTTTACCGCGGCCGCATGAAGTTCAAGGGTGGCGATGGCGTCAGCCTGGGCGCAGCGCAATTGCCCGACGGCGAGAAACACCACGACGAATACCTCGGCGACGTGGAGACCTATCACCACGGTGTCGACGCCAGCATTCCGTACACCATAGCCGCCGGCACCGATCGCCTGCGGATCAGCGTGCAATACCAGGGCTGCCACGAAGTCGATCCGAAGATCTGCTACCCGCCGCATACCGAGAAGCTCGACTTGCCGCTGCCCGCCGATGGCGCCGCCGCGGCGGCCCCCGTCGCCGGCTCGCTGGGCGCCGCGCTCGGCCAGCTCGGCAGCAACAGGATCGAGGCCGTGGCGGGCACGGTCGGCGCGCCGCTGCCTGCCGAACAGGCCTTCCGTTTCGAGGCGCTGGCGCAGAACCCGCACCAGCTGCTGCTGCGCTGGACGATGCCCAGGGGTTACTACCTGTATCGCGACCAGACCACGCTGAAACTCGAAAACGCCGGCGACCTTGCCCTGAAACCCGCGTGGCCGGCCGGTACCGCGCACCACGACGAGCACCACGGCGACGTCACCGTGTATTTCGACCAGGTCGAGCTGCCGGTGGCGGTCGAGGGCGACCTCGGCGACGCCAGAGCGCTGACCCTGCTGGCCAGTTTCCAGGGTTGCCAGGACGGCGGCCTGTGCTATCCGCTGATGACCCGCCGCGTGAACCTCGATCTCGGCAGTGGCGCCACCGTCACCGGCCAGACCACCGAAACCGCGCCGGAACTGCCACCGGGCAATGCCGACTCGGTTCCGGCTGACTCGGTTCCGGCTGACTCGGTTCCGGCCGGCCCGGCGCCGCTGCAAGTGAGCCTGATCGCCGCCCTGTTGCTGGCGCTGGGCGGCGGCCTGGTGCTGAACCTGATGCCCTGCGTGCTGCCGGTGTTGTCGATCAAGGCCGTCAGCGTGCTGGAAAGCGCGGAAAGCCACGCCGCGGCGCGCCGTCACGCACTGTTCTATACCGCTGGCGTGCTGTGCAGTTTCGCGGCACTCGGCCTGGGCATCCTGGCCCTGCGCGCGGCGGGGCATGCGCTGGGCTGGGGCTCGCAACTGCAACAACCCCTGGTGGTCGGCGTACTCGCCTGCCTGATGCTGGCGGTCGGCTTGTCGATGTCCGGCGTGGTGCAGTTCGGCGCCTCGCTGGGCAATACCGGCGCCAGCCTTGCCGCGCGCTCCGGTCCGGCCGGCGACTTTTTCACCGGCGTGCTGGCCGTGGTGGTGGCCAGCCCGTGCACCGCGCCGTTCATGGGCAGCGCGCTGGCCTATGCCTTCGCCGCACCGATGGTCCCGGCCCTGCTGGTGTTCCTGATGCTGGGCGTCGGCCTGGCACTGCCGTTCCTGGCGGTGGGCTTCGTCCCGGCGCTGGGCCGTCTGCTGCCACGGCCGGGACGCTGGATGGAAACGCTGAAGCAGGTGCTGGCCTTCCCGATGTACCTCACCGCCGCGTGGCTGGTCTGGGTGCTGGCCAACCAGCGCGGCGCCGACGCGGTCGGCCTGGTGCTGGTGGCGATGGTGCTGCTGGCGATGACCCTGTGGTGGTTCGAGCGCAGCCGCTCGCGCGGCGCGATCAGCAAGCTCGCGGTGGTGGTGCTGGCCATCGCCACCGTGGTGCCGATGGCCCTGCTCGCCCACGTGCCGCCGCCGTCGGCCAGCGCGGCGACCGAGGAAGGCGTGGTCGCCTACAGTCCGGAAAAACTGGCCAGCCTGCGCACCGCTGGCACGCCGGTGTTCGTCGACATGACCGCCGACTGGTGCGTCACCTGCAAGGCGAACGAGCACACCGTGCTGGACACCGACGCCTTCCGCGCCCTGCTCAGGCGCACCGGCGCGGTCTACATGAAAGGTGACTGGACCGACGTCAACCCGACCATCAGCGCCTTCCTGCAGCAATACAACTCGCCCGGCGTGCCGTTGTACGTGGTCTTCCCGAAAAATGGCGGCCCCGGCAAACAGCTGTCCACCGTGCTGACCCGCTCGATGGTCGAGCAGGCGCTGACGGAAGCGGCGCGCTGATGCTCAGCCGCGGCAACTGGACCATCCTCGGCCTGGCCGTGCTGGCCGCCGCAGTGGGCGGCTACGCGCAGCACCACCTGCAGACGGCCCCGGCCGCACCGGTGACCACCGCGGCTTCGACCATCATCGGCCAGCCGTTGCCGACGCTGAGCCTGCCCGACCTGGATGGCAGGCTGCATGATCTGGGCGAGTATCGCGGACGCCGCGTACTGATCAATCTGTGGGCCAGCTGGTGCCTGCCCTGCCTGCAGGAAATGCCCGCGCTGGTCAAAGCCCAGCAGAAGTTCGGCGATCATGGGGCGATCGTGATCGGAATTGCGGTGGACGAGCCAGCTCACGTTCGGGCCTTTTTGGCCGCACATCCGGTGAATTACCCGATCTTGATCGGCCGACCGGAATCGCCGGGCACGTCGCTGACACTGGGAAATGCCCTGCGGAACCTCCCTTACAGCGTGCTTGTCGCCGACGATGGGCGCATTTTGGCCACACATGCGGGAGCCATGACCGCCGATCAGATGGAGCAGTGGCTGGCTCCCTGATCCACGCGTCATCCGAAGGCGGCCCACATACGGTTACGCACGGGAACCCGGCACTTCTCCGTCAAACATCGCCGATCTGCGGCGAACTGGACAAGACTGCTGGCGGCGCGCACACTGCGCCCGTTCCGGGGCGTCCGGACGCGGCCTTGGACAATGACGTTGGCGAAAATCCTGGTCCTGCATGGACCCAACCTCAATTTGCTGGGCGCCCGCGAACCGGAGATCTACGGTTACGAGACGTTGACCGACATCAACCAGCAACTGGCCGAGCGCGCGCAAGCCGCGGGGCACGAACTGGTCTGGTTCCAGTCCAACGCCGAGCATGAACTGATCGGGCGGGTGCACCAGGCCCGCGACGATGGCACGGCGATGATCCTGTGCAATGCCGGTGCGTTCACGCACACCAGCATCGCGCTGCGCGATGCGTTCGCCGCCACGGCCATTCCGTTCATCGAGGTACACCTGTCCAACGTCTTTGCCCGCGAGCCGTTCCGCCACCACTCCCATCTTTCCGACATCGCGGTCGGCGTGATCTGCGGCTTCGGCGGCAACAGCTACCGGCTGGCGCTCGACGCGACGCTGCAACGGCTGCAAACCGCCGCCACGGCCTGAGCGCCGGCGACCCACCCACTCATCTTCCAGCCACCCGCGCGTGGCATGACTGACCAAAGGCTGATCCGATGGATTTGCGCAAAATCAAGAAACTGATCGACTTGCTCGAGGAATCCAACCTCGCCGAACTGGAGATCAAGGAGGGCGAGGAAGTCGTCCGCCTGTCGCGCGTGCCGAAGAACGCCGCGCCGGTCGCGGCCGCCCCGGCGGTTGCCGTCGCTCCGGTCGCCGTCGCCGCTCCCGCCCCGGTGGCGGCCGCCGCGGCAGAGCCGGCACCGTCCTCTGCACTGCCCGCCGGCACCGTGATCAAGGCGCCGATGGTCGGCACCTTCTACGCCTCGGCTACCCCGGGCACGCCCGCCTTCGTCAAGGTCGGCCAGCAGGTCAAGGCCGGCGAGACGCTGGGTATCATCGAGGCGATGAAGATGTTCAACCAGATCGAAGCCGAAGTCGCGGGCACCGTCCAGGCGATCCTGGTCGAGAACGGCCAGCCGGTGGAATTCGACGAACCGATGTTCGTGATTGCCTGATGATCGAGCGGGAACGGGGAACGGGGAACGGGGAACGGAAAGATCAATGGCGCGCACTCGCAGCTGCTGACTTTTCGGTTCCCCGTTCCCCGTTCCCGGTTCCCCGCTCTTTGGAGCTCCCATGCTAGAAAAAGTCGTCATCGCCAATCGTGGCGAAATCGCGTTGCGCGTGTTGCGCGCCTGCCACAGTCTGGGCATCAAGACCGTGGCGGTGCATTCCACGGTGGATCGCAACCTCAAGCACGTCGGCCTGGCCGACGAGTCGATCTGCATCGGCCCGGGGCCGTCGGTGGACAGCTACCTCAACATCCCGCGGATCATCGCGGCGGCGGAGATCACCGACGCCCAGGCGATCCACCCGGGTTACGGCTTCCTGTCCGAGCGCGCGGATTTCGCCGAGCAGGTCGAGCAGTCCGGTTTCATCTTCATCGGTCCCACCGCCGACGTGATCCGCCTGATGGGCGACAAGGTCGAGGCGATCAAGGCGATGAAGGCGGCCGGCGTACCCTGCGTGCCCGGCTCCGGCGGCCCGCTGGGCGAGGATGTCGACACCAACATCAAGATCGCCCGCGAGATCGGCTACCCGGTGATCATCAAGGCTGCCGGTGGCGGCGGTGGCCGCGGCATGCGCGTGGTGCGCACCGAGGCGCACCTGGGCAACTCCATCGTGATGACCAAGCAGGAGGCCAAGGCGGCTTTCGGCAACGACGTGGTCTACATGGAGAAATTCCTGGAGAACCCGCGCCACGTGGAAATCCAGGTGCTGGCCGACGGCCAGGGCAACGCGATCCACCTGGGCGAGCGCGACTGCTCGATGCAGCGCCGCCACCAGAAGGTGGTCGAGGAAGCTCCCGCTCCCGGCATCACGCCCGAGCTGCGCGCCGAGATCGGCAAGGTCTGCGTGGATGCCTGCATCCGCATCGGCTACCGCGGCGCCGGCACGTTCGAATTCCTGTTCGAGAACGGCCGCTTCTACTTCATCGAGATGAACACCCGCATCCAGGTCGAGCACCCGGTGACCGAGTGGATCACCGGCGTCGACCTGGTCCGCGAGCAGTTGCTGATCGCCGGCGGCGAGAAGCTGTCGATCAGGCAGGAAGACATCGTGATCCGCGGCCATTCGATCGAGTGCCGCATCAACGCCGAAGACCCGGACACCTTCATGCCGAGCCCGGGCACGGTGAAGCGCTTCGAGGCGCCGGGCGGCCCGGGCGTGCGCGTCGACACGCACCTGTACGACGGCTACCGCATTCCGCCGAACTACGATTCGATGATCGGCAAGCTGATCGTGCACGGCCCCGACCGCGCCACCGCGATCGCCCGGATGCAGCTGGCGTTGGCGGAAACCGTGATCGAAGGGGTGAAGTGCAACATCCCGCTGCAGCAGAAGATCATGGCCGACGTCGGCTTCCAGCATGGCGGGCAGAACATCCATTACCTCGAAAAGCGCATGGCCGAGCAGAAAGAGAAGGCCGGCCCGTCTCAATAAAGCAACGCGCTTCCTGCGTTTGCCTCCTCTCCCCTTGGGGAGAGGATTGTGACCGGAGGAAATCCCCTTGCGGGAAGGTGAGGGGTCGGACTTGCAGCATGCCCGATCACAACTCGCTCATACACACTTCACCGCAAGCCCGCCCTCACCCCAGCCCTCTTCCCCAAGGGAAGAGGGGGACATCACTCCATGCCTTTTCTCGAACTCTCCCTGGTCGTCCGTCTCGAACAGCAACCCGGCGCGGAAGAAGCGCTGGAGGATCTCGGCGCGCTGTCGATCACCTTGCGCGACGCCGATGCCGAAACGCCGGACGAACAGGCGATCTTCGAACCCGGCGTAGGCGAGTTGCCGCTGTGGTCGACGATCACGCTGAATGCGCTGTTCGATGAAGACGCCGACCGCCGCGGCCTGGCCGCGGCGCTGGGCGAACTGTTGCCATGGCTGGAGCCGGACCAGCTGAGTTTCAGCGAGGTCGCCGACCAGAACTGGGAACGCGTCTGGATGGACCAGTTCAAGCCGATGCCGTTCGGCCGGCGCCTGTGGATCTATCCGTGGAACATCGAACCGCCGGCGGACGACGACCTCGTCGTCGTCCGGCTCGATCCCGGTCTCGCCTTCGGCAGCGGCACCCATCCCACCACGGCCCTGTGCCTGGAATGGCTGGACGGCCTCGATCTCGTCGGCAAGACGATCACCGACTACGGCTGCGGCTCGGGCATCCTGGCCATCGCCGCGCTGAAGCTCGGCGCGAGCAGTGCGGTCGGCGTCGACAACGATCCGCAGGCGCTGGTCGCCTCGGCCGACAACGCCGGGCGCAATGGCGTGGACAACCAGCTCGCGCTGTTCCTGCCGCAGGACGTGGACGCCCCGCCAGCGGACGTGTTCATCGCCAACATCCTGGCCGGCCCGCTGGGCGAGCTCGCGCCCACCTTCGCCGCCGCCGCCAAACCCGGCGCGCCGTTCGCGATCTCCGGCATCCTCGCCGGCCAGCAGGAAGAACTGCTGCAGCGCTACGCCGAATGGTTCGAGGACCTGCGCGTGGACACACGCGAGGACTGGGTGCGCATCAGCGGGCATCGCCGCGGCTGAACCGCCGATGCAGGCTTGACGGCGCGATCAGCCTGCTAAGCTTGGTCGATACCGATTCAAAACGGCCTGCATGTATACCCAATGCCCCGAATGCCTGTCCGTGTTCTCGCTGGATGCGCCGACACTCGCCAAGGCGCACGGCCACGTCGTGTGCGGTCATTGCCATGCCGGTTTCGACAGCCTGGCCACGCTCGCCGAACAGCTGCCGCCTGAACCCTTCGTCGAGTTGCCGCTCAACGAACCCGCGTTCGAACCACCGCTGCTCGACCTGGTGGTCTATCGCCCGCGCCCCGAGCCGACGCCCGTCGTCGTGCTCGGCGAAACGCCAGTCACGGTCGCCTCGCAGGCACCAGTGGAAGACTTCTCGCAGCTGGTGTTTGCGCCGCGCTTTGCACGCGAGTCGAAGGCCCAGGCGCCGAAGCGAACGGAACGAAGGGAGCGGCGGCACCTGTCGTCATCGGACGAACGACGCTGGCCATGGGTACTGGCCTGCAGCCTGCTGACGCTGGCGCTCGGCGTTCAGCTGGCCTGGGCCAAGCGCAACGACCTGATCCGCGATCCGCTTACCGGCGGCTGGCTGCGCAGCGCCTGCGCGACGCTGGGCTGCGAGCTGCCGCTGGTCGCCGCACCGGGACGGCTGCGGCTGCTGGCCAGCAACGTGCAGGCGCACCCGAGTGTCGCCCACGCGCTGATGATCAGCGCCAGCGTGCGCAACGATGCCGCCTTCGCCCAGCCGTACCCGGTGCTGACGGTCACCCTGTCGAACGCGCAGGGCCAGCGCATCGCGATGCGCCGGCTGCAGCCGGAGGAGTACCTGGACGACACCTCGATCCTGCGCAGCGGGCTGTCACCCGGGGGCACGGCGGTGCTGCTGCTGGAGGTGGAGGACCCGGGCGACAACGCGGTGGCGTTCGAGCTCGGTTTCGAATGAAGGCATCCGTGGTACTTAAAATTATCCGCCCGCGCGGGTAGACTCGGTTCTTCGCGTCTGCATGCCTCGACCGCATGCAACAGGCGCCACGAAGCACCAGCATCATCCATAACCATTCGCGACGGCCCATGCAGTCGTCGTTTCGTACGTGAGGGAAAATGTCCGTGAATGCCGTAAGACTGCCTGCTGCCGAGCCCGCCAGAGCGGCCTCGTCGCAGAACGCAGGTTCGCCTGGCGCCAGCCACCATGGCCAGAGTGCCCTGAGCGAATGTGTCACCCGCACGGTGCGCCGCTATCTCGCCGATATCGGTGACACCGAGTGTGCCGAAGGCCTCCACGCGCTGGTCCTGCGCGAGGTGGAGGTGCCGCTGTTGCGCGAGGTGCTGGCCTTCCACGACGGCAACCAGAGCCGCGCCGCCAGCGCGCTCGGCATCAACCGCGCCACCCTGCGCAAGAAGCTTGCGGCGCACGGCCTGCTGTAATTCCCACCCGCAAAAGCCGGCCTGCGTTTGGCCGGCTATAATGACCGGCTTTCCCCCTACGGAAACCCGCTCATGCCCGCTCCCCAGCTCGTCCCGGTTCGTCGCGCCCTGCTCAGCGTCTCCGACAAGACCGGCCTGATCGACCTGGGTCGACGCCTCGCCGCGAAAGGCATCGAACTGCTCTCCACCGGCGGCAGCGCGAAGGCGCTGCGCGATGCGGGCATCGCGGTCACCGACGTCAGCGACGTCACCGGCTTCCCCGAAATCATGGACGGCCGGGTCAAGACCCTGCATCCGAACGTGCATGGCGGCCTGCTCGGTCGCCGCGGCACCGACGACGCGGTGATGGCCGAACTCGGCATCGCGCCGATCGATCTGCTGGTGCTGAACCTCTACCCGTTCGAGGCGACGGTGGCCAGGCCGGACTGCACCCTGGAGCAGGCGATCGAGAACATCGACATCGGCGGCCCGGCGATGCTGCGTTCGGCGGCGAAGAACTGGAACGACGTGGGCGTGCTGACCTCGCCCGGGCAGTACGACGCGGCGCTGGCCGAGATCGAACAGCATGGCGGCCTGACCCGCGCCACCCGCTTCAGTCTGGCGGTAACGGCATTCAACAACGTGTCGAACTATGACGGCGCGATCAGCGATTACCTGTCGGGCCTGCAACTGGACGAGACCCAGCAGACGATCGCCGGCCACGCCACGTTCCCCGCGCAGATCAACGGCCGCTTCACCAAGCTGATGGACCTGCGCTACGGCGAAAACCCGCACCAGCAGGCAGCGTTCTACAGCGACCTGTATCCCGCCGCCGGCACGCTGGCCACCTTCCGGCAGCTGCAGGGCAAGGAGCTTTCGTTCAACAACATCGCCGATGCCGATGCCGCGTGGGAATGCGTGCGCAGCTTCGTCAAGCCGGCCTGCGTGATCGTCAAGCACGCCAACCCCTGCGGCGTGGCGGTGAGCCTGGACGGCATCGGCAAGGCGTACGACCTGGCCTTCCAGACCGATCCCACGTCCGCCTTCGGCGGCATCATCGCGTTCAACCGCGAAGTGGATGGCGCCACCGCGAAGGCGATCGTCGAGCGCCAGTTCGTCGAGGTGGTGCTGGCGCCGGCGTATGCGGACGAAGCGCTCAAGGCGTTCCACAAGAAAGGCAACGTGCGCGTGCTGGTCATTCCGATTCCGGAGGACGGCGACCTGCTCGGCGCGCATCCGGGCGGCCATTCCAAGCGCGTGGGTTCGGGCCTGCTGGTCCAGAGCGCCGACACCGGCATGATCACCGCCGCCGACCTCAAGGTGGTGACCCGCAAGGCGCCCACCGAAGCGCAGATCCACGACCTGATCTTCGCCTGGAAGGTGGCCAAGTTCGTCAAGTCCAACGCCATCGTCTACGCCCGCGACCGCCAGACCATCGGCATCGGCGCCGGCCAGATGAGCCGCGTCTACAGCGCGAAGATCGCCGGCATCAAGGCGGCGGACGAGAAGCTCGAAGTGCGTGGTTCGGTGATGGCATCGGATGCGTTCTTCCCGTTCCGCGACGGCATCGACGCGGCGGCCGCGGCGGGCATCAGCGCGGTGATCCAGCCGGGCGGCTCGATGCGCGACGCCGAGGTGATCGCCGCCGCCGACGAGCACGACATGGCGATGGTGTTCACCGGGATGCGCCACTTCCGCCACTGAACGTGACGGAGGCAGGTCGGCATTGAGTCCGGGCGCGGACAGGCGCACGCTCGGCATCCACCCTCAGGCGGGAGGCTGCCATGCATTACCAGCTGTTCTACTGGAGCGGCATCCAGGGTCGCGGCGAATTCGTGCGGCTGGCGCTGGAGGATGCCGGCGCCGCTTATGACGACATCGCCCGCGAGCAGGGCGACGACGTCATGGTGCAGTACCTCGACGGTGTCCACGAGGGTCCGCTGCCGTTTGCGCCGCCCTTCCTCAAGGCCGGCCGGCTGCTGATCGCGCAGACGGCGAACATCCTGCACTACCTCGGGCCGCCGCTCGACCTGGTGCCGGACAGCGAGAGCCGCCGGCTGCTTGCGCAGCAGTTGCAGCTGACCATCGCCGACCTGGTCGCCGAAGTGCACGACTCGCATCACCCGGTCGCCGTCGGCCTGTACTACGAAGAGCAGCGCAGCGAAGCCGCCCGCCGCGCGGCGGACCTGCGCGAGACGCGGCTGCCGAAGTATCTCGACTACTTCGAGCAGGTGCTGGAGCGCAGCGGCGGGCATCACGCCCTGCACGCGCACTCGTACGTCGACCTGTCGCTGTTCCAGCTGATGAGCGGGCTGGAGTATGCGTTTCCGCGGGCGATGCAGCGCATCGGCCGGCAACTGCCGCTGTTGCGGGCACTGAAGGAGCGGGTGGCGCAACGACCACGCATCGCCGCCTATCTCGCCTCGCCACGACGCCTGCCGTTCAACGAGAGCGGCATCTTCCGCCACTATCCGGAACTGGACGATCCGGGCTAGGCGACCCAGGCGAACAGCGCCGAGCCCCGCGCGGACGGCTACCAGCTTTCACCCAGTTGCCCAGGGCATCCCCACTGCCGGCGTGGCCGGATGCCGGTGGAGCGCGCTCGTCAGTGACCGTTGTCGCTCGGCGTGGTGTCGCCCGACTCTGCCGGCGGCCGCGCCTTGCCCCACTCCAGCACCTTGTACATGACCGGGCCCACCGGCTTCTGGCCATGCTCGTCGACCAGCCGACCCTGCGGGTCGACCATGTAGGTCTGGGCGATGCCGCTTTTCGGCGTGATCACGACCATGTAGACACGGCCGTTGCGGCTGTATTCCTGGATGCTGTTGTCGCCCTCCTGGCGCACCCGCACTTCCGGCGTCACTTCGTCGCGCGGATGCCGCGCGCCATCGTCGTGCATCGCCGGCAGGGTCTGCGGCTTCAGGTTCAGGGACTTCGCGGGCGCGCTGGTGGCATGCCCGGTCTTCGTCGCGGCCTTCTTCGCCGCCGGCGGACTCACGGCCTTCACTCCCGGGTCGTTGAGGCCCGGCGGGGGTGGCACGCTCGTCGATGGAGCGGATTGCGCCAGTGCACTCGAGCCCGGCAGGCTCGCTGCGAACAGGAAGCTGGCGGCAACCAGCAAGGCAACGGTCTTCATGGCGGCAACCTCGTTCGGGGAGGGCAGCATAACAGCGCGGCACGCCCGCTTTCGTGAAGCGCGGCGTTTCGTCCTGCATGCGAGAATGACCGACACTCTTCCCCGGACCCGCCGGCCTGCAACATCCGGCGCGACGGCTCCGCCCAGGTCATCATTGCCATGTCCAAGCTCATCCTCATCGACGGCTCTTCCTATCTGTACCGCGCCTTTCATGCGCTGCCGCCGCTGACCAATGCGCATGGCGAGCCCACCGGCGCACTGTTCGGCGTGGTCAACATGCTGCGTGCCACGCTGAAGGCGAAACCGGAGTACCTGGCCTTCGTCAGCGACGCGCCCGGACCGACCTTCCGCGACGCGCTGTACGACCAGTACAAGGCGAATCGTCCGCCGATGCCGGACGACCTGCGCGCCCAGGTCGAGCCGATGCTGGCGATCGTCGGCGCGCTGGGCTTTCCGATCCTGCGCGTGGGCGGGGTCGAGGCCGACGACGTGATCGGCACGCTGGCGATGCAGGCGCACGAACTGGGCATCGAGGTGGAAGTGTCCACCGGCGACAAGGACATGGCCCAGCTGGTCGGTCCCCACGTCACCCTGGTCAACACCATGAGCAACACGGTGATGGACAGCAACGGCGTGATGGAGAAATTCGGCGTGCGGCCGGATCAGATCATCGACTTCCTCGCGCTCACCGGCGACGCCATCGACAATGTCCCGGGCGTGCCCAAGTGCGGCCCCAAGACCGCCGCGAAATGGCTGGCCGAATACGATTCGCTGGACGGCGTGATCGCCAACGCGGACAAGATCGGCGGCAAGATCGGCGAGAGCCTGCGCGAGGCGCTGCCGCGGCTGCCGCTGTCGCGCCAGCTGGTCACCATCAAGACCGACGTGCCGCTGGAATTCGGTCCTGCCGAACTGGCCCAGCGCGATGCCGACGTGGCGCAGCTGCGCGAGCTGTACACGCGCTACGAGTTCAAGGCCGCGCTGAAGGAGCTGGATGGCCAGGAGCCGGGCATCGGGGATCGCGCAGGGGGAGTTCCTGACGGTCGTCGGGCATCGGGCATCCATGCCGCGCCCGGCATCGGGCAAGCCACGGCTGCCAGCAGCCCTGCCGCGCCTGATGCCGCGTTGTCCGCGCCGGGTGACTACGAACTGGTCACCACCCGGCCGCAGTTCGACGCCTGGCTGGAAAGACTCCGCGGCGCCGAACTGATCGCCTTCGACACTGAGACCACCAGCATCGACGCGATGCGCGCGGACATCGTCGGCATCAGCCTGGCGGTGGAGCCGGGCAAGGCCTGCTACATCCCGCTGGGCCATGACTATCCCGGCGCACCGAAGCAGCTCGATCGCGAAGAGGTGCTGGCCGCGCTGAAGCCGGTCTTCGAGGATCCGTCGCGGCCCAAGCTCGGCCAGCACGCGAAGTACGACATCAACATCCTGTCGCACTACGGCATCGCGGTGCAGGGGCTGGCGCACGACTCGATGCTCGAATCCTACGTGTGGAACGCCACCGCCACGCGCCACGACATGGACTCGCTGGCGAGGAAGTATCTGGGCTACGAGACGATCAAGTACGAGCAGGTCGCCGGCAAGGGCGCGAAGCAGATTTCGTTCTCCCAGGTGGACCTGGACACCGCCTGCCGCTATGCCGCCGAGGACGCCGACATCACCCTGCGCCTGCACCATGCGCTGTGGTCCAAGCTGGAGAGCGTGCCGTCCTTGCGCGACGTGTACCGGGACATCGAGATTCCGCTGGTGCCGGTGCTGGCCGAGATGGAACGCCGCGGCGTGCTGATCGACGGCGACGAACTGCGGCGGCAGAGCCAGCAGCTGGGCAAGCGCATGCTGGAACTGCAGCAGCAGTCGTACGCGCTGGCCGGTCGCGAGTTCAACCTGGATTCGCCCAAGCAGCTGCAGGCGGTGCTGTTCGACGAGCTCGGCCTCGAAGCGAAACTGAAGACGCCCACCGGCCAGCCTTCCACCAACGAAGAAGCGCTGGAGGCGATCGCCGAAGCCCATGAGCTGCCGCGGCTGATCCTCGACTATCGCGGCCTGGCCAAGCTGCGCAGCACGTACACCGACAAACTGTCAGGCATCGTCAACCCGCGCACCGGCCGCGTGCACACCAGCTACCACCAGGGTTCGGTGGCGACCGGGCGGATCTCTTCCTCCGACCCGAACCTGCAGAACATCCCGGTGCGCACCGAAGAGGGGCGGCGCATCCGCCAGGCCTTCATCGCGCCACCCGGCTGGAAGGTGATGGCGGCGGACTATTCGCAGATCGAGCTGCGCATCATGGCTCACCTGTCCGGCGACGAAGGCCTGCTGCGCGCATTCCATTCCGGCGGCGACGTGCATCGCGCCACCGCGGCCGAAGTGTTCGGCGTGGCGCCGGAGGAGATCACCACCAACCAGCGCCGCGCGGCCAAGGCGATCAACTTCGGCCTGATGTATGGCATGAGCGCGTTCGGCCTGGCCCGCCAGCTCGGCGTGGACCGCGGCGAGGCCGGCGACTACATGGGCCGCTATTTCTCGCGCTATCCCGGTGTACGCGCATTCATGGATGCCACCCGCGAACAGGCCCACCGCGACGGCTACGTGGAAACCATCTTCGGCCGCCGGCTCTATCTGGAGAACCTCAACGCACGCAACCAGGGCCTGCGCCAGGGAGCCGAGCGCGCCGCGGTGAACGCACCGATGCAGGGCAGCGCGGCCGACATCATCAAGCGCGCGATGATCGCGGTGGCCACGTGGCTGAAGGATCGCGACGACGCACACATGCTGATGCAGGTGCACGACGAACTGGTGTTCGAGGTGCGCAGCGAGGCGATCGAGGAAGTGCGGGCGGCCGTGGTCGAGCGGATGTCCGGCGCCGCGGCGCTGGCGGTGCCGCTGCTGGTCGACGTGGGCGTGGGCGCCAACTGGGACGAGGCGCACTGAGCGGCGTTCCCGTTAATTTTCCATGAGACTGAATCGCTCGTAAATTTCTCTGCAACCCTTGCAACTTTTTCGATCCACCCCACTCTAATCCCCCGGATGCACGCAACGGCATCCGCGGCGCGCTCACCTCCCTGAGCCGCCACAGGCACGAACCTCTCCCCTGGGTCTTCGTGTCTGCCCCGCCCCGGAGGCTCCCCCTAGCCTCCGGGGCTTTTTTTGCCCGCCGGCCTGCCGCCTCGCCTGTACGTTTCATGCACACCGGCGCACGGCATACTCCCGGGCACACTCACCAAGGGGAACACCATGCGCACAGGTCTGATCATCGTCGGCATCATCCTCATTGCCGCGGGTATCTGGGTGGTGGCCGGCCATGCCTTCTACCAGGACACCGACACCCTGGTGCAGATAGGTTCGGCCAAGCTCACCGCCACCCACGACAAGGGCGTGCCGCAATGGATCGGCATTGCCGGCATCGTGGTCGGCGCGTTGCTGGCGCTTGGCGGCTTCATGCAGAAGCGCTGACGGCGACCATGCGCCAGCCGAAAACCGCCGCCTTCGCGGCGGTTTTCCTTTGCGCCCACTACAATGGGCACGATGGATGTCTCGTACCTGATCGACCCGCTCAACGACGCGCAGCGCGAAGCCGTCTGCGCCCCGCCCGGCCATTACCTGGTGCTCGCCGGCGCCGGCTCGGGCAAGACCCGCGTGCTGACCCACCGCATCGGCTGGCTGACCCAGGCCGAACGCGTACCGCCGTGGGCGATCCTCGCCGTCACCTTCACCAACAAGGCGGCGGGCGAGATGCGCGCGCGGCTGGAGGCGCTGATCCCCGGCGGCACCCAGGGCCTCACCGTGGGCACCTTCCACGGCATCGCGCACCGGTTGCTGCGCCGGCACTGGCGCGAAGCCGGACTGCCGGAGACGTTCCAGATCCTCGATTCGGACGACCAGCTGCGGCTGGTGAAACGGGTGGTCGCCGGGCTGGGCCTGGATGACGCGAAGTACCCGCCGCGGCAGGCCATGTGGCAGATCAACCACTGGAAGGACGAAGGCAAGCGCCCGGACGGCATCGAGCATCGCGATCACCCGGTCACGCAGACCTTCGTCAACATCTACAAGGCCTACGAGGACGCCTGCCGCCGTGCCGGCCTGGTCGATTTCGGCGAGCTGTTGCTGCGCGCGCACGAATTGTGGCTGAAGCATCCCGCCGTGCTGGAGCACTACCAGCAACGCTGGCGCCACCTGCTGGTCGACGAGTTCCAGGACACCAACACGCTGCAATACGCCTGGATACGCGTGCTGGCCGGCGCCACCGGCCAGGTCTTCGCGGTCGGCGACGACGACCAGTCGATCTACGGCTGGCGCGGCGCCAGGGTGGAGAACATGACGCAGTTCCTGCGCGACTTCCCCGGCGCGCGCACGATCAAGCTGGAACAGAACTACCGCTCCACCTCGACCATCCTGAAAGCCGCCAACAGCGTGATCCAGCGCAACGGCAGCCGCCTGGGCAAGGAGTTGTGGACGGCCGGCGACGACGGCGAACGCATCGCGCTGTACGCGGCCTACAACGAGCAGGACGAGGCGCGCTTCGTGATCGAGCGCATCCGCGAGTACATCGACGAGCACGGCTCGGCGAAGGACTGCGCGATCCTGTATCGCTCCAACGCGCAATCACGCAACTTCGAGGAGCAGCTGGTCCAGCGCAACATCGGCTACCGCGTCTACGGCGGCCAGCGCTTCTTCGAGCGCGCCGAGGTGAAGGACGCGCTGGCCTATCTGCGCCTCACCGCGAACCGGCACGACGACGCCGCGTTCGAGCGCGCGGTGAACACCCCGCCCCGCGGCATCGGCGATCGCACGCTGGATGTACTGCGCCGCCGCGCCCGCCACGACGATACGTCAATGTGGGAAGCAGCGCTGCTTGAGCTGGCCGGCGGCAGCGAACTGGCTGGGCGGGCGAAGAACGCGGTGAAGGCGTTCCTGGCGCTGATCGACGGGATGGCGCGCAGCTTCGCGGGCATCGGGAATGGGGAAGCGGGAATCGGAGAAGCCGATGCCGCGCTTCCCGCTGTTGATCCTCCCATGCCCGACTCCCCATTCCCGACTCCCGGCCTCACCCTGGCCGAACAGATCGACCACGCGATCACCCACACCGGCTTGCGCGATTTCTACGAGAAGGACTCGCGCGGCAATGCCGAGTCGCGGGTGGAAAACCTGGACGAACTGGTCAACGTGGCCAGCCGCTTCGAGCGCACCGCCGAGGACATCGACGCGGGCCTGAGCGAACTCTCCGCGTTCCTGTCCCACGCCACCCTGGAAGCGGGCGAGAACCAGGGCGAAGCCTGGGACGATTGCGTGCAGCTGATGACGCTGCATTCGGCCAAGGGGCTGGAGTTTCCGGTGGTGTTCCTGGTCGGCATGGAGGAAGGCCTGTTCCCCAGCCAGCGTTCGGTCGACGACGAAGGCCGGCTGGAGGAGGAACGCCGGCTCGCCTACGTGGGCATCACCCGCGCCCGCGAAAGGCTGGTGGTCACCCACGCCGAATCGCGTCGCATGCACGGCACCGAGATGCTGGCACGACCGTCGCGTTTCCTCGGCGAAATGCCGGCCGAACTGATCGACGAAGTGCGCCCGCGCGTACACGTGACCCGACCGATGTACAGCGGCCGTCCGCGCGAAACATCGTCGTCGCTGGAAGAAACGCTGCCGGTGAAACTCGGCCAGCGCGTCAGCCACCCCAGCTTCGGCGAAGGCGTGGTGGTCAGCGCCGAGGGCAGCGGGGCGCACACCCGGCTGCAGATCAATTTCGAAGGCGTGGGCAGCAAGTGGCTGGTGGCCGCCTACGCGAATCTGACGACGCTGTAGCGGCGTTACCCGGGCAAGCGCGGCAGCCCGTGCGCGTCACGCTCCTCGATCGCGATCGGATGCGTGTCCGGCTGCATCGGACTGGCGGTCTGCGCCAGCGGCGTGACGACGTCACCACGGGTGAACGCCAGCGCGTTGCGATAGCAGCGTTGCGCCTGGGCGGCGTCACCCTGGCCGGCGAAAGTGTCGCCCAGTGCTTCCCACGCGGCGGCGCCCGGCGCCAGCGCCAGGGAGCGCTGCAGGTACTGGTGGGCCTTGCCCCAGACCTTCAGCCGCACGCACATGCGGCCCAGCGTGAGCAGCAGGTTGGCGTCGTTCGGATGCGCGTCCAGCCAGCCTTCGGCGCGACGCAGGCGCGCCTCCACGTCATCGCCGGACAGGCTGCCGTAGGTTTCGATCAGCAACGGCGACCACTCGCGGCGCAGCGCGGATTCCACTTCATCCATGGCCGGCAGGGTCAGGCCGAAACCGGCGGCGCGACGCGCGTAGGCATCGATCACGGCCGGCACCCGCCGCTGCGGCTTGGGCCATTGCGACCACATCGCGTTCAGCGTGGCCCCGTCGGGCGTGGCGTTCAGCGTGGCAACCAGCACCTGCGCCTCCAGCGCGGCATAGGCACGATGACCCAGCGCGCCGCTCTTCTGCAGCGGCGCCAGCGCCTCGCGGGCGCGACGGGCGTCGCCGGTGGCCAGCGCAGCCTGCACCAGTTCGCGCCAGCCGCCGGGAGTCAGCGTGCCCTTGTCCGATTCGGGCAGCAGCAGGGCCAGCGCTTCGGCCGGCTTGCCTTCGCGACGCAGCACGCGGGCGCGCAACACCCGTGCGGCCTGCGGCACCGATTGCGCCGCCTGGTCCAGCGCCTCCAGCGCGCGGCCGGGTTCGCCACGGCGCAAAGCGGCTTCGGCCGAGGCGAGCAGGGCCGGACCACGCAGGCTGTCCAGCCGCGAGGCACGATTGAGATCGCGTTCGGCATCGCCGTGGCGACCTTCGATCAGCGCGATCAGACCAGCGCCGAGGCGCTGCTGGCTGAGTCGCCGATGCCGCCGCGAGAGCGCGCCGAACGGCCAGCGCAACAGGCGCCACAAGGTGGTCAGCACGGCCCACGCCAGCAGCAGGATCACCAGCGCGGCGACCACCGTGGTTTCGATCTTCCAGCCACGCAGGCGCAGCAGCACGTAGCCGGGGTCCTGCGCCACCCAGTGCCAGCCAAACGCGGCCAGCGCGGCGGCGAGCACCGCCAGCAACACTCCGTACCAGAGCCTCATGGCTGCGCCTCGGCCGGCGCTGCGCTGCTGCTGGACGATGCCGGGCCCAGTGCATGCACCGCGCGCAGGTTGCGCAGTTCGGTCAGCGCGGCGCCGAGCTGTACCGACGGCTTCGCCGGCAATTGCGCCGCCAGTTGCCGCAGCGTGGTGCGTGCCTGCTGCACGGCGGGCGCAGCGGCGTCGAACTGGCTGGCCAGGGCGGCGTCCGCGCGCTGCAGGGCTGCGGCGTAATCCTTGCTGTCGTAGGCCAGCAACGCTGCCTGCGCCTGCGCCAGGTCGAGCGTCGCCAGCTCGCGGGCGAGACGCGCGTCGGCGACGGCCAGCGGCGCGCCGTTGTCACGCTGCACGCTGACCACGCTGGCCAGCGCGCGACGAATCCGCGACCACGTGTCGGTGCCGACGGCGGTGCCGCTGTCCAGCGGCTTCAGCGGCAGCGTGGCCAGCTCGCCACGCAAGGCCAGCAACTGTTGCAGCGCGGCGGCCTGGCTGGCCGGCTGGCTCCTGGCCAGGGCCTCGCGCTCGGCTTCGATGCTCTGGCGCAGCCCGCCGAACGCGCCGTCGTTGACCGCGGCCAGGGTCTGGTCGGCCAGCGCATAGGCGGCCGCCGCGCCCTGCGCGTCGTGGAACAGCGTGTAGCGTTCGCTGGCCATGCGCAGCAGCGATTCGGTTTCGTCCAGCAACATGCCGTCATGGCCACTGAGACTCTTCTCGGCAAGCCTGGCCACCGCGTCCT
Organism: Rhodanobacter sp. FDAARGOS 1247; assembly: GCF_016889805.1. Lineage (NCBI taxonomy): Bacteria > Pseudomonadati > Pseudomonadota > Gammaproteobacteria > Lysobacterales > Rhodanobacteraceae > Rhodanobacter > Rhodanobacter sp. FDAARGOS 1247. The sequence goes on from NZ_CP069535.1 coordinate 3,546,344, forward strand.
CGACATGGCGGGTCCGTTCGGCCTGGCCCAGCAATTCCTCGCGCAGCGAACGGTTGACCTGGGCCGCATCGTCCAGCCGCTGGTTGAGGCTGCCGCGCTGCTCGCCCATGGCGGTCAGGGTGGTCTCCAGGGTCTCCACGCGCTGCTGCAGGCTGGCCACGTTCCGCGTGTCGACCGCCGCGCCCTGCTCCTGCTGCCACTGGCGCCAGCCGACGTAGCCGGACGCGCCCACCGCGATCAGCGCCAGCAGGATCGCCAGCGCCAGCGTGCCGCCACCACGGGGGCGTGGTGCGGGGCGATGGGAAGCCGGCCGTGTCGGGCGCAGCGGCGGTTCGACCAGCACCGCATCGGGCGCGACGGGTGCGGAACGGGCGCCCTCGGGCGCGGCGGGCTCGTTGGGCATGTCGTGGTTGCTCATGAGCGCATGCTAGCAGCCCATACGCGCGCGTTCGTAGCACGCGGATGTGAAGATTCCCTCAACCGGCCGTACCGGCCTCGGCCAGCAGGTCGGCCGATACCGCCGAAGCCGCCACGCGGATGCGCCGGAACCCGGCCGCGCGCGCCGCCTCGGCCAGGCGCTCGCTGCTGACCACCGCGGTGGCCGCGCACAATCGCGCCCATGCCGGCGCCGGCAGCAACTGCTGCAGGTTGTGCAGGGCCTCGGCACTGGACAGCAGCACCCGCGCCGAGGCGGGCAGCTGAAGCAGCGCTTCCACGTGACGACGATCGGGTCGCGGCGGCACGCGATGGTAGACATGCAGCTCGCGCAGACGCGCGCCCCGCGCCGCGAGCTGCTCGCGCAACACGCCGCGACCACCCGGCGCGCCGATCAGGGCCACCCGGCGTCCGCGCAACGACTGCAGTTGGGGAAGTTCCAGCAGCCCCTCGCTGTCCTGCCGACGCGGGGCCAGCGGCGCGGCGACACCGTGTCGACGCAGGGCTTGCGCGGTGCCCTGGCCCACCGCCAGGACGCACGCGGCGGTGCGCAGCGGCAGCAGCGCCGCGGCATGACGGACCGCGGCGGGGCTGGTGAACACGATCAACTCGTCGGCCAGCGCGGCGCGCATGCTCGCACGCACCGCCTCCGCATCGGGTGCGGCACGCAAGCCCATTCCGGGCAGGCGCAACGGCACGCCGCCCAGCGCGCGCACCTTCCGCGCCAGCGCGGAGGCGGTACCCGCCGGACGGGTGATCACCACGATCCGGCCATGCAGGTCTGGGGTTTTCCGGCTGGATGGTTGCTGCATCCGTATACCGCGCACGCTCACTGTCATGGCTCCAGTGTAGCGGTGGCTCAGGATGTTCTGATCTATTCAGCGCAGGCGGCATGACGTCCAGAAGGCCCGCAGGTGGCAGCGCGCGGTGCCGGCAAGGCTGGCCGCCTTGGCAAGCCGTGCGCTGCCGCCTGGGGGCCTTCTGGACGTCACCCCATCTTTGTATTCAATCGGTTGGGGCCGGCTCTGTCTGCCCGCATCTCCGCGGCGCGCCTCCTCGACAGGCCGACGCCTGTCTTCGTCCGCGCACCACCAATCTGCGGGCAGACAGAGCCGGTGACGCCAGTGCTGAATAGATCAGAGCATCCTTTACACTGCCGGGCTTTCCCCACGCGAATCCCCGATCACGTGAGCAAGACCGAAGCAACCCTGCAGGCACGGCAACTGATCCAGTTCATCCGCGACGAGATCCCGCTGGCCCATGCGATGGACCTGGAACTGGCGGACTGCGACGAGCACAGCCTGACCCTGCGCGCGCCGCTGGCGCCCAACGTCAACGACAAGGGTTGCGCCTTCGGCGGCAGCCTGGTCAGCGTGATGACCTTGAGCGGCTGGGCGCTGGTCGAACTGGCGTTGCGTCGGCGCGGCACGGACTGCGACGTATTCGTCGCCGAGTCCAGCGTGCGCTACCTGGCGCCGCTGTGGGACGATTTCCACAGCCAGGCGCGACTGGCCGAGGACGCGGACTGGGCGACGTTCTTCTCCACCCTGGACAACCGCGGCCGTGCGCGCATCGCGATCGACTGCGTGGTGCCCGGCGAGAATGGCGAACCGGCGTGCACCTTGAACGCGCGCTTCGTGGCCAAACGCCGCGCCTGAGTGGACTGCCTGCGCATCAGGCAGAATGGGCGGGATTTCATCGGGGAGGAAACCACATGCGCCGGATGTCCAGTCTTCTGATCGTGCTGTTGTCGGGCCTGCTGCTGGCCGGCTGCGCCACCAAGACCCGCAGCGATGCCCTCACCACCACGCTCAAGGCGTACGGCAGCACGCTGCGCTGGGGTGATTTCCAGAGCGCCGCCCAGTTCGTCGAGCCCAAGGTTCGCGCTGCGCATCCGCTGACCTCGCTGCAGCTGGCGCGCTTCCAGCAGGTGCGGGTCACCGAATACAACGACGATGCAGGCCCGGTGCCGACCGGCGACTTCGACGTGCAGCAGACGGTGGTGATCAACCTGGTCAACATCCACAACCAGTCCGAGCGCAGCGTCGTCGACCACCAGACCTGGCATTACGACGAGGCGACCAGGCACTGGTGGCTGACCAGCGGCCTGCCGGACATCACCCAGGATTGAGTCGGCGCGGCCGCGCAAGCGGCGGCAACCCCGTATAATTGACGGTTTACCCGAATTGGTGCGATCAAGGCACCTGTGGACTGACGATGAACGATTTCCTGCACAAGCTGCCCGAATTTGTCGGCAACCATGTGGCCCTGGTGGCCCTGTTCGCGATCCTGCTGCTGGCATTGATCGTGATGCAGGTCAGCGCCCTGTTCAGCAAGGTCGGGGAACTGAGCCCCGCCGGCCTGACCCACCTGATCAATCGCGAGAACCCGCTGCTGATCGACCTGTCGGCGATCGCCGAGTTCGAGAAGATGCACGTGCCCGGCGCGAAACACGTGGCGATGAGCCAGTTCGATCCGGAAAACAAGGATCTGGCCAAGGCGAAGGAGCTGCCGGTGGTGGTGATGGACAAGGACGGTCGCGGCAATTCGATCAAGGCCGCGCAGCGGCTGGTCAAGGCCGGCTTCGCCAAGGTCCACCGCCTCGACGGCGGCGTGCTGGCCTGGCACGCGGCGCAATTGCCGGTGGCCAAGGGCAACCGGTAGAGCGAGGAGTGAGTGGAGAAGAGTTAGAAGTGAGAGAGAGCAAGGCTGTTCTCTCTATCTTCACTCCTCTTCACTCACTTCTAGCCGTCGTGGATGCCGGCGCGCCCGGCGATGATCTGCGCCAGCACGTCGGGCGCGTATTCGAACGAGTCGTAGTAGAGCCGATCCTCCGGCAGGCCGGCGGCGAGGAAGCGCGGATGCGCGGCATCGATCATCGCCGGCGGCCCGCTCATGTACAGGTCGTGGCCTGACAGGTCCGGCTGGTCGGCCAGCACCGCCTCGTGCACCAGGCCGGTGCGCAAACCCGCCGCGCCGTCCGCGTCGGACACCACCGCGTGGAACGCGAGGTTCGGCAGCTCGCCCGCCCAGCGTTCGGCCAGCGCGCGCAGGTACAGGTCATCCGCCACGCGCGCGCCCCAGTACACCTGGATGGTGCGACGCGTGCCCAGCGCGATGAAGTGCTCGACGATCGCCTTCACCGGCGCAAAACCGGTGCCGCCGGCCATGAAGATCATCGGGCGTTCCGAATCCTCGCGCGGCACGAAGGTGCCCAGCGGACCTTCCACGCGCAGGTGATCGCCCGGCTTCAGCGTGCTGCTGACCCACGACGTGAAACCGCCGCCGGCCACGTGGCGTACGTGCATCTCGATCATGCCGTCGGCCTGCGGACCGTTGGCGATCGAGAACGGACGACGCTTGCCGTCTTCCAGCAGCACGTCGACATACTGGCCGGGCAGGCGCTTCAGGCGACGCTCGCCGCGTGCCGGCAGCAGGCGCAGGCCGGTGACATCCGGCGCCAGCGACCATTTCTCGGTCACCACCATGCCCAGCTGGCGCCGCGCGATGTCCTCCACCGAGGTGACTTCGCGCGCCTCCAGCAGCAGGTCGGTCGCCGGCACCGCCTGGCACAGCAACACCGCATGGTGGGCCTGCTCGTCCGCATTCAGCGCCAGCGGCGGATTGCGCGGGTACTCGCAACGCCCGTCCAGCAAGGTGGCCTTGCAGCTGCCGCAGACGCCCGCCCGGCACGAGTAGGGCAAGGCCACGCCCGCCCGTTGCGCCGCTTCCAGCACGGTTTCGCCCGCGACCACCGAAAACTGGCGGCCGGATGTCTTGAGGGTGATCTTGAACACGTGTGCATTGTCGCGGCGATGACCCCGGACGACAATGCAGGCTCGATCCACGGGAATCAACGATGAGCATCTGGAAACAATCCACCGACCTGGACCGCGTCAACGCATGGAGCGCCAACACCATGATGGAGACGCTGGGCATCCGCATCACCGCGGTCGGCGACGACTGGCTGGCCGGCACCATGCCGGTCGACCATCGCACCCACCAGCCCTACGGCCTGCTGCACGGCGGCGCCTCGGTGGTGCTCGCCGAAACGCTGGGCAGCACCGCCGCGATGCTGACCCTCGACCCGGCGAAGGAGCTGGCGGTGGGACTGGACATCAACGCCAACCACATCCGCGGCGTGCGCGGCGGCAGCGTCACCGGCACCGCCAGGATGCTGCACATCGGCCGCACCACCCAGGTATGGGAGATCCGCATCGAAAGCGAGGAAGGCGCGCTGGTGTGCATTTCGCGCATCACCATGGCGGTGATCGCGGCGCGCGGCATGGGCACGCGTTGAACATGTCGCATCTCGATAGAGCGTCCCCTCACCTCAATCCTCTCCCCGACACGGGGAGAGGAGGCGAAAGCAGGAGGCGCGTTTCCTGATGGCGGCTGCGCCGTATGGCAACCTCACGCCCGATCTCGTGCTCGACGCCGTGAGCGCCTGCGGGCTGTGGCCGGACGGCCGCCTGCTGGCGCTGAACAGCTACGAGAACCGGGTGTGGCAGGTCGGCATCGAGGACGCCGCTCCGGTGATCGCGAAGTTCTACCGGCCGGACCGCTGGAGCGACGCGGCGATCATCGAGGAACACGCCTTCGCGCAGGAACTGGCCGATGCCGAACTGCCCGCGGTGGCGCCGCTGTTGTTCGACGGTCGCAGCCTGCTGCATCACGGCGGCTTCCGCTACGCGCTGACCCCGCGCCGGGGCGGTCGCGCGCCGGAACTGGAAGCGGCCGACCAGTTGCAGTGGCTGGGCCGGCTGATCGCGCGCATGCATCTGATCGGCGCCCGCGCGCCGTTCGAACATCGCGGCAGACTCGACCAGGACACGATGGTGCAGCAGCCGATGCATGCGGTACTCGGCTCGTCGCTGCTGCCGGCCGGCCTGCAGACCAACTACCGCGCCGCCGCGACCCGGCTGGACGCGGCCATCGGCGCACGCATGGAGGCGATCGGCCCGCTGCGCCAGTTGCGCCTGCATGGCGACTGCCATCCGGGCAACGTGCTGTGGACCGAGGCCGGCCCGCACTTCGTCGACTTCGACGACGCCCGCAGCGGCCCCGCCGTGCAGGACCTGTGGATGCTGGCCAGCGACGAACGCACGATGGAGGCGCTGCTCGAGGGCTACCAGCAGTTCCGCGATTTCGACCACGGCGAACTGGCGCTGATTCCCGCCCTGCGCGCGATGCGCCAAGTGCATTACGCCGGCTGGATCGCCGCGCGCTGGCACGACCCGGCCTTCCCCATCGCGTTCCCGTTCGCCGCCGAATCGCGCTGGTGGGAGCAGCACATCGCCGACCTGCACGAGCTGGCGGACGAACTCGAATAGCCGGATGGCCGCCAGCAGAGCCCACCCCCGCTCATTCGCAAGAACTTTCATCCGGGCGCCCGAACAGGCATGCTTGAGCGGATACCCTGGCCGAGCATTCCCATGAAACGATCCCGTACCGCCGCCCTGCTGCTGATGGGCACGGCCCCGCTGCTGCTGACCGCCTGCGACCGCAACGAGGCGCGCGAAGGCCTGTACACCTCGGTCGAGGCCTGCGTGGCGCAGACCAATGACAGCAGCACCTGCAACCAGGCCTTCGCCAAGGCCGAGCAGGAAGCGGTGGCCACCGCGCCGCGCTTCGCCAACCGCGAGGAATGCGAGGCCAGCTACGGCAAGGAAAAGTGCGCCGAACGCAGCGACGGCAACAACCATTCGTTCTTCGGCCCGCTGATGACCGGCTTCTTCCTGTCGCAGATGATGCGCAACGGCGTGGCCGCCAACGGCTTCAACAGCGCCCCCGCGTTCCGCGACAGCAACGGCGGCTGGCAACGGCCGGCGGCGGGCGGCGCCAGCGGCGGCGTCTATCGTGGCGGCACCGCGGGCACCGGCATGGTGCCGATCAACGCCACGCCGAATCGCGCGGTCACCACCAGCCGCTCCGGCTTCGGCCGCTCCAGCGGCAGTCGCGGTTTCGGCAGCTGATGCGCCGCATCGCGCTGGCCGAGCGCCCCGACTGGCGCGCCAGGGCCGCGGACTGCGGTTTCGGTTTCCACACCATCGACGACGCGCCGTACTGGGACGAGTCCGCGTACTACGCCTTCAGCCTGCGCGAGATCGAGCACGACATCGAGTCGCCCACCGAAGAGCTGCACGCGATGGCGCTGGACATGGTCGAGCGCATCGTGGGCAGCGAGCAGCTCATGCAGCAGCTGGCGATCCCCGAGCCGTACCGGGACTGGATCGCCGAAAGCTGGCGCCGGCGCGAACCGCACCTGTACGGCCGGCTGGATTTCGCCTACGACGGCCGCGGTCCGGCCAGGCTGTACGAGCTCAACTACGACACGCCGACCTCGCTGTTCGAGGCCGCGTTCTTCCAGTGGCAATGGCTGGAGGACCAGCTCGGGCGCGGCCAGCTGCCGGCCGGCAGCGACCAGTTCAACTCGATCCAGGAATCGCTGGTGGAGGCGTTCGGCACGATCGCCCGCGGCATCGCGCGACCGTTCCATTTCGCCGCCGTGCGCGACTCGAACGAGGACCAGGGCACCATCGCCTACCTGCGCGACTGCGCGCTGCAGGCCGGCATCGAGTGCGGCACGCTGGCGATCGAGGACATCGGCATCTCCGAGGACGGCCGCTTCACCGACCTCGACGACCAGGTGATCGGCTGCCTGTTCAAGCTGTACCCGCTGGAAGACCTGTTCCGCGAAACGTTCGGCCCGTACCTGCCGCGCTCCGGGCTGCAGCTGATCGAACCGCCGTGGAAGGCGCTGCTCAGCAACAAGGGCATCCTGCCGCTGCTGTGGGATGCGCACCGCGGCCACCCGAACCTGCTGCCGGCCGAGTTCGACGAGGGCGGCGCGCTGCCGCGCGGCTGGGTGCGCAAGCCGCTGCATTCGCGCGAGGGCGCCAACATCGCGATGCACCTGGACGACGGCCGCGAACTGCGCACCGACGGCCCGTATGACGGCCCGTGCATCCGCCAGGCCTGCCATCCGCTGACCGCGTTCGACGGCCACTATCCGCTGATCGGCAGCTGGGTGGTCGGCGACCGCGCCTGCGGCATCGGCATCCGCGAGGACAGCTCGCTGGTGACCCAGGACAGCGCCCGCTTCGTGCCGCATGCCATCGTCGAGGAAGCGCGCGGCGTGCTGATCGCCTAAGCTTGCGTCTTTTCCGCCAGGGCTTCGCATGCGCACTGTTCTGTTCCGCCTGATCGGCGTCCTCGAAATCGCCGGCGGCTTCTACGGGGTGGCGGCGATGCTGCACCGGCTGCTGCCATTCGGCGCCCACGACAGCCTGATCGCCCTGCTCGGCCTGGCGCTGTACGGTTTCGTGCTGGCCGCCGGCATCCAGCTGGTCACCGGCAGCGAGCAGGGCGTGCGGATGTCGCGCTGGGCGCAGCTGCTGCAGCTGCCGCTGATCGCCCTGCCCGTGTTCAGTTACGGCCTGCACTGCGGCGCCTTCGTCAACGTGTTCGCCACGCTGCAGTCGACGCCGCGGCTGGGCATCGACTGGCACCTCGGCTCGCAGGGTTTCCTGCTGGCGATTGCCGGGCCGTCGGTGTCGCGGATCGGCATCAACCTGCTGGCGCTGCTGTCGTGGCTGGTGCTGCGACTGCGCTGAGGGGTTATGTTTCAACCTCTCAGCCCGGCCATGGACGGCCGGTCGCGGGGCAGTCACGCAGGTGACTGATTCGCGTGAGCACGTCCGGGCACGTACCGGACGTGCGATAGAAGAAAACCACAGGAAGTGGTTTTCTTCACAGGTGCTGACCTGTTCAACCCCGGAGAATCCGTGATGGCGCGTCCCAACTACATCGAACTGCCGGCCAGCGACATCGCGGCGTCCAAGGCGTTCTACCGCCAGGCCTTCGGCTGGGAACTGACGGACTTCGGTCCCAGCTACGCGGCGACCATGACCGGCGACGTGGATGTCGGCCTGCAGGGCGACTCCACCGAAGCCACCCGCGCACCGCTGCCGGTGATCGCGGTGGACGACCTCGAGGCCGCCCTGCTCGCGGTGACGGCCGCCGGCGCCAGCATCGTGCGCCCGATCTTCGCCTTCCCCGGCGGGCGGCGCTTCCAGTTCCTCGACCCGCACGGCAACGAACTGGCGGTGGTCCAGGCCGACTGAGCACTCGCCGTCGCAGCGCGGCCAACGCCCGGCCACCAGCTATCATGCGCGGATGAATACTCCCGCCGCGCTACCCGTCATCCGCCTGAAATCCGACCGCAGCCCCGGCCATCCGTGGGTGTGGTCGGCACAGATCTACAAGCCCGAGGCGAAACTGCCGCCGGGCAGCGTGGTCGAGGTGCAGGACGCGAAGGGCCGCTTCGTGGGCCGCGCGTTCTGGAACGGCCACGCGCGCATCGCGCTGCGCCTGCTCGACACCGATCCGCAGGCCACGATCGACGCCGACTGGATCGCCGCGCGCATCGCCCGCGCCGTGCAGCTGCGCCGCGACTGGCTGCAGCTCGATGCGGTCAGCGACGCGTGGCGCGTGGTGCACAGCGAAGGCGACGACCTTTCGGGCCTGATCGTCGACCGCTACGCCAACGTCATCGTGGTCGAATACTTCGCCGCCGGCATGTGGAAGTTCCGCGAGGCGATCCACGCGGCCCTGCTCGCGCATTTCCCCGACGCGCAGTTGTACTGGTTCGCCGAATCGCACGTGCAGAAGCAGGAATCGTTCGACTGCCGCAGCCCCGACGTGCCCGCCGCGTTCGAGGTGCACGAACACGGCCTGCGCTTTCACGCCGCGCCGGGTTCCGGCCACAAGACCGGCTTCTTCGCCGACCAGCGCGACAACCGCAAGCGCTTCGCCGAACTGGCGAAAGGCCGCCGCGTGCTCGACCTGTGCTGCAACGCCGGCGGCTTCGCGGTGCACGCGATGGCGGCCGGTGCGCGCGAGGCGGTCGGCGTGGACCTGGACGCCGGCATCCTCGAAGTCGCCCGCGCCAATGCCGAGGCGAACAACGTCGCGGTGAGCTTCGAGCAGTCCGACATCTTCGACTGGGTGCGTGCGGCGGTGGCCCGCGGCGAGCGCTATGACGCGGTGATCCTCGACCCGGCCAAGCTCACCCGCGACCGCAGCAAGGTGATGGACGCGCTGAAGAAATACTTCGCGATGAACCGCATGGCGCTGGACATCATCCCGCCCGGCGGCCTGCTGCTGACCTGCTCGTGCACCGGCCTGGTCGGCGAAGGCGAGTTCCTGGAAATGCTGCGCCGGGTCGCGCTCAACGCCGGCCGCGCGATCCAGGTGCTGGAAGTGCGCGGCGCCGGCGCCGATCATCCGTTCCGCACCGACGTGCCGGAAGGCCGTTACCTGAAGGCGGTGTTCTGCCGGGTGGATTGAAGCTGCTTCCGCAGGAGGGTCACGCGCCGCGGGGCAGTCGCCCGCGCAGCGAGGCGGCATCGAACGGGCCAGGCTCGGCGAGCAGCTCGCGCGCGGCGCCGACCTGGTCCCAGGTGTTCCACAACAGCACGCCGCGCACGCGACCGCCGTCGAGGTAGTACACCACGCCTTCGCGATACGGCTCACGCCAGTCCTCGACCACCTGAAGCCGCGTATCGAGCAGGCCGACGGCTTCGTAACCCAGGTCGAACAGATCCGAGTAGAAGAACGGCTGGACCACGTAATCTTCCGCCACGCCGGCCATCGCGCGTCCCGCATGCCGGCCCATGCTGATCGCGGCATCCTCGTGCTCCACGCGCATCCGGCGATCCAGCGCGACACTGTGGAAATTGGCCACGTCGCCGGCGGCCCAGATGTCCGCGTCATTGGTGCGCAGTTGCGCATCGACCACGATGCCGTTGTCGACGGTGAGCCCGGCCTGCTCGGCCAGCGCGGTGTTCGGCGTCACGCCGAGGCCGGCCACCGCCGCCTCCACCCGCAACACCTCGCCGTCGAACAGGCTCAGCTCCACGCCGCCGTCGGTCCTGCTGCCACCGATGACCCGAACGCCGCTGCGCACATCCACACCACGGCTGCGGTAGTAGTCGTCGAGATAGTGCGCCAACCCATCGGGATAGCGGCCCGCGCCGATCGTCTCGCCGGGAAACAGCAGACTCACCTTGCAGCCGATGCTGCACAGCGAGGCCGCCAGCTCGCAGCCGATGAAGCCGCCGCCGATCACGGCGATGTAGGCGCCGGGTCGGGCGTAGCGGCGCAGCGCTTCGTAGTCGGCCAGCGTGCGGTAGTGGATCAGCCTTTCGCCGCCATCGATCGGCAGCAGGCGCGGCGTGGCGCCGGTGGCCAGCAGCAGCCGGCGATAGCGATAGCTGTCGCCCCGGTCGTCGCGGGCCACATGGGCGACGCGATCCAGTGAGGCAATGCGCCGCCCCGGATGCAGTGTCGTTCCGCTCCCTGCGGTGGCCAGGTCGATGTCCGCGAGCGACTTGTCGCCCTTCCACATCGCCTTGCTCAGCGGCGGCCGCTGATAGGGTGGCGCGGGATCGTCGCCCACGATGCCGACGTTCGCTGCGCCGTCGACCTCGCGGATGGCCTTGGCAGCGGCGTCGGCGGCCATGCCGCCGCCGATGATCAGGTAATCGTGGACATGTTCCATGACGTTCTCCCGGGCTGAACCTCCGCCCATGATGCACCGCCCCGGCGACGGCGACATGAATCCGGGCGCAGCCAATGAGACCGCTCGACGTACACTGGATGCCTTGCCTCGGGAAAACGTTCCATGCCGCTCAATGAAACCCTGCTGATTGTCCTCGTCATCCTCGCCGCGCTGGTGTTGCTGCTGCAGGTGGCGTTGCTGCTGCGCGGCCGCGGCGATCCCGGCCTCGAAGCCAAGCTGGACGCGCTGAAGGACGACAGCGCCCGCGTCGAGCGCACCCTGCGCGAGGAACAGCGCGCCGGCCGCGAGGAATTGCAGCAGGGCTTCGACCGCTTTCGCGGCCACCTGGGGGAACAGCTCAACGGCATGTCGCAGCAGCAGTCCGAGCGCATCGACGGTTTCGGCCAGCGGCTGACCCTGCTCACCGAACGCACCGACAACGGCTTGCAGTCATTGACCCAACGACTGGTCGAGGACGCGCGCAAGGGCCGCGAGGAGATCGCCACCACCCTCAACCGGCTGGGCGAACAGCAGCAGCAACGCCTGGCCGCGCTCACCGCCGACAATGAAAAGCGCATGGGCGAGATGCGCGCCACGCTGGAAGCCAAGCTCGGCGCGATCCAGCAGGACAACGCGGCGAAACTCGAACAGATGCGCGCCACCGTGGACGAAAAGCTGCACGCCACGCTGGAAACCCGCCTGGGCGAATCGTTCAAGCTGGTGTCCGAGCGGCTCGAAGCGGTGCAGCGCGGGCTGGGCGAAATGCAGAACCTGGCCACCGGCGTGGGCGACCTGAAGCGCGTGCTGACCAACGTGAAGAAGCGGGGCATCTTTGGCGAAGTGCAACTGGGCGCCCTGCTGGAAGACATGCTCACCGCCGAGCAGTACGCGTCCAACGTGATCACCGTGCCGGGCAGCAACGACCGTGTCGAGTTCGCGATCCGCATGCCGGGCCAGGACGAGGGCGAACACGTCTACCTGCCGATCGACGCGAAGTTTCCGGTGGAGGACTACCAGCGCCTGCTCGACGCCCAGGAAGCCTCCGATGCCGATGCCGCGCAGGCCGCCGGCCGCGCGCTGGAGCTGCGCGTGCGCGAGGAGGCCAAGCGCATCCACGGCAAGTACGTGGCGCCACCGCATACCACCGATTTTGCCGTGCTGTACCTGCCCACCGAGGGCCTCTACGCCGAGGTGATCCGTCGCCCCGGCCTGTTCGAGAACCTGCAGCGTGACCATCGGATCACCGTGGCCGGTCCGACCACGCTCAGCGCCCTGCTCAACAGCCTGCAGATGGGTTTCCGCACGCTGGCGATCGCCAAGCGCAGCAGCGAGGTGTGGAAGATCCTCGGCGCGGTGAAGAACGAGTTCGGCAAGTTCGGCGTGGTGCTGGAAAAGACCCGCAAGCAGCTCGACGCGGCCCGCAACAGCATCGACAGCGCCGGCCAGCGCACCCGCGCGATCGAGCGCAAGCTGCGCGACGTGGAATCGCTGTCCGGCGACAGCCCGTTGCTGCTGGACGATGTGTCGGCGCTGGATGACGGTGGTGACGACGCCACCGCGCCGTAGGACGAAAGCGCCTGCGGACAGACGGCGCTCACCGTTTCCACTGGAACACGTCTTCCACGCCCGCGCCGAACACGCGGGCGATGCGGAACGCCAGCTCCAGCGAGGGCGCGTACTTGCCCGCCTCCAGCGCGATCACCGTCTGCCGGGTGATGCCGCAGGCATCGGCGAGGGCCTGCTGGGTCATCTCGCCATGCTCGAAGCGCAGCTTGCGAATCAGGTTGTCGATCGGCGTGCCGGTCATGCGCCGCGCCGGTCGTGCCAGTAGGTGATGCCCGTCACCGCGTACTCGAGCAGGCAGGAGGCGATCAGGCCGGCCATCAGCAGGTTGGACATCGCCATCGGCCTTGCCCAGGCCAGATGATCCAGCGGCGAGAACGCGAACATCACTGCCAGCGCCAGCACGAAGACCGACAGCCCCCCGCGTGCCCAGCCGCCGGCGCGCGCCTCGATCTGGCGATCGCGCTCGTCGGCCTCCACGGTGTCGCGCCAGCGCTTGCGCAACACCCGCATCACCACCAGCCACGCGACCACCAGCCAGCCGACGTGCCGGCCGATCGCCGAGGCCTCCGGCGCCATCGAGCCGTCCGCGGCGACCATCTGCGAGCCGCGCAGGGCGTAGTAGGCGAGGATGGCCGCGGTGAAGATCAGCCCGATCCAGGCGCGCTGTTCGCCGGGGGACACCGTCGCCATCGACTCATCCGTCTTCGCCGCGGCCGCCGATTCGCGCATGGTTGACCACAGCAGGTACCAGACCAGCCATGCCGCCCCCAGCATGGCCAGGCCACCGGGCCAGCCCAGGTCGATGTCCGGCAGCACGAACAGCACATAGAACGCGAGAACCGACAGCGGGATCAGCACGGCATAACGCAGGGATCGAGGCATGATGTCTACTCCATTGGACGTTATGTACGTTATACATTACATATTGTCCTGTCAACATGACCTTCAGCGGAGCAGCCTGCACCGGCCCGGCACCGGAACGAGCGCTGCACAGACGCCACTGGACACGGACGCTAAACTGGTACGTCCGCATACCGAGGCCTTCGCATGAGCGACCAGCGCAACCCGAACGATGTCAGCCAGGAACAAGCCGAGGAGGCGGTGCGCACCCTGCTGCGCTGGGCCGGCGAAGACCCCACGCGCGAAGGCCTGCTCGACACGCCCAAGCGGGTGGTGAAGGCCTACGGCGACTGGTTTTCCGGCTACGCCGAGGACCCGGCCGATTTCCTCAAGCGCACCTTCAAGGAAGTCGAGGGCTACGACGAGATGGTGGTGTTGCGCGACATCGAGTTTGAGAGCCACTGCGAGCACCACATGGCGCCGATCGTCGGCCGCGCCCATGTCGGCTACCTGCCGACCAACCGTGTGGTGGGCATCAGCAAGCTGGCCCGGGTAGTGGACGGTTACGCGCGGCGCTTCCAGGTGCAGGAAAAACTCACCGCGGAAATCGCCCACTGCATCCAGGAAACCCTGCAGCCGGCCGGCGTGGCGGTGGTGATCGACGCCAGCCATGAGTGCATGACCACCCGCGGCGTGCACAAGCGCGGCGTGTCGATGGTGACCAGCCAGATGCTGGGCACCTTCCGCGAGGACGCCAGGACGCGCGCCGAGTTCCTGCAGTTCATCGGCATCCACGGCGGCCACCGCTGAACACGCGGGTGATCGCTGCCGCCACGGCCCTGCTGCTGGCATCGACGGCGACCCATGCCCAGTCCAGCCGCGAGGAGTACCTGCGGCGCTTCGACGGCAACGGCGACGGCCGGGTCAGCGCGACGGAATACGTGGCCTACATGAGCCAGGGTTTTCGCAACATGGACAGCAACGGCGACGGCATCATCGAAACCGATGAACTGCCCGGTGGCCGCGGCCAGCCGATCACGCTGCAGGAAAACCGCGACAACCTGCGCCGCCAGTTCCACAAGCTGGACCGCAACCGCGACGGCTACCTCAACGCCCGCGAACTGACCGCGCCACCCGGATAGTGCCCCCTCCCCTGCGTGCAGGGGAGGGGCCGGGGTGGGGTCGCTCCTGGCTCAGGCCGAGATCGCCAGCTTCTCCGAGCGATACAGCTGGGCGGTCACCAGCACCGCGAGCAGGGCCGCCGCCAGGCTGCCGGCCAGGCACAGGCCGAGCTGTTCGCCGGTGACACCATCGCCGCGCAGCAACTGCATGATGCCCAGGTTCTGCCCCAGCAGCGGGATCGCGTACATCCACGCCTGCGCCTTGATCGGCATGAACGACAGCAGCGCACTGGGGATGATCGGCACCAGCATCAGCAGCGAGATGTAGGTCTGCGCCTCGCGATAGCTCTTGGCAAACGCGGCCACCAGTGACTGCAGCGCGGACAGCAGCAGCACCAGCGGCAGCATCAGCAGCAGCACGTAGGTGGCGAAGTGCAGGCCAAGGTCCAGCTCCATGCCGATCTTCTCGGCGGGGATGAAGCGGCCGACCACGGCGAAGCCCAGCAAGGTGATCAGCAGGCTCGCGGTGGAGAACGCGCAGATCGCCGCCAGCTTGCCGCAGAGGATTTTCCAGCGCGCCACCGGGTTGGCAAACAGCGGCTCCAGCGATTGCCGCTCGCGCTCGCCGGCGGTGAGGTCGATCGCCAGGTACATGCCGCCCATGAAGATGGTGATCACGAAGAAGTACGGCAGCATCGCGAACATCAGCACCGCGCGCGACTGCGGCGTGGCTTGGTCGCGCTTGGCCACCTGCAGCGGCCACGCGGTGCCTGGCGACATCCCCCGCGCGACCAGTCGCATCGCACCCTGTTGCCGCGCATAGTTCTCGACCAGGTCGCTGACCCGCTCCACCGAAGTGTTCGCATCACGCCGCGAGGAGTCGTAGAACAGCTCCACCTGCACCGGCTCGCCCTTGCGCCAGGCCTTGCCGTAGTCGGGGGCGATGCGCAGCACCACGTCGGCATCCTGCTTGCGCACGGCCTGCGCGGGATCGGCCACCGCCGCGCCCGGCACCACGCCGCCGGCCTTCAGCGCATCGATCAGGTTGGGCGCATACCCGGCGCCCAGCACCGGCACCGGCAGCGGCTTCTCGGCCTTTTCCAGTTCGCGGTTGAGGGTGAGGTTGATCAGCATCACGAACAGCAGCGGCCCCAGCAGGGGGCCGGTGAGGAAGGCGCTCATCAGGGTGCGGCGGTCGCGCAGGTTTTCCTTCACCTCCTTCAGGAACACGGTGAGGAAGGCGCTGCTGCGCCGGATTTTCGCGGACATGTCGTTCATGCGGCGAGGCCCTCTTCGCTGCCGATGATCTTCACGAAGGCATCCTCCAGGTTGTCCTCGCCGGTCTGGGCGCGCAGCGCGTCCGGCGTTTCGTCGGCCACCACGCGGCCGTGTGCGATCACCACGATGCGGTCACACAAGGCGCCCACCTCCTGCATGATGTGGCTGGAAAACAGCACACAACGCCCCTCATCCTTCAGCCGCGTCATGAACTGGCGCAGCGCTCGGGTGGCCATCACGTCGAGGCCGTTGGTCGGTTCGTCGAGGATGACGTTGCGCGGGTCGTGCACCAGCGCGCGGGCGATCGCGGTCTTCACTCGCTGGCCCTGGGAGAAACCCTCGGTGCGGCGATCGGCGATGTCGCCCATCTCCAGCGCCTTGACCAGGGCTTCGCGCCGGCTCGCCAGCAGTTCTTCGGGCAGACCGTGCAGGCGGCCGAAGTAGTCGATGTTCTCGCGCGCACTGAGCCGCTTGTACAGCCCGCGCGCATCCGGCAGCACGCCGAGCTGGCGACGCACGGCCAGCGGGTCGGCCGCTGCATCGATGCCATCCACCAGCACCTGGCCACGATCCGGCGCCATCAACGTGTACAGCATGCGCAGCGTGGTGGTCTTGCCGGCACCGTTGGGGCCGAGCAGGCCGGTGATCTCGCCGTCGCGGGCAGTGAAACTGACGCCGTCGACGGCCTTCACCGCGCCGAACGCCTTGTGCAAATCCCTTACCTCGATCATGGGGTCGCTCCGTTGAAGTCGATGAAGATCGGCGTCGGCTGCAACCGGTCCAGGCAACTCGCGTCCAGCGTCTTCGGGTCGAGCTTCTCGATGAAATGCTGGATCAGCTGCGGCGTGCAGCCGGTCGCCATGACACTGTGCGCCTGGCCCTTGAGGGTCAGCACCCGCGCGTTCGGCAGGCCCTTGGCCACTTCCTCGGCGTAGCGGGGCGGAGTCACCGGGTCGTACTGGCCGGCCAGCAGCAGGACCGGCTTGTCGGTCTTCAGCGGCGCGTGAAAATCGGCCGGGCGCGTGCCTTTCGGCCACACCGAACACACCGCCTTCAGCGCGTCGACCATGCGCGTGCCGAGGATGGTCTGCGCATCCTGCGGGCGCACGGCCAGCAGGTCGGCGTCCTCGCTGCAGATCACCGAATACTGCATGCCGCTGCCCATCAGCTCCGACAGTTCGCCGGACAACAGCTTGGCCTGGCCCAGCAGCGGACCCACGTCGCCATGCGCCGCCGCGTCGATCGACAGCGGCAACAGCGCGGCGGTGGCCGGCGTGTACGCGAACATGCGCACCACGCTGGCCAGCGAGTCCTCGTCCAGCATCTGCTTTACCGTCTGGTAGTTCTGCGGATCGCGAAAACTGACCTGGTGCGGATTGGCCCGCAACGCGTCGCGCAGCTGGTACAGGGTCTGGTCCGGATCGCCGAACTGCTTCTTGCAGGCCGGCTCGGCGGTGCAGCGGGCGAACTGCGCCTTCAGTGCGTCGTCCAGGTTGCGGGCGAAGTCCTCGCCCAGGGCCAGCGAGTTCGGCACGGCGCTGTCCAGCACCACGCTGCGCACCGACTGCGGGAAACGCATCAGGTACTGCTGCGCCATCCGCGTGCCGTACGACACCCCAAGCAGGTCGAACTGCGGCGAACCGATGGCCTTGCGCACGTCCTCCAAGTCCTGCGCCGCGATCGTGGTGGTGTAGTAGCGCGGATCGGCGCGACCGGCCAGCAGCTTCAGGCACTGCGCCGCCGCTGCGCGCAGCTTGTCGGCGTCGAAAGTGCTGTCGTCCGGCGCGGTCGTGGCGGCGGACTCCTTGCAGCTGAGTGCGTTGGAGCCGCCGGTGCCACGCTGGTCGAGCAGCAGCACGTGGCGATGGGCCAGCAGCGGCTTCAGCACCGTCGCCACCTGGGCCGCCGAATCGGTGGCCGCCTGTCCCGGGCCACCGGCAAGAAAGGCCAGCATGTCGGGACTGGCCACCTGCGCCCGCGAACGCAGCACGGCCAGCTTCAGCTTGATCGTGCGGCTGTGCGGATCGGTCCGGTTTTCCGGCACGGGTAAGTCCGCGCACCAGGCCGCCGTGCTCAGGCCGCTGTTCGGCGCGGCAAGCTCGCATGCGGTCAGGGTCAGGCTGCCGAGTTTCCAGGTGGCGGCCGGCGCGGGTGCGACAGCCGCAGTCGAGGCCGAAGCCGGCGCAGGTGGCGCCGGGTCCTTCTCACGATGATGGGCGACGCGGTTGGCCGAGATGATCGCCACCGCGACAGCGACCATCACGCCCATGCGTTTTCCGGGTTTCATGCTCACGTATCACTCCCCAGGTTCAAAAATGGATTCGATCGTTTGTCCGAACAGCCGGGCAATCTTGAAGGCCAGCGGCAAACTCGGATCGTACTTGCCGGTCTCGATGGCGTTGACGGTTTGGCGCGAAACATCCAGCCGCTCGGCCAGGTCGGCCTGCGACCAGGCCTGCGCGCCGCGCAGTTCACGCACATGGTTATTCATGACTGCGATAGCGCCACAGCACCAGCAGCTTGGCGATGCCGAAGCTGGCGAACAGGCACGGCATCACCCAGATGGCGACCACCTGCCCCGACACCGACCAGCCCACGTTGGCGCCCATCAGCAGGCCGAAGCTGAAGAAGCCGAAGCCGGTGACCATGGCGGAGATCGCGAACGCCTCCAGGTCGATGCGCCGCTCGAGTTCATCCTGGTCGCGAACCACGCGAACCATCGCGCGGATGGCCAGCAGGATGGGCAACAGGGGCAGCAGGGCCAGCACGACGCGCCAGGTGACACTGTCGACCCGGGCCGATGCCAGCGCCGAAAGGAAGATCAGCACGACATACGCGGCCATGGCCGGCAGGAATTCGCGCAGGTAGCGCTTGTGCACTTCGCGCATGGCCATCAGTCATGTCCCCCGGTTGATGGTGTGGTCGACGACACGGGCCTCATCCCTGCCTCCGGTCATCTGCCAGCGCCGCCTTCTGCCGACGGTGACGGATCAGCTGCAGCATGGCAAAAGCGATGAATGCCGCCGCCATCCCCGCAAACACGCCCCACAACTGATCGTCGTTCTTCACGTAGGCAAAGGCGGCCACCACCGCCATCAGCACGGCGACCAGCAAGGCGCGCACGTAACCGGGAATGCCCGAATCGCCAGCACAGGCAAACATGTCGCCGCCGTAACGCCGAACCATCACCGATCGGACGATCCCGTAGCTGGCCATCATCAGCGGGAACACCCAGATCAGGATCGATCCGTCGATGGCGAGCACGTGCGCCGCCGCCAGAAAGCCGCCGACCAGGCTGAGCGCCGCCGTAAGCATCGTGGCCACGCCCAGCGCCACCAGATGCATGCGCTGCTCCAGTTCGTCGCTCTCGCGGATACGGCGGGCCATCAGGGCGAACAGGTAGAGCATCGGCAGCACCGGCGCCAACGCCAGCAGGCCCTTGGCCGCCCAGCCCTCCACCGTGCGCGCCAGCGGCCACACCAGCAACAGCAACACGACGTAGACACTCATGCTGAGCAGGGTCTGCCACTGGTAGCTCTTGTTCGAAAGACGGGTCATCACGTGGCCTCAAAGCGACTTCAGGAAAGCGTCCAGCGCCTGCTGAAACTTCACCGGCTGGTCGAGCATCACGAAATGCCGCGACGGCGAGATCGAGACCACCTTCGCCTTCGGCGCATCTTGCAGCAGCGACTGGTAGTACGCCGTCTTCTGCGCCTCGCTCATCGCCATCGGCGGCTGGCTGAAATCCGGTGCGTTGTATGGTGAAATTTCCAGGATCGGCACGTTCGCGTTCTTCAGCGCCGTACGTCCGTCGAACGCGAGATCCTCGGCCATGTACTGCGCGCTGGCCTTGATGTCGCTGCGCGCATTCATCGGCGCGTAGCGCGCGGCCAGCTGCGGATCGATCACGCCGATCTTCTGCATGTAGCCCAGCGACTGCGCCTGGAACTGCTCCGGCGTCACCGCCGACATCTGCTGCTGCATCTGCGCCGCCATCGCCTTGCGCTGCTCCGCGCTCACCCGCTCCATGCCGGGGAAAATCGGCAGTCCATCCACCGCCACCACGCCCGAGATCAGTGCCGGATGCTCGCCGGCAAACCGCAGCGCCAGCGTGCCGCCCAGGCTGTGGCCGACCAGCACCGGCTTGTCGATCTTCCGCTGTTCGATCAACTGCTCCAGCGACGCATCCGCCCGATCGAACAGGTTGCCGCCGTCAGTCGGCGCCGGCACGCCATCAAAACCCGCCAGCGTCACCGCGTACACCACGTGATCCTTCTGCAACTGCTCGATCGTCCGCTGCCACACCCACGGCCCACCCTGCAGCCCGGGAATCAGGATCACCGCACGACCGTGGTCGCCATGACGCTCGACTTTCAACGTACCTACCGTGCTAGCCGTCGGGCCCGAATCGTGGGCAACGACGGAGCTGGCACCACCCCAAATCAGGCCTGTCCCCAAAAGCAGCAACAGCGCGCGGCGCGACCACTTGTTCATGACGATTCTCCTTGTCCGGTGATGTCAAGGATGCTTGACAAACATAGGCTATCGGCCAGAGCGCCGGCTTGTCAAGCAAACTTTACATCGGCCACCACAAGCCATTGCAGGGCGCTTCCGCGAGCACCGGCCGACGGAACTTAAGTGACGGACTTCGCATTTTTGGTGTCGCAATTTGTCAGGGAAGGCTGACAAATTGTGGGAAATCCTCTTGAGAATGGGGCTTCAATGGGGTTTCAAGGCGGCGTGACCGTGCATGTAACCGTTTACTCGGATAGTTGGCACGTCGATTGCTTTAACCGCCTTCGAAAGGCTTTCCAACTCACCCGGAGAAATTCCCATGATGCTCAAGAAGTCCCTGCTCGCCGCTGCCCTCTTCACCATCAGCGGTTTCGCCCTGACCGCCAACGCCGCCACCAGCCCCATAACGGCCACCAACAAATTTACCGTGCAGATGATCGTCAACAAGACCTGCAAGGTTGTGGTGTCCGCCACCACCATCAACATCGGCGCCGCCGCTGGCGTGGATGCGGACGCAGCAGCCTCCACCCTCACCGGCAACGGCCAGGTCATCAACGTCAATTGCTCCAAGGGCACCGGCTTCAACGTAGGCCTGACTCCGCAGAATGTAAGCAGCACCACGGGCCTGGGAACCATGAAAGGCGCCATCGTCGGCAATACAGATCAGCCGACCTATCAACTCAACCAGAGTTCCTCCGGAACAGCTTGGGGCAACATCGTCAACACCAACACCGAGAGCGGAACCGGACTCGGGATGGGAGCTGCGAAGACAATCCCCCTTACCGTCTATGCCACTGCCGCAAGTGCTGATTTCACACCGGACACCTATACCGATACAGTCTCGGTGAACGTCACGTTCTGAGTCGAGGAACATCCGCCCGTGCCTGCATTTTTGCGCAATGGCCTGTTCGCCGCCCTTTGCCTCATCTGTGGCGCCGCGATTGCGAGCGGCCTGCAGGTCTCGCCGGTCTCGCTCAGCCTGCAACCAGTGCAGAACGCCGAGGGCCTGTGGCTGAGCAATACTGGCGACAACATCGTGAATGCGCAGGTACGGGTCTATCACTGGACCCAGCAAGGCGGCGAAGAACAACTCACGCCTTCGCCGGGCCTGGTGATCAGTCCACCGATGTTGCGGATCAAGCCGGGCGACAAGCAGCTGATCCGGGTCATCCGGGTCGGCGCCCCGCCCAACGGGCCAGCTGCCGTCGAGGACGCGTATCGCCTGGCCATCGACGAATTGCCCATCGACATGCATGGCAAGAAGGGCTTGCAGTTCGTATTGCACTACTCGGTACCGGTGTTTGTAGAACCCGTAGGCAACACCGCCACAGCGCCGCGGCTGAGCTGGAGTTTGCAGCGCGACGGCATTCACATGTTGCTGCAGGTTTCCAACTCCGGCACCGGTCATGCCCAGCTTGCCGAGGTGAGCTATGTGGATGGCTCCGGCCATCGCACCGAGATCTCCGCCGGGTTGCTGGGCTATGTGCTGCCAGGTGCCACGATGCACTGGACATTGAAGCAGCCGGCAGCAGCGTTTGCCGGCAGCGGCACCTTCGAGGCAGTGATCAATGGCGTCAAGACCACCCAAAAGCTATCGCTGGCCAATCGCGCTCACTGAAGTTTTGGTGTTTTGGCTGTTGTTTGCATCAACTGCTTGCGCAGACGCGGATTCTGCCGCGGCGCCTCACAGCAGTGCGATCGCCAGTCCCGCGTTTATCAGTGAATCACCGAATGCGATGTCGGCCATCGGCGGCACCGATCTGTATCTCGACGTCACCCTTAATGGCAGCAACAACGGTCTGGCGCACTTTGGCTATCGCGATGGTGAGCTGTGGGCGAGTATGGCCACGTTGCGCCAGTTGGGCTTTGCACTACCGGCCAGTACGCTCGATCCCGTACGCCTGAACAGCCTGCAAGGCGTGCAGGTCAGTTACAACCAGGAACAGCAAAGCGTCGCCATAGTGGCACCGCTGAAGCTGCTGAACTTATCCACCCATGTACTGAACACATCACAGCAGACGGCTCAGAAAGCCAGCGCATCACCCGGCCTGTTGCTCAATTACGATTTGTACGGGGCGTACGGTGAACGCGGCGCCAGCAGTTTGAGTGCGTTTACCGAACTTCGCGCTTTCGGCGAAAGTGGCGTACTGAGCAATACGTCGCTGTCCCGAATGGCACATGCCGACGGCGCGTGGCACAACCAGTCCGTTCGCATGGATACCAACTGGAGCAGGTCATTCCCCGACAAGATGCTGACCCTGCGCGTGGGCGATACGCTTACGGCAGCCAGCTCATGGTCGCGCCCCACCCGTATCGGCGGCGTGCAGTTCGGTACCAACTTTTCCCTGCAGCCATATCGCATCACCACCCCGTTGCCGCAATTTCTCGGCTCGGCCACCCTCCCTTCGCAAGTGGAGCTGTACGTCAACGGAATGAAGCAGTACAGCGGCAACGTTCCGGCCGGGCCGTTCCAGCTCGACACCATTCCCAGCATCAGCGGCGCCGGCCAGGCGCAAGTGATGCTGACCGATGCGCTGGGACGCGTGACCACGCTCGATTTTTCCCTGTACAACAGTCAGCAACTACTCCAGAAAGGATTGACCGACTGGTCGGCCGAACTGGGCGTCGTGCGTGAAAGCTACGGGTTGCACTCGTTTGACTACGGTCACGATCCCATTGGCAGTGGCACCTGGCGCCATGGCGTCAGCAACGATTTCACGGCCGAAGTTCATGGCGAGGCCACGGCCGGCTTGATCAACGCTGGCGCGGGAGGCAGCTGGTTGCTTGGCCGCGCAGGCGTGGTCTCCGGCTCTGTGGCGAGCAGCCAGCGTGCGGGTATCAAAGGCTCCCAGCTCAGCCTCGGCTATAGCTGGTTGAACAGCCGCTTCAATTTCGCCGTTCAAGGCATGCGCGCCAGCAACGGCTATCGCGACGTCGCCGCACTGTACAGCGCTTCTCCAGCGAACCTCAGTGCCAGCGCACAGGGCGGCTTCAGCACGGAGCAACTCGGCAGCTTCGGCATGAGTTATGTGCAATTGCGCTACCAGGGACAAGTGGACACGCGCTATGCCAGCGCTTACTGGTACAAGTCGATCGGCCGCCAGATGTCATTGAACTTCAACGTGAACCAGAATCTTGGGCAATCACGCGACCGCAGCTTCTTTCTGAATGTCAGCCTGTCACTGGACAACAGCACCTATCTAAGCGCCGGCGTGCAGCACGACCACAGCGGCAACCGTTACAGCGTGAATGCCAGCCACTCCGTTCCCGGTGCCGGCGGCTTCGGCTGGCTCGCACAGGCGCAGCAGGGGGAAGGCAGCCATGGTGGTCGTGCCGAGCTGGATTATCTGGGCCGTTACGGCCAGGTCCAGGCCGGCGCCTCCAGCCTTGACGGCAATTTCTCTGGCTATGCCGGCGCCAATGGCTCGCTGGTATATATGGGCGGCCACCTCTTCGCTTCACGGCGCATTTTTGATGGCTTCGCCGTTGTATCAACTGACGGCATCGCGAACGTACCAGTGCGGCTGGAAAACAATCCCATCGGAACTACCGACAAACACGGCATGATGCTGGTGTCTCCGTTGAATGCGTACCAAGACAATAGGCTCAGCATTGATCCAATGGATCTTCCCGCCGACGTGCGCATTGCCCGCGTCGATGCCATCGCGACGCCCACCGACCGATCCGGCACCATGGTGCACTTTGGCATCACACCACTGCGTGCCGCAGCGATCACGTTGATCGATGCCACCGGCAAACCACTGGCGCTGGGCAGCATGGTGCAGGTGAACGGCCATACTGGTGAACCTGCGCTGGTCGGTTTCGACGGCGCGGCGTATCTGGATACGCTGGACGTTCATAACGTGCTGGATGTCAACACGCCGAAGGGCATCTGCCACGCGCAATTCGATTATCAAAAGCGAGGTGACGGTGTTCCACAGATTGGCCCGCTGACCTGTACCTACGGAGCTTCGCCATGATCAGCTCGCCTCGACACCAGAATTTCCTTCCGCTATTGCTGCTACTTTCAATCTTGTGGTGGCTACCCGCTGGCCATGCTCAAGCCAGCGTTTACTGCTCGGCCACCATGACAAACATCAATTTCGGGACGGTGGATCCGACGCAAGGCGTTGTTACACCGGCCAGAGGCACCCTGAGTTTCACTTGCCAGAACGACGCGTACTATCAAACGGCATACGTCACAGCTTGCTTGAATATCGGAGTCGGCAGTGGCACCAGTACAACGCCAAGAAGCATGAGCAATGGCAGCTCTCAGCTCAATTTTCAGCTATACAAGGACGCCGCACTTTCGCAAATCTGGGGTTCGATCGCTACTCCGGCCACGCCCCCACCAGCACCAATGACATTCACCATTCCCGGAGCCACCTTCTTCGGAGGTGTCGGCCAGTACCAAAGCCCGGACATCACTGTATTCGGCGCCTTGGCCGGGCCGCAGGTCAGCGCCGGCGCAGGCCCATACAACAACGCTTTTTCCGGTGCGGATGCTTTCCTTACAGGCACTGTCTCCAACGGTGGCCCCTATCCGCCAAGCTGTGGCGGGGGCACCTCGGGTATCCCCTTTCCATTCACCGTCAGTGCGCTGGTCTCGAAGTCGTGTACGGTTGCCGCAGGCCCCACTCTCAACCTCGGTAATCCCGCTGGCGTGGACGCCGCGCTCACCAACATCACCGGCAGCAACAGCATCAACGTGACCTGCACGAACGGCACGCCGTACTTCGTGGGCCTCGCACCATCCAACAACAGCACGACCGGTGCTGGATTGATGGCAGGCTCCGGCAGCAACAGCGACAAGATTCCCTACCAATTGCGCTCGACAGCGGGCATGGCAGGAACCATCTGGGGCAATACCGCCACCTCGACCAGTGTCGGCAATGGCGTAGCCGGCACCGGAAATGGCAACAGCCAGTTGCTCACCGTGTACGCAACCACTCCTAGCGCTGACTTCACGCCGGACACCTATACCGACGTCGTCACGATCAACGTCAACTATTGAGTGACGCTCTTCTGGCGATGCCTGCAGCCAGCCGTATCCCCGGCCACTGCAGCACACGCGGGCAGGCCCTCATGCCGCGGCATCCGGAAGTGGCTCCACGCGACAGCGCCGAGACTGATCAAGACTGCACTTCGACCCCACGGCCGGAGCCAGTCCCACGAGGATCACTTGTCGGACCTGAATCTTTTTGAGTTCAGAAGATCCTGACAAGCCACGCCCACCCAACCTCGACAAGGCCAGCTGACCCAAATCTCACCTTTGTGACGCAAACCTCATTCCAATCGTTGAGCATTGCGTTCATGAAACGTGAAAAAAATGTAATAAGATACCTGTCGGTGAGCAAAACAAAGGGGTTGTTCGCCGCGGGTTGCACCGGCGAGGAAGCGCAGCCGAGGCATGCGAAGGGAGCATGGCCTATGATGGCATAAATTTTGCTTTGAACCATGCATCACCTCTCAAGAACAGGCTTGTCGGGGAGTTCTCATCGTGAAGCAAGCGGGATATCACATGGTCGATCGCCGGGGCGTAGCACCCCTGGCGAACCTGTGTGTCCGCTTTGCCGGCCATGCCAAGGCATGGTTGCTCACTGCCCTGCTCCTGCTCGGATCGACAATCGCTGCCACGGCATCGGCGGCGAGGGTGGCGGCCGGCACGCAGGTGAACAACACGGTGACGGTGAGCTATGTGCAGGGTGGTGCCACGCTCACCGGCACGGCCAGCACGAGTTTCGTGGTCGATCAGCTGATCGACGTGACGACGACCTGGCAGGATGCCAAGCCGGTGCAGGCGGCGGCCGGATCGGTCAACCAGACCTTGCTGTTCCGGCTGACCAATACCGGCAACGGGAATGACAACTACAAGCTGGCGCCGACCGCCCTGCCCGCCAGCGGCACCGGTTTCGCGGTCGACCAGTGCAGGCTGTTCATCGACCAGGATCGCAACGGCAGCTATTCCGGCAGCGACCCGGAATACGTGCCGGGCAACAACGACCCGGTTCTCGCCGCCGGCAGCTACATCGATGTATTCGCCCTCTGCGCGCTGCCCGCCACGGCGAATGACGCCAGCCTCGCCACGGTCAGGTTGACCGCCACCTCGAACATCCTCAGCGGAACGCCAGGCAACTCCAGGGCAGCAACGGGCATACCCGGCATGAACGTGGTGGTCGGCATGAGCCATGGCCGCTCGTCATCCGACGGCACCTACCAGGCCAGCAGCGTCGGCTACCAGTTCACCTCGACCCAGCGGGTGACGGACAGGTCCGGCGGCAGCGTAGCGACCTCCGGCTCACGCATCGTCTACACGATGACGGTCACCGGCAACGGCGGCAGCGCAGCCGGCCGCAACCTGATCGTCACCAATCCGATCCCCGAACACACCACCTACGACCCGGGCAGCCTGACCCTGGATGGCGTCGCCCTCGGTGACGGCAACACCGACGGCGACGCCGGCGACTACAACGTCACGACGGCCAACGCCATCGCGGTCCGGCTGGGCAACATGCCCGGGACGGCCAATCCGCACACCATCACTTTCGAAGTCACGATCAATTGAGGTCACGAACATGAAATCGATCCGCATCCCCCTTCTTGCACTTGGCCTGCTTGCCGCGTTTGCGCTGCAGGCAGCACCGGCTAAGGGCAGCATCGAGCTGCAGTCGGTGGCCACGCAGCAGAAAGTCACCGTGGAAAAGGACGGCAGCAAGCACACCGAAATGGTGCCGGCTGCACGCGTGGTTCCCGGCACCGAAGTCACCTACACCATCAACTACCACAACGTCGACGCGAAGCCGGCGGACGACGTGGTGATCAACAACCCGGTGCCTGCGCACATGGATTACGTCGCGGACTCGGCGACGGGCGCGAACACCACCATCAGCTACTCGGCCGATGGCGGCAAGACGTGGGCCGGCACGCTGGCGCAGCTGTCGGTGAAGAACGCCGACGGCAGCCTGCGCCCGGCCACCGAGAAGGATTGCACCCACATCCGCTGGGTGGTGAACGGCAAGGTCGCGCCCGGCGCGAAGGGTTCGGTGAGTTTTCGTGCGGTGCTGCAGTAACTCGGGGTTCTGCAGCACGGCAATGACATGACAAAGGGGTCAGTTCACAGGTTTTGCTGACCGGGCCGAGCAGGCCCGGTTACTCGGGGAGCATGGCGTTGTGACGTAACCGCCGACGGGGCAAGCCCGCACGGCTCGGGGTGTTCACGCACTGCTAGGTAGATGCCGGCCAGGCACGACGTGTCTGGCCGCAGAGGGAAGTGCGTGCCGAAAACACGCAAGCGACACGGGCCAACGGCGCAAGAACCGACGTCCCGGCAACACGGCCAGCCAGGCATGGCGACACCGATCCGCATGGCCAGCGGATCAACAGTCCTGAAAAACCTTTACAGAGGAAACACTCATGAAGCATCTCAATCGAGCCAGGCTCGCCTCGACCTTGATGGTCGGCGCGTTGCTTGGGCTGGGGTCGATGGCGGCGAATGCCGCCACCACCGCCGGCACGGATGTCAGCAATACCGCCACGGTGGCTTACAAGGTCGGCACGGTCGACCAGACCCCCATTACCAGCAACACCGTCACCTTCAAGGTTGATGCGAAACTCATCCTCAGCGTCACCAAGTTGGACGGCACGATCATTGAGACACAGCCGGGCAGCACGACCGCTGTGACCAAGTTCAAGGTTCAAAACGACGGCAACCAAACACAGGACGCCGTCCTGTCCGCCGTCAACATGGCATCTGGCTCGGCCAATCCGTTTGGCACACCGGCCAACTCCAACCTCGCCATCGTGACTTCCAAGGTGTACGCCGATACCAACGGCAACAACACCTACGATGCCGGCACCGATCTGCAGATCTCTGTATTGAGCAACCTCGCTGTCGGCAGTGCTGGCGCCAAGACCGTGTTCGTCGTCGCCACGATCCCCGCGACCGCAACCGATTCCCAGGTAGCGGTGGTGGGTCTGCTTGCCAAGGTCGGTACCGCCGGCAGCGGCGCCGCGCTCGCCACTGACGACTCCGGCAGTGCCTGGACCGCAGGTACCGTGCAGAACATCTTTGCGGAAGCGGCATCGGCCCATCCGGCAACGGGTGACAGCGGACAGTACGACGGTGCTGCTTCGGATCTCGACGCCTATCTCGTGAAATCGGCCTCGTTGACCATCAACAAGTCCTCCAAGGTGCTCAGCGATCCGACCGGCGCGGCGATTCCCCATGCCATCCCGGGTGCTGTCATGCAGTACACCATCACGGTTGCCAATGCGTCCGGCGCCAGCACCAACGCTTCGGCCATCGCGATCAACGACAGTCTGGCGTCGATGCTGACCAACGTGACCTGGAATACGGGAACGCTGAAGGTCACCACCACCGGTACCGGCAATGCAACGGGCTCCTGCGCGGACGCAGGTTCCACGCTGACGGCCACCAGCCCGTACACGGCGGTGACCTGCGGATACAGCAGCCAGACCGTGTCGGTATCCGGCATCACGCTGAAGCCGAGCGACACCGCGACAATCACGTTCAACGTCACCATCAACTGACGGCGGACTGATCGCACCGTGTTCCACACTCTGCTCAGGATTTCAGGACTGCGCTCGCGCACGGGTCGGCAACGACCCGCGCGCGACGCGCTTCTGTGCCTGCAGCACGCAGGTACGCACGATGAATGCATGGACAAGTCGCGGTTGATGCACGAAGTTTCCGCATCGACCCGCCTTGCCAAAGCCTCTTCCCCCCGCAAGGGCCGGGCAGGACGTTTTGGCAAGGTGTGGCTGCTGGCCAGCCTCACCCTGTCGGCACTGCCGGTCGCATGGGCGGCCACGCCCACGCCGCCGGGCACCATCATCAACAACCAGGCGACGCTCACCTGGCAGGGTCCGGTCGGCTCCGCCGGACTGAACGAAGCACCCACGTTTTCGCTGACCACCGCCCAGGCCACGCCGGTGACCGGCGCGCGCACGCCGTCGAGCGCGGTGTTCCTGACCTACGCACAGGGTTCCACCAGCGCACTGATCGGCCCGACCCAGTGCAGCCGCGATGGCGGCGCCACGTTCAACGCCCTGCCGGCACCGTTGTCGGCGCAGGGCACCAAGCTGGACCCGAACAGCGCGCAGCCGCTGGGCCCGGCGCAGATGTATTACCCGGGCGACCCGGTGTTCGTGCAGATCACCGACCACGACCAGAACCTCAACCCGCTGGCGCGCGAAACGATTCTGGCCACCGTGGCGGTCGCCGGCAGCAGCCAGTCGGTGACCGTGCGCCTGACCGAGAATGGCCCGGACAGCGGCATCTTCACCGGTTACGTGCCCAGCAGCAGCGACGCCGGTACCGCCTGCGCACTGAGCCTGCAGCCGAACCAGCATCTGGAGCTGCACTACACCGACATCGCCGACGCCAGCGACACGGCTGCCACGCAGGCGCTGGTGAGCCCGTACAACGTGGTGTTCGACGCCACCACCGGCGCGCGCATCAATGGCGCGAAGATCACCCTGGTCGACGCGGACACCGGCATCGCCGTGGCCCATGTCACCGGTCGCGACGGCGTCAGCAACTTCCCGTCGAGCGTGACCTCGGGACAGAGTGTCACCGACAGCTCCGGTGCCACTTACAGCGCCTCCGCTGGCGCGTTCCTGCTGCCGCAGGTGCCCGCGGGTCGCTACCGCTTGCAGGTGGTGCCGCCGGCCGGCTATCGCTATGCGTCGACGGCCACCCAGGCCGCCCTGCAGCAGCTGGCCGGCGCGCCGTACGCGCTGGGGCCGGCTTCGTTCGAACAGACCTTCACCCTGGCCAGCACGCAGCCGATCGGCTTCGACATTCCGCTGGACCCGGTTTCCAGCAGCCTGTTCGTGCAGAAGACCGCCTCGGTGAACGTCGCCGCGGTGGGCGACATGATCCAGTTCACCGTGGCGGTGGAGAACAGCGACAAGGTGGGCGTGGCCCAGGATGTGCGCCTGGTCGACACCTTGCCGCAGGGCTTCCGCTACGTGAAGGGGTCGGCACGCATCGGCACGAGCAAGGCCGCCGATCCGCAGATCGCCGCGAACGGCCAGCAATTGCAGTTCGACCTGGGCAACATCGACAAGTCCAGCCAGCTGCAGCTGACCTATGTCACCGAAGTCACCGCAGCCACCCCGCTGGGTGCATCGATCAATCGTGCGCAAGGCCTTGCCGATGGCGGCACCGCTTCGAACATCGCCACCGCGCAGGTGGAGATCCAGAACGAGCTGATGCAGGACGTGAACACCGTGATCGGTCGCGTGCTGGTCGGCTGCGATTCGCACGAGGGTCTGGCCGGCGTGCGCGTGCTGATGGAGGACGGCAGCTACGTGGTCTCCGACAAGGATGGCCGCTTCCACTTCCAGGCCGTGAAGAACGGCACCCACGTGGTGCAGCTGGATACCGACAGCCTGCCGCAGGGTTACGCGGTCGATGACTGCGAGCGCAACACGCGTTTCGCCGGGCGCAGCTACTCACAGTTCGTCGAACTGCATGGTGGTGCGTTGTGGCGCGCCGATTTCCACGTGCGCCGGCTGCCGCCGCCGACCGGCCATGTTGCCGTGCAGCTGGCACAGCAGGCTGATGGCGCATTGATCCACAACACGCTGACGCTGGCGGTCGAGCAGGTGCCGGTGAGCAAGCTGAGCGCCACCGTGCTGGTGCCGGCCGGCGCGCATTACGTCGATGGCTCGGCACGGCTCGACGGTCACGCGTTCGCCGCGCCCGACGCGATGGATGGCGCCCTGGTATTCCGCCTCGGCGACCGCGCCGCCGGATGGCAGGGCAAGTTGAGCTTCGATCTGCAGTCGAAGGCGGATGTCACCGCCGCGCTGTCCACGCAGGCACTGATCAATTTCGACACGCCCGGGGCCGCCCACCAGCACACGCCGCCGGCGTCCGTGTTGCTGTCCGCGCACGGCGCCGCCCGCTCCGACCTGCAGCAGGTCGCCACGCTGGGCCTGGCCCCGTCCGCCGCGAAAACCGCGACGGCGGAACCTGTGCAGACTGACAAGAACGCGGATGACGAAGCGCTGGCCGACCACTTCCAGCTGAACATGCAGCAAGTGGAAAGCGCCGGATCGCAGGCCGGATTCATCTGGCCCGACGCCAGCTATTCGCCGTCCGTGCCCAGCATCAAGGTGGCGGTCAGGCACGGCCCGAAACAGCAGGTGCGGTTGTCGGTGAACGGCACGCCGGTGTCGTCGCGCAACTTCTCCGGCGCCAAGCTCAACGCCGCCCATACCGTCGCTGCCAGCGAATGGCTGGGCGTGCCGCTGGTGGAAGGCGACAACACCTTGCTTGCGGAAATCACCGAAGGCGGCAAGGTGGTGCAGCGCGTCGAGCACCAGGTGCACTACTCCGGCGTGCCGGTGCGCGCGGAACTGGTGCTGGACCAATCCAGCCTGGTCGCCGACGGCAAGAGCCGCCCGCGTCTGGCCATCCGCCTGTACGATCGCTGGGGCTATCCGGTGCGTCGCGGCATGACCGGCCGTTACACGCTGCAATCCCCCTACCAGCCGTACCAGAGCCAGCAGGAATTGCAGGACAACCAGCTGTTGGCGATCGCCCCGCGCGAACCGAAGTACACGGTAGGCGAGGATGGCATCGCCCAGCTGGAACTGGCCCCGACCACCGTGTCGGGCCAGGTCATGGTGAGCATCCCGCTGCAGAACGACACCCGTCAGGATCTGCGCGCGTGGATGCAGCCGGGCAAGCGCGACTGGATCCTGGTCGGCGTGGCCAACGGCACCGCCGCGTTCAACGGCATCCGCGGGCATATCGAGAACGTGTCAGGCAACGATCCGAACCGCGACCTGTTCCAGGACGGCCGCATCGCGCTGTACGCCAAGGGCATGATCAAGGGCCAGTACCTGCTGACCGCCGCCTACGATTCGGCCAAGGCCAGCGGCGCCGATCGCGCCACGCTCAACGGCCTGCAGCAGAGCGTCGATCCGAACCAGTACTTCATGCTGTACGGCGACGCCGCCGAGCAGGGCTACGACGCGTCCAGCGCCAGCAAGCTGTACCTGAAGATCGAACGCGGCCAGTTCTACGCGATGTTCGGCGACTTCGACACCAACCTCAACGTCACCGAGCTGTCGCGTTACGACCGCCGCTTCAACGGCGTGCAGAGCGCCTACGAAAGCAGGCACCTGGGCTACACCGCGTTCGCCGCGCGCAACGCGCAGTCCTATGTGCACGACGAGATCCAGGGCAACGGCACCTCGGGCATGTACCACCTGGCGCGCCAGCAGATCCTGCTGAACTCCGAGCGCATCCGCCTGGAAACGCGCGACCGTTACCACAACGAGCGCGTGATCAGCACGCAGCAGCTGAGCAGCTACCTCGATTACACGCTGGACTATTACAGCGGCGCGCTGTTCTTCAAGCAGCCGGTGCCCAGCTTCGACGAGAACATGAACCCGGTCTACATCGTGGCCGAGTACGAAGTGATGCGCGCCGGCGACCAGTCGATCACCGCCGGCGGCCGCGTGGCGGTGAAGGCGGCCGGCGACCGGCTGGAACTGGGCGTGACCATGGTCAACGAAGGCGCCGACACCGGCAGCAATCGCCTGGGCGGCGCCGACCTGCGGGTGAAGCTGACCAGCACCAGCGAACTGAAGGCCGAGGTGTCGCACACTTCGTCAGCGGCCGGCACCGCCAACCTGCTGACCGGTTTCAACAACGTGCCCGGCGCCAGCACCTCCACCACCGCGCAAGGTTCCGGCACGGCCTATCTGATGACCTTGCAGAACCACGGCAAGCGGCTGGAGAGCGAGCTCTACCTGCGCCAGCTCGGCGTGGGTTTCGGGCTGGGCCAGCAGTCGCTGGGCCAGGGCGGCACGCGCAAGTTCGGCGGCAACGCGCGCTACCTGCTGGACAAGCACTGGTCGCTGCAGATGGAAGCCTATCGCGAGCAGTCGCTGCAGCTGGCCAGCGCGCGCACCGTGGCCGATGCGGGCGTGCGCTACCAGGCCAGCAATCACTCGCTGACCATGGGCCTGCGCCACGTCAGCGATGACTACCCGCAGGCCGGCGCGACGGTTGCCGACCCGAACAACGGCGGCGTCACCAGCGGCATCCTCGGCAATGGCCTGGGCACCCTGGCCAGCGGCAGTGCCGACCAGGTCTACCTGGGCGGCAGCACCGGCATCTTCGACAACAAGGTGACCCTGCACGGCATCACCAGCCAGAACATCGCCGGCAACGACCCGGCCTACCCGGCCAGCACCTTGCTGGGCGTCGACTACAAGATGACCGACGCGGCCACCCTGTTCGTCAATCAGCAGTTCAACGACGGCGCCCAGCAGCAGTACAGCCGGATGACCGAACTGGGCGTGCGGGCCACGCCGTGGCAGCGCGCGCAACTGACCAACTCGATCGGCCAGCAGATGACCGAATACGGTCCGCGCACGTTCTCCACCTCCGGGCTCACCCAGGGCTGGCAGGTCAGCAAGTCGCTGACCCTCAGCGCCGGCCTGAACCAGGTGAAGTCGCTGCATCGCCCGGAAGCACCGACCACCGGCACCACCGCCGACGGCCAGGCCGTCCCGGTGGCGGGCGCGCTCAATGCGGCCACGCCCTCGATCGCCGGCTCGGCCACCGAAGACTTCACCTCGATGTTCCTCGGCAGCACCTGGCGCCAGAAGGACTGGTCATGGACCAGCCGCGTCGAGTCGCTGCGTTCCACCAGCGAAAAGCGGATCGGCCTGTTCGGCGGTTTCTACCGCGACCTGTCCGCCGGCAACGCGTTCTCCAGCACCTTGCAGGCGTTCGACAGCCGCTTCAGTCCCGGCGGCAAGTCCAGCAATGCGACCTTGCGTTTCAGCTTCGCGCACCGCCCGGACGACGCTCGCTGGTCGCTGCTGGAGCAACTCGACCTGAGCTGGAACAACCAGCAGGGCCTGTCCGTGTCACCGTTCCTGCAGCAGGGCAGCACCGGCATCGCCGCCAGCCAGCAGAGCCCGCAACAACTGGCCGGCGCGCTGGGCAGCTCCGGCACGTTCGGCATCAACCAGCAGACCGCCAAGCTGGTCAACAACCTGCAGGCCAACTACCGCGGCGACCACTCGCAGTGGTCGATCTACTACGGCTCGAAGTACGCACGCTACAAGTTCGACAGCGGCAACTACGCCGGCTACACCGACCTGATCGGCAGCGAATTCCGCTACGACGTATCCGAGCACTGGGACGTCGGCGTGATCGCCAGCCGCATGCACTCGTACCGCTCCGGCGTATCCAGCAGCAGCCTCGGCCTGGAAACCGGCTGGGACGTCGGCACCAACATGTGGCTCAGCGTGGGCTACAACTTCAAGGGCTACTACGACCAGGACTTCACCGCCGCGCACTACACCGCGAAAGGCATGTTCCTGCGCTTCCGCTTCAAGTTCGATCAGGATACGGTGAGGGCGATGGCAGAAGGAATGAGCCGATGACACTGCGTCCCGCTTCGATGACAGATCGCCCCTTGCCGAAAAAGCCGTCCGTTATGCGCTCGCAGGCTGCGCTGATGCGCGGCCTGCAGAAGCTGGGGTTGGCGCTGTTGCTGCTTTGTGGCTGGCTGTTTGCGGCACCTGCCATGGCGGCCAGCTGTGGTCCGGCCACGGGACAAGGCAGCGCGCCGGCCGATTACTCCACCTACTGCTGGCTGGATTTCTCCACCTACAACGACGCCACGGCGCGCAGCAGCGCGGGGCAGAACTTTGTCTTCAACCTGCCTGGCGGTGCGACGCTCAGTTTCACCGTCAAGGCTTCCGGAACCAACATGGCCGCCGTGGCATCGCCTTCGTGGAGCGGCGCCGCTTTTGGCTATGCAGCCTTCAACGGCATTCCCGGGCGACCCGTGCTGTATGGCACAGGCACCGGCACCAGCAACTTCAGTTTCACCAACATCGTCCTGTCAGTTAACGGCGCCACCAATGTCCCTTACGCCCTGGTGGCGGCCGACGGCGAATCGAGCAACAGCGGCGAGAGCTTGAAGTTCACCACCAATGGCAATCCGTGGACGCAACTGGCGCAGATGTCGAATGGCGGCGCGATCTATCCCACGCTGACTGGTGTGGGCACCGGCACCGTGACCGAGACCGGTGTGGACGGCACCGTTGGCAGTTACGCGTTCGCCACCACCGGCAGTCCAACCACCATAACAACGACGATGGTCAACGGTGGCCTGCAGGGCGCACTGTTCGGGGTGAAGTTCTACGCTGCCGACCTGATCATCACCAAGTCCCATACCGGCGACTTCATCGCCGGCGGCACCGGCAGCTACAACCTGCTGGTGCACAACAACGGACCCGATGCGGCGCAAGGCGTCACCACCGTCACCGACACGCTGCCTGCCGGACTCACCTATGCCTCGGCCAGCGGCAGCGGCTGGACCTGCGCCGCCGCGGGTCAGCTGGTCACCTGCACCAGTACGAACACGGTCGCCAGCGGCGCCAACCTGCCGGCGATCACGCTGAACGTGAACGTCGCCGCGAGCGCGGCGGCGTCGATCAGCAACACCGCAACGGTCAGCAACGCGAACTACAACTACAACACCAGCAATGACAGCAGCACCGACCCGACCACCATCATCCACTCGGACCTGTCCAACTCGACCAAGACCGTGCTGGACACCAACGGCGGCGACGCCAACCCCGGCGACACGCTGCGTTACACGATCACCCTGATCAACAACACCGCCGCCGTAGCCAGCGGGGTCAGCGTCAGCGATGACATGCCAGCCGGCGTGGGCGGCCTCAACGTGATCAGCACGCCCACCGGCAGCAGCAACGGCAGCACCAGCAGCGGCGGTGTCAACGGCACCGGCAAGGTCAGCGTGAGCGGTATCAGCGTGCCGGCCAACGGCAGCGTCACCATCGTCTACGACGTCACCGTGTCCGGCAGCGATGCGCCGGGGTTCACTATCGACAACAGCGCGACGGTAAACAATCCCAACGGCACCGGCTCAACGCCCGCTGCGCCTACCGTGATCGTCTCCCAAACATTGGTGGCGCCGCCAGTCACCGGCAACAAGATTCTCTACGTGCAAGACGCGGGTACCTTGACCCGTACTCCACAAACATCGAACAGCACAAATGGCTCGCGCACGGGGATCAATGGTGGCGGTGACTCAGCCACATGGAACCTGGCCCCGGTCATTGCCACCGGCAAGACGCTGGCCATTCCTGCACAAACGATCACGGTGCAACTGGTTATAGCCGCGACCGGTGACTACACCGGATCTAACCGGAGCGTCGTCGTCACGTTGTTCAACGGAGGCACCTCCATCGGGAGCGACACCGAAAACGTTTCTGGTGGAAATACTCTCTACACGTTCCAGATACCGGTTACGGCGCAAACCATTGGCCAGGGAAGCGGCCTGAATCTGCTGGTTACCAATAACGGCTCCAACAACTGGTGGAACGGCAACCGATCCATTGCCGTTTCCCAGAAAACCAACGGACAAGGTGCCAGCACCGTCACGGTCTACACCACCACCGTCATCAATGTGGACAGCGTCTCCGTTTACTCGGCGGCATATGGGTCTGTCACAACCAAGGCGACATATGCTCCGGGCGACCATGTATACGTGCGAGCCGTCATCAGCGATCCCTTTGGCCAGTACGACATCACCAACGCAACACTGACTCTCACCGATCCCAACAATGCGACTCCTGTAAACGGCGTGAACATGAGCCGGGTCGATTCGGCCACGAGCGGCGCGACAAGGATCTTTGAGTACGACTACACGGTACCAAGTGGCGCCAAGACCGGCACGTGGCGCGCAGCCGTTACAGGCATCGAGGGCTCCGAAGGTACCGTCACGCATACGCGCACCGGCTTGTTCGAAGTGGCGCTCCCGCAACCCAATCTGCTGGTGATGAAATCAGTCACCGTGGCGACTGATCCCACCTACTGCACCACAGCCGGCAATCCCGCCAGTTGTTCAGTACCCGCGGGCAAGGCGATGCACTCCCTTCCTGGCGCGGCAGTGCAATACACCATCAACGTCAGCAACAACGGCGTGGGTCCTGCGGACAACAACAGCCTGGTGATCACCGACCCGATCCCGGCCAACTCAAAGTTCGTGCTGGGCAGCGTTGCTTTCACCGACGGCACGCCCAGCAGCGGGCTGACGTTTGCGCCGGCCAACGTGACCTACTCCGGCGTGGGCAGCGCCGGGCCATGGACTTACACCCCGGCCAATGACGGCAGCGGCGCGGATGCCGGCGTGAAGGCGCTGAGGATCGCCCCGCAGGGCATCATGGCCGGCAAGAGCGGCGCCACCGCACCGAACTTCTCGGTGACGTTCCGCGTGATCATCCTGTAGCCGGACGTGCCGAACCCCTGACGACCGTTTCAACGCGACGAAATGTACTTCTCCCGCCTGATCTGCTTCACCGGCAGGCCAAACTCCTGCAGCGCGGCGAATGCGGCGTCGACCATGTTCGGGTTGCCGCACAGGTAGGCGATGTCGCGGTCGGCGTGGGGGCCGAGTTCGGCCAGCACATGTTGCACGTGGCCGCTGCGATCGCTGCTGCGGGGCACGGCGCGGGCTTCGCGGCTGAGGCAGCCATGGAAGTGGAAGCCGGGGTGGGCTTGCGCGAAGGCTTCGAACTCTTCGCCGTAGAGCAGCTCGGTTTCGTTGCGGGCGCCGTACAGCAGCACCACTTCGCGGTCGCCGGCGGCCAGCAGTCTTTCGATCTGCGGCAGCATGGCGCGGTACGGGGTGACGCCGGTGCCGGTGGCCAGCAACAGGTAGCGCGGATGGGTGTCCGCTTCCTGCAGGCAGAAGCGGCCGTACGGGCCGCTGGCGTCGATCACGCCACCGTGCGGCAGCTCGCCCAGCAGTTTCGTCGCCGCGCCGCCTTCCACGTAGCTCACCGCGATCTCGATGCGCCCGACTTCCGTCAGTGCGCTCGGCGAGCTGCCGTCGCCGACGCTGCCCACCGAATAACTGCGCTTGGTTGCGATGCCGTCGTCGTAGTGGAAATGCACCTGCAGGAACTGGCCGGGCTGGAAGGCCAGCGGCTGGCCGTCGACGCGCTCGAACACCAGGTGGCGCACGGTGGGCGCCAGCATGACGCTGTCGACAAGACGGAGCTGGAAATGATCGGCCATGGGGTTTCCGGAAACAGTGTGTGCCGCCAGACAGGCTCGGGCGGTGCGGCTTGGCCCGCTATAATAAGGGCTAACCCCCTCGGTGCAGCCCATGTCCCCGGAAATCCGCCCCACGGCACCCGCACTTGTCGTCGACAATCTGCGCAAAACCTATCGCAATGGCGTCGAAGCGCTGAAAGGCATCAGCCTGACCGTGCAGCCTGGCGATTTCTTCGCCCTGCTCGGCCCCAATGGCGCCGGCAAGTCGACCCTGATCGGCATCCTGTCGTCGCTGGTGAACGCCACCGACGGTGACGCCCAGGTGTTCGGCGTGTCGGTGAACAATCAGCGCAGCGAGGCGATGAAGCTGATCGGGCTGGTGCCGCAGGAGATCAACTTCAACCAGTTCGAGAAGCCGTTCGACATCTGCGTCAACGAGGCGGGTTTCTACGGCATCCCGCGCAAGCTCGCTGCGGAGCGCGCGGAAAAGTACCTGAAGGAACTGCGCCTGTGGGACAAGGCCTTCCACCAGGCGCGCGAGATGTCCGGCGGCATGAAGCGGCGGCTGATGATTGCCCGCGCGATGATGAACGAGCCGAAGCTGCTGATCCTGGACGAGCCCACCGCCGGCGTCGATATCGAGATCCGCCGCTCGATGTGGCAGTTCGTCAGCGCGATCAACGCGGCCGGCAC
This sequence comes from Rhodanobacter sp. FDAARGOS 1247, assembly GCF_016889805.1. Classification (NCBI taxonomy): domain Bacteria; kingdom Pseudomonadati; phylum Pseudomonadota; class Gammaproteobacteria; order Lysobacterales; family Rhodanobacteraceae; genus Rhodanobacter; species Rhodanobacter sp. FDAARGOS 1247. The sequence continues at coordinate 3,585,447 of NZ_CP069535.1, forward strand.
CACGGTGATCCTGACCACGCATTACCTGGAGGAAGCCGAGTCGCTGTGCCGCAACATCGCGATCATCGACCACGGCACCATCATCGAGAACACCAGCATGAAACGCCTGCTGGCCACGCTGGACGTGGAGACCTTCGTGCTCGACGTCAGCGAGGTGCCACCCGAGCTGCCGCGACTGGACGGCATCGGCTTCCGCCGCATCGACGAGCGCACGCTGGAGGCGGAAATGGCGCGCACGCAGAACCTCAACGCACTGTTCGGCGCGCTGACCGCCGGCGGCATCACGGTGAACTCGATGCGCACCAAGACCAACCGGCTGGAGGAGCTGTTCGTGCGGCTGGTCGAGCAAGGCCGTCCGCCGGCCCGGGAGAAAACGGCATGAACGCCTCGACCAACCTTGTCGCGCTGTACACCGTGGCGCGCCGCGAAATCGTGCGGATCGTGCGCATCTGGACGCAGACGCTGATCCCGCCCATCATCACGATGACGCTGTACTTCATCATCTTCGGCAAGCTGATCGGCAGCCGCATCGGCATCGTCGAGGGCGGCTTCAGCTACATGCAGTACATCGTGCCGGGGCTGGTGATGATGAGCGTCATCAACAACAGCTACATGAACATTTCCAGCTCGTTCTACGGCGCCAAGTTCCAGCGCTCGGTGGAGGAAATGCTGGTGTCGCCGATGGCCAACTGGGCGATCCTCTACGGCTACGTGATCGGCGCGGTGGCACGCGCCCTGGTGGTCGGCGCGCTGGTGCTGCTGGTGGCGCTGTTCTTCACCTCGCTGCACGTGGCGCATCCGCTGGTGGCGCTGGCTGCGGTCACCCTGGGCGCGGTCATCTTCGCGCTGGCCGGCTTCATCAATGCGGTATTCGCGAGCAAGTTCGATGACATCGCGCTGGTGCCGACCTTCGTGATCACCCCGCTGACCTACCTCGGCGGCGTGTTCTATTCGATCAACATGCTGGGCGAACCGTGGCGCGCCATCTCCCACGCCAACCCGATCCTGTACATGGTCAACGCATTCCGCTACGGCGTGCTCGGCATCAGCGACGTGTCGGTGGGCGGTGCGTTCGCGGTGATGCTGGTGTTCATCGCCGGACTGACCATCGCCGCGCTGCAGTTGCTCAAGCGCGGCGTGGGGCTGAGGTCGTAAGGCGAGAAGTGAGTGGGGAGGAGTGAGAAACGAGAGAACGGCACCTCCGCTCACTTCCACCTCTCGCTCCGCTTTCCCGAGTCTCCGTCCTGTACATTTGCGTGAGTCGCAGGATCGCCCTGGCTCTCTCTCATTTCTCACTCCTCCACCCTCACTCCTGCCCTATGCGCGTCAACAAGTACATCAGCGAAGCCGGCCTGTGTTCGCGCCGCGAGGCGGACGAGTTGCTGCTGGCCGGCCGGGTCAGCATCAACGGCGAAGTCGTCTCCACCGGCGCCAAGGCGCTGGAGGGCGACGAGGTACGCGTCGATGGCGAGATCGTCAAGGCGCGCGTGCTGGCCGCCACGCCGGGCGCGAAGAAGGCGATCTACATCGCGCTGAACAAGCCGGTGGGGGTCACCTGCACCACCGACCAGAGCGTGGACGGCAACATCGTGGACTTCATCGACCACCCGCAGCGGATCTTTCCGATCGGCCGGCTGGACAAGGATTCCGAGGGGCTGATCCTGCTGACCAGCAACGGCGACATCGTCAACGAAATCCTCCGTGCGGAGAACCACCACGAGAAGGAGTATCTGGTCGGCGTGAACAAGACGGTGACCGACGAATTCCTGGCCGGCATGAGCAAGGGCGTGCGCATCCACGGTCAGATGACCCAGCGTTGCCGCGTGCGCCGGATCGCCAAGTTCGGCTTCTCGATCGTGCTGACCCAGGGCCTCAACCGACAGATCCGGCTGATGGCCGCCGCCTTCGGCTACCGGGTGACCCAGCTGCGCCGCGTGCGCATCGACAACGTCAAGCTGGCCCACCTGAAACCCGGCCAGTGGCGCAACCTCACCGAAGCGGAGCTGAAGGGGCTGTTGCCGGGGCGCACGCAGTGGTGAATCGCCGCCGGATGCCACGCTTCAACAGCCGCCGTTCCCGCGAAAGCGGGATGCGCTTTGTCAACAGCGAAGCTGGTCATCCATCTTCCACCGTGCCGAAACGTCAAGATGGATTCCCGCCTTCGCGGGAATGACGGCAAAAAGGCGGTAGCCGCCCGTCGCCATGCCGCGCTATGCCGCCGGCAGCGTCTGCAGATCCCAGCGCGGGCGCACCTGGATGGTTTCGTCCTGGTGCTGGCCGCTGGCCAGGCGGATCGCGCCGGCCAGCGCGATCATCGCGCCGTTGTCGGTGCAGAAATCCAGCCGCGGGAAATACACCCGGAAACCGTCTTTCTCGCCGGCCCTGGCCAGCTCGCTGCGCAGATGCCGGTTCGCGCCCACGCCGCCAGCGATCACCAGCTGGCGCGCGCCGCTGGCTTCCAGCGCGCGGCGGCACTTGATGATCAGCGTGTCGACGATCGCTTCCTGGAAGGCGCGGGCGATGTCGGCGCGGGTCTGCTCGCTCTGGTCGGATTTCTGCCAGGCCAGCAGCACCTGGGTCTTCAGGCCGGAAAAGCTGAAATCCAGCCCGGGCCGGTCGGTCATCGGGCGGGAGAAGCGGTACGCGCCGGCGCTGCCCTGCTCGGCCAGTTTCGCCAGCGCCGGGCCGCCCGGATATGGCAGGCCCATCAGCTTGGCGGTCTTGTCGAATGCCTCGCCGGCCGCGTCATCCAGGGTGTCGCCCAGGATCGTGTACTGGCCGATTGCCTTCACCTCGACCAGCAGCGAATGGCCGCCGGACACCAGCAAGGCCACGAACGGCGGCTCCGGCGGGTTTTCCTCCAGCAGCGGCGCCAGCAGGTGGCCTTCCATGTGATGCACCCCGATCGCGGGCACGCCCAGCGCCCAGGCAAGCGCGCGGCCCAGCGACGCGCCGACCAGCAGGGCGCCGACCAGACCCGGCCCGGCGGTGTAGGCCACCCCGCCCAGGTCCTGCACGGTCAACCCGGCCTCGGCCAGCGCCTCGCGGATCAGCGGCACCAGCTTGCGCACGTGGTCGCGGCTGGCCAGCTCCGGCACCACGCCGCCGTAATCGGCGTGCAGCTTGATCTGGCTGTACAGCGTATGGGCCAGCAGCCCCTTCCCGGGCGCGTCCGGCTGCCAGCGCAACAGCGCCACGCCGGTCTCGTCGCAGGAGCTCTCGATGCCCAGAATCGGCTTCATCGGCCCGGCCTTTGAAAATTCTTCGTCATGCACGGTATAATTCCCGGCTCACCACATTCAGCTGTCCTGCAAGAGCAGGCAGATTACCACCCGGAGTTTCCATGCCCAACGTAAAAGTTCGCGAGAACGAGCCGTTCGAGATCGCACTGCGTCGTTTCAAGCGTACCTGCGAAAAGGCCGGCGTCCTGGCCGAAACGCGCAAGCGCGAGTTCTACGAGAAGCCGACCCAGGAACGCAAGCGCAAGCGCGCTGCCGCCGTGAAGCGTCACCTGCGCCGTCTGTCGCGCGACGTTTCGCGCAAGGTTCGCCTGTACTGAGTTTCCCGACCTGCCGCCCGGCAGGTCATGCGGCGCCCCGGCGCTGCGCATCCGGAAACACGGTCGGCGCCAGCTCTTCGACGAGAGCCGCTCGCAGCCGCCGCAGGCACAGCCGATACGACATGGCCGGTGTTGTCCCCAGGGGCAACGCCGGCTTTGTCGTTTCCGTAGAATGGTCCATTCATCCCATAAGGCCCCGCCCATGACGCTCAAGCAGCAGCTCACCGAAGACATGAAGAACGCCATGCGCGCCGGCGAAAAACACCAGCTGGGCGTGATCCGGCTGATGCTGGCCGCGATCAAGCAGCGTGAGGTCGATGAGCGGATCGAGCTGGACGACGTCCAGGTGCTGGCCACGCTCGAGAAGATGATGAAGCAGCGCAAGGACTCGGTCAGCCAGTTCGATGCGGCCGGTCGCGACGACCTGTCGGCGATCGAGCGCGCCGAGATGGTGGTGATCGAGACCTATCTGCCGGCCAAGCTGGACGAGGCCGAGATCGACGCGCTGATCACCGCCGCGATCGCCGAGACCGGCGCCAGCTCGCCGCGCGACATGGGCAAGGTGGTGGCCGCGGTGAAGGAGAAAGCCGCCGGCCGCGCCGACATGGGCGTGGTGTCGGGCCGCATCAAGACCCGTCTGGCGGGCTGATCTCCGTTCGCGGCGTACGCTGCCTCAACCCTGTCGCAGCAGCACCATCAGCGCCAGCAGGCCGAGCAGGATCGCCATGACGACCAGCGCCACGCGCTGTCGCCGTCGGCGCAGCCGCTGCCAGTTCGCCATGTCCAGGAAGTAACGCCCCTCGCCGGGGCAGCGCAGCACCGCGTGCTGCACCAGCGGATACCAGGCCATGCCCTGCTTCAGGCCCAGCTGTTCCGGGCGGCACGCGGTGGCGGGCGTGGTTGCCGCCGCCCGCTCGAACGCGCGGACGATCTTCCGCTGCATCACCATCATCACCGCGTTGATCACCACGATTCGTCACTCCCGGCTGGCCCGGCAGCTTGCCGCGGCCAGACGACGCGGGCAAGCGGCGTGATGCATCGGCTTCACGCCACTCACGTTACAAAGCCTGCCGAAGCGGTGGAATCCCACCGCACAACCGTTGCAGGAGATCGTCATGCTGAAGTGGGCCATCATTTTCGCCATCATCTCGCTGGTCACCGGCTGGCTCGGCTTCGGTGGCGTGTCGGGCGCCAGCGCGACCATCGCTAAGGTGCTGTTCGCCTGCTTCGTGATCCTGTTCCTGCTGGCCTTGCTGGCGGTGATCGGCGTCTTCCACATCCTCTAGGCGTGCTCCGCCGGCGCCTGCCATTGCATGCGTCGGTGGCCCGGCACGCGGCCCTGCGGATTGGCCAGCTTCGACGGGCGCTCGGCGGTCACCACGAACCCCAGCCGCTGATAGAGGCGCTGGGCATCGGGATTGGTCACCGCCACGTCCAGCACGACGGGGCCGAGCGCAGCCGCCGGCCGCTGCGCCAGCAGGTGGGCGACCAGGGCGGTGCCCGCACCCTTGCCGCGCAGGGCCGGGCTCACACCCAGATGTCCCAGGTAATACAGGTCGCCGGCCGGCGGCGGGATCACCGACTCGGTGCGCAGGCCACGCCCGATCACCCCGGGCGCATGGCGCCAGCCGTAATGGCGCACGATCTGCCGCGCCGCCGCCAGGGTGAACGGCCACTTGGTCTCGCCGCCGTAGCCCGCCCCGACCGCCACCACCACGCCGTCGCGCTCGCCCACCACGTGGTTGCGCCAGCCGAACTCGCCCGCGCCGTCGACGAAGGCCCGCCGCAGGAAGGCCTGCGCATCACCCACGTCCGGCACCGCGAAAACATAGTCGAAGGCCGCCGGCCCCGAGCTGTGGATCAGCGGCACGGCCGCCTCCACGTCGGAGGCGGCCGCCGGGCGGAACAGCCATCCAGCCATCGTCGTCACATTCCCGTTGAGACCCCGGCCGAGATTAGCGCAGTCCGCGGACGCGGCGGGGGCGCCGACCGACTAAACTAGGCCGCTTATGCGTGGCCTGATCCCCGACAGCTTCATCGATGAACTGCTTGCCCGCGTCGACATCGTCGACGTGATCGAGCGGCGGGTGCCGTTGAAGAAGGCCGGACGCGAGTGGACGGCATGCTGTCCGTTCCACAACGAGCGCTCGCCGTCGTTCTACGTCAGCCCGGCCAAGCAGTTCTTCCACTGCTTCGGTTGCGGCGTGCACGGCAGCGCGATCAAGTTCCTGATGGACTACGACCGGCTGGAGTTTCCCGACGCCGTCGAGGAACTGGCGCAGACGGTGGGCCTGACCGTACCCCGCGAAGGCGGCCGCGAAGCGGCGCCGCGCGAGGACAAGACCGATCTCTACGCGCTGCTGGATGCCGCCGCCGGCTGGTACGAAGGCGAGCTGCCGCGCAGTAGCGATGCCCAGGCCTATTGCAAAAAGCGTGGACTGGACGCCGAGACGATCGGGCGTTTCCGTCTCGGCTGGGCACCGGCCGGCTACGACGGCGTGATCAAGGCGCTGGGCAACACGCCGCGCCGGATGGAGCTGCTGAACGAGGCCGGCATGGTCGCCTCCAGCGAGCGCGGCAGCAAGTACGATCGCTTCCGCGAGCGGCTGATGTTCCCGATCCTCGACCGCCGCGGACGCGTGATCGCGTTCGGCGGCCGCGTCCTGAGCTCCGAACAATCCCCGAAGTACCTCAACTCTCCCGAGACCCCGCTGTTCCACAAGGGCCGCGAGCTGTTCGCGCTGTGGCAGGTGAAGCAGGCGAACGCGAACCTGCTGCGGATCGTGGTGGTCGAGGGTTACATGGACGTGATCGCGCTGCACCAGGCCGGCTTGCCGATCGCGGTGGCCACGCTGGGCACGGCGACCACGCCGGAACACACCGAGGTGCTGTTCCGTGCCGCGCCGGACGTGGTGTTCTGCTTCGATGGCGACCGCGCCGGCCGCGCCGCCGCGTGGAAGGCGCTGGAATCGGCGCTGCCGCGCCTGCGCGACGGTCGCCAGGCGTACTTCCTGTTCCTGCCCGACGGCGAGGACCCGGACTCGCTGGTGCGCAAGGAGGGCAAGGACGGCTTCGAGAAGCGCATCCGGGAAGCGATGCCGCTGTCGGACTATTTCTTCAACGAACTGTCGCACGACGTCGACATGGCCAGCCTCGACGGCCGCGCCCGGCTGGCCGAGCGCGCTCGTCCGCTGATCGGCAAACTGCCCGATGGCGCGTTCCGCGACCTGATGGCGCAGGAGCTGGAAAAACGCAGCGGCGCGCGGGCGATGCTGCAGGCCGACCCAGCCGCGCACCGCGCGGTGCAACGCCCCACCGCGGTGCAGCGCAGCCTGGTGCGCAGCGCGATCTCGCTGTTGCTGGCCCAGCCTGGCCTGGCCGACCAAGTGGAAAAGCCCTATCGCTTCCTGCGCCTGGACAAGCCCGGCGTGGAGCTGCTGGCCGAGTTGCTCGACCTGGCGCGCGCACGGCCCGGCATCAATCCGGCGATGCTGGTGGAACATTTCGCCGAGCGCCCCGAATACCCGTCGCTGCAAAAACTGATGGCGACCACGGTCGTCGGCGAACCCGAGGCGCAGGCGGCGGAATTCTTCGATGCGCTGCAGCGCATGGAAGACCAGGCGGTCACCCAGCGCCGCGATGCGCTGACCGCGAAGAGCCGCGAAGGCACCCTGGACAGCGCCGAGAAGGCCGAACTGCGCGAACTGCTGGCCGCCCGCGTGCGCCCGCCGGTGGCCTCGGCGTGACTGCGGTGAACTGCCGCAGGTCCGGGCCCTGCGCCCGCGCCATCCTGGCTGTCGCTGCGGGCGACAATGCGAGTGTGGGATCATCTCGGGCTTCGTCCCGGCGTGTTCCGCGGAACGCACGGGATTACTGATGGATCTGTTGCAACAGCTCGTCACGATTTTTGCCGAGAACGGCTACCTCGCCGTCTTCCTCGCGCTGATGATCTGTGGCGCCGGCCTGCCCCTGCCCGAAGACATCACCCTGGTCGCCGGCGGCGTGATCGCCGGGCTGGGCTATGCGAACGTCCACGTAATGGTCGCCCTGGCGATGTTCGGCGTGCTGCTGGGCGACTGCGCGATCTTCCTGCTGGGCCACCATTACGGCGCGCGCATCCTGAAGTGGCGTTTCGTGGCGCGCATCCTCACGCCCTCGCGCTACTGCAAGGTGCAGGACAAGTTCCAGCGCTACGGCAACCGCGTGCTGTTCTTCGCCCGCTTCCTGCCCGGCATGCGCACCACCATCTACCTCACCGCCGGCATGACCCACCGCGTGTCGTTCCTGCGCTTCCTGCTGATCGACACCGTGGCCGCGCTGATCAGCGTGCCGTTCTGGGTTTACCTGGGCTTCCTGGGCGCCGACAACCATGCATGGCTGGTGAAGTGGATCCATCGCGGCCAGAGCAGCCTGTGGGCCCTGGTCGGCATTCTCGCGGTGATCGGACTGGTGCTGTGGTGGCGCAGGAAGCACCGCGACCAGTGCGGGCTGGACTGAATTCCCGACATGTCGTCGCGTCGCCTGCTGCCGGACCCTTTCACCCTCGCCCTGCTCGCCACCGTCGTACTGGCCTCGCTGCTGCCTTGCCGGGGCGAGCTGGCGCAAACCTTCGACGTGATCACCGACGCAGCCATCGCGCTGCTGTTCTTCCTGCACGGCGCCAAGCTGCCGCGCTCGGCCATCATGCAGGGGCTGGCCCACTGGCGCCTGCACCTTACCGTTTTCGCCGGCACCTTCGTGCTGTTCCCGCTGCTGGGCCTGGCCCTGCGGCCGCTGGGCCATGCACTGCTCACGCCGGACCTCTACCTCGGCCTCCTGTTCGTCTGCGCGCTGCCCTCGACCGTGCAGTCGTCGATCGCGTTCACCTCGATCGCCGGCGGCAATGTCCCGGCCGCCGTGGTCAGCGCCTCGATGTCGAACCTGATCGGCATCGCGCTGACCCCGCTGCTGGTCGGCCTGCTGCTGGCCACCCGTGGCGGCGGCGCCTCGTGGCACGGCGTGCTGGACATCGTGTTGCAGTTGCTGCTGCCGTTCGCGCTTGGCCATGGCGCGCGGCGCTGGATCGGTGGCTGGATCGATCGACACAAGCCCGTGCTTGGCTACACCGACCGCGGCACGATCCTGCTGGTGGTCTACACCGCCTTCAGCGCCGCGGTGGTCGCAGGCCTGTGGCGCGACACGCCGCTCTCGGCGCTGCTGTCCACCCTGGCGATGTGCGGCCTGTTGCTGGCGCTGATGATGCCCGTCCTGACCTGGGCCGCACGACGGCTGGGCTTTTCCCGTGAGGACGAGATCACGATCGTCTTCTGTGGTTCCAAGAAGAGCATGGCCAGCGGCATCCCGATGGCCAAGATCCTGTTCGCCGGCCAGCTCGGCGGCCTCGGCGCGCTGGTACTGCCGCTGATGATCTTCCATCAGTTGCAGCTGATGGTATGCGCGGTGGTGGCGCGTCGCTATGCGGCGCGCGGGGTGCGCCGCGTTGGCGAGGATGATCGCGAGGCGGATTGATTCGGGGATGTCGCCGAGCGGTCGTTCGCAAGCGATGCTTTTGCCGGATTCGGACGTCATCCTGCCGAGGACGCGTCACTTTTCTCCTTACCGATGCGACTCAAAAGCTCAGTGTAGAGCGGTCGATCGCCTTCGGCGACCGAGTCACTTTTCTCTTGCGTGGCCAAGAGAAAAGTAACCAAAAGAGAAGGCCACCCCGCTTGGCGCCGCACAAGGAACCCCGGGTAGAGCAGCGGGCCATCGTGGCCCGCACTCGGTGATGAAGCTGAAGTGCAAAGGCAAAAACCAGAGCAAAAGCTCCGGGTTGCCGCCGCTCTGCTCTTGCTCCGGCTCTTCTGAAGAGTGCGGGCCACGATGGCCCGCTGCTCTACCGGGGCCCCTCTGCAGCGGCGGGCGGGTGGAGGATCAGCCCGCAGGGTGACCGGCAGGGATGCCGGTCAGTTTGGCGTCAGGGCAGGATGCCCTGTCGACAAACCCCGTAACCCGCACGCGAACCTCGCAGGCAGGATGCCTGCGAGGCGCGGAAGCGGGGTGGCCTCTCTTTGGGCCACGTTTCTCTGGCCACACAGAGAAAGGTGGCTCGGCTGCCATAGGCAGACGAAAGCTTTTCGCTTTGAATGCTACGGGCAAAGCAAGAGCATCGCGCACAGGATGAACTCCGACAAAAAGGTCAGAGCGCCGAGCGGGTCATAGCCAGCGGCCATACCGTCGGATGTAGATCAGTTTCATCAGCTGGGTCAGCACGCAGTAGCTGATCAGGGTCAGCGCCAGCCAGGCGAAATACATCGGTGGCAGCGGCACCATGCCGATCTTCGCGCCCAGCGCGCTGAACGGGATCAGCATGCCGATCACGATGACCGCGATGGTCAGGCCCAGCACCGGCGCGGCGGCGATGCTTTGCACGAACGGGATGCGCCGGGTGCGGATCATGTGCACGATCAGGGTTTGCGACAGCAGGCCCTCGATGAACCAGCCGGACTGGAACAGCGACTGGTGGGCCGTCGTGCTGGCGCCGAAGTAGTGCCACATCAGCCAGAACGTGGTGATGTCGAAAATCGAGCTGACCGGGCCGATCCACACCATGAAACGGCCGATGTCGCCGGCATCCCACTTGCGCGGCCGGCTCAGGTATTCCTCGTCCATGCGGTCGAACGGGATCGACAGCTGCGAAATGTCGTACAGCAGGTTCTGCACCAGGATCTGCAGCGGCAGCATCGGCAGGAACGGCAGGAAGGCGCTGGCCACCAGCACGCTGAACACGTTGCCGAAGTTCGAGCTGGCGGTCATCTTGATGTACTTCATGATGTTGCCGAAGGTGACGCGGCCTTCCAGCACGCCCTCCTCCAGCACCATCAGGTTCTTTTCCAGCAGGATGATGTCGGCGGACTCTTTGGCGATGTCGGTGGCGGTATCCACCGAGATGCCGACGTCGGCGTCGTGCAGCGCCGGTGCGTCGTTGATGCCGTCGCCAAGGAAGCCCACGGTGTGGCCGAGCCGCTGCAGCGAGCGCACCACGCGGGCCTTCTGCAACGGCGACATCTTGGCGAACACGGTGACGCGCGCCACCAGGGTGTCCAGCGCGGCGTCATCCAGCACCTCGATCTCGCGGCCCTCGACCGAATGGGTGACGTCGAGCCCGACCTCGCGGCAGATCTTGCGTGTCACCGCCTCGTTGTCGCCGGTGATCACCTTGACCTCGACACCGTGCTGGTGGAGTGCGCGGATCGCGGTGGCGGCCGAATCCTTCGGCGGGTCGAGGAAGGCCAGGCAGCCGACCGCGACCAGGCCGCTTTCGTCGGCCACGCCGTAGGGTCGCGCGTGCGCGGATTCGCGCCGCACCGCGACCACCAGCACGCGCAGGCCATCCTCGTTGAGGCGGTGGGTCATCGCCTTGATTTCGCGGCGGCGCTCGTCGGTCAGCGGCTCGGTGACATCGCCGGTTTTCGCGAACGCGCAGATCGACAGCATTTCCTCGACCGCGCCCTTGCAGATCAGCACGTGCTCGCCGTCGCCGTCGGCGACCACCACCGACATGCGTCGGCGCTGGAAATCGAACGGGATTTCGTCGATCACCCGATAGCGCCGGGCCGCCGACTCCAGGTCGCGATGTTCCAGCACCGCCTTGTCCATCAGGTTCTTCAGGCCGGTCTGGAAGCGGCTGTTGAGGTAGCCGTATTCCAGCGCCTCGTCCGACTCCTCGCCGTCGAGGTCGAGATGGCGTTCCAGCACGATCCGGTCCAGCGTCAGTGTGCCGGTCTTGTCGGTGCACAGCACGTCCATCGCGCCGAAGTTCTGGATCGCGTTGAGCCGCTTCACCACCACCTTGCGCCGCGACATCGCCAGCGCACCCTTGGACAGGTTCGCCGTGACGATCAGCGGCAGCATCTCCGGAGTCAGGCCCACCGCGACGGAGAGGCCGAACAGGAAGGCCTGCAGGAAGCTGCCCTTGTCGATCCAGTTGATCGCGATCACCACCGGCACCATCACCAGCATGAAGCGGATCAGCAGCCAGCTGACCGAGTTCACCCCGCGATCGAAGCTGGTCTGCACGCGCTGGCCCGACATGCTGTGCGCCAGCGAACCCAGGTAGGTCTGCATGCCGGTGGCCACCACCACGGCGGTGGCGGTGCCGCTGACCACGTTGGTTCCCATGTAGCAGACGCTGGCCAGGTCCAGCGGATTGCCGCCTTCGTCGGAATCGACGCGGGCAGGCGTGGGAGCGGACTTCTCCACCGGCAGCGATTCGCCGGTGAGGATCGCCTGGCTGATGAACAGGTCTTTCGCACCGAGCAGGCGCAGGTCCGCGGGCACCATGTCGCCCGCACCCAGGTGGACGATGTCGCCGGCCACCAGCTCGACCACCGGCACCTCGATCTGCTCGCTGTGGCCGTCGGAAGCGCGCCGCGTCACCGTGGCGGTGTTGCGCACCATCGCCTTCAGGCTTTCGGCGGCGCGGGTCGAACGGTATTCCTGGGTGAAGCTCAGCAGCACGCTGATGCCGACCATCACCGCAATGATCAGCGGCCCGGTGAGGTCGCCGCCGTCGGTGAACAGCTGCACGCCGGCCAGCACCAGCAGCACCACGATGAACGGGTTCCTGAAAGCGCGCAGCAGCTGCAGCGTCCAGTGCGGCGGCTTTTCGTGCGAGACCTCGTTCGCTCCGTCGCGGTGCAGGCGCGCCTCGATCCGGCTCGCGTCGAGCCCGCCGGTCGAGGTTTCCAGCTCGGCCAGCAAGGCGCCGCTTTCGCGAAACGCGTGCGCGGCCACGACGGCGGCCTTGCCGCCCGGGCGATGGGCAGGCGTGGGAAGGATCTTGCTCATGCTTCGTTTCCGTGGTGCGGAATGCCGATGCGGCGAAGCGCCAGCCGCGTCGGGCCAGCGTCACGTCAACCGGAGTTGCAGGGACTCGGGAGCTCTTGCGGCGGGCGGCGCACGGCGCCCGTTGGCGCCGGCTACGCCGGCCCTGGCGATGGCGGAGGCCACCCCGGATGGCGAATTCCGGCCTTCATCCGCGCGCGGCACCGCGGCGGTGATGACGCGAGGATTTCAGGAAGGACGCCGGTTCGCGACGAGCGCTGCCGCGGCTGTCCGGCGTTGCACAAGCCGTGTCCTCGGCGACCTGCGCTGCCAGGGGCGCGGGCACGGTCACGCTGAACTCGGGCATGGCGGCACCGCCGCGAACGGCTGACGCACGCCGGCCTGCAAGGTGCAGGCGGAAAAAATCGTGAAGGAGCTTCATCAGCCCATCTCCTCATGACGACGCCGGGGGCGTCCTCAGGAGTGGGCCGGACTTTCCCTAGCGGAAAGCACCAGCCGACCGCAGGCGGTCGCCGCAGGCGTTCAACTTGTTGTTATGCGGCGCCGGCACCCGAAGCGAGCGGATGTCGACGTTGCGACTAGGGTAAACGTCCATATGCCTTGGTTAGTCAGGACAGGAAGCCGGCCGGCGCGAGCGCGCCGGAGGGCGCGCGCATTTTGGTGCGGCGCCGCGCGGGTGTCAATCGGAAAAATCGGTGCTTTCGCGCGAACCGGTGCGAGCCGTTCAGCTCACCTGGAGCACGGTCACCGCCTGCCGCACGATCGGCGCCACCAGCCAGTGGTCGGCCAGCAGGAACGCGAACAGCGCCATCAGGTAGATGATCGAGTAGTTGAACACCTTCATCGAGTACAGCTCGTCGGGCGGGTTCAACAGGCGCACCGCGTAATACAGGAAGGCGCCGCCCAGCACCGCGGCGCCGCCGAGGTAGACCAGCCCGCTCATCCCCGTCAACGCGGGCAACAGGGTCACCAGCACCAGCAGCACGGTGTAGAACAGGATGTGCCAGCGGGTGAACACCACGCCGTGGGTCACCGGCAGCATCGGTACTTGGGCGCGCGAATAATCGTCGCGACGGAAGATCGCCAGCGCCCAGAAATGCGGCGGGGTCCACACGAAGATGATCAGGCACAGCTGCAGCGCGTACGGGTGCAGCGCGCCGGTGACCGCGGTCCAGCCCAGCACCGGCGGAATCGCGCCGGCCAGGCCGCCGATCACGATGTTCTGCGGCGAGGCCCGCTTCAGGAAGGCGGTGTAGATCACCGCATAGCCGATCAGTCCGGCGAAGGTCAGCACCGCGGTCAGCGTGTTGACCAGCAGCACCAGCACCACCATCGAGGCGATGCCCAGCAACAGCGCGAAGGCGAACACCTGGCGCACGTTGAGATGGCCGGTGGCCAGCGGACGGTGCGCGGTGCGCACCATCAGCTTGTCGATGCGCTGGTCGATCAGCTGGTTGAACGCGGCGGCCGACGAGGACGCCAGCCAGATGCCCAGCGTGCCGAACACCAGCGCCCGCCACGGCGGCATGCCCGGCACGGCGAGGAACATGCCGATCACCGCGCAGAACACCAGCAGGGCGACGATGCGCGGCTTGGTCAGTTGCAGATATTCGCGAAAAACGCTCATCTTCAGTGTCGCCCCAACGACAGGAACATCGATTCGTCATGCCGCCGCTGCGTACGCGCCAGCGTGGCCAGCAGGGTGAACAGCAGCAGGGCTGCGCCACCATTGTGTGCGGTCGCCACCGGCAGCGGCAGGCCCAGGTAGACGTTGCTGATGCCCAGCATGACCTGGACCGCCAGCGCCAGCGCGATCGCCAGGCCGGCCAGGCGCAGGCCGCGCCGCGCCGCGCCAACCGCCAGCACGCCGAGGTAGCAGAACACCACCAGCGCGCCGATCCGGTGGGCGATCTGGATCGCGCTGCGCGCGGCCATGTCCAGCACGCCGCCCTCGTAGTTCACGCCGATGCCACGCCACAGCACGAAGCCTTCGTGGAAATCGGTCGGCGGCGCCCACTGGCCGAGGCATTGCGGGAACGAGCCGGGACCGTAGCCGCAGGCCAGCGCGGCGTAGTTCGCCGAGGTCCAGCCGCCCAGCGCGATCTGGCAGAACAGCAGCACCACGCCGAGCGCCACCCAGCGGCGCAGGCCGGCATGCCGGTCGTCCGCCGCGGCCACGCCGGCAAAGCGCAACGCGGCCCAGGCCAGCAAGGCGAACGTGGCCATGCCGCCGAGCAGGTGGCCCATCACCACCACCGGCTTCAGCAGCAAGGTCACCGTCCACATGCCGAGCATGGCCTGGAAGATGATCACCGCCAGGGCCAGCACGCAGATCCTCCATGCGCCCGGACGCGGCAGCCGGGCCGCGGCGATCAGCGGCAGCGCGATCGCGCAGGCGGCCAGCAGCGATGACCACAGGTGTTCGCCGCGCATGTACAGGCCCACCCCGAGCGCCGCGAACAGCGCGCCGGCGATGACCGCCAGCAGCGCCGCGCGACGGCGCCAACTCGCCAACAGGGCCAGCAACAGCACCATCACGCCCAGGGTGCCGGCGAGGAAGCGGTGCACCTGCTCGCGCCAGGCCTTGTGCGCCTCGTACGGACGATCGGGGAAGCTGGCGTCGGCGTGGGCCACCGCCTGCGCGTGCTGCGGCCAGGTCACCTGGCCGTAGCAGGTCGGCCAGTCCGGGCAGGACAGGCCGGCGTTGGACAGCCGCACGAACGCGCCGAACATCACCAGCCCGAACGCGAACACGGTGGCGAACAGGGCCAGCCAGCGCAATGCCTTCACCGTACGCTGGGACATCACTTGATCACCTTGAGCATGTCGCGCAGCAGGCCGGGCTCATCGAAACCTGCCGGATACAACGACAGCGCGGTGCCGTTGGACTCGACCAGCACCGCACTGATGCTGTCCGGCGTGGACGGTACATACGCGGCCAGCTTGCCTTCGACATCGCTGCCGAAGGTCCAGTACGCCTGCATCGCGGTGCGCTGGTTCGCATCCGCCGGTGGCGCGCCGATGTAGAGCAGGCGCAGGCGCGACTGATTGCGGTTGAGCATGACCCGCGCCTTGGCGATTCCGGTCAGCGTCTCGAAGCATTGCGCCGCACAGTCCGGGCCGGCCAGCGCAACCAGGGTGAAGCGCGGCGAGCTGTCGCGCCACGCATAGGTCTTGCCGTCAGCGAGTTGCACGCGCAACTGCTCGGCCACGAAATTGCGCTGCGGCAGGATCGCCTCGCCGTTGCCCTTGGTGCCGGGCATCCAGCCCGCCCAGCCGAGCAGGGCGGCGGCGATCATCGGTGCGGCGAAAACCAGCGCGACCAGCACCAGGAAGATTCGGCTTTTGCGCACGGCGGCGGGATCGGCAGCTTTCATCGGACGTCATCAACCCTGCTGGAATCGGATTTGCGCGGTTTGCGCTTGCGATGCACGACCAGCAGGATCACCACCGCGGCAAGCGCAAAGGTGAACCACTGGAAGGCATAGGCCCGATGCCGCGCCGGCGGCATCGAGGAGAAATCGAGCGTGTGCACGCGCACGTAGATCGACGCGGGGTCGGCATCCAGCGCCAGCAGGTGCGGATACAGCGGCTGGCCAAGATCGCGCGCGACTTCGCTGGTGTCGAGGAAGATCGTGCTCTTCGGCCAGCCGGCCTGCTGCGCAAGCGCATTGCCGCCCATCTCGAAACCGGTCGGCGGCGGCGGCACGTACAGGCCCTGCAAGGTCACCTCGCCGGCCGGAAGCGGCGGCAACTGGGGCGTCTTGCCATTGCCGTTGCCGGGCAGGAAGCCCAGGTCGACCAGCAGCAGGTGCGAGTCGCCGTGCAGCGCCAGCGGGACGAAGACCTCCACCCCGCCAAGCCCGTCGTGCTTGGGGTTGTCCAGCAGGTAGATGCGGTCGGCCAGGTAACGGCCGCGGACCCGCACCCGGGCGAAGCGCTCCGCCGCCGGTGTCGACGATCCCGACGCCGGCGGGAAGTCCTGCACGGGCGCCGTGGCCGCCGCGGCATACCGTCGCAGAAGGGCTTCCTTGAAGTCGGCACGATGCAGCTGCCAGAAGCCCAGACGCACGAACAGCAAGGCTCCGGCCACGGTCAGCAGCAGCGCCCACCACGACGGACGGCGAAAACCGCTCACGCCGGGCGCCTGCCAGCGACCGCTATACTGGCCATGTCGAACTGGATCGGATCAATCACGTGGAAACCGTCTATAAATTTGCGCTGGTCGTGGTGCTGCTGGTGGTGATCTTCAGCCTCGGCCAGGCGCTGTTCTTCATGATGAAGGATCAGGATGACGACCGGCGCACGGTGTGGGCCCTGACCCGCCGCATCGGCCTGTCCCTGCTCCTGATCGCGATGGTGATCATCGGCTGGAAGATGGGCTGGATCCATCCCCACGACGTCGGCCAGTAATTGTAGCGGTTGTGCCGCCGCCCCGCCCGCCGGGGCCGATCCAGCGGCAACAAAAAACCCGCCGATGGCGGGTTTTTTGTTGCCGGTCGCTCCGCGAGAAGGACCTCGCCCAACTACAAGATATACACGAACATGAACAGGCCGAGCCAGACCACGTCGACGAAGTGCCAGTACCAAGCCACGGCTTCGAAACCGAAGTGGTGCTCCTTGTTGAAATGACCCGCCAGCACGCGGAACCAGATCACCGCCAGCATGATCGTGCCCAGCGTCACGTGCAGGCCGTGGAAGCCGGTCAGCATGAAGAAGGTCGAACCATAGACGCCGCTGTGCAGGGTCAGGTTGAGCTCGCGGTAGGCCTCCATGTACTCGTGGGCCTGGAAGTACAGGAAGGTCGCGCCGAGCAGGACGGTGAGGCCCAGGAACAACAGGATCTTGCCGCGGTGACCCGCGCGCAGCGCGTGGTGCGCGATCGTCACGGTGACGCTGGAGGTCAGCAGGATCAGCGTGTTCAGCAGCGGCAGGCCCCAGGCCGGCACGGTGTGGAAGGAACCACCGATCTGTTCCGGACCGTTGCCGCCGTTGGCGCCCCACGCGGCAGCGTAATCGCTCCACAGGAACTGGTGGGTCAGCACGCCATGGCCGTTGCCGCCCAGCCACGGCACCGAAAACATGCGGATGTAGAACAGCGCGCCGAAGAATGCGCCGAAGAACATCACCTCGGAGAAGATGAACCACATCATGCCCATGCGGAACGAGGTGTCGACCTGGTGGTTGTAGCTGCCGGCCAGCGATTCGCGGATCACCGAGCGGAACCAGCCGAAGAACATGGCCAGCACGCCGATCACGCCGACGGTCAGCACGGTCTTGCCGAAGCCAGCCTCACCGGGCGCTGCATTCAGCCAGTGCGCGGCACCGAACACGGTGAGGAACATGACCACCGCGGCCACAATCGGCCACTGGCTCTTGGCCGGTACGAAATAAGCGTCGTGCTGCTGACCCATGGTGTAACCCCGTGGATTTCTCTTGATGGCTCTGCCCCGTCATGTCGCCCGGGGAACTGCGTGCCGGCCGCCGCCGCGGCGAACCGGTGAAAACTTTGTGGCGATCGCGACCGATTACTTCATCAACACGATCTGCACGAACGAAATCAGGAAGAAGAACGCCACGATCGCCACCAGCACCGTCACGGTGCGTCGTACGCCCCGGCGGCGGCTGTCGTCGCCATCGGCGACCGGAGACTTCATCGTTTCCTGCTTCATCTGCTGCCTGTTCCTGTGCGACATCCCGGCGCTGGCCAGGATGTCGCGAAAACCGTCAGTCGTTCACGTGACCGTGCGCCAGCTCGTCGTCGTTGATCACCGGCGGCACTTCGAAGGTGTGATGCGGTGCCGGCGACGGCACGGTCCACTCCAGGCCCTTGGCACCTTCCCACACGCGGTCGGTGGCCTTCTTCTTGGAGAAGAACGCGCAGTGGATCAGCACGCCGATGAAGATCAGCTGGGTGGCGCCGAACAGGAAGCCGCCGATCGAGCTGATCATGTTGAAGTTGGCGAACGCCACGTTGTAGTCGGGGATGCGGCGCGGCATGCCGGCCAGGCCCAGGAAGTGCTGCGGGAAGAACAGCACGTTGACCCAGATCACGCTGTTCCAGAAGTGCACCTTGCCCCAGAACTCGCTGTACATGTTGCCGGTCCACTTCGGCATCCAGTAGTAGGCCGCCGAGATGATCGCGAACAGCGCACCGGTCACCAGCACGTAGTGGAAATGCGCCACCACGAAGTAGGTGTCGTGGTACTGGAAGTCGGCCGGGACCAGCGCCAGCATCAGGCCGGAGAAGCCGCCGATGGTGAACAGGATGATGAACGCCAGCGAGAACAGCATCGGCGTCTCGAACGTCATCGACCCGCCCCACATGGTGGCGACCCAGTTGAACACCTTCACGCCGGTCGGCACCGAGATCAGCATGGTGGCGTACATGAAGAAGATTTCGGCACCCAGCGGCAGGCCGACCGCGAACATGTGGTGCGCCCACACGATGAACGACAGGAAGGCGATGCAGGCGATCGCGAACACCATCGCCTTGTAGCCGAAGATCGGCTTGCGCGCGAAGGTCGGCACCACTTCCGAGATGATCCCGAACGCGGGCAGGATCATGATGTAGACCTCGGGATGGCCGAAGAACCAGAAGATGTGCTGGTACAGGACGGGGTCGCCGCCGCCGCCCGGGTTGAAGAAGTTGGTGCCGAAATACTTGTCGGTGAGCAGCATCGTCACCGCACCGGCCAGCACCGGCATCACGGCGATCAGCAGGAACGCGGTGATCAGCCAGCTCCACACGAACACCGGCATCTTCAGCAGATCCATGCCCGGCGCGCGCATGTTGAGGATGGTGGCGATGATGTTGATCGCGCCCATGATCGAGCTGATGCCCATCAGGTGGACCGCGAACACCACGTAGGCCAGCGAGTCGCTCTGCAGCGCCAGCGGCGGATACATGGTCCAGCCACCGGCCGGGCCACCACCGGGCATGAACAGGGTGGACAGCATCAGGATGAAGGCGAACGGCAGGATCCAGAACGACAGGTTGTTCATGCGCGGCAACGCCATGTCCGGCGCGCCGACCATCAGCGGGATCATCCAGTTACCGAGGCCGACGAAGGCCGGCATGATCGCGCCGAAGATCATCACCAGCGCGTGCATGGTGGTGAGCTCGTTGAAGAAGTACGGCTGCATCAGCTGCATGCCGGGCTTGAACAGCTCGGCACGGATACCCATCGCGAAGCTGCCGCCGATGAAGAACATCGTCAGCGCGAAGACCAGGTACAGCGTGCCGATGTCCTTGTGGTTGGTGGACATGACCCAGCGCTGGAAGAAATTCTTCGGCGCGCCGTGGTGATCATCATGGTGATCATGGGTGGCTGCGTGGGACATGACGTACCTCTAACCTGAAAGTGGAATGCAACTGCGAAAATGAAGTCGTGCCGACAAGGCTGACCCGCGGGTCAACCCTGCTTGCCACCGGCCGGGATGGCGACCTGTGCGGTTTGCGGCGTGGCGGCGGGCGCAGCGGACTGCGTCTCCTGCTCGGCCAGCCACTTGGCGAAATCCGCCTTGGACTTCACCACCACCACGATCGGCATGAAGCCGTGATCCTGGCCGCACAGCTCGGCGCACTGGCCGCGATAGGTGCCCGGCGTGGTGAAGTTCGCCCACGCGGCATTGATGATTCCGGGGATGGCGTCGATCTTCCAGCCGGTCGCCGGCACCCACCAGGAGTGGATCACGTCGCCGCTGGTGATCACGAAGCGGATCTTGGTGTCGACCGGCACCACCAGCGGCTTGTCGACATTGAGCAGATAGGTGCTTTCGTCGCCGACCTTGACCGCGAACGGGTCCATGCCCGAACCGAGCTGGCGGGTCTGGTCGCTCTGCGTATCCAGCTTGGACATGAAGCCGACCTTGTCGATCGACTTGCCCATGTAATCGACATAGTCGTAGCGCCACTTCCACTGGTAGCCGGTGACCTTGACGGTCATCTGCGAGCCGGTGGTGTCGGCCCAGCTGGTGAGCCCGCCGGTGGCCAGGTAGGCCAGGGTGATCAGGATCAGCACCGGGATGGTGGTCCAGATGACTTCCACCATGGTGTTGTGCGACCACTTCTCGGCGACCGCGCCCCGCGATTTGCGGAAACGGAACATCGCCACGAACATCGCACCGAACACCAGCACGCCGATCACCGTGCACACGGCCAGCGAGACGTTGTTGAGATGGTATGGCACCTGCGACCAGGTGCTTGAACCACGCTCCATGTTCAGTTGCCACGGACCGGGGGCGGCCAGGGCCACGCTGCCGAACGAGGCAAGGGCGAGAGCCGCCGCTGCCGTGAATGATCGCCTGATGCCGCCAGATGTCATGTCTTGCACCTTTGTTGAACCTGCTTGCGTGGCTGTCCATTGAATTCGGCCAGCAACACCATGAGTTTCTTCGACAGCTCGACGCGCTCCTGATCCGCCAGGAATGCGCCGATCTCCAGCTCGCGCCCATGCGATGACAGCAGCAGCCGCTGGCGCCCGTTGGCGGGCTCCAGCAACACGCGTACCCAGTACGACTGGAAACGCATGCGGCGCCGGCCTGGCAGCGATTGCACCTCCAGCGACACGGCGTCGAGAGTGATGCGCTCACTACGGTCACCGGCCCGCCATGCCACGCTCAGGGCGAAGGCCACGGCGGCGGATTCAACCAGGGCAAACAGCGGAGCGAACACATTCCCCTGCCACGATCCCAGTCCAGCCGTCATCAGCACCAGCGCTGCCAGAACCATGATCAGTCGACGCAGACCGCGCCGGCTGAGCGTGCGATTGGGCTTGAGCCACATCGTCACGCAGGGCAAGCCGGCGGTAGCTGGTCGAAGCACGATCATGGGGACCCGGCGTGCCTGGAACGCGGGAATGATAGGCCGCGGCGGCGCAACGGGCAAGAATGTCGCACCCTGTTGACCTGGATCACGTCTCGGGGCAGGGCTTGCGGACATGCTCGCTTCCCCTGCGGAAAGCGGCCGCAGCCGCCCGAAATGGCGAGCTGCGGCGTACAATCCCGCGCTTCCCTCCGCCCCGAGCGGATTCTGGCAAGCTTCCCGTGACCCAAGCCATTCTCAGCCCCGAACTTCCCCTCGACTGCACGCCCGCGCGCGCGCGCATTACTGCGGCCTGGCTGCGCGACGAGACCGAAGCGGTCAACGACCTGCTGGTCCAGGCCAGCCTGCCGCCGGCCGAACGCGAACAGGTGATCGACGTGGCCGCCGGCCTGGTCACCCGCGTGCGGTCGCGCGCCAGCGACCAGAGCGCGGTCGAATCCTTCATGCGCCAGTACGATCTTTCCTCCGAGGAAGGCGTGCTGCTGATGTGCGTGGCCGAAGCCCTGCTGCGCATTCCGGACAAGGCCACCGCCGACAAGCTGATCCGCGACAAGCTGGGCGACGCGGACTGGAAAAAGCACCTGGGCCAGAGCGAATCGCTGTTCGTCAACGCCTCGACCTGGGGCCTGATGCTGACCGGCCACCTGGTCAACCTCGCCGAGGACACCCGCCACGACTTCACCGGCGCGCTGAAGCGGCTGGTCGGTCGTGCGGGCGAACCGGCGATCCGCCTTGCCGTGCGCCAGGCCATGCGCATCATGGGCCACCAGTTCGTGATGGGCCGCAGCATCGACGAGGCGCTCGACCGCTGCGCGAAGAAGGAATACGCGGTCTACCGCTATTCCTACGACATGCTGGGCGAGTCCGCGCTGACCAGCGCCACCGCCGAGCGCTACCAGGAAGACTACCGCCGCGCGATCGCCGCGATCGGCGCGCGCGGCCCGTTCGCCAACCACACCGACGCGCCGTCGATCTCGGTGAAGCTGTCCGCGCTGCATCCGCGCTATGAAGTGGCCAAGCGCGAGCTGGCGCGCCGCCAGCTCACCGAAAAACTGCTGGAACTGTCGCAGCTGGCGATGAAGCATGGCATCGCGCTGTCGGTCGACGCCGAGGAAGCGGAGCGGCTGGAGCTGTCGCTGGACATCATCGGCGACGTCTTCGCCCATCCGTCGCTCGAAGGCTGGAACGGCCTGGGCATCGTGGTGCAGGCGTACGCCAAGCGCACGCCGTTCGTGATCGACTGGCTGGTCGAGACCGCGCGCGCCGCCAACCGCCGCTGGTACGTGCGCCTGGTCAAGGGCGCCTACTGGGATGCGGAGATCAAGCGCGCCCAGGAAAACGGCCTGGCCGGCTATCCGGTGTACACGCGCAAGCCGAACACCGACGTCTCCTACCTGGCCTGCGCCCGCAAGCTGTTCGATGCCGGCAGCGAGCTGATCTATCCGCAGTTCGCCACCCACAACGCGCACTCGATCGCCGCCGTCCATCACCTGGCGCACGGCCGTCCGTTCGAGTTCCAGCGCCTGCACGGCATGGGCACCGACCTGTACGCCGAGGTGATCGGCCCGCAGAATCTGAACGTGCCCTGCCGCGTGTATGCGCCGGTGGGCACGCACGAAGACCTGCTGCCATACCTGGTGCGTCGCCTGCTGGAGAACGGCGCCAACACCAGCTTCGTCAATCGCGTCGTCGATGAAAGCGTGCCGGTGCGCGAGCTGGTCGCCGATCCCTGCGAGACGGTGCGCAGCTTCAGTTCCATTCCGCATCCGCGCATCCCGCTGCCGGTGAATCTCTACGGCGACAACACCGCGCCTGCGCAGCATTCCAATTCGATCACCCGGAAGAATTCCATGGGCGTCAACTTCTCCAACGACAACGAACTGAAGGCGATGGCCGACGCGGTCAACGCACACACCGGCCCGTGGACCGCGGCGCCGCTGGTGCCGGGCGCGAGCGCGAACGGCCCGACCGTGCAGGTGACCAACCCGGCCGATCGCCGCCAGGTGGTGGGCAGCTATACCGGCGCCGACAGCGCCACCGTCGACAAGGCGCTGGGCAACGCGGTCGCCGCCCAGTTCGGCTGGGATCGCCTGCCCGCGGCCAGCCGCGCCGCGATCCTCGAACACGCCGCCGACCAGCTCGAAGCGCGCCGCGGCGAGTTCATCGCGCTGTGCGTGCGCGAGGCCGGCAAGAGCCTGCCCGACGCGATCGCCGAGATCCGCGAGGCGGCCGACTTCCTGCGCTACTACGCGGCCATGGCGCGCCGCCTGTTCGGCCAGCCCGAACAGCTGCCCGGCCCCACCGGCGAGAGCAATCAATTGTTCCTCAACGGTCGCGGCGTGTTCGTCTGCATCAGCCCGTGGAACTTCCCGCTGGCGATCTTCCTTGGCCAGGTCAGCGCCGCGCTGGCCGCCGGCAACAGCGTGATCGCCAAGCCTGCCGAGCAGACCTCGCTGATCGGCCATGCCGCGGTGAAGCTGCTGCACGAAGCCGGCGTGCCGGTCGACGTGCTGCAGTACCTGCCGGGCGACGGCGCCACCGTGGGCGCCGCGCTCACCAGGGACCCGCGCGTGGCCGGTGTCGCCTTCACCGGCTCCACCGACACCGCGTGGGCGATCAATCGCGCGCTCGCCGCTCGCAACGCACCGATCGCCGCGCTGATCGCCGAGACCGGCGGGCAGAACGCGATGATCGCCGACTCCTCCGCCCTGCCCGAGCAGATCGTCAAGGACGTGATCGCCTCGGCGTTCCAGTCCGCCGGCCAGCGCTGCTCGGCCGCGCGCGTGCTGTTCGTGCAGGAAGACATCGCCGACAAGGTCACCGCCATGCTCACCGGCGCGATGGCCGAGCTGAAGGTCGGCGATCCGGGCCTGCTGTCCACCGACGTCGGCCCGGTGATCGACGAGGACGCGAAGCAGATCCTGGTCGACCACGCCGCGCGCATGGACAAGGAAGCGAAGAAGATCGGCGAGGTCGCGCTGGACCCCGCGCTCACCGCCAACGGCACCTTCTTCGCGCCGCGGGCCTACGAAATCCCCTCGCTCGCCACGTTGACCCGCGAAGTGTTCGGCCCGGTGCTGCACGTGATCCGCTGGAAGGGCAGCGAGCTGAAGCAGATCGTGGACCAGATCAACGCCACCGGCTACGGCCTCACCCTGGGCATCCACAGCCGCATCAACGACACCGTCGACTACATCGCCAGCCACGCCCGCGTCGGCAACTGCTACGTCAACCGCAACCAGATCGGCGCGGTGGTCGGCGTGCAGCCGTTCGGCGGCGAGTGCCTGTCCGGCACCGGCCCCAAGGCCGGCGGCCCGCACTACCTGCTGCGTTTCGCCGGCGAGCGCACGCTTACCGTCAACACCACCGCGGCCGGCGGCAACGCCTCGCTGCTGACGATCGGCGAGTAAGTCCCGCGCCGGAATCCACCCGGAGATCCGGCGCATCCTCAGCGGGGCTTCATCCAGCTGAACGACAAGCGCCCAGCGGATGAACGGGAGCCGTCACCGACGGCTCCCGTGGACGGCGGCGCGCTCACCGGCGTGCTACTTCTTGCGTCCACCACCACGAGGAAGCCGCCATGCGTCGATTCATGACCACCGCCCTCATCGCCGCCAGCGTGCTGGTGGGCAGCTTGTCGCTCAATGGCTGCATCGTGGTACCGCCACGCGATCACGGCTACGTCGGACATCACCGCGACCATGACCGCCGCCATGACAACGACCGCCACCACGACCGCGACCGGGATCGCGACGGTGACCGCTGGCACTGAGGCCTGGCGGGTGCGGAGCGGGTAGCGATGCGATACCGCGTCGCCTTGATCGCGTCGTGCCATGCCGTCGCTTCGATGACCTGCGAATCGTCAGCAACACCGATGTTGTGCGGCGCGCAAACGGCGGGGCGCCGGCCCATGTTATAGAGACCCTTTCGTCGCCGGCCCGGTGCCGGCAGGCTTTTCTGGAGCACTCGCAACATGGCACGTCCCGCCGGCATGATCGGCCCATCACCCGTCGCCAGCCCCGCCATCGCTAGCGACGATCCGCGCTATACCGCCGCGGAATTTCCGCCCAACAAGTTGCTCTACCTGGTGCAGTTGGCCGATGCCGCCGGGGTCGACAGCCGGCCCTGGTTTGCCGGCCTGGCGCTGAGCCGGGAACAGATCGCCGACCCCGCCTTGCGCGTGTCCTATCGCCAGGCCAACACCTTCGTGCGTCGCGCGCTGCAGGCCCTGGATGTTCCCGATGCCGGCCTGCGCATCGGGCGCGAAGGCACCATCGGCGGCTTCGGCCTGCTTGGCCTGGCGATGATGACCTCGCGCACGCTGGGCGAGGCGATGTTCGCCGGCATCGCCCATCACAAGATCTGCGGCTGCCTGCTGGAGGTCGCCGTCGAGCCGGTCAGCGAGCGCGAGGTCGCGCTGCTGGCCTGGCCACGCTTCGGCGACACCGAACTGATGCCGTTCTTCTGCGAGGAACTGTTCGCCAGCTGCCTGATGATCGCCCGCGAACTGGTCGGCGCCGAGTTGTGCCCGGTGCGGGCGGACTTCGCCTATCCCCGGCCCGCCTATGCCGCCAGGTACGAAGCGCTGTTCGGCTGCGAGGTGCGTTTCGGCGCGCCGCGCAACCAGTTGCTGATCGACACCCAATGGCTGGCGCGGACGCTGCCCGGCTACAACCCGCTGACCGCGCAGCAGGCGCTGGCCCTGTGCGCGCAGCAGCGCACGCCGGACGGCGGCGAGCCGCACCAGGAAATCGTCGCCGCAGTGGAACGCCTGCTGCGCAGCCAGCTGGCACAGCAGCCGAAGCTCAACGACGTGGCGCGCACGCTCAACCTCAGCGAGCGCTCGCTGCGGCGCAAGCTCGCCGAGAGTGGCCGCATCTTCCGCGAGATCCACGACCGCGTGCGGGCCGAGCGGGCGCTGCAGCTGTTGCAGGCCGGCACCCTGAGCGTGGCCCAGATCGGCAGCGAGGTCGGCTTCAACGACCCGCGCGAATTCCGCCGCGCCTTCAAGCGCTGGACCGGCATGCCGCCACAGGACGCCCGCCGCAACGCGACCTGATGAAACAGGAGTGAGTGCGGGGAAGGAAAGCGAGAGAAGAGCCTGGGGCACCGCGCTCCAGCTTCCCATCCACCCACTCCTCACCCCCCATCGCCCCCACCACGCTGACCGGTTTGCCCCCCGTACCCTGGCCGTTCTGCCCTCCCCCTTTGGCGCGGATTGAGGGAGAGTGGGGTCATTGTCGGCATTCGATGCCTAACGGGGAGTCAGCAACATGCGCACTTTGTTCATCACGGTGGCGATCGCCGCGGCCCTGGCTGGCTGCGGCAAGTCCGAGCCGGCGTCACAGAGCGGCACCGACGCCAGCTTCGAAGCCAGGTTGCAGGAACAGTTGCTGGACGCCAAGCCCGGCAGCGTGATCGAGATTCCCGCCGGCCACTACTCGCTGCGGCGCGGTCTCAGCCTGCGCACCGACGGCGTCACCATCAAGGGCGCCGGCATGGACAAGACCGTGCTGTCGTTCAAGGGCCAGGTGGTCGGGCCGGAAGGCCTGCTGGTCAACGCCAGCGACTTCACCATCGAGAACCTGGCGCTGGAAGACACCAAGGGCGACGCGCTGAAGATCAACCAGGGCAAGAACATCACCATTCGCGGCGTGCGCATCGAGTGGACCGGCGGCCCGAAGACCACCAACGGCGCCTACGGCCTGTATCCGGTGAAGACGCAGAACGTGCTGATCGAGAACTCCGTGGTGATCGGCGCTTCCGACGCGGGCATCTACGTGGGCCAGTCGCACGACATCATCGTGCGCAACAACCGCGCCGAGTACAACGTGGCCGGCGTGGAGATCGAGAACTCGGTGAACGCCGACGTCTACGGCAACACCGCCACCAACAACACCGGTGGCATCCTGGTGTTCAACATGCCGAACCTGTCGCAGGAAGGCCACAGCACGCGGGTGTTCAAGAACAAGATCTACTCCAACAACACGGACAATTTCGCCGCCAAGGGCGCCGCGGTGGCCAGCGTGCCGGCCGGCTCCGGCGTGGTGGTGAACTCGAACGACAAGGTGGAGATCTTCGACAACGACATCTCCGACAACCAGACCGCGAACCTGATCATCGCCAGCTACTTCTCGACCAACTACTACAACACCCGCGGCGTCTCGCCGAACTACAACCCGTATCCGAAGGGCATCTTCATCTACGGCAACCGGCTCAAGGGCGGCGGCGATTCGCCGGACGGGATCAAGCTGAAGACGCTGAAGACGGCCATGTACGGCCTCACCGGCCACTTCCCCGACGTGCTGTGGGACGGCTACGTCGACGCGAAGAGCCTGGTCGATGGCCTGCCGCCGGCCGCCGACCGCATCTGCATCCAGGACGTCAGCGGCGTGCTGAACGCCGACGGCCCGCACGACTACAAGAGCCCCAGCAACGACATGAAGCCCTACCAGTGCACGCTGCCGAAGCTGTCGCCGGTGGTGCTGAACCCGGAGCCGAAGGCATGACGGCAGGGCGACACTGGCGTTACGCACTTCCACTGCTGGGATGGCTGCTGCTGGCAGGATGCCAGCAGGGCATGGCGCCGGTGGCCTTCCACGCCGAGGGCCGACCGCAGAAGCTCGGTGACTGGCACGTGGTCGAGGTCCACGACGGCAAGCTGCAGCTCAACGCCGGCGTGGTGCCGTACGACCTCAACACGCCGCTGTTCACCGACTACGCGCACAAGCTGCGCACGATCTGGATGCCCGCGGGCACGTCGGCAAAATACAACCCGACCGACACCCTGGACTTCCCGGTCGGCACGGTGATCAGCAAGACCTTCTATTACCCGCGCGCCGCCGACGGCAAGGTGGGCGAGGTCCTGCGCAATGACGACTACTCGCGCGACTTCGCCGGGCAGGGCCTGGACATGGCGCACGTGCACCTGGTCGAAACGCGCATCCTGGTCCATCGCAAGGACGGCTGGGCGGCGATTCCCTATGTGTGGAACGAGGCGCAGACCGAAGCCACCCTGGCGCGCACCGGCGCGGTGCTGCCGATGACCCTGGTCGCCGACCAGCCGGCCGCCGGCATACCTGCCCGCGAGGACTTCAACTACGTGGTGCCCGACGAAAGCCAGTGCGCCAGCTGCCATGCGCAGGACTGGGTCAGCCGCAAGATCCATCCGATCGGGCCGAAGGCGCGCCACCTCAACAAGGACTATCACTACGCCGAGGGCAGCGCCAACCAGCTCGAACACCTGGTGAAGCTGGGCTACCTCGGCGGCCTGCCCGCCGCGGCCGACGTCCCCCGCGACGCGAACTGGAAAGATCCGCACGCACCGCTGGACGCCCGCGCCCGCGCCTACCTCGACATCAACTGCGGCCACTGCCACAACGCCAACGGCGCGGCCAACACCACCGGCCTCACGCTCGACTACACCACGCCGGAAGACCGTCACCTGGGCATCTGCAAGCCGCCGACCGCGGCCGGCCAGGGCACCGGCGACCACTTCTTCGACATCGTGCCGGGCCAGCCGGACGAGTCGATCCTGCCCTACCGGCTGTCGTCGACCGAACCGGGCGTGATGATGCCGGAGCTCGGCCGCAGCACCGTGCACCGCGAGGGCGTGGCGCTGATCAAGGCATGGATCGCGGCGCAGCCGGGGAGCTGCGTGGCGATCCACTGATTCCACAAGACAACTGTGCGCGGCTGTCCATGGCCGCGCGGTCCGATGCAAGGGGAGAGCACCGAATGAACATGCGTCAACGCCCACTTTCGATCAGCCTGCGCAAACTGCTGTTCGGCGGCAGCACGCTGCTGTTGCTGTGCAGCCCGTCGCTGGCCTTCGGCGCCGACGCGCCGCCGCAGGATGCCGCCGGCAGCAATGCGCCGGCGAGTGACCCGGTCAAGGACGTCACCCAGCTGGGCAAGATCACCGTCACCGCGCAAAGCCGCTCGCAGGAAATGCAGGAAGTGCCGATCCCGCTGCAGATCGTCACCGCGAAGCAGATCGACACGCTGGCGGCGACCGACCTCAGCCGGATGGACATCTTCGTGCCCGGCCTGGTGGTCGGCGCCGACCAGCCGACCCAGCCGAGCTACCAGATGCGCGGCATCGAGACCAGCAACTTCGGCATCGGCACCGAGTCGGCCGTGGGCGTCTACGTCGATGGCGTCTATGCGGCCCGCTCCGGCGGCGCGCTGCTGGCGTTCAACGACATCGCGCGGATCGAAGTGCTGAAGGGGCCGCAGGGCACGCTGTTCGGCCGCAATGCCGCCGCCGGCGCGATCTCGATCGTCACCAACGAACCCAGCGACCACTTCGAGGGCAAGGCCCGCGTGCGCTTCGGCAACGACGGCCGCAAGTACGCCGACGCCCTGGTCAACGTGCCGGTGAACCGCGACATGGCCGTGCGCATGAGCGTGCTGGACAACCGCAGCGACGGCTGGATCAAGGACGCCGCCACCGGCGAAAGCTACGGCAAGGACCACGACTGGGGCAGCCGCCTGGTGTGGCGCTGGAACGCCACGCCCGACACCCGCGTGCTGCTGGCGTGGGACCACGAACAACTCAAGCAGCCGCCGCAGCCGGCGATCGGGCTGATCGCGAAATCGGACTACGTGACGCGGGACCCTCCGTTCAACGACGAGGTCCCGCCGTTTCCGGCCGATTCGTCGAGCTACCTCGATCCGCGCCATGCGCCGCTGTACAACGACACGGTGAATGCGGGCGAGAAGCGCCACTTCGACGGCGCCACGCTCACCGTCGACCACTCCTTCAGCTGGGGCAGCCTCACCTCGACCACCGCGTGGCGGCACTTCAACACCTACAACCGCGGCGACTACGACGGCACCAACAACCGCGCCACCTATCTCGACACCGCCAACATCGAGAGCAACAACAGCTGGTACCAGGAATTCAAGTTCGCCGGCACCGCCGGCATCGCCGACTGGGTCGGCGGCGTCAGCTACTACGACGAACACGCGCGGCAGACCAGCCAGACCAACGTGTTCACCGACAGCGTCGATTCGCTGGCGATGAACGTGGGCGGCAATCCGTTCACCGACACCTTCGCCTTCTACGATTCGGTGTTGCCGTTGCTGGGCTTCGGCCAGTACCACCTGCTGGGCAATCCCTGGCGCGAGCAGATCGATAACGTTGGTCGCTTCAAGGCCTACGCCGCGTACGGCGACGTGATCTGGCATCTCACCGATCGGCTCAGCCTCACCACCGGTGCTCGCTTCACCCGGGACGAAAAGCAGTTCTCCTGGTTCAATCCGCTGCGTCAGGCGCCGGAACTGGACGCCACCATTGCCGAACTGCTGCCGCAATTGGCCGCACTCGGCATCGTCATTGACCCCAGTCCCTTCCAGCAGAACCTGATCTTCAACGCCGCCGGCGGCGCCCCGGTCAACGTGCTGGTGAAGGACAAGAACAGCTGGAACGACTTCAGCCCCCGCGTGGTGCTGGACTACAAGTTCACCCCCGACGTGATGGGCTACGCCTCGGTGACCAAGGGCTACAAGGCCGGCGGCTACAACAGCGTGCAGATCGGCTCGCGCTTCGACCCGGAGAAGGTGCTCAACTACGAGGCCGGCCTGAAGACCCTGTTCCCCGAGCAGCACCTGCTGCTGAACGGCTCGGTGTACTACTACCGCTACGACAACAAGCAGTCGCTCACGCTCGATCCCAACAGCGCCGGCTCCGGCGTGCCGCGCTACCTGGTCAGCAGCACCGACCAGGAAGCCCACGGCCTGGAGTTCGAGGCGCAATGGCAACCGGTGGATGCGTTCAAGCTCAGCTTCACCGGTGCCTACATCGACGCCACCTACCGCCAAGCGGTGGCGCCGTCGGGCGCCGACCTGTCCGGCCAGCCCACCGGCGAGCCGCTGTTCTCGTTTGCCAGCTCGCTGTCGTACACCTGGCAGGGCGTGGCGGGCGGCGCGCTGGAGTTCGACCTGTCGCATGCCTACCGCGGCAAGTCGCGCTGCAACCGCGACTCGCAACTGCAGGGCACCTGCCAGATCAGCCCGAACTTCGACACCGGCGTCGCCCAGCAACGCACCGACGCGCGGCTGGACTGGCATGCGGCCGACGACCAGTGGGGCGTCGCGCTGTACGCCAACAACGTGTTCAACAAGCGCTACGTGACCGGGGTGAACAATATCTCCACCAGCGTGTTCGGCACGCCGTTCGCCAGCATCACCCCACCACGCGCGGTCGGCGTCGAATTGCGCGTGAAATTCTGAGAGGTGGTGATTTTTCAAGCTCGAAGTCCGGCCAGGGATGGCCGGACGCGGATCGGTCACGCAAGTGACTGATTCGCGCGAGCACGTCCGGGCATGTCCCGGACGTGCGATAGAAGAAAGCGACAGGAAGTGGCTTTCTTCACAGACTCTGAGAAGCCCATGACCGAAAGCCAGCCGCTGACCGCCGACCTGCAACGCCTGCGCGAGGCGCAGGCGCGCGAACCGATGCCGGGGTGGGCGCTGCGCGCGCAGCGCCTGCGCAAGCTGGAGACGATGCTGCGCGAGCAGCGCAAGGCTTTCGCCGCCGCGATCCACGCCGACTTCGGCCAGCGCCCGGTCGAGGAAACCGACCTGCTGGAGATCTTCCCCAGCCTGTCGGCGATCCGCCACGCGCTCGGCCATGGCCGGCGCTGGATGAAGCCGCGGCGGCGCCTGGCCGACTGGCTGTTCCTGCCCGCGCGCACCGAACTGCGCCCGCAGCCGCTGGGCGTGGTCGGCATCATCGTGCCGTGGAACTATCCGCTGTACCTGGCCGTCGGTCCGCTGGTCGACGCGCTGGTGGCCGGCAACCGCGCGATGCTGAAGATGAGCGAGTTCACCCCGCGTTTCTCGGCGCTGTTCGCCGAGCAGATGGCCCGCTATTTCGCCGCCGACGAAGTGCTGGTGGTGAACGGCGACGCGGCGGTGGCGCAGGCGTTTTCCGCGCTGCCGTTCGACCACCTGCTGTTCACCGGCTCCACCGCGGTGGGCCACCACGTGATGCGCGCGGCGGCCGCCAACCTCACCCCGGTGACGCTGGAGCTGGGCGGCAAGTCACCGGCGATCATCGGCCCCGGGGCGCGCTTCGACCACGCGGTGG
Source organism: Rhodanobacter sp. FDAARGOS 1247 (assembly GCF_016889805.1). Classification (NCBI taxonomy): domain Bacteria; kingdom Pseudomonadati; phylum Pseudomonadota; class Gammaproteobacteria; order Lysobacterales; family Rhodanobacteraceae; genus Rhodanobacter; species Rhodanobacter sp. FDAARGOS 1247. The sequence goes on from NZ_CP069535.1 coordinate 3,617,754, forward strand.
AGCGCATCGTGTTCGGCAAGCTGGTCAATGCGGGGCAGACCTGCATCGCGCCCGACTACGTGCTGCTGCCGCGCGCCCGGATACCGGCGTTCATCGAGGCCGCCGGCAAGGTACTGGCGCAGATGTACCCCGCGCTGGGCCAGAACGGCCAGTACGCCAGCATCGTTTCCGACCGGCAGTACCAGCGCCTTACCGGCCTGCGCGATGACGCGCTGGCCGCCGGCGCGCAATTGCACCGGCTCGGCGAGGCCGGCGAGGACGCCGCCAGCCGGCTGCTGCCGCCGCAGCTGCTCACCGGCGTCAGCGACGACATGGCGGTGATGCGCGAGGAAATCTTCGGCCCGCTGCTGCCGCTGGTGCCGTACGACCACCTGGATGACGCGATCGCCCACGTCCGCGCGCGGCCGCATCCGCTGGCCCTGTACCTGTTCGAGCACGACCAGGCGCTGGTCGACCGCGTGCTGGCGCGCACCCACGCCGGCGGCGTCAGCGTCAACGACACGCTGTACCACATCGCCCAGCACAAGCTGCCGTTCGGCGGCGTCGGCGCCTCGGGCATGGGCGGCTATCACGGCGAAGCGGGCTTCCGCACGTTTTCGCACCTGAAGCCGGTGTTCCGGCAGGCCCGCCTGAACGGCACCGGCCTGCTCAACCCGCCGTACGGGGCGCGCTTCCGGCGCATGCTCGAGTTGTTGTTGAAGCGCGGTTGAACCGCGGGCCGCAGCCGGGCACGCCCGGCTTGCGCACCTGCTACCCTCGATGCGATGCCGGGGCCGGCCCGGCACTTTCCGATGGGTTTCGCGATGCCATGTTTCGTCTACGCCAGCCTGCGCAAGGCTGGCAGCTACCTGTGGCTGGCCGAACGCGACGCGTTCGCCAGGCTGCCCGAGTCGCTGTTGCTGCTGCTGGGCGAGCTGCGTTTCGTGATGGAAGTGCAGCTGGACGAACAGCGCAAGCTGCCGGTGGAAGACACCGCGCAGGTCCTCGCCCACCTGCGCGAGCAGGGCTGGCACCTGCAGGTGCCGCCCAACGAAACGCTGGCCGCGGCCAACCACCTGCCGTATACCCACTCCCCGCAGGATGACCGGGACGAGTGACGCGCCGACCTGCGCGCGGATTCCGCCGGCCTGTTCGCGCCGGCGGATCTACATCGGCGGATTTCCATCGGCCGATTTCCATCGGCATTAACACTTGGTTACCGTCTGCCCATCCAACGATTTCTATACTCCCTCCATGACCCAGCCCAAATCACGTCGCCGCCCTCCCTTTCTGCAAGCCCTGGCCTGGTTCGTTCCCGGTTTGCTGGCGGTCTTCGTGGCCGGCCTGGTCAACCACCCGCTGACCCTGATTCCGCTGCTGGTCGCCAACGCGCTGACCCTGGCGGCGGTCTGCCATGCGATCGGCTTCGATCCGGAACCGAAGTTCATGCGCACCGTGCTGCGCCGTGGCGCCGCGCACCTGGTGATGTTCACCGGTTACACCGTGGCGGTGTTCGTGCTGGTGGCCTGGCCGATGATGCAGCTGACCCACGCGCCCAGCCTCAGCGGCGCCCTGCTGCTGGCTGCTGCCCTGGTGCTGGCGCTGGTCGCGCTGTGGCGGCTGTGGCCCGCGTTCGGGCTGGTGTTCCTGTGGGATGACGCCTATCCGAGCCAGCGTGACGGCTCGTGGATCTTCACCGCCACCCTGCGCAGCGTCGCATTCGGCCGCCACCTGTCGCGCGAGGAACACTTCTTCAGCCACTTCCTGCCGGTCGCGTTCTCGCTGCTGGTGCTGTCCTTCGGCGCGATCACGCTGACCGGCCTGTACGGCGTGGTGCCCTCCGAGCCGCGCATCGCGGCGCTGGCCCTGTACGGCATCGTGCTGCTGCCGGCCGGCTGCCTGGTGATCGCCAACCGCACGCTGCGGGCGCTGTTGTGCGAAAGCCGGCATGCGCGCCGGCGCTCCGACCTGGCGCCGACCCCGGTGCATCGCCCGATCCTCACCGAGGTCGAGCGCACCGCCGGCACGCCGGAACAGGCCGCCGCGCTGCTCGCCGCCACCCGTGACGGCGACATCGAGCGCGCGCTGGCGCTGGTCGAGGTGGGCGCCGACCCGGGCACCGCGCCCGCGGCGGACGATCGCGACCAGCGGCCGGTGCTGATGCTGGCCGCCTTGCTGCCCGACACCCGCCTGCTGCGCGCGCTGATCGCCCGGGGCGCCGACGTCAATCGCGCCAGCGGCGGCATCACCCCGCTGCTGGCCGCCACCCGCGACAGCTGGCACGGCCGCGCCGAGGCGGTGCTGACCCTGCTGGCCAACGGCGCCAGCCCGCTGGTCACCGATGCCGAAGGCAACACCGCGCTGCACGGCGCGGTACTCAGCGCCGACGCCGGCGTGGCCGCGATGCTGCTGGATGCCGCCGCACCGATCAACGCGCTGAACCAGGCCGGCATCAGCCCGCTGGCCACCGCCTGCCGCGCGGCGAATTGGCCGCTGGCGAAGTTCCTGCTGGAGCACGGCGCCAAGCCCGTCGTGCCCGACGGCGAGCCGGCCCTGGTCGCCGCCAGCGGCATCGCCGACGACGACGTCGAAGGCGTGAAGCTGCTGCTCAAGCACCGCGCCCCGGTGAATGCCTGCGATGCACGCCACCGGCACGCCCTGCTCGGCGCCGCCGCCGAAGGCCACGAACAGATCGCCCGCGCGCTTTGCGCCGCCGGTGCCGACGTGAACCTGGTCGACCACCGCGGCAGCAGCGCGCTGATGGAAGCGGCCCGCGCCGGCGCCGGCGGCATCGTGCAATTGCTGGCCGAGGCGAAGGCCGACGCGGGCCTGCGCGACAGCCACGGTCGCGACGCACTGACCCTCGCCTGCCAGTCGCCGCATGCCGACGCCGGCACGATCAGCGCCCTGCTTGCCCTGGGCGCCGACCCGAAGGCACCGGCCAGCGACGGTCGCAGCGCACTCGACCATGCCGCCGCCGCGGGACGCTGGGACCTGGTCGCCGTGCTTGATCCGGATACGCCGCTGCCGACCAGCCTCAGCCAGGACGTGCTGGCCGAAGGCGCCGACACCCCCGGACACCTGCTCGATGCCCTGCGCTTCGGCCACTGGGCGATCGTCTCGGGCTTCGTGGCCCGCGTACGCGAATGGCCGCAGGCCGAGCTGGCCCGCATGTATCTGGAACTGGCCTCGCCCGGCCTGGGCGCCGCCCGCCGCTGGCTGCTCGAACACGGCCTGGCCGCCGAAGCGCGGCTGGACGCACCGCAGATCGACGACGCCGACACCGGCGACACGCCGCACCTGCCGCCACCGGGCCAGCGCCTGTTCGATGCGCTGCTGCAGCAGCTTCCCGATGCCACCGAAGCGCTCGACGACCTGCTGCAAGCCGGCGCCACGCCCGCCGGCGCCGGCCTGCTGGCGCAGGCGCTGCTGAACACGAACGGTGCGGCCCAGTCGGCCGCGCTGCCGTTGAAGATGCTCGAGGCAGGCGCCGATCCGTTCGGCCCCGACGCCCGGGCGCGCAGCCCGCTGCAACTGGCCGCGGTGAACGACCAGGTGGAACTGCTGCAGGCGCTGCTGCAGCGGGGCTGCGATCCCAACACACGCGACCGCGACGGCCGCACGCCGCTGTTCGCCGCGCTGGAGCACGGCGCCCAGGCGCTGCCGCTGGTGCGCGCACTGATCGCCCACGGCGCCGACCCGGAAGCCACCGACGCCAACGGCGAAACGCCGCTGGGCCTGGCGCTGGAACATCCCGCGGTGGAGCGCTGGCTGGACTGGCGCGACTGGTCGCGGCCGGATCGCGCGCTGCGCGCCAGCGACCTTCCCGCCGCCGCGCGCGCCGGCGCGCTGGCCAGCGTGCAGCGACTGCTGGAACTGGGTTTTGCCGTGGACACCCTCGACGAACAGGGCGCCAGCGCCCTGCTGCACGCCTGCGGCGCCGGTCACCGCGAGATCGCCGCCTGCCTGCTGGACGCCAACGCCGACGCGACCCGCGCCGCCCGCAGCGGCGTGACCCCGCTGGCCGCCGCGGTCGCCGCGCGGCGCGAATCGCTGGTGGCCCTGCTGCTGCAGCGCGAAGTCGCCGTCGACCAGCGCCTGCCGAACGACGCCACCGCGCTGATGGCGGCGGCGGCGATGGGTTATCCGGAGATCGCCGAACAGCTGCTCGATGCGGGCGCCGACATCAAGGCGGTCGACAACGCCGGGCGCAGCGCGCTGCACGCGGCGGCGCAGTTCGGCTTCGAACACAACGACAGCCTGCGCGCGCGACGCCTGTTCGACGTGCTGCTCAAGCGCGGCGCCGACATCAACCACGCCGACCACGAGGGCAAGACGCCGCTGCTGCTGTTGCTCGGCGCCCAGCTGCGGCCGGGCAGCAGCTGCGACGCCACCCACATCGGGGCGCTGGTGCCGCTGTTGCTGGACGCGGGCGCCCAGGTCGGCCACGCCGACCAGCGAGGCGTCACCGCGCTGCACGCCTGCGCGATGCACGCCTTGTTGCCGCCCGCCCGCGTGCTGCTGTCGCGCGGCGCCGACCGCAACGCGGCCGATGCGTTCGGACGCAGCGCGGCGGACGTGGCCCGGCAACTCGGTTATGTGGACATCGCCCACGAACTGGCCGCGCGCAGCAGCGCGATCCCCAGCGTGCGACAGACCCTGCGCCAGCCCGCCCAGCCGGCCGACTGAGGCGCGGCCGCGCGCCCCGGCGCGGCCATCGCCCGATCAGCGCCTCACTCTTCCCCGGTCAGCGGGGTGCCGGCATCGCGCTCGCGCGCTCGCTCGGCTTCGGGCGAGGCATCGGCCTCGAACAGGCGCTCCAGGTCGGCCAGCGCCTCGCGCGTGGTCTGCACCAGCTTGGTTTCGTCGTCGTAGACCAGGTATTGCGCCTTGATCAGCTCCGCATCCTGGCGCCGGAAACGTTCCACCCGGTCGACCGCCTGTTCCGGCGTGAGGCCCAGCGCGACCAGGGCCTGCTTGGTCATCTTCAGGCTGGAATACAGCGTCTCGCGCACCGGCTCGTCGACGCCCAGGTCCATCAGCCGCCACACATGCTGGCGGTTGCGCGCCCGCGCGATGATCTTCAGGTGCGGATACTGCCGGCGCACCACCCGCGCCACGCGCAGGCTCGACTCGGGGTCGTCGCTGGCCAGCACGAACACCTCGGCCTTGTCCGCCTGCGCGGCGCGCAGCAGCTCCGGCCGGGCCGGATCGCCGTAGAAGATGTCGGTGACGTTGCCGAAGCGCTGGATCAGGTCCATCTGCTCCACCGAATGGTCCAGCGCCACGAACGGAATGCTCTGCGCGCGCAGCACGCGCGCCACGATCTGGCCCATGCGGCCATAGCCGGCGATGATCACCCGCGGCACGTGCGTGTCGATGGTGTCGTAGGCGCGGGTGGGCTTCTTCGCCTTGCCGCCGAGCAGCCGCGACGACACGGCGACCAGCAGCGGCGTCAACGCCATCGACAGCGAGATCGCCAGCACCAGCAGGTTGTGCTGCGGGCCGTCGAGCAGTTGCTGCTCCTGCGCCAGCTTCAACACCACGAATGCAAACTCGCCGCCGCAGGCCAGCAGCACCGCCAGCCGCAGCGCCTCGGCGCGATCCAGCCCGCCGACCAGTCGACCCAGCGGCCACAGCAGCGCACCCTTCAGCAGCATCAGGACCAGTACCACCGCCAGCACGTGCAGCGGCTGGTGCAGCAGCAGCGAAAGATCCATCGACATGCCGACGCTGATGAAGAACAGCCCCAGCAACAGCCCCTTGAACGGTTCGAGATGCGATTCCAGGTCGTGCCGGTATTCGGAATCGGCCAGCAGCACGCCGGCCAGGAAGGCGCCCAGCGTGGCGGACACACCGGCCAGCTCCATCAGCCAGGCGGTGCCCATCACCACCAGCAGCGCGGTGGCGGTGGAGACCTCCACCGCATCGGCCTTGGCCACGAAGCGGAACACCGGCCGCAACAGGTAGCGACCACCGACCACCACCGCCACGATCACGCCGATCGTGCGCATGGCGCCGGTCAGGTCCACGCCATGCCGGGCGGAGGCCGTGGCCAGCAACGGCACCATCGCGATCAGCGGGATCGCCGCCAGGTCCTGGAACAGCAGGATCGCGAACGCCTGGCGCCCGTAGGCCGAGCCGGCCTCCTTGCGCTCGGCGAGGATCTGCAGGCCGAACGCGGTGGACGACAGCGCCAGGCTGCCGCCCACGACCACCGCCGTCTTGCCGGGCAGGCCTTCCAGGAAATACGCCACCGCCGCGATCACCACGCTGCTGGCCAGCACCTGCAACAGGCCGGTGCCGAACACCGAGCGGCGCATCACCCACAGCCGTTGCGGCGACAATTCCAGGCCGATCACGAACAGCATCAGCACGATGCCGAACTCGGAAATCGTGCTGACCCCGGCGGTATCGCCGACCAGCCCCAGCAACTGCGGCCCGATCACCACGCCGGCCAGCAGGTAGCCCAGCACCGAACCCAGCCGGAAGCGCTTGGTCAGCGGCACCGCGATCACCGTGGCCAGCAGGAACACCAGCGCGGTCTGCAGGTAGTGATGGTTGTCCAAGCGCGTGCGGCTCCAGTCGGGGAGGTTCGATTATTCCACGTGAAGGCCGGCCGCACCCGCTGTCGGTGCGGTTTCATCTCGCAGTTTCCCAAAACGATCAGGCCCGCTTGCGGCGGGCCTGATCTTCCAACACGGATGCTGCAACGGCTTACTTCTTCGGCGCGTCCTTCAAGCCGCGGTTTTCCAGCATCGGCTCGATCTGCGGGTCCTGGCCGCGCCAGTCCTTGTACATCTTCGCCAGCTCCTCGGTGTTGCCCCGCGACAGCACCATCGCGCGGAAGCGGTCGCCGTTCTCGCGGGTCAGGCCGCCGTGTTCCTTGAAGCCCACGAAGGCGTCGTCGGCCAGCATCTCGGTCCACAGGTAGGCGTAGTAGCCGGCGGCGTAGCCGTTGCCCCAGATGTGCTGGAAGTAGCTGGAGCGGTAGCGCGGCGGCACGTAGCCGAGGTCGATGCCGTCCTTCTTCAGCGCGGCGGCTTCGAACTTGTCGGCGTCCTGCAGCGGCGCGTCGGCGCCCAGCATGTGCCAGTTCATGTCCAGCAGCGCGGCCGAGACCAGCTCGGTCATGTTGTAGCCGGAGTTGAACTTGCCGGCCTTCGTCATCTTGTCGACCAGCGCCTTGGGCATCGGCTCGCCGGTCTGGTAGTTCTTCGCGTAGTGGGCGAACACCTTCGGATCGGTGGCCCAGTGCTCGTTGAACTGCGAGGGGAACTCGACGAAGTCGCGCGCGGTGTTGGTGCCGGACAGGGTCGGGTACTGCTCGTCGGCGAAGATGCCGTGCAGCGCGTGGCCGAACTCGTGGAACATGGTGATCACGTCATCGAACGACAGCAGCGCCGGCTGGCCCGCGGCCGGCTTGCTGAAGTTGCCGACGTTGTAGATCACCGGCTTGGTGCCCAGCAGCTTCGACTGGGTGACCAGGTTGTCCATCCAGGCGCCGCCGTTCTTGTTGTCGCGCTTGAAGTAGTCGCAGTAGAACAGCGCCATCGAGCTGCCGTCCTTGTCGAACACCTCGAACACGCGCACGTCCGGCTGGTACACCGGGATGTCCTTGCGCTCCTTGAAGGTCAGCCCGTACAGCTGGTTGGCCGCGTAGAACACGCCGTTCTGCAGCACGTTGTCCAGTTCGAAGTACGGCTTGATCTGGTTTTCGTCGAGGTCGTACTTCGCCTTGCGCACCTGCTCGGCGTAGAAGTTCCAGTCCCACGGCTGCAGCTTGAAGCCGCCGTGCTGCTGGTCGATCACCGCCTGGATGTCGGCCGCCTCCACCTTGGCGCGACCGGTGACGGCAGGCACCAGGTCCTGCATGAACTTCAGCGCGGTTTCCGGCGTCTTCGCCATCTGGTCGTCGAGCTTCCACGCGGCATAACTCGGGAAGCCGAGCAGCTTCGCCTGTTCGGCGCGGATCTGCGCCAGCCGCTCGATGGTCTTGCGGGTGTCGTTCGCGTCGCCCTGCTCGGCACGGTTCCAGGAGGCCTCGAACAGCGCCTGGCGGGTGGCGCGGTCGGTGAGGTCCTGCAGCTCCGGCTGCTGGGTGGTGTTCTGCAGCGACAGCACGTACTTGCCGTCCTGCTTGCGGTCCTTGCCGGCCTGGCTGGCGGCGGCCAGTTCAGCATCGGACAGGCCGGCCAGCTTCGCCTTGTCGGCGATCACCGGCGCGGCGTCCTTCGTTGCGGCCAGCAGCTTGTTGGTGAACGCGGTGCTCAGCGTGGACTCTTCCTTGTTGAGGTCCTTCAGCTTCGCCTTGTCGGCGTCGGACAGCTTGGCGCCGGCGTGCACGAAGTTCCGGTAGACCACCTCGACCAGGCGCGCCGATTCGGGGTCGAGCTTGAGCGTGTCGCGCCGGTCGTAGACCGTCTGCACGCGCTGGAACAGCTTGCTGTCGAGGTAGATCGCATCCTCGTGCGCGGCCAGCTTCGGCGCTTCGTCTTCCTGCACTTTCTGCAGCGCGTCGTCGGTGTTGGCACCGGTGACCGCGTTGAAGGCGGTCATCACCCGGTTGAGCATGGCGCCGGATTTCTCCATCGCCACGTAGGTGTTCTCGAAGGTGGGCGCTTCGGGGTTGTTCGCGATCTTCTCGATCTCGGCCATGTGCTGCTTCATGCCCTCTTCGATCGCGGGCTGGTAGTCGGCATCGTGGATCTTGTCGAATGGCGGCGCCTGGAACGGCAGCGTGCTGGCGCTGTAGAACGGATTGCTGGTCATGTCGGTGGCCGCCGGCGCGGCGCTGCTGGTGCTGGCGGCGGAAGCGGCCGGCGCGGGTGGGTTGGCGGCGCCTTCCGGCTGCTGCGAGCAGGCGGCCAGGGCCATCGTGGTGGCGATCACAATCGTGCGCAGTCGAAGCATCGGGTTCCCCAGGAGTGGTGCGCCCGGCATCGGGCACGGAAGTCTGACCGCCGACTGTAGGAGCGTGGGCGGTAGAAACACAAGCGGCTGCGGCTGCGCGGTTTTGGCCAGCTTTTCCGCTCCTTTTCGTTGAATAGCTATGGCTATTCGCCTCAAACGATCGAAAAACCTGACTCAAAACCGCGTTGCCTCGCTCACCTGGTTTCTACCGCCCACGCTCCTGGCGAGACGACAGCCAGTTTCCAAACGGTGACGCCGTGAAGCGGCGCAGAATCCTGCGACTCAGGCGGCGCGCAGGTCGCGCAACTGCCAGGCGCCGCCGATCATCAGGTACAGCCGATGGCGCACCACGCTCATCGGCAGGTCGGTGATCAGGTCCACCTCGGTGTGCAGGTCGACCACCCGCGCGTCCACCTGCGCGGTCGGGTCGGTGGCGCCGAGACTGTCGTCGACCGCATCCGGATCGGGCTGCGCCGCGCGCCAGCGCTGGAACAGCTCGTCGCTGCGCAAGGCCTGCTGCAGGGTGCTGGCGAAACCGTCCGGGCCGGCGCCCTCCCACGAGAAACGCGGGTCGTCGCCACGTGCGTGAACGATGTCGGCGATCGAAAGGTAGTAGTGGTTGCGGGCCATGGTCACTCCGACGTGGGAAACGTGCGCCATCCGAACACATCGAATGTGAAGCTCAGTCCAAGGCTGCCACGGCCGCGCCCAGGCAGCCGGCGGCCTGCGCCGGTGCCACGCCGTGCGGCAGCACGCCCAGGCACGGCGCGGGCAGCAACGCGCGCAGCGTGTCCAGGTTTTCTTCCGGCGCGTCCATCGACGGGTCCACCCGGTTGCCGATCCAGCCCAGCAGGTGGCAGCCGTCGGCCACGATCGCCCGGGCGCTGAGCAAGGCATGGCTGAGGCAGCCCAGGCGCAGGCCCACCACCAGGATCACCGGCAGCTGCCATTGCCTGGCGATGTCCGAGGCCAGCAGGCCGGGCGCCAGCGGCACCAGCCAGCCGCCCACGCCTTCCACCACCACCGTCGAGTGCCGCGCGACCAGTTGTTCGAAAGCCGCACGCAACGGTGCCAGGCTGATCGCCACGCCATCGTGGGCCGCGGCAAGATGCGGCGACAGCGGGTCGCGCAGCGCCACCGGATTGACCAGCGCGTACGGAAGTTCCGGATCAACGCCTGCCGCCAGCAGCGCCAGCGCATCGTCGTTGCGCAGGCCTTGCGGCGTTTCCACGCAACCACTGGCGACCGGCTTCATGCCGCAGGCGTGGTGACCGGCCGCGCGCAGGGCATGCAGCAGAGTGCAGGCCGAGTGCGTCTTGCCGATGCCGGTATCGGTGCCGGCGATGAACACCGCCGACATCATGCCGGCGCGTGACGTCGGTCGAAGTGACTCGTCACAGGCCCGATCAGGAACAGCAGCGAATACATCATGCCGGGGATCGACCACATCCACCCGGGCACCGACAACGGCATCAGCAGGGCGACCAGCGCCGAGGCCAGGCCGATCGCCGCCGGCACGATCCAGATCCGCATCTCGCGGCGCGCGTCCAGGTTGTCCAGGCCCTGCCGGGCGGCGACCCTGGCCGCGTCGGAGAACAGCAGGGCCAGGGTGCCCGCCATGCAGGCGTAGGCCAACCCGTAGCAGACGAACAGCGTGCGCATGTCGGCCGGCCCGTTCACCGTGAAATCGCCGGGCAGGTAGCCGCCGCTGATCGAGGAGAACACCCCGGAGAACACCATGTGCAGCGGGTAGACGAAGATCATCGCGAAGAACACCAGCAGCAGCGACAGCCAGCGTCCGCTGGCGCCGGCGCCGAGGCAACGCTTGCGCCAGCGCACGTGGCCATGCCAGAAAAACGCGATCTGGAAGAAGCACACGGCGAACGCGGGGATGCCGCCCAGCGCGTGCAGCAACTTGTCGGTGCTGTCGGGAATCGACTCGCCGCCGATCAGCAGCAAGGTGAGGATGAACGCGAACGCGCCATCCACGAACATGTCCAGCCGCCCCGCCTCGATCCCTTCGCGCTGCTCGGTCAGACTCATCTGGCATCCCCCGTGATGATGGCTCGGCGCATAATACGGGCTTTGCCGCGGGACGCATCGCATGTTCGACCTGAAAGCCCAGACCTATGCCAGCAAGCGCGAGCACTACGCCGATCTGGTGCAGCAGGCGCGCGGCATCCTGGCCGGCGAGCGCGACCTGATCGCCAACGCGGCCAATTTCGGCGCACTGGTCTATCACAGCCTGGCGCAGGTGAACTGGGCCGGCTTCTACCTGTACGACGGCCATGAACTCGTGGTGGGCCCGTTCCAGGGCAAGCCCGCCTGCATCCGCATCGCGCTGGGCCGGGGCGTCTGCGGCACCGCCGCGCAGACCCGCGAAACCCAGCTGGTGCGCGACGTCAACGCGTTCGCCGGGCACATCGCCTGCGACGCCGCCTCGCAATCGGAGATCGTGGTGCCGCTGGTCAGGGCCGACGGTTCGCTGCTCGGCGTGTGGGATGTCGACAGCCCGGTCACCGACCGCTTCGACGAGGACGACCGCGCCGGCATGGAAGCGCTGTGCGCGGTGTTCATGGACGCCGTGCAGGGCTGAAACCGAAGCTCAGCCGTGAGAGGTTGTGATTTTTCAACCTCGAAGCCCGGCCATGGCGAGGGCATGGATGCCCGAATTGAGGCAACGCAGAAGCAGTTGCCCGATGGCCGGGCGTGGCTCGGTCACGCAAGCGACTGATTCACGTGAGCACGTCCGGGCATGTACCGGACGTGCGATAGAAGAAAGCGACAGGAAGTGGCTTCCTTCACAGGCTCTGAGAACTCAGCGCTCGCGGTCCTGATGTGCGCCTTCGCGCGGCTGCGCCAGCAAGTCCATCACCGCCTGCCGCGCCTCCTCCACCCCGGTGCCGGCAGACGAGGAAAACACCTGGGCGGTGGCGGACAGGTTTTCGGCGGCGAACTGCTTGCGCAACGCGGCCAGTGCCTGCGCCGCCTGGCCCCGCGAGATCTTGTCCGCCTTGGTCAGCAGCACGTGGCACGGCAGCTGGGTGTCGAAGCAGAACTGCAGCATCAGCCGGTCGAATTCCTTCAGCGGATGGCGGATGTCCACGATCAGCACCAGCCCGCGCAGGCTGCGGCGCTGGTGCAGGTAGGCGTCGATCTCCTGCTTCCAGTGCTCGCGCATGTCCAGCGGCACCTTGGCGTAGCCGTAGCCGGGCAGGTCGATCAGGCGCAGGTCGGGGGCCGGTCGCTCCTGCGCATCCCTGTGCGGCGGCAGGCTGAAGGCCACCATCTGCTGGGTGCGCCCTGGCGTCTTAGAGGTGCGTGCCAGTCCCTTGTGGTTGGTCAGCGCGTTCAACGCGCTGGACTTGCCCGCGTTGGAACGGCCGGCGAAGGCGACTTCCGCGCCCTGGTCGACGGGAAGCTGGCTGATGCGATGGGCGGCGAGCACGAATTGCGCGCCCTGGAGGGGATTCGACATGGGGATGGTTTGACCAAGCTGGGGTGGCGCAGGGATAATTCTTCGGTTTCTGCCTGTTGCGGACCGCATGGCCGCAATCGCTGGCAGTGTTTGCAAGTCTCTCGGGAGTCAAGTGTATGAGTTTTCGGTCCGCTGGTTTTCGGCCCGCTGTTCTCGGGTCCGCCATGGCCCTCGTGTTCGCGCTGTCCGCCAGCGCCGCGATGGCTCAAGATGCCAAGCCGGAGACCGCGGCCCCCGCTGCCGCCAGCACCGCCGCTGCAGCGCCTGCCGCACCGGCCGTCGCCGCTGCTGAAGCCCCGGCCAAGCCGGGCGACGCCACCGCGGGCCAGGCCAAGGCCGCCGTCTGCGGCGCCTGCCACGGCATGGACGGCAATTCCGCCGACGCGCAGTACCCGAAGCTGGCCGGCCAGAGCGAGCAGTACATCGTGCGCCAGCTGACCGACTTCAAGGCGGGCAAGCGCCAGAACCCGATCATGATGGGCATGGCCGCGCCGCTGTCGACCCAGGACATGCACGACGTGGGCGCCTACTTCGCCAGCAAGACGGCCCTGCCGGGCGTGGCCGACCAGGCCCTGGTCGAGCATGGCCAGACGCTGTTCCGCCAGGGCGATTCGACCCGTGGCATCCCGGCCTGCATGGCCTGCCACAGCATCGACGGCCGCGGCAATCCGGGTGCGATGTATCCGCAGCTGACCAGCCAGCACGCGCAGTACATCGAGGCGACGCTGAAGTCCTGGCACGACGGCACCACCTGGGGTGACGACGCGCACGCGCAGATCATGCCGGCGATCGCCAAGCAGCTGACCCCCGACGACATCGCCGCCCTGGCCAGCTACATCGAAGGCCTGCACAGCGCCGACAGCCAGCCGGCCGCCACTCCCTGATCGAACCCGCGCCGACCTTCAAACGTCGGCGCGCTGGTTTTCGCGCCCCACTTTCGAGGTCTGCCATGTTGAAGCGTCTGCCGTTCCTGTGTGCCGCCCTGCTCGCGCTTGCCGCCTGCAGCCATGACAGCAACAGCGGCAGCCCCGCCGCCGAGGCCAGCGCTCCGGCCGTCACCAGCACGGCGCCGGCCAGCGCCGTGAGCAGCCCCGCCACGGCCGCGGCCGCCAGCACCGCCGCGGCGCCCGCCAGCAGTGCGACCGTCGCGCCGGCCCAGGCTCCCGCCGAAGCGGCAACGCCGGCGGTGGCCGCCGCGCCGTTCGTGGACACCGGCAAGTGGGTCGAGGGCAAGAACTACTTCCGCATCGATCCGGCGCAGCCGACCAGCCACCCCGGCAAGATCGAGGTGACCGAGGTGTTCTCCTACGGCTGCCCCGCCTGCAACGCCTTCCATTCCACCGTCGACCGCATCGCCAAGAGCCTGCCGTCGGACGCGGTGATGAACTATCTCGCTGCCTCGTTCCGTCCCGACGAAAACTGGCCGATGTACCAGCGCGCGTTCTACACCGCGCAGGCGCTGGGCGTGGTCGACAAGAGCCACGACGCGATGTACGACGCGGTGTGGAAGAGCAAGGAACTGTCGACCTACAACGCCACCTCGAGCGGGCTGAAGCCGCACGAGGCGTGGCCCACGATCGAGGACGCGGCGAAGTTCTACGCCAAGTACGGCGTCGACCCGAAGGAATTCGTCGCCGTCGCCAACTCGTTCAGCGTCAACACCCAGATGAAGCGCGCCGACGACCTGATGAAGGCCTACGGCGTGGACAGCACGCCGACCATGATCGTCAACGGCAAATACCGCTTCACGGCGAATTCCGCGGGCGGTTACGCACAGTCGATCGAGCTGACCCTGTGGCTGGTGTCGAAGGAAGCGGCCGGCAAGTAGGCGCTTCGGTTAAGCTGGTCAGCCGGCATCCCCACCGCATTCGAGCGAAGAAACCCATGTTCCAGCGATTCGCCTGTTCCCGCGTCCTGATCCTGCTTGCCGGCCTGCTGCTGGCCACCGCCTGCACCGCGAAATCCGGTGCGGTGGACCCGTACACCGACGGCGCCGAGTACGTCACCCTGCCCGCCCCGCACCAGCGCTACAGCAGCGAGGGCAAGGTGGAAGTGGTCGAGGTGTTCTCGTATGGCTGCATCCATTGCGCCCACTTCGCGCCGGTGGCCGATGCACTGGCCAAACAGTTCCCCAAGGGCGTGGAGTTCAAGCTGCTGCCGGCGCCGTTCAGTGCCGAATGGGTGCCGTTTGCCCGGGCGTTCTACGCGGCCAAGCAGCTGGGCGTGCTGGATCGCACGCACCTGGCCCTGTTCCAGGCGAAGTTCGAACAGCACTATCCGATCAACTCGATGAACGAACTGGCCGACTTCTACGCCCGCGCGGGTGTCGATCGCGCCGCGTTCATGCAGGCGGCCACGTCGACCCAGACCACCGACCAGATGAAGAGCGACCTCGCCCTGATCCAGAAGTGGCAGGTCGATGGCACGCCGACCATCGTGATCAACGGCAAGTACCGCGTCGCCGCGGTGCACTCCTATGACGAGATGGTCGCCGTCACGCAGTGGCTGGTGAAGCGCGAGCTGGCCGGCAAGTAATCGCCGGGTTCCCCGGCGGCTGGCGTGGCATTCACACCGGATGGATCATGCTAGCCGTCATCTCGGCGCATGAACCCATGCGCCGGCTTCCCCTTTTCGCGTAGTGGCCCGCCATGACTCGCGCCTCCGTTTCCACCGCCCCTGCCGAGCGCCACCTGCGCCTGCTGAGCTGCAACATCCTGGCCGGCGCCAGCGTGCAGCGCTATCGCCAGTACGTGACGCGCAGCCTCAGTGCGGTGCTGCCCGGGCGCAGCAAGATGGACAACCTCGACCGGCTCGCCGAAGTGCTGGCGCAGTTCGACGTGGTCGGCCTGCAGGAAGCCGATGCGGGCAGCCTGCGTTCGGGTTTCCTCAACCAGACCCGCTACCTCGCCGAAACCTCCGGTCTGCCGTTCTGGAGCCATCAGCCCAACCGGGCGATGGCGCGGCTGGCGCATTCGGCGAACGGGCTGATCAGCCGGCTCGAACCGCATTCGGTGACGGACTACCCGCTGCCCAGCCGCATCCCGGGCCGCGGCGCCCTGCTGGCCCAGTTCGGTGAAGGCGACAACGCGCTGGCGGTGATGATCGCCCACCTGTCGCTGAGCGCGCAGGCGCGCGCGCGCCAGCTGGGCTTCATCGCCGAGCTGCTGCAGGATTTCCCCCATGCGGTGCTGATGGGCGATCTCAACGCCGAGCCCGGCAGCGCCGAGATGAAGCATCTTTTCGCCAGGTCCACCTTGCAGCCGCCAGCCCAGCCCACGCCCACCTTCCCCAGCTGGAAGCCGCGGCGGGCGCTGGATCACATCCTCACCTCGCCGGCGATCACGCTGGAGAAAACCTGGGCCTTGCCGCAGGCGTTCTCCGATCACCTGCCGCTGGCGGCGGAGATCCGCCTGCCGGCGCACGTCGGCGGCAAGGCCTCGGCGAAGCGCAGCCGATGACGTCGAACCGATGGCGACTGGCCTGGCCATGGCTGGCCCTGCTGCTGGTGGCGCTGCTCGGCGCGTGGTTGCGCTATGGCGTGGTCGAGCCCGGCTCGATGGCGCAGCAATGCGGCGCCGGCCACGCACCGTGGTGGTGCCCGTGGCGGCAACGGCTGGTGCTGGGTTTCCTGCACAACGTGTATGGCATCGCGGCGCTGATCGCGACCGCGCTGGCGTTGGTGTGGAAGCGTCCGTGGCTGGCCTGGCTGGCCGCCGCCCTGGGCATCGTGGCGCTGCAGCTGTACTGCTTCGAGAGCGGCGCGCTGGCTGCGCTGATCGGCTGCCTACGCCTGATCAGGCTGCAGGCGGACGGCCTGCCGCCACGCCGACCACACCGGCACGACCAGCAGCAGGTTCACACCCAGCCATAGCCAAGCCACATACGTGAGGCCGGATTCCTGCAGCAGCACCAGCGCCGCCGGCAAGGGCAGCACGCAGGCCAGGAAGCGCTCCTCCAGCAACGGCATCAGCGGCGCGCGACGATCGGACAGCCAGCCGGACAGCGCGTAGCCGGCGCAGGGCAACAGGAACAGGCCCAGCGGAAAATCCCGGTAGCGCCCGTCGACCACCAGCAACAGGCCATAGAAGGCCAGCGCGAACAGCCAGCCCAGTCGCCACCACGGCCGCGGCAGCGGCGGCGTCATCCCGCACAGGCGCGCGGCGATCCAGCGCGCCAGGCGCAGCGCGGTAAGCAGCGCCAGCACGCAGGCGCCCAGCGACACCGTCCATTCCCACGCGTCGCGACAGGCGTACCACATCTGCCGGAACTGCCAGGCCAGCGCGCCGCCGCTGGCCGCGCCGGCCAGCGTCAGGGCCAGCCAGCCACGCGCTCCGCGCCAGCGACGACGCCACGCACCGACCAGCAGGAACACGCCGGCGCCGGCCACGCCGGCCAGCCAGCCCGCCCACCAGTGCGGCTCTTCCACCACCGGCCCCTGCATCGCGAACTTCGGCCGCGCCTGCGCATCGAAGATGCCCCAGTAGCCGCCCACGGTGCCTTCCTGGGCACGTTTCCACGGCTGGTCGAACGCTTCGATCACGTTGTACGGCATGTGCACGGTGGCCGCGTAGCGCAGGAATTCGCGCAGGTAGCGGGCCTCGTTGACCACGCTGGCGCTGGCCGCCTGGCGCGGGCGGCCAGCGCTGGGCCAGCCGGTCTCGCCGATCATCACGGCGCGGCCGGGAAACGCCTGCTGCACCTTCGCATAGACGTCGGCCACATGCTGCACCGCCCGCTCGGGTGACACCGGCTGGTCTTCCCAGTACGGCAGGATGTGGATGGTCAGGTAGTCCACCGAGCCGGCCAGCTCGGGATGGCGCAACCAGAACTCCCACACGTCGGCGTAGGTCACCGGCACCGTGACCGCCTCGCGCACCTGTTTCAGATAGACGGCCAACTGGCTGGCCGGCAGATCGCCACGCAACAGCACCTCGTTGCCCACGATCACCCCGCGCAGCACCTGCGGATACTTGTTTGCAGTGGCGATGCCCAGCCGCACCTGCTCGGCGTTCGCCTTCGCGTCGCCGCCCAGCCAGATGCCCATCAGCACCTTCATGCCATGGCGTTCGGCGATCGCCGGCACCGCGCTCAGCCCCTGCCCTTGCGAATACGTGCGCACGCAATCGAAGCGCTGCGACAACGCGGCAAGATCGGCATCGATGCGCTCGGCGCTGATGTGCGCCGTCGGGTCCAGTGGCGTCTCGCCGGCACGACGAAACGGCGCATACGACACGCAGGCGATGCGCGCCGACGGCGCATCCGGCAAGGCCACCGGTCGACCGATCGCCCACCACCACCACGCGGCGGCCAGTGCCATCACCACCAGCGC
Source organism: Rhodanobacter sp. FDAARGOS 1247 (assembly GCF_016889805.1). Classification (NCBI taxonomy): domain Bacteria; kingdom Pseudomonadati; phylum Pseudomonadota; class Gammaproteobacteria; order Lysobacterales; family Rhodanobacteraceae; genus Rhodanobacter; species Rhodanobacter sp. FDAARGOS 1247. The sequence goes on from NZ_CP069535.1 coordinate 3,635,453, forward strand.
GAGCCACGCCGGCCAGACGCGACGGAAAACAGGCGAAGCAGCTGGCGACATGCCGATCCCGGTAAAGGCGTGGATGAAGCGCGACAGCTTAACAGGGCCCACCGCGCACTCACCGAATGCCGACAAGTTGAAACGGGCCATCCACTACACTGGCCGCGATCCACCGCAGGAGTTGTCATGTTTTCATTCGCTTCGTCGCGGCGCGTGCCGCTGGCCTGGCTGGCGCTGGCCGGCGCCTGGCTGCTCACCGGCTCGACCGCACTGGCCGCCACGCCCGACGCCGCGCAACGCGTCGCCTTCAAGCAGGCGTACGCCGTCGCCCAGCAGGGCGGCGACGGCTGGCGCCAGTTTGCCGGCAACCTGCACGACTACCCCTTGTATCCGTACCTGGCTGCGGCGGCGCTGCAGCACGACATCCAGCAGGTCGACCGCGCCAGCGTGGAAGCCTATCTCGCGCAGTATCCGGACTGGATACCCGCGGCCGACCTGCGCCGCGCGTTCCTGCTGGAGCTGGCGCGCCGGCAGGACTGGAGCGGCTTTCTTGCGCTGTACCAGCCCGGCCTCGGCGACACGCTCAGCTGCGACGCGCTGCAGGCGAAACTCGCCGGCGGCGGCAAGCTGGATTTCCAGCGCGACCTGGCCGAACTGTGGACCCGCGCCAACCTGCCCGGTGCCTGCGATCCGGTGCTCGACGCCGCGCACGACCAGGGCCTGCTCACCGACGCACGGCTGTGGACACGGATCGATCGCGCGGCCGACGCCGGCCAGGCCGGCACCATCGCCAGCCTGGCCAGCTGGCTGCCTGCCAGCGAACAGCCCGCCGCGCAGCAACTGGCCACCGCGCTGCGTGATCCGGCTGCCGCGGTCGCTGACGCGAAGAACTGGCCCGACGGCACGCGCCAGCGCCACGCCGTCACGCTGGCGCTGACCCGGCTGGCCCGACGCCAGAGCGACAGCGCCGACGCCGCGTGGCAGCAGCTGCAATCGCGCTTCACGCTGAGCGAGGCCCAGCGCAACCGCATCCTGCAGACCCTGGCGCTGTTCCGCGCCACCGACTTCGACGACGATGCCCTGGCCCGGCTGATCGCGCTGCCCGCCGCCGCGCAGACCGACAGCACCCGCGAATGGCGCGTGCGCGTGGCGCTGGCCCGGCAGGACTGGAGCGCGGCGCTGGCGGGCATCGAGGCGATGCCTGCCAGCCAGCAGCAGGATGGCGAATGGCAATACTTCCGCGGCCGCGCGCTGGCCGCGCTGGGCCGCGCCGACGAAGCCCGGCGGCAGTTCGCCGAGCAGGCCGACCAGCCGACCTTCTTCGGCTTCATGTCGGCGGACCGGCTCGACCAGCCGTACGCGATCTGCCCGCTGACCCTGGCCGACGACCCGCAGCGCGAACAGCAGCTGCTGGCGATGCCGGGGCTGGTGCGCGCGTTCGAGCTGTACGCGGTGGACCTGCCGAAACTGGCCCGGCGCGAATGGACACGCGCCCTGCAGGGCAGCGACGTGGCCACGCAGAGGATCGCCGCCGACATGGCCAACCGCCGCGGCTGGTACGACCGCGCCGTATTCACCCTGAGCAGCGGCGATGCCCTGCGCCTGTATGACCTGCGCTTCCCGCTGGCCAGCCAGGACGGCCTGGTGCCGCAGGCCGAGCAGGCCGGCATCGAACCGGCCTGGGCCTACGGCATCCTGCGCGCGGAAAGCGCGTGGATGAGCGACGCGCATTCCGGCGCCGATGCGCGCGGCCTGATGCAGTTACTGCCGGAGACCGCCGCGCTGGTGGCCAGGCGCAACGGACTGGACTGGGCCGGCGGCGACAGCCTGTACGACCCGGCCACCAACATCGCGCTGGGCACCCGTTACCTGGCGCAGATGGCGGCGCGCTTCAACGGCTCGCCATGGCTGGCCAGCGCCGCCTACAACGCCGGCCCGAACAAGGTCGACCAGTGGCTGGCCGCCCGCGGCACCCTGCCCACCGATCTGTTCGTGGCCAGCATTCCCTACAAGGAAACCCGCGAGTACGTGGCCCGAGTGATGGCCTTCAGCGTGATCTACGACTGGCGTCTGGACGGCCATACGGTGGTGCCGCTGGCCACCCGCATGGAGGCGATCGGCCAGCCCTACAGCCTGCCCGGCAATGGCACGCCACGCCGCGAAGTAAGCTGCCCGGCGCCGACCACCGCGCCGACGACGGCCCCGGCCAGCGCCGCCAGCGTTTCTCGCTGAGCGATCTCCGCACCTGTTTCAGCAAGGAACGCCGCCCATGGCCGCACAGCAACTCGTCATCCTCGGTGGCACCGGCTTCCTCGGCCAGCAGCTGGTCCCGCGACTGGCCGCCGACGGCCATCGCATCGTGCTGCTCAGTCGCGATCGCGAGCGGCATCGCGCACTCGCCGTGCTGCCGGGCGTGAGCGTGCGCAACGCCGACATCTACGATGACGCCGTGCTGCGTCGCCAACTGGCAGGCGCCGATGCGGCCATCAACCTGGTCGGCATTCTCAACCAGGGTGGTCGACACAGCTTTCAGCGCACCCACGTCGAACTGACCCGGCGGCTGATCGCCGCCTGCCACGACAGCGGCGTCGGACGCCTGCACCAGATGAGTTCGCTGAAAGCCGGCCAGGGCCTGTCGCAATACCTGAAGACGCGCGGCGAAGCCGAAGCCTTGGTCAGGGCTTCGGCGCTGGACTGGACGATCTACCAGCCCAGCGTGATCTTCGGCCGCGGCGACGGCCTGGTCAGCCGCTTCGCCGCGCTGCTGCGGAACATGCCGGCGCTGCCGCTGGCGCGCGCGCAGTCGCGCCTGGCGCCGACCTGGGTCGGTGACGTGGCGGAGGCGATCGCCAGCTGCGTGAACCACGAGCGCCTGGGCCGGCAGCGCAGCTTCGAGTTGTACGGCCCCGACGTGCTCAGCCTGGGCGAGATCGTGCGCCGCATCCGCGATGCCGCGGGCCTGCGCACGCCGATCGTCGCCCTGCCCGACAGCCTCGGCCAGTTGCAGGCGCAGTTCGCCGAGCTGTTGCCGGGCAAGCCGTTTTCACTGGACAACTTCCGTTCGCTGCGCACCGATTCGGTGGGCAAGGTGGATGGCTACGCCGCCCTCGGCATCACGCCCCAGCCGCTGGCGCCGTGGCTGCCGGTGCTGCTGGGCGAACCGGCGCGGCAACGCCGGCTGGCCGCGGCGCGGTCGCTGCGGCGCTGAGAGGTTTTCAACCTCTCAGGTCGGCCAGGCATGGTCGACCGCGAATCGGTCGCCCAAGTGGCTGACTCGCGTTAGCCCGTTCAAGCATGCATCGGACGCGCGATGGAAGAAAACCGCAGGAAGTGGTTTTTCTTCACGGACTCCGGGAAGTCGCTGCTCACCGATTCACAGCAGGCCCAGCAACACCCGCAGCCGATCCAGCTTGCCGCGGTAGCGTGGCGCCCGCGGCTCCTGCCAGCGCAACGGCTCGCGCAGCCGCGCGGTGTTGCCGGCCGCGCCCTGGCGCCGGTTGGCATGGACGTCCAGGCAGGCCGGGTCCTCATCGAGCCCGAGGAAGTTCAGCAGGCGATGCAGTTGCAACGGCGGATCGGCCAGCAGCGATTCGTGCTCATGCACGAACACGCGCCCGCGATGCAACTGCTGCCAGTGCGCGCAGAGTCCGTCGTAGTCGCGCCAGAAACTCGCCAGTTCGTCGAGGTCGTAGCTGAACTCGTTGCAGGACGAGAACAACTGGCGATAGCAGCTCAGGCAGTTCTCCAGCGGATCGCGACGGCAATCCACCAGTCGCGCGCCGGGCAGCATGGCCATCGCCGCGCCCATCAGGTGCCAGTCCTGGTCGCTCTGGTCGATGAAGCAGCGCTTGTCTTCCTGCGCGCGCACGGCCCGCGCCAGATAGTCGCGGCCAAGCCGCGCCCAGTCCGCCGGCGTGGCCCCGATGGTCCACTGGGGAAATTCCCGCTGCCGGCGCCTCGATTCTTCCTCGATCACGGCGCGCAGATGCTGCGGCCGCTCGCTCGCGTCCACCTGGGCATGACCGGCAAGCACGCGCCGCAGCAGGCCGCCGCCCGAGCGCGGCAGCCCCGCGATGAAGACGACCTGCTCGCCCAGCCGCGGATCCTCGACCTCGCCCGGCGGCTGGGCGAAGGCCGCGCGGATGCGCGCGATCCGGGCGGACACCGCCGCCGCGTTCCAGCTCACCAGCTTGCGCTTCTGTCCATTGGCCTTGCGCAGCGTGCGAAACGCGGCATGGTAGTCGCCCTGGTCCTCCAGGCAGCGGGCCAGCGCGAAGCCCAGCATCACGCGCGCCTGTGGCGACGTGCCGGGACGTTGCATCGCCTGTTTCAGGCGGGCCAGGTCATCCTTCGAAAACGGCTCGACCTGCAACCGGGCCAGGCCGAGCCACGCCTCGGCGTGATCCGGTTCATGCCGCAAGGCCTCGCGATAATTCGCGCACGCGGCGGCCACCGCACCCAGGCTGGCCTGGGCCTCGGCCAGCAGGCTGCGCATCACCGGGTCGTCGGGGGCGAGGTCCACCGCCCGATGCAGCGCCGTGATCGCACCGGCCGTACGCCCCTGCTGCTGGAATGCACGGCCCAGGCTGAACCATGCCGGCGGAAAATCGGGAGCCAGTTCGCAGGCACGGCGCAAGGACGAAAACGCGGTGGCGAATTCGCCCCCGCTGTACAGCGACATGCCCAGGTTCATGTGCAGCAGCGCGTTGTCCGGCTCCGTGACCAGCGCCCGCCGCAGGATCGCCACCGCCCCGGCATGGTCGCCACGGATATGCGCCACCAGCCCCTGCAGGCGCTGCGCCTCGACAAAATCCGGCGCCATCGCCAGCACGTCGGCCAGCGCCGCGCCAGCGGCGTCCAGCTCGCGACGCGCCATCGCCACCGTGGCCTCGTCGTAGCGCTGGCGCGCCGCCGCCGGCAGGCCGGCAGTGCGGCCGAGCAGCAGCGGATGAACCTGCATTGCCACCATCTTGCGTTTCCCGGATTACCCCATGCAGCCAGCTTAAGCGAGGGGGGCCGCATCTGGAAGCAATGATCCGGCCAGGCCATCCGCCATGAAGGCCCCGCTGCGGGAACAAAACCCGCCGCACCCGTCTGTGGAAGCGGGTCGACCGCGGCATCGCGGCCATCCGTGCATGGCTTCCTCTACCATGATCCGTCCGTCCACCCAGGAATCGTTGCGCATGTCCGGCCATCCGGCAGCTCCCCCCTTGCAGGCGCAGAGCGCACTTTCGCCAGCGGCCGTGCAACATCTTGCCGAGGCGCGCGGTGCGCTGGGCCGCGGCGAACTCGAACACGCCGAACGGTTGCTGGCCCATGTGCTGGCATTGGCGCCCACATGCACGGAAGCGCACCGGCTGGCCGGCATTGCGGCGCTGATGGGCAACAACGCGGCCAAGGCCATCGAACATCTGCGGCATGCACTCGCCACCCGCCCGGACGACCCCACGCTCAACATGAACCTGGGCAGCGCGCTGATCGAAACCGGCGACGCCGACGCGGGCCTGGCTTACCTGCAACGCGCCAGCGAGCTTGCGCCCCAGGACGCCGCAAGCTGGTACAACTTGGGCAAGGGCCTGCAGTTCTGCGCGCGCATGGAAAGCGCCCGCGATGCCCTGCAACAGGCGCTGTCGATCGAGCCTGCCCATCTGCAGGCGCGCAACACACTGGCAACCGTGCTGACCAGCCTTGGCGACACAGCCGCCGCCGTGGCAATCCACCGCGAAACCCTGCGGCGACAGCCGGACTGCGCCGCCGCGTGGTTTGCCCTGGCCAACATGAAGGTCGAACCCTTCAGCGCAGACGACGCCACCGGGCTGCAGGCCCAGCTGGCCCGCCCCGATCTTCCGGACGACGCGCGCCTGCTGCTGGGTTTCACCCTCGCCCAGGCACTGGAAGACCAGGGCGACCACGCACGCGCGTTCGACGTGCTCGGCGCGGCCAACGCGATGAAACGGCGCAACGTGTACTGGAGCCGCGACGAAGAACGCGCCCGTGTCGAGGCGATCGCCGCCGCCTTCACCGGCTCCCTGCCCGCGCCGCTGGACCCCACCCTGGGCAAGGAGGCCATCTTCGTGGTCTGCATGCCGCGTTCCGGCTCCACCCTCACCGAGCAGATCCTCGCCGCGCACCCGCAGGTCGATGGCGCCGATGAAATCCTCGACTTGCCCCAGCTGCTCGACGAAGAATCCGCGCGCCGCGGAAAAGCCTTCCCTGCATGGGTGCCGGAGGCCAGCGCCGAAGACTGGCATCGACTGGGCCAGGCATACCTCGCGCGCACCCGGCGCTGGCGCCAGCAGCGTCCCCGCTTCACCGACAAGAACGTGGACAACTGGGCCTTCGTCGGCGCCGCCTTGGCGATGCTGCCCGGCGCCCGCGTGGTGAACTCCCGCCGCGATCCGCTGGAAACCTGCTTCGCCCTCTACCGCCAGCTGTTCGGCAACCAGTCCGTCAATTACAGCTACGACCTGGATGACATCGTCGGCTACTACGCCGGCTATGCGCAGTTGAGCAAGCTCTGGCAGCAGCGCCATCCCGCGCAATGCTTCGACCACGACTACGAAGCCCTGCAAGCCGAGCCCGAGGCGCAGATCCGCCGCCTGCTGGACTTCTGCGAACTGCCGTTCGACCCCGCCTGCCTGGCCTTCCACCAGTCATCCCGCACCGTGCTGACGATCAGCGCGGCACAGGTGCGACAGCCGCTGCGACGGGATACGGCGCGCAGTGCGCGGTATGGGGAGAAGCTGGATGCACTGCGGGAGAAGCTGCGGGCGGCGGGAGTGTCCTGGTCAGATCTTCGACGTGCCCGCGGCGAAGAGTAGGGACTTCGGAAAGCCCCACCGTCGGTGCACCTGCCAGCCGTCAGGGAATGGCCCTGACGCCTTTTGCTTCTCCATTTGTTCTGGCGCTGGCTGAGGCGGTGCGGTTCACCGACTCGACAAGAGCCCGTGGCATCATCCCCCCATGCACATCTACCTGGTCGGCGGCGCGGTCCGCGACAAACTGCTGAAGCGCCCCGTGGTCGATCATGACCGCGTGGTGGTGGGTGCGACGCCGGAGGCCTTGCTGGCGCTGGGCTACAAGCCGGTGGGCAAGGATTTCCCGGTGTTCCTGCATCCGCAGACGGGCGAGGAATATGCGCTGGCGCGGACCGAGCGCAAGAGCGGGCGCGGCTATCACGGCTTCGTGTTCCAGGCCGATGCCACGATCACGCTGGAGCAGGACCTGGCCCGGCGCGACCTGACCATCAACGCGATCGCCGAGGACGAGCACGGTGCGCTGACCGACCCGTTCGGCGGCGTGGCCGACCTCGAGGCGCGCGTGCTGCGCCACGTGTCCGAAGCCTTCGTCGAGGACCCGGTGCGGGTGCTGCGGGTGGCACGGTTTGCCGCGCGTTTCGCGCCGCTGGGTTTCAGCGTGGCCGCGGAGACGATGGCCCTGATGCAGCAGATGGTGCGCGACGGCGAGGTCGATCACCTGGTGCCCGAGCGGGTGTGGGCCGAGACGCGCAAGGCGCTGGGCGAGGCGCAGCCGTCGGCGTTCCTGCGGGTGCTGCGCGAATGCGGTGCGCTGGCGGTGCTGTTCCCCGAAGTGGACGCGCTGTATGGCGTGCCGCAGCGCGCCGAGTTCCATCCGGAGATCGACACCGGCGTGCATGTGGAGATGGTGCTGGATGCCGCGGCGACGCTGGCGCCCGGCAACGACGTGGTGGGTTTCTGCGCGCTGACCCACGACCTGGGCAAGGCGCTGAGCCCGGCGGCCGAGCTGCCGCGCCACGTCGGCCACGAGCATCGGGGCGTGGCGCCGTTGCGTGCGCTGGCCACACGGCTGAAGGTGCCCACCGAACACGCCGCGCTGGCCGAGCTGGTCTGCCGCGAGCACCTGAACGTGCATCGCGCGTTCGAGCTGAAGCCGGCCACCGTGCTGAAGCTGCTGACCGCGACGGATGCCTTGCGCCGGCCGGCACGGCTGGACCTTTTTCTCGCCGCCTGCACCGCCGACAAGCGCGGCCGCCTGGGCCACGGCGATGACGCCTATCCGCAGGCCGACTATCTGCGCGAGGCGCGGGCGGTCGCTGCCGCGGTCGAGTCCGCCTCGTTCGTGGCGCAAGGCATGGCCGGGCCGGCGATCGGACAGGCGATGGAGAACGCGCGCATCCAGGCGATCGCCGGACTGAGGGCGAACTCTTCGGGGAACCGATCCGCGGTATAAAGGCGCGTTGATTTTGCCGCCCGCAACGGGCGGTGGCGTCCCCTTGCCTGCTTCGGAGTTGCCCGTGCCGCGTGCCTTTACCCGCCCCTCTCCCGTTCCCCAGCGCTTCCGTCCGCTATGGTGGCTGGCGATCAGCTATCTGGTGATCACCTTCGCCACCCGCGTGGTGCTGCTGGTGATGTCGGGTGCCGAGGTACCGCACACCGCGTTCAATCTCGCCTATGCGTTTGGCGTGGGGCTGTTCTACGACGTGGTCACCTTCATCTACGTGGCGTGGCCGCTGGTGCTGTTCCTGTGGATCGTGCCGACCCGATCGGGGCGGGTGGCGCCGCTGTTGCGCTGGCTGGCCTATGCCGTGGCGATGGCGCTGGCGTGCACGCTCTGCCTGGTCGCGCTGCACCTGCACTATCACGCCGGGCTGAAGGAAACCTGGCCGGCGCTGCTGCCGTTCCTGTTCGTGCTGCCACTGGCGGCGTTCACTTACACCTCGCGCACCGGCCAGTGGGTGCTGTACGGGTTCGCGCTGCTGCTGATCTACGGCCTGCTGTTCGTGGCCGCCTCGGAGCTGGTGTTCTGGAACGAGTTCAGCGTGCGCTTCAATTTCATCGCGGTGGACTATCTGGTCTACACCACCGAGGTGATCGGCAATATCCGCGAGTCGTACCCGATCGGCCTGTGGGTGAGCCTGCTGGCGGTACTGGCGCTGCTGGTGCTGGCGGTCGGCCACCGCGCCCTGCGCGTGCGCGACGATGGCAGCCGCTTCTGGCAACGGGGCAAGGTCGTGCTGCTGTGGCTGGTGCTGACGGTGATCTCGGTGGCCGCGGTGAACGGCGGCATGAAGGACCGCACCGGCAACAACTACGTCAACGAGCTGGCCGGCAACGGCATCTACCAGTTCTTCAACGCCTTCCGCAGCAGCCACCTCGACTACGCGAAGTTCTACCGCACCCTGCCCGACGACGACGCCTTCCGCCGCGTGCGCGAGATGCTGAAGACGCCGGACTCCAGCTATGTCAGCAGCGACCTGCACGACCTCACCCGGGCGATCCGCCGCAGCGGCCCGGAGAAGCGCCTCAACGTGGTACTGATCAGCGTGGAGAGCCTGTCCGGCGATTACCTGGGCACCTTCGGCAACCCGCAGAAGATCACCCCCTACCTCGACTCGCTGGTCGACCACAGCCTGTTCTTCGACAAGCTGTACGCCAATGGCACGCGCACCGTGCGCGGGCTGGAAGCGCTGTCGCTGTCGGTGCCGCCGACGCCCGGCGACTCGTTGCTGAAGGCGCATGACAACGAGAACCTGTTCTCGCTGGCGGACATCTTCAACGACCGCGGCTACCAGTCCGACTTCGTCTACGGTGGTTACGGCGAGTTCGACAACATGAACCAGTTCTTCGGCAGCAACGGCTACCGCACGGTGGACCGGCGCGACATTCCGAAGGGCGCCACGATCCACGGCGAGAACGTGTGGGGCGTGGCCGACGAGGACCTGTACACGCTGGCGCTGGGCCAGATGGACCAGATCCACGCCGCGGGCAAGCCGTTCTTCCTGCACATCATGACCACCTCGAACCATCGCCCGTTCACCTTCCCGGCAGGCCGGGTGAAACAGGCCAACGGCACGCGCGAAGGCGCCGTGGCGTATACCGACTGGTCGATCGGCGACTTCATCCGCCGCGCCCGCGAGAAGTCCTACTTCGACGACACCGTGTTCGTGATCACCGCCGACCACTGCGCCTCCAGCGCGGGCAAGACCAGCGTGCCGATCAACCGCTACCACATCCCGCTGTGGATCTACTCGCCGAAACACATTCCGCCGCAGCGGGTGGACCGGCTGATGGGCCAGGTCGACATCGCACCGACCGTGCTGGGCCTGCTCAACTTCAGCTATCGCACGCGCTTCTTCGGCTACGACCTGTTCCAGCTGGAAGCCGGTCGCGAGCGGGCCTTCCCGGCCACCTACGAAAAGCTCGGCTACCTGCACGACGACGTGCTCACCGTGCTGGAGCCGCAGCGCAAGCTGGAGCAGATGAAGCCGGACTACGCCACCGGCGACGCCACGCCGATCGAGCCGCAGGACCCGCAGCAGATCGCCGACGCAGTGGCCTATTACCAGGTGGCCAGCGACCTGTTCAAGCGCGGCCAGCTGGGGCGGCGCCCGGCGGATTCGACGCCGGTGGAGCCGCTGCCCGTGCCCGCCAGCGCGCTTCCCGCGTCCCCCGGCTCGGCGCCCGCACCCGCCAGTTCGGCTCCGGCGCCCGCCAGTTCGGCCGGGTCAGCGCCGGCGACGATGCACTGAGAACGCTTCCACGCTCGCCAGCACCCTGGCGAGCGGCGTGCGCAGCAAGCCCAGCGCGATGACCACGCCGATGCCGTCGGCCAGCACGTCGAAGGCATCGGCATCGCGGGGCGGGTCCAGCCACTGGGCGAACTCGATGAGGATGCCGAAGGCCAGGCAACCCAGCGCCGCCCACGCGCGCGGACGCCGGTCGCGATAGACATTGCCCCACCAGCCCATCAGGCAGGTGAAGGTGATCGCGTGCAGCAGCTTGTCGCCGTACGGGAAGGCGAGCGTGATGCCCGGGTCGGGGGTCAGCGCCATCCACAGCGTCCAGCCCATGATCAGACCGCCGAGCACGACCCAGGCTTTGTGCCAGCGCAGCCGTCCAGACGGCTGAACGCGGACCACTTCGATCAAAGCCGGCCACCCTGGTCGGCTGCCAGCAACTCGGCCGGCAGCGGCAATGCTTCCAGCCCCCGCGCCAGCAGCATCGCCTGGAAGCGCTCGCCCATCTGGTCGGGCAACATCAGGCGCTTCACCTGCTGGGACAGCCGGTAGCGGGCGTGTTCGTCGGGCGCCTTTTCGTGGGCGTCCTCGAACACCTGCTGCAGGCCCGCGCCGATCAGGAACTGCGCCTGGGGCAGATACGCTGCCACCCCGAAGCCGGCGCTGTTGCCGGCCTCGGCCAGCGCGGTGAAATCGACCGAGGCGGTGAGGTCGTTCAGGCCCGGCAGGTACAGCGGGTCGTTGTGCGCATGGTGGCGGTAGTGCGCCATCAGGGTGCCGTCGTCGCGTTCGGGCAGGTAGAACTCGCGGCGCACATAGCCGTAGTCGACGAAGAGCATCAGTCCGGCCACCAGCGAACCGGCCACCGCCTGCACCCAGTACGGCAGCTGCGGCAGGATTTCCGAGCGATAGCCGTCGGCGAACTCGGCGCCCAGGTCGCGCTCGACGTGGCGCACGGCGCCGGACACCAGCGCATCGGCCGGTCGATCGGTACGCTTCAGGCGACCTTCGCCGTCCAGCACCACATGCTCTTCGAATACTTCGCCATCGCGCATGCTGAAACGCGTGGCCGGCAAGGCATCGATCACCTCGTTGGCGAACAGCACGCCGCGCCAGTCCTGCTCCGGCGGCCGATCCAGCCATTGCACGCGTGCGTTGAGTTCGGCCGGAAGATTCGCCAGCAGGCGTTCGCGCTGGCGTTCGCGCAGGTCGGCGCTCGGCTCCAGGATCAGGTAATTCCGCGGCAAGCTGCCGGCGGCGGCGAGCGCCTTCAGCGCGGATTCGGCAAACGCGCCGCTGCCGCCACCGAGTTCGAGGAAGTCCGCCTGCTCGCCCAGCATCGCCAGCACCGGCTGCACCGCGTTCACCACGCAGCCGGCGAACAGCTCGCCCAGTTCCGGCGCGGTGACGAAGTCGCCGGCCTCGCCGAACTTGGTGCGACCGGCGCTGTAATAGCCCAGCCCCGGCGCGTACAGGCAACGCTCCATGTATTGCGCGAACGGCATCGGCCCGTGCGAGGCGATCTGCTCGCGCAGCAGTTGCAACAGGTGATCGGAGTGGGCGCGTTCGTCGGCGCCGGGCTCGGGTAAACGGGTTTGCATGGATGCGGCCCTGAAATTCAGCGCCGCAAGGATAGCGGATGAAGCCGCCGAGCCCGCGTGACGAATGCCATCGCCACGCGGGCCGGAGCTCAGAAGTCCTTCTGCAGGCTCAGGTACATGCCGCGACGGGGGCCGAACTGCGGGGCGCCCACGCCGATGCCGCTGCCGTCGCGCAGTTCATACGTGCGATCGAGCGCATTGATCACCGCCACTTGCGCGTGCAGCTTGCCGAAACCGGCGAAGGCGAAGTCGTGCGCGACATTGAGGTTCAGCTGGAAGTACGCGGGCAGCGAGGCGCCGTTCGGCACCTCGCCGTCCTTGCGCAGGCCGCTGCCGAAAAGGTAGTCGGCGCCGACGCGGGTGCTGTCGCTCAGCGCGACGTTGATGCCGCCGGACGAGGTGAGCTTCTGGTCGTGGTCCAGGAAGATCCAGTGGTTGTTGACGTAAGCCAGGTCGTCGGGATCGAAGTTGTACTGGCTGGTGATGATGCGCCGGCCGATCGCCTTGCCCAGCGACGCGTTGAAGTACGCCGTCAGCGGGCCCTGCTCGTAATTGGCGGTGAACTCCACGCCCTTCACCCGGCCCGCCGCGTAGTTGAAGGTGGAATAGACCAGGGCGGAGCCGAACTGGCCTTCGTCCTGCAGGCGCTGCACCTTGCGGTAGTAGGCGTCCACGCCCACGGTCCAGGCCGAGCCGAGGTTCTGCGAGATGCCCGCGTCGAAATAATCCGAGCGTTCGGCCAGCGGCGTGTTGTTGCCGGTGTCCGCCACGGCGTTGGTGGTGCCGTCGAACTTCGCGATGTTGCTGCTGGCGATCATCTCGGTCGCCGGCGGCGTGAAATAGCGCGAATAGCCGGCATGCACCACGGTGCTGCCGGTGGCCTGCCAGACCAGGCCAGCGCGGGGACTCAGCTGGCTCTCGCTGCGCGCCAGCTGATAGCGGTCGCCGCGCAGGCCGTAGTTCAGCGTCCAGTTGGCGCCGAGGCTCCATTCGTCCTGCACATAGGCCGACCAGGTCCTTGCGGTGAGGCGGCTGGCGTCGAGGATGTTGACCGGCGTGGTGCTGGCCTGGTTGCCGTCGGCGTCGACCGGAAACACCCACGCGTCGTTGCCGCTGGCCGCGCGCTCGAAGCTGCCGTAGACGCCGTAGCGCAAGGTGTGGTGATCGCCCATCGGCGTGGCGAAATCGGCCTGCAAGGTGCTGGCGCGATTGCTGCGGGTGATGCCGGAGGCGACGCCGTTGAACATCAGTTCGCCGATCCGGTCCGGCGCATAGGCGAGGCCGCTGTAACGCTGGCCCACTGACACCTGATAGTCGGTGGCGCCCAGCTTGCCCTGCAACGCCAGCACGCCAAAGCGGGTGTTCTCGCGCTGACGCTGGGCGAGCTCGGCCGAGTTGAAATCCACCGTGTCCAGGTAACCGAACAGCGGCGTCTGGTCCGGGTTGTTGGGGATATCGAAGCGGTTGTTGGCGACGCCGAACAGGAAACTCAGGCGGGTGTCGTTGTCGATCAGGTAGCTGATGTCGCCGAAGCCCTTCGCTTGATTGGTGTGGTCGTGGATCGGCTTGCGGCTCGCCGTGGGGTTCTCGATGCCGGCGTCGTTCTCCATGGTGTTGCCGGTGAAGAACCAGCTCCAGCGATCGCGGCTGCCCCATACCGACGCGTTCGGGTTCAGCGTGGCGTTGCTGCCGCCGGTGATGCCCACGCTGCCGCCATTGCCCGAGTCGTGGCCGCTCCTCGTGGTGATGTCGACCACCGCCGCCGTGCGCAGGCCGTACTGCGCCGGCAACGCACCGTCGAGCAGCTTCACGGTGTGGATCGTGCGCGCGTCGAGACTCTGGCCGAAGCCGCCGATCGACTCGGGAATGATCACGCCGTTGACGCGGTACTGCAGGTTCGCGTGGTCGCCGCGCACGTGCAGGCCGCCATACGAATCCTGCACCACGCCGGGCGCCTGCAGCAGCACCTGGTTGATCGGCGTCGACGCGCCCAGCGGCAATTGCGCGATCGCCTGGTGATCGATCACGTACTGGCTGCTGCCGGTATCGGGCGACAGTGCGTTGCGTGCCTGGTCGAGCGCGCCCGACACCGAGATCGCATCCAGATCCTGCACCTGCGGTTGCCGGTTGCGACTGCCGCTGTCGGCCGGATCGTCGCCATGCGCCGCCGCGGTGGCAACAGCGGGGTCGGCAACGGTGGCGTGGACGGCGAACGGCATGGCCAGCGCGACGGCAAGAGCCAGGGCGAGCGGGGAGTGTGTCATCGGGAATTCCGGCAAGGACGGGAGGTTGAGTTGTTATGTTATAACATATCCAACGCGGCGCACGACGGCCCGGGCCAGAAGTCACGCACCGCGTGACCGGTCATCGTGTTGAGCCCCGCTTCACGCGCACTCCCTAGACTGCGGGGAACGCAAGCCGCGCGCATTCGCCTCGTCTGCACGGAGTCGCCCATGAACAAGTCACCCAGCCAACAGGTTCCCGCGGTCATCGCGCCCGGCGAGCCGGGCAGGATCACCGCGGCGATCCTTGATTTCGTCAGCGAAGTGCCGAATAGCCGGATCGACAGCAGCAGGGAACCGGCCAACGAGGCGCGCAAGCTGGCCAGCCGCGCCGCCCAGCGCGCCGCGCTGACCGCCGGCTCGCTGGCCCTGCCGCCGGGGCCGCTGGGCTGGCTGACCTTGCTGCCGGAGCTGATCGCGATCTGGAAAATCCAGGGGCAGATGGTCAGCGACATCGCCGCCGCCTACGGCCGCCACGCGAGCCTGGGGCGCGAGCAGATGATGTGGTGCCTGTTCCGCCACACCGCGGCGCAGGCCTTCCGCGACCTGGTGGTGCGCATGGGCGACCGGCTGATCTTCCGCCGCATGTCGTGGGGCGTGGCCCAGCGCGTGGCGAAGCAGATCGGCGTGAAACTCACCCAGCGCACGTTGAGCAAGGGCCTGTCGCGCTGGCTGCCGGTGGTCGGCGCGCTGGGCGTGGGCGCGTACGCGTACTACGACACCGGGCAAGTGGCCGCCACCGCGATCGAGATGTTCGAGAGCGAGATGACGATTGAGGAAACAGCCGACGCGGACGCCGCGACCACCGGCAAACCAAAGCCGGCGCCGAAGTCGAAGCCGGCCGCGAAAGCGGCGCGGCGCGTGGCCGGCAAGCTGGTCGACAAGGCGGTCGCCACGGCCGCCCGCAAGGTCGCCGGCGCCGCGCAAAAAACTGCCGGCAAGACGCGCCCGAAGAAGCCCGACCCGCCCCAGCGCGGGTGACGCTGACGCGGCTTTGCGGCAAGCTGCAGGCTGCACAGTTGCCGGAGCCGCCGCATGTCACCTTCCGATGATCGACCCGGTGCTGGTCGACCCGGCGCGGATCGACCCGTCGCGCTGATCACCGGCGCCGGCCGTCGGGTCGGCGCGGTGATCGCGCGGACACTGCATGCAGCCGGCTACGACGTGGCGCTGCACTATCGTCACTCGGCCGCCGACGCGCGCGCGCTGGCCGACGAGCTCGAAGCGCAACGCAGCGGCAGCACCCTGCTGCTGCAGGCCGAACTCGCCGAGCTGTCGACGTTGCCCGGCATGATCGATCAGTTGCTCGAGCGCTATGGCCGTCTGGATGCGCTGGTCAACAACGCGTCGGCGTTTTTTTCCACGCCCGCGGGCACGGCCACCGCCGAACAGTGGAACGCGCTGTTCGCCTCCAACGCGCAGGCGCCGTTCTTCCTCAGCCAGGCCGCCATCCCCGCGCTGCGCGCATCGGGCGGCGCCATCGTCAACATGATCGACATCTACGCCGAGCGTCCGCTGGCCGGGCATCCGCTGTACTGCATGGCCAAGGCTGCGCTGGCCGCGATGACCCGCTCGCTGGCGCTGGATCTGGGCCCCGATATCCGGGTCAACGGCGTCGCCCCCGGCGCCGTGCTGTGGCCCGGCGACGGCAAGGCCTACGACGACCAGCAGGCAATGCTGGCACGCACGCCGCTGCAACGCTCCGGCTCACCGGACGACGTGGCCAGCGCGGTGCTGTGGCTGCTGCGCGACGCACCGTTCGTGACCGGACAGATCATCCGGGTGGATGGAGGAAGGACGTTGGCGGTGTGAGGTTCGGGCGTCGCTGCGATGGGCGATCCGGTAGCGTGGACCCCACCCCTGCCCTCCCCTGCGTGCAGGGGAGGGTATCCCGGCCGCTTCGAGCTTCTGCTTTGCTCCCTCCCCTGCGCGCAGGGGAGGGTCGGGGTGGGGTCCGCTCTTGCGCTACTTCTTCTTCGGCGCGAACGCCTGCTGCAGCAAGGCCTGGTCGAAGCCCACGCTGGCCTCGCCAGCTTCGGCGTAGCGATACAGCGCGGCCGAATAAATGCCTTGCAGCGAGGACTGGATCAGGGCCAGCAGGACGAAACCCACCACCACGATCACCGCCGCCAGCACGATCGCGACGACCGACTGCATCGCCACCGCGCCACCGATCAGCACGGCGCCGACCAGCACCGCCAGGAACATCAGCAGGCCGAACACGACGCCGATGCCGCCATTGCCGATGATGTTTTCGCCCCAGCTGCGCTTGAGCAGCTCGACGCTTTCCTTCACCGCGTCGACCGGGCCGACATCCTTGCTGGCCAGCACCGGCACCACCAGGAAAGTGGCCACGGTCCACGCCAGACCGATGAAGCCGATCACCAGCCGACCGATCAGGCCCAGCCTTTCCTGGATCATCCGCAGCAGCAGGCCCACCGTGGCGGCGATCAGCGCATAGCCGAAGATCTGCGGCAGCTTCGAGCGCGCCAGCGCCAGGCCCGCGCCCACGCTGGTCGGTTCGCCGCGCAGATGCATCAGCGCCACGCCGGTCAGGGCGGTCTGGAAGAAGATGATCACGAAGTACTGCACCAGGTAGAACACGAACATCAGCAGGTAGCTGCCCACCGACATGCGTTCGTGGAAGTCCTCGCCGGCGTGCGCGCCGCCGATCACCATCATGCCCACCGGCACCAGGAAGCTGGCCGCCACCAGCAAGGTGCACAGACCCGACAGCAGCGGAAACACCAGCAACGACTTGTCCGAGCGCAACACCGTGGCGCTCGCCTTCATCAACGCCCAGCTGCGGGCAAACTTTCCGGCCATGTTCCTGCTCCCCTCGATCGTGGACCCGCGTTCAGACAGACGGGCTCAGGCCCGTGATGCGCCTTTCTAGCATCCGCGCGGCAGCTGCAACAGTGCGCCCGGTTCAATCCGCCAGCGATTCGGCCTGCAGCGGTTCGCTCCCCGCGGGAAAGGCCGCCCACAGCTCGGCCATGCTCCGGCCGCCGAGCGGATGGCGAAAGCCCGGTGCGATATCGGCGATCGGCCGCAACACGAACGCATGCTGCAGCTCGTTGCGGGGAATCTGCAGATGGCCGGGACCGTCCAGCACCCGGTCGTCGTAGAACACGATGTCGACATCCAGCGTGCGATCGGAGTAACGCGGCACGTCACGGCGGCGGCCGTGGCGATCCTCCAGCGCGTGCAGCCAGTCGTTCAACGCCTCAGGTTCCAGCTCGGTGTCCAGCCCCACCGCCAGGTTCACGAAGGCGGCGCCGTCGAAGCCCACCGAGGCGCTGCGATACGCCGGCGACACGACCAGCTCGCCGAAGCGCTCGCGCAATTCCGCCAGCGCCGCGCGCAGGTGGCGACGCGGTTCCAGGTTGGAACCCAGGCTCAGGTAGACACGCGCCACCGCTTCACGCCTCGTCAAGTTGGATCGCCCGCTGATCGACCGTCGATTTTGCCGGGGTTTCGCCACGCAGCGCCAGCGCAGAACGCACGTCCTGGCCGGAAGGCTGCTGGTAGAGCGCCAGCCCGAACTCCGGCAGCAGCGCGAACAGGTGGTCGAAGATGTCCGCCTGGATGCCTTCGTACTCGGCCCAATCCACCGTGGCGGTGAAGCAGTACAGCTCCAGCGGAACGCCCTGCGGACCGCTGGCCAGCTGGCGCACCATGCAGCTCAGCCGGTGGTGGATCTGCGGATGGCCATCCAGGTAAGCCTGCACGTAGGCGCGGAACGTGCCCAGGTTGGTCAGCCGCCGCCGATTCGCCGGCAGCCCGGCCGCATCGCCCAGCGCCTCGTTCCACTGCTCCACGTCGCGCTCCCTCGACGGCAGGTACTCGGCCAGCAGCTGCAGCCGCGACAGTCGACGGATTTCCCGCTGATCGAGGAAACGCACGCTGGCGGCATCCAGGTGCAGCGCACGCTTGATGCGCCGCCCGCCGATTTCCTGCATGCCGCGCCAGTTCTTGTACGAATCGGAGATCAGCCGCCAACTGGGGATGGTGGTGATCGTCTTGTCCCAGTTGCGCACCTTGACCGTGTGCAGCGCAATATCGATCACGTCGCCATCGGCGTTCAACTGCGGCATCTCGATCCAGTCGCCCACGCGCAGCATGTCGTTCGAGGACAGCTGCACGCCTGCCACGAAACCGAGGATGGTGTCCTTGAAAATCAGCATCAGCACCGCGGACATCGCGCCCACGCCCGACAGCAGCAGGCCGACCTGCTTGCCGGTGACGGCGGCGATGATGACCAGGCCGGCAACGATGAACAGGCCGATCTTGACCAGTTGCAGCAAGCCCTTGATCGGGCGCTGCTGGCCTCGCGGGGTCCGCTGGTACATGGACTCGCAGGCCGACAGCACGGCGCTGACCGCCATCACCACGCACAACACCACCAGCGCCGTCATCGCCTTGCCCAGCAGCGCTTCGACCCGCTGCGGCACGCCGGGGACCAGCACGATGCCGTACTGGATGATCAGCGCCGGCAGCGCGCGCGCCAGCCAGCGGAACGTGCCGTAACCGAGCAGCGCATCGTCCCAGCCGGTGGCGGTACGTCGCGCGATGCCGCCGATCAGCCGTCGCAGCAGGCGACGCAACAGTTGGCCAGCCAGCCAGGCCAGCGCCAGCAGCGCCAGCACGCCCAGCGTGGTCTGCATCCAGGAGAGGTCAAGCAGGTCTTGCAGTTGTTGCATCGGAGCGTCCTGTCGGCTCGTGGGTCGCACGCGGCAAAAAACACGCACGGATCGGGGCGGCATGGCGCGCGGAACACCGCGTCAATCGGGCAACATGGGGGCCGCGCGGCGACGAAACAACCGCCGGCGCCGCGCGCTACTGCGGCCGCACGCCTCGTTCAATGCGCACGCCCACCGACTTCGCGCCGCGCACCGCGCCGGGCTTGGACAACTTCAGCCGCACCCAGCTCACCCCGAATTCCTCGCGGATGATCGCTGCGCAGCGCTCGGCCAGGGTCTCGACCAGGCCGAAACTCGACGCGCCCACATAGTCGATCAGGCGCTTGGACACGTCCTTGTAGTTCAGCGTCAGCGCGATGTCGTCGCTGGCCGCCGGCAGCGTGTTGTCGAACGCCATCTCGATATCGAACGCCAGCGTCTGCCGCACGCGGCGCTCCCAGTCGTAGATGCCGATGACGGCATCGATGCGCAGGTCTTCGATGAAAACGATGTCCATGGAGATTTTCGGTGAGGCGAAGTGATACAGGGTCGGCGAGCGGGCGCGTGGATGCAAGCCGGCAAGCCGTCGGTTGACGCCGCGAACTCGTGGATATAGATTTAACTAATGTTTTAAATAGTGAAATACTTCATGGCCGTGGACCGTATCTTCGAGGCGCTCGCCTCCCGCCCCAGGCGGGAGATCCTGGCCTATCTGTCAGCACAGGAACTGAGCGCCGGTGAAATTGCCAGCCGCTTCGCGATGAGCGCGCCGGCCATCTCGCGGCACCTCTCGGTGCTGGAGGCCGCCGGACTGGTCGCCAGCGAACGCCGCGGCCAGTTCGTCGTCTACACGCTCAACAAGGACAGCCTGGTGAACACCCTCACCGGTTTCGCCTTCGAGATCTGCCCCTCGGCCGGCCCGCTGAAGCGAGAGTCGCGCAAGCTGGCGACGAAGAAGCAGGGCGGCTGAACCCGGCATAGCCCACGGAACCCATGACCATGCAGATCGAACGCGTCGCGTCCTTTCCCGGCACACGCATAGCTTCGCCCTCCGGCGGCCTGCCGGTGGAGGTTTCGCTGATCGCCCAGCTCGGCCACGGCACCGGCGACCAGCTGTTTGCCCAGGCGCTGGCGCGCCAGCGGGCGCATGCCGAGTTCATCGACGAATTGGATGAACCGTCGGCGCGCCTGGGCGCCTGCGATCTCTCGAAAGGCGACGCCACCGCGCTGTACTCGTTTACCGTTGGCGCGAAGGGCCACCCGTTCCATCGCCACGCCGGCCATCGGGTATTCACTGCGATTTCCGGCAGCGGCGGCGCGCAGTTGCGCTTTTCCACCGCCAGCCCGGCCGAGCTCGAGCGGGACCCGCATAACTTCATTCATGCCTTGCGGCACATCAACATTCCGCCGGACTGCCTGTTCACCGTGCGCTTTGGCGGGGATACCTGGCACCAGTTCGCGCCGCTGGCCGGCAACGCGCTGCATCCCGCGTTCTTTGCGCTGTCGTGCCACACCAACGAACTTGGCGGGGACTTGCCACCCGAACTGCGCGCCCAGGTATTGGCCAATGCGGCGAGCATTCCCGCGCTCACGGTGCTGCTGCCGGCGGCGGTCAGCGACCTGCTGCGCGAACTGCCCGCCGACCGCTTGCACGTGCCCACCACGCACCTGTCGCTGGATGCCGCGCCCGGTTCGCTGCGCGGTCTCCTTTGTCGATCCGTGCGATGCGCGGCCGGCCTGGTCCGCGGCGCATGGGCGGCGTGTCGGCCTGCCGGCGGGTTCCTGAGCAGGATCGGTGGCCGGCTGACGCTGATCGAACTGGATCGGCTGCCGGCCGGCTCGATGCTCGCCGAGCAATTGACCGACCGGTCGTCCCATCACCAGGACATGCTCCAGCTCACGCTGGAAGACACCGATGCGGCCGGGGCAACGCGCTTGCTGAGCCGCCTGCTGGACGGCTTCCTGCACCATCCGCCGCGCGGGGTTTCGCGGATGATGGCGCTGCGCAACCTGCTGGTGAAGCCGATCGGCCTGCGCACCTCGCCGCTGGGTTGCCCGGTGTCCTCGTTGCTGTCGCCGCGACGCGATCGTCTGTTTGACCAGCGCCATCCGGTGCTTGACCAGCGCGTCGACAGCGACGACCGGCGGGCGCAGGTAATTCTCGGCGCGGACGACAAGCACCTGGTCTTCCGCTCCTGCATTGGCGTGCAGCGACTTGACGGCCAACGGGTGATCATCACCATGGGCACCCGCGTGTATTGCAAGAACCTGTTTGGCCGTCTCTACGTGGCGGTGATCCAGCCTTTCCATCGCGCCTATGTCGCTCCGAGCATGTTGCGCATGGCCGCCGAGCATGCGTTCCCGCTGGACGCGGCGACCGTCGACCCGCAACGCGAATGGCTGCCGCTGGGCGGCGCCGCCGGCTGACGGTGATGTCTCGACCGGCCGTCCGGCCGAGGCAGGCCTGCGCCATAGATGCGATCATGGACGCATGACCGCCTTCAGCACGCTCCCGCTCAAACCCGCCCTGCTCGCTAGCGTTGAAACCCTCGGCTATGCCGAAATGACCCCGGTACAGGCACAAAGCCTGCCGCCGATGCTGGAGGGCCGCGACGTGATCGCGCAGGCACAGACCGGCAGCGGCAAGACCGCGGCGTTCGGCTTGAGCCTGCTGCAGTCGATCGACGCGGACGTCATCCGGCTGCAGGCGCTGGTGCTGTGCCCCACCCGCGAGCTGGCGGACCAGGTCAGCAAGGCGATCCGCAAGCTGGCCGCGAACATTCCCAACGTGAAGCTGCTGACCCTGTGCGGCGGCATGCCGCTGGGCCCGCAACTGGCTTCGCTCACGCACGACCCGCACATCGTGGTGGGCACGCCTGGCCGCGTGCAGGAACACCTGAAGCGGCAAAGCCTGCATGGCGGCGGGATCAAGGTGCTGGTGCTGGACGAGGCCGACCGCATGCTCGACATGGGCTTTTCCGAAGCCATCGACGACATCATCGGACGCATCGCGAAACATCATCAGACCTTGCTGTTCTCGGCCACGTATCCGGACGAGATCCGCGCAGTCAGCGAACGCGTGCAGCATGATCCGGTGGTGGTGACGGTGGATGCACCGGCTGACAAGCAGCCGGCGATCGAGCAGCGCTTCCACGAAGTGGAACCGGCGCAGAAACTGGACGCGCTGGCGCAACTTCTGGGCGGCGAGCGCAGCGAGCAGGCGCTGGTGTTCTGCAACATGCGCCGCGACGTGGATGCGGTGGCGCAGGAGCTCGACCGCCGCGGTTTCTCCGCGCTGGCCCTGCACGGCGACATGGAGCAGCGCGACCGCGACGAGGTGCTGGTGCGCTTCGCCAACCACAGCTGCGCGGTGCTGGTGGCCACCGACGTGGCGGCGCGCGGGCTGGACATCGTGGCGCTGCCGCTGGTGGTCAGCCATGACATCGCGCACGACCCGGAAACCCACACCCACCGCATCGGCCGCACCGGCCGCGCCGGCCAGGCCGGCCTGGCGATCACGCTGTGCACGCCGCGCGAGCGGCCGAAGGCGGCGAACATCGAGGAATTGACCGGCGTGCCGCTGCCATGGCGGCCGCTGAAGATCACGCCGCCGCGGGGCAAGACCCTGCACCTGGCGCCGATGAAGACCCTGGTGATCGACGCCGGTCGCCAGGACAAGCTGCGCCCCGGCGACATCCTGGGCGCGCTCACCGGCGACGCCGGGCTGGACGCGAAGGACATCGGCAAGATCGACGTGTTCGCCACCCGCGCCTACGTGGCGATCACCCGTGCCCTGGCCAACAAGGCGCTGGAACGGTTGCGCGCGGGCAAGATCAAGGGCCGCAATTTCCGCGTGCGGCCGTTAGGCTGAGCGCACCCATCACGCCGGACGTTTCCGCCATGCCACGCTGGTTCCACCGCACGCTCGCCCTCCTGCTGTTCGCCTCGATCGCGCCCGCCTGGGCCGCGATACCGGTTTACGGTTACAAAGTGGTGCACGCCTGGCCGCACGATACGGCCGCCTACACCGAAGGCCTGTTCTACAAGGACGGCCATCTGTACGAGAGCACCGGCCAGGTCGGCGAGTCGACCGTGCGCAAGGTGGAGCTGGAGACCGGCGAAGTGCTGCAGCGCCATCGCCTGCCCCGCCAGTATTTCGGCGAAGGCATCGTCGACTGGAAGGACCGCATGGTGCAGCTCACCTGGCAAAGCCAGACCGGCTTCGTCTACGACCTGGCTAGCCTCGCCCCGCGGAAGACCTTCAGCTACCCCGGCGAAGGCTGGGCGCTGACCCGCGACGACCGCCAGCTGTACATGAGCGACGGCACGGCGGAGCTGCGCGTGCTGGACCCGGAAACGCTGGCCGAGGTTCGCCGCATCCAGGTCACCGCCGATGGCGTGCCGGTCACCCATCTCAATGAGCTGGAATGGGTCGACGGCGAGATCTACGCCAACGTGTGGCTGACCGACCGCATCGCCCGCATCGATCCGGCCAGCGGCCACGTGGTGGGCTGGATCGACCTGTCCGGCCTGTTCGACATCAGCCAGCTGCCGAACCCGGTCGACGACGTGCTCAACGGAATCGCCTGGGATGCGGCGCGCAAGCGCCTGTTCGTCACCGGCAAGTGCTGGCCGCAGCTGTTCGAGATCCGGCTGGTGCGGCGCGCCGGCCAGTGAGCCGCCGAGCGCGAACGGCTAACGCCGCAGCCACGCCGCCGCGCCGCGCCCGGCCAGCAGGCCGCTGGCGAAGCAGGCGGTGAGCAGATAGCCGCCGGTGGGCGCTTCCCAGTCCAGCATCTCGCCGGCACAGAACACGCCGGGGCGATCGCGCAGCATCAGCGTGTCATCCAGTGCTTCCAGCCGCACGCCGCCGGCGGTGCTGATCGCCTCGGCCACCGGACGCGGTGCACGCAGGCGCAGCGGCAAGGCCTTGAGCCGCGCCGCCAGCGCCGGCGGATCGGCCAGCGTGGGCTTGTCCAGCAACTCGAACACCAGCGCGCTTTTGGCCGCGTCCAGTCCGGCGCGACGGCGCAGCCAGTCGCCGATGCTGTGCTTGCCGCGCGGCGCGGCGAGACGTTCGGCCAGCACCGCCGCGGTGTAGCCGGGCACCAGGTCCAGCGTCAGCAGGGCCTCGCCGTGTTCGCGGATCTGCTCGCGCAACTCGGCGCCGATCGCATAGACCAGGCTGCCCTCGATGCCGTACTCGCTGAACACGAATTCGCCCTGCCGCGAATGCGCGACGCCCTGTCGATCGACCCAGTGCGCCACCACCGGCTTCAACGGCGCGCCGGCGAAGCGGCTGAACAGGTGTTCGCTCCATGGAATCTCGAAACCGCAGTTCGCGGGTTGCAGGGGCGCGATGTCGATGCCCGCCTGCTGCAGCGGCGCCAGCCAGGCGCCGTCGGAACCCAGCTGCGGCCAACTTGCGCCGCCGAGTGCCAGGATCACCGCATCGGCCGGCACCACGCGCTGCCCCTGCGGCGTGGTGAAATGCAGGGCATCGTGCGCCTGCCAGCCCAGCCAGCGATGGTGCATGTGGAAGTTCACTCCGGCTTCGCGCAGCCGTCGCAACCAGCCGCGCAACAGCGGTGCGGCCTTCAGGTCATGCGGGAACACGCGGCCCGAGCTGCCCACGAAGGTCTCCACGCCCAACTCGCTGGCCCACGCACGCAGCGCGTCGGCGTCGAAAACCTCCAGCCAGCGCGCCAGCTCGTCGCGGCGCGCGCCGTAGCGTTCGACGAAACGGGCGCGGGGTTCGACGTGGGTCAGGTTGAGGCCGCCCTTGCCGGCCAGCAGGAATTTTCGACCGACCGAGCCTTTCGCGTCGTACAGGTCGACCGTTGCACCGGCGGCACACGCCGCCTCGGCCGCCATCAGTCCGGCCGGACCGCCGCCGATGATCGCCAGCCGGGCTGAAGTTTGCTGAGTCATCCGGGCATGGTCGCACGCTGCCCGGGCAAAAAGAATTCGCCTGCCGACGCCGCACCGCGCTGCGCGCATTTTTTGCTGAATTGAGCATGACCGGAAAAATCTCCGCGAATCCAGTTCCGGGAAAACACCGGCGGTCTCTTTCCGGTAATGACACCCAAGATATTGCGATTTCCATCGGATAATGGATCAAAAGCGCAATCTATTACGCAGATTGGCGGCTCGCAAAACCACGCCGGCCCAGATATCGCAGCATCCGGATAATCCAATGAAAATCCATGCTTGCTTCCAAATTGTCGCGCCTGGCGCCGCCAGGCCCGATCGTCACGTCGCCGCACAAACGGCCGTGCGTAGCCATTTTCCCGATTTTTCGACCGTGCCATGGCGCCAATCCCATTAACCGAAAGTAATTGCGATCTTTACCGGTGCATTAGTACCTGCAGCGATGTGACATGCATCACTCGGCATCCGAAAAAATCCTATTGACCGTTTCTCGAGACAAACCCTAACGTCCACCGATTCGCCAATGGGTCGATTGACGAACAGGCCCCGGCGACGTCATGCCATCAGGCATGGCGTCGGCTTGAATGAGAAAGGGAAATCCGTGCGCCACCCTGATCGGGTCACGGCAGGAAGGACGCAGTACGCGCGGGGTCGTAAGCCATCCACAAAGCCAAGGCGGCCGTGCCTGTTCGCGGCATTCCATGAGGTCCGCGCGACCCCGGGGGTTCGTGCGTCCTCGAAAAGCCCGGAAGTGCCTGTTCGGATGACTTGCGCCCGTTGCCGGGCCAGCGACGCAAGCCAGGTTTTGCAACGAGCCACGGAGTGCGTGGCATGCCCTCAGGTTCGACGGACAGCCGTGTCCGTCGCCTTCATCCACTGTTTGGGAATTCGTCCATGACAAACCACGCTGGTCTTCGAGGTATTGCGGCACCGAACTATCGCAAGGCCCTGCTGCCTGCGGCTCTTGCGCTGGCCATGATGTCGTTGTCGGCGCATGCCGCCGACAACTGGGTCGCCACGCGCACCGGCCCCGCGCTGCTGAACACCGCGGCACCCGCCGCCACGGCGTCCACGCTGAGCGCCCAGGCCAGCCAGGCCACGGCCCCGCGCTACAGCCTCAACATGACCGGCAACCCCAGCCTCGCCGGCATCATGGTCAGCCCGCTGGAGGCCAGCCAGCCGCTGCATGTCGCGGTGAGCCTCAAGTTGCGCCACGCCGATCAGCTCGACCAGTTCCTGCAGCAGCTCAACCAGCCCGGCAGCCCCGAGTACCACCAGTACCTCACGCCGGCCCAGTTCAAGGCCAGGTTCGCGCCGACCGATGCGCAGGTGCAGGCGGTGGTCGCCCATCTGCAGCAGAGCGGCTTCACCAACATCGAAGTGGCCGGCAACAACCAGCTGATCACCGCCGACGGCAACGCGCTCAACGTGACCAGCGCGTTCCGCACCAACATGAAGCGCTTCGAGTATCGGGGCAGGCCGCACTTCGCCAATGATTCCGTCGCTTCCGTGCCGCAGGCGCTGGGCAACATCGTCAACGCCGTGGTCGGCCTGCAGAACGTGGTCGTCAAGCACACCATGTTCCACAAGGCCACCCTGGTCACCGCCCAGACCCAGGCCGCCAGCGCGGTCGCCCACAGTCCGGCCGATTTCTCCGCGATCTATGGCGGCAGCAGCATGCCGGCCGCGACCAACACCACGGTCGGCGTGATCACCTGGGGCAAGATGACCCAGGTGATCACCGACCTGGGCAGCTTCACCAGCAGCGCCGGCCTGCCCACGGTCAACACGCAGACCGTCAACGTCGGCAGCGGCACGTTCTGGAACGACGCCGACTCCAACGTGGAATGGGCGCTGGACTCGCAGTCCATCATCGGCACCTCCGGCGGCGTGCAGAAGCTGATCTTCTACGCCGCGGTCAACGGCACCAACGACGGCTCGCTGACCGACGCCGGCATCAGCGCCGCGTACAACAAGGCGGTCACCGACAACGTCGCCAAGGTGGTGAACATCTCGCTCGGCGAAGACGAGACCGCCGCCAACAGCTCGGGCACGCTGGCCACGGACGACCAGATCTTCGCCCAGGCTGCCGCGCAGGGGCAGACGTTCTCGGCCTCGGCCGGTGACGAAGGTGCCTACGAATCGTACGGCGGCGACCTCTACAAGCACGGCACGACCACGCTGCTGTCGGGCGTCAGCCTCAGCAACTATTCGGTCAGCGAACCGGCGGTATCGCCCAACGTGATCGCCGTGGGCGGCACCACGCTTTCCACCAACGGTGCGGCCTGGTCCGGCGAGACCGTGTGGAACGAAGGGCTGTCGCAGGATGGCAACAACACGGCCGACGACCGCCTGTGGGCCACCGGCGGTGGCGTGAGCAAGTACGAAACGGCACCGGCCTGGCAGACCAGCGCCCTGGGCAGTTCGATCACCAAGCGCGTGCTGCCCGACGTGGCATTCGATGCGGCGCAGTCGACGGGGGCACTGATCTACGCCAACGGCAACCAGTACCAGGTCGGTGGCACCAGCCTGGCCTCGCCGATCTTCGTGGGCGCCTGGGCGCGCATCCAGTCGGCGAACGGCAACGCGCTGGGCTTTCCCGCCTCGAAGTTCTACGCCGCGTTCCCCGGCAACCCCTCGCTGCTGCATGACGTGACCTCGGGCAACAACGGTTACAACGGCTATGGCTACAACGCGGCCGCCGGCTGGGACTACACCACCGGTTTCGGCAGCTTCAACATGGGCGCGGTGAGCACCTATGCGCAGGCCAACTGGGGCGGCAGCACGCCACCGGCCAACAACCCGCCGGTGGCGAGCTTCGGCGACACCACCAGCGGCCTGACCGCCAGCTTCACCGACAGCTCCACCGACAGCGACGGCACGATTGCCTCGCACTCGTGGAACTTCGGCGACGGCGGCACCTCGACAGCGGCCAGCCCGAGCCACACCTACGCCGCCGCCGGCACCTATACCGTGTCGCTGACGGTCACCGACAACGACGGTGCCAGCAACACCAGCACGCAGTCCGTGACGGTGACAGCTGCCGGCGGCGGTGGCAACGTGCTGCAGAACGGTGTGGCGCTCACCGGCCAGGCCGCCGCCACCGGGGCACAGCTGGCCTACACCGTGGTGATTCCGGCCGGCGCGACCAACCTGGTCATCGCCGAATCCGGCGGCACCGGCGACGCGGATCTGTACACGAAGTTCGGTTCCGCGCCGACCCTGTCCAGCTATGACTGCCGTCCGTACGTCAGCGGCAACAGCGAAAGCTGCACGGTGGCCTCGCCCCAGGCAGGCACCTACTACGTGATGTTGAACGGCTATGCCGCGTTCTCCGGTGTCAGCATCAAGGCCACCTGGAGCACGGGCGGCGGCGGCAACGTGCTGCAGAACGGCACGCCGGTGACCGGCCTGCAGGCCACGAAGAGCAACGCGGTGAACTACACGATGGTGGTACCCGCTGGCGCCAGCAACCTCAAGTTCGCGATCTCCGGCGGCACCGGCGACGCCGACCTGTACGTGAAGCGTGGCTCGGCCCCCACCACCAGCAGCTACGACTGCCGCCCCTACGTGACCGGTAACAGCGAGACCTGCAACATCTCGCCGGCCACTGCAGGCACCTACTACGTCATGGTGCGGGCCTACAGCAGCTACAGCGGCGTCACGCTGACCGGCAGCTACACGCCGTAAGCGAGTGCAGAACCGGGAGCGCAAGGACGCGCCCCGCCCTTCAGACAGGAAGGCCCGGTCGGCGACGACCGGGCCTTCCCGCGTATGGACGTCCAGACGTCCATGGATCGCGCTGCCGAACACTCAGTCTCGCTGGAACACCGCCAGCTCGGGATGATGCAGACTGAAACCCTGCACCCGGTTCACGCCCAGCGCGGTCAGCGCCTGCACGGTCTCGGCGTCGGCCACCCATTCGGCGATCACTTCCAGGCCCAGCCGATGCCCGATGTCGGTCACCGCCTTGACCATCAGGTGACTGACCGGATCGGTGAGCATGTCGCGCACGAAGCTGCCGTCGATCTTGATGATGTCCAGCGGCAGGTTTTTCAGATAGGTGAACGAGGACATGCCCGCGCCGAAATCGTCCAGCGCGATGCGGCAACCGGCGCTGCGCAACAAGGCCATGCAGCGCACCACCTGGGACAGGTTGCGCACCGCCACGGTCTCGGTGATCTCGAAACACACCCGCGAAGGCTCCACCCGGTAGCGCTGCAGCAGTTCGATGATCCGGTCGACCAGGGCCGGGTCCTCGATGCTGGCGCCGGACAGGTTGATCGCCACCATGTCCAGCCGGTTGCCGGCCGGATGCAGCCGCTCGAAGTTGGCCAGGGTGGTCTCGATTACCCAGCGGTCGACCGACGGCATCAGGCCGTAACGCTCCGCCGCCGGCAGGAACACGCCGGGCACCACCAGCTGTCCGGACTCCTCGCGGAAGCGCAACAGCATCTCGATGCCGGGTTCGGCGCCGTCGCCCAGCGGCAGTGGCCACACTTCCTGGTAGGTGAGCTGCAGGCGATGTTCGTCGACGGCCCAGCGCAGGCGGTTGGCCCACTCCATCTCGCTGCGCCGGCGCACCGTCTGGTCGTCGCGCTCGGAGTAGAAGTGCACGCGATTGCGGCCGGACTCCTTGGCCACGTAGCAGGCGGTGTCGGCCTGGGTCAGCAGATCCTTGGCCGAGATGCCGGCCGGCTCGGCGACCACGCCGCCGATGCTGGCACTGATCGTGTAGCTGCGCTGCTCCCAGATGAACACGTAGCCGTCGATGCAGCGACGCACGCGTTCGGCGATGCGCTCCGCTTCCTGCGGGTCGGCCACCCGGGTCAGCAGCACCCCGAACTCGTCGCCGCCGAGGCGGGCCAGCACATCGGTGCCGCCCAGCTGCTTGCGCATCACGATCGAAAGCTGGGCCAGCAGCTGATCGCCGGCGAGATGACCCGAGGTGTCGTTGATCAGCTTGAACTGGTCGAGGTCGACGTACAGCAGCACGATGATCGGCGGGCCCGCCACGCCGGCCGCCAGCGATTCATGCAGGCGGCGCTCGAATTCGCGCCGGTTGTACAGGTCGGTCAGGGCGTCGTGGCTGGCCTGGTGGCTGAGCAGCTCGGTCAGCTGGCGCTGTTCGGTGATGTCGCTGGCCACCATCAGCAACTTGCCGACTCCGCCCAGCTCGATGCGCGAGATCGCCACGCTGGCCCAGAAGTGCGCGCCGGCCGTGTTGTGCAGGCGCGCCTCGAT
Source organism: Rhodanobacter sp. FDAARGOS 1247 (assembly GCF_016889805.1). Lineage (NCBI taxonomy): Bacteria > Pseudomonadati > Pseudomonadota > Gammaproteobacteria > Lysobacterales > Rhodanobacteraceae > Rhodanobacter > Rhodanobacter sp. FDAARGOS 1247. Next base: position 3,665,682 of record NZ_CP069535.1, read on the forward strand.
CCGGCTGCAGCCCCGGGTTTCGGCATCGCCCAGCTGCTGGCGCAGGATCTCGTCGTCGAACAGGTCGGGCAGGCGCTGCTCGGTGACCTGGTCACCGAGACGATCGCGCGAGGTGCGGTTCGCGTAGGTGATCCGGCCGCCATCGACTTCGGCCAGCAGCACCAGCGCGGGCAGCAGTTCGTTCAGTGCGCGGAAGCGCTCCTCGCTCTCGCGATAGCGCCGGCTCATCTGCCAGCCCAGCTCGAGCGCGCGTTGCCGCGTCCCCACGATGGAGTACACCAGCAGAGCCAGCAGCAGGCTCACCAGCAGGCCGCCGGGCAGGGTCGACTGGCGCCAGTCGATCGCGGGAGGGGTGGTGTCGCGTGGCTGCATCACCACGTCCCAGACCCGACCGCCGTAGGCCAGTCGACGCTCGAAACGATAGCCGCCGCGGACATCCGGCGTGCCGGGCATCGAGTCGAACAGCGGCAGCACGTGGCCGGCTTCCGTCACGTCGGCCAGCTGCAGCCGCAGGTCGCGTCGCACGTCATCCTGCAGGACGCTGTCGATCAGCTTGCTGACGCGGAAAGACACCGCGATCGAGCCGCGCATGCGCTGGTGCCGTTGGTCGAGCGATTGCGGCGGGTTGCCCGGGCTGAACACGGGCAGGCGCAGGGTGATGCCGTCCTCGGTACCGCTGGCGCCGCGCTGCTGTACCGGGCGAAACGGCGCGGACAGGGTGGCCTGGTCGCTGTCGCGCGAGGCCAGCAGGCCGGCCAGGTTGTTCGGCTGCGCTCCGACATCCAGGCCGATCACCGCGGCGTTCCCCATGGCAGGCTCGACCCACCGCGTCATGTAGCGTTCGCCCGCGTCATCCTGCTCGCGTTGCGCATAGGCCAGCGCCAGCAGGCTGGGAAACTGCTCGCGAGGGCGCAGGTTGGTGTAGAAATTCGCGAACTCGACCTGGGTCACCTGGTCCGACGCGAGAAACAGCGTCTGCACGGCGCGCAGCATCGCTTCGGCCGAATTCAGCTTGTCCTGCAGCGCCGCGAACGTCTTGTTGGCCAGTTCGCCCCGAACGAAGGACTGCTCGGCCAGGCGGCGTTGCTGCTGCTGATGGTGCACGGACAGCGCCAGGGCCAGTCCGCCCAGCAGGACCAGCAGGCTCCACAGCCACGCGCTGAGCCGCCATGGCGATGGCTTGGCCAGCGACAGCCGGGCGTCATGGCCTTCCCGCTGATCCGCCCGGGCCGGGTCAAGCTCGTCGCGATCCATGTTTTCTGGCAGTCCCCGCGCTCAGCGTCCGTTGGCCGCGATGGTACAAGAGCGGCATGTGCTCTGACCGTTACGAGCCGCACACGGATCAGCGTCGCTCGCGGGGTTTCGCACGGTGCGTCGGCGTGGCGGTCCACGGATCATCGGGCCAGGGGTGGCGCGGATAGCGGCCCTTCATTTCCTTCCTGACCTCGGGATAGGTGCGCTCCCAGAACCCCTTCAGGTCCTGGGTCACCTGGATCGGTCGTCCCGCCGGCGACAACAGGTGCAGGGTGACCGGCACGCGACCGCCGCCCACGCGCGGGGTGTCGGCCATGCCGAACAACTCCTGCAGCTTCACCGCCAGCACCGGCGGCCCGTCTTCGGTGTACTCCAGCCGGCGCTGCTGGCCGCTGGGCACCACCAGGCTTTCCGGCGCCTGCGCATCCAGCATGCTGCGCTGCTGGTGATCCAGACGCGACGCCAGCGCCTGGGACAGATCCTCCGGCCCCAGCGCATCGAGTCGATGACGCCCCGCCAGGCACGGCGCCAGCCAGTCCTCCAGTGTAGCCAGCAAGGCCACGCCGGAAACGTCCGGCAGGCCGAGCTCGGGCATCCACTGGCGCAGGGCCTGCATCCGTGCGCGCAGGCGCCGCGCGTGATCACTCCACGGCAAACTGTCGATGCCCCGCGCGCGCACGGCGGCGAGCAGCGCGGGCAAGGCGTCGGACGGTTTCACCGGCACGCTGTGACGTTCCAGCACGATCGCGCCGAAACGCGATTCGTCGAAGGCCTCGGCGGCACCGCGCTGCTCGTTCCAGCGCAGGCTGCGTTCGCGGCTGAAGCGGGCCGGGAAATCGCGCTCCAGCACGCGCGGGTCCAGCGGCGCTGCCGCCAGGATCAGGCTGTCGCGACTGTCGCGGCGCAACTCGATGACGACCAGCCACGGCTCGCCCAGCAAGGCGGTGTTCTCGTGCAGGCGCGCGCCGCGGCCATTGGCCAGCGTGTAGCGGGTGGGGTTGCTGTCATCGCGGCGCGCCACCCGGTCGGGAAAGGCGTGCAGCAGCAGGTCGCCGACACTGTGGCTGTGCGGCACGCCACTGGCGGCGCTGCGCACGTCGAGGCGACGACGCCAGCCCTTGCTGGCCTGCTCGATCGCCGCCAGCGCTCCGGCGTCCGCGTCGCGCGCGTGGACACCGCGACGGTCACGCCAGGCATGCAGCGCAGCGAGGCGCACACGCAGGTCATCGTTGCGCGCCTGTTCGCCGCGCATCGGCGAACGGGCATCCAGCAAGGCCAGCAGGTCGGCCACCAGCGCGTGCAACGGCGGCGGCGCATGCAGGGCGGCCGCCGCCATGCGCGGGCTGGCGCCGAGTTCGAGCATGCGCTTGCCCAACGCGGTGATGCGGCCATCGTCGCCGAGAGCACCCAGTTGCTGCAGCAGTTCGCGCGCCTGCGCCAGCGCGCCGGCCGGCGGCGGATCGAGCCAGGGCAGGTCGGCGTCGCTGCTGGCGGTGATGCCCCAGGCCGCCAGTTCCAGCGCCAGCGAGGACAGCTCGGCCTGGGCGATCTCCGCGCTGCGCGCCGGTTCCAGCCGGCGGCTCTGCGGCCACAGCCGATACGCCGTGCCTTCCGCCACGCGACCGGCGCGGCCGGCGCGCTGGTCGGCCGAGGCCTGCGAGATGCTCACCGTCTCCAGCCGGGTGAAGCCGGAGTTCGGATCGAAACGCGGCTCGCGCGCCAGGCCGCTGTCGACCACCGCACGAATGCCCGGCAAGGTGATGCTGGACTCGGCCACGTTGGTGGCCAGCACCACGCGGCGCAGGCCCGGCTCCGCCGGCGCCAGCGCTGCCTGCTGATCGATCAGCGAGAGTTCGCCATGCAGGGCCAGCACGTCGACGTCGTCGCGCGTCAGGGTCTGCGCCAGCACCGCCTGCACGCGGGCGATCTCGCGGCGGCCGGGCAGGAAGGCCAGCACGTCGCCGTCGTTTTCCTCCAGCGCCTGGCGCACCACCCGCGCCAGCTGGTGTTCGATCGCCTCCTGCGTGCGCGCCGGCGGATGTTCGATGCGCACCGCGAAGCTGCGGCCGGGGCTGGACAGCCGCGGCGCGTCCAGCCACTGGGCGATGCGCTCGCCATCCAGCGTGGCCGACATCAGCAGCAGGCGCAGCCCGGGCCGCAAGGTGCCCTGCAGGTCCAGCGTCAGCGCGGCGCCGAGATCACCGGCGAGATGGCGTTCGTGGAATTCGTCGAACACGATCGCGCCGATGCCCGCCAGCTCCGGGTCATGCTGGATCAGCCGGGTCAGGATGCCCTCGGTGACCACCTCGATGCGGGTGGCCGCGCTCACCTTCGACTCGAAGCGGATGCGGTAGCCGACGGTCTGCCCGACCTCCTCGCCCAGCTGCCGCGCCATGAACTGCGCGGCCGAGCGCGCCGCGATCCGGCGCGGCTCCAGCATCACGATCTTCTGCCCGGCCAGCCAGTCGGCGTCGAGCAGGGCCAGCGGCACCTGGGTGGTCTTGCCCGCGCCCGGCGGCGCTTCCAGCACCAGCCGCGGATGCGTCGCCAGCGCGGCGACGATCTGCGGCAGCAGCGGGGTGATCGGGAAATTCGGCGTGGATGCAGTCATCCACGCGAATGATAGTGGCTGCAGGCGGAGCAGGCCCGGCCTGCTCCGCGAGGGCGTGGCGTTATGGCGACTTCACCGGTGCACGGCAATCGGCCAAGCGCTTGCGCGCCAGCTCCAGGCCCTTCGCATCCTGCGCATGCTGGCGCGCCTCGATGACCACCTGCCAGTTGCGTTCGCACAGCTCGCCATGATGCGTGCCCTGCTGCCACGACTGGATCGCCAGGTTCTGCGCGTTCAGATAGTCGCCCTTGCCCAGCGCCAGTTCCGCATGCTGCTGCATCTGTTCGGGCCAGCTCGGCGCTGGTGGCGGTGGCGGTTGGGGCACAGCCGGCAGCGGCACGGTGGTGGCCGCTGCCGTGGGAACGAGTTCGCCCGACTTGCGCAGCGGGGTCAGCGATTCGAACTTGTTCTGGTAGTCGTCGGTGATCTGCTTGGCATCGGCGCCGCCGCGAATCACCCGCGGCGTGATCAGCACGATCAGCTCGGTGCGGTTGCGGCTGCGATTGGTGCTGCCGAACAACCGGCCCAGCACGGGGATGCGGTTGAGGCCGGGAATGCCGGTGTCGGTGTTGCCTTCGGCCTGCTCGATCAGGCCGCCCAGCAGCACGGTCTGGCCGCTCTGCACGGCCACCTGGGTGGCCAGCTTGCGCTGCGAGATCGCCGGGTTGCCATTGACCAGGGGCACCGAACGGTCGGCCTGGCTCACCTCCTGGCTGATGTTCATGTAGACCAGGCCGCCGGGATTGATCCGCGGCTGCACGTTGAGGATCACGCCGGTGTTGAGGTAGCTGACCTGGCTGTAGGTGCTGGCGTTGCCGATGCCGGTGTTCACGCTGGTCTGGTTGATCGGGATCTGGTTGCCCACCGCAATGCTGGCAGTCTGGTTGTTCATCACCACCATCGACGGCGCCGACAGCGTCTTGGTGTTGCCGCTGGTCTCCATCGCGCGCACGGCGACCTGCAGGTTGCTGTTGAGGAAGGAGTAGAAGAACGGTTCGCCACGAAACGCGTTGCCGCCCTGGCCCAGGCCGATCTGGCGATGGCGGTAGGGCTGGCCCGGCACGAGTACCGAGTTGCCGCTGTCGTCGCTGGTGGTGGTGCTGCCGGTGAGTCCTTCCAGATACCACTGCACGCCGAACTGGAATTCGCCGGTGAGGTTCACTTCCAGGATGCGCGTCTCGATCTGCACCTGCATCGGCACGTTGTCGAGCTTGCCGATGGCCGACTTGATCTCTTCCCACTGCGAGGGCCGCGCGCGCACCAGCAGCTGGTTGTTGCTGTCGACCGAACTGATCCGCACGCTGCCGTCGCTGGAGCTGTACTGCTGGTCACCGGCAGCGCCGTTGCCACCGGCGGCATTGCCGAAGCTGCTGCCCGAGGTGCTGCCGAAGCCGCCGCTGGTGCCGCTGCCGCCGGCATCGCGAGCGCTGCCCATGTTCAGGCCGCCATTGCTGTCGGTGCCATTGATGCCGCCGCCGATGCCGCCGTTGCGCGAGCCGTCCGCCGCATTGCCGAAGCCGCCGGCGGTGCTGCCCATGCTGGTGCCGCTGGCGTTCTCGGCGCTGCCCAGGGTGGCGCCGGTGAGGCCCGGGCCCACCTGGCCGCCGCTGTCGCCGGTGCCGCCGCCACCGGCGCCGTTGGTGTAGATGTTGGCCAGGTAGCGGGCCAGGTCCGAGGCCTTGATGTTGCGCACGTCGTAGACGAACAGCTGGGGCTCGTTGCCACCGCCACGATCGATGCGGGCGATCCAGTCGCCCACTTCGCGCAGGTAGTCGGGCTGGGTGCTGATCACCACCAGCGCGTTGGTGCGCTCGATCGGGATGAAGCGCAGCATGCCGGCCAGCGGGGTGTCGCCGTGCACGCCGAACATGCCATCCAGCTTGGGCATCAGGTCGCCGACCGTGGCGTACTGCAGGTTGAACACGCCCACCGACATGCCACGCAGCCAGTCGACGTCGAAGGTACGCACCATGCTCTGGTAGTTGGCCAGTTCCTGCGGCGTGCCCGACATCACCAGCAGGTTGCGCGCCGGGTCCGCCAGCAGGGTGGCGTCGGGCCGCGCGAACGGCTTGATCAGTTTCTGCATCTCGGTGGCCGAGATGTAGCGCAGCGGGAACAGCCGCGCCTGCAGCCCGCCCTGCGGCGCGGTGGCGCCCAGGCTGGGCACCAGGTTGCCGGCCACCGCATCCTTCTGCGGCATCACCACGTAGCCGCCGTCGCGATGCACCAGCGCGTTGCCGGTCCAGCCCAGCAGGGTCTCGAGGATCGGCAGTGCCTGGCCGACGTCGACCGGCTCGGAGGTGGAGAACGAGATGTTGCCCTGCACGCCGGGCACGATGGTGTAGTTCTGCTTCAGCAGGTCGCCGAGGATCGCCTTGACCACCGCCTGCACCGGCTGGTTCTCGAAGTTGAAGGTCACCGCGCCACTGCCGCTGGCCGCCGGCCTGGGCGTGGCCAGCGCGCCGGGATGGATGAACTGGCCGCTGCCGTGGCTGATCTCGGGGCTCGCCGTGGCCTCGCTGCCACTGGCCACGCTGGTGTTCAACGGCAGCGGCGCCGGCACCGGGTTCTGCGTGCCGGCCATCGCCTCGCGCTGCAGGGCGCCGTCGTCATGCGGCTGCGGCAGGCTGGCGCAACCGGCCACGCCGACCACGAAGGCGAGCGTGGCGGCGCGCAGGGTTTGCTGGGTGAGCGTGCGGAACATGGATCAACGTACTCCTTCGTTGGCCGCGGCAGCGCGGGCGGCCCGACGTTTCTGGATATTCTGGCGCAGGCGCTCGGCCGGCGATTCGCGCGACGATTCGGGCGTGGCGCGGTTGGGCATCGGCGGCACCGGCGGCGCGGAACGACTCGGCGCGGCACCTTCACCGGAGGCATTCCGATCGGCGCCGCGCGGCGGGTCGATCGGCGCGCCGGCCGGCAGCTTCAGTTCGGTGCGGCCGCCGGAGGCATCGAAGATGGCCGAGCGGGCGCGCACCTCGACCAGCTTCACGCTGCCGTCGGGCAGCGATTCGCCTTCGCGCAGGCGCACTTCGCGATCGGCCTGGCGATCGTGCAGCAAGGCCATGCGCAATGCTGGCGTGAGGATCACGCCGGTGAGTTCGAGGTCGCCGAGCTGGCTGCCGCCATCGGCCGCGGAAGCCGTCGGCTTGCGGTCGGGTGCGAACAGCGGCTTCTGCCAGACCAGGGCGAACTGCTGCAGCGGCAACGGCTGCGGCAGGTTGGCGGGATTGCCGGCCGGCGGCAGCGGCGCGCGCACGCGTGGCTCGTCCCAGTGCACGCCACGACCGACCCCCAGCAGCAGGGCCAGCAGCAGCGCCGCCAGCGCGATGGCGCCGAGCATCAGCCAGGGCGTGAGGCGACGCTGGGCGGCCGCGTTCATGGCGCGTCTCCCGGCGAAGTCGCCGGCGCGCCGGGCCATGCGGGCGCGACCCGCGCCGGCCGCACATAACCGGACAGGGTGAACTGCACTTCCAGCGGCACGGCACCACCCTGCTGCGCGGCCACCGGATTGCGATAGATGCTGAGGTCGTCGATGAACAGATACGGCGTGCCCTGCTCCAGCGCCTGCATCACCGCGGCCAGCGGCTCGATGTCGCAACTCAGGCTGATGCTCACCGCGGCCTTGCGATACGGTTCGCCGACGGCCGGCGCGGGACTGGGCAGCGGCATCTTCTGGCTCACCGTGCACGATCCGCTGCCGGCATGCGCCGCGACCACGTCGACCACGCGCTGCATCAGGTCCGCCGAAGCGGTGTTGGGATCATCCGCCGACAGGAACGCGCTGCTGGCCGCCTGGCCGGCACCGAGCGCGGCGATCCGCTGCAGCAACGCGGGCTTCTCGGCGATCGCGGCGGCGTAGCGGCTCTGCGTGTCGCGCAGGTCGGCCATCTCGCCACGGATCTGCTGCAGCGGCGCCACGAACCACCAGTGCAGCAACACGAAATAGGCCAGCAGCAGCGCGAGCAGCAGCAGGAGCACCGCCGCGATGCGGCTGTCACGCCGGTTCATCGCCGCCAGCTTCATGGCGTGCCCCCGGCGCTCGCGGCATTCGGCGCGGGCTTCGGCTGGTTGACCCGGGCGGTGAGGTAGAAGCGCTCCTTGCCGGTGGTGGGATCGGGCTGGATGCTGCCCTGGAAACTGGCGTCGGTGATCAGGCGCGAATCCTTCAAGGTGTCGAGCAGTTTCGCGGCCTGCTGGCTCTGCCCCTGGAAGCCGATCTGACCGGTGTTGTCCACGCTGAGGCGTTCCAGCCACGCGCTGTCGGGCAGGCGCGCGGTGGCGTCTTCGAGCACGCTGAGCATCGCCACGCTGTGCTTCTTGCGCTGGGCCAGGAAGCCGGCGGCGCCGGCGTTGTCCTGCAGTTGCTGGCGCAGCGCCGCCACCTGCTGCGCTTCGCCGCGCATGCCTTCGACGTCCGTGCGCATCTGCTCCAGCGCCAGCTGCCGGTTGTGCAGCCATTCGCCCAGCACGCAGCCCAGCAACACCACCACGGCCGCGGCCAGCAGCAGGTTGAGCCGGCGCCGCGGATGCGCGTGGCGCGGCACCTGCGCCGCCGGCAACAGGTTCACGCCGAGGCGGCCATGGCCATCGGCCACGTCCACCGCGTCCACACTGATCGACTGTGCCTGCAGACGCGCCAGCACGGGATCGAGGACGTCGCGGGTGACCACCACCAGTTCCGCGTTGAAGCGCCCGGGCGGCGCCGCCGTCGCCAGCTCGCGCACGGCGTGGTGCACCTGGGCCAGGTTGAACGGGGTCTGCCGGTCCATCTCGAAACCGGCCACCTGCATCAGGTTGTCGCGTGCCGCCAGCGGCAGGCTCAGGGTGCGCCGCAGCACCAGGGCGGACGGCAGCAACAGGGCCACGCGCAGATCCTCGCGATCGACGCGTTGCAGTGCATCGCGCAACGCCGCCGGCGGCTTGCCCGCGCCGTCGATGCCCGGCTCCGTTTCATCCCAGCTCGACAGCAGCCCGGCGTGACCGTTGCGGCGCAGATCCCAGCGGGCGCCGGCGCACTGCAGCAGGTACCAGTCGGCGCCGCTGCCGAAGGCGCCACGCCAGCGCGGCGGCAGCAGCGCGCGCAACTCGCCACCCCACCAGTGCAGGAAACCCGGCAACGGCGAGGCACGCCAACTGCGGCGTACGACATCGACCAGCGGCCGCAGTGACTGCGTTGCCGAACTCATTCCGCCTCCCCTTCCTGCCAGCGCAAGACGGCGTACGGTTGCGCCTGCCCCGCCTGCAGGCGAATCGTGGCGCGCAGGACCGCGCGCGTGCCGTCGGCCAGCGTAGCCTCGGACCGGATACTATGCGTTGTTCCGCTGCCCAGAACCAGCTGCGGGTCCTTCGCGTTCTGCTGCCGTGCAGCCTCGAGCTGCTGGCGCTGTTCCGGCGTCATTCCCGGGATCGCCGCCAGCGCCAGCGGCGGCGCGGTATTCGGATCGGGGCTGGAACTGCCCGACCAGATCGTCAGCGCCGGCGCCAGCAGCCGGTACAGCGAGGGCGTGACGCCCAGCACCATCTGCAACTCCTCGACGCTGGCGAACGGGCCGTGGCGTGGACCGTAGTTTCTCCCGGCCGCCAGATAGCCGGCCCGGGCGCTGGCGTCATCGCCCTCCACCGCCGGCAGGCTGCGCCAGTCGACCACCTGATCGACCAGCACCTGTGCCGGCGCAGGCTTCAAACCGGCCGCCTGGAACAGCGCCAGCAGTACCTCGGGCGAGGCCGCGTTGAGATCGACCTTGCCGCCTTCGTCGATCGCGCGCACGGTGATCGTCGCGTTGTCGTAGTGGAAGGTGTAGACCCGGCCATCGGCCATCCAGCGCTGCTTCGCCTGCGGGTCCTGCAGGGCATAGGCCGCGCGCATCAGGCCGGCCTCGGCCGCGTAGTGCGCCTGGGTCTGGGCAAACTGGTAACGCGCCTGCAGGCCCTCGGTGCGCGCCAGCGCGGCATAACCGCCGAGCAGGATCGCCAGCAGGGTGCACGCCCACAACACCAGCAGCAGCGCCACGCCGCGCTGACGCCCGAGCAGCTGCGGCGCCGCCCGCCTCATCGCAGGCTCCCGCCGCGCAGGCCCATGCGCACCAGTCCGGCCGGCGAGGCGTTCACCCGCAGCGGCACCTCGAGCTGCGGCCACTCGACGGTGCCGTTCACCTGCAGCTCGACCCGCACCAGTTGCGGCAGCACGCGGCCGTCGGCCCAGGTCGGCGACCACGCCACCGCGGCACCTTTCGAATCGACGCCGCGATAGCTGAAGCTGCCGCTGCTGACGTGGTCGACCAGCACCTGCGGATCGCCCAGCGCCTGCGGCGGCTGGCCATCGGGCGGCAGCAAGGCCAGGCTGAGTTCCAGCCGCTGGCCGCCGTGGTCGTCGTCGACCAGGCGCAGCTGCTGCAGTTGCGGGCCGAGCTTGCCCAGGTAACCGGGCAGCGGCGCCACGTAGCGCATCTCCCGGGCACTGCCGACGAAGTAGACCGGTTCGCCATGATCGGTGCGATCGATCGGCTGGGCCAGGCTCTGCGCCAGTTCGCGGCGCAGGAACTGCTGGGCCGAGCGCACCTGGTCCAGCCGCTCGATCGCCGCCGTGCCGGAGCGCACGCTGTGCGTGGCGGTGCGGATGCCCGAATACACGCCGACCAGCAACAAGGCCAGCAGCACCAGCGAGGCGAGCACTTCCAGCAGGGTGAAACCGGCCTGCCGTTTCATGGTCCGGCCTGCGCCTGGCCCGAGGCCAGTGGACCACCCAGCCGCAGGGTGCGGAAGTGGGCCGCCCGCGGATGGGCCTGCGGCCCCCACGAGACGGTGAGGTCGAGCTGGTACAGCTGCAGCGGCGCGCCCGGCACCACGGGGCCGCCGGTGTTCCACGGCCGTACGTCGAGCTGCCAGCGGTACTGCGTATCGAAGCGGCCGGAACGATTGCCCGGCTTCACCGCCTCGCCCACGAAGGCACTGTCCAGCAGGCTGCGCGCACGCATCGCCGCCTGGCTGTATTCCGCCGCGTTGTGGGTCAGGCCGATCGACGCGCCGGCCACCTTCATCAGGGCGGTGAACGCGATCGCCAGCAGCATGATCGCGGCGATCACTTCCAGCAGGCTGAAACCGCGTTGGCGCCGGGCATGGGGAATGGGGAATGGGGAACGGCAAAGGCGGGCAGCCGGCGCTGGCGCGCCTGGCCGAATCCCGAATCCCGATTCCCGATTCCCGGGTTTCATCGGGAAGCCACCGCATCGACCACCCGCACTTCGCCGGTCAGCCACGACACGTTGACGTGCCACTCGCGCTGGCCGCTGTGCAAGGTGATGCGGCCACCAGTGGAGCTGCCGTCGGGGAAGAAGCGGATGCGCCCGGTGTGGTCGTTCGGCTGGTCTTCCTTCGCGCTGGTGATGCTGATGTGCATGCCGACGGGCAGCTGCACGTCGTGCCGCCTCGCATCGTCGTAGCTGTTCGCCCGGGTATCGACGTCGAAGTGCTGCTCCTGCCCGCGCACGATCGCCTGCGCCCGGGTCGCGCGCAGCGCGCCGGCCAGTTCGCCGCTGGCCGCGCGCACCCGCGCACCGGCCAGGCCCTGCGTCACCGACACCGACACCGCCGCCACCGCGATCCCGATCAGCAGGATCACCGCCAGCATTTCGAGCAGGGTGAAGCCCCCGCTCTTATGGAACAAGGCGCCTCGCGCCTTTGCCTCCTCCCCCGCTCCGCGGGGGAGGATTGAGGAGGGGGTAGCGCACTGCGCGCGCGGGGAACGGGAAACGGGGAACAGGGAATGGGCAGAGCAGGCAAGCGTGTGGGCGCACGCTTTTCCGATTCCCGATTCCCGAATCCCGATTCCCGGCTTCATTGCCAGTTGCCCACGTCCTTGCTGTAGCCGTCGCCGCCGGGCTTGCCGTCCTGGCCGTAGAAGATCAGGTCGAAGCTGCCGTTCTGGCCCGGATACTGGTAGCCGAAGGCATGGCCCCACGGGTCTTTCAGTTCGGAGGCCTTGGCATAGGGACCCTGCCAGTTCGCCGCGTTCGGTGGCCGGGTCACCAGGCCGTCGAGCTGCTGCGGCGGGGTGCCGTTGTCCAGCGCGTAGTTCTCGATCTTCTGGCTCAGCGTCATCAGCTGCGACTTGCCGGCGCCGTACTTGCCCTTGTCGACGTTCTTGCCGACCTGGGTCACCACCACCGCGCCGATGATGCCGATCAGCACGATCACCGCGAGCATTTCGAGCAGGGTGAAGCCCCCGCTCTTATGAAACAAGGCGCTTCTTGCCTTCGCCTCCTCCCCCGCTCCGCGGGGGAGGATTGAGGAGGGGGCAGCGCCCCGCGCGCGCCCGTGAATGGCGAATGGGGCTTGGGGAATGGGAGAAGCCAGGGTCGCCGCCTTGCGGGCTCTTGCCATTCCCGATTCTCGATTCCCTATTCCCTGCCCCACGAATTCCAAACGCTTCATCATTGCCCTACTCCTCGGTTACTGAATATTGCTGGTCAGACTCAACAGCGGCAGCAGGATCGCGGCCATGATGATCGCCACCAGCACGGTCATCACGATGGTCAGCGCCGGCACCAGTGCGGCCAGCAAACGATCGATCGCGCGTTTGGACTCAAGTTCAAACGTGTCGGCGACTTTCAGCAGCATGGTGTCGAGCTGGCCGGCTTCCTCGCCGACCTGCACCATCTGCATCGCCAGTCGGGGAAACAGCTTCGACTGGCCCAGCGCCAGGCTCAGGCCCGCGCCGCCCTTGACCTGTTCCTGCGCCGCGGCCAGCGCCGCGTCGAGCGCACGGTTGCCGGTGACCTGGCGCGCGATGCTCAGCGCATTCAGCAGCGGCACGCCGTTCTTCAGCAAGGTGCCCAGGGTGCGGGCGATCCGCGCCGTCTCCACCTTCAGCAGCAGCGGCCCGACCAGGCGCATGTGCAGCAGGCGGGCATGCCAGGCCTGCCGCGCCGCGGGATCGCGCAGGTGCGCGCGCCAGCCGAACAGGCCGCCGCCGAGCAGCAGCAGGATCAGCCACCACCAGGCCTGCAGCGTGTTGCCCACGGTCAGCACGGCCTGGGTGATCCACGGAATCGGTACCTGCATGTCCTCGAAGATCGGCACGAACTGCGGCACCACGTAGGCCAGCAGCAGCACCAGCGAACCGAGCACGCCGACCAGCAGGAAGGCCGGGTAGATCAGCGCATTGACGATGCTGCCGCGCATCGCCTGGGCGCGCTCGAGGTAGTCGGCCAGCCGGCGCAGGGTTTCCTCCAGCGAGCCGCCCGCTTCGCCGGCGCGCACCAGGCTCACGTAGAGCTTGGGAAACACGCCGTGTTCCTCGTCGAGCGCGGAGGACAGCGTGTTGCCGCCCCGCACGCGATCGCGCACGCGTTCGATCAGCTTCTTCGCGTGCTCGCCCTCGGGCAGGTCGAGCAGGATGCCCAGCGCGCGATCCAGCGGCTGGCCGGCGCCCAATAGGGTCGCCAGCTGATGGGTGAACTGGGCCAGCTGGTCGCCGTTGAACGGCCCGCGCTTGAACAGCGCGGCAAACCCGCTGCCACCGCCCGCACCATCGGCCGGCAGCGCTTCCAGCGGCGTATGGCCCTGGTCCTGCAACCGGCCGATCACTTCCTCGACACTGGCCGCTTCCATCTGCCCCTGCAGCGTCTCGCCGGCGTCGTTGACCGCCTTGTAACGGAACTGCGCCACCTCAGCCTTCCTGCGTCACGCGCAGGACCTCTTCCAGCGTGGTGATGCCGGCCACGGCCTTGGCGATGCCGTCCTCGTACATCGTGCGCATGCCTTCGGCACGGGCCTGCTTCTCGATGTCGCCCTCGTTCGCGCGCTGCATCACCAGACGGCGCAGCGGGTCGCTCATGGTGAGGAACTCCATGATCGCGCGACGGCCGCGATAGCCACTGGGATTCGCCGCGCTGGTGCCGGGCTTCCACAGGCGGATCGGGCGTTCGTCGGTGTATTTCTCCAGCTCGAACTGTTCGATCACCTCGGGCAACGCCTCGTAGGCAATCGCGGTTTCCGGATCGAGCCGGCGCACCAGCCGCTGCGCCAGGATGCCGTTGATGGTGGAGCCGAGCAGGTAATCCTCCACGCCCATGTCGAGCAGGCGGGTGACGCCGCCGGCCGCGCTGTTGGTGTGCAGCGTGGACAGCACCAGGTGGCCGGTGAGCGCGGACTGGATCGCGATGCGGCAGGTCTCCAGGTCGCGCATTTCGCCGATCATGATCACGTCCGGGTCCTGGCGCATGATCGAGCGCAGGGCGCCGGAGAAATCCAGCCCGATCTGCGGCTTCACCTGGATCTGGTTGATGCCTTCGAGCTGGTATTCGACCGGGTCCTCGACGGTGATGATCTTCACGTCGTTGGTGTTGATCTGGCTCAGCGCGGTGTACAGCGTGGTGGTCTTGCCCGAACCGGTGGGGCCGGTGACCAGCAGGATGCCGTGCGGCTTGTTCAGCACCTCGACGAAGCGCTGCTTGAAACTGTCGGTGAAGCCCAGCGATTCGAAATCGAATACCACCGATTCGCGGTCCAGGATGCGCATCACCACCGATTCGCCGAAGCTGGTCGGCACGGTGGACACGCGCAGGTCCAGTTCCTTGCCCTGCACGCGCAACTGGATGCGGCCGTCCTGCGGCAGGCGGCGCTCGGCGATGTTGAGCCGCGCCATGATCTTCACGCGCGAAATCACCGCGGCGGTCGACGACGACGGCGGCGCTTCCACTTCATGCAGTACGCCATCGATGCGGTAACGCACCTTCAGCCGGTTCTCGAACGGTTCGATGTGCACGTCGGACGCGCGCTGTTCCACCGCGCGCTGCAGGATCAGGTTCACCAGCCGGATCACCGGCGCCTCGGAGGCGAGGTCGCGCAGGTGTTCGACGTCGTCCTCCTCGGCGGCGCTGCCGTCGAGGTTCTCCACGATGGTGCCCATCGCCGAGCGGCCGGACCCGTAGTAGCGCTCGATCAGGCCATCGATTTCCGAACGCAGGCCCACCCGCAATGCCACCGGGCGCCCGGCGGCCAGCTGCACCGCCTGCAATGGATACGGATCGGCCGGATCGGCGACGATCAACGCCAGCCCGTGGGCTTCGTCCTGCACCGGCACCACGTGCTGCTGCTTGAGGAAACGCAGCGACACGTCGAGATCCGCCGGCGGCAGTTCCGGCGCATCGCGCGCGGACAGCAGCGGCACCTGCAGCAGCTCGGCCCAGCCCTCGGCCAGGTCGCGCTCGGACACCAGGCCAAGACGCGCCATCAGCGTGGTCAGCGTGCCCTCGGTCGACTCCTCGTGCAGCCGGCGCGCGCGCACCAGATCGCCCTCCTTCAGGCGACCACGCGCCACCAGCCACGCGCAGACTTCCGCCTCGCGATCCTCCACGGCCATGCCCGCCCCGCCGACCGCCGGCTTAATCACTGCCGACATCCTCCACCCCGCTTGAGTGCACGCGAAACCGTCGACGCCCCAGGGCGAAAACGGCAAACGTCATAGGTATCACATCCGGCCGGGCGCATGCGAATGGCCCGGGATTCGGCCCGCACGCCGTTCATCCCTGGCGCGGCCCTCCATTGTGCCGAGTTCACCGGCGCAATGGCGGCATCGCGCCTAGGAAAAATTCCTGTTCGGCACTGTTTCGGTTGCCAGGCCGCCAGGTTCCTTCGAAACTGCCGAAGCCGTCGCAAAGTCATCGCCCCGCGCCGGGGTATGACTGATCTGTCATTGCGCCGTCACGGACAGTGGTCAGGTTCCGGGAGGGGGAATCCGCCATCACATCGAGGGGAATCACGTCATGATGCCTATGCGTCGCGCCGCGGGAATGGCGCTGTGTCTGTTTGCCGCGGCGCTTCCCGCGCTGGCCGCGGATCTCACGATCAGCAACTTCCGCGTACGCGGACCGTCCGGCGGCAACGACGAATTCGTCGAGCTGCACAATGGTTCGCCCAGTGCGCTCGACGTGGGCGGCTACACCCTGCTCGGCTCGAACGACAGCGGCACCACCGGCACGCGTGCGACGCTGCCGTCGGGCACGTCGATCGCGCCAGGCTGCTACCTGTTGCTGACCAACGGCGCCAGCAGCGGCTATTCCGGCAGCGTGGGCGGCGACGTGATCTACAAGACCGGCATCACCGACACCGGCGGCCTGGCGATCGCCGATGCCGGTGGCACGGTGCTGGACCAGGTCGGCCTCAGCGGCGGCTCGGCCTATGGCGAAGGCACGCGGCTGGCCTCGCTGGGCTCGACCAACGCCGACCGCTCGTATGCCCGCATCAGCAACGCGGCCGGGCTGGTGCAGGACACCGGCGACAACGCGGCGGACTTCAGCCTGCAGTCGCCCTCGGTGCCGCACAACGCCGGCAGCAGCTGTTCGGACCTCGGCCTCGGCGTGTCGGTGGCCGATGCGGTGATCAACGAAGGCGACGGCGGCACCACCGCGCTCGACTTCAGCCTCACCCTGAGCAAGCCGGCACCGTCGCCGGTGCAGGTGCGCTTCCGCACGGCCGATGGCGCCGCCACCGTCGCCGATGGCGACTACGACGCGGTGGACCAGGTGGTGACCTTCGCCGCCGGTGACACGGTGCAGAAGGTCACCGTCACCGTGCACGGCGACACGAAGATCGAACCCGACGAGGATTTCGCGGTGCAGCTGAGCGAGCCGTCCAGCGGCCTGGCGATTGCCCGCGGCGAGGCGATCGGCGGCATCCTCAACGACGATGCGGCCCAGGTCGAGATCTTCCAGATCCAGGGCAACGGCGACAGCTCGCCGTTCACCGGCCAGCCGGTGATCACCCGCAACAACATCGTCACCAGCGTCGGCCCGGCCGGCTTCACCATGCAGACGCCGGATCGCCGCGACGACCACGTCCGGCTGACCTCGAACGGCGTGTACGTGTTCACCGGCAGCGCACCGACAGTGAAACTCGGCGACGCGGTGGACGTGCGTGCCCGCGTGGCCGAGTACTACGGGCTGACCGAACTGACCGGCGCCAGCATCAGCGTGCTCAGCTCGGGCAACCGGCTGCCACAGCCGGTGCTGTTCGGTCGCAACCTGCCGTCGACCGATCCGGCGAACCTGTCCTGCGGCACGACCAATTTCGAATGCTTCGAGGGCATGCGCATCCTGATCGTCAACGGCATCGTCGATCGCGGCAACCAGCGCTACGGCAGCGATCCCTTCGCCGAGGTCTTCGTCAGTGCCGGCGGCAGCCGTTCGCTGCGTTCGCAGGGCGTCACCTTCGGCCTGCCGGCCTCGGACATCCACTCCGGCGTGTGGGACGGCAACCCGGAAGTCTTCGAGATGGACGCCGATGCCCTCGGCGCGGTGCCGACCGGCACCGGGATCAACGGCGGCGCGCGGTTCATCGCCGAAGGCGTGATGAGCTACAGCTTCGGCGACTACGACTTCCAGCCCACCATGCTGCACATCCTCGATGCCAACACGATGCCGCGCCCGGTGCATGACTGGCGGGGCCCGGATGGCCTGCGGGTGGGCAACCTCAACATGCTGCGGCTGTGCGACACCGATGGCGGCAACAGCACCTACGAGTGCGGTGATGAAGGCACGCCGACGGCGGACGAATTGCAGCTCAAGCTGCAGCGCCTGTCCGCCTACATCGGCGGCGTGCTGAAGCTGCCCGACGTGCTGGGCGCCGAGGAGGTGGAAAACCTGCCCGTGCTCGAACAGCTGGCCGCGCAACTGAACAGCGACTACGGCGTGCACTACTCCGCGCACCTGGTCGACGGCCACGATCCCAGCGGCATCGACGTGGGCTTCCTGGTGCAGGACGACCGGGTGCAGATCGCCAGCGTGAGCCAGCTTGGCTACGACGCGACCTGGGTGGACCCGGGCACCGGCCAGTCGACCTATCTGCACGACCGTCCGCCATTGCTGCTCGAAGGCACCAAACTGGGCAAGGGCAGCTTCTCGTTCCGCCTGATGGTGGTGCATCCGAAGTCGCTGATCGGCGTGGATGGCGGGGCGGATGCCACGCGCAACCGCCTCAAGCGCTTCAACGGCGCGGTGGACATCGCCCAGCGCGTGCAGGCGCTGCAGACCGACGCGAAGTCCGCTTTCGAACCGCTGGTGGTGCTGGGCGACTTCAACGCCTATCCGTTCACCGACGGCTGGACCGACGTGGTCGGCGCGATCGCCGGCACCTACGACGACAGCGCCAACCTGCTCGACCTCGGTGGCAACATCGTGAAGCCGGCGTTGTGGAACGCGGTGCAGTCGGTGGCCCCCAACGACCGTTACTCGTTCCTGTTCACCCAGCAGCTTGGCGAGATCCAGGGCTACCAGAGCACCGGCTCGTTCGACTCCGGCCGCGATGTTCCGGTGGCCCAGGTGCTCGACCAGGCGTTGCTTGATCGCCTCGCCCAGCGCTGCTTCCGCGGTTTCGAATACGGTCGCGGCAATCTCGATGCGCCCGACCAGACCCAGGACGACGCGGCCGGCGAAACCGGCATTCGCAAGGCCATCGGGGTTTCCGACCACGACGGCTTCGTGCTCGACCTGGCCTGCCCCGGGCTGGGGCACGGGCACCACTGAGGCTTCATCGCGTCACGGCAGAAAGGCCCGCCCAGGCGGGCCTTTCCTTTTGCGGCGTGCGCATGGCGGCGCGGAAGCGTGACCGCTGCCGCGCGCGACGGCGGTGGGCCTCGACCACAAAAAAACCGGCGCCACGTGGGCGCCGGTTCCTGTCGTGCATGTCCGGGCCCGTATCGCGGGGCCCGGCGGCCTGATTTACCAGCCGATACCCACGCCCACGCCACCGGAGGTCTCATTGCCGGTTACCGCGGCACCGAAGGTCAGGTTGGCCTTCGGCGACAACTGCCGCGAGTAGCCCACCGCCAGCGCTGCGCGGTTGCCGTAGCCACCCATGCCCACGCCCACCCGGTTCGGCGTGTTGATGCCCTGGGTGCTGAACGCCATCTGCGCCATCGCCGCGCCCATCGCGCCAACCTGGTTCACGCGCTTGTCCATGGCACGGAAGCGGTTGTTGGTGTCGTTGCGCAGCGAGTTCACGTCCGCCGTGCTGGCGATGTTGGCGAACTTCTGGTCGGTGTACGCATTGGCGCTCTGCAGGGTCTGCTGGGCATTGGCGTCGCTATAGTCCTTCGCGCTGACCAGGGCTTGCTGCACCTGACCGTAGTTCGCCGCGTCGGTGGCCTGGGTACCGGCCGCCACGTTGGTGATCTGGCGGTTGTTTGCCGCCGTGCCCACCGACACCGAATTGGCTCGATCAGCCAGCGAGCCCTGGCCCAGGGCCACCGCACCGGCCGCCGTGGCCGAACTGCCCTGGCCGATCGCCGTGCCCGACGCCGCGCTCACCGATGCGCCTTCGCCGACCGCCACCGCATTGGTCGCCGTCGCCGCGATGGTGGTGTTGGCACCCACCGCGGTGCTGCCATCGGCATTCACCTTCGCATTGCCGCCGATGGCGGTGTCGTTCGGGCCCGCCGCGTAGCTGTCGCCGCCGATCGCCGTGCCATGGTCACCGCCCACTTCGGCATTCGAGCCGATCGCCACGCCACGCGAGCCGGCCAGCACCGAAGCGTCGTCGCTGCCATCGCCCACGGTGTCGATGCCGATCGCGCCCAGCTCCGCCGTGCTCTGCTGCAGGTCGCCGAGCTGTCCCTCGATCGTGTCGACCCGGCCATCCAGCGAACTGATGGCGGCGGTGTTCGTGGCGATGTCGGCCGTATTGGTCGCGATATCCGCGGTGTTGGTCGCGATGGCGGCGGTATTCGTGGCAATCGCCGCCGTGTTGGCGCTCACGTCCGAGCCCGTCTGCGTCACCTGCGTCTGCAACGCTTCCAGCTGGCCCAGGTTCACCGCATCCGTGGCCTCGGTGCCGTCAGCCACGTTGGTGATCTGGCGCTCGGAGCCGGCGCTGCCCACGGAGACCGTGTTGGCCCGGTCAGCCAGCGACTGCGCACCCAGCGCCACCGAGTTGTCCGCCGCCGCCTGCACCCAGGCCCCTGCACCCAGGGCCGTGCCGTTGATCGCATCGGCACCCGACAACCAGCCGAACGCCGCCGCGTTGTCGGCCGTGGCGTAGGCGCCCGCGCCGATCGCCGTGGTGCCCGCACCCGAGGCTTCGGTGATGAAACTGCCACCGGCCGCGCTGCCACCCAGCGCCACGCTTTCGTCACCGCTGGCGCTGCTGCTTTCGCCCACGGCGACACTGCTGACACCGTCGGCCGCCGCGAACGCGCCACTGGCCAGCGAATAGTCGCCATTGGCGCTGGCACCGTAACCGGTCGCCGTCGCCGCCACGCCGGCGGCAAAACTCTGCACGCCAACCGCCACGGTCGCTATCTGCGTCGCCGCTGCCCCGAAGCCCAGGGCGACGGATTGGTCACCGGTGGCCACCGACGTCGAGCCCACCGTGGTGGAATACTCGCCGGTCGCCGCCGATTCGGCGCCGACCGCCGTGGCATAGGTGCCCGGGGTATACGCCAGCGCACCCAGCGCGGTGGATTCGTCACCGTCGGCCTGTGCACCGATGCCCACCGACGACGCCGCCAGACCACTGGCGATCGCGCTGGCACCGATGGCGGTGCCGCCGTCGCCCGCCGTCGCCGCACCGGTGGTGCCGGTCAGGATGTTGGTCGCCTCTCCGCCGATCGCCACGCTGTCCGCACCGGTGGCCGTCGCGCCCGCGCCGTAGGCCGAGCTGTTGCCGCCGATGGCCTGGGCGCCGTTGCCGTACGCCGAGCTGTTGTCCGCCGCCGCGTGGCTGTCGCTGCCGGTCGCCACGCTGCCGATGCCGTCGGCCATCGCGTTCGCACCGCTGGCCACGCTGTTGTCGCCCGCCGCGACCGCGCCGTAACCGGTGGCCACGGAGAACACGCCCAGCGCGCTGCCGCCCCAACCGACCACGGTGGAACCTTCGCCCAGCGCCACGCTGCTCGCGCCTACCGCCGTGCTGTAGTCACCTTCGGCATCGGACTGGAAGCCGTAGGCCGAACTTTCCTCTCCGATCGCCACGCTGCTGCTGCCCGTCGCCGAAGAACCGGTGCCCAGCGCCAGGGCGCCGTTTCCGGTCGCCACGCTGTCGTCGCCCACTGCCGTGCTGAGGGCACCCGATGCGACCGCGCGGGCACCTGATGCCAGCGCGTCTTCCGTGCCGTCCGTGGCTCCGTCGGCACTGAAGAACTGGGTCGCGGAGGTGACCGCCGCCAGCTGGTCCATGTTCACCGCATCCGTACCTGCCGTACCGGCGGCCACGTTGGTGATCTGGCGCTCGGAGCCGGCGCTGCCCACGGAGACCGTGTTGGCCCGGTCAGCCAGCGACTGCGCACCCAGCGCCACCGAGTTGTCCGCCGCCGCCTGCACCCAGGCCCCTGCACCCAGGGCCGTGCCGTTGATCGCATCGGCACCCGACAACCAGCCGAACGCCGCCGCGTTGTCGGCCGTGGCGTAGGCGCCCGCGCCGATCGCCGTGGTGCCCGCACCCGAGGCTTCGGTGATGAAACTGCCACCGGCCGCGCTGCCACCCAGCGCCACGCTTTCGTCACCGCTGGCGCTGCTGCTTTCGCCCACGGCGACACTGCTGACACCGTCGGCCGCCGCGAACGCGCCACTGGCCAGCGAATAGTCGCCATTGGCGCTGGCACCGTAACCGGTCGCCGTCGCCGCCACGCCGGCGGCAAAACTCTGCACGCCAACCGCCACGGTCGCTATCTGCGTCGCCGCTGCCCCGAAGCCCAGGGCGACGGATTGGTCACCGGTGGCCACCGACGTCGAGCCCACCGTGGTGGAATACTCGCCGGTCGCCGCCGATTCGGCGCCGACCGCCGTGGCATAGGTGCCCGGGGTATACGCCAGCGCACCCAGCGCGGTGGATTCGTCACCGTCGGCCTGTGCACCGATGCCCACCGACGACGCCGCCAGACCACTGGCGATCGCGCTGGCACCGATGGCGGTGCCGCCGTCGCCCGCCGTCGCCGCACCGGTGGTGCCGGTCAGGATGTTGGTCGCCTCTCCGCCGATCGCCACGCTGTCCGCACCGGTGGCCGTCGCGCCCGCGCCGTAGGCCGAGCTGTTGCCGCCGATGGCCTGGGCGCCGTTGCCGTACGCCGAGCTGTTGTCCGCCGCCGCGTGGCTGTCGCTGCCGGTCGCCACGCTGCCGATGCCGTCGGCCATCGCGTTCGCACCGCTGGCCACGCTGTTGTCGCCCGCCGCGACCGCGCCGTAACCGGTGGCCACGGAGAACACGCCCAGCGCGCTGCCGCCCCAACCGACCACGGTGGAACCTTCGCCCAGCGCCACGCTGCTCGCGCCTACCGCCGTGCTGTAGTCACCTTCGGCATCGGACTGGAAGCCGTAGGCCGAACTTTCCTCTCCGATCGCCACGCTGTTGCTGCCCGTCGCCGAAGAGCCGATGCCCAGCGCCAGCGCACCGGCGCCAAAGGCTGCGCTGTCGTCGGACCCGGCGAAGCTGAGTGCGCCCACCGCCGTCGCACGATCACCGGTCGCGGAAGCATCCGGACCGCAGACGAAGGCGTCGTCACCGGATACCGCACCCGGCGTGCCCACATCGAGCTGGCACGTTGCGGGCAGGTTCTGGGCCGAGGCCGTGGCGACGGGAGCCAGTGCCAACGCACCGACCAGTGCAACCGCGCCGCAAACCAGCCCGACGGACCCTGCCTTGCCGCGCGTCGAGGCCAGCTCGGAAACGGCAACCATGGCGCCCAGCGTGCGGCTCCATACCTTCCTGTAAATCTTGTTCATGCAACACCTCGGCGGTTATGACATGCAACTCTATGGATGGCACCAGCCATGGCCTGCCGCGATGGCCCGGCCGCTGGTGCGAAAAATTCGGATTTGCCGATCGCCGGCAGACGCGATGCCACGCCTCGGAACGATGCGCCTGCCACGATGCGAAGCAATGGATTGCCTGGCCGCGACAGAACACCGACCCAGAGGAGCCTGGCAGGACGACCGGAGTCGTCGCTGCCAGGCGATCTGTGGCTTACCGCTGGGTGAAGTTGCCCAGCACCGTCACGCCGCTGTAGTCGGTCTCGCCGTATACGGTGAGGTAGTAGGTTCCCGCCACCGGACGCGTGATCATCACCGCCTCGCTGTTGGTGCGGGCATGCACCGACTTCCAGTCGTAGTCCGCCGGCGAAGCCTGCGAACCGAGCTTCACGTAGACCGTCACGTCACCCGTGCCGCCCAGTGTGCGCAGGCTCAAGCCCAGCGCCCCGGCCGGGACCTCCAGCGTGTACACCTTGCTCGAGGCCGCCGCACCGGATTGCCCCGGCACGGTCACGCCGGCGGAGATTTCCTGCGGCGCAAACGCACTCCACGCCTTCCACTGGTTCAGGGTTTCCGCATCACTGAGGCAGGCATTGAGGCTGCTGGCCTGATCGCCGGTGATGAGGCCGTCAGTGGCGAGGCCAGCCGCGTAGGCGCGCACCACCGGGCGATAGTCGCCCACCGTCGGAGCAGCACCGGCGATGATCCTGGCGTTGGCGACCACGTTGGCACCGATCACCACACCACCGGGCAGCCAGGTCGGGATACCGCTGTCGCAGTCCAGCAGGCTCTGCGTGCCCTCGTTCAACTGCCAGCCTTCGTCCTGGAACAGCGCCGGGGTCAGGTCAAGGTCGATGTGACCCGCCAGATCCGAGTTGATGGCGTATTCCATCAGCGCATTGGGAGTCAGGCGCGTGTCGTAATGCGAGAACGACGAGCCCTGCGCCAGCACGGTCGGTGCGTACAGCTGCACGTTGCCGGCCGCGTCGGCACCGGCCATCACGTCGCCGAGGACGAGAGCACCGGTCAGACCCGCCAGATTCGCCCGCAACGTGTTGCCGTCAGCCTGGCTGACCGAGATCACCGGGATGCTCGCCGTGATGGCGGGCACGATGGTGCCCGCGGCGTTGTTGGCAATGATCACGCCGGTCGCGCCGGCGGCGATGGCGTTGCCTGCCTTGATGTCGAAAGAGCAGGTGCCGCGATTGACCAGCACGAGATGACCGGCCACGTCGGCCGCGTTGGTGAACGGGTTGCAGCCCTCGAGGTTGCTGGTGCTGGGCGAAAGCGGGGGACTGATCGCCCCGATGATCGAGCCGCTGAAATTGGCCGGGGTTGCCGGAATCGGGCTGCTGCTCTGGTTGAAGGCATAGTCGCCGGCGGCACCCGCCGGTGCGGAGACACGCAGCGTGGTCACCTTGCCCAGTGCCAGCGGCGCCTGTTCTTTCACGTTGGCGCCGGTGAACACGAGGTTGCCGTCGTTGAGCGCCGAGGCGACACGCTGGGTCGGCGTCATCGCATACCAGCTCTTCTGCTGGGTATCGTCGTAGACGAAGGTCGTGTAGATGTCCTGGCGACCGACGCCATCGTTGCCCTGCAGCGGCTGGCCGGTGGTGAGGCTGCCGAAACCGGAGAAGCCCAGGCCGTGGGCCATCTCGTGCAGCACCACGTTGAGGAAGTCGATGCTGCCGGCCGGCTGCTTGCCATCCAGACCGAAGTACCAGCTGGAACCCTCGAGGCAACCGGTGGAACCGAGCGCGCCGTTGAAGCGTGCACGAATGTCCGCTGCGCCGTCGCCCGCATCCTCGCCGGCGAGCGAATCAAACAGCGCCGAGTGATACCAGGTATTGGCGACCGCGCCCTGTGGTGCCGGTGCCGCGAACGAGTAGATGTTGGTGGTGCCCGCCGAGCCAAGCACGCCCGAAGTGGCGTCGCAGCTGAGCTTGGCGAAGCTGGCGCTGACCGTGACCGGAACGTCGCTCTGCAGCACCGCGCCCCATATGTCGGCCGCGAACTTGAACACGATCTGTGCCTGCTCGCCGCGCGTGGTACCCGGATTGCCACCAACCGGCGTGGCGGGCGTCGGATCATCCAGGCCCTGGCCGGTGCCGACGTCCTGGTTGGAGATCTTGATGTCGGCGGCTGACACCTGGCCGGCCATGAAGATCAGGCCGAGACCGAGGAATGCATTGAACATGCGGTTGCGGCGGATCATTTCGTCACCTCCACCGATGCCGGGGCGCTCTGGGTGTCACCCTCGTGATGGATGCTCAGGCTGCCATCGGCGCGACGTTCGGCGACCAGGCTGCTCATGAGATTCTCCGGCAGGGCCATGCCCACCGCGGCATGCCCATTCCTGAGCTTGAAGGTATGGAAGGTGGCGCGAGCCTCGGCCTCGTTGCGGGGCGCGGCCGGCTGGCCAAGGGTGCGCTTCGAAGACGCCGTCGCGGACTGCTGCAGCATCGCCCGCGACAATGCCGCGCGCTGCTCCGGCGTGGGGGCCACGAGCTGGCCGGTCGGCGAAATCGCCACCTGCACGCCCTGCACCGTTACCGATGTTGCCTGCGCCGCCGTCTGTGGTTCGGCCGCGGTGGCCGCCGTGGCGACGATCAGTCCAGCCAGCGCCAGACCCGAACCGCGCGCTACCCATTTCTTGTCCATGCAATCCCTCCCGTTGAAAGCCGCACCTCGTTCGAGGCGTGCAAAAGCCCGTCACGCGCATTTCCACGCGTGCTGTTGAATGTCCTGGTTGGGGATTTGACGGAATCATGCGAAAGCTCCCCCCTCGCACGACGCCTGCCCCACGACGTCAGGAATGTGACGCCGTCGCTTGAAACTATCGCAAGTTCCAGCGGTGGTCAACGCGACTTTTTCCGGGTGACCGGGGTTCACCTGGCAGGTACGCGAGACCGCCATCCGCAGGTGAGCACGACCACGTAAGCGTTCCCGCGGCCGGTCGCATGTTGCGTTGCGCCGAGAAACCCCGACTCAGCACCGTCCCGCACGGCGGACCTTCACCCATTCAGGCAAAACGTACCGGATGGAGGCACGCAAACAGGGACCCGGCGGCGCGGTTCTGGCAACATGATCGACGAATGTCCCGGAAAAACGCATGTCTCTCATCGATATCGGCGCCAACCTCACCCACGAGTCCTTCCACCACGATCTGGATGCTGTGATGCAACGTGCGCAGGCGCACGGCGTGGACCGGATGATCGTCACCGGCGCGTCGCGCGACGGCAGCGCCAGCGCCCGCGTGCTGGCGGCCCGGCATCCGGCCCGGCTGTTTGCCACGGCTGGCGTCCATCCCCATCACGCCGTCGAATACGACGACGCCACCGACGCGGCGCTGCGCGAGTTCGCGCAGGACCCCGCGGTGGTGGCCATCGGCGAAACCGGCCTGGACTACAACCGCAACTACTCGCCACGCGGGGTGCAGCTGCAGGTGTTCGAACGGCAGCTGCAGCTGGCGGTGGACGTGGGCAAGCCGCTGTTCCTGCACCAGCGCGACGCCCACGGCGACTTCGTCGCCCTGCTCGCCCGCTACCGCGACAAGGTCCCGGGGGTGGTGGTGCACTGCTTCACCGATACCGGCGAGGCGCTGGGCGACTACCTGGCGCTGGACTGCCACATCGGCATCACCGGCTGGATCTGCGACGAACGCCGGGGCACCCACCTGCGCGAGCTGGTGCGCGGGATTCCGGCGAACCGGCTGATGATCGAGACGGACGCGCCCTACCTGCTGCCGCGCACGGTGCGCCCGCAGCCCGCGCACCGACGCAACGAGCCGATGTACCTGAAGCACATCTGCGAGGAAATCGCCCGCGATCGCGGCGAGAGCGCGGCGGTGACGGCGGCGAACAGCACCGCGACGGCCGAGGCGTTCTTCGGACTGCCGCGCACCTCGTGACAGGCGGCATAGCGG
Source organism: Rhodanobacter sp. FDAARGOS 1247 (assembly GCF_016889805.1). Taxonomy (NCBI): domain Bacteria; kingdom Pseudomonadati; phylum Pseudomonadota; class Gammaproteobacteria; order Lysobacterales; family Rhodanobacteraceae; genus Rhodanobacter; species Rhodanobacter sp. FDAARGOS 1247. The sequence goes on from NZ_CP069535.1 coordinate 3,692,215, forward strand.
GCGCGGCGGGTCAGTCCGCCAGCACGCGCGTCTCGCCCGGGGCGAGGCCGGCCAGCCGGTGTTCGCCGATCTGCACGCGGATCAGGCGCAGGGTCGGAAACCCGGCTGCGGCGGTCATCCGGCGCACCTGCCGGTTGCGTCCTTCGCGCAGCGTGAGGCTGATCCAGCTGGTCGGGATCGCCTTGCGAAAGCGCACCGGCGGCTTGCGCGGCCACAGCCATGCCGGCTCGTCGACCAGCCTCGCCTCGGCCGGCAGGGTCGGGCCATCGCTCAGCACCAGCCCTCGCGCAAGCGCCTGCAGCGCCGCCTCATCGATGCTGCCGTCGAGCTGCGCCAGATAGGTCTTGGCCTGCTTGTGGCGGGGATCGGTGAGCCGATGGGCGAGGCGGCCGTCGTCGGTCAGCAGCAACAGGCCCTCGCTGTCCTGATCCAGCCGTCCAGCCGCATAGACGTCCTTTTGCACGACGAAATCCGCCAGCGTCGGACGACCGCGATCATCGGTGAACTGGCAGAGCACGCCGTAAGGCTTGTTGAGGGCGATCAGCATGTGGGCGTGACAGCGCAGCGCATCAGGCCATGCTCAATGCGCTTCGTTTCCGGCGGGCGCCGTCGGCTTGACGAACTTCAGCGTCATCCGGTCCGACTCGCCGATCGCCTGGTACTTCGCCTTGTCCTGGTCGCCCAGGGTCAGGGTCGGCGGCAGGGTCCAGACGCCCTTCGGATAGTCCTTCGTGTCTTTCGGATTCGCGTTGACCTCGCTGCTTTCCTCCAGCACGAAGCCGGCATCGGTCGCCAGCTTCACCACGTACGGCGTGGGCAGGTAGCCGCTGCCTTTCACCGCATCGATCACGGCGCCTTCGCCGGCGCGGTGATCGACCACGCCGAGCACGCCGCCGGGCCTGAGCACGTCGAAGAAGGCCTTGAACATGGCCGGCCCGGTGCCGGCCATGCCTTTATCGGCAGCAATCCAGTTGTGCACGTTGCGGAAGGTCAGCACCACGTCGGCCGAACCGGGCGCCCCGAACTTCGGCGCGGCGGCATCGAATTCGACGATGCGGGCGTTGCCGTAATGCGCCGGGTCGGCGGCGAATTTCCGACGCAACGCGCTGTCGTCGCTGCGTGCCTCGCTGTCGGCGGACGGGGCTTTCTCCGCGGCGATGTAGTGGCCGTTGTCGTTCAGCAGCGGCGCCAGGATTTCCGCGTACCAGCCGCCGCCCGGGGTGATCTCGATCACTGTCTGGTCGGGCCGCACGCCGAAGAACTGCAGGGTCGCCTTGGGATGGCGGTAGGCGTCGCGCGCGCGGTTGGCGGGCGAACGCCAGCTGCCGGCCAGCACGCTGTCCAGCTGCGAAGCGGTGAAGTCGCTGGCGCTGGTGGGCGGCACCAGCTCATCCACGGGCTGGTCCGACTCCACCGATCCGGCCGACGCGGCCTGTGCGCGGGCAGGCCCGGGCAGCAGCAGCGCGGATGCCAGCAGCAAGGTTGCCGCGATGCCGATCCCGGCAGGTTTCGCCGCTGCGGTTGCACGAATCATGGTCAACTCCCTGGCGTGTGGCGGAACGTTCGAACTTCCAATATCACGAAAACCATGTGCAATCCCGGTGCAGGCCTCAGGACGGACGCGGGCACACCGATTGCAGGCCGTCGATGTGTTCGTGCAGATCCGGCGCGATGCCCTGCCACATCGGGTCGAGGATGAAGTCGATGCCTTCGTAGCGGGCCAGCTTTGCGGCGGGGATGAAATCCGCGTCGCCGGCGATCAGGATGATCTGGTCGACCAGCTTCTTGTAGGTCAGCGCCGCGATGTCGATGCCGATCTTCATGTCGACCTGGGTCTGGCGCATGTCCGGCTCGAAATGCCCGTCATCCAGATCGTCCCAGCGCAGGCTGCCGTCGCGCAACTGCTGGTAGGCACTGCGCTTCAGCTGCCACTCGCCGCGCTCGGACAGGCGCCCCAGCCGCAGCGCCATCTTGCGCTGGCGACGCAACTGGTCGTGCAGCTCGCGGCGAAACGCGGCCGCGCCGGTACGGCCGAAGTCGACACTGTCGCCGCTGACCGGCTTGATGAAACTCTTTTCCAGCGGCGGGCAATCGTAGAAGAAGATCCGGTACAGCTGTTCGCGCGGGCGGTCGACCGCCTTCAGGTGTTCCAGCGCCATGCCGAACACGGTCTTGGCCACCGCGCGCGCATCACCGGCATCGCGCTCGCCGTAGACCTTGCGGTAGCGGGCAAGAAAGAAGGCACCGTCGACGAGGATGGCAGTGCGACTCATGGAACGACCCTGGGCATGACGTGTGCAGACATGGAGACGGCGAACGCCGCCAGCGTGGCTGGCGGCGCCTGCACATTCTACGTCAGTAGTGGATCACCGAGCGGATCACCTTGCCCTCGTGCATCAGGTCGAACGCCTCGTTGATGCGTTCCAGCGGCAGCACTTCGGTGATCATCTCGTCGATGCGGATCTCGCCGGCCATGTAGCGGTCGACGTAGCCGGGCAGCTGCGAGCGGCCCTTCACCCCGCCGAACGCCGAACCGCGCCAGACCCGCCCGGTGACCAGCTGGAACGGCCGCGTGCTGATCTCCTGGCCGGCGCCGGCCACGCCGATGATGATCGACTCGCCCCAGCCCTTGTGGCAGCACTCCAGCGCCGAGCGCATCACGTGGACGTTGCCGATGCACTCGAACGAATAGTCGACGCCGCCGTCGGTGAGCTCGACGATCACCTGCTGGATCGGCGTGTCCGGGTAATCCTTCGGGTTGATGCAGTCGGTGGCGCCCAGCAGCCTGGCCATCTCGAACTTGGCCGGGTTGGTGTCGACCACCACGATGCGGCCGGCCTTCGCCATCACTGCGCCCTGCACCACCGACAAGCCGATGCCGCCCAGGCCGAACACCGCCACCGATGCGCCCGGCTCCACCTTCGCGGTGTTCAGTACCGCGCCGATGCCGGTGGTGATGCCGCAGCCGAGCAGGCAGACCTTCTCCAGCGGCGCGGCCGGGTTGATCTTCGCCAGCGAGATCTCCGGCAGCACGGTGTATTCGCTGAACGTGCTGGTACCCATGTAGTGCAGCAGCGGCTTGCCGTTCAACGAGAAGCGCGAAGTGCCGTCGGGCATCAGGCCCTGGCCCTGGGTCACGCGGATCTTCTGGCACAGGTTGGTCTTGCCGGACAGGCAGAACTTGCACTCGCCGCATTCGGGCGTGTACAGCGGGATCACGTGGTCGCCGACCTTCAGCGAGGTGACGCCCTCGCCCACTTCCTCGACGATGCCGCCGCCCTCATGGCCCAGGATCACCGGGAAGCGGCCTTCCGGATCGGCGCCGGACAGGGTGAACGCGTCGGTGTGGCAGACGCCGGTGGCCACGATGCGCACCAGCACCTCGCCGGCCTTCGGCCCGGCCACGTCGACCTGTTCGATGCTGAGCGGCTTGCCTGCTTCCCAGGCGACGGCGGCGCGTGACTTCATGGTTCAACTCCTGACGACGGTCGGCAACGACCCACGATGATGACGTGTCCGTGCGGATTGTGAAACCGCCTCAGTCCATCGCCGTGTCACCGGGCCGGAACGCCGACATCTGCCGTCGGTAATCCTCCGCCTCGGCCAGCAGCCACTCGCGGAACAGCTGCAGGCCGCGATGTTCCAGCGAGCGTGGCGGATACACCAGCCAGTACGCCTCCTTGACCGCCATGTAGCGTTCGCCCAGCACCTGCAGCCGGCCGGCATCGATCAGCGACTTCGACGTCACCATCCGTCCGAGTCCCACGCCGAGCCCTTCCAGCGCCGCATGGCGCAGCGCATCGAGGCTGTCGAACTGGGCCACGTAGCGCTTCGGTCGCGCGCCGCCGCTGCGCTTGAACCAGTCGTCCCAGCGCGTCGACGGCGCCGGCTCGCCGAGCAGCGGCCAGCGCGACAGGTCGCGCGGATCGGTGTCGCCCATCCGCGCCACCAGCTCGGGTGCAGCCACCGGCGCGATCCATTCGCCGAACAGTCGCTCGCTGTGCAGGCCGGCCCACTCGCCGCGGCCGTAGCGCAGACCGACATCCACCGGTTCGCGCTCGAAATTCACCAGGGTCGAACCCGACTGCAGGCTGAGCTCCAGCTCCGGATGCGCGGCCACCAGCCGCGGCAGCCTGGGCACCAGCCAGCTCGACATGATGCCGGGGCTGGCGCTGAGCGTGAGTGCGTCATGGCGGCGCGTGCGATACGCCGTCAGCGCGTGCTCGATGCCGTCGACATGCCCGCCGACCGCCTCCAGCAGGCTGCAGCCTTCGACGGTCAGCGTCACGCCGCGCGGACCGCGCTCGAACAGGCGCCGTTCCAGGCGTTCTTCCAGCTGGCGCATCTGGTGGCTGAGCGCGCTGACGGTGAGATTCGCCTGCGCCGCGGCGCGCGACAGGTTGCCCAGCCGGGCGACCAGCACGAACTGTTGCAACAGGCCCAGTGGCAACTTTCCCATCTTGAATTTCCTTCAAGCCTGGCTTGCGAATATATCGCTTTTTGGCGGCCTGGCGCCTGCGTATCTTGAACGCTCCCCAAGCCGCAGCCCTCCCGAGGAGGCTCCCCATGAACTCGTTGTGGAAAGATCTGCTGTTCCTGCATGGCTACCTGGTGCGCAAGGAAGACCTGGACTGGCGCCCCGACGCTCCACTCAAGACCGCCCAGGACGACAAACCGGCTAGCCTGGCCAAACGCACCGTGGTGGCGTGCTGCGCCCACGTGTGGCCACGCCTCGCCGGCCCGCGCTGAACCGGGCGCGGGCTTGAATACCGCGGATATGCAGCCACTTCGGCTGGATCGCGCGCCGCCGGCCGGGCCGCGCGCGGATCCTTCGCCTGCCGCCATCCGAGGTATTCCATGCACCAGCGCCCACTCGGCAACTCGCCGCTTTCCATCGCCCCGCTCGCCTTCGGCGGCAACGTGTTCGGCTGGAGCGCCGACGAGAAGCGTTCATTCGAACTGCTCGATGCCTTCGTCGACGCCGGCGGCAACCTGATCGACACCGCGGACGTCTATCCGGCGTGGGTGCCGGGCAACCGTGGCGGCGAATCGGAAACCATCATCGGCAAGTGGCTGAAGCAGAGCGGCAAGCGCGACCGCGTGGTGATCTCCACCAAGGTGGCCAAGTGGGCCGAACAGCCGGGCCTGTCGCCGGTGAACATCCAGCAGGCAGTGGACGGTTCGCTGCAGCGCCTGCAGGTCGACTGCATCGACCTGTACCAGGCGCACGAGGACGACGCCAGCGTGCCGATGGAAGAAACCCTGGGCGCCTTCGCCCGCTTGATCGAGGCCGGCAAGGTGCGGGTGATCGGCGCGTCCAACTTCAGCGCCGCCCGTTTCGCCGACGCGCTGGCGATGTCGCAACGGCACGGCCTGCCCCGCTACGAAAGCCTGCAGCCGGAGTACAACCTGGTCAGCCGCGCCGGCTACGAGCAGGCACTGGAACCGCTGATCCGCCGCGAGAACATCGGCGTGATCAGCTATTACGCACTGGCCAGCGGCTTCCTCAGCGGCAAGTACCGCAGCGCCGCCGACCTGGCCAAGAGTTCGGCACGCGGTGGCGCGGTGAAGAAGTTCCTGAACCCGCACGGCCTGCAGGTGCTGGCCGCGCTGGACGCGGTGGCCGCCGCCCACCACGCCACTCCCGCCCAGGTCGCACTGGCCTGGCTGATCGCCCGCCCCGGCCTCACCGCGCCGATCGTCAGCGCCACCAGCGTGGAGCAGCTGCGCGAATTGCTCGGCGCCACCGGGCTGCAGCTGGATGACGGCGAGATCGCACGACTGGATGTCGCCAGCGCCTGACCGTCGGTACGAATCATTCCGGCGCGTCGACCTGGTAGCCCTCGGCGCGCAACGTGGCCAGGTAGCCGTCCGGGTTCAGCAGCTCGTCCATCGGCAGCAAGGCGAAGGTCTGCGAGTTGGCCGTCAGCGCCTTGCGCGCGGCCGTCAGCCAGGTGCTGCGCAGGCGTGCCGGCACGTCGCCGAGACCCAGTGTCTGCGCAAAGCCGGCGCCGGTCACCGCCGCCACGCAGGCGTCACGGCGATCGCTGTCGGGCAGTCGGCGCAGGGTCTGCAGGTCGCCGGTGGCCCAGGCGTTCGCCCGTGCGGTCATCGCCGGCATGTCGTGCTCGACGCTGTCCAGGGTGCGGATGAAGCAGGTGGTGTCGTGCGGTGCCGCCTGCCTGAAGGCCTTGATCGCCTCGCGCGGATGCTCGATCACCACGCGATAGTCCACCGGCACCTCGGCCACGCCGTGCTGTTTGGCCAGGCCGTCGATGCTCGCCTGGATGCCGCCGGAACGACTCAGGCCGTTCGCCTTCAGCGCCTTGTGGTAGAGCTCTTCCGAGGCGAACAGCGGACGCCAGCGCTCGACGCCGCGATCGCGGCCGATGTACTTCTGCTTCAACACCAGCCAGCGTGCATGCACCGGCGGCGGCAGCACGTCCTGCAGCCGGCGGCCGTCGTCGTTCTTGCGCGCGCTGTACGCCGAGGGCAGCAGGAAGAGCTTGCCGAAGAAGCCCACCTTGGCCTCGAGCCTGACCGCAGGCGCCAGCAGCACCTGTTGCGAGGCGGCGATCACCTGCTCCACCTCCTGCGCCTGCCACTGCATGTCGCGGGGCAACGGCGAGAGCGTGCCCAGCACCCACATCACGTGATCGCCCTTGCTGACCTTCCACAGACCCGGCCCGGGCTGCACGCCGCTGACCACCACCATCGGCAGGTCGGCGACCCGGGACGAGGCGGATGACGCCGGCGCCGGCGCGGACGCCGATTGCGCGAACAGCGGCAGGGTGACGACCAGCAGCAGCGGACACAGTCCTTGCCAAACACGCATCGCGAAAACTCCCTCTCCAGATGATGACCGGCGATGCCGCGCGACCCGAAGGCGGGCGCAGCCGCAAAGAAAAACGGGGCGCCGATCGGCGCCCCGTTTCCGGCACGGACCGGCTCAGTGCGTCACTTCGACAGCTGCGCCAGCGCCGCGTTCAATGTCGCGCTCGGGCGCATCGCCTGGCCGACCCTGGTCATGTCGGGATGGTAGTAGCCACCGATCTCGACGCCGTGACCCTGCACTTCCGCAAGTTCGGCGACGATCTTCTGCTCGTTCTCGGTCAGCAGCTTCGCCAACGGCGCGAACTTCGCCTTCAGCTCCGCGTTCACGTCCTGGGCGGCCAGTGCCTGGGCCCAGTACATCGCCAGGTAGAAGTGGCTGCCGCGGTTGTCGATGCCGCCGACCTTGCGCGAGGGCGACTTGTCGGTGTCGAGGAACTTGCCGTTGGCCTGGTCCAGCGTCTTGGCCAGCACGTCGACTTCGGCGCTGCCGTAGCGGCTGCCCAGGTGTTCCAGCGAGGCGGCCAGCGCCAGGAATTCGCCCAGCGAATCCCAGCGCAGGTAGTTCTCTTCGAGGAACTGCTGCACGTGTTTCGGCGCGGAACCACCGGCGCCGGTCTCGAACAGGCCGCCACCGTTCATCAGCGGCACGATCGACAGCATCTTCGCGCTGGTGCCCAACTCCATGATCGGGAACAGGTCGGTGAGGTAGTCGCGCAGCACGTTGCCGGTGACCGAGATGGTGTCCAGGCCCTGGCGGATGCGCTCCAGCGAGAACTTCGTGGCCGCCACCGGATCCATGATGCGGATGTCCAGCCCGCTGAGGTCGTAATCCTTCAGGTAGCGCTCGACCTTGGCGATCACCTGGGCGTCATGCGCGCGCTGCGGATCGAGCCAGAACACCGCCGGCGTGTGCCGGGCGCGGCCCACCGCCAGCTTCACCCAGTCGCGGATCGGCGCATCCTTGGTCTGGCACATGCGCCAGATGTCGCCCGCTTCCACGTCGTGCTGCAGCAGTACGCTGCCCGCCTCGTCGATCACCTTGACCACGCCGTCGCCGGCGATCTGGAAGGTCTTGTCGTGCGAGCCGTATTCCTCGGCCGCCTGCGCCATCAGGCCCACGTTCGGCACGCTGCCCATGGTGGCCGGATCGAACGCGCCGTGCGCCTTGCAGTCCTCGATGGTGGCCTGGTACACGCCGGCGTAGCTGCGGTCGGGGATCACCGCCACGATGTCCTGCAGCTTGCCTTCGGCGTTCCACATCTTGCCGGAGTCGCGGATCATCGCCGGCATCGAGGCGTCGATGATCACGTCGCTGGGCACGTGCAGGTTGGTGATGCCCTTGTCGGAATTGACCATCGCCACGCCGGGGCGCTGCGCGTACTCGGCGTCCAGGTCGGCCTTGATCGCCGCCTGCTGCGCCTCGCTCAGCGAGCCGAGGCGCGCGTACAGGTCGCCGATGCCGTTGTTCGGGTTGAAGCCGGCCTGCTTCAGCACGTCGGCGTGTTTCGCCAGCACGTCCTTGTAGAACTCGCCCACCGCCACGCCGAACATGATCGGGTCGGAGACCTTCATCATGGTGGCCTTGAGGTGCAGCGAGAACAGCACGCCGCGCTTCTTCGCATCGGCGATCTGCGCATCGATGAAGCTGGCCAGCGCCTTGCGGCTCATCACCGACGCGTCGATGATCTCGTCGGCGAGCAGCGCGGTCTTCGGCTTCAGCACGCTGTGGCTGCCGTCCTTGCCGAACCATTCGATGCTGACGTTGCCGGCCTTCCCGACCACGACGGACTTCTCGCTGCCGTAGAAGTCGCCGCCGTCCATGTGCGCCACATGGGTCTGCGAATCGCCGCTCCAGGCACCCATCTTGTGCGGGTGCTTGCGCGCATAGTTCTTCACCGAGACCGGCGCGCGGCGATCGGAATTGCCCTCGCGCAGCACCGGGTTCACCGCGCTGCCCTTGACCCGGTCGTAGCGCGCCCTGATGTCCTTTTCGGCATCGTCCTTCGGCGCATCCGGGTAATCCGGCAGCGCGTAACCCTGGCCCTGCAATTCCTTGATCGCGGCCTTCAGCTGCGGCATCGAGGCGCTGATGTTGGGCAGCTTGATGATGTTCGCTTCCGGCGTGGTGGCCAGCTGGCCCAGTTCGGCGAGATCGTCGGCGATGCGCTGGTCTTCCTTCAGCATTTCCGGGAACAGCGCGATGATGCGGCCGGCCAGCGAGATGTCGCGCGTTTCCAGCCGGATGCCCGCGGTGCCGGCGAACGCGCTGACGATCGGCAGCAGCGACTGGGTGGCCAGGAATGGCGCTTCATCGGTGAGGGTGTAGATGATCTTCGGGGTCTGGGACATGGCGAGCGGGGATTCCCTGGCAAGGGCGGCATAACCGCGACAGATGACTGCCCATTGTCGCGCGAATGCCCGTTCCCGGCCACCGCGGACGGTGCGCGAGCGTGTGGCCATGCCAGAATGCGCCGGCTGGCGCGGCAACTGCCGGCCGACTGCACCGTCAGGTGCAGCGCGTGATCAACGCCCATGACAAGGAAGGAATATGAGTCAGTTGAGCCAATCCATCGTCGACTTCATCGCCGGCCTGCAACCGCTGTACACCTGCCAGCACGCCGACGGCCGCGAATGCGCGCTGTCCTTGCTGGACGGCTCGCTGATCCTGCCGGTGGACGAAACCCACTCGGCGGAGCCGGAAGGCTGGGTCGCGGTGTACTGGCAGGGCGACAGCCGCCGCCATTCCGAAGTGCCGGGTACGCAACTGGCCAGCGTGGCGGTATGGCGACATGTGGAATTGCATGGGGCCGGGCGCGATGCGGACGAACGTCTGGCCCTGCGCGAACAGCTGGCCCAGCGCTTCGAGCGGGAAACCGGCCTGTCATTGCAGCACGCCGCCGTGGCCTTGCCGGCCTGAACGGTCGGTCCGACCGCTGACCGGAACGGTCGGGCGGGCGACGCGTTGCGCCGCCCGCCCGATACGGACCTCAGCCGTTCATTTGATCGAGAAGTCCTTGCTGGCGACCGGCCGGCCGTCCAGCGAGATGTCCACCTTGTAGTTGCCGGCGGGGAAACCGCTCGGCTTGCTGATCATGAACACGGTGGTTTCCGGCCCGCTCGCATTCAGCGCCTTGCTGTCCTCATGCACGGTCTGGCCATCCTGGTAGGTCCACTTCGCGGCCAGTGTGCCGTTGCCACTGCCCGTCGTATCGACCGACGCGTAGATGCTGTCCTTCGGCGCGAACGAGTCGCCGCTGGCCGCGATCCGGTTGTTCGCGTCCACGCTGGAACCCAGCTGGACCGAGCTGAAGCTGATCGCCGCCGCGTTGCCGGTATTGTCCATGCCCATGGCCGCGGTGCTGGCGGGGGCGGGCGCCATGGTGGTGGGCGGAGGCGCTGGCGCCGTGGCCGCGGGCGGTGGCGTGGCGGGAATCTGCGAGGCCGAATCGTCGGTCTTGCCGCAGCCGCCCAGCGCCAGCGCTGCGGCCAGTGATGCGGCGAGGATCAGGGGTTGGCGAGTCATCTTCATGGCATGTCTCCTGTTGCGGGGCTTGCGGTGTCGTTGCTCAGGGCTTCGCCGGAATTTTCAGCATCTGGCCGGCCTTGATGTGGTCCGGGTCGGTGAGCTGGTCACGGTTCGCATCGAAGATCGGCTTCCACGCATTGCCGTTGCCATAGAAATGCCTGGCGATCTTCGACAGGCTGTCGCCTGCCACCACTTCGTAGACCGTGGCTTCGTCGGCGGTCGAACTCACATGCGATTGCACGTCGCTGAAATCGGCCTTCGCCGCAGGCGGCATCTGCGCGGCCTGGCTGCGCACCTCGCTGCGCACGTCGGAGAAGTCCGGCTTGCCGGTTTCGTTGCCCATGGCGTTGTCTCCGTCTCTATTGAAGAGGGAGTCATAGGTAACGGTCGTCCGGTTAACGCCTTGTGAGTGCGTTGCCGAAGTGTTCAGCCTGGAAGCTGGTGCCGGGAGCGTCCCTGTTCACGGCGACCAGCGGCACGGTCGGATACCCGGACGATTCACGACGGCCGTCGTCACGCCCCTGCCAGCTGACGGCGGCGCCGCGCCAGCTGACGCTCGCGCCGGCGTGCGGACCATGCCCGTCGGCGCTGGGCCAGGCAGGAGAAGATCACGTACAGCGCCGGGGTGCTCAGCAGGGTGAGGCTTTGCGAGATCAGCAGGCCGCCGATCAGGGCGATGCCCAGCGGGCGGCGCAGTTCGCTGCCTTCGCCCAGGCCGATCGCGATGGGCAGCGCGGCGAGGATCGCCACCATCGTGGTCATCATGATCGGGCGGAAGCGCACGGTGCACGCCTCGCGCGCGGCTTCGAGCGGGCTCTTGCCGTGCTCGCGTTCGGCGACCAGGGCGAAGTCGATCATCATGATCGCGTTCTTCTTGACGATGCCGATCAACAGCACCAGCGCGATCTGCGCCACCACCGACAATTCGGTGCCGGTCAGCCACAACGCCAGCAGCGCGCCGACGCCGGCGGCTGGCAGGGTGGACAGGATGGTCACCGGATGGATCAGGTTTTCGTACAGCATGCCCAGCACGATGTAGACGGTCAGCACCGCGGCCAGGATCAGCCAGCCCATGCCGCTCTGCGACTGCTCGAAGCGACGGAAGTTGCCGCCCATCTGCACCTTGATGTCGCCGGGCATGCGCATGTTCTGCACGGTGCCCTGGATGATACCCATCGCCTCGCCCATGCTGACGCCGGGCGCGAGGTTGAAGCTGAGGTCCATCGTGCTGTACTGGTTTTCGTGGGTGATCTGCGATGGCGCCAGCCCCGGCTCCTGCCGGGTGAAGGCGGTGATCGGAATCATCCTGCCGCTGCTGGAGGCCACGTAGATGCGGTTCAGCGCATCGGGCGTGGCGGTCTGGTCGGGCAGCGCGTTGACCACCACCTTGTACTGGTTGATGTCGGAGTAGATCGTGCTGACCTGGCGCTGGCCAAAGGCGTCGTAGAGCGCGCCGTCGATCGCGCCGATCGACACGCCCAGGCGCGCGGCCTTGTCGCGGTCGATCACCATGTTCTGGCGCAGGCCCGCTTCGTCGACGTCGGTGCCCACGTCGCTGAGCTTGGGATTCTTCTTCAGCTCGGCCTGCAGTTTCGGCAGCCACTCCTGCAGGCTGGCCTGGTCGTTGCCCTGCAGTGAAACCTGGTACTGGGCGCCCTGGCTGGTGCCGCCACCGCCGCCGCTGGGCAGGTCCTGCACCGGGCGCAGGCGCAGGTTGAGGTCGGGATACTTGGCCGCCTTGGCGCTGAGTCGGGCCAGCACGGTGAAGGTATCGTCCTTGCGACCCTGCGCCCGGGTCTTCAGGTCGATGTTGAACGAGCCGCTGGTGCCCTGCCGGCTGCTGCCCAGGCGCGAGCCCACGGTGGCCACGTCGGGATCGGCCATCAGCATCGCGGTCAGCCGTTCCAGCCGCTGCTTGCTCTCGGCGAAGGAGACCGTGGCGCTGGAACTGGCGCGGCCCCAGATCAGGCCGGTGTCCTGCTGCGGGAACAGGCCGGCCTTGACCACGCCGAACAGGAAGAAGGTGGCCACGATCAGCGCCAGCGGCGTCAGCGCGAACAGCAGCGCGTGCCGCAGCGAGAAGTTCAGCGCGCGGGTGTAGACCCGCAGCATGCCGGCGTGGAAACCGTCCAGCGAACGCGCCAGTCGCGACGGCGCCGCCGCCTTGTGCGCGTCATGTCCGCTGAGGAAGCGTCCGCACAGCGCTGGCGTGAGGGTCAGCGAGACCAGCGCGGAAACCACGATCGCCGACACCAGGGTCACCGCGAATTCGTGCATGAACATGCCGGTGACGCCGCCGGCGAACAGCAGCGGGATGAACACCGCGATCAGCGAGGCGGTGATCGACACGATGGTGAAGCCGATTTCGCGGGCGCCGGCGAGGGTGGCCTGCATCCGCGTCATGCCGTCGTCGATGTGGCGGATGATGTTCTCGATCACCACGATCGCGTCGTCGACCACGAAGCCGATCGCGATCACCAGCGCCAGCAGGGTGAGGTTGTTCAGGGTGTAGCCGAGGATGTACATCACCACGAACGCGCCGGCCAGCGACAGCGGCACCGCTGCCGCCGCGATCAGCGTGGGCGCCAGCCGGCGCAGGAACAGCGCCATCGTGAGGATCACCATCGCCAGCGAGATCAGCAAGGTGGCCTGCACCTCGTGCAGCGAGGCGCGGATGGTCGGCGTGCCGTCGAAGAATGGGGTGAGTTCGGTGCCCGGCTGCAGATAGGCGCGCAGGGTCGGCAGCTGGTCCTTGACCAGGTCCACCGTGGCAATCACGTTGGCGTCGGCCTTCTTGTAGACGTACATCAGCACCGCCGGCTTGCCGCGGAACCAGGCCGCCTGGTACGCGTCCTGCTGGCCGGCGTAGACCCTGGCCACGTCGGACAGCCGCACCGGCGTGCCATTGCGGTTGGCGATCACCAGCTGGGCGAATTCGTCGGCGCTGTGCATCTGCGTGGTGGCGCTGATCGCCATGGTGGTCTTGCCGTTGGACAGGAAGCCCTCCGGCGAGGTGACGTTGGCCGCGCTCAGCGCATTGCGCAGCTGGTCCGGCGACAAGCCCATCGCGTTCAGCGCGCGCAGGTTCACGTCGACGCGGATCGCCGGCGTGGCGGCGCCGGCGATCTCCACCGACGACACGCCGGGCAGCTGGCGCAGCCGCTGGGCCAGCAGCGAGTCGGCGGCGTTGTAGAGGTCGGCGGCGGACTGGGTGTCGGAGGTCATCGCCAGCGCGATGATCGGATCGTCGTTCGGGTTGGCCTTCTGGTAGCCCGGTGCGCCGTTGAGGCCGCTGGGCAGGTCCGGCGCCGCCGAGTTGATCGCCGCCTGCACGTCGCGCGCGGCCGCGTCCAGGTCGGTGCCGTTCTGGAACATCATGAAGACGAAGGTGCTGCCCTCGGAGCTGGACGAGCGCATCGTCTCGATGCCGGGCACCTGGCCCAGGTGCCGCTCCAGCGGCGCGGCCACGGTGGATGCCATGGTGCCGGCGTCCGCGCCGGCCTGGCTGGCCTGCACGAAGATCGCGGGGAACTGCATGTTCGGCAGCGCCGCCACGCCGAGCAGGAAGTAGCAGATCATGCCGCCCACGAACAGGCCGATCGCCAGCAGCGAGGTGCCGATCGGGCGGCGGATGAAGGTGCCGGAGATGTTCATGGGATCAACGTGAGCAGGGGATGGCGGGGGTATCGCAGATGACGCGTGAACGGATCATCCCACCCTCAACGTCCTAGTCGCCAAAAGGTTGATCGGAACGACTCCCGGCGAAGAGCGACCCCACCCCCTGCTAGCAGGGGAGGGAGCACGGCGCACAGTTCTATCCTGTTTTGCGCAGCAGGGGTATCGAAGGATCACGCTGCGTGGCTGGCCCGCGCGCGGGCCAGCGCATGCTGCTCGCGACGGACGGCGAGCCAGTCGGAGAAGCGCTCCATGTACAGGTAGATCACCGGCGTGGTGTACAGCGTGACCAGCTGCGACAGCAGCAGGCCGCCCACGATGGCCACGCCCAGCGGCCGGCGCAGCTCGGAACCGATGCCGTTGCCCAGCGCCAGCGGCAGCGCGCCCAGCATGGCCGCGGCGGTGGTCATCATGATCGGGCGGAAACGCAGCAGGCAGGCGCGATGGATCGCCTCGCGCGCATTGAGGCCGGTGCGACGCGCCTCGATCGCGAAGTCGATCATCATGATCGCGTTCTTCTTGACGATGCCGATCAAGAGCACGATGCCGACGATGCCGTCCACCGACAGGCTCATGCCGCACAGGATCAGCGCCAGCAGCGCGCCGACGCCGGCCGGCGGCAGGGTGGAGATGATCGTCAGCGGGTGGATGTAGCTCTCGTACAGCACGCCCAGCACGATGTAGATCACCACGATCGCGGCCAGCAGCAGCAACACTTCGTCACCCAGCGAGGAGGTGAACTCGGCGGCCTTGCCGACGAACTCGCCGCGCACCTGGGGCGGGAAATTCAGTTGCGCCTCGACCTGGTGGATCGCCGCCACGGCGTCGGACAGCGAATAACCCGGCGCCACGTTGAAGGCCAGGGTCACCGCCGGCAGCTGCTGCTGGTGGCTGACCACCAGCGGTGCGCTGGTGACTTCGGCGGTAACCAGCGAGGACAGCGGGATGCTGCCGCCGCCGCCGATCTGGAAACCCACGTTGCCGGTGTTGCCGATGCCCGAGGGCGTGGCCGAATTGCTGGATTTCAGCTGGCCGAAGCTGGTCGCGGTGCTGCCGACGAGTGCGCCGCTGCCGTTGCCGCGCACGGTCAGCTTGGTCAGCAGGTCGTCGCTGGTGCGGAACTCCGGCGCCACTTCCAGCACCACGCGATACTGGTTGAGCTGGGTGAAGATGGTCGAGATCTGGCGCTGGCCGAACGCGTCGTACAAGGTGTCGTCGATGCTCTGCACCGGCACGCCGAGGCGGCTGGCCTTTTCGCGGTCGATGGTCAGCTTCAGCGCATTGCCGTTGTCGGCAAGGTTGTTGTCGACGTCGGCCAGTTCCGGCCGCTGGCGCATCGCCTCGGTCATCTGGTTGGCGTAGCCGGCCAGTTCGGACGCGCTGACGTCGGACATCGAATACTGGTATTCGGTGGCGGCCACGCGGCTGTCCAGGGTCACGTCCTGCACCGGCTTCAGGTACAGCGCCACGCCCGGGATATTGGCCACCGCCTGCTGCAGGCGCGGCAGCAGCTTGTCCAGGCCGTCGCGGTCGCCGCGGTCCTTCAGCACGATGCTGAGCTGGCCCTGGTTGAGCGTGGGGTTGATCGTGCCGGCGCCGATGAAGGCGGCCACGCCGGCCACGGCCGGGTCCTTGCGCAGCGCCTCGGCGACCGCCTTGGTGCGGTCCTCCATCTGCGGGAAGGCGATGTTGTCGTCGGCCTGCACCACGCCGGTGATCAGGCCGGTGTCCTGCTCGGGCAGCAGGCCTTTCGGGATCACCACGTACAGGAACACGGTGAGCACCACCGCGGCGCCGGCCACCAGGATGGTCAGGCGCTGATGGTCCAGCACCCAGTCCAGCGAGCTTTCGTATACCGCCACGGTGCGCGACCACACGGTGCGCTTGCCGGCCGCCGCATGATGCTCGTGGGCGTCGTCGCCCTCGGGCAGCTGGTCCGGCTTGAGCAGGTAGGCGCACATCATCGGGGTCAGCGTCAGCGACACCAGCATCGAGATGGTCACCGCGATGGTCAGCACCCAGGCGAATTCGTGGAACAGCCGGCCGGTGACGCCGGGCATCAGCAGCAGCGGCAGGAACACCGCCACCAGCGACACGGTCAGCGACAGCACGGTGAAGCCGATCTCCTTCGCGCCGATCTCGGCCGCCTCCTTGCCGCTCTTGCCCTTCTCGATGTAGCGCACGATGTTCTCGATCATCACGATCGCATCGTCCACCACGAAACCGGTGGCCACGGTAAGCGCCATCAGCGACAGGTTGTCCAGCGACATGCCGGTGAACGCCATCACGCCGAACGTGCCCATCAGCGACAGCGGCACCGCCGTGGCCGGGATGATGGTGGCCCACAGCCGTCGCAGGAACACGAAGATCACGCCGATCACCAGGAACACGGTGAGGATCAGGGTGAACTCGACGTCGTGCACCGAGGCGCGGATGGTCACGGTGCGGTCGGCAAACACGTCCAGGTGCACGTCGGCCGGCAGCGCGCTGCGCAGTTCGGGCAACACGTTGCGGATCTGCTGCACCGTCTGCACGATGTTGGCGCCGGGCTGGCGGCGCACGTCCAGCAGCACCGCCGGCTTGCCGTTGGCCCACGCGGCGAGCTGGTCGTTCTCGACGCCGTCGACCACCTTGGCCACGTCGGACAGCCGCACCGGCGAGTTGTTCTTGTAGCTGATGATGGTGTTCTTGTACTCGGCGGCGTCACTCAACTGGTCGTTGGTGCCGATGGAGTAGCTCTGCGTCTTGCCGTTCAAGGTGCCCTTGGGCGCATTGACGTTGGCCTGGGTCAACGCGCTGCGCACGTCTTCCATGGTCAGGCCGAGGTTGGACAGCTGCGCCGGGTTCACCTGCACGCGCACCGCCGGTCGCACGTTGCCGGCGATCGAGACCAGGCCCACGCCCTGCACCTGCGACAGCTTCTGCGCAATGATCGAGTCGGCCAGGTCGTTCACGTCGCGCAGCTGGCGGCTGTCGGAGGTGAGCTTCAGGGTGAGGATCGGCGCGTCGGCCGGGTTGACCCGGTTGTACACCGGCGGATACGGCAGGTTGCCCGGCAGGGTGCCCTTGGCCTGGTTGATCGCCGCCTGCACGTCCTGGGCGGCGATGTCGATGTCGCGACCCATCGAGAACTGCAGGATGATGGTGGACAGCCCGGCGGACGAGTCCGAACTCATCATGGTCAGGCCGGAGATCTGCCCCAGGTTGCGTTCCAGCGGCGTGGTGATCAGCGAGGCCATGGTGTTGGCGCTGGCGCCCGGGTACTGCGTGCTGACTACCAGGCTCGGCGCCTCGATTTCCGGCAGCGCCGACACCGGCAGCTGGCGGTAGCCCAGGATGCCGAGCAGCAGCACCGCCACCATCAGCAGCGAGGTGGCGATCGGTCGGCGAATGAAGAGGGTCGAGAATCCCATGGCTATCCGTAACGTCTAAAGTGCGGTTTCAGCCGCGATCATGGCTGGCGCGCGGCCGCAGCCGCGCAACTTCGGGTGTCGCGGCGGCGCAGGCTGGCTGCTCAGCCGTGACGGCGACCACCGCCCTTGCTGTTCTGCTTGGCCTTTTCCATTTCGGTCGCGGTCGGCACCGCCGGCACTTCGCCGGGCTTCAGCGCGTTGACCTTGCTGCCGGGCTTCAGCCGGAACTGGCCCTCGGTGACGACGCGGTCGCCGGCCTTGAGCCCGCTGCCGATCATCACGTGGCTGTCGCCCACTTCGCCGGCCACCACCACCGCCTGCATCTTGACCGTGCTGTCGCCCTGCACCTGGTAGACATAGTCGCCGTCCGGCCCGCGCTGCACCGCCTGCGCCGGGATCACCAGGCCGCCATCGACGGTGCTGACCAGCAGCTGCACGTTGACGAACTGGCCCGGCCAGAGTTCGTTCTTCGCGTTGGGGAATTCGGACTTCAGGCGGAACGTGCCGGTGGTGGTATCGATCTGGTTGTCGATCACCTTGAGCACGCCGCCGCTGGCGATCGGATGGGCATCGGTGCGATCCAGCGCGGTCACCTGCAGCGCGGCGGCGTCCTTCCCGGCGGCGCTGCGCACCATGTCCAGGTTCTGCTCGGGCAGGGTGAACATCACGTTGATCGGGTGCAGCTGGGTCAGCGTCACGATCGTGCTCGAGGTGGTCACCACGTTGCCCGGGTCCACGCCGCGGATGCCGGCCAGGCCATCGATGGGCGAAATCACCCTGGTGTAGTTCAACTGCACCTGCGCATCACGCACGCTGGCCGCATCGGCGGACACGGCGGCCTGGTACTGGGCGGCGGTGTTGCGCAAGGTGTCCAGGTCCTGCTTGGAGATGTAGCCCTTCGCGGCCAGGTCCTGGCTGCGTGCCAGGTTGCTCTTGGCCGTGTCGAACATGGCCTGGTCCTGGCGCTGGCGCGCCACGGCCTGGTCATACGCCGCCTGGTAGGTGCGCGGGTCGATCTGTGCCAGCACCTGGCCCTTCTTCACCGGCTGGCCCTCGGTGAACTCGAGGCTGAGCAACTGGCCGCCGACCTGCGGGCTCACGCTGACCGTGTTGAGCGCCTGCACCGTGCCCAGTGCGGTCAGGTAGACCGGCACGTTCTGCCTGGCCACGGGCACCACGGTCACCGGCACCGGCGGCGTCTCGTTCTTGCCATCCTTGCCGCCACGGTCCTTGCCGGCCGCCTGGGCCGAGGACGCGGGGCCGGCCGGAGCAGGCTTGTGCAGCAGACGGAACCCCAGCGCCGCCACCACGATCACGGCGATGACGATCAACGCGATCTTCCAAAAACGCGACATGTAAAACTCCTGGATTGAACGGTGCGGCCATGCGACACGCGGCAGCGTGACATGCATCTGCCGCCTGGCGGTGCTTTCAGATTGCGCCGACGGACGACTCTTGAGGTGAAAGCATAGGGGCAGTTCAACGAAAATGAACAATGCCGGTTGACATGGGTGCGCCATGACCGATGGCAGGGTAACGGCTTTCGCGCGGGGTTGCGCCCGGTTTTCGCCGACCCCGTTCGCGGGGTCCGTCGTCAGCGAAGCCTGAAACTTGCCGCGCGCTTCGTTTATAATCTCCGACTGGTTGCCTGTCCGATCCCCGAACCCGGGCCGGGGGCAAGCTTGATCAGCGTCGCGCACTCATGGACCACCCTGCGTGGAGGTGTTCATGATCCGGTGTGACAGCAACAGGCAATCGAGGCAGGTCGGGGCCGCCATGGTGGCGTTCCGCCGTGCCCACTGAAAGGAGTACGTGCGTGAGCGGTTCCATGAGCAAGGCGGACCACAGCGTCCTGCGCCAGTTTTCGATCATGATCGGCGGGCTCGCCGTGTTGACGGTCGTGCTGATCTTCGCGGCGCTGGCCATCCATGAGCACGAGCCCAAGGAAACCAATCCGGAGCAGCCGGCCCGGGTGGCCGCGCGGATCGCCCCGGCTGGCGCCGTCTACGCCGGCAACACCGGCCGCGCCGCGATGCAGGCCGCCGCCGATGCCGCCGCCAAGGCCGCGGCCTCGCAGGTGGCCTACGGTGGCACCACCGACGGCAAGGCGATCTTCGATCACCTGTGCACCAGCTGCCACACCTCCGGCGTCGCCGGCGCGCCCAAGGTGGGCGACAAGGCCGCCTGGGGTCCGCGCCTGGCCCAGGGCATCGACGTGCTGGTCAAGCACGCGATCGAGGGCTACCACGGCCCCGACGGCAACTTCATGCCGCCCAAGGGCGGCAACCCGGCGCTCACCGACGAACAGGTCACCAACGCAGTGCACTGGATCGCTGATCAGGCGAAGTAAAACTTCGCCTGATCCAACAAGCTGTCTACAAACGCCGCCCTCGGGCGGCGTTTTCGTTTGCCCCTTCCCCCGTGGGGGAAGGTTGGGATGGGGAGCCCCGGAGTGCGGGGAAGATCAAAAGCACCCCACCCCAGCCCTCCCCTGCTGCGCAGGGGAGGGAGCAAGGGCCTCAGTCAGCGTGCCTCTCCACCCACTCCCGCGCGAACCTCCGCAACTCGGGAAAGAACGCCTCGAAGCACCGCTGCAGTTCCGCCTCCCGTTCCACCAGCACCGGCAGCGCCGAATCCAGCGGGTTGGCCCGGCTCAGGCGCTGCCCGATGCCCGCCAGCGCCTGGCCCAGCACCGCGCGATCGGCATAGCCGGCGGGCAGCTGGTGGAAATCCATGTAACCGCGGAAGCGCCGCAGGGCCGGGGGCAGCAGCGCATCGCCACGCCACAGCAGGGCGCGCAGCGCGTCGGAATACGGCAACAGGGGCTGTCCGCTCCAGCGCGGGAAGTCGCGCGCCAGGCAATGGTCGAACCACATGTCGAGCAGGATGCCCGCGTACCGGCGATAAGGCGACGGCAGCAAGGCCTTGGCCGCCAGCACCTCCGGGTGGGCGTCGGTATGGACGTCGATCGCGCGATGCAGGCGGATTCCGGTGATCACCCGGGGCGGATACAGCGCCGGGTCTGGCTGCCCTTGGACGAAATCGCCGAGCATGCCGCCCAGCTGCAGGTCCTCGTCGTCACCGGCCAGCAGGGCGTGCGCCAGATGGTTCACCGGCGGTTTCCGCGGCAGGCGATCCGATCGGCGGTTATCATCGTGCGCATGAATCCCACCGAACTCCCCGCCGAACCGGCCACCTTTCCCGATGTCGCCGCCAGTTTCATGCTCGACGGCCCGGTCGGCAAGCTGGAAACCATCAGCGATGTCGCCGAGCCGGTCTGCGCGCGCCGTGGCGTGGCGGTGATCTGCCATCCGCTGACCGTGGAAGGCGGCACCATGCACAACAAGGTGGTGACCATGGCCGAACGCGCCTTGCGCGAATCGGGACTGGACACGGTGCGCTTCAATTTCCGCGGCGCGGGCAATTCGGCCGGCGAGTTCGACGGGGGCGATGGCGAAAGCGAAGACCTGGCCGCCGTGGTGGCATGGGTGCGCCAGCGACGACCGCACGATGCCTTGTGGCTGTGCGGTTTCTCGTTCGGCAGCTACGTGACCCTGCGCAATGCGGTGAGGCTGCGCGCCGACGCGCTGGTGAGCATCGCCCCGCCAGTGGGCCGGCGGGAGTTCGGCCCGGTCACGCTGCCCACCTGCCCCTGGCTGGTGGTGCAAGGCGAAGCCGACGAGGTGGTTGATCCGCAGGCGGTGTTCGACTGGATCGACACGCTGGAGCACAAGCCCGAGCTGATCCGCATGCCCGACACCAGCCACTTCTTCCATCGCCGCCTGATGGACCTGCGCGGCGCGATCAAGCACGCCGTGCTGGGCTGGCTGCCACCGCCGCGAAACGACTGAAACCTGCATCCCCACTTCACGACCTGTCCGCTCCATGAGTGAAAACCCCTCGCTCGCGCCCAGCGCGCGCTATCACGAAGGCGTCGCCGCGCACCGCTGGGAGTCCGACCCGACCCAGCTGGCGCTGCTGCCCGAGTTCGATCGCATGCACGCGGCGCTGTGCGCCGCACCGGCCAGCGACAGCGGCCTGTTCGGCCGGCTGAAATCCCTGCTCGGCAACGACGAGCCACCCGCGCCGGTGCCGGGCCTGTACCTGTGGGGCACGGTCGGCCGCGGCAAGACCTTCCTGATGGACCTGTTCGCCGCCAGCCTGCCGCATGGCGTGGTGCTGCGCCGGCACTTCCATCGCTTCATGGGCGAAGTGCACGACAGCCTGCGCCAGCTCGGCGAGCGGCAGAGCCCGCTGGTCGAGGTCGCCGCGGGGATCGCCGCCCGCTGCCGGGTGCTGTGCCTGGACGAATTCCTGGTCAACGACATCGGCGACGCGATGATCCTGGCCAACCTGCTCGACGCGCTGTTCGAGCGTGGCGTCACCCTGGTCACCACCTCCAACACCGCGCCGTCGAACCTGTACCGGGACGGACTGCAACGCGCGCGTTTCCTGCCCGCGATCGCGCTGATCGAACGGCAATGCCACGTGGTGGAGATGGCCTCCTCGCGCGACTGGCGCCTGCGCGCGCTGACCCAGGCCTCGGTCTACCTGACCCCGCCGGGTGCCGAGGCGCATCGCACGCTGGAAAAGATCTTCGCCAGCCAGGCCGGTGACGACGTGGAGCAGGATGGCCAGCTGCACGTCAACGGTCGCGACATCCCGTTCCGCAAGCGCGCCGACGGCGTGCTGTGGTTCGAGTTCGGCGCCTTGTGCGAAGGCCCGCGGGCGGTGGCCGACTACATCGCACTGGCCAAGGCCGGCCCGGCGATCATCATCTCCAACGTGCCGCAGTTCACCGTGTACAGCGAGGACGCGGCGAAGCGCTTCGTGCAATTGGTGGACGAGTTCTACGACCGCCACGTGAAACTGGTGCTGTCCGCCGCCGCGCCGATCACCGAGCTGTACGACGGCGAGCGGCTGCGCGCGGAATTCGGCCGCACCGAGTCGCGCCTGATCGAGATGCAGAGCGAGGAATACCTGGCCCTGCCGCATCGGCCGGAATGAACCGGCGCGCCCCCGTTACAACGAGGTCGCGATGCCCGGATGGCTGCGCTGGAAACGCCGGTGATGGATCAGCAGGCCGGTGAAGTACACGATGTAGTAGCCCACCAGCAGGCCGATCACCAGCAGCGTCAACGGGGTCAGCGCGTGGCCCATCGGCTGCATCGCCGCGGCGCCGCCCGCCGTCGCCTGCATCTGCCACGTCTCGAACAGGCGCCAGGCCAGCCGGCCGAGCAGCAGGGCGGTGAGCAGGGCGCCGATCCACGGATTGGGCACGTAGCAATCGCCCTTGACCGGGTCGATCTCGAAGCGGGTCAGGCGCAGGCCGACCAGGCCCACCGCGCCACCGATCAGGACGCCGCCCAGCAGCCCTTCGGCCAGCGCCAGCCGCTGCAGTCCGCTGAGCGCCATCAGGCCGCCGAGGATCACGAAGATCACGATGCGGGCGATCATCCGCTTGCGCCGGATCGGCTGGCGGCCGAACTGCCGGCTCACGCGCTTCCAGACCATCCAGGCCAGCACCGGCAGCATGATCAGGTAACTCGTCATGTGAAGAGGCATCGCACTCACCGTGTGGATAAACAGGCTGCAAGCTTAGACGAGTAACCCGACCGCTGACGACTGACGCGCCCCCTTGATTGCGGATGACATGTGTCACCCGCGGCCGCACAGGATCAGAGGGGATAGCCGACGGACAGCATGAACGTGTTGTTCCAGTATCCGGCGCTGCCGGTACTGACGCTGGAGGCCGCCGAACTGCGTCCCAGCGCGAAGCGGAGCCGGCCGTTGTGCGGCAGGCGGCCATCGAGCGACAGGTTCGCCGCATAGATGCTCGCTGGCGCACCGTCGATGAACTGCCGACCGGCCCCGGCGGTGGCCCGCAGCTTCCAGCCCGGATTGAGTGCGTACACGCCGACCAGGCTGAATTGGGCCATGCGATAGCGTTCGGGATTGAAATAGATCCCCCGTCCGGGCCGACTGCTGCGGAATGCCCGCGCGGACAGCTCCGCGCCCACGGCAGCCGTGGTGTCGGGAATGTCGCAAGGGCTCAGCAAGATGCGCAAGCTGCCGCCGTCGCGCCGGTTGCCATCGCTGAACTCCTGGCGATACGCCGCGGGCAGCACGTACCAGTGCGTGGATGGACGGAGGCTCGCACCGAGACTGAAGGTGTCGTAGTTCAGGCGGTGGTCGATCGCCGCCACCGACAGGAGCGGCGCACGTTCCACCGCCGCGTTGAAGCCGAGGTTGTCGCCAGGCTGCAGCGCCCAGCTGACGTGGCCCTGCAGGTACTGCCAGCCGCCCGCGCGGCCCGGGCCCAGTTCGAGATCGACCTGGTGGAGGTCACCGATGCGCCATTGCGAGGTCACCGACAAGCGGTTCACCCGCCGTGCAAGCTGCTCATCCGCCACCCGGTTCGACTCGGCAGCCAGGCCCCAGGCCTGGGCCCATGCGCCGGTGGCGAACGTGGCAAAGCGGAACGCGCTGCCGATGGTGTAGACGCTGAGACCCTCATTGTCATGGCTGTAACCGAGGCTGCCCTCCAGCCGCGGTGCGAGGGAGTAACGCATGTCGTCGTGCAACAGCCGGTATTGCCTGCCGACACGGCCGCTGCCCGGGGTTGGCGATACGGCCTGCAGGTAGGCCGTGCTCCGGTCCTGCCAGCCAAGCGACTGGGCGGCACGCAGCAGCTGCACCGTGGGCCGAAGCTGGCCTTTGGCGAAGGGCGCCACCAGCGCATAGGCCGCGCGGGGACGATCCTGCGCATTGAGCGACTGTGCCAGCCCGGTATCAGCGGCCTGCCGTGCCGGCTCGTCAGCGGCGTGCGCGCGCGCCATCCGGAACGCCGTTTCCGCGGCGGGATAGTCGCCCAGCCAGAGCACGGCCTGACCCAGGCCCATCGCCGCGGCGTACGCGTCCTCGCGTTCGCCATCCGGGTGCGCCAGCGCGGCGGCGAACAACAGCCGCGCCTGCCCGGGCTGTCCGGCCACGAGCGCGGCGCGGCCCTCGCGGATGTTGACCGCCATCGGTGTCGTGCCGGCGTGGGCGACGGTGGCCAGCAGCAACGGCAGCAGCGCCAGGTACGCCCTCATTTGGTACCCCAGTGCTTGCGCAGATTGAGCAATTCGGACAGGTAGCCCGCCACGCAACCGGGCTGCAGCACGACGCCGTAGAACAGCGAATAGACAATGAACCCCACCGGATTGCGGCGCACCTTGAGTCCCTGCGCCTTGAACATCCGCGACTGGATGAAGAACATCAGGTAGTTGACGACGCATGCCAGCGGCAGCACCAGCAAGGTCATCGGACCTGCCACCCAGTAGATGCCGAACAGCGCCAGCACCATGCCCGGGATGAAGAACAGGGTATAGACCAGGTCCATGTAGGGAAACAGCAGGTTCCACCAGATGAAGATCGTGCTCATGCGCCAGCGGAACAACAGGCGGCCATGCATCTTGAACGCCTCGATCAGCCCGCGCGACCAGCGCTGCCGTTGCCGGATGAACTGCCGGAACGTGGTGGGCGCGTTGGTGAAGGAAATCGCATCCTCGCAGTAACCCACCCGATGACCCTGGTCGAGGATGGCCCAGGTCAGCACGATGTCCTCGCCTACCGACTCCGGCCAGCCGCCGAGCTCGCGCAGCACATCGGTGCGATACAGCGAGAAGGCGCCCTGCGCCACCAGGGTGCCCTGGAACAGGCTCTGCAGCCGCTTGATCGCGGCAATGCCGTGGAAGTAATCCCACTCCTGGATTTTCGTGACCAGGTTGTAGCGTGAATTGCGCAGCAGCACGCAGCCGGCCACGGCCGCCGTGTTCGGTGGATCGCTGAGGAAGCGCCCGACCAGGTGCCTCAGCGCATCCCGGTACAGATACGAATCGCCGTCCAGGGTGATCGTCAGCGAGTGACTGGCCAGCTTGAGGCCCTCGTTCAGCGCGTTGGCCTTGCCCCCGTTCTGCGCCAGGTCGATCACCCGCAGCCACGGATAATTGACACCCGCCAACAACGCTCCGGTGGCATCGGTCGAGCCGTCGTTGATCACCAGCACCTCGAGTGGCGCGGGGTAGTCCTGTTTGTCCAGGCTGGCGAGCGTGGACAGGATCGAATCCTGCTCGTTGTAGGCGGCCACCAGCACGGTGATGCCGGGAAAGGGCGTGATCACGACCCGTCGCGGACGGCGGTCGAGCAACAGGCCCAGGACCAGGAACGCGTTCATGAACCCGGGCAGGATCGCGATGCCGAAAATGACCAGGCGGGCAAGCAGGCCGCCCAGCACCAGCGACAGCTCATCGATCCAGCGTTGCGCCAGCACATACGAAACCACCGCACGCCACCGACACCAGCAGCGTGATGGCGAACTTCGTGCGCACTGACAGATAGCGTTGCCGGTGGCCGTTGCCCACGGCCGCCACCGTGCCCGAGGCCCCGAGGGAGGCATCCAGCGTCGGTCTCATGAACTCGCGGGCGTGCAGGTTCTTGTGCATGGTGTGTGGACGATCCGGCCAGTGAGGGTGGGAGAAGTCCGCAGCCATCCGCGGCGATCGGTTCTTGACCGATCGCTGTCAATGGCGTCGTGGAGCATTGCTGGAGGACCGCGCCGATCCGCGGCCCCGTTCTGTGACGCGGCTCACATCACCAAGCACTTGTCATGCCAGATTCGACTGACAGATGGAGCGGGGAATTCCGGCACGGCGCCGCCATGCCGCCCACGCTGGGCGAAGGCCGATCGCAGCTGGCTTGCAGGGCTCATGGCCAAGCGCCCGATACGACGCAGTCGGGCACAAATGGACTCGGTTGACCCCGCGCGTCCCGCTTCCGGAGGCTCCCCGACGAGATGTCGCCTCGGACCGCCTGGACTACTTCGCCTTGCCTTGGTTGGCCACCGCGGCCATTTTCGCGGCGATCGCCTCGGCGTCGCCGAGGTAGTAGTGGCGCAGCGGCTTCAGCTCGTCGTCGAATTCATAGACCAGCGGCACGCCGTTGGGGATGTTCAACTCGACGATCGCCTCGTCGGAGATGCCGTCCAGGTACTTCACCAGCGCCCGCAGCGAGTTGCCGTGCGCGGCCACCAGCACGCGCTGGCCGGCACGGATCGCCGGCGCCAGCACCTGGTGCCAGTACGGCAGCACGCGCTCCACGGTGTCCTTCAGGCATTCGGTGTCGGGGATGTCCTTCGGGTCGAGCTTCGCGTAGCGCGGATCGTGCACCGACTCGTTGGCGGCGCGATCCAGCGGCGGCGGCGGGATGTCGTAGCTGCGGCGCCAGATCTTCACCTGGTCCTCGCCGTACTTCAGCGCGGTCTCGGCCTTGTTGAGGCCGGTGAGGCCGCCGTAGTGACGCTCGTTAAGGCGCCAGTCGGTGACCACCGGCAGCCACATCAGGCCCATCTCGTCCTGTACGCCCCACAGCGTGCGCACCGCGCGCTTGAGCACCGAGGTATGCGCCACGTCGAAGCTGTAGCCGCCTTCGGTCAGCAGCCGGCCCGCCTCACGCGCCTCGGCCATGCCCTGCTCGGTGAGATCGACGTCGGCCCAACCGCTGAAGCGGTTGTCGAGGTTCCACTGCGATTGGCCGTGGCGGATCAGGACGAGCTTGTGCATGGGATGCTCAACAGAAGGGAATAAAGCGGGAATGGTGCAGGCCGACCCCGCTGTCGTCAAACGCGGCCCCTGCCACAGGTCATGCTAAACCTGCCGACCGCGCGGGGCATCCTAATGCCGGTACCTACCCACTCAAGGAGATTGTCATGCGTCGATTCCCCACCCTTCTGATGTTCGGCACGCTGGCGCTGGGCCTGCCACTGCTGGCGGCCGCGCACGACGGCGACATCGACAAGGTCAACGGCGCGGTGCGCGTGGAAGCCGGCCAGCAGGCGGGTGACGTCAGCACGGTCAACGGCGCGGTCCACGTCGGCGACAACGCCGTGGTGAAGGAAGCCAGCACCGTCAACGGCGCGGTCGAACTGGGCGCGAAGGCGCAGGCCACCGAGCTGGGCACCGTCAATGGCTCGATCAGCCTGGCCAGCGGCAGCCGGGTCAGCGGCAAGGTGGATGCGGTCAACGGCGCGATCCGTCTGGATCAGGGCGCCGATGTCGGCGGCCGGGTGGAGAACGTCAACGGCGCGATCGTGCTGGACGCCGCCCACGTCGCCGGCGGCATCGGCACCGTTTCGGGCGACATCACCGTGGGCGCGAACTCGCGTGTCGAGGGCGGCATCCTGGTCGACAAGAGCCACAGCTGGTTCAGCGGCAACAGTCACACGCCGGTGGTGGTGATCGGCCCGCACGCGGTGGTGCAGGGCACGCTGGAGTTCAAGCGCGAGGTGGTGCTGAAGGTCAGCGACAGCGCGCAGATCGGCCCGGTGAAGGGCGCCACGGCGGTGAAGTTCAGCGGCGCCACGCCGTAAGGCAGGAGTGATGGGAGAGGAGTGAGAGAGAGAGAGCAGGACGTTCGCTGGCTTTTCTCTCACTCCTCTTCACTCATTTCCCGCTTCTACGACAGCCAGTCGCGCGGCTTCAGGTAGGTGGCCAGTTCCGCTTCGGCGGAACCGGCCTCCGGCGCGTACGCATACTCGAAGCGCACCCGCGGCGGCAGGCTCATCAGGATCGATTCGGTGCGCCCGCCGGACTGCAGGCCGAACAGGGTGCCGCGGTCGTAGACCAGGTTGAACTCCACGTAGCGGCCGCGCCGGTAC
Organism: Rhodanobacter sp. FDAARGOS 1247; assembly: GCF_016889805.1. Lineage (NCBI taxonomy): Bacteria > Pseudomonadati > Pseudomonadota > Gammaproteobacteria > Lysobacterales > Rhodanobacteraceae > Rhodanobacter > Rhodanobacter sp. FDAARGOS 1247. The sequence goes on from NZ_CP069535.1 coordinate 3,720,359, forward strand.
AGCTGGAATTCGCGCTCGCGCTCGCCGTACGGCGTGGCCTTGCGGCGTTCCACGATCGGCAGGTAGGCGTCGAGGAAGCCCTGGCCCACGTCCCTGGTGAAGTCGAGGCAGCGCTCGAAGCCGCCTTCGTTGAGATCGTCGTAGAACAGCCCGCCCACGCCGCGGGTCTCGTCGCGATGCTTCAGGTAGAAATATTCGTCGCACCACTGCTTGTAGCGCGGATAGACGTCCGCGCCGTAGGGCTGGCACAGGTCGCGCGCCACCGTGTGCCAGTGGCGCACGTCTTCGTCCACCGGATAGAACGGGGTGAGGTCGAAGCCGCCGCCGAACCACCACACCGGTTCCACCCCGTCCTTGCTGGCCTCGAAGTAGCGCACGTTGGCGTGGGTGGTCGGCACGTGCGGGTTCTTCGGATGCAGCACCAGCGACACGCCGGTGGCGACGAAGCTGCCGCCGGCCAGCTCCGGCCGATGCGCGGTGGCGCTGGGCGGCAGCTTGTGCCCGGACACGCGCGAGAAATTCACCCCGGCCTGCTCGAACACCGCGCCGTCGCGCAGCACGCGGGTGCGCCCGCCGCCGCCTTCGGCGCGGGTCCACGCGTCTTCCTCGAAACGTGCGTCGCCGTCGACCTGTTCGATCGCGCGGCAGATGCGGTCCTGCAGTTCGCGCAGGAAGGTTTCGGCACGGTCGGCTTGCTGGCTGCTCATCACGGGACTCGTTGCGGTAAGGCGATCAGCTTAGCAAGTGCGATCCGCGCGGGCGCTGCGACGCGGCGCCGCGGACGCCTGCGCTGGATCAGGGCGCGCGCGGCGCGCGCATGTCAGCTCAGCCGCTCGGCCATCCGCCGGTTGCCGGTCAGCGCGGCCCAGCGCGCACCGACGTCGATCCACATCAGGTAGCTGGCCTCGATCAGCAGGCGGCCAAGCGTGCGTGGCCGCAGCGAAAGCGTGGACTCGGCGGCGACCGGCTGTCCGTCGAAGCCCAGCCGCCTGGCCAGCATGCCGCAGCGCGCGAGGTGGTAGCGACTGGTCAGCAGGGCCACCGGCGGCAGCTCGCCGGTGGCCGAGTCGATCCGCAACAGCTGGCGCGCGTGGCGCAGGTTCTCCAGCGAGTCCACCGAATCCTGTTCCAGTTCCATGCGCACGGCGCCGGCCAGGCCATGTCGCCGCAGCCAGTCCTCGCCGGCCGCCGCCTCGCTCTGCGTCCCGCCGCTGTAACCGCCCAGCAGCAGCAGGTGATCGGTGTGCCTCTGTTCGACCAGCGCCAGCGCGCGGCGCAGGCGTTGCCGGTAGTCCGGACCCGGCGCGTCGCGCACCAGCTGGCGACCAAACACCAGCACGATCATCCGCCGCGGCGGCTGCAGCGGGCTGCGTGCGGCGACCCGGCAGACGTGGACCAGATAGCCCAGCCAGACCAGCCCCGCACTGAGCACCAGGGTCAGCAAGGTGACCAGCGCCGCGTGTTGCACGTCGCGATCGCGCAGGTAGCGCCAGGGACTTCGGGAGGTAGGCGGATGGGCTTGCACGGGAGACCGGGGCGGCGGGAACGATGCGGCCTAGTTTCGCACGCCTGTTCGCGACATCTTCATGCCGTCGCCGTCACGCTCTGCGCTCGCATGCACAGGCTAGGCATTCCGCCGGGTCACCGTTAGGCTTTCGAAGATGCCCACCAAGATGACCCCTCTCGCCGTCACTGCCCATACCGCCACGTCGGCGCTGGGCAGCGGACTGGCCGCCCAGCTCGCCGCGCTGGAAACTACCCGCAGCGGCCTGCGTCCGAACGACATCAGCAGCGCGCCGCTGGCGTGCTGGATCGGCCGCGTGGACGGCGTGGAAGAGGTGCGCCTGCCGGCCAGCCTGCGGGTGTGGGATTGCCGCAACAACCGGCTGGCCTGGCTGGGCCTGAACCAGGATGGCTTCATGCAGAAGGTCGAGGCGGCACGCGCCCGTTACGGCGCGGCGCGCGTGGCCCTGCTGCTGGGCACCTCCACCGCCAGCATCGGCGCCACCGAGGAGGCCTATCGCCAGCTCGACGCCGACGGCGGCTTCAGCGACGACCGGCTCTATCCGCCGCTGCACGCGCCACACTCGCTGACCGCCTTCGTGGCGGCGGCATTGCAACTCGAGGGCCCCTGCCTCACCGTCTCCACCGCCTGCTCGTCCAGCGCCAAGGTGTTTGCCAGCGCCGAGCGCCTGATCCGCCTGGGCCTGGTCGACGCGGCCGTGGTCGGCGGCGTGGACAGCCTGTGCGACAGCGTGCTGTTCGGCTTCAACGCGCTGGAGCTGGTCTCGCGCGAGCCGTGCCGACCGTTCGACGCCGCCCGCAACGGCATCTCGATCGGCGAGGCGGCCGGCTTCGCCCTGCTCGAACGTACCGCCGCTGCGCCCGATGCCGTGCAGTTGCTCGGTTACGGCGAAGCCAGCGATGCCCACCACATGTCCACTCCGCACCCGCAAGGCCTCGGCGCCGAACTGGCGCTGGACGATGCGCTGGCCCGCGCCGGCCTGTCCGCGGCGCAGGTCGATTACATCAACCTGCACGGCACCGCCAGCCAGAAGAACGACGAGGTGGAAGCGGCGCTGGTGACGCGGACGTTTCCCGCCCGCACCCGGGCCAGCTCGACCAAGGGTTACACCGGCCACACGCTGGGCGCCGCCGGCATCGTCGAGGCCGCCATCGCGATGCAGGCGATCGAACACGGCCTGATTCCCGGCAACCTCGGCGGTGACACGCCCGACCCGGCCTGCGGCGCGCAGTTCGCCTGGCGCAACGAGCGGCAGACGGTCGAGGTGGCGCTCAGCAATTCGTTCGGCTTCGGCGGCAACAACGCCTGCCTCGCCTTTGCCCGCGCAGGATTCGGCGCATGAGCAGGCTGGATGTCTGGGTCGACGGCATCGGCGTGTGGTCGTCGCAGCTGGCCGACTTCGCCGCCCTGCGCGAGATGCTCGCCGGCCGCCCGCCGGAACCACCGCCGCGCCGGCCCGCGGCCGCCACCCTGCCCGCCAACGAACGCCGCCGCGCGCCGGAAAGCGTGCTGCTGGCGGTGGAGGTCGCCGGCCAGGCGGTGGCGATGAGCGGCCAGGATGCGGCCGGCGTCGCCTGCGTGTTCGCCTCCTCGCACGGCGACCAGGCGATCACCGACTACATGTGCGCCACGCTGGCCCAGGTGCCGACCGAGCTGTCGCCGATCCGCTTCCACAACTCGGTGCACAACGCCGCGGTGGGCTACTGGACGATCGCCACCGGCTGCCATGCGCCCTCCACCGCGATCGCGGCACAACGGGCCAGCTTCGGCGCCGGCCTGCTCGAGGCGGCCAGCCAAGTGTGCAGCGAACAGCGCCCGGTGCTGCTGGTGTGCAGCGATCACATCGGCACCGGCCCGCTGCTCGAAGTGACCGCCTGCGCGCAACCGTTCGGCAGCGCCCTGCTGCTGACGCCGGCCCGCAGCCCGCGCAGCCTGGCCCGGCTGCGGCTGACGCTGACTACCGCGCCGGCTTCGAGCACACTCGACGAACCGCTGGCCGGCTGGCGCCAAGCCAACCCTTCCGCCGCCGCGCTGCCGTTGCTGGCACGGCTGGCGCTGGGCGATGGCAGCTGCCATGTCGAGGCGGCCGCGCAACTGGGATTGCAGATCGACATGGAGAACGTCGCTTGAACACCGTCAACCCGCGCTGGTGCGTGCTGATTCCCTGCCTCAACGAGGAGGCCGCGATCCAGTCGGTGGTCGAATCCGTGCTGGCGCTCGGTGCACCGGTGATCGTGATCGACGACGGCTCCGACGACCGCACGCCGGACATCGTCGCCACGCTGCCGGTGACCCTGCTGCGCCACGAGCAGCGCAAGGGCAAGGGCGAGGCGCTGCGCCACGGCTTCCGCGAGGCGGTGAAGCTCGGCTACGACGCCGTGCTGACCATGGACGGCGACGGCCAGCACCTGGCCGCCGACATTCCGCACATCGTGGCCGCGGCGACGAAGTACCCGCAGCACATCGTGATCGGCGCGCGCCTGCTGGACAAGGAACAGCAGCCGAAGGGCCGCCGCCGCGCCAACGCGGTGGCCGACTGGGGCATCTCCTGGGCCTGCGCGCAACCGATCGCCGACACCCAGAGCGGCCAGCGCTGGTATCCGCGCGCCGCGCTGGAACTGGTCGACCTGCCGGCGGAGAACTTCGTGTTCGAGGCGGCGATCCTGATCGCCGCCTCGCGCGAGAAGCGGCTGGGCGTGGTCTCGGTGCCGATCGCCTCGCGCTATCACGGCAATTTCCGGCCCAGCCACCTGAAGCCGGTACGCGACGTCACCCGCATCACCACCTACACGATCGGCCGCGTGGTCCATTACGGTCGGATCGTGGCCAGCTACCGTCGTTCGCGCGCCGCGCCGATCCTCTTCGAAGGCGGTGCGACGCACTGAGTTTCCGCGCCACCACGGAGTGCGTCGCATGAGCCGGACGGAGCACGAAGCGGTCATCCTCGGTGGCGGTCTGGCCGGCCTCTGCCTGGCGCTGCAGCTGCGTGGCGAGTTCCCGGACATGGACATCCTGGTGCTGGAGCGCAACCGTCATCCGCTGCCGGTGGCCGCGCACAAGGTCGGCGAATCCACGGTGGAGATCGGCGCGCACTACTTCGACCACACGCTGGGCCTGCGCGAACACCTCGATGCGGCGCACATCCGCAAGTTCGGGCTGCGCTACTTCTTTTCCGAAGGGCGCGACGACATCCAGAACACCACCGAACTGGGCGTGAGCCGGGTCCTGCCGATCCCCAGCTACCAGCTCGACCGGGGCATCTTCGAGAACTTCCTGGGCGAGGAGGCGCGCCGGCGCGGCATCGACTTTCGCGACGGCGCCACGGTCAGGGGTTTCAGCCTGGGCGAACATGGCGGCGCGCACGAGGTGCGCTTCACCGACGACAAGGGCGAACACACCGTCGCCGCACGCTGGCTGCTCGACGCCTCCGGTCGCGCCGGCCTGCTGCGTCACCGGCTGCAACTGACCGTGGACAACGGCCACCACGCCAACGCGGTGTGGTTCCGCATGGATACCCGACTGGACATCGGCCGCTGGAGCGACGACGCCGAATGGGGCACGCGCTGCACGCCGGCCGAGCGCTGGCGCTCGACCAACCACCTGATGGGCGCGGGCTACTGGGCGTGGCTGATTCCGCTGGGCTCGGGCGCGCATTCGGTGGGCATCGTCTGCGACGCGGCGATGCATCCGCTGGACGGCATGCGCGATTTCGAGCACGCGCTGCGATGGCTGCAGGAAAAGCAGCCGGCGATGGGCCGCGCGATTGCCGCCGAGCGCGATCGCCTGCTCGACTTCCGCTTCCTGCGCGACTACTCGTTCAGCAGCAGCCGGCTGTTCAGCGCCGACCGCTGGGCGCTCACCGGCGAGGCGGGCAGCTTCCTCGATCCGTTCTACTCACCCGGCAGCGACTTCATCGCGATCAGCAACACCTACATCACCGGGCTGATCGGTCATGACCGCGCCGGCCACAACCTCGCGCCCTACGCGCACTTCTACGAAAAGCTGTACCTCTCGTTCTACGACAGCACGCTGACCCTGTTCCGCAAGCAGTACCCGCTGTTCGGCAACCCCGAGGTGCTGTCGGCCAAGGTGATCTGGGATTACGCGTACTACTGGGGCGTGCTGTGCCAGCTGGTGTTCCAGCAGCGGCTCACCGACCTGGCGTTCCTCGGCGAAATGCGCGCGGAGCTGGAACAGGCGCAGGCGCTGAACAGCCGCATGCAGTCGCTGTTCCGCCACTGGCATGCCGCCGCCGGCGGCCACAGCCGGCGCGAGATGCTCGACCAGTGCGCGCTGGCATGGTTCGGCGAACTCAATGCGACCCTGCACGATCCGCTCGACGAAGCCGGTGTCCGCGCCCGCCTGCGCCATAACGTGCGCATGCTCGATGGCGTGGCTGATGCGCTGGTGCTGCAGGCCAGCGCCAGCGACCCGCGCCTGCACGCACCGATGTCGGGCCAGCCGCGCCCGCCGCTGTTCGCGGCGATCGCCTGACTGCGGGTTTCGGCTGGCGCAACCCGTTCGTGCCGGGAGAGCCGAACGACTGACCACGCCCTGTGGATTGCGGCGCCGCGCGCCTGCGCAAGGGAGCAGCGGTTCACGTCGCCCGGGCTTCAGCTACGGCTGTCTTCCTGTCGACGATGACCTCATCGCCCGAATCTTGCGCTGCACCTGCTTGATCGTATCGAGGCCCATCGCAGCCTCGCTGAGGTCACTGTCGAAACGGAACCCGCCTGGCTGGCTCGAAAAGACCAGCGGCTGGGACAAGTTGTCGCGCGCGGTCATGCAGCTGCCCAGCACGATGACATCGGTTTGATCGCCGTGGCGCGAAAACGCCACGGCGAGGATCTTCTGGCAAAGCTCGTTCCACAGATACCCCGGTGGCATCGGCAGTGAATATGCCAGAACCCCGTCGCGCCAAAGCTCGAAGCCGATCAAGTCGGTCTCCTGTTCGACAGGATTGGCAAGATGGCGACGAGCAAGAAAGCAGACCTTGCCGAAGCCGGGCAAATCGACATCGAACTTGGTACCGGCGACCACGTCGGCCGCGGCAATGCCGTTTCGCTCGCATTGCGCGACCTGGATATTCGCCACCCTCTGCGCATCGCTGGTTCCCGGCGAAGCGCAAGCAGGTAGAACGCCCACAAGCCCCGCCAACAGTATGGGGAGACGTGCGCGGCGCTGGATGCAGGCAAGCCAGCGATAATCATTTTTCTGGATGCCCATGTCAGCAGAACCCCGGCCAGTTGTCCGATGGAAACCGCGTCAACAGCGCCATGGCGCGCTTCCGGTAGTGCTCACGGTCATGATAACGAGAGCCTTGGCGTTTATTCTCAATGTCAGCCCCTTGAAGTTCCCTCGATCGGCGTAAGAATTGAGGTGCGTCTCGTTCCAGAACCAGGCGGCGGAATACACGGCCATCCTGGGCTCTTCCAGCAGCTCCGGGTGGTTCACCGCGTCGACGCCAGTGTCCTTCGCAAAGGCTGAATAATTGTTGCGGAACGTCAGCTGCATCAGACCGCGACCGCGATATTTCCAGCCATCGCCGCTCTTCTCGTCGCCATTACCGTTCTTGCCGGCGTAGACGAAGTTGGCCAGCTTTTCCGGATGCTTGATGTAATCGGCGGCGTGAGCGGTCTTGAAGGCGCTGGGAAAGGTGTCCCTGAGGTGTGCCGCATCGCGGTAATAGGTGGACTCCACCAGCTTGCAGAACTCGCTCGACTCCACCGCCACCTGCCCCATGAACGCCGCGATGCGCTGGATGGTGTTGATGCGATATTTCGCCAGATAGCTGTTCAGCGGCACCACGAATGATTCGGCTCTGGGCAGGCTCAGCCGTGGCAGCAAAGCGCACAGGAACTTCGCGTTGACCAAGCCGATGTCGTTGAGGGTCAGCGAAAAGCGCGGAGCCGCAGCGAACAGTCCTGCGCCGGGCCAGCTTCCGGGCAACGGATTGCCACCCCCGGCAGAGCCTGTCGGGAATGCCGGGCGGAAAATCCCGGTGCCTTGCCGACCCACGCAAGCCCGAGGAAAGGTCGATCCGCGCGTGCCGGGAAACAACCCTTTCCATGAGTCGTAGTCGTGATCACTCATTGATCGTCCACTCGAGTTGAAGGAGGTTCCTGACCGCAGGACTCCATCCCGCCCTGCGCCGCTTGTACTCGTCCACGATAACCGGCGGCGGTGCTCATCGATGTCAGGTGGTTGCGCCCGGGCGGGCTGCACCCTTTCTTCCGCAGCGAGTCCGGAATCCTCAGCCCATCCCGCCGTTGACGCCGATCACCTGGCCGTTGATGTAGGCGGCCGCGTCCGAGCACAGGAAGGCGACCAGGGCGGCGACTTCCTCCGGCTTGCCCGCGCGCTGCGCCGGCACCACCTCGCGGATGCGCTCGGGCGGAAACGCCGCGTCGGCCATGCGGCCCTCGATCACGCCGGGTGCCACCACGTTGACGGTGATGCCGCGCGAGGCCATCTCGCGCGCCAGCGACTTGCTGGCGCCGTGCAGCGCGGCTTTCGCGGCCGCGTAGTTGGTCTGTCCCCGGTTGCCCAGCTGGGCAGCCACCGAGCTGACCGACACGATGCGGCCGAAGCGCTGCCGCGCCATCGGCAGCAGCAGCGGCTGGGTCACGTGGAAGAAGCCGTGCAGCGAGACATCGATCACCCGATGCCACTGCTCGTCGCTCATGCCGGCCATCGGCGCGTCGTCATGGATGCCTGCGTTGTTGATCACCGCGTGGATCGGCCCTTCGGCCAGCAGCGTGTCGAGCGCGGCGCGGGTCACCTCGGCGTCGGCGACGTTGAACGCCAGTGCCTGCGCACGGCCGCCCGCGGCGACGATCGCGGCCGCGGTGTCCTCGGCCCGGGTCAGACTGTGGTGGCCGTGCACGATCACCTGCCAGCCGGCCGCGGCCAGCGCCTGGCAGATCGCGCCACCGAGTTCGCCGCTGCCGCCGGTGACCAGCGCGCGGCGCAGACTCGCAGGTTCGCTCATGACTTTCGTCCGCTCAAAAGCGCGAGTCTAGCGCAGCGCGTGGCCCCCTTCAGAACGTCACTTGCAGGGTCATCCGCACCGCATGGTCGCTTTCACGACCGGCCAGCACGCCGTCATATCCGGCACGCAGGCGGGTGTGCCGGGACAAGCCGGCGTCGATGCCGAGCTGCACCAGCGCGGCATTCGCCCGCAGCGGCACGCCGCTGACGGTGAAGCGTTCGCCATCGGCGAAGCGCTGCTGCGCCAGCGGCACCAGGTCGCCGAATGCGTGTCGCCAGCCGAGCGTGGCGTACAGCGACACCGGCGTCGCGGCGCTGTCCGCCAGCTGCCACAGGCCCCGCACGCCGAGCATGCCGAGGCTGACCTCGGTGGTTTCGCCCGCGCTGCGCAAGGCGGTGACGCTGCCTCGCTCATCGACCTGGCCGGTGTATGCCGCCACGTGCGCCAGGTTCACGAACGGCTGCACGCTGCCGTGCGCGCCGGTGTAGCGGTAGCCGCCTTCGAGATACGCCTGGCGGGTACGCCCGTGGTAGTCGGCGCGCAAGGTCCCCGGCAACACGGCATCGACGTGGCGCGTGCTGCGGATGTCGTGCCAGCTTTCGGCCACGCCGCCATCCAGCGACCAGCCGTTCCAGCGGCCGCCGGCGTACATGCCCAGGTGCCGGTTCTTCACGTAGGCCGAGCTGTCGAGCGCGGCGACGTCCAGCGCATCCTGGCCTTCGCCAGCGGTGATGCCGGCACGCAGCCAGTCGCCGATCGGCGCATCCACGCCGAGCAGGATGCCGCTGCCATGGCCCTGCATCGATGATGCATTGCCGTCGCCATCGGCGTGGCCGGAATGATTCCAGCCGTGCACCCAGATCGAACCCGCGCTGGCGCCGACGGCGCGGGCATCATCCTGCGCGGTGTCCGCGCGATGCAGGCGGTCGCCCATCGCCTCGCGCACGAAGCGGCTGTCCTGCAGCAGCGCGGTGCGGGTCGAGGCCAGCGATTCGCCTGACCACTGGCCGAGTGCCGCGCGGGTGGTGGTCACGTCCTGGCTCAGCAAGCCGTCGTACAGCCCGCCGCCACCCTGGTGTTCCACTGCATTGCCGGTGGCGCACTGGTTGGCGGTGACCGTTACCGCGCAGAAATCGACGTCGTTGCGGCTCAGCGTCAGCTGCACCGCGTTGGCCAGGTAGTCGAGCCTGGGATCGAGGAAGGCCAGCGTGGTGGTGACCGCGCCGAACTGGCCCTCGACACCGCCGGCGGCGGTGAGGATGGTGTAAGTGGTCTGCGTCGTGTAGCTGCCGTCGCTGGCCAGGTTCAGCACGGAACCGCCCTGCAGCGTGGCGTGTCCGGTCACGGCAAGCAGATCGCTGTGACCGGCTGCGTCGGTCTCCACTTCGTAGGACGCGCCGCTGCGGATCGTCACGTCGCCACTGGCCGAAAGCGTGCCGATCGAATGACCCGGTGCCAGCGTGCCGGCCAGGTCCAGGTTGCCCAGCGTGCCGCTACCCGACAGGCGCGTGCCGGCGTCCATGGCCAGCGAACCGCCCAGCGTTCCGTCCACCGCCAGGCCGCCAGCCAGGACCTCGGCGTCGCCGCTGAAGGCATGGTTGTCGCCGCTCAGGGTCAGGGTGCCGGCACCGGTCTTGCCCAGGCTGCCGCCACCGGAAAGGTCGTCGGCATAGCTGCCATCGACCGCCTGGTCGAACATCAGCGCGCCGTGATCGACGATGTCGCCCTGCACGCTGGCGGTGTCGCCGCGCAGCGTGCCGGCACCGATCGTGGTGCCGCCGGCGTAGCTGTTGGCACCGGTCAGGGTGAGCACGCCGGCGCCATGCTTGACCAGCGCGCCGCTGCCGGAGATCGCGCCGGCAAACGCCACGGCATCGCTCCGATCGAACACCAGCGTGCCGTTGTTCGTCACCGCACCGCTGCCCAGCGAACCGCTGGTGCCGCCGTCGCCGACCTGCAGGATGCCGGCCTCGATGGCGGTGCCGCCGGCATAACTGTTGGCGCCGCCCAGCAGCAGGCTGCCGGCACCCAGCTTGTGCAGGCTGCCGCTGCCGGAAAGCTGGCCCGCGTAGCTGCCATCGATCGCCTGGTCGAACACCAGCACGCCATGATCGACGATGTCGCCCTGCAGGCTGGCCGTGTCGCCGCGCAGCGTGCCGGCACGGATCGTGGTGCCGCCGGCGTAGCTGTTGGCGCCGGTCAGGGTGAGCACGCCGGCGCCGTCCTTGACCAGCGCGCCGCTGCCGGAGATCACCCCGGCAAAGCCCACGGCGTCGCTCCGGTCGAACACCAGCGTGCCGTCGTTCGTCACGGCGCCGCTACCCAGCGAACCGCCGGTGCCGCCATCGCCGACCTGCAGGATGCCAGCTTGGATCGTGGTGCCGCCGGCGTAGCTGTTGGCGCCGGTCAGGGTGAGCACGCCGGCGCCATCCTTGACCAGTGCGCCGCTGCCGGAGATCGCGCCGGCAACGCCCACGTCATCGCTCCGGTCGAACACCAGCGTGCCGTTGTCGGTCACCGCACCGCTGCCCAGCGATCCGCTGGTGCCGCCGTCGCCGACCTGCAGGGTTCCGGCCTCGATGACGGTGCCGCCGCTGTAACTGTTGGCGCCGTCCAGCAGCAGGCTGCCGGCACCGAGCTTGCGCAGGCTGCCGCTGCCGTCCAATGCCTGCGCCGCGGTGAAGGTGTGGCCGGCATCGACGATGTCGAAGCCGCCGCCAGCGGCGGTCATCGACAATGCGCGCGTGGTGCTGGCGAAGCTGCTGCCGGTCACCTGCAGCACGCCGCCATCGAGCACCAGGGCGCCGCCGGCGTCACCGAGGTTGGCATCGGCGGACACCGACAGCGTGCCGCCGCTGACCGTGGTGCCACCGGTGTAGGTGTTGTTGCCGGCCAGGATCAGGGTGCCGGCGTCGGCCTTGTCCAGGCCGTCGCTGCCGGCGATCACGTTGTTGATCGTGGCCGTCCAGTCCGCGCCGGCGCTGCTGCCGTCGCCGACCCGGATCACCGGCGTCGCGCCCTGGCCGCCGACCAGGGTCAGCGTGTCGCCGCCGAGCACATAGCCATCGCTGGCGAACTGCAGGCCGCTGGCGGTGACGGCGCCGTTGCCGCCATCCACCATCACCGTGCCTGCATCGCCGCCGAAGATGGCAAAGCCCGGCTGCGGCTGCATCGCCGCGTCGACGGAGCCGATGGCATCGGTCCACAACGGCGCGGTCGTCGACCATGTACCGCTGCCGCCGCCCATCCGGGTGGCCGTGGCCTGGCCATTGGCGTTCCAGAAGTTCAGCGTCAGGCCGGCGGTGTTGAGCAGGTTGATCTGCTTGCTGGCGAGGAGCGTCTGCAGTTGCAGGATGCTGCCGGCCGGCGTGGCGCCGAAGGCAAGACCGCCGTTGCTCTCGACCAGGGCGCCGCCCCAGCGGAACACGTTGTAGAGGCCGGCGCCCATGCCGCCGGCGTCGACGACGTTGAGCACGGCCCCGTTCAGCGTGAGGTCGCCGTCGACCTGCACGCTGTCGCCCGCGCCGAAGGTATGCAGGTCCGCGCCGGGGGCGCCGAACTCGTAGTCCAGCACGCTGCCGGATGCGGCGCCGAGATTGCCGCCGATGCTGAGCGTGCCGATGGAACCGCCCGGGGCCAGGTGTCCGCCGGACTGCAGCGCGACATCACCGTCGATGCGGCCGTGGCCGCCCAGCGTGGCGCCGCTGTCCACCTGGGTATCGCCGGCAATCGCGGCGGAAGCGTGCGCGGCGTCGCCCACCAGCAGGGTGCCACCGCGCAGCTCGGTGAGGCCGGCGTAGGTGTTGACGCCGTTCAGCACCTGGCGGCCGTCGGCCAGCACCAGGCCGCCACTGCCCCCGATGACCCCGGCGAAGCTGTCGTGGGCATCGCTCAGGGTCAGCGTCTGGCTGCCCAGGCTCACCGCGCCGCCGCCGCCCAGGCTGGCGATGCTGGCGCCGGCGCTGGTGCCGGCGATGTCGAAGATGCCGTTGTCGGTCAGCCCGCTGGATGCGGCGATGCTGCCTGCGCCGGTCAGTGCCCAGGTGCCGGCCGCGATGGTGGTGCTGCCGGTGTAGGTGCTGATGCCGCTGAAGGTGGCGCTGCCGCGGTCGTCGGCAAACACCACGCTGCCGCCAGTGCCACCGGCGATGCCGCCATCTGCCAGCACACCGCCGAAGCTCCAGTTGGAGGAGCCCAGGCTGATGGTGAGCGTCTGCGCGCCCAGCGCCACGGTGCCGTCGCCGTACAGGGTCGCGACCTGGGTTCCCGCGTTCGTCTGCGACAGGTCGAAGAAGGCACCGCTGGCGATGTTCAGGGTGCCACTGATCGCACCGTCGCCGGACAGCGCCAGCGTGCCGGCGTCGATGCCGGTGCCCTGGTACGAATTGGCGTGGCCGGTGAGGGTCAGCGTGCCCGCGCCGTCCTTGATGAGGTTGCCGTAACTGGCCGTGGTGATCGGACCGGCCAGGGTGACGTCGAAACCCTGGCTGTCGATGTGGGCGGAATTGGTGATCTCGATGGCACGCGACGAGCTGAACGAGGCGCCGGCCTGCAGCGTGGCATTTTCGATGCTCACCGCGCCGCTGCTGTCGCCCAGGTTGCCGTCGGCGGCAACGGACAGCGTGCCGGCGTTGATGAAGGTGCCGCCGCTGTAGCTGTTTGCACCGCTCAGCGTGAGCGTGCCGGTGCCGGTCTTGGTCAGGCTGCCGGCGCCGCTGACGAGGCCCGCGTAGTTGCCGTCACTGGCCTGGTCGAAGACCAGCGCCGCGCCGTCGTCGATATTGCCGACCAGGCTGCTGCTGTCGCCGACCAGGGTACCTCCGGTGATCGACCACGTTTGCGCCGCGGAGCCGTTGCCGCTGAGCGTCCAGGTACTGGCGCCGCTCTTCCGGTGGCTGGCAAAGCCGAAGACGGAGCCGATGTCGAAGGTGTTGCCGCCAACGGCATCGACGTCGCCGCCGAGGATGAGGCTGTCGCCGCCCACGCCGGTGCCGCTGCTGCTGATCACGGCGCCGGTGATGCTGGAGCCCGCGCGCAGCAGCAGGGAATTGCCGCCGCCGGACAGCAGCACCGCGATGCCCTGGGTGCCATCGTCGGAGCTGACGCCGCCCACCAGGCTGCCGCTGTTGTCGATCGATGTCTGCCCGTTGGCGACGATGGCCGCGGCGCCGGCGTTGGCACCCTGGCCGTTGCCGCCCTGGATCGTGCCGCCCGCGCGGTTGACGATGCTGGTCGCGTTCGCGATCACGGCGGTTCCGGCGAGGATGCCGCCAGTGCCCGCGATGGTGCCGCTGTTGTCGATGCTGACGCCGTCGACGGCGACGATCGCGGCCCCGCCGGTGGTGCTGATGTCGCTGAGGCCGCCTTCGTCGCCGAGGATCGAGGCGCCCGACTGGTTGACGATGCTCACGTTGCCGCTGGCATGAATGCCCTGGCCGCCGATGTTGCCGAGATGGAACACGCCGCCGTAGCCGCCTTCGATGATGCCGCCGGAGCGATTGGTGATGCTGATCTGCTCGCCGCTGGCAGCGGTGGCCGCGATGCCGATGCCGCCGGTGCCGCCACCGCCACCGGAGCCGCCGGTGCCGCCCGCGATCCGGCCGCTGTTGCCGATGGTCACGTTGCCGGTGGCCTGGATGCCGCTGCCACCGACGCCGTTGCCGCTGAAACCGGGAGCGGCCTGGGCGCCCACGCCGCCGCTCACGCTGCCCGCGTTGTCGATGACGAAGCTCGCCGCACCGCTGGTGGTGGCCGTGATGCCGTGGCCGCCGGTGGTGCCGCTGTTCAGGGTGGCGCCACCCATGATGTTTCCGCTGGCCTGGTTGGTGACCTGGCTGCCGTTGCCACCCACGATGCCGGCGCCGGCGATGGTGAAGGCGTCGCCGCCGGTGATGTCGCCGCTGTTGGTAACGTGGCTGCCGGTGCTGGCCAGGTCGATGCCGGCGCCGCCTTCGCCAGCGGCGCCGCCCAAGCCGCCCGAACCGCCCGGGGCGCCGCCCGCACCACCGATGACCTGGCCACTGTTGGTCAGGTTGCCGTTCGCGCCCGCCATCAGGATGCCGTCGCCACCACCGCCACCACCACCGCCCCATTGGCCGGTGGCGCCGTTGCCGCCGTTGCCGCCGGTGATGCTGCCGGCGTTGCCGAGCGTGCTGCCATCGCTCAACACGACCAGGCCGGCGCCGCCGCCACCACCGCCGCCGCCGATGCGGTCACCGTCGCCGCCGTTGCCGCCATTGCCGCCGGTGATGCCCAGGCCGACACCGAGAGTGAGGCTGGTGCCCGCGGCGTACACGCCGTCGCCGCCACCGCCGCCGCCACCGCTCATGAAGGTGACGCCCGGATCGGTCTGGCCGTCCGCGCCGTCGCCGCCGCTGATCGAGGTGTTGCCGATGGCGGTGGCGCCCACGCTGCCGCCGGCACCGCCGGCGCTGATGGCCGAGCCGCCGTGGCCGCCATCACCGCCATTGCCATTGCTGCCGGCATCGCCCGCCAGACCGCTGCCACCCTGGCCACCCGTGCCGTTGCCGTTGCCGCCGCTGCCGCCGTAGGCACCGCCACCCGCGCCACCCGCACCGCCCAGACTGCCGCCCACGGTGGCCCATGCCGGCAGCGGAACCAGGCTGACCGACAGCGCCGCGGCGCAAGCCACCGCCAGCAGGCGGTGCGGCGGGCGGGCGCGCGTGGCCGCGGCGGTGGCTCCACTCCGATGTGGCGTGACAGCCAGTTCCGAAGCCACCTGCATCACGCGCAGGGCGCGGTTCCAGATCAGACGGTAGGTATGGTTCATGGCGCGAGGTCCTTGGCAAGAGAACGGGGCGGCGGTCGCATCAATGCGGTCACCGGAAGAAGGAAGCGGGGATAACGCCGCGACGGGGCGACAGCGGGCGTACAGATCGGCGTGACCCGGCCCGGAAAGAGTCGATCGGATGTGCGTGACGCAAGGGCGGGCGCTGCGGGGTCGCGGCGCTTGCGGTTTTCGTCCGGCAGTCGCCCGTCAGCATGTCCATTGCGCAGGATCTCCCTTGGTCACTCGGCACCGCGGGCAGCGTGACGCCGGGCGCACCGCAAAGCATAAGCGAAGATGGCTCGCGATGTTCAATCGCGATGGCGGTCAACCGGCTCGCCGGGCAACCTGATCATCGCCGTATTGCGCTTCGATCACGCGCGCTGCGGACTCCGCCGGGTGACGCCGACCCGGGTCACGCCGGCGGGCCGGCGGCTCCCGCATCCGCGATCGACGGCGCGATCGATGGATGGATGACGGCCGCGCGCCCATGGGCCAGCATGCGACCGCGGTGTTCGACACGGAACGCATACTGCGCACCGCCGTCGTCCGCGTAGAGGCATTCGGCATGGACGTCCAGATGACCGTCCAGCTGATCGACGTACTCGTCGAACAACTGCACGTCGCGCAGGCTGACCAGCATGCCCGGCCGCACCTGTTCGTCGCCGCGCGCGCGCGCCAGCAGCGCGCCGTGCACGGCCATCGCCTGCGCGCCGTATTCGGCCAGGTGCACCGCGTGCAGGCCGTGTTCGCCGCGCAGCGGATTGTCGACGCGCGCATGACCGGCGCTGGTCGCGTGGATCGTGCGTGCGTCCCACGCGAGCACGGCGTCGAGCAGGCACATCGTGCCTGCATGGGGAATCAGTTCTTCCCAATCACTCTTCGGCAGCATGCGGCGCCATCAGGATCGACAGGCAGAAGTGGAAGGCCACGCCCAGGCTCACGGTGAGGCCGATCGCGCGCAGCACCGGGATCGTGGCCCACGCCAGCATGCCGAACACCAGCAGCGCGGACAGCACGCAGACGATGGTGGCGTGCAGGGTGCGCCGCTGTTCGGCGGGGTCGCCGGTGTCGCGTTCGAAGAACAGCGCGTAGTGCAAGCCCAGCCCGCCGGCCAGGATCAGCGCCACCAGGTGGAACAGCGAGATCTCGATGCCGATCACCCGCTCCACCGCCAGCACCAGGAAGGTGGCCAGGGTCATCGGCGCCAGCACATGCCAGGCGCGGCGCACGCTGCGCAGCGCGAAGCTGATCGTCAGCACCAGCAGCAGGCTGGCCGCCAGCAGTGCCTGCAGGATGCGCGTGCGGTAATCCACCACCAGCGATTCGGAGGCGGCCTTCAGATCCAGCAGGCGCACGCTGCCGTGGCTGCCGGCGCCCAGCGACTGCAGCGCGGCCACGTCGTGCACGCCGCTGACCGTGCCCAGGCCCAGCCAGTGACCGTCGCGCTCGACCAGCATCGCGGCCAGGCGCTGGCCCAGCGGGGTCTGCGCGTAGCGCTCGGGCGTCAGCGGCGGCAGGCTGCGTGCGGTTTCCACGTCGTCGACGAAGGGCTGGAACAGGTCGGCGCGGAAAGGCAGGCCATGCAGCGCTTCATCCAGTGCATGCTGCAGCGTGGCGCGATCAGGCAGCTTCGCCTGCCGCTCGCGTTGCACCGCGATGCTGGGCAGGTAACGCGACGGCAGTTCCAGCGCATCGGCGGCGTGCTTTGCCACCAGCGCATCGACTTGGGGCTGCAACCGCTCCGACAACGCCAGCACGCCCTGCTCGGTCGGCGCCTGCAGCACCAGCAGGTAGCGCACGTCGGGCGCGCCCAGCGCCTCGCGCAGGCGTGCGTCGTGCTGCAGCAGGTCCTGCGGCAGCGGGGTCAGCGCAGCCAGGTTGTTCTGCCAGAACGAACCGCGCGCCAGGGCCAGCATCGCCACGATCGCGACGGCGACCAGCAGCGGAATCCAGCGCGGCCGTGGCAGCTGGTCGACGAAGCGCCGCGCCCGCGCCAGCCAGGCCATGCCGGCCACGTCGCGGACGCGCCGAGGCAGCAGGTGCGGCAGCAGGTAGCGCGTGCTGAAGCCGGCCACCAGCAGGCCGACGATGGTGAACACCGCCAGCTGTTTCAGGCCGTTCACGCCGGACGCGTAGAACGCGAGGTAGGCGATGCATGCCGACGCAATCGCGGTGAGCAGCAGCGGCCACAACGCGCGCACGCTCTGCACCGCATCCTCGCCGGCGCGGCGATGGCTGAGCACGCGGATCGGGTACTCCTGCGCCACGCCGAGCAGGGTGAAGCCGAACGCCAAGGTGATGCCGTGCACGTCGGGAAACGCCAGGGTCAGCGCCGCGATGCCGGCTAGCGCCGCACTGGCGATCGGCAGCGCGCCCAGCAGCAGCGAACTGAAACTGCGATAGGCCAGCAGCAGCAGCGCGATGAAACCCACGGTGGAGATGCGTCCGATCCAGTCGGCCTGGTGCCGCGTCTGCGCGCCGACGACCACGCTGAAATAGCCCGGACCGCTGAGATCGAGCTTCGCCGCCGCGCTGCCCGGCAACGCGGCGAAGGCCTGGCGGATGCCGTCGATGGATTGTTCCTGTGCACCCGGATCGAAGCCCGCGGCCACTGTCTGCACCAGCAGCAGCGCCTCGTCCTGCGGCGAGAACCACACGCCTTCGCGCACTTCGGGCGACTTCGCCGGTGCCCACAACTCGGCCAGCTTCAGCACTTCCAGCGTGGGATCGCGGGGCAGCAGGCCCTTCAGCAAGCTGGCGGCGGGCGAGGACAGATCGTCCAGGCGCTGTTGCAGCTGATCGGCCAGGTAGGCCTCGTCCAGCGGCTGCGTGTCCAGCGTGGGCGAGAGCAGGAAGCGGTACGGCAACAGGCTGCTGTCCAGCGCGCCGAGATCGAATCCGCCGTTGACCACCTGGCTGTAGCGCGGGTCCTTCTTCAGCGCAGCGAGCAGACCCTGGCTCAACGCGGCCAGCTTCTCGTCGGGGGCGCCGCTGATCGACAGCAGCAGCAATCGCGAACCCGGGCCCTCGCCGACCTGCTCCATCAGCAGGCGCTGGTCGGGCGTGGTCGGCGCAGGCATGAAGCTGCGCAGGTCGGTGCTGATCTTCAGCCGCTGCGCCACCATCCAGCCCAGCGCGGCCAGCGCCAGCAACCACACGACCAGCAAGGTCGCACGGGCACCCCGGCGCATGCTCAGGGCGCGCCCTGGCACAGCGCCTGCAGCGCCTCGCGGGTCGGATCGGCGGGCATCTTCGCGGCCAGCGGACCGAGCAGGTCGACGGCAAGATCACCGTCGGCTTCCTGCATGTGCATGCAGCGCGACTGCTTGCCGACGCCGTCGATGCGGATGCTGGCCACGGTCTTCGCCACGCGCGCGTCGCGCGGCACCAGGGTCAGCGTCCAGGCGCCGTCGGCCTTCCCCGTCTGGGTGATTTCGAACGACTTCTGCAGACGCGCCGCGTCGCCGCTGAGCAGGGCCACGAAGCTGTCCAGCAACACTTGCAGCTGCGGCGCGCGCTTCAGCGAAAAGTGCCGCGCACTCCTGCCCTCGCGCTGCTGGGTGACCTCGCCGTCGGCGATGGTGGAAGTCTCCCGTTGCGGCTGGTCGACGCGCCGCTGCAACTGGTCGCCACCCAGCCACGACAACTCGCCGGACACCACCAGCGGCTGCTGCAACACCTGCAGGAAGCGCGCCTCGGCGAACGCCGTATGCGCGGGCGCCGGCTGGCCCAGCGCGGCGATCAGCGCATGCGCCGGGGAAGACGCTGGCGCCGGCTCAGACGCCGACGCGCTCGCGCACAGCGTCAGCAGCAGGCTCGGCAGCAGGAGGTGCGTCTTGCCAGAAATCATAGAAATTGAACCAGTTGTAGGGAGCGACGTGAATGTAGTGTTCCAGTCGTTTCGCGTAGCGGGCAATCAGCGCATCGAGCGCCGGGCCCCGATCATGCCGCGGAATCTCCACCCGTTCGCTGAATGGCTCGAACACCAGCCGATAGCGGTTGCCGCCCAGATACAGGCCAAAGCACAGTACCACCGGCACCTGCAGCGTATGCGCCAGCAGCCACGGGCTGATCGGGAACGGCGCCGACGAGCCGAGGAACTCGGTACGACGCAGCACCTCATGGCCGCGACCGCGATCGGCCAGCATCGCCACCAGCGCACCGCTGCGGCAGGCTTCGGCCATCGCCAGCGCGATGCTGGTGCCATCCTGCGCCGCATCGATCACGCACTTGCCCACTTCCGGCGCCAGCTCTTCCAGCAGCTCGGTCATCGCCGGCGTCTTCTGCTTGTCCAGCACCACCCGCAACGGCATCCCGGGCCTGCGCGCACCCACCGCGCGCAGGGCTTCGAAACTGCCCTGGTGCGAACCGAACAGCAGCACGCCATGACCGCGCGCGTAGCGCTCGTCGAGCAGCTCCAGGCCTTCGGTCTCGATCTCGAACGGCTGCTCGCCATGCGCGAGCAGGAAGATCCGGTCCAGGATCGTGGCGGCGAAGCAATGGATGTGTTTCAGCACCTGCCATGACGACACCGGGCCGCCCAGCGCGCGCTCCAGGTACTGCCGCGAGGCCAGCCGCTCGGGTCCGCGACGCAGGTAGAAATACAGCGTGATCGGATACAGGCACAACCGACCCAGCCGGCGGCCGCCGTACAGCGCGATGCTGCGGATCAGCCAGATCGCAAAGCGGCCGCCGCCCTCGGGCCGGCTTTGCCAGTGTTCGTTGGTGCTCATGCAGATCCCTCGACCACGCCGCGCGCCAGCAAGCAACCGTCGCGACGGATTTCGAAACGGGCCCGCGAGCCTTCCGGCGCGGCCCCGGTCAGACACAGCGTGGCCGTTTCATCGGGCAGCAACGGTGCCACGAATTTCGCCTCGAGCACCCGCGCCAGACGCTGCCCGCGCCAGCGCCCCAGCGCCAGCGCGACCTGTTCCAGCAAGACCACGCCGGGAACCAGCGGATGGCCGGGGAAGTGCCCCGGCAATGCCGGATGCCCGGCGTCGATGCGCACAGGCTGTTCGAAGCGCCCGCTCATGACGGCATCACCCGCTTGCCGCGCACCAGTTGCGGCCAGTGCAGCGCCAGTTGCAGCATCATGTCGTGCAGGCCCGGATGACTGAGGTGGCGCAGGCGCCAGCGCCGGTAGAGATACTCCAGCAGGAACGCCACGCCCAGCAGCGCGTAGCAACCCAGGTGCAGCCATGCGGCCGCCCAGCGCTCGGGCACCTGCAGCGGCGAGGCGACGCCGAAGCGCTGCAGCAGGCCGCCGTGATCGGCACACAGCAACAGCACGGTCAGCAGCAGCGCCTGCGCGCCGAGCAACAGGGTCCAGAACCAGGTGAGCTGTCGCGCATAGGCCGCGACACCCGGCTGCTGCAACCGCTCGGCCCCTTCGATGGCGATGATGAAGCGTTCCACCAGCGGCTCGGTGGTGGCCAGGGTACGGCCGAACCAGATCGCCAGCAGCACATTGATCAGCACCGGCACCGCTTCCAGCAGCAGGCCGGCGAATCCGCGCATCCAGACCAGCAGCAAGCCGCCCAGCACGGCGCACCACGACAGCCATGCCACCCCTCGTCGCGCCAGCATGGCTGGCAGCAGCAGGACGGTAAGCAGCAGCGCCAGCGCCAGCAGCGCGAAAATCTGTCGATGGCTCAGCGCACCGGCGATCGCCAGCAGGGGATACGCCGGCAGCAGGCACAGCGCAAGACGCCGCGCATGGTCGGGCGATGGAGAGGATGCCGTCATGCCAGGTTCCGCGTGAGCTTCATCCGGATGGCCACCCTGCCATCCCCGCGGGAAGACCGCGTGACGAGACCATGGCGGGTGCGACCGCGGACGTCGGCCAGCCTCAGAGCCTGTGAAGAAAACCGCTTCTTGTGGTGTTCTTCTATCGCACGTCCGGCACATGCCCGGAGGTGCTCACGTGAATCAGTCACTTGCGTGACCGATTCACGTCCGGCCATCCATGGCCGGGCTTCGAGGTTGAAGAAATCACAACCTCTCAGCCGGCGCGATGCTGCTCGACGTGGTCGGACAGGCTGCGCAGGCTGGTGAAGATCTGCCGGTTCTCCGGGTTGTCCGAGCGCAACTGAAAACCGTAGTGCTTGGACACGGCCAGGGCGATCTCCAGCGCGTCGATCGAATCCAGCCCCAGTTCGCCGCCGAACAGCGGTGCATCCGGCTCGATCTGCTCCGCCGTGACGGACTCGAGGTTCAGGCATTCCACCACCAGGGTGGCCAATTCGTGTTGCGCTGCGGTCTGCTCTGCCATGCTCGATTCCGTACGGTGTTTTCATTGCCTCCCCCCGGTGGCAGTGGGCGCGGAGTGTAACATAGCGCCCTTGTCGTCCCCGGTTGTCGAGAATGGTTCAGGGAAGTGAAAACCCGCAAATCGACTCGCTGGCGCGCCGCGCGCCGCGGGTTTCCTATCGCATGGCCGAACCCGCCGCGGTGCTTGCCGAACCCGGCACGCTGGCGGTGTTCGGCTTCGGCGAACACGCCCCGCGCAGCGGGGATCCGCGTTATCTGCAGGTACCGCTGGAAGCGTTCGATGGCCCGGCACCGCTGGAGCTGTGGCAGGTCGATGCGCCGGTGAGCAGCGGTCGCGAGGGTGCGCTGCACTGGGCGGCCGGCGGTGGCTGGCTGTTTGCCTCGATCGAGCTGGACGAGCGCGAGCATGGCGGCGCCACGGCCACCGCGGAGCTGGCCTATCGGCAGCTGCACCAGCTGGTAGCCGCGCGGGCGGAGCATCACGTGCAGCGCGTGTGGAACTACCTCGGGGCCATCAACCACGGTGATGGCGACGCCGAGCACTACAAGCACTTCTGCGATGGCCGCGCCAGCGGCATGGGCGATTTCTTCAGCGAAGGTTTTCCGGCCGCCACCGCGATCGGTCACCACGGCGACGCGCATCGCTTGCAGGTCTACCTGCTGGCCTGCGACCGCCCCGGCCAGAAAGTCGAGAACCCGCGCCAGGTCAGCGCCTGGCGCTACCCCCGCCAGTACGGTCGGACCCCGCCCAGTTTCGCCCGCGCGATGAGCCTGCCGGCCGGTGATGTGCTGGCCATTTCCGGCACGGCCGCCGTGGTCGGCCATGCGTCGGCGCACCAGCACGACCTGGACGCCCAGCTCGCCGAAACCATGGTCAATCTGGACGCCTTGCTGGCCAATGCCGGCATGGCCGGCGGATTCGACAGCCACTCGCCGCTGAAGGCGTATGTTCGCCATCGCGGCGACGCCGCCCGCGTGCGCGAGTTTCTCGGCAGCCGGCTGCCCGGCGTGCCGGTGCTGCTGTTGCACGGCGACATCTGCCGCAGCGAACTGCTGTTCGAGATCGACGGCTGGCGGTACGTCTGAGGAACGGGGAAACGACCAGAACATCCCCGTTCCGACCGACTACCGCTTCACCGGCCGCTTCCAGCCCTCATAAGTCTGCTGCTTGCCGCGCGCCACGGTCAGCTCGCCATCGGGCGCGTCGCGGGTGATCACCGAGCCGGCGCCGATGGTGGCCTGGGCGCCGATCGACACCGGCGCGACCAGCGAACTGTTCGAGCCGATGAAGGCGCCGTCCCCGATCCGCGTGAGGTGCTTGTTCACGCCGTCGTAGTTGCAGGTGATGGTGCCGGCGCCGATGTTGACGCCACGGCCCACCTCGGTGTCGCCGAGATAGGTGAGGTGGTTGGCCTTGCTGCCTTCGCCGAGACGGGTCTTCTTGGTCTCGACGAAATTGCCCACGTGCACGCCGGCATCCAGTTCGGTGCCCGGGCGCAGCCGCGCAAACGGGCCGATCGTGCAGGGACCGCGGGTGACCACGCCATCGAGGTCGCAGTGCGACTGCACCACGGTGCCGGCCGCCAGCTGCACGTTGCGCAAGCGGGTGAAGGCGCCGATGCGCACGTCGTCGCCCAGCGCGACGTCGCCTTCGAGGATCACGTCGATGTCCAGCTCCACGTCGCGCCCGGCCGTGACCACGCCGCGAACGTCGATGCGCAGCGGGTCGGCCAGCCGCACGCCGTCGGCCAGCAGGGCGTGCGCGGCGCGCTGGCGGAAAGCGGCCTCCAGTTCGGTCAGCTGCAGCGGATTGTTGGCGCCGGCGGCCTCGACCGGATCGGCGCACTCCACGCTCAACGCGGGATGGTTCTCCTCGGCCGCCATGCGGAAGATGTCGGTGAGGTAATACTCGCCTTGCGCGTTGTTGCGATCGAGCCGCCCGATCCAGCCGCGCAAGGCGCCGGCCCCGGCGATCAGGATGCCGGTGTTGACCAAGTTCACCGCACGCTGCACGTCGTCGGCGTCCTTTTCCTCGACCACCGCCCGCACGCGGGCATTGCCGTCGCACAGCACCCGGCCGTAGCCGCGCGGCTCGGCCAGCCGCATGGTCAGCAGGCTGAAGCCGCCCTCGGCTTCCACCAGTTGCCGCAGCGTCTCGACGCGGGTCATCGGCACGTCGCCATACAACACCAGCACGCGCGCGTCGTCCGGCACCTCGCCCAGCGCCTGCTCCACCGCGTGGCCGGTGCCCAGGCGCTCGGCCTGCAGTGCCCAGCGCAGGTCGGCCTGGTCGGCGAACGCCGCCTGCACCTGCTCGCCGCAATGACCGTAGACGATGTGCAACGCTGCCGGCTGCAACGCCCGCGCGGCCTCGATGACATGCGCCAGCAACGGCCGGCCGGCCAGCGGCATCAGCACCTTGGGGCGGCTGGATTTCATCCGCGTGCCGGCGCCGGCCGCAAGGATGATGACGTGGAGGGGTGCGTGATTCATGCTGTCGGCCCTGACGTGTTTCGATCGAAAAGCATAGCAGCCGGTTCGGCGCCATTGCCGGCAAGCATGACTCAGGGCTGCGCCGCCGCGGCCGAAACCGTGGACTGGCCCGCGTGGCATTCGAAGCGGAAGACGTAGGTGAGGCTGAATGGCCGCGTGCCGCTGTCCACCACATGGCTGTTGCCCTCGGCATCCGCGGCCCAGCGGCTGATGCTCAGCGGCTGGAACTGCCACTGCCGCGCGGCGGCACGCACCGCATCGATGAAGGCGTGCCGGCTCGCATCGGCCTGCCGCTCGCCGCTCACGCGCACCTCGGCCACCGCGCCCTGGTCATCGATGATCAACAGCGCCGGCACCTCCTGCGGCGGCGGGCAGATGGCCAGCAAGCCCGGCGGATACGCCGGTTTCACGCGCCGGAACGGCGTCGCGCCGCTGGACACCTCGCCCATCGCCAACTGGTAACGCACCGTGCCGGGCGGCGCCACCATCCGCCATGAGGCATCGCCACTGGGCGGCGGCGGCGCAATCCGGGACGTGCTGGCGCAGCCGGCAAGCGATGCGGCCAGAACGGCCAGTGACAACCTGCGCGCGAATCGGATCATGATGAGCTCTTGCCATGGACGAGGCCTCGGAAGCTATCAGATTACACGCGTAATATGTACTGGCGCCACCACGCCGTGGCTGTCCCGGAAACCATCTGTTCCACACGCGAAAACGCCGGCACGAGGCCGGCGTTCGCAGTTCGCAATGTCCATCGAAGCAACCGCTTCATCCGCGGGTGCGGCCATGGACGGGCGCTTCTTGATCCTGGCTCTGCGCTCATGGACGAGCGCACAAACTCAGTGCTTCAGATTCTTGCGCAGACGTTCCAGTGCCTGCAGCTGGGTCATCGCTTCGGCCAGCTTGGCCTGCGCCTCGGCAATTTCCATCGCGTCGGTGCGATTGGCCAGGGCCGCCTCGGCTTCCTGCTTGGCGCGCTGCGCGGAGGCCTCGTCCAGATCGGCGGCGCGGGCCGCGCTGTCGGTCAGCACGGTGACCACCTGCGGCTGCACTTCCAGGATGCCGCCGGAGACCCAGAACTGCTGGCGCTCGCCGCCGTCCAGCAGCACGTCGACGTGACCGGGTTTCAGGCGGGTGATCAGCGGTGCGTGGCGCGGCGTGATGCCGAGCTCACCGAGCTCACCGGTGGCAACGACCATCGTCGCGTCGCCGGAGAAGATCTCGGCTTCGGCACTGACGATGTCGACGCGAATGGTTTGGGTCATGGCTTTTCTCGCTACGCTCGAAGGGAATGGGGGATCGGGAATGGGGAATGGTCAGGAGCGGAAGGAACCGGCGCTTTTGCTTTGCCGATTCCCCGTTCTCTGTTCCCGATTCCCCAAAGCCGCCTCAGGCGGCTTTCTTGGCGCCCATGTCCTCGGCCTTCTTGATCGCCTCGTCGATGCCGCCGACCATGTAGAACGCCTGCTCCGGCAGGTGGTCGACGTCGCCGTCCACGATCATCTTGAAGCCGCGGATGGTTTCCTTCAGCGACACGTACTTGCCCGGCGAGCCGGTGAACACTTCGGCCACGTGGAACGGCTGCGAGAAGAAGCGCTCGCACTTGCGCGCACGCGACACCGCCTGCTTGTCCTCTTCGCTCAGCTCGTCCATGCCGAGGATCGCGATGATGTCCTTCAGTTCCTTGTAGCGCTGCAGCGTGCCCTGCACGCGGCGGGCGACGTTGTAGTGCTCTTCGCCGATCACCAGCGGATCGAGCTGGCGGCTGGTCGAGGCCAGCGGATCCACCGCCGGGTAGATGCCCAGGCTGGCGATGTCGCGCGACAGCGCCACGGTCGAGTCCAGATGCACGAAGGTGGTGGCCGGCGACGGATCGGTGTAGTCATCGGCGGGCACGTAGACGGCCTGGATCGAGGTGATCGAGCCGGTCTTGGTCGAGGTGATGCGCTCCTGCAGCACGCCCATTTCCTCGGCCAGGGTCGGCTGGTAACCCACGGCGGACGGCATGCGGCCCAGCAGCGCGGACACTTCGGTACCGGCCAGCGTGTAGCGGTAGATGTTGTCGACGAACAGCAGCACGTCCTTGCCCTTGCCGGTCTCGTCCTTCTCGTCGCGGAAGTACTCGGCCATGGTCAGGCCGGTCAGCGCGACGCGCAGGCGGTTGCCCGGCGGCTCGTTCATCTGGCCGTACACCATCGCGACCTTGTCCAGAACGTTGGAGTCCTTCATCTCGTGGTAGAAGTCGTTGCCCTCGCGGGTACGCTCGCCCACGCCGGCGAACACGGACAGACCCGAGTGCGCCTTGGCGATGTTGTTGATCAACTCCATCATGTTGACGGTCTTGCCGACGCCGGCGCCGCCGAACAGGCCGACCTTGCCGCCCTTGGCGAACGGGCAGACCAGGTCGATGACCTTGATGCCGGTTTCCAGCAGGTCGGTCGCCGCCGCCTGCTCGTCATAGCTGGGCGCTTCGCGGTGGATGACCCACTGGTCCTGCTCGCCGATCGGGCCGGCTTCGTCGATCGGGTTGCCGAGCACGTCCATGATGCGGCCGAGGGTCGCCTTGCCGACCGGCACCTTGATGCCTTCGCCGGTGTTGCGCGCCTGCAGGCCGCGCTTCAGGCCTTCGGTGGAACCGAGCGCGATCGTGCGCACGATGCCGTCGCCGAGCTGCTGCTGGACTTCCAGCGTGATCTCGGTGCCGTCGATCTTCAGTGCGTCATACACCTGCGGCACCTGATCGCGGGGGAATTCCACGTCGACGACCGCGCCGATGATCTGAACAACTTTGCCCTGGCTCATGCTGATAGCTCCGGATGAATCTCTTTAGGTTTGTTGCGGCGCCGCTTCGCGTCGCCATGAATTTTTTCAAGAGCTGCCGCGGTTACACCGCAGCAGCTCCTCCAACGATTTCGGAAATTTCCTGGGTGATCGCGGCCTGGCGGGCCTTGTTGTAGACCAGCGTCAATTCGCCGATCACCTTGTTCGCGTTGTCCGACGCGCTCTTCATCGCGACCATGCGGGCGGCGTGCTCGCTGGCCAGGTTCTCCAGGGCCGCCTGATACACCACGGACTCGATGTAGCGACCCAGCACGTGCTCCAGCACGGTCTGCGCGTCGGGCTCGTAGATGTAGTCCCAGTCGTGGCTCGCTTCCAGCTTCACGCCAGCGTAAGCCGACTCGCCGGCCGCCTGATGGGCTTCCATTTCCGTGGCCACCAGCGGCAACGGCAGCAGCGCGTCGATGGTCGGCTTCTGCGTCATGGTGTTGACGAAGTCGTTGTAGGCGAGGAACACGCGATCCAGACCGTTGGACGTATAGGCGTCCATCATCACCTTGATCACGCCGACCAGCTGCTCCAGCTTGGGCTTCTCGCCCAGATGGGTCACGCTGCCGATCAGGTTGACGCCCTTGAGCCGACGGAAGAACGCCACCGCCTTCTGGCCCACCGCGACCACGTCGACCTGCACGCCCTGCTTCTGCCACTCGACGATCGCCGGCAGCAGGCGACGGAACAGGTTGGAGTTGAGGCCGCCGCACAGGCCGCGATCGGTCGACACCACGATGAAACCGACCCGCGCCACGTTGTCGCGCTGGGTCAGGAACGGATGGCTGAAATCCGTGCTGGCCTGGGCCACGTGCGCGATCACCTTGCGCATCGAGCGGGCGTACGGACGCGAAGCCTTCATCAGGTCCTGCGCACGACGGATCTTCGCGGCAGAGACCATTTCGAGCGCGCGCGTCACCTTGCGCATGTTCTGCGTGCTCTTGATCTTGGTTTTGATTTCGCGTCCGCTGGCCATGCTTTACTCGCTCGCTTTGCTCACATCGGGGAACGGGGAACGGGGAACGGGAGGATCAGTTGCGGAACGGGCGCGCTCTTGTACCGCGCTCCCTGTTCCCTGTTCCCTGCGTCACCAGCTACCGGTCTTCTTGTACTCGTCCAGCGAGGCCTTGAAGGTGGCTTCGATGTCGCCGTTCCAGTCGCCGGTGGCCACGATCTTCTTCATCAGCTCTTCGTGGTTCTGGTGCATGAAGGCGTGCAGGCCCTTCTCGAACGCCAGCACCTTGTTCACCGGCAGGTCGTCCAGATAGCCCTTCTCGGCCGCGTACACCGACAGAGCCAGCTCGGCGATCGACAGCGGCGCGTACTGCGCCTGCTTCATCAGCTCGGTCACGCGCTGACCACGGTCCAGCTGGGCGCGGGTGGCCGGGTCCAGATCCGAAGCGAACTGCGCAAACGCGGCCAGCTCGCGGAACTGCGCCAGCGCCAGCTTCACACCGCCGGACAGCTTCTTGACGATCTTGGTCTGCGCGGCACCGCCGACGCGGGACACCGAGATACCGGCGTTCACGGCCGGACGGATACCGGCGTTGAACAGGTCGGTTTCCAGGAAGATCTGGCCGTCAGTGATCGAGATCACGTTGGTCGGCACGAACGCCGAAACGTCGCCGCCCTGGGTCTCGATGATCGGCAGCGCGGTCAGCGAACCGGTCTTGCCCTTCACTTCGCCGTTGGTGAACTTCTCGACGTATTCCTCGGACACGCGCGATGCGCGCTCGAGCAGACGCGAGTGGAGATAGAACACGTCGCCCGGATACGCTTCGCGGCCCGGCGGACGCTTCAGCAGCAGCGAGATCTGGCGATACGCCACGGCCTGCTTGGAAAGATCGTCGTACACGATCAGCGCGTCTTCGCCGCGATCACGGAAGTATTCGCCCATCGCGCAACCCGAATACGGCGCCACGTACTGCAGCGCAGCCGACTCGGAGGCCGAGGCGACCACCACGATGGTGTGCGCCAGCGCGCCGTGCGCTTCCAGTTTGCGCACCACGTTGGCCACCGACGAGCGCTTCTGGCCGATCGCCACGTAGATGCACTTAATGCCCGAACCCTTCTGCGCGATGATCGCGTCGATCGCCAGCGCGGTCTTGCCGGTCTGGCGGTCGCCGATGATCAGCTCGCGCTGGCCACGACCGACCGGGATCATCGCGTCGACCGACTTGTAGCCGGTCTGCAGCGGCTGGTCGACCGACTTGCGCCAGATCACGCCCGGCGCGACCTTCTCGACTTCGGCATTGAGCTTGGCGTTGATCGGACCCTTGCCGTCGATCGGGTTGCCCAGCGCGTCGACGACGCGACCGAGCAGCTCGGGGCCAACCGGCACTTCGAGGATGCGGCCGGTGGTCTTGGCGGTGTCGCCTTCGCGCAGGTGCTGGTATTCACCCAGCACCACCGCGCCGACCGAGTCGCGCTCGAGGTTCAGCGCCAGTGCAAACGCGTTGCCCGGCAGTTCGATCATTTCGCCCTGCATCACGTCGGCCAGGCCGTGGATGCGCACGATGCCGTCGGACACGCTGATGATCGTGCCCTCGTTGCGCGCTTCCGCGCCGAGCTTGAACTGCTCGATGCGGCTCTTGATCAGTTCGCTGATCTCGGACGGATTCAGTGTGGTGCTGGACATGGTCATCTATCCCAAAAATCTAGAAATGAGTTAAGAGGAACGAGTGGTGAGCAAGAGCGGCGGCGTGGTCAGGTATATGCCACTCGTTTCTCACTTCTCTCCACTTTATTTCTGCTTTCAATTTGCCAGGGCACCGGCCAGCTGCGCGAGACGTCCGCGCGCCGAACCGTCGATCACTTCCGTGCCGGTATCGATCACCACGCCGGCCAGCAGCGAGGCATCGACCGAAGTTTCCAGTTCGATCTCGCGCTTGAAGCGGCGCTTCAGCGACGCCTTGAGCTGTTCGGACTGCGCCGCATCCAGGGTCATCGCGCTGGTCACCTTGACCAGCAGCTGCGATTCGGACTCGCGCTTCAGCATCTCGAACAACTCGGCCACTTCGGGCAGCAGAACCAGGCGGCGCTGCTCGGCCATCTCGGTCAGGAACTGGCCGAACGGCGCATCGACCGCCATGCCGGCCGGCAGATGCAGCGCCACCAGCTGAGCCGGCAGCACCCGCGGATCATTGCCGAGGCCGGCCACGAGCGCATCGCCCGCCACCGCCGCAGCAAACGCCAGCGACTGCGACCACGAAGCCAGCGTGCCGGACGCGTGCGCCACCTCAAAGGCGGCGCGGGCGTACGGACGGGCGAGGGTGATTGCCTGGGCCATCGATCAGATCTCGGCCGCAAGCTGGTCGAGCAGGGCCTTGTGCGTCGAGGCATCCACCTCGCGCTGCACGATCTTGCTGGCACCCTGCACCGCGAGCGCACCGACCTGCTCACGCAGCTGGTCGCGTGCACGCTGCGCCATCGACGCAATGTCATCCTGCGCCGCGGCCTTCAGACGGTTGATCTCGCTGATCGCTTCGCCACGGGCCTTGTCGATGATCTGATTGGCCTGCTGCTGGGCCTTGTCGATGATCTCCGACGCCTGCAGGCGGGCCTGCTTGATCTCGCCAGCCACCTTCACGTCCGCGCTCTTCAGCTCGGCATGGGCGCGCTCGGCGGCATTCAGCCCTTCGGCGATCTTGACCTGGCGATCTTCGATGGCCTTGTTGATGTGCGGCCAGATGAAGTGGACGCTGAACCAGATCAGGATGGCGAACGAAATCATTTCGCCAATCAAGGTCGCGTTGAAATCCATCGCTGCGTTACCTGTAAATACGGAACAAGACAAACGCGGGAATCAGGGAAACCCGCGCCAGATACGCGATGGCGCCTCGATGGGCGCCATCGCGAGGGTGCTTCTTACTGACCCGCGCCGGCGGCGGACAGCACCTTGCCCAGCAGCGGGTTGGCCACGGCGAAGTACATCGCCAGCGCCACGCCGATCAGGAACGCGGCGTCGATCAGACCAGCCAGCAGGAACATGCGGCCCTGCAGCAGCGGCACCAGCTCCGGCTGACGCGCGGCGGCTTCAAGGAACTTCGAACCCATGATGCCGATACCGATACAGGCGCCGAGCGCACCAAAACCGATGATCAGGCCGAGCGCGATGGCGGTGAAGCCCTGGATTTGTGCAAACTGGACGAGATGTTCCACGGTAGTCTCCTGAGAAATTCAAACTGGAATAGACAAAGCGGTTGCAGCAGATGATTCGAGAACGCCGATCAGTGGTGATCGTGCGCCATCGAGATGTACACGATCGTCAGCACCATGAAGATGAACGCCTGGATCGAGATGATCAGGATGTGGAAGATGCCCCACACCGTGTAGCCGATGATGCCCGCACCATACAGCGCCCAGCCCGCCAGGCCGGCACCGGCGCTGAACAGGCCGGCGATCAGCATGAACACCAGCTCGCCTGCATACATGTTGCCGAACAGTCGCATCGCCAGGCTCACAGGCTTGGAGGCGAGCTCGACCAGGTTCAGCGCGAAATTGGGAATCCACAGCAGCGGGTGCTTGCCGAACGGTGCGGTGAACAGCTCGCTCATGTAGCCGCCGGCGCCCTTGGCCTTGAAGCTGTAGAAGATGATCAGCACGAACACCGTCAGCGACATCGCGAACGTCATGTTGATGTCGGCGGTGGGCACGGCGCGGAAGTGGCCGATGCCGAACTTCTCGGTGATCCACGGCAGCAGGTCGACCGGCAGCAGGTCCATCGCGTTCATCAGGAAGACCCAGACGAACACGGTCAGCGCCAGCGGCCCCAGCACGCGGCGATCGCCGTGGAACACGTCCTTGACCTGGCCATCGACGAACTCGAGGATGATCTCGACAAAGGCTTGGCCCTTGCCCGGCACGCCGGCCGTGGCCTTGCGCGCCTTCAGCCAGAACCACAGGCAGAACAGCACGCCCAGCACCAGCGACACGGTGACCGAGTCGACGTGCACCGCCCAGAACCCGCCCTCGCTGGTATGCGGGGTCAGGTGCTTGAGATGGTGCTGGATGTATTCGGTAAGACCGCCAGTCGGCTCGCTTGCCATGGATCAACCCTTGAATCTGAACGCCAGCAGATAAACCGCGTAAGCCGCCGCCAACCCCGTGATGGCGGCCAGCGGTGGCAACTTGAGTTGGAACAGGATCACGATCAGCCCTCCGACGATCACGATCCATTTCAGGAACACGCCCGTCAGCAACCGGCCCAACGCCTGACCCGCGCCCGTCACGCCGCTGAAGAATCGCGCCGACATCAGCGCGGTACCCAGCGCCACCATCGTCGCGCCCGCAGCAGCCGAAACCGCTTCACGCGGTCCCAATGCGAGAAACACGAGGCCGACCAGCAACGCCACCAGCAACTGCAGCAGGACAATGCGCAGCGCGATGCGTCGACCGGAGGCAAGACTGTTGAGC
The DNA here is from genome assembly GCF_016889805.1 of Rhodanobacter sp. FDAARGOS 1247. Lineage (NCBI taxonomy): Bacteria > Pseudomonadati > Pseudomonadota > Gammaproteobacteria > Lysobacterales > Rhodanobacteraceae > Rhodanobacter > Rhodanobacter sp. FDAARGOS 1247. The sequence goes on from NZ_CP069535.1 coordinate 3,752,672, forward strand.
AACGTAGCTTCTCCGCGCGGCCTGCAGCAGGCGGCACCGATACAGCTGCGGGCCACGATCCAATCCGTAAAAGTATAGCAGTTGAAAAGTTGCCGGGACAAGCCGTGGAAGCTGCGACATCGTGTCCCGCGGCACGCTTAACGCATTGAATTGTGGAGCCCGCGCGGGCCATGCCACAAAATCTTTCGAGACCACATGCAAACAGGGCCGGAACGAAGTCCGGCCCTGTTTGGGTCACGCCGAGCGCAACTGATGCCGCTGGATTACTTGGCGGAAGCCTTCTTGGCGGCGACCGGCGCGGCGACCGCGTCATTGGCAGCCTGACGCTGCTCCTGCACGAGGGCATTCAGCGACTCGGCGGTCTTCTGGGTCACGGCGATCACTTCCTGCGAAACGGCCACGGCGCGCTCGGCATTCTCGCGGCTCAGGCTGCTGCCCTTTTCCCACAGGCTGCGCAGACCATCCATGTCGCGGGTTTCCATCGCCTCGGCGACGAACTGGGCGGAGACCTTGGACTGCTCCTCGAGCGCCTTGAGCTGCAGCTCGGCGACCGTCTCCAGGCCCTTCAAGGCCAGCGACTGCGCCTTGAACGCACTGTCGGTGAACTGCTTGGTGAAAGCGAAAAGCTGGTTGTTGAACTGCTGCGTCATGGCTTGGTCCTCGTTGAGGATGGGGTAGTGGCAGCCATTCTAGCGAAAGATTTTGTGCAGTGCAATATATATTTCCGGACGACAACCAGACCAGCGGGGAAATATTCAGGAAAAACGATCTGTTGGAGTCGCCATGGACCACGTCGCGCCGCGTCAAAGCGATCATCCCGAGCCCAGCCCCGACCGAAGACTGCAGAGCCTGGCGCGGACCCGATGACGGGGTCGGCTCACATGCCCCGGTATCGACATCCCGACGTGCAGGTTTCATGCACCACCACTTCGGAAAGCAGCGGCAGCGCGGGCTTCAGCCGATCCCAGATCCATACCGCCAGCCGCTCGCTGGTCGGATTCTCCAGCCCCTCGATGTCATTGAGATAGTGATGATCGAGCTGATCGTAAATCGGCTGAAACACCGTTTTGACGTCGCCAAAATCCATCACCCAACCCGACTCCACCCCGAGCTCGCCGGTCAGATGCAACTCGACCCGGAACGAATGCCCATGCAGCCGCGCGCACTTGTGCCCCTCCGGCACGTTGGGCAGGCGGTGAGCCGCTTCGAGGGTGAAGACTTTGAAGATGTTCATCGGCGGATTGTACAGCCATGGGAAAGTCGCCCAGCATCAGTAGAAGGACGACATTCCGAACCCGCCTGGCGCTGCCACGGCCTCGCAACCATGCGCCACTTTTCACCAAACAGCATGACTGGTCGGAACGCAGGTAGAACACGCAGGCGCCAGGGAAGTCGGGCACCTTGGCCGTGCAAGGTCTGCGATCGACTTCCGCGGTTTGCAAAGAGGCGTTTGGTGGCTATGGGTGGACTCGAACCACCGACCCCAGCATTATGAGTGCTGTGCTCTAACCAGCTGAGCTACATAGCCTTGAGGAATTCCGCCGGGCTGGATCGGAACGATCACGGGCGGGGCGCGGAAGTGTAGTGGGCCGGGGGCGAAGGTTCAAGCCTGTGGCTTGCCGCTGCTTTGCGGGCTGTGGTTGAATCGGCTTCAGGAATTCGGCGTGGCGTGCAGGAAAACTGCGTCGTTCGGCTCCAGGAGGCGACATGATTGATGTAGATGGCTACCGTCCGAATGTCGGCATCGTGCTGCTGAATGCAGACGGGCAGTTGTTCTGGGCGCGCCGGGTCAATCGTGACGGCTGGCAGTTCCCGCAGGGCGGCATGCGCTCGGACGAGACGCCGCTGGAGGCGATGTATCGCGAACTGGAAGAGGAAACCGGGCTGGCGGCGCATCACGTGGAAGTGATCACCGCCACCCACGGCTGGCTGAAGTACCGCCTGCCGAGTCGCTACGTGCGGCACCACCAGCGGCCGACCTGCATCGGTCAGAAGCAGGTGTGGTTTCTGCTGAAGCTGGTCGGCGGCGAGGAAGCGTTGAAGCTGGATGCCTGCGAAAAGCCGGAGTTCGACATCTGGCGCTGGGTGGATTTCTGGTACCCCGCGGCGCACGTGGTGAACTTCAAGCGCGACGTGTACGCACGGGCGCTGCGCCATTTCGCGCCACTGGTGGAGGACTTGTTCAGCGTGCAGCTGGGCACCCTGCCGCCGCGCGACGAGCCCGACACACCCTCCAGGCCGCAGGGCGGTCGCGCGGTGGCCTGAACCGGTTGAACGGGCGCTCGGCTGAATTCCGGGCAATCGGCGCCGACCCACTTGTTGACAATCGTTCGCATTCGCGTTCTCATACGCGTCATGTATATCTGCATGTGCAATGCCGTCACCGATCACGACATCCGCCGCGAGGCGGCTGCCGGCGTACAGACGTTCGCCGAGTTGCAGGCGCGTACCGGCTGCTCGGACTGCTGCGGCTGCTGCGATGCCGAGGCACGCGCCACGTTCGACCAGGCGCGCTCGCAGGTGATCTGCCAGTTGCCGCTCGTCACGGCCTGATTCCCCCTTCGTTTCATGCGCAACCCGGCCGGAGTCCGCTCCGCACGCCGGGCAAAGGCGTTCCATTCTCATTCCGTCGCCGCCAACGCGGAGTTTGTATAGTCGGGACTGATTTTCGAGAGGAGTGGAAGCCATGAAAGGTGATGCGAAGGTCATCGAATTCCTCAACAAGGTGCTCTACAACGAGCTGACCGCGATCAACCAGTATTTCCTGCATTACCGCATGCTCAAGGACTGGGGCTATGGCGAACTGGCCGCGCATGAATACAAGGAGTCGATCGAGGAGATGAAGCACGCCGATCACCTGATCGAGCGCATCCTGTTCCTCGATGGCCTGCCGAACCTGCAACACCTGGGCAAGCTGCGCATCGGCGAGAACGCGATCGAGTCGATGCAGGGCGACCTGGACCTGGAACTGGCGGCAGTGAAGGACCTGCGCGAGGCCATCGCCTACAGCGAAGGCATCGCCGATTACATCAGCCGCGACCTGTTCAAGGACATCCTGCACGACGAGGAAGAGCACATCGACTGGCTGGAGACCCAGTTCAGCCTGATCAGGGACATCGGCGCGGAGCGTTATCTGCAGAACAAGATGACCAGCTGACGCCGCCACACCGGACGAGCCGCCGCCCGATTCGTGCTGCCGTTCCTTGACGCTTTCATCACGCCGGGGCTATACCTTGGGTTTTCCCCGGAACAGCCGCATGGGTTCACGACCGCCACCACGTTTCGTCGTGCGCCGCCACGACGATACCGGCCATCGCCGACGCTGGTGGTGGCTGGCCCTGGCATGGCTGGCCAGCCTGCTGGTGGTGGGCCTTGTCGTAGCCTTGTTCGGCCGGCACGCCAACGCACCGGCTGTGGTGGACAACCGGCAACAACGCGCCCTGCTCGCCCAGATCGACGACCTGAAGCAGCAGCTGGCCAATCTGCAGCGCTCGGCACAGGTCAATGAAGTGGCCACGCGTTCGCTGCGGGGCACGCTGGCCCAGCGCGAAGAGGAACTCAACGGCCTGCGCGCCGACCTCGGCTTCTACTCGCGGCTGGTCGGCGGCGATGCCCAGCGGCAGGGACTGAAGTTGCAGGAAGTGAAGCTGCAGCCGATCGTCGGTTCACGCGGCTGGAACCTCAGCCTCAGCCTGACCCAGAACGCCAAGCGGGGCGACGAGGTTTCCGGCAATGCCCTGGTCAGCGTGGAAGGCCTGCGCGGCGACAAGGTGACGCGGCTGGACTGGAACGCATTGGGCGACGCCGCGCAAAAGGACGGCATGCCGTTCCGCTTCACCTATTTCCAGCAACTGCACGGCACGATCGTGTTGCCGGCGGATTTCCGCCCGACACGACTGCGCATCAGCGTGAAGCCTGCCGACGGGGAGACGGTGAACCGCGCCGTCGCCTGGGGCGACGCGCTGAGTGGCAACATCACGACCGCACAAGGGGATCACGATGCTCAACCGTAGACGCAGCGACCGCAACGATCGCAACAGCAGCCACAACGAGACCAGCCTGATTGCGCGTGGCACGTCGATCCGCGGCGACGTGCGCTTCAGTGGCGCACTGCACCTGGACGGGCGCATCGAAGGCAGCGTGGTCGGCGATGGCGAGGACGCCATGTTCACCCTCAGCGAGCACGGCCAGGTGCATGGCGAAATCCATGTGCCGCAGGCGGTGATCAACGGCCACGTGACCGGCGACGTGAACGTCAGCGTGCGGCTGGAACTGGCGCCGCAGGCGCGTATCGATGGCGACCTGCGTTACCACACCCTGGAGATGGCCGCCGGCGCCCAGGTCAACGGACGCATCACGCGCCAGGCCGAGGAAGCCCAGCGCAACCTGCCCGCGCCGGCCCAGGATGGCGGCGTGGACGAGGCAGTGCCCGCCTGACGCGCTATGCTTGCGCAGACCCGGCCACGCCCCCACTTCGAAAGCCATGGAAACCATCGTCTCGATCCCCGACTACCAGAGCAGCGGCACGCCGCTGATCTTCACCGCAGCGGCCGCGCACAAGGTGCATGAGCTGATTGCCGAAGAGGGCAATCCGGCGTTGAAGCTGCGCGTCTACATCTCCGGTGGCGGCTGTTCGGGCTTCCAGTACGGCTTTACCTTCGACGAAGCCCAGGCCGAAGACGACCTGGCGGTGGAGCGTGACGGCGTCACCCTGCTGTGCGATCCGCTGTCGCTGCAGTATCTGGGCGGCGCGCAGATCGACTACGCCGAGAACCTCAGCGGCGCGCAGTTCGTGATCAGCAATCCGAACGCGAAAACCACCTGCGGCTGCGGCTCCTCGTTCTCCGCCTGAGGAAGTTGCCGATGGACCGGGCCTGGCTTGCCCCCACCAACACCTTCGCCGGGCTCAGCCTGGTGCTCGACCGGGTCGCCGAGTCGCGCGACGAATCGACGTGGATTGTCGAGCAGGCCCGCTCGCCTGCGGCGCGTTATCTGTTGCTGGATGCCGCGGGCGAAGCCTTCCTGCGCCGCGATGGCGACCGGCTGCGCTGGCTCGACGTCGACGAACGCGAGCGCTGGCTGGGGGACACGCGGGCCAGCCTGCTCGGCGTGGCGTACGAGCGCCCGCATTTCCTGCTGGTGGCGGACGATCCCGGGCGCATCGATGAACTGGAGCGTGCCCTCGACGCACGCCGCGAAAGCCTGCGCAGCGCCGGCCTGCTGCTGGATGCCGACGAAGCCGGACTGTTTGCCTACGCCAAGGGTCTGTCGCACTGGCAACGCGAGACGCGATTCTGTACACACTGCGGCGCGGCGCTGCTGCTGGTGGCCGCCGGTCATCGCGCGCAATGCACCAACGCCGAGTGCGCGCGCCTGCATTTCCCGCGTACCGACGCGGCCGTGATCATGCTGGTCGAGCACGAGGGCGCCTGCCTGCTCGGGCGCCAGGCGGGCTGGCCCGCGGGGCGTTATTCCACGCTGGCCGGCTTCGTCGAGCCGGGCGAGGCGCTGGAGGACGCGGTGCGCCGCGAAGTGGCCGAGGAAGCCGGCGTGATCGTCGACGAGGTCCGCTACCACTCCTCGCAACCGTGGCCGATGCCTGCCTCGCTGATGGTCGGCTTCATCGCCACGGCGCGCTCAAGGCACATCGCTCGGCGCGATCACGAGCTGGAAGATGCCCGCTGGTTCACTCCGCAGCAGATCGTCGATGGCATCGCGGACGGCAGTTTCCTCCCGTCCACGCAGCTGTCGGTGTCCTACCAGTTGCTGACGTACTGGCTGCAATGTCGTGCCGGCCTCGATCTGGCCGCGCTGGTGGAGGCGGCCGCAGCACCTTGAGCCCCCGCCGAGAACTTGGTGACGCGCTGGCGGTCTGATTCGCCGCACCTCATCGGGGAATCGGACATGGCGCATGGAAGCACCCCTCTGCAGGCGCGGGAAACGCCCGCCCGTCGCCCTGACTGGTGGGCGGCGCTTCGGCGCGGTGGCATTCTCGGCCTGGTGATCTCGCTGCATCTTGGTCTGCTGGCGTTGTTGTTCGGGCCGGTCGCGCCACGCCCGCCCCCTCCATACGCGCCGCCCGCAAACCAGGGCGTGCTGCGAATCCGGCTGGTGACGCAGATTCGCGCGCATTCCCCCGCGCGCCCGATGCCGCGGCGCTCGCGCCAGGCGCGGCCGGCCTCGCCACCGCTTGCGCTCACCACGGCCACGCCGGTCCAGGCAACGGAGCCGGCTCCGGCAGTCAGGCTGATCGGGTCGTCAGCGGTTGCGGACGACTATCAGTCGCCGATCCAGAGTGGCCGCAGCGGTACGGGATCGCCGCCCACCCAGGTACGCCTTCCCGGAACGGACATCGCACGCATTCGTGCCATTTCCCTCGACGACAAGCCAGGCCTGCAACAGGTGGTGCGCAGGATGGCCGGAGCCAGCCGCTGCAAGTACGTCCGCATGAAGATGGAGCACAGCACCAACCAGTTCGTCACCGCTCAGTTGATGGACCGCGCGCTGGAGGCTGATGGGTGCGGCCCGCAGGTTCCGCATACGGCCGACGACCACACCGTCGAAGCGATCTCGCATCAGGCGATCTTCGGCGATTGAACGCGACGAGGCACCGAGGCGCGCGGGCAGTCGCATACAATGGCCCCAGTCCCTGCGAAGCTGCTTCCCCATGGCCATTCGTCTGCTTGTCGTCCTGATCGCCCTTGGTCTGCTGCACGTCGCGCCGCAACTGGCGCGCTGGCGCGGTGACGGCTGGTTCCGCCGCTGGATAGCCCAGCTGGGTGACACCAGCGGCGCGGCCCGGGTGGCGGTGGCCCTGTTGCTGCCCGCGGCGCTGTGCGTGCTGGTCGTGTGGATGCTGGGATGGTCGCCGCTGGGCGAACTGTTGCGCTTGCTGTTCGCGCTGGCCGTGCTGCTGTACTGCTTCGGTCCGCGCGAGTTCGAAGCGGATCTGGAGGCGATTCTGCGCGCCCCGGACGACGCCAGCCGCGAGGCAGCGGCACAGGCTCTGGCCGACGATGGCAACCCGGTCGCCTGGAACGCTCCCGCGCTCGGCGAGGCGGTGGCCTACGCCGCGTTGCGCCGGCGTTTCGCGGTGTTGTTCTGGTTTTTCCTGCTCGGGCCCGTGGGCGCCTTGCTCTACCGCTTGGGGCAGACGCTGGGCCGCAGCGACTCGCTGCACCTCGACACGACCACCCGGCGCGTTGCCGACCAGGTCGCCAATGCGCTGGACTGGTTGCCGGCACAGCTGCTTACTTTCACCCTGGCCGTGGTCGGCCATTGGGATGCCGTGATCGACGCGTGGCGCCGCTGGCACAGCCAGGCTGCGCCAACCAGCTGGTACAGCAGCGGCCCAGGCTTTCTGGGCGCTGCAGCCAGGGCCGACGTGGTCACCGACATCGAGGCGGGCGACGGTTACGCCGAGGAACACAGCGATCCGCTGGGCGAACTGCGGCGGCTACAGGGCGCCCTGTTGCGGGCGTTGCTGGCGTGGCTGAGCGTGGTGGCGCTGGTGGTGATCGGCAGCTGGGTGGGTTGAGCGACTCGCTCAGGCCAGGTCGCCGCGCAACTCGCGAACGCGCGCCTCCAGTGCCGCGGCGCCGGCGTTCTCCGGCTGCCGTGGCGCATCAACCACCAGCTCCACTCGTGCGCGGAAACGGCGAGGCAGGCGGGAACGGCCCAGCATCGAGTCACGCCGGCTCCATACGCTGCCCCACAGGCCGCGCAGGGCCATCGGCACCACCGGCACGGGCCGCCTGGCGAGAATCTTCTCCACGCCCGCCCGGAACGGCGCTATCGCGCCATCGCCGGTGAGTCCACCCTCGGGGAAGATGCAGACCACCTCGCCATTGGCCAGTGCGGCGTCGATCGCATCGTAGGCCTCTTGCAGCACGGCAGGGTCTTCCCGGTGACCGGCGATCGGGATCGCCTTGGCCGTACGGAACACGAAGCTGAGCACGGGGATCCGGAAGATCTTGTAATACATCACGAACCGCATGGGGCGGCGCAGATTGGCCATCAGCAGCAGCGGATCCATGAAGCTGACGTGGTTGCACACCAGCAGAACGGGGCCCTCCTCGGGAATCCTTTCACTGCCGTCCACGCGCACCCGGTACAAGGTGTTCACCAGCACCCAGGTAATGAAGCGCATCACGAACTCGGGCACCAGGGTGAAGATGTACCAGGCCACCAGCACGTTGAGCAGCGAGGCCGCCAGGAAGATCTGCGACGCGCCGAAGCCCAGCAAGCCCAGGCCGAGTCCGAAGCCCGACGCCAGCACGATCAGCAGGGCGTTGAGGATGTTGGTGCCGGCGATGATCCGCGACAGCTTCTCGCGCGGCGCGCGCGCCTGCACGTAGGCAAACAGCGGCACCACGTAGAACCCCGCGAACGCGCCGATCAGGGTGAGGTCCAGCGCGATCCGCCAGCTTCCCGCCGAGTGCAGGAAGCCCAGCCAGTCCAGCCCTCGCACCGTGGCCACGCCATGACGCGCGAAGTACAGGTCCACACCAAACGCGGTCAGCCCGAACGCGCCCAGCGGAACCAAGCCGATTTCCACGCGGCGACCCGACATGCGCTCGCACAGCAGCGCCCCGGCGCCAGTGCCGATCGAGAACAGGGTCAGCACCAACGTATTGACCGAACCATCGCCACCCAGCGTCTCGCGCGTATAGATCGGCAGCTGCGCGATCAGGACCGTGCCGAAAAACCAGAACCAGGAAATGCCCAGTATCGCGTTGAACACCGGGCGGTCGGCCCGGGTTATCGCCAGCACGCGGGCCGTTTCGCTGAACATGTTCCAGTTGAACTTCAGCTCCGGCGCGGTCGCCGGCGCAGGCGGAATCCTGCGGCAGACCAGATAGCCCGCCACGGCCACCGCGATGGTCGCGCCCGAGGCCAGCAACGGACCGATACCCGCCACCAGCATCAGCGAGTTGCCGGCGATCATGCCCACCAGCATCGCCATCTGCGTGCCCATCTCGACCAGGCCATTGCCACCGACCAGTTCATCGCGCTTCAGCGCCTGGGGAAGGATCGCGTACTTGATTGGCCCGAACATGGTCGAGTGCATGCCCATCATGAACAGCACCACCAGTAACAACGAAGTGTGGTGCGTGTAGAAGCCATAGGCGGCCAGCACCATCGCGCCGATCTCGAACAGCTTCACGTAACGGATGATCCGCGTCTTCTCGTACTTCTCGGCCAGCTGTCCGGCAGTGGCGGAGAACAGGAAGAACGGAATGATGAACAGCGCCGGCGCAAGATTCGTGTAGATCGAGGCGACGTGCTCGCTCAGGCCCATCTGGTAGGCCACCAGCATCACCAGCGCATTGCGAAACGCATTGTCGTTGAAGGCACCCAGCGCCTGGGTCCAGAAGAACGGCGCGAAGCGGCGCTTGCCCAGCAATGCGAATTGGCTCATGCGTTTCCCTGTCTTGATATGCATCTTGCCAAAGGGCTTTGCCACCCGGGTCGACTCAGATCGAGATTCCACAACCTAGGTCAGCTTTTGAAGCTTACAAGACGAAGGCATCGACGCCAAAAAAAAAGCTGCCGGGAAGCCGGCAGCTTTTCTGAATCACAGCGGTGTATTGCTGACTGGAAATGAACGATCACCCGGATCGACTGCCGGACCATCACTGGTCCGGCAAGCCTTCCCGACTTCAGGACATCAGAAGTCGTAGTTGATGGTGAAACGCACGTAGCGCGGAGCACCGTAGCTGATCACGCGATCACGCGAGGAGTAAACCACGTTCACGCCGCCGTTCTCGCCAATCTCCGTCACGTTCTGCGCAACCTGCTTGTTCAGCACGTTGAACACGTCGACCTTGAACGCCAAGCCCGGAGCCCAGTTCGGCATGTAAGCCGCATTCAGGCTGAGCTGGATGTCCACCGGCGTGCGGCCGTTGGCACCGCGCGGGGTCGCCTGGCCACCACAGTAGTGGTAGTACGGACCGTAGCTCAGGTAAGTCTCCCAGAACTCCTGACCGCTCTGCGTCGTACCGGTACCGTCGGCGTTCGGAGCACCCGGCGGGTTGTAGCCGCCTGCACCCGTGTAGTAACCCAGGCACTGCTTCGGGCGACCGGTACGGGCAACCAGGGCAGCGCCAGCACGCCATTCCGGGTTGATCTGATAGAAGCCGTAAGCCTTCACGACGTGACGACGGTCATTCGGCAGGTTGCCGCCGCCGTATTCCATCAGCTCCTTGTGATCGAACAGCACGGTCTGCGAGACGTCGCCCTGACCGATGTCGGAGTTCAGCTGGCCTTCGTCGTTACCGTAGTTGTGCGACAGGGTGTAGTCGACGCGACCGAACCACTTGCCATCGAACGGATGCTCGAGGAAGAGATCCAGGCCGATGTACTTGCGCTTCAAGTACATCCCCATGTCCTCCTTGGAGTACGGCACGGGGACCAGGTCGGTGCTGCCGGCAGCGTCCGGAATGTCGAGCAACATGACGTTGTTCTCACCCGGGTTGAACAGGCGGCAATCCGGCGAATAGCTGTAGTTCGGGTCGATCGCGATGTTGTTCTCGACCATGTACTTCAGCATCGGCCGGTTGTCGCACTGGTCGTCGATCGCGGACTTCAGCTCGCGGTACTGCAGGCGGGCGCCCCAGTTCCAGTCCGAACCAATGGCCTGCTGCATGCCCAGGATGAATTCGTCCTGGTAATGCGACTTCAGGTTCTGCGCCGCAACGGTGCGCGGATCCGGAGCCTGGCCAAATTCGTTATTGGACGAGTACGGTCCACCGATCAACGCCGTGCCCTGCGGCGCACCCGTCACCGGATCGATACCGGTGAAGGTGTAATACGTTTCGGTGTAGGTGGAGCCGGCAGCGCCACGGACAGCCACGTTCAGCGGCATGGCCAGGAAGTACCGACCAGCGTTGCCGTAGATCTTCAGCGTGGAGTCGCCGTTGACGTCCCAGGTGAAGCCCAGACGCGGCGCCCACTGGTTCTTCTGCTCGACGTAGGCAATGCCATCCGAGTTGTAGTTGGTGAAGCTGTCGTTGCGCACGCCCAGCGACAGCAACCAGCGATCGGTCAACTGCCAGCGATCCTCGGCGTAATAGGCCTTCTGCTCGACCTTGAACTTGCCGCCGTTGGTGAACACGTACTGGTCGACATAGTCGCTGTTCGGCGTGGTGGTGTAGCCGCCCTGCTCGGTGGTGCCGTCATCCGTGTGGTAGTAGATCCAGCTGTAGCCGGGGCCGGTCATCGCCGTGCCGGCCTCCGATTCCGAGTTCGACACGTCGTAGCCGAAGCTCAGGTCGTGATCGCCCAGGTGCCATTCCAGGTCGACGCGATAGCCGTCGGTCTTGTCATAGGCATCCGGGTCGGCAAGCGTGGTGTACGGCTGGAGGCCGGTGACCGGATTGGCGGAGTGGGCCGGACGGGAGTCGGTGACGGCGACATCGTTCGGGTTGTAGCCGAACGGTGCCGAGAAGTGCACCGTGTCCTGCTTGCCGTACATCGCCGACAGGGTCAGGTTGTCGGTCAGGTAGCTGGTGAACTTGCCGATGTAGGTTTCGCCGCCATCCTTGTAGCGGTAGCCGCCGGCCTTGTTGGTACCGTGGGTGCTGTCAGCGAAATTCCACGAGAAGTTGTCGATGTCCTGACCAGTCTTGTCGGAGATCGCGGTGAATTCGAGCATGTTGCTGTCGTTGATGTTCCAGTCGACCTTGGCCAGCCAGCGCGGGCTCTTGTAAGCCGTCTCGGTGTAGCCCTGGGTGGGGCTGCCGCCGCGAACCGAACCCGCGTCGTAATTGCGATCGGTCCACTCGCCGGTGACATAGACGAACAGGCGATCCTTGATCAGCGGACCGGACGCATAGGCGCCATAGGTCAGGCTGTTGTCGCTGATGGTGCCACGATCCGAATACAGCAGGCCGGCACTCGATGCGCCGGTATCGTTGGCGTAATAGATGTCGCGGCGACCTGCGCGAAGGCTTTCCGGGCTCCAAGTGGCCGTAGCGCCGAATTTCCATTCGTTGCTGCCCGACTTGGTCACCACGCTGATCACGCCACCGGTGGAACGGCCGTAACGGGCGCTGTAACCGCCGGTGAGCACCTGTTCCGACTGGATGGCGTCAAACGGCAAGGTGGTGGAACCGATGTTGGTCAGCGCGTTGGTGACCGGATAGCCATTGATGTAGTAGGCGTTTTCGGAAGCAGCTGCGCCACCGAAGGACACCGAGTTGCCGTAGCGCGAGTCCGCCGGGATGACGCTGGGCGCAAGGACAGCGGCCTGGGTGATGTCACGCGCCACCGGAACGTTCCGCAGGATGGTCGCGCTCAGTTCGGTGGAGGTATCTACCCGGCTGACGTCGATCGACGGCAGCTGGTTGGCCGACACCGTCACGGCCCCCAGTTCCTGGGCGACGAAGTCGACTTCGGTACCGCCGGCGGCGCCGACGTAGATGCTACGGCTGCCGCCCGTCTGTTCGCCGTTGTTGCTGGCAGTGACGGTGTAGTTGCCGATCTGCAGCTCGCTCGCGCGGAAACGACCCTTGGCGTCTGCCGTGATCGTACGGGTCTGTCCCGTATCGGTGTTGACGATCTTGATCTGGCTGCCCGCAGCGGCGTCGCCGAAAATGGAGCCAGCGGAGCGTGACTGCGCAACGGCTGAGCCGCCGACCAGGCTCAACGCCAAGCCGATTGCCAAGGCCGAGCGGCGCAGGTGAATACCATTAGTGTTACGAAGTTTCATTTGAATAGTCTCCCCATACTTACCCAAAGAACGGACTGCCAAAAAGTCGGCAATGTTAAAAAATGACCGATCACCGACAAAACGTTTTGATCGTCATGTCGCAAGAAGCTGCTGACACTTTCTCAAGGATTGCTGCTTCGATGCCCTTCGAAACACTTTGCGAAAACCTTGGAGCGGCTCATATCACCGCATCGTTGCCGGGTGCAGCGATACCTCCCGACTACGGACGCTACCTGCGCCCATAACATTTTGTCAACAATTTCTTGTGGCGAAAACTTGCGCGCGCAGAAATTTTCACCCCATACTCTTGCGCACGGACCTGGCGCACGGAGTCGTCTGAAGACGCCTCTTCGGAAGACTTGTAGCGTTTGCCCGACCGAGGAGCGTGGATCTCCCCTCAAAAACGCCTGCCATTCCGCAAAATATCAAGGACTTCAGACACGTTTGGAGGCATCGACCGATGGCGACCTTGCATGAAGCATGGACAGTGGCTGACTGAGGCTGGCAACTACGACTACAACTGAAGTCATCCTCGATATGTGAGCTCGACCACGCACGGGTTCTGCATGCGGGGGACAATCCTCCCCACACGTTTCCAAGGTTGGGGCGAAGCTTGCACCCACGCCATTCCCGCACGCGCTCGTGGGACGTCTGTTCGTCGAAGGCCAGCCGGGGCTGATGCGGGATGTGGGTATCAGCGGCGCCCCGGAGCTGGATCCACGTCGATCATGTCCGTGAAATTTTTGCGTACGATCGCTGTCTGTGATGCATGTACAACCCGAAGGGTTGCTGCACAGAGGCGTTGACCCAGGCATTGTTGAAGCTTCCGCAAGGTTGAAGCTTCTGCAAGCAACGCTCCGGGAGGTGAGCGGCGGAACGGTGAACGTTCGCACTTCCACACGCTTCCACACTAAACTTACCTCGTTGATTTCATAGAAAATAGAAGAAAGACCCTCCCCCCACACCCAAGTCGGGCTTCTCATGAAAACGCAAATCACTGCAATTCAGGCAACCGATACAACAGCCACGTCGTCGTTCTCCGACCGGATCAAATTGCTCATACAACACGTTGGCAGTGCCACGGCGATCGCAAGAATGTGTGGTTTCTCAGAGGGTGTCGTGCGCAGCTGGCGTGATGGCAATACGGATCCCTCTCGCGCACGCTGCGTCACACTGGCACGCACCTTGGGAATCTCGCTGGTCTGGCTGGTGGCTGGCGAGGGCGGCTTGCAGACCGAGGCGAACTCGGCGCCTTATGAAGAACAGCGCAATTCAGAAGGGGTCGTCGCGCACCGGCTGCAGAATCGAACACAGTCTTCTGGTGCCGAGAACAAGGTAGACGCGCAACGGTTGAATACCGCGGTAAGTGTCCTGCAGTCGGAGCTGAGCCTGGCCGATAGCCAGCTTTCGTTGACAGACAATGCCGACCTGCTTACCCAGCTCTATGAAATTCTGGGTCCCAGTGGTTCGCACGTGGATCCTCAAGCCATGGTGGCGTTCAACCAGCAGCTTGGTGAGCGCATCCGCAAGGTTCGCGAGGCGGCCTGATCTTGTAAAAAAGCATGACAGCCCTTGGCTGCCATGCTTTTTTATAGCGCCTTCAAAGCAGCGCGATATCGGCGATCGCGCCGAACTGTGTCTTCAACTGGTTGAGCAGCGCCAGGCGATTGGCGCGCACGGCAGGGTCGTCGGCATTCACCAGCACGCTGTCGAAGAATGCATCGACGGGCGCCTGCAGGTGGGACAGGCGCGCCAGGACAGCGGCATAGTCTCCGGCATCCAGCGCAGCGGCGCTGTCGTGCTGCGCCGAGGCCAGGGCATCGGCCAGCTCGCGTTCCGCGTCGGTTTCGAAGCGGGCCGGATCCACGATCCGCCCGATCGACGGTGCGCCCGCCTCTTCGGCCTGCTTGCGCAGGATGTTGCCAACGCGTTTGTTGGCGGCAGCCAGACTCATCGCCTCGGCGCAGCGGCCGAACTCGGCAACAGCCCGCAGGCGCCGATCGAAGTCGGCCAGGCTGGCAGGCTGCACCGCTAGCACGGCCTCGAACTGGTTATGGTCGAAGCCTTGCTCGGCGTAATAGCCACGCAGCCGATCGAGCACGAAGTCGTACAGTTCATCGAGCAGGATGGCGCGCCGCTGGGCGGCGTTGAGTGTCGGCGGCTTGCCGTCCTTGCCTGGCTTGAGACCTGCAGCGAGGGCTGCATCAGGGATCAACTCCAATGCCTCGATGAAGCTTCCGCGCAAGTCCAGCTCCAGGCCACCTTCGATCAGGGTGCGCGCCAGGCCCAACGCGGCGCGGCGCAGGGCGAACGGATCCTTGTTGCCGCCGGGCTTCATGCCGACGGCAAAGATGCCCGCCAGGGTATCGAACCGTTCGGCCACCGCCAGCACCTGGCCCAGCTTGTCCGCGGCAATGCGATCACCGCCGAAGCGTGGCTGGTAATAGCTGTCCAGCGCCTCGGCCACGACCGCGGGTTCACCGTCGTGGCTGGCGTAGTAGCGCCCCATCACCCCCTGCAATTCGGGGAACTCGCCGACCATGCGGGTCAGCAGGTCGCACTTGGCCAGGCTGGCCGCCCGCGTGGCCGCGCCGGCGTCGACACCGGTCCGGTTGGCGATGATCCGCGCCAGTTCCGCCACGCGCACGCTCTTGTCCCACAGGCTGCCCAGCGCCTGCTGGTAGGTGACTCCCTTGAGCTGCTCCTGGTAGCTGGCCAGCGGAGTCTTCAGGTCCTCATCCCAGAAGAACTTGGCGTCGGCGAAGCGCGGCCGGATCACGCGCTCGTAACCCTTGCGGATCTCGGAAGGGTTCGTGCTTTCGACGTTGGCGATGCCGATGAAATGCTCGGTGAGGTTGCCGCTGGCGTCGAACACCGGGACGAACTTCTGGTTTGCCACCATGGTGGTGACCAGCGCCTCGGGCGGTACGGCGAGGAACTCGCGTTCGAAGGTGCAGGCGATCGCCACCGGCCATTCGGTGAGGTTGGCCAGTTCGTCAAGCAGGGCATCGTCCAGTCGGGGTACCCCGCCGGTGGCGCCCGCCACCTGTTCGATCTGGTCCTGGATGCGCTGGCGTCGCTCGCGAGGATCGGCCAGCACGTTGCAGGCACGCATGGCATCCAGCCAGCCGTCGGCATCGGCCACGTGCACCGGTTGCGGGTGCATGAAGCGATGACCGCGTGACTTGCGCCCGCTGCGCAGCCCCAGAACTTCGCCATCGATGATCTCGGCCCCGTGCAGGATCACCAGCCAATGGGCTGGTCGCACGAAACTGTAATCGTGATCGGCCCAGCGCATCGGGCGCGGGATCGGCAATGCCTTCAGCGCCTCGTCGACGATTTCCGGCAGCAACGCCGCCACCGGCTGGCCCGGCTTCACGCTGCGCCAGACAAACCAGCTGCCCTTGTCCGTTTCAAGTTTCTCCAGCTCGTCCACACCGACGCCGCACGACTGCGCAAACCCCAGCAGGGCCTTCGATGGCTGGCCTTCGGCATCCAGCGCGGCGTTCAGCGCAGGACCCCGGCGCTCGATCGTCTGCTCCGGCTGGGCCACGACCACGGCGGGGATATGGACGGCCAAACGACGTGGCGAGGCGTAGGCTTGCGCCTGGTCAAGCGCGGCGCCGATGCTGCGCCGGGCCAATCCGTCGCAGATCCCGCGCAGGAACGCGGCGGACAATTCGTCGAGCGCCTTCGGCGGCAATTCTTCCGTACCCAGCTCGATCAGCAGTGACTTGGCGGCGCTCATGCAGCCTGCTCCTTGTGGCCCGCAGTGGGAGTCTGCTTCAGACCCGGGAAGCCGAGTTTCTCGCGTTGCGCCACATAGGTTTCGGCGACGCCGCGCGACAACGTGCGTACGCGCAGGATGTAGCGCTGGCGCTCGGTGACGCTGATCGCACGGCGCGCATCGAGAAGATTGAAGGTATGGCTGGCCTTCATCACCTGCTCGTACGCCGGCAAGGGCAGGTTGGCGGCGATCAGCTGGTTGGCGGTGGTCTCGCAGACATCGAACCAGCGCAACAACTCGGGCACGTTGGCGTGTTCGAAGTTGTAGGTGCTCTGCTCGACCTCGTTCTGATGGAACACGTCGCCGTAGGTCACCGTGCCGCGCGGGCCATCGGTCCAGATCAGGTCGTAGACGTTGTCCACGTTCTGCAGATACATGGCCAGCCGTTCCAGGCCGTAGGTGATCTCGCCGGTGACCGGACGACACTCCAGGCCGCCGGCCTGCTGGAAGTAGGTGAACTGGGTCACTTCCATGCCGTTCAACCAGACTTCCCAGCCGAGCCCCCAGGCACCGAGCGTGGGCGACTCCCAGTTGTCCTCGACGAAGCGCAGGTCATGCACCAGCGGATCCAGCCCCAGCTCCCTGAGCGAGCCGATGTACAACTCCAGGATGTTCTCGGGATTGGGCTTCATCACCACCTGATACTGATAGTAGTGCTGCAGGCGATTGGGATTCTGGCCGTAGCGACCATCGGTGGGACGACGCGACGGTTGCACATAGGCGGCCGCCCAGGGTTCCGGACCCAACGCCCGCAGGAAGGTGGCGGGATGGAAGGTGCCGGCGCCGACCTCGGTATCGAGCGGCTGCAACAGCACACAGCCCTGCGCCGCCCAATAGCGGTTGAGGGTCTGGATCACATCCTGGAAGGTACGTGCGGACATGGCTTTCCGTGACCTGGATTAAAGCGCGTTAGTATAGCTGCAGCTTGCTTTCGCACTGGGCTGCGCCCGGAAATGCATGGGGGATACCGCCGGATGGCCGCTTCACCGCAAATCGCTTCACTGCTTGGCCGCCGGGGTCGATTGGAGCTGGACGAACTGCTGGCAGCCCTGGTCGTGGATGGCTACCTGCTGGCCGACGACGCCAAGCAGGTTCGCATCGGCAACCGGGCCGGTCGCAGCACGGTGGAGCTGCATCCGCTGGTGGTGATCGCCAACGCCAAACTGCTCAACCAGCGCGATCCGGGCCGTCCTTTGAGTCTGGAGGGCCTGACCGAATGGTTGGCCGGCCATGCCGGGCTGCCGTATCTGAAGATCGATCCGATGAAGATCAATGTCGCGGCGGCGACCCAGGTGGTCAGCCAGGCCTATGCCAAGCGGCATCGCATCCTGCCGATCGCGGCCGCACCCGGCGAAGTGACGTTCGCCACCTGCGAACCGTTCGAGTCTGGCTGGGCGCCGGACCTGAGCCAGATGCTGCGCCGGGACATCCGGCGGGTGGTGGCCAGTCCCATCGACATCAATCGCTACCTGCAGGAATTCTACGGCGTCCAGCGCTCGATCCAGCTGGCGCAGGATGCCAAGAACGGCAGCGACGCCTCGTCGGCCATCCTCAACTTCGAGCAACTGGTCGAACTGGGCAAGAGCGGCGAAGTCGGTGCGGACGATCGCCACGTGGTGCATATCGTCGACTGGCTGCTGCAATACGCGTTCGAGCAGCGGGCCTCCGACATCCACCTGGAGCCGCGCCGCGAAACGGGCCATATCCGCTTCCGCATCGACGGCATCATGCAGAAGGTTTTCGAGCTGCCCTCGCCGGTGATGACCGCGGTCACCGCCCGCATCAAGATCCTGGCGCGCATGGATGTCGCCGAGAAGCGCCGCCCGCAGGACGGCCGCATCAAGACACGCTCTTCCTCCGGACGCGAGGTCGAGTTGCGCATCTCGAACATGCCCACCGCGTTCGGTGAGAAGGTGGTGATGCGCATCTTCGATCCCGACCTGGTGGTGAAGGACTTCGCGCAACTGGGCTTCTCGCCTGTCGAGGGTGCGAACTGGCGCAGCATGGTCGAGCGGCCGCACGGCATCGTGCTGGTCACCGGTCCGACCGGCTCGGGCAAGACCACCACGCTGTATTCCACGCTGAAGCATCTGGCCACGCCGGAGCTCAACGTGTGCACCGTGGAAGATCCGATCGAGATGGTCTCGCCGGAGTTCAACCAGATGCAGGTGCATGCGGCGATCGACCTGGATTTCGCCGCCGGCGTCAGGACCCTGCTGCGACAGGACCCGGACATCATCATGATCGGCGAGATCCGCGACCTGGAGACGGCCCAGATGGCCGTGCAGGCCTCGCTGACCGGCCATCTGGTGCTGTCCACGCTGCATACCAACGATGCGCCGAGCGCGGTCACCCGCCTGCTCGACCTGGGCGTTCCTCACTATCTGATCCAGTCGACCCTTACCGGCGTGGTGGCGCAGCGACTGGTGCGCACCCTCTGCCCGCATTGCAAACGGGCCAGCGTGCAGGACCCCCACGCCTGGAACGTACTCGTCCATGGCTGGGACTTGCCGCTGCCAGCGCAGGTGTTCCAGCCCGTCGGATGTCTCGAATGCCGCAATACCGGCTTCCTCGGGCGCACCGGCATTTACGAGATGCTGAAACTGTCGCCCCGCCTGCGCGGGATGATTTCGGCCCACTTCGACCTGAGCGGGTTCGGCCAGGCCGCCCTGTCCGAGGGGATGCGTCCGTTGCGCATCTCCGCCGCCGACCAGGTGGCGGCGGGTCTGACCACCGTGCAGGAAATCCTCACTGTGCTGCCGCCGATCGATGCGTTCGAAGACGGGCAGCCCTGACTACAAGCCGAGCCTCATCCCTGCATGAAACCCGTCCTGATCATCCGCACCGGCCGTGCCCCGGATCCCATCCGTGCCCGCCACGGCGACTTTCCGCACTGGTTCCGCCTGAGCGCCGGCCTGCAGCCACGGCAGCTGCAAGTTGTCGATGTCGCCAATGGCGAAGCCCTGCCCCCGCCGAAAGAAATCGCCGGAGCCATCATCACGGGTTCGGCAGCCATGGTCACCGAACGGGCGCACTGGAGCGAGCTCACCGCAGGGTGGATCCGCGCTGCCATGGATGTCAGCCTGCCGCTGTTCGGCGTGTGCTATGGCCATCAGTTGATGGCCCATGCCTTGGGCGGCACGGTGGGTTACCTTCCAGGCGGGCGCGAAATAGGTACCCAGCTCATCGAGCTCACCGACGCCGGCAAGCGCGACTCGCTGGCTCACGGCCTTCCACCACACTTTCGGGCGCATACCACGCACGAACAAAGCGTGCTTGAAGCACCTGCGGAAGCAGCCGTGCTCGCCCGCTCGGCCAGGGACCCGCATCAGTGGCTGCGTTATGGTCCGCACGCGCTGAGTGTGCAGTTCCATCCGGAGTTCAACGCCGAGGTGATGCGCGCCTACATCCGGCGCAAGCACTCCGACATGCATCGCGAAGGCAGCGATCCGAAACGCGTGTTCGGCGAAGTCGGCGCCACGCCGCTCGCTCGGCGCCTGTTGCGCCAGTTCGCCAACACCCATCTGCAGAATGGCGGCGCGTTCTGAAACATCAGCCCCGCAGGCGACGCGCTATGCCTTCGCGTGCGAACAGGGCGGACATCACGCCAAACAGGAATCCGCCAATGTGCGCCCACCACACGTAGGCGCCGTAGCTGGGTCCGGCATAGCTGAACAGCAGTTGCAGCAACACCCAGATGCCGATCAGCAGAAAGGCGGGGACCCGGACAAATTCCAGATAGAGACCCAGTGGCAGCACCAGCCCCAGCCGCGCCCGCGGGAACAGTGCCACGTAGGTGCCGACCACGGCCGAGACGGCTCCGCTGCAGCCGATGATTGGCAGCCGCACGCCGGCGAGCGACAGTGCGCCAATCAGATTCGCCACGATGCCGCCCACCGCGAACAGAAGCAGGAAGCGAAACGATCCCAGTGCGCGCTCTCCAGGCAATCCGAAGATCACCAGGAAGAGCAGGTTGCTCAGCAAGTGCAGCCAGGTGACGTGAATGAACAGCGCGGTGAACAGCCGCAACAGGGCCGGATCAGTCAACTGCGGCAGCAGCGCCTCATGGGGATCGAAGATGTTCGCCGGAATCGTGCCCCATTCAAGCAGCAACGAGATCCGCTGCGCCGGGGGCGTCAACGCCAGAACCACGAAGCACAAGACGCAAAACGAAACCACCAGGAGAGTGGCCCAGTGCCAGCGGGGACGGCGCCGCGTTTCCACATGAATGAACAAGAGCCGCTCCTGGCGTGAGGCGCTGACTGGAGAAGGGTTCATCATAGCGATGGAGTGGCCCGGCAACGGTGGCCCCAATGGCAAAACCATCCTTCAAACGTCTCAAAGACGAAAGCCTCCCCGATGGGGGAGGCCTTGTACGATAAAGCCTCTGGCGGTGACCTGTTGCGGGTCGCGATCTGCGATCGCCACCGCAACTGTTCAAACGCGATAAAGACGAAGGCCTCCCCGATGGGGGAGGCCTTCTAGGATAAAGCCCCTGGCGGTGACCTACTCTTGCATGGCAAAGCCACACTACCATCGGCGCATGCGCGTTTCACTTCTGAGTTCGGGATGGGATCAGGTGGGACCACGCCGCTATGGCCGCCAGGGAAGGGGTTGAAGCAGCGCATGGAGCGCCAGCTTCAATCTCTGGGGCAAGGCCCTTTTGAAGAGTCCGCCATGGATGGCGGGTTTTGCTCTTCGTGAGAGGACCTCACGACAAAAATCGTAAACGAGTGACAAGCGTCGAGGTGAAATTCGAATCAGACAAGCTTCGGGGAACGAACGAAGCGTCTTGGGGTTATATGGTCAAGCCTCACGGCTCATTAGTATCAGTTAGCTCAATGCATTGCTGCACTTCCACACCTGACCTATCAACCACCTAGTCTTGATGGTGCCTTAAGGAGAGTCAAGCTCTCGGGAGATCTCATCTTGGGGCGTGCTTCCCGCTTAGATGCTTTCAGCGGTTATCACTTCCGTTCGTAGCTACCGGGCAATGCCATGGGCATGACAACCCGAACACCAGCGGAACGTCCACTCCGGTCCTCTCGTACTAGGAGCAGCCCCCCTCAAATCTCCAACGCCCACGACAGATAGGGACCGAACTGTCTCACGACGTTCTGAACCCAGCTCGCGTACCACTTTAAATGGCGAACAGCCATACCCTTGGGACCGGCTACAGCCCCAGGATGTGATGAGCCGACATCGAGGTGCCAAACACCGCCGTCGATATGAACTCTTGGGCGGTATCAGCCTGTTATCCCCGGAGTACCTTTTATCCGTTGAGCGATGGCCCTTCCATACAGAACCACCGGATCACTATGACCTACTTTCGTACCTGCTTGATCCGTCGATCTCGCAGTCAAGCACGCTTATGCCATTGCACACAGTGCGCGATGTCCGACCGCGCTGAGCGTACCTTCGTGCTCCTCCGTTACTCTTTGGGAGGAGACCGCCCCAGTCAAACTACCCACCATACACGGTCCCTGACCCGGATTACGGGCCGAGGTTAGAACGTCAAGCACTTCAGGGTGGTATTTCAAGGATGGCTCCATGCAAACTGGCGTCTGCACTTCAAAGCCTCCCACCTATCCTACACAGAAGAACTCAACGTTCAGTGTAAAGCTATAGTAAAGGTTCACGGGGTCTTTCCGTCTTGCCGCGGGAACGCTGCATCTTCACAGCGAATTCAATTTCACTGAGTCTCGGGTGGAGACAGCGCCGCTGTCGTTACGCCATTCGTGCAGGTCGGAACTTACCCGACAAGGAATTTCGCTACCTTAGGACCGTTATAGTTACGGCCGCCGTTTACTGGGGCTTCGATCAAGAGCTTCGCCTTGCGGCTGACCCCATCAATTAACCTTCCAGCACCGGGCAGGCGTCACACCCTATACGTCCACTTTCGTGTTTGCAGAGTGCTGTGTTTTTGATAAACAGTCGCAGCGGCCAGGTTACTGCGACCCTTCAACGCTCAGTCACGCATGTGACCACGTCGAAGGGCGCACCTTCTCCCGAAGTTACGGTGCCATTTTGCCTAGTTCCTTCACCCGAGTTCTCTCAAGCGCCTTGGGATTCTCACCCTGCCTACCAGTGTCGGTTTACGGTACGGTTTTTCTTAAGCTGAAGCTTAGTGGCTTTTCCTGGAAGCGTGGTATCAGTCACTTCGCCCAATAGGGCTCGTCTCGGTGCTCGGCATAAAGGGTCCCGGATTTGCCTAAGACCCATGCCTACCGCCTTTCCCCGGGACAACCAACGCCCGGTAGACCTAACCTTCTCCGTCCCCACATCGCACTTAAGAAAAGTGCAGGAATATTAACCTGCTTCCCATCGACTACGCATTTCTGCCTCGCCTTAGGGGCCGACTCACCCTGCGCCGATGAACGTTGCGCGAGGAAACCTTGGGCTTTCGGCGTGGGGGCTTTTCACCCCCATTATCGTTACTCATGTCAGCATTCGCACTTCCGATACCTCCAGCATGCTTTACAACACACCTTCACAGGCTTACGGAACGCTCCTCTACCGCGTACACATAAATGTGCACACCCCGAGCTTCGGTGCATGGCTTAGCCCCGTTAAATCTTCCGCGCAGACCGACTCGACCAGTGAGCTATTACGCTTTCTTTAAAGGATGGCTGCTTCTAAGCCAACCTCCTGGCTGTCTATGCCTTTCCACATCGTTTTCCACTTAGCCATGACTTTGGGACCTTAGCTGCGGGTCTGGGTTGTTTCCCTTTTCACGACGGACGTTAGCACCCGCCGTGTGTCTCCCGGATAGTCTGTCCTGGTATTCGGAGTTTGCCATGGTTTGGTAAGTCGCGATGACCCCCTAGCCATAACAGTGCTCTACCCCCAGGAAGATTCGTCCGAGGCGCTACCTAAATAGCTTTCGAGGAGAACCAGCTATCTCCGAGTTTGTTTAGCCTTTCACTCCTATCCTCAGCTCATCCCCATCTATTGCAACAGATGTGGGTTCGGTCCTCCAGTGCGTGTTACCGCACCTTCAACCTGGCCAAGGATAGATCACTCGGTTTCGGGTCTACTGCCTGAGACTATGCGCCCTATTCAGACTCGATTTCTCTTCGCCTCCCCTATACGGTTAAGCTTGCCACAGACAGTAAGTCGCTGACCCATTATACAAAAGGTACGCAGTCACCCTTGCGGGCTTCCACTGCTTGTACGTATACGGTTTCAGGGTCTATTTCACTCCCCTCTCCGGGGTTCTTTTCGCCTTTCCCTCACGGTACTAGTTCGCTATCGGTCAGTCAGTAGTATTTAGCCTTGGAGGATGGTCCCCCCATGTTCAGACAAGGTTTCACGTGCCCCGCCTTACTCAATTTCACACAAAATGCCTTTTCGTCGACTGGGCTATCACCATCTATGGCCGGGCTTTCCATCCCGTTTGACTAAAACATAATGTGCTTTTGGGCTAGTCCCCGTTCGCTCGTCGCTACTCAGGGA
This sequence comes from Rhodanobacter sp. FDAARGOS 1247, assembly GCF_016889805.1. Lineage (NCBI taxonomy): Bacteria > Pseudomonadati > Pseudomonadota > Gammaproteobacteria > Lysobacterales > Rhodanobacteraceae > Rhodanobacter > Rhodanobacter sp. FDAARGOS 1247. The sequence goes on from NZ_CP069535.1 coordinate 3,776,626, forward strand.
ATCTCGGTTGATTTCTTTTCCTCCGGGTACTTAGATATTTCAGTTCCCCGGGTTCGCCCTGCATGGCTATGTATTCACCATGCAGTACTCCTTGCGGAGTGGGTTTCCCCATTCGGACATTGCCGGATCAAAGCTTGTTGCCAGCTCCCCGACACTTTTCGCAGGCTGCCACGTCCTTCATCGCCTCTGACTGCCAAGGCATCCACCGTATACGCTTAGTCGCTTGACCATATAACCCCAAGTCGCCTCGGGGCATGCACCCTCATCAGGTGCAGCCAAGTTACTTCGTTTTCGTGCCTTAACACTTGCCTCGGTTCGGTTTCGAACCAAGACGCTTGTCACTCGTTTACTTGTTTTCAAAGAACATCACGCCGGCCTCAATGCCGGATGATTTCAACAAATCTTGTGTGTGCTGATACTTCACGCGTCAGATCGAACCTTGGTGGAGCCTGTCGGGATCGAACCGACGACCCCCTGCTTGCAAAGCAGGTGCTCTCCCAGCTGAGCTAAGGCCCCAAGGAAACCTTGGCATAATGGTGGGTCTGGGTGGACTCGAACCACCGGCCTCACCCTTATCAGGGGTGCGCTCTAACCACCTGAGCTACAGACCCATGAAGGATGAACCCCAGAACCCGCGAGCCAAACTACCTGGACAAACCGCCTGGGCCCAGATTCGAAGTCGCTGTTGATGAAGAGTCCGTCCATGGATGGACGGTCTTGATCTACGCTCTTCGCGACAGGATGTCGCGTGAAGTACAGGTGTCTTGTGTGGACGTCTTGCGTGATGACTCACGCCGTCTATTACTTGAAAGGAGGTGATCCAGCCGCACCTTCCGATACGGCTACCTTGTTACGACTTCACCCCAGTCATGGACCACTCCGTGGGCGTCGTCCTCCTTGCGGTTAGACTAACGCCTTCTGGAGCAACCCACTCCCATGGTGTGACGGGCGGTGTGTACAAGGCCCGGGAACGTATTCACCGCGGCATAGCTGATCCGCGATTACTAGCGATTCCGACTTCACGGAGTCGAGTTGCAGACTCCGATCCGGACTGGGATCGGCTTTCTGGGATTGGCTCCACCTCGCGGTATTGCAACCCTCTGTACCGACCATTGTAGTACGTGTGTAGCCCTGGCCGTAAGGGCCATGATGACTTGACGTCATCCCCACCTTCCTCCGGTTTGTCACCGGCAGTCTCCTTAGAGTTCCCGACATTACTCGCTGGCAACTAAGGACAAGGGTTGCGCTCGTTGCGGGACTTAACCCAACATCTCACGACACGAGCTGACGACAGCCATGCAGCACCTGTGTTCCGATTCCCGAAGGCACTCCTCGATCTCTCAAGGATTCCGGACATGTCAAGGCCAGGTAAGGTTCTTCGCGTTGCATCGAATTAAACCACATACTCCACCGCTTGTGCGGGCCCCCGTCAATTCCTTTGAGTTTCAGTCTTGCGACCGTACTCCCCAGGCGGCGAACTTAACGCGTTAGCTTCGACACTGATCTCCGAGTTGAGACCAACATCCAGTTCGCATCGTTTAGGGCGTGGACTACCAGGGTATCTAATCCTGTTTGCTCCCCACGCTTTCGTGCTTCAGCGTCAGTGTTGTCCCAGATGGCCGCCTTCGCCACTGATGTTCCTCCCGATCTCTACGCATTTCACCGCTACACCGGGAATTCCACCATCCTCTGACACACTCTAGCTCGCCAGTATCCATCGCCATTCCCAGGTTGAGCCCGGGGATTTCACGACAGACTTAACGAACCGCCTACGCACCCTTTACGCCCAGTAATTCCGATTAACGCTTGCACCCTTCGTATTACCGCGGCTGCTGGCACGAAGTTAGCCGGTGCTTATTCCTCAGGTACCGTCAGCCCCATAGGGTATTAACCCGTGGTATTTCGTTCCTGATAAAAGTGCTTTACAACCCGAGGGCCTTCTTCACACACGCGGCATTGCTGGATCAGGCTTGCGCCCATTGTCCAATATTCCCCACTGCTGCCTCCCGTAGGAGTCTGGGCCGTGTCTCAGTCCCAGTGTGGCTGATCATCCTCTCAGACCAGCTAGCGATCGTCGCCTTGGTAGGCCATTACCCTACCAACTAGCTAATCGCACATCGGTCCGTCCAACCGCGCAAGGCCCGAAGGTCCCCTGCTTTCTCCCGTAGGACGTATGCGGTATTAGCGTAAGTTTCCCTACGTTATCCCCCACGTCTGGGTAGGTCCCGATGCATTACTCACCCGTCCGCCACTCGCCACCCACAGAGCAAGCTCTGCTGTGCTGCCGTTCGACTTGCATGTGTTAGGCATGCCGCCAGCGTTCAATCTGAGCCAGGATCAAACTCTTCACTTAAGTTTTCGACCATGTCATCACCTTGCAGCGATGGATGATCTATCTTTCTGAAGCGTTGTTCCCAACCAATCAAAACTCATTACTGACTTTTTACTTGGTGGGACGCTTGCATTGCTTGGACAGGTCGTGACCCATTCAACACAAGACGTCCACACAATTCACCTGCGCACACTGTCAAAGATCGTTCGCTTGCACCCCGTTTCCGGTTTGCGCCCCAAGACGTTTCGTCCTAGGTGAGCCGCCCATTCTACATCGCTTTTCCTCTCCGTCAACACCCTCGTGAAAGCTTTTTTCGAGGTCCCGGCGGTCCGTCTTGCGACGTTGGGCGACTGCGGGCTGCGAATAATACGATGTGTTTTCGGTTTGGCAAGCGCTTCTTCAGAGAAACCTTGCGGATGTTGCGCAAACCGCTGAGCCGACGCGAAATTTTATTTTCGCGTCCACCGCACACAGCGCTGGAACGACGCCCCGGTCAGCCCTGGACCAACCGCACGCGGGCGAAATTGCGCTTGCCAACCTGCAGTACGCCTTCGAAGCCCGCATGGAAGACCCGCTGCGCATCCTCGACCACCTCGGCATCGATGCGCACCGCACGCTCTTTCAGTTTCCGGCTCGCTTCGGAGTTGCTCGCCGTCAGTCCGGCCGCAGTGAGCAAAGCCCCGAGGCGCAGACCCTCGCCGGGCACGACGACATCCGTCTGCGGCAACAGCGAGGTGTCGCCCTCGCCACGCACCACCGCATGCCAACCGGCGATCGCGAGTTCGGCGGCCGCCGCGTCGTGGAAGCGCGTGGCCAGCTCGCGGGCCAGACGCAGCTTGGCGTCGCGTGGATTCAGTGCACCGCTGGCGATGTCCCGCTTCATCTGGGAAAGCTCGTCCAGCGACACCTCGAAGCTGAGCAATTCGAACCAGCGCCACATCAACTCGTCGCCGATCTTCATCGTCTTGGTGACGATGTCGATGGCCGGCTCGTTGATGCCGATGTAGTTGCCCAGCGACTTGGACATCTTGTTGACGCCGTCCAGCCCCTCCAGCAAGGGCATGGTCAGCACGACCTGCGGCGGTTGGCCGTGGTGCTCCTGCAGCGCGCGCCCCATCAGCAGATTGAACTTCTGGTCGGTGCCGCCGAGCTCGACGTCGCACTTCAGGGCCACCGAGTCGTAGCCCTGCACCAGCGGATACAGGAACTCGTGGATCGCGATCGGCTGCTGCGCCGCGTAGCGCTTGGTGAAGTCGTCGCGCTCGAGCATGCGCGCCACGGTGTGCTGCGCCGCGAGCTTGATCATGTCGGCCGCGCTCATCTTGCCGAACCATTCGGAGTTGAAGCGCAACTCGGTCTTCTCGCGGTCCAGTACCTTGTAGACCTGTTCCGCATAGGTTTCGGCGTTGGCCAGCACGTCTTCCCGGGTCAACGGCTTGCGGGTGACGTTCTTGCCGGTCGGATCGCCAATCATGCCGGTGAAGTCACCGATCAGGAAAATCACCTGGTGCCCCAGGTCCTGGAACTGGCGCATCTTGTTCAGCAATACGGTGTGCCCGAGATGCAGATCCGGTGCCGTCGGATCGAAACCCGCCTTGATCCGCAGTGGACGGCCGATCTTCAGGCGCTCGGCCAGGTCTTCCCGCTTGATGATTTCGTCGGCGCCACGGGCAATGGTGGCCAGCGCCTGCTCAAGCTCGCTCATGTGTTTTCTTTCTCTTCTGGTGAAAAGTGGGCCGCGGCAGACAATGTGACCGTGCCGTCAACGTTAATTGTGTGTTAACAAGGAATGTGTTGCAAACCCTTGATGGGAAAGGCATTGACGCCCTTTACACATGACCGTTATGGTACGCGCAGTTTGTACTTTGTAACGCGGGCGATACAGCATGGCAGAAGAAAAGCAGGGGGCGCGGCAAAACCGCAAGCAGGCGATCTGCCGCAAGGCACAGCGCCGACACTCCAACTTTTACGAACGCTGTGCACATTGGTCGTTCAATCGCTCCGGCGAAATCGAACCGATCCGCTGGCATCGCGAACGCCTGGTGTTGGCCGGTACCGCCCTGCTGATTACCGCCCTGTCCGGCTTCATCATGCCCGCATGGGCCAGCGCCATGCGGCCGGCACCGACACCGGAAGTCCACGCCTTGCTTCCGCTCGCACTGCCCAAGGCGGTGCCGTCCAGCATCACCAGCCCGACCGTGGACGACTGGCAGGTAGTGCGGGTGCAGCCCGGCCAGACGCTCTCCGACATTTTCAACGCACGCGGCCTTGGCATGACGGACCTGCAACGCGTCATGGACGCTGCCGGTTCGGCGAAGTCCGCATTGCACAGCATCCGTCCGGGGCAGGAGTTCGACTTCCTGCTCGGCAGCGACGGCAGCCTGAAGGGTTTTCGTTTCGACCAGGACCAGGCCAGCCGCGCGATCGTTCGACTCGATGGCGCACAGCCGACGCTGGCGATCCAGCAGCGTGACATGGACCTGCGCGAACAGGTCGCCCATGGTGTCATCCGCAGCAGCCTGTATGCCGCCGGCGACCAGGCGGGCATGGACGCGGCGATGGTGGGCAAGCTTGCCGACCTGTTCAAGTACGACATCGACTTCGTGCAGGACATCCGCGTCGGCGACAGCTTCACGGTGATCTACGACGACATCTACCGCGATGGCGTGCGTTACGGCCAGGGCAACATCATCGCCGCCGAGTTCATCAACCAGGACAAGCGCTACACCGCGTACCGCTTCAAGAAGGCCGACGGCAGCTACGGCTGGTACAGCGAGGACGGCCGGCCGATCCAGAAGTCGTTCCTGCGCATCCCGGTCGACTTCACCCGGATCTCCTCGAAGTTCACCACGGCACGGCTGCACCCGATCCTCGGTCGCATGCGCGCGCACAAAGGCGTCGATTACGCCGCTCCAAGCGGCACGCCGATCCACGCAGCCGGCGATGGCGTCATCAAGTATCACGGCTGGGAGCGCGGCTACGGCAACTTCGTGGTGATCCAGCACGACAAGACCATCAGCACTGCGTACGGCCACATGTCGCGTTTCGTGAAGGGCCAGCACGTGGGTGAGCGCGTGCGCCAGGGCGAAGTGATCGGCTACGTGGGCATGACAGGGTTGGCCACCGGCCCGCACCTGCACTACGAGTTCCGCGTCAACGGCCAGCAGCGCAATCCGCAGACGGTTACCCTGCCGAAGCCCGAGCCCTTGCCCGCCGCGCAAATGGCGCGCTTCAAGGCTGACGTGGTCAAGCCGCAGCTGGCCCGCCTCACCGAACTGGACTCGCGCATCAGGCTGGCTCGCGCCAGCACGCCTGCCAACCACGACAACTGAGCATCCCATCCGTGGATGACGATGCGTCGGCGACTTATCTCGGGCTGATTTCCGGCACCAGCGCAGACAGCATCGACAGCGTGCTGGTCAGCTTCCACCGCGGCATGCCGCAGTTGCTGGCCAGTCACTCGCACCCCTGGCCCGGCGCGTTGCGCGAGCGGATGCTCGCCCTGGCGCAAGGCGAGAGCGCACCGGATCTGGACGCGCTGGGACGACTGGACGTGGAGATCGCCCACGGCTTCGCCGAAGCGGCGCTGGAGCTGCTCGAGCGCAGCGGCACGCCGGCGTCGGCTGTCCGCGCGATCGGCTCCCATGGCCAGACCTTGCGTCATCGGCCCGGCGGCGATTATCCGTTCACCCTGCAGCTGGGCGACCCCAGCGTCATCGCCGAGCGCTGCCGTATCGATGTGGTGGCGGATTTTCGTCGCGCCGACATCGCCGCCGGCGGGCAGGGCGCACCACTGCTGCCTGCCGTGCACGCGATGCTGCTGGCCCGACCGGGACACGCGCGGGTCGTGCTGAATCTGGGCGGCATCGCCAACATCACCGTGCTCGGCGCCGATGGCAGCGTGCTCGGCTTCGACACCGGCCCGGCCAATGGCCTGCTCGACGCGTGGTGCCTGCGCCAGCGCGGCGAGTCGTTCGATCGGGATGGCGGGTATGCGGCCAGCGGCCAAGCCGACGAGGCCCTGCTCGCGCAGCTGCTGGACGACCCCTACTTTGCGCTGGCGCCACCCAAGAGCACCGGCCGCGAATACTTCCACCTGGACTGGCTCGCAACCCATTTGCGGCTGGCGGCGCTGCAACCGGCCGACGTGCAGGCCACCTTGCTGGAGCTGACCGCGCGCAGTGTCGCCGCGGCGATCACGCAACACGCGCCGGATGCCCGCGAAGTCCTGGCCTGCGGCGGCGGCGTCCACAACGGCGCGCTGATGCGGCGGCTGACGGAGCTGCTGGCGCCCCGGGCGCTTCTCAGCACTTCGCGTTACGGCGTCGACCCCGACTTCCTGGAAGCAACCGCCTTCGCCTGGCTGGCGCGACAGCGGCTGCTGGGATTGCCGGGCAACCTTCCGTCGGTCACCGGCGCACGCGGTCCCCGCGTGCTGGGTGCCATCTATTCCGCGCCGGCGGCCGGTTCGTCGTAACGAATCCGCTCCGGAGCCAGCTGGGTCGGCCGGGTATGCGCCAGCGCGCGCAGGGCTTCCTGGAACACGCCCTGTTCGGCATCTTCCCAGTGCCCGTCGAGGCTGCCGAAGGCGTCGGGGTCGCGCTGGCTTTCGCTGAAGTGGTGAGCCACCGAGATGCCCAGTCCGCTGCGCAATGCCTGCAGCATCACGTCGTTGATGGAGCAGTGGCGATGTTTGGCCAACGCCCTGATGCGCTCGGTGAGCAGGCTGTCGACGTGCTGCAAGATCATGTCCGGCACAAGCGTCACTCCATGTTACACATGCCCTGTACCACCGATGTTTGCATAGCCATCAGCGGGCAGGGCGCCGGAAGCAGGAATCCGTGGACTGCTTCGCAGTCCGCTTGTGCGCGTTGTCGCGTACGGGCCCGTGGGACAGGCCTTGTCTTCAGTTGCCCGATTCGTTCGCCAGCCGTTCGCGCTCGGCGCCGCGGAAATACCGCCACAGCCACGCGAACAGCATCATCGACGGCAGCACGGCCAGCACGGTGATCACGAAGTAGCCGCCGTATCCGGTGGCGGTGGCGATGCCGCCGGCGAAGAATCCGAGCAGTTTGCCGGGCAGGTTCACCAACGAACTAAGCAGCGCGTACTGGGTCGCCGTGTGCTGCCGGTTGACCAGGGAGGAGAGGAACGCCACGGTCGGCGGACCCAGCATGCCCAGGGTGAGGTTCTCGCCGGAAATCACCAGGGTCAGCACCAGCAGGTTGCCGGGGTGGGCGATCAACAGCAGGTACAACAGGTTGCTGCAGCCGCACAGCACGATGGTGACGCCCAGCGGCCGCCAGGCGCCCCAGCGGGCTACTGCCGCGCCGCCGAGAAACACGCCGACAATGCCGATCCAGATGCCGTAGATCTTGGTGATCGTGCCGATCTCGGTCTTGGAGAAACCCATGTCGCGGTAGAACGGGCTCATGATGCCGCCGATGGTCGCCTGCTCCGGCATCTTGAACAGCAGCAGGAACAGCAGCGTCACCAGGGCAAGCACCCAGCCGTAGCGGCGGAAGAAATCGGCGAACGGATCGATCACGCTTTCGCGCATGGCATCGCGCCAGCGCGCGGCACGCACCCGCAACACCTCGGGTTCCCGCGCCATCAAGGTTGTCGCCACGGGCACCGCCATCGCCAGCGCCATCAGCGCATAGACCGTCCGCCATGGCAGGTGGTCGGCCAGGATCAGCGCCACCGCACCGGCCAGCAGCAGACCGATCCGGTAACCCAGCGAGTAAGTCGCCACCAGCGCGCCCTGCGCTTCGATCGGAGCGATCTCGATCCGGTAGGCATCCACCGCGATGTCCTGGGTGGCGCCGAAGAAGGCCACCACCAGCGTGGCCACCACGAACAGGGGCAGTTGCGCCGGCGTCAACAGCGCCATGGCGAGCAGCCCGATCACCACGCCCAGTTGCGCGAACAGCAACCAGCCACGGCGCTGCCCTAGCCGGGCGAAGCCGGGAATCCGGCCATGGTCGAGCAGGGGTGCCCAGACAAACTTGAACGCATAGGTCATGCCGGCGCTGGCGATCATCGTGATGTCCGCCAGCTTGATCCCGTTTTCCTTCAGCCAGTACGCCAGCGTGCCGGCCACCAGCAGGAAGGGCAGCCCCGAGGAGAAGCCGAGCAGGAACATCGTCCACGCCGCCGGCTGGGCGAACGCCCGCCAGACCGACGGCTTCGCCGGCTTGGGCGCGCCCGACTCAGTCGGCATAGTCGACGATGTAAGGCGCGTGATCGGAGAAGCGCTGGTCGCGATAGATCGAGCACGCCTGCATGCGCTCGCGCAGCGACGGCGTGCAGACCTGGTAGTCGATCCGCCAACCCACGTTGTTCGCGCGCGCCTGGCCACGGTTCGACCACCAGGTGTATTCGACCGCCTCGGGCTTGATCGCGCGGAAACTGTCGACCCAGCCGCGCTGCTGGAACAGCAGGTCCAGCCACGCGCGCTCCTGCGGCAGGCAGCCGGAGTTCTTCTGGTTGGATGCCCAGTTCTTGATGTCGTTCTTCGTGTGCACGATGTTCCAGTCGCCGCAGATCACGTAGTCGCGGCCGCTCTTCAGCCACTGGTCGAAGATCGGCGTGATCCACTCCATCGCCTTGAACTTGAACTGCTGGCGCTCGTCACCGGAGGAACCGGACGGGAAATACAGCGAGACCACGCTGAGGTTGCCGAAGCGCGCCTCGATGTAGCGGCCCTCGTTGTCGAATTCGTCCCAGCCCAGTTCGGTCAGCACCTGGTCGGGCTCGCGCCTGGCGTAGATCGCCACGCCGCTGTAACCCTTCTTGCTGCTGGCGTCGCGGTAGAAGCAGTGATGGCCGTCCGGGCGGAACATCGGGTCGCTCAGCTGGTTTTCCTGCGCCTTGGTTTCCTGCAGGCAGACCACGTCCGCGTCCTGCGTGCGCAGCCAGTCGAACACGCCCTTGGTGGCGGCCGAGCGGATGCCGTTGGCATTGAGGCTGATGATGCGCATGGATGCTCCCGAAGCGGATGGGCCATCATAACAAGCCTGTCTTCCGGGCTCGCCATCGGCATCACCGGGACACCGGCTGTACCATGGCGCCCGCCACGCGTTCCGCGGCCTGTGGAACACGCTGCATCGAAACCGACCTGGGCGAGACGAACATGCACGATTACCAACGCGACTTCATCGAACTGGCCTTGCAGCGCGAGGTGCTGCGCTTTGGCGAGTTCACCCTGAAGTCCGGACGCCAGAGCCCGTACTTCTTCAACATGGGCCGGATCGATTCCGGGGCCGCGCTGGCCCAGCTCGGCCGCGCCTACGCTGCCGCGCTGGTGAATGCCGACCTGCCGGTGGACATGCTGTTCGGCCCGGCCTACAAGGGCATCGCGCTGGCCGCCGCCACCGCCATCGCGCTGGCCGAGCAGCATCGGCGCGACCTGCCCTGGGCGTACAACCGCAAGGAAGCCAAGGAACACGGCGAGGGCGGCGTGCTGGTCGGCGCCCCGCTCCAGGGTCGCGTGCTGATCGTCGATGACGTGATGACCGCCGGCACCGCGGTGCGCGAATCGCTGGCGCTGATCCGCGCCCACGGCGCCACGCCCGCCGGCGTGCTGATCGCGCTGGACCGGCAGGAACGCGGCCTAGGCCAGCGCTCGGCCGCCCAGGAAGTGGCTGCCGATCACGGCATTCCGGTCATCGCGATCACCAGCCTCGACGACGTGCTGGCCTACGCCGGCGAGCACCCGCAACTGACCGCCGAACACGCCCGATTGCTGGCCTATCGGCAGCAGTACGGGGTTCAGCCTTGAGTTCAGCCCCGGCCCATAGACTGCAACGACACCGGTCACAGTAGTCGCCATTGCCCGCGCATCCCGCCGGGCAGCGGCTAGCCAGTGCGACCGGCGCGGCTATACTGGCCGGCAAGAGGGAAATCCATGCGTAGACCACTGCTCATCATTGCTGCCATCGTGCTGTGCGCGAGCGCTTCGGCGCACGCGCAGAACACCGGCCTTCGCTACAAATGGCACGACGGCCAGGGCCTGGTGCATTTCAGCGACAGCCTCACCACCGAGGCGATGAAGTACGGCTACGAACTGGTCAACGATCGTGGCCTGGTGGTGCAACGGGTGTCGCGCCAGCTGAACGCGCAGGAGCGGGCGGCCGCCAACAAGCTGGCCGCCGAACAGGCCGCGAAGGACCGCGCCATCCAAGAGCGCGCTAACGCCGACGCGCAGATGCTGTCGGCCTATCCCGACGAAGAGTCCTATCAGATCTCGCTGCAGCAGGCGCTGGACACCTACGATCAGCAGATCAACACGACGCGGATCAACCTGCGCAGCCAGGAGAAGGCGCTGACCGACCTGCTCGGCCGCGCCGCCGACATCGAGAACGGCAAGGAAACCGTGCCGAAAGCCCTGGTCGACAACATCGCCAGGCAGCGCAACGTGGTGGCCTCGCTGCGCGATACCCTGCAGCGCCAGCAGGCGGCGCGTGCGCAGTCCGTACGGCAGCAGACCCAGCTGATGGCGCATTACCGCGAGGTCAAGGCCGCCCAGGACAAGGAGCGCTCGGGCGAGTAGGAAGCTCCGGGCCGCACGTTCCACTTCGCGGCATTGCAGCGCCCCGCCCTACGGGAAGGGCAGCTTCAACCTGGGGTCCACCGCGAGCAGCTGCTTGCGGAACACCTGCTCGATGCGAGTCAACGCGGCTGCGTTGTCCGCCTCGAAGCGCAACACCAGCGCCGGCGTGGTGTTCGATGCACGCACCAGACCCCAGCCGTCGGGCCAGTCGGCGCGCACGCCGTCGATCGTGATCAGGGTGGCGTCCTCGAACGTCGCCTGCTGGCGCAGCTTGTCCATAAACCGGTAGTGCTCGCCTTCGGCCAGCTCGACCTTCAGCTCCGGCGTGGAGACGCTCTTGGGCAAGGTCGCGAAGACCTCTGCCGGGCTGCGCCCCTGCAGGTCGCCGGCAAGGATTTCCAGAAGTCGCGCGGCGGCGTAGATGCCGTCGTCGAAGCCGTACCAGCGCTCCTTGAAGAAGAAGTGCCCGCTCATCTCGCCGGCCAGCTCCGCCCCGGTCTCGCGCATCTTCGCCTTGATCAGCGAATGACCGGTGCGCCACATCAGCGGACTGCCGCCGGCGTCGAGCACCTGGCCCTTCAGGTGGCTGGTGCATTTCACGTCGTAGATGACGGTGGCGCCGGGCTGGCGCGACAGCACGTCACGCGCGAACAGCATCAACAGGCGATCCGGATAGATGATCTCGCCGGACTGGGTGACCACGCCGAGGCGGTCGCCGTCACCGTCGAACGCCACGCCAAGATCGGCGCCGGTCTGCCTGACGGCGAGGATGAGATCTTCCAGGTTGGCCGGGTCGGACGGGTCCGGATGATGGTTCGGGAAGCTGCCGTCGACATCGCAGTACAGCGGCACCACCTCGCAGCCGATACCTTCCAGCACCTGCGGCGCGATCGCCCCCGGAATGCCGTTGCCGCAGTCGACGACGATCTTCAGACGACGCTCGGCCAGCACGTCGGAGACGATCTTCTCGATGTAATCCGGCGCCACGTCGACCTGGCGCAGCCCGCCGGAGCCGCCACTGGCCAGCGCGCCACTGGCGATGCGCTGGTACAGGTCCTGGATCGCACCCTCGGACAGGGTCTCGCCACCGACCACGATCTTGAAGCCGTTGTAGTCCGGCGGGTTGTGGCTGCCGGTCACGGCCACGCCGCAACCGGTATTGAAGCGATAGGCCGCGTAATACACCACCGGCGTGGGCACCGCGCCGATGTCGATCACGTCGATGCCGGCGTCGCGCAGGCCGTCGGCCAGCGCAGCGGCGAGCTGCGGACCGGACAACCGGCCATCGCGGCCAACCACGATTTCGCGCAGGCCCTTCTCGTCCATCAGCGTGCCGATCGACTGGCCGAGCAGGCGCGCCACGTCCGCGTTCAAGGTCTTGCCGACCACGCCACGGATGTCATAGGCACGGAAGATGGCGGGGTCCACGCTGGTCGCCGCGGGCACCGGGGCGGCCGCTGGCGGCGGCGACGGAGCTGCCGGCGAAGTGCGGGGCCGCCTCGCCGTTTCCGGGGCGGCAGGCACGGGTGTAGCCAGCGGCAACTCATCCTCCTGCGGCTCTACCAGCACCTGCTGGCGACGCAGACGCAGCCAGCTCAGGTAGCCGCCACCGCCAAGCCCGAGCAGGGCCAGCAGCGCACTCAGGATCACCGAGCGTGGCAATACGATGAACGCCCGGGGAAGACCGACGCCCACGCTGAAGGCGCTGCCGGCGACCGGCTTGCCGGTGGTCTCGATCTCGGCCGAGTTCGAACCGTTGGAAAACAGCTGGATGTAGCCACTGTCGTCGCCCTGGCGCAGCTCCAGCCGGCCACCGGCCGGCGAGATGGCGTCGAAGCGCTGCTTCATCGGCGCGAACGGCAGTTCGACCCACGCCCACGCCTGGGTCTGTTGCGGCAGGCCCAGCGGAATCACCAGGCTCAACCGGCGATCCCCGCTGCCGTAGGAAACACTCTGTGCCGGCGGCAACCCGTCGGCACTCTGCGCCGCCATCAACTGGGCGGCCTTGGCATAACCGAATTCACGGTAGTTCGCGCGCAACACCTCGGCCAGGTCACCGCTGTACAACTCGAGCTTCCGGGCCTGGGGCAACTGCTGGCGCAGCGCGGCGGCGGATTGCGCCGGGTCGCTCATCAGGGTGGTCGGGTCCACCCCGGCCAGCACCTTCTCGATCGAGCGGCGCTGGTTGACGATCTCCTCGGACATCGCCCTGACCGCCTGGTCCTGGGCCTGGTGCACCCGATCGATCGCATCGCCCTCGTCGGCGATCAGCCAGGTCTGCCAGACGCAGAACAGGCCCACCAGCAGCAGCACGGTGGCGCCGACGAGCGGCAACAGGGTCGACCAGTCGACCCTGAGGTTGCTCAAGCGCTCTTTTGCGATGTTCAACGCCATTTCCGCCCCCGCGGCTGAAGCTGCAAGCCGGTTCGGTCCATCCCGAACCGGCTCGTCGATCTATCGGATACCGGTCGAGCCGAAACCGCCCTCGCCACGCTGGCTGGCTGCGAACTCGGTGACCACATGCAGTCGCGCCTGCGCCACCGGCACCAGCAGCAACTGTGCGATGCGGTCGCCCACGGCGATGGTGTAGGACTCGCGCCCGCGATTCCAGCACGAAATCATCAACGGCCCCTGGTAGTCGGCGTCGATCACCCCGACCAGGTTGCCCATCACCAGCCCATGCTTGTGACCCAGGCCCGAGCGCGGCACGATCAGCGCGCACCAGCCGGGGTCATCGATATGGATCGCGATGCCGCTGGGCACCAGCGCGCTTTCGCCCGGCGCCAGGGTCAGCGGCTGCTCCAGCGCGGCGCGCAGGTCCATCCCCGCGCTGCCCGCGGTCGCCGCCTGCGGCAGCGGGATGCTGTCGCCCAGGCGCGGATCGAGGATCTTCATCGCCACATCGATGTTCATGCACGGGTGGCCCGGTAACGCTCCGCCACCCGGGCGACCAGCTGGCGCGCCAGCTCCGTCTTCGCCGCTCGCGGCAACTCGATCGAACCGTCGGCCCAGTAGAGCGTCAACGCATTGTCGGCCGCCTCGAAACCGAGGCCACCGCCCACCTGATTCGCCGCAATCATGTCCAGCCCCTTGTGGCGCAGCTTGCCCTGCGCATACGTGGCCACATCATGCGTCTCCGCGGCAAATCCGACCAGGAACGGGTGCGCGGTTTGCGCCGAAAGGCTGGCCAGGATGTCCGGATTCTCATCGAGATGCAGGACCAGCTCGCCGCCGTCGCGCTTCTTGAGCTTCTGCGCCGACACTTCCTGCGGGCGGTAATCGCCCACCGCGGCCGCACCGATATAGACGTCCGCATGGGTCGCCGCCTCGATCACCGCCGCATGCATCTGCGCCGCGCTGCGCACATCCACCCGCCGATGCACGCCCGCCGGCGTGGCCAGGCTGACCGGTCCGGCCACCAGGGTCACCTCGGCGCCGGCCGCGACTGCGGCGGCAGCCACGGCGAAGCCCATCTGGCCCGAACTGCGATTGCCGATGAAACGCACCGGATCGATGTCTTCATAGGTCGGCCCGGCGCTCACCACCACCTTGAGGCCGGCCAGGCAGCGATCGCCGAACGAGGCCAGCAGGGCATCGCGCAGCTCGTGTGGTTCCAGCATGCGCCCGCTGCCGACGTCGCCGCAGGCCTGGTCGCCCACCGCCGGCCCCAGCATGTGGGCGCCGTGCCGGCGCAAGGTCGCCATGTTCGCCTGCACCGCCGGGTGCGCCCACATCTGCTGGTTCATCGCCGGCGCCAGGTACAGCGGCGCGGCGCTGGCCAGGCACAGCGTGGTCAGCAGGTCGTCGGCCATGCCGTGGGCCAGGCGCGCCAGCAGATCGGCACTGGCCGGCGCCACCAGGATGCGTTCGGCCCAGCGCGCCAGCTCGATGTGGCCCATCGCGGCCTCGGCCTGGGCGTCCCACAGGCTCACCCGCACCGGCTGTCCGGACAGCGCCTGGAAGGTGGTCGGACTGACGAAATGCGTGGCGCCCTCGGTCATCACCACGCGCACCTCGGCGTCGAGGTCACGCAGCCGGCGAACCAGCTCGCAGGACTTGTAGGCGGCGATGCCGCCGGACACTCCCAGCAGGATGCGGCGTTGGGCAAGACTCATATGTAAGGCGGGCCTGACAGTCGGGCAGTGGCCTAGCTTACCGGATTCATCCCCGCCCACCGCTGCCTGCTGCAGGCCTGCTCCGGCAACGTCCGTGCATGAGCATTCGCGACTGGCCCGAGGGCGAACGTCCCCGTGAAAAACTGCTGGCGCGCGGCAGCTCCGCGCTGTCCGATGCCGAGCTGCTGGCGGTGCTGCTGGGCAGCGGCAGCCGCGGCAAGGATGCGCTGGCGCTGGGCCGCGAGCTGCTTGCCAACGCGGGCAGCCTGGGCGCGCTGCTGGCGCGCCCGGAACAGCAGATCCGGGTCGGCGGACTGGGCCCGGCGAAGCGTTCGCGCATCGCCGCGGCGCTGGAACTGGCCCGGCGCAGCCTGGCCGAACAACTGCAGGACAAGCCCAGCTTGGGCAATCCGCGCGACAGCGGCGACTTCCTGCGCGCGCGCCTGCGCCACCTGCCTTACGAGGTGTTCGGCTGCCTCTATCTGGACAACCGCCACCGCGTACTCGCCTTCGAGGAGTTGTTCCGGGGCACGGTCGACGGCGCCAGCGTGCACCCGCGCGAGGTCGTGCGCGCCTGCCTGCAGCACAACGCCTGCGCCGTGATCCTTGCGCACAACCATCCTTCCGGCGTGGCCGAGCCCAGCGCCGCCGATCGGGCCATCACCCATGAATTACGCAACGCGCTGCAACTCGTCGGCGTGCGGGTGCTCGATCACCTGGTGATCGGCAGCGGCGAACCGGTATCGATGGCCGCTCGCGGCCTGATCTGAACGGGCGCGTCTGCCAGGCATCGGTCCACAAAAAGACGGCGTGGCAAGAGCCACGCCGTGAGGCCGATTGGAGAGTGAGGAGAGAGCGGCATCTCCGTTTGCCAGGATCTGGAGGGGAGGTCATCTCATGGCCTGGCCAGTGTCGCAGCGCCGCATGACAGGGCGATGACGATTCCCCGCCGCAAAGGCACCCGCCAAGTGGCCGAAACTTATGCACAAAACGGTGATACCGACCCTTGCCGGGCAGGCTCGCCGATCCACCTGAATTTCATTTGGCAAGTCAATGAAATAAATGGACAAATTCTTGCGATGCCTGTATCGGACAGCGCCTCGGGCAGGCCGCCGGTCCCGCCACGCAGCTTTCCCCACAGACTTATCCACAAGCCGGTTCGCGGCGCCGCAGCAAGACGGGATCAGCAGCCACCGGCTGTCATCGGTGCCCATACGGGCGCGTTTCGCCGCCGTGGCGGTCTGTTAGGATTGGCGGTTCCATCACGAAACCGACCCCACCCGTGAAAGAACAGCTGCGCGAACTGGTGCTGCAGGCGATCACCTCCCTGCAAGCCGATGCCATCCTGCCCAACGATCTCGAATTGCCGGGCTTCGTGATCGAACGTGCACGCAGTCGCGAACATGGCGATTTCGCCTGCAATGTGGCGATGCTGCTGGCCAGGGCCGCGCGCGCCAAGCCGCGCGAACTGGCCGAGAAGCTCGTGGCCGCACTGCCGGCCAACACGCTGGTGGCGAAAGTCGAGATCGCCGGCCCGGGCTTCATCAATTTCTTCGTGGCTGCCGGCGCCTACCACGCCGAAGTGCGTCGGATCATGGCCGAAGGCGATGCCTACGGCCGCAATACCAGCGGTGCCGGCAAGACCGTGGGCGTGGAATTCGTCTCGGCCAACCCGACCGGCCCGCTGCACGTGGGCCACGGCCGCAATGCCGCGATCGGCGATTGCCTGAGCCGCCTGCTCGATGCCAGCGGCTGGGACGTGAAGCGCGAGTTCTACTACAACGACGCGGGCGTGCAGATCGCCAACCTGGCGATCTCGGTGCAGGCGCGCGCGCGCGGCATCACGCCGGAAGACAGCAACTGGCCCGAGAACGGCTATCGCGGCGACTACATCGCCGAAGTGGCGCGCGCCTATCTCGATCGCGAATCGGTGGTGGCCGACGGCGAAACCGTGGTCGGCGCGGGCGACGTGGACGACCTCGACGCGATCCGCCGCTTCGCGGTGGCCAGCCTGCGTCACGAGCAGGACCTGGACCTGCAGGCGTTCGCCGTGGGCTTCGATACGTACTTCCTGGAGTCGTCGCTGTACAGCGACGGCAAGGTCGAGGAGACCGTGCGCGAACTGGTCGCCCACGGCCATACCTACGAGGAGGGCGGCGCGCTGTGGCTGCGCAGCACCGACTACGGTGACGACAAGGACCGCGTGATGCGCAAGTCCGACGGCACCTATACCTATTTCGTGCCCGACGTGGCCTACCACCTGTCGAAGTGGCAGCGCGGCTATGGCAAGGCCATCACCGTGCTGGGCTCGGACCACCACGGTTCGCTGGCGCGGGTGAAGGCCGGCCTGCAGGCGCTCGATTGCGGCATCCCGAAGGGCTACCCCGACTACATGCTGTACCAGATGGTGACGGTGATGAAGGGCGGCCAAGAGGTGAAGCTCGGCAAGCGCGCCGGCAGCTACGTCACCCTGCGCGACCTGATCGACGAGGTCGGCCGCGACGCCACGCGCTACTTCCTGATCTCGCGCAAGAGCGACTCGCAGCTGGTGTTCGACATCGACCTGGCCCGCTCGCAGTCCAACGACAATCCGGTCTACTACATCCAGTACGCGCACGCCCGCGTCTGCAGCGTGCTGCGTCAGGCGCCGGAAAAGGGCTTCAGTTTCGATCTCGCCGATGGCCTGACCCATCTGGATCGGCTGGACAACGAGCATGAGCAGATCCTGCTCACCGAGCTGTCGAAATACCCGGAAATGGTCGAGGCCGCTGCGGCGAACCTGGAGCCGCATCTGGTCGCCGCGTGGCTGCGCGAACTGGCCAACGCGTTCCACACCTACTACAACTCGTATCAGTTCCTGGTCGAGGACGCGGACCTGCGCAACGCGCGCCTGGCGCTGGTGGTGGCGACGCGGCAAGTGTTGAAGAATGGTCTGGATTTGCTGGGCCTCGGTGCCCCGGAGAAGATGTAATGGCAGCACGCAAGGGCAAGAGCCGACAGGCCGTGCGCAATGGCAGCAGTGGCTTCCCGGGATGGGGCTACGCCGTCATCGGCCTGCTGGCCGGGGTGATCCTGATGGCGGTGATGATGCGCGGCAGCCTGCTGACCAGCCTGCGCAAGGCCGACGGTCCGCAGGCGAATCCGCAGGCCACCGCCGAGCGCGGCAGCGCGCCGGGCGTGCTCGAATCCGGCGCCAGCGACACCGCGCCGAAGAAGCCGCAGTTCGACTTCTACTCGGTGCTGTCGGAAAAGGAAGTGCGCATCCCCGACGCCGAGATCAGCGCGCAGGCGCGCGTCGAGCAGCAGCAGAAGCAGGCGGCTCAGCTGCAGGCGCAACAGGCGGCGCAGGCCGCGGCGCAGGCGAATGCACCCCAGGCGGTCACCCAGAACGTCACCGCGGCGCCGGCCAGCGCCGTGGCGCAGCCCGGTGCCGGCAGCGGTTACCTGCTGCAGGTGGGCGCCTTCCCGAACGCCTCCGACGCGGAAACGCTGAAGGCGAAGCTGGCCTTGCAGGGCTTCGTGGCCAACGTGCAGTCGGTCAGCATCGGCGGGCAGACCTATCACCGGGTCCGGCTGGGGCCGTTCCGTTCGGCCACCGACCTGGAATCGACCAAGCAGCGCCTGGCCGGCGCCGGCATCAACGCGATCGCGCTGAAAGAAGGTCGCTGAGCACTCCCTGGAAACACTGCGCATGACAAGCAAGACCGCATGGATCACCGGCGCTAGCTCCGGTTTTGGCGCCGCCGCCGTGGAACGCTTCGTGGCCGGCGGCTGGCGGGTGATTGCCAGCGGCCGCCGCGCCGAGCGCCTGCAGCAGCTGGTGGATCGGCACGGCGCCGACAAGGTGCACGCGGCGGCCTTCGACATGCGCGACGAGAACGCGATGCGCGCGGCACATGCGGCGCTGCCGCCGGCCTTCGCGGCCATCGATCTGCTGCTCAACAACGCGGGACTGGCGCTGGGTACTTCCCCGGCACAGCAGGCGGACCTGGCGCAGTGGAAACAGATGATCGACACCAACGTCACCGCGCTGGTGACGATGACCCACCTGCTGCTGCCGCAGCTGATCGAACGCCGCGGCGCGATCGTCAACATCAGCTCGATCGCGGGCAGCTACGCCTACCGCGGCGGCAACGTGTACGGCGCCAGCAAGGCCTTCGTCACCCAGTTCTCGCAGAACCTGCGCTGCGACCTGCACGGCACCGGCGTACGGGCCAGCTCGATCGAGCCGGGCATGGCCGAAACCGAATTCACCGTGGTTCGCACCGGCGGCGACCGGGCCGCCTCCGACCAGCTCTACGCCGGCGCCCATCCGATCAGCGCCGGCGACATCGCCGACACCATCTGGTGGATCGCCAACCTGCCGCCGCACCTCAACATCAACCGCGTCGAGGTGATGCCGGTCAGCCAGTCGGCCGCGGGCTTGCAGGTGCACCGGAAGCTGTAGAAGCGCACCCTGTGCGCGACGCTCTTCGATTCCCGATTCCCGATTCCCGATTCCCGACTCCTACTGCATGAACCAGCCGTGGCTGACCACGATCGACTGGCCGGTCAGTGCGGCGGACGGGAAGGTGGCCAGGTACAGCGCGGTCTGGGCGATGTCTTCGAGCGTGGTGAAAGTGGCATCGACGGTGTTTTTCAACATCACGTTCCTGATCACCTCGTCCTCGCTGATGCCCAGCTCCTGCGCCTGCTCGGGAATCTGCCGCTCGACCAGCGGCGTGCGCACGAAACCCGGGCAGATCACGTGCGAGCGCACGTTGTGCGGCGCGCCTTCCTTCGCCAGCGTGCGGGCCAGGCCGAGCAGGCCGTGCTTGGCGGTGACGTAGGGCGCCTTCAGCATCGAGGCCTCGTGCGAATGCACCGAGCCCATGTAGATCACGATGCCGCCGCGGCTTTGACCGGCGCCGTCGTCCTGGTACATGTGCTTCAGCGCGGCCTTGGTGGTGAGGAAACCGCCGTCAAGATGGATCGCCAGCATCTTCTTCCAGTCGGCAAAGGCCAGCTGGTCGATCGGGTTGATGATCTGCACGCCGGCGTTGGAGATCAGGATGTCCAGGCGGCCAAACGCGGCGACCACCCGGTCGGTGCCGGCGTTGACCGCCTCCTCGTTGCTGACATCCATCGCGATGCCGATCGCCTGGCCGCCGGCGGCGTTGATTTCTGCCGCCACCGCATCGGCGGCCTGCTGGTTGATGTCGGCGATCGCCACGCTGGCGCCGTGCTTCGCGTACAGCTCGGCGATCGCCTTGCCGAGGCCACTCGCCGCGCCGGTGATCAGGGCGACCTTGCCTTCAAGACTGCTCATGCCATTGCTCCTTCAGATGGGGAAGGCGCGGCCGCCGGCCGCGCGCATGCCGCAAATTGTAGGCGCCGCTGCGCACGGCGCCATCGGACCTTGGGACAGGACCTCAGCCGAGGTCCTCGGCCAGATAGGTATAGGCGGTGAGGCCGCCATCGAGCGCTTCGTACAGCTGCGCCGCTTCGGCGCCGCTCACCCCGGCACTGGCGATGCGTTCGCGGTAGCTCTGTCGCAGCGCCTCGAGGTCGTAGCCCACGTAGTCGAGCATCAGGTCGGTGGTGTCGCCGCTGCGCCTGTGCGCGAACACGTAGCCGTCGCCGTCCACTCGCACGTTGACCGCGTCGGTATCGCCGAACAGGTTGTGGATGTCGCCCAGGGTCTCCTGGTAGGCGCCGACCATGAAGATGCCGAGCCGGTAGCTCTCGCCGTCCTTCAAGGCGTGCAGCGGCAGGCTCACGTCGACGCCCTCGGCGTCGACGTAGTGGTCGATGCGGCCGTCCGAATCGCAGGTGAGGTCGACGATCACGCCCCGGCGCGTCGGCTGCTCGTCCAGCCTTGCGATCGGCGCGATCGGGAAGATCTGGCCGATCGCCCACACGTCGGGGATCGACTCGAACACCGAGAAGTTGACGAAATACTTGTCGACCAGTTTCTCGTCCAGCTCGTCCAGCGCGGCGCGATGCGAGCGCTCGGCCGGCAGCAGGCGCGTGCGCACCGCGTTGGCGACGGCATAGAACATCTCGTCCAGCCGGGCGCGGTCGGCCAGCGCCAGCTGGCCCAGCGCGTACAGCGTCTGCCCTTCGCTCAGGTGGTGCTGGGCTTCGTGGAACAGCTCCAGCGCGGGGCGCCGATCCAGCTCCCCGTACGTTTCACGCAGGCGGCGCAGCACCGGCGGTTCGTCCGCGCACGGCGGCGGGATCGCGCCGGCCGGCACTTCTTCCACCTCGGTCACGTTGACCACCATCACCGCATGGTGCGCGGTCATCGCGCGGCCCGCCTCGGTGAGGATGTGCGGCGCGGCCAGGCCTTCGGCGGCCACCGCCTCGGCCAGCGACTGCACGATGGTCGAGGCGTATTGTTCGATGGAATAGTTGATCGAGTTGTGGCTGCGCGAGCGCGAGCCCTCGTAGTCCACGCCGAGGCCGCCGCCGACGTCGACGATCTCCAGCGGCACGCCCATCCGGCGCAGCTCGACGAAGTAGCGGGTGGCCTCGCGCATGCCGTTGGCGATGTCGCGCACGTTGGAGATCTGCGAGCCCATGTGGAAGTGCTGCAGCTTCAGCGTGTGCTTGAGGCCGGCCGCGTCGAGCCGCTCGATCAGGGTCAGCACCTGGTTCGGCGACAGTCCGAACTTGCCCTTGTCGCCACCGGTGTTCTGCCACTTGCCCGCGCCGATCGAGGCGAGCCGCACGCGCACGCCGAGCAGCGGCTCCACGTCCAGTGCCTTCGCCTCGCTGAACACGTGCTCCAGCTCGGACAGCTTCTCGATCACGATGTGCACGCGCAGGCCGAGCTTGCGCCCGATCAGCGCCAGGCGGATGTACTCGCGATCCTTGTAGCCGTTGCAGATCACGATCGAGCCGGGCCGCGCCATCGCCAGCACCGCCATCAGCTCGGGTTTCGAACCCGCCTCCAGGCCGAAGCCGTGGGTGCCCGCCGCCACCAGCTCGCCGGCCACGCCGCGCTGCTGGTTGACCTTGATCGGATAGATCGCGGTATAGCCGCCGGCGTAGCCGTGTTCGGCGATCGCCTGGGCGAACGCGCCCTGCAGCCGCGCCAGGCGGTCGGCCAGGATGTCGGGAAAGCGCACCAGCAGCGGCAGCCGCAGGCCCTCGGCGCGGGCGCGCTCGACGATCTGCGGCAGTGACAGCGCCGGGCCGTTGACGCCACGCGGGCGCATCACGATGTCGCCGGCACTGTCCACGTCGACATAACCGTCGCCCCAGTGGGGTACGGCGTAGGTGTGGCGGGCAGCGTCGGTGTTCCAGGGGTTCGCCATGGTGAGAGATCTCCTCGATGGAAAAGGATGATGTCGTCGCAGCGGCGAGCCTTGACGTCTTGCTCAACGGTAGGAGCACGAGCCCGAGCGACCGGAAGCCTCGCACGCCGCGGGGCCGATCGGACTGGTCGGCCACCGGCGGGACGCCGGCAGGCCAGCCGCCATTGTAACGGGCGGGTGTGACGATATGCGCAAGACCCGGCCGCCGCTGGCGGGACGTTCACGGCGGTTGTCGCTACAATGGGCAGTCTTGCTATCCCACCACGGTTCGTCAGGAACACCCGCCATGTCGCAGCAGACCACGCCGAATGAAGCCAGCTGGTTCACCGAAGCCCACCAGGCTTCCGGTTCCTCCATCGGTTTCCGCACCGAGCAACTGCTGCACGCGGAGAAGACCCCGTTCCAGACCATCGAGATCCACAAGACCACCGACTGGGGCAACCTGATGGTGATCGATGGCTGCGTGATGCTGACCACCCGTGACAACTTCTTCTATCACGAGATGATGACCCATCCCGCGCTGTTCACCCATGCGCGGGCCAAGCGCGTGGTGATCATCGGCGGCGGCGACTGCGGCACGCTGCGCGAGGTGCTCAAGCACGAGGAAGTCGAGTCGGCCGTGCAGGTGGAGATCGACGAGCGCGTCACCCGCCTGGCCGAGCAGTATTTCCCCGAGCTGTGCGAGTCGAACGACGACCCGCGCGCCGAGCTGCTGTTCATCGACGGCATCAAGTACATGGCCGACGCCGAACCCGATTCGCTGGACCTGGTGATCGTCGACTCGACCGACCCGGTGGGTCCGGCCGAAGGCCTGTTCAACGCCGCGTTCTACGCCAGCTGCTTCAAGGCACTGCGCCACGGCGGCCTGCTGGTGCAGCAGAGCGAATCACCGCTGGCCCACCTGGAGCTGATCAAGTCGATGCGCTCGGCGATGCGCACCACCGGCTTCAGCGCGGTGAAGACCCTGCCATTCCCGCAGCCGTGCTACCCCACCGGCTGGTGGAGCTGCACGATGGCGCGCAAGGGCGGCGACCTGTCCGGCTTCCGCGAGCGCGGCGCGCTGAGCAAGAACTTCCCCACCCGCTACTACAACGCCGAAATCCACAAGGGCGCACTGGCCCAGCCGGAATTCATGCGCGAAGCTTTTGGCGAATAAGCCAAAAGCTTCAAATGGACATGGTACGGATCTCCGAAGCGCGGCTTGGAACAAGCGCGCTCTGGTGGTGCCCAGGCCTACCTCGGGCCAGCAGCCCCGCATTCAAAACATCTTCGAGCGCACCTTCGGCAGCAGCACGATCAGCAAGGTGGCGATCGGCCCCAGCAGCAGCGACAGCAGAAACCACAGCAGGCCGCTGCGGTTCTTGCCCTGTGCCAGCGCGGCATTGATCAGGGCCAGCGTGCCCCAACCGACAAACCAGGGTGCGCCGTCGGCGAATGTCGACAGATGATCCACTACGCGTCTCCCGAACGATAATCATGGGGGCGCGGCCTTGCGCCGGGGAACGTCCATCCTAGCAAGCTCGGTGAAAACCGCGCGTTCTGGCCGACCGCCGAATCAGCCACGCTTAATCTGCGGGCGGTATGCTGCACGCTTTGACTGCGGAAGCACGCCCATGCTGCACGGACTGCGTCACCTCGCCCTGGTTTGCTCGCTGTCGCTGCTGGCCGCACCGGCATTCGCCGCCAAGACCAAACCCGAAGCCAAGGCGCACGGCCCCAGCGCCAGTGCCCAGGCCCGCGACAAGGCGCAGCTGGCCTTTCAGCGCGATCTGGTGAGCGTGCTGGCACCCGGTGGCGATCCGAACCGCCTGCTCGGGGCTGCGCTGCTGGCACGTCCACTGTTCAACCAGCCGCCCGCCAACAGCTTCCATCGACTGATCGAACGGGCGGCGATGGCCGAAGGCGCCGGCGCCGCCATCAGCTGGGCCCAGCTGGCCGATTGCGACGCCGAGGCCGATGCGTGTCCGAACAGCGCCGCGCTGGACAAGCTGCTGAGCCAGGCCCCCGACAACGCCGCCGTCTGGCTGGTCAAGCTGGGCGCCGACGCGCGGGGCATGAAGCAGGATGACGCGCGCGACGACCTGGCCAAGGCCGCGGCGGCGAAACTCTACGACGACTACAGCGGCGCCAGCCTGCAGGCGCTGGCCGGTTCGGTCGGCGTGCTGCCGCCGCCGGCCGACACGCTGGACCCCGCCCATGCGGGTGGCGCGGTAGGCATGCAGACCATCCTGGTGTTCGGCCTGGCCAGCGGCCAGCCGCAGCCGAGCCTGCCGCTGATCGCCAAGCTTTGCGAAAACGCCGGCAAGGATGCCTCGATCAAGTCCGACTGCCTGGCGCTGGGCAAGACGCTGGAATGGGGCTCCAGCCCGCTGGCCCGATCGCTGGGCCTGCACCTGCGCGAGGTGCTTTCCGACGATCCCGCCGCGCAACAGGAAGCGAAGGACGCCCGCCGCACGCTGATCTGGCAGGTGCAGAACTTCACCCAGCTGCTGGCCCGTGCCCCGGACGATGCCGCGCTGTCGCAGCGCCTGCTGGCGCTGGCCCGCAAGGGCGGCACCCAGATGAGCCTGCAACTGGCTGCGTTGCGCGAGAACAGCATCCCCACCGACCCGCCTGCCGACTGGCAGCCGCGAACCGCGGCGAATCAGGAATAGGGCACCGGGGAGGGCCGGAGCGGCGCGCTTTTCCGCTTCGCGATCGTCCCTGCCCGATTCCCTGCCCAGGCCCCATTCCCCTTTCGCGCCTCGCCCGTTAGGCTGGGATCACCTTACGTGGCAGGGGTGATCCGATGCTTACGACGCTGGTGGCAAGCAGCAAGGGTGGTTGCGGCAAGAGCACACTGGTGACGCAACTGGCGTCGCACTGGGCACAGGCGGGGCAGCACACGGCCATCGTCGACGGCGACCGGCAACATTCCAGCTTCCACTGGGCCGAACTGCGGCCGGACAACGTCCCCGGCGTGCTGGCGCTCGAAGGCGGTCGACGCGGCCTGCAGCGGGTGCCTCCGGACACGCAGCAGCTGTTGATCGACACCCCGGCCGGTTCCACCGAGCGTGACCTCGAGCCCTACCTCGAATCGGCCAACGTGCTGCTGGTGCCGGTGCTGCCGTCCTCGTTCGACCTCGACGCCACCCTGCATTTCCTCGACGAGCTGCGCTCGATCAACCGCATCCACCGGGGCAAGCTGCCGGTGGCGCTGGTGGCCAACCGGCTCAAGCCGTGGACCCACGCCAGCCAGGACGCGGTGACCCGGCTCGCCGAGCAATCGCCCTTCCCGATCGCGGCGCAACTGCGCGACAGCCAGGCCTATGTGCTGCTGGCCGGCCTCGGCAAGGGCATCTTCGACTACCAGTCCGAACAGGTCCGCAGTCACCAGCAGGACTGGAAGGCCTTGCTGCGCTGGATCAAGCGCCAGCACTGAAGCACGCTCCCTGATGCATCCCGCGCGCCTCGCGCAACCACTGCCGGAGTCCCCCATGCACGAACTGATCTTGTTGCGCCACGCCGAAGCGGTGCCGATAGAAGCCGCCGGCGAGGATCGACAACGCCCGCTGAGCAGCCGCGGCGAGCAGGAAGCCCAGGCCGCCGGCCTGTGGCTGGCCTCGCACAAGCTGCGCCCGGACCGGGTGCTCTGCTCGCCCACCTTGCGCACCGACGAAACCACCCGGCTGGCGCTGGCGGCGATCGACAACGCCCCGGTGCCGCAACAGGCCGCCGAGATCTACGACGCCTCGCCCGGCGAGCTGCTGGCCCTGCTCGACCAGCACGACGACGCCGGCACCGTGCTGCTGGTCGGCCACAATCCCGGCATCGAGCGCCTGGTCGCGCTGCTGGTCGAAGGCCGCTCCGACGAATTCCGCGGCATGCCTCCCGGGGCGCTGGCCGTGCTGCATCTGAACGGCTCGCTGGAGCCGGGCAACGCGCGACTGGATGCCTTCTGGTCGCCCTGACCCGCCGCTCCGACCCGCCCGGCGCTTCGCCGGCATCGACGCTTCCCGTACCGTGCTGGCGGCCGTGCAATCACGGCCGCACCGGGCGCAGCACGTATCATCTGCCCATGTCCGTTACCTGCCGATTCCTGCTACCACTGCTGCTGGCGCTGACGCTGCTGCAGGGCTGCACCGTGTCGCGGGCGCAGATCCGCCGCGCCGACGCGGTGGTGGCCGCCACCACCAACCGCAGCAGCAGCTGTGACCAGCCCGACCATTGCGCCACGCCGTCGCCGCTGCGGGCCGCGGCCCTGGAGGCCGTGGCCGCATCCACGGCCGCGCAGCCGGTGCACGTGGTCACCCTGCTCGACGACAGCGAGCCGGCGCTGGCCGCGCGCATCAACCTGGTGCGGGCGGCGCAGCAGTCCGTCGACGTGCAGACCTTCATCTGGGACCAGGACGACGCCGGCCAGCTGATGCTGGACGAACTGGTGCGCGCGGCCAGACGCGGCGTGCGGGTGCGCATCCTGGCCGACCAGCTGTTCTCGTTCGGCAACGTCGACCTGCTCGACCGGCTGGCCCGGATCAGCCCGAACCTCGAGGTGCGGCTGTACAACCCCACCTTCCACAAGGCGCGCACCCAGCCACTGGAGTTCGCCGCCGGCGTGCTGTGCTGCTTCATGCAGTTCAACCAGCGCATGCACAACAAGCTGCTGCTGGTCGACGGCCTGATCGGCATCACCGGCGGGCGCAACTACCAGGACCGCTACTTCAACTGGGACGATGCCTTCGACTACGTCGACCGCGACGTGATGGTGGGCGGCCCGGCCGCCCGCGCCATGGCGGACAGCTTCGACCTGTTCTGGGACCATCCCCGTGCGGCGCCGCTGACCCACCTGCGCGACGTCAACGCGCGCCTGCTGGGCGACACCACGCCACCGGACTGGCCGGCGCCGAAGTACCGACGCCCGCAGCGGGTGGCGCAGCTGCTGCAGGCCGCCGAGGACCCGGCGTGGTTGCAGGCCTGGCTGGTCGATCCCAGCCTGCAGGTGGGCAAGGTCGACTACTTCAGCGACCTGCCGGCCAAGACCGACGAGCCCGACAAGCGGCGCGCGCGGCAGTACACCGGCCACATCATGCGCATGGTCAGCGGCGCGAAGCGCGAGGTCCTGCTGCAGACGCCGTACCTGGTGATGAGCAAGCGCGCGCAGCACATCTTCCGCGTGCTGCATCGCCTTTCCGACCCGCCACGGGTGATCGTGTCGACCAACTCGCTGGCCTCCACCGATGCGTTCGCGGTGTATGCGATGTCGTACAAGCACCGCAAGCGCTACCTCACCAAGTTCGGCTTCGAGATCCACGAGTTCAAGCCGCACGCACCCAGCGCAGCGGTGGACAACGAACTGGCCAACCTGGACACCGACGCCGCCGCGCTGCCGCCGGACCTCGTCAGCCCGGACGGTCCGGCGCGCGCCCGCTTCCACCTGCTGGGCAGCCGCGGCAGCAACAACCGGCCGGCGCCGCTGCACAGCGAAGGCCGGCGCTACGGCCTGCACGCCAAGTCGATCGTGGTCGACGATGCCTTCGCCATGGTCGGCTCGCACAATTTCGACCCGCGCTCGGACCACTACAACACCGAGGCCGGGGTGATCGTCTACGACCACGCGTTCGCCGACCAGCTGCGCCACAGCATCATGCGCAGCGTGCAGCCGGAGAACGCCTGGGTGGTCGCCCCGCGACAGTCGAAGGTGCCGGTGCTGACCGACATCAACCAGGCCATCGGCACGGTGTCGGAAAGCCTGCCGCTGTTCGACCTGTGGCCGTTCCGCTACGCCACCAGCTACGACCTCAAGCCCGGCTGCCAGCCGATGCGCGCCACCGATCCGGACTTCTACGCCTGCTACCAGCCGGTCGGCGACTTCCCCGACGTGGCGCTGTCGCCGAAGCTGATCATCACCCGGCTGGTCACCGCGTTCGGGGTGGGCGCCAAGGGCGTGCTGTAGGGGCGGGCTTCGCCTGTCTTGCGCAACGGCAGCCGCCGCCGTTACGGGACGCGGGCGATGCGGTCGCCCTGCGAGGAGTAGCGCATCGGCAGTTCGCCGCTGAGGCCGTCCGGATGATCGGCCGGCACGGCGAAGCGCCAGCCGCGCACGCTGCGCAAGGCGTGCTCGTCGAGGACCGGGTCGCCGCTGGACTGGATCAGGCTGGCGGCGCTGACCTGGCCCTGGCCATCGATGTCGAGGTGGAGCAGGACGCGGCCATCGAGGTGGCCACGCAGCTGCTCCCATGACTGCGAGGTGTCGGCGGGTGTCGCCAGCGGCACCAGGGCCGGCGCGGGTGCGGGCACGAAGGCGGCCTGCACCTCGTCGGCGACGATCCGCGGCGGCTGGGCGCGGCGCGTCGGCACCACGCGGGGCCGGACGTGCGGGCGGCGCGGCGCCGGGCGGGCACGCACGGCGGTGGGCGTGTCGACCGTGGCGGCATAGCGCGCCGGCGGGCCGGGCCAGGCGCCGGTCTGCGTGCTGAGCCAGCCGGTGCCGGCCGTGCCGACGAGCAGGGCCAGCAGGCTGAGAGTGGAGGTAGTGCGCAGGCGAAACATGGCGGCCTTTATGCACCCGCCCGGGCGAATCGCGGCTGAAGCCGCGACCCGCTCACCGTTCGAGGATGGCGGTGACGCCCATGCCGCCGGCGGTGCAGATCGAGATCAGGCCGCGGCCCGAGCCCTTCTGTTCGAGCATCTTCGCCAGGGTGGCCACGATGCGCGCGCCGGTGGCGGCGAACGGATGGCCCACCGCCAGGCTGGAGCCGTGCACGTTGAGCCTGGCCGGGTCGATCGAACCCAGCGGCGCATCCAGGCCCAGGCGCTGCTTGCAGTAATCCGCCGACTCCCACGCGCGCAGCGTGCACAGCACCTGCGCCGCGAACGCTTCGTGGATCTCGTAGAAATCGAAATCCTGCAGGCTCAGGCCGTTGCGGGCCAGCATCCGCGGCACGGCGATGGTCGGCGCCATCAGCAGGCCCTCGCCGTGGACGAAGTCGACCGCGGCCACCTCCGCGTCGCGCAGGTACGCCTGCACGGTCAGCCCGCGCTGCGCCGCCCAGGCGTCGCTGCCCAGCAGCACCGCGGCCGCGCCGTCGGACAGGCCGGTGGAGTTGCCGGCGGTCAGCGTGCCGTGGCCGGAGCGCTTGTCGAACGCCGGCTTCAGCGAAGCCAGTTTCTCCATGCTCGAATCGGGCCGTAGGAAACCGTCGCGCTTGAGGCCACGGAACGGCACCAGCAGGTCGTCGAAGAAACCCTCGGCATAGGCGGCCGCCAGCTTGTGGTGGCTGTCCAGCGCCAGTTGGTCCTGCGCCTCGCGGCCGACATGCCACTCGCGCGCCATCTGCTCGCAGTGGTCGCCCATCGACTTGCCGGTGCGCGGCTCGGCCACGCCGGGGAACGAGGGTTTCAGTTCGCTGAAGGAGAACCCGCGCAGCGCGACCTTCAGCTTGTCCATCGGCGTCTTCGCGCGGTTCATCGCCAGCAGGCGCTTGCGCAGGCGGGTGCCGTAGACGATCGGCACGTCCGAGGTGGTGTCCGAGCCGCCGGCGATGCCGGCCTCGATCTGCCCGGCGGCGATCTTGTTGGCGATGATGATGGTGTTGTCCAGCGAGGTACCGCAGGCACGGGCGGTGGTGATGCCCGGCGTGGTCGGCGCCAGCCCGGAGCTGAGCAGCGACTCGCGCGCCAGGTTCCAGTCCGACGCGTGCTTGATCACCGCGCCCATCGCCACTTCGCCCAGTTCCACGCCATGCAGGCCGAAGCGTTCGACCAGTGCGCCCAGCACCTTCACCGACATGCCGAAGTTGCCGACGTCGGCATAGGCGGTGTTGTTGCGGCAGAACGGAATGCGTACCCCGCCGATGATGCCGACGCGCCTCTGCGTGTTTTCCATGCTCAAAACAGTCCACCACTCAAGTTGGGTCAAGGCTAACCCGCCATGCCGTGCGGCGGAAGCCCAAAACGCTGAATGGTAGAATTGTGCTCTTTGTCCGTGGATGCAAACCCCGTGGAAGCGCAAACGCTGATCGCCCTGCCCATCGTGCTGGCCCTGGAACCGGTCGCGGGCGAGCCGCCGGCGCGCCTGACGCTGAGCCGCGACGAAGCCGCCGAACTGGCCGCCCTGGTCGCCACCGACCTGCATGCGCTGGTGCCGCAGGTCGACGCGGCCCGGCTCGCACTGGCCGGTGCGCTGTTCGATCAGGTCGAATTGCTGCGTCCCGGCTTCCCGGTGTGGAGCACGCTGGACGAGCTGGCCCGGCGCGTGCCGCGCGGGCACCTGGAGAACGTGGTGGCCTTCGGCAGCCACGAGGGCCACATGCCGGCGCAGCCGCTGGAACCCTCGACCCTCTACGCCGAAGGCCCGATGCGGCTGCTGCCGATGAGCCTGCTGGCCCCGGCGGAACTCGCCGAAGAACTTTCCGACCAGCTGGAGATCCAGCTGGTCGGCCGCGGCGAGACGGGCGCGCTGACCGCCGACTGGCTGATGCGCACGCTGGGCATCCGGCTGGAACACGTGCGTTACCTCAGCCGCAACGACCTGCTGGCGCTGACCTGCGTGCAGTACGAACACGTCAACCTGGCGCCGCTGTGGGCGCTGCTGGAAACCGCGCTGCTGACGCCGTATCGCGAGGAATCCACGATGAGCGCGCGCGGCCTGGCGCTGCGCTACGCGGACGGCAAGGTGCTGGCGCAGTCGCCGTCGCAGTGGCTGGCCGGGCAGGGCGGCGACCCGGCCGAGCGGGCGCACGCACTGGCCGGCATCGTGTTCGAGCTGCGCCAGTACGCGGCCCTGCTCGACGCCCACCAGCTGCCGTTGCAGTTGCAGCCGACGCTGGCGGTCGAGGCCGGTGACGGCTACCTGCTGGAAACCCTGGCCGCGGCGGACGCCCGTTACGACCCGCCCACCCTGTTTGCGCACGAGGCTCCCGGCCTGGGCGTGGTGGCGATCACCGTCAGCCAGCGTGGCGAGCAGGGCCAGTCGCGGGTGCTGGCGCATGCCTGGCCGCTGAAGCCGCAGGCACTGGGCAGCCTGCTGGCCCTGCTGACCGATCGCCACGGCAGCGCCGGCGAGCTGCGTGCGCTGGGCCGGATCATGCTGGACGAGCACGGCCAACTGGCGGCGCCGGCCACGATCCTCCACTAGCGGACGGATCGTTCGCCCCCCGTCTGTGCAAACGCCGGAACTCGGCGCATGATGATCCGGCGCCACAGGGGGCGCCACGCTGACGGAAGGACCATGCGGCCGCACAAGTCTGCCGAGGTATTGCCTTCGCTCGCAAACCGGCCGGACTGGTCGGAGAAGGTGCTGCGCGGCACGCCGGTGCTGCTGGCTTATCTCGACCACGAGCAGCGTTTCCGCTATGCCAACGAAACCCATCGGCACTGGCTGGGTCTCGATCCCGAGCGGCTGATCGGCCGGCACCTGATCGAGGTGATCGGCGAGCGCAACCACCGGCTGGCCGGCACGGCGCTGGCCCAGGCCTATGCGGGCACCGCGGCCAGCTACGAGGGCGAGCTGTTCAACGGCAACGAGCGCCGCTACGCCCACGGCAATTTCCAGCCCGACTTCGACCCGGACGGCCACGTCTGCGGCATCTTCACCGCGCTGATCGACATCACCGAACGGCGCACCCTGGAACTGCAGCTGCACGAAAGCGAGCAGCGCTTCTTCAGCGCGTTCCAGCACGCGGCGATCGGCATGGCGCTGACCAAGCCGGACGGCCAGTTCCTGCGGGTCAACGCGGCGGTCTGCCAGATGCTGGGCTATTCGGAACAGGAGCTGCTGCAGCAGGACATCGGCCGGCTGAGCCATCCCGAGGACGTCGCCGCCGACCAGGCGCTGATGGACCAGCTGCTGGCCGGCGAGCGCGATTCCTACCAGCTGGAGAAGCGCAACTTCCACAAGCTCGGCCACGTGGTGCACATCCTGCTCAGCGTGTCGCTGGTGCGCGATGCGGCCGGGGCGCCGCTGTATTTCGTTTCCCAGGTGCAGAACATCAGCCAGCGCAAGGCCTTCGAGGACGCGCTGCACCGCGAGCGCGAGCTGGCCGAGGTGACCCTGCGCTCGATCGGCGACGCGGTGATCACCACCGACCCCCAAGTCCGCGTCACCTCGCTCAACCCGATCGCCGAGGCGATGACCGGCTGGAGCAGCGCCGAGGCGAACGGCCGGCCGATCGAGGAGATCTTCCAGCTGTTCGACGCCCAGGGCGGCCTCGCCGTGGCCAACCCGCTGCGCTCGGCGATCGAGCAGAACCTCATCGTCGACCTGGCCGGCAAGACCCTGCTGCGCCATCGCCACGGCTTCGACACGCCGGTGGAGGATTCCTCCGCGCCGATCCACGACCACGCCGGCAACGTGATCGGCGGCGTACTGGTGTTCCATGACGTCAGCGAGAACCGGGCGCTGGCGCTGAAGATGATCCACCTGACCCAGCACGACACGCTGACCGGCCTGCCCAACCGCAGCCAGCTGCCCGGCCACATCAACCGGGCGATCGACAGCGCCAGCCGGCGCCGGCAACGCGCCGCGGTGCTGTACATCGACATCGACAACTTCAAGCAGGTCAACGAGCTGGTCGGCCACACCGCGGGCGACCAGGTGCTGCGCTCGTTCATCAGCCAGCTGCAGCGCTGCCTGCCCGGCGACGAATTGCTCAGCCGCTACGGCGGCGACGAATTCGTGGTGGTGTTGCCGCACGTGGACAGCGCGGGCGAGGCGGCGAGCCTGTGCCGGGACCTGATCACCCACGGCGAACAGACCCGCATCGCGGGCCAGCCGGAGCTGTCGCTGCACCTGAGCATCGGCATCAGCATCTATCCGGACGATGCCACCAGCGCCGACGAGCTGGTGCAGCATGCCGAGACCGCGCTGATGGCGGCGAAGGCCCAGGGCCAGCACGGCTATCGCTTCTTCACCGCGTCGATGAACGAGCGCGCGCGAGCGCAGCGGCGGATCGAGACAGGCCTGCGCCAGGCCTTGCCGGGCAATCAGCTGAAGCTGCACTACCAGCCGAAGGTCGACGCGCACAGCGGCCGCATCGTCGGGGCCGAGGCCTTGCTGCGCTGGCAGCTCAACGGGCGCGATC
Organism: Rhodanobacter sp. FDAARGOS 1247; assembly: GCF_016889805.1. Lineage (NCBI taxonomy): Bacteria > Pseudomonadati > Pseudomonadota > Gammaproteobacteria > Lysobacterales > Rhodanobacteraceae > Rhodanobacter > Rhodanobacter sp. FDAARGOS 1247. The sequence goes on from NZ_CP069535.1 coordinate 3,809,988, forward strand.
TGTACAAGCCGGACCAGTTCATCCCGGTGGCCGAGGATTCCGGGCTGATCCTGCCGATCGGCGCCTGGGTGCTTCGCCAGGCCTGCCGCCAGGCGCGGATGTGGCAGCAGGCCGGGCACGAGATCCCGATTTCGGTGAACGTGTCGCCGCTGCAGTTCCAGCACGCGGATTTCTACACCTGGCTGGACGACGTGCTGGAGGAGGCCGGGCTGGAATCGCGCCTGCTGGAACTGGAACTGACCGAACGCATGGTGATGTCCGGCGGCGAGGCCACCACCGGCCTGCTGCAGCGGATCAAGCGTCGCGGCGTGCGGCTGTCACTGGACGATTTCGGCACCGGCTATTGCAGCCTGTCCTACCTGAAGCATTTCCCCATCGACGCGCTGAAGATCGACCGCGTGTTCGTGCGCGACATCACCAGCGATCACGACACCGCCACCATCACCAGCGCGATCGTCGCGATGGCGCGCAGCCTCAACAAGGACGTGATCGCCGAAGGGGTGGAAACGCGCGAGCAGGGCAGTTTCCTGCGCCACGCCGGCTGCTCGCAGCTGCAGGGTTTCCTGTACGGCATGCCGATGCCGGCGAGCGAACTGCAGAAGCTGCTCGCCGAACCGGTGACCGCGCCGTAGGGCAGGCGGCGTCCGCCTACGAATCGGCGGCCAGCGGCATCTCGTACATGAAATAGTGACAGCGCTGCATGCCCAGGCCTTCGTAGGTGGCCTGGGCGTGGCGGTTTTCGGTTTCCACGTACAGCCGCAGGCCCACCGCGCCGGCCGCCGCCGCGAGCCGTTCCACTTCCTCGTACAGGGCGCGGAAGACCCCGCCGCGGCGCGCGGCGGGAATCACGTAGACGCTCTGGATCCACCAGAAATCGCCGTTGCGCCAGTCGCTCCATTCGCGCGTCACCAGCAGGCTGGCGACCGCCGTACCGTCGCGTTCGGCAACCAGGTAGAAGCCGCGCTGCGGCTGCTCGAACACGCCGGCCACGCCGCGCGCCAGGATCGCCGGATCGAGCCGCTTCTGCTCGGTTTCCCAGGCCATCGCCGCGTTCCACTGGACCAGGCTGGCGAGATCGGCGGGTTCGGCGGCACGAATCTGCAGTGGCACGGCATGACTCCCATCGGTGGTGAGGCCACATCCTAGCCTGCGTGGCCTTCACATGCCGCCGCGTAGTTTCTGCGCCGGGGCCGCGCCCGGCGAATGGCCCCTCGCCTGCACGCCGCGCCACGGCCGCCGGGTTCCCCGCCGCTGCCCGTCATCCCCCACCGGCAAGCCACAAGGATGCTCCGTTTGAACATCGGCCCTTTCCTCGACCTGCTGAAGCTGCGCCGGTTGAACGCGTTCCGGCGCCGGCGCGCCGCCGCCCGCACCCGGCCCGAGCAGGAGCCCGCGCTGCGCGCCGAACTGTTCAGCGCCGAACAGATGGAGCGGCACGGGCGGGCGCTGGCGAGCCAGCACCGGCTCAGCGCGCGGCGCAACGCCGACCTGCTGCTGGCGCGGCTGGCCGACAACGAGGCGGTGCTGACCCACACCTGCGAACGGCTGACCCACGCCACCCGCAAGCGCCTGCGCATCACCCCGGCCGGCGAATGGCTGCTGGACAACTTCTACCTGGTCGAGGAACAGATCCGCATCGCCCGGCGGCACCTGCCCAAGGGCTACAGCCGCGAACTGTCGCGCCTGGCCCAGGGGCCGTCCGCCGGCCTGCCGCGCGTCTACGACATCGCGCTGGAGATCATTTCGCACGGCGACGGCCGCGTCGATGCGAACAGCCTGCAGCGTTTCATCCAGGCCTATCAGGAGGTGTCGCCGCTGAAGCTGGGCGAGTTGTGGGCGATCCCGATCATGCTGCGGCTGGCCCTGATCGAGAACCTGCGCCGGGTGGCCGCCCGAGTGATGGCCGACTGGCGCTACCGCGGCCGCGCCGCGCGCTGGGCCGACAACCTGATCGCCACCACCGAAACCGACCCGAACTCGGTGGTGCTGGTGGTGGCCGACATGGCCCGCTCGGACCCGCCGATGAACGGCCCGTTCGTGGCCGAGATGGCGCGCCGGCTGCAGGGTCAGAGCCCGGCGCTGGCGCTGCCGTTGAGCTGGATCGAGCAGCGCCTGGCCGCATCGGGGCAGAGCGTCGAACACCTGGTGCAGGTCGAGGCGCAGCAGCAGGCCACCAACCAAGTCACCATCAGCAACAGCATCGGCAGCCTGCGCACGCTGGCGGCGATCGACTGGCGCGATTTCACCGAGCACTGCAGCCTGGTCGAGCGCTGCCTGCGCGACGATCCGGCCGGCATCTACGCCGCGATGGATTTCGCCACCCGCGACCGCTACCGCCACGTGGTGGAATCGATCGCCCGCCAGCACAAGCTGACCGAATTGGCGGTGGCCGACGCCGCGATCGCGCTGAGCGCCGCCGCGGTCGCCGCCGGCGGCGACACGCTGGCGCAACACGTGGGCTACTACCTGGTCGACCGGGGCCGCGTCGCGCTGGAGCGCCACCTGGGCATCCACCCGCGGCTGGCCGTGGTGCTGCGCCGGGCGTTCGACCGGGCGCCGTTGCCGATCTACCTGGGCACGCTGGCCGTGCTCACGTTTGCCTTCGCCCAACCGCTGGTGGCGGCCGCGGCCCATGACGGCTTGCCGCCGTGGGCGCTGATCGCGGTCGCGGTGCCCGCCGTGATCCTGGCCAGCCAGCTCGGACTGAGCCTGCTCAACTGGCTGGCCACGCTGTCCATCGCGCCGCAGCAGTTGCCGCGGATGGATTATTCGCGCGGCATCCCCGCGCACGCGCGCACGCTGGTGGCGATCCCCAGCCTGTTCGCCAGCGAACAGGACGTCGAGGACCTGGTCGAGGCGCTGGAGGTGCGTTTCCTCGGCAATCGCGACGAGCACCTGCACTTCGCCCTGCTCACCGACTTCGCCGACGCCGACCGCGAAACCCTGCCCGGCGACGAGCACCTGCTGCGGCTGGCGCAGCGGCGCATCGAGGCGCTCAACGACCGCTACGCCAGCGCCGCGGCCGACCGCTTCTTCCTGTTCCATCGCCCGCGCCGCTGGAATGCCGCCGAGCAGTGCTGGATGGGCCACGAGCGCAAGCGCGGCAAGCTGGCCGACTTGAACGCGCTGCTGCGTGGCGGCGGCGGCGCGGCCTTCATGCGCGTGGTGGGCGACATCGCCTCGCTGCCGCCGGTGCAGTACGTGATCACGCTGGACACCGACACCGAGCTGCCGCGCGATGCGGCGCAGGCGTTCGTGGGCGCCATCGATCATCCGCTGAACCGCGCGGTGTACGACCCCGAACGGCGCCGTGTGGTCAGCGGCTACGCGATCCTGCAGCCGCGCGTGGGGATCAGCCTGCCCAGCACGGCGCGTTCGCGCTACGCCCAGCTGTACGGCAGCGACGCCGGCATCGATCCGTACACGCAGATGGTTTCGGACGTCTATCAGGACGTGTTCGGCGAAGGTTCGTTCATCGGCAAGGGCATCTACGCGGTCGACGCCTTCGAACGCACCCTGGATGGCCGCTTCCCGGAAAACCGCATCCTCAGCCATGACCTGGTCGAGGGCTGCCATGCGCGCTCGGGCCTGCTCAGCGACACGCAACTGTTCGAAGCCTGGCCTGCCCGCTACGGCGCCGATGTCAGGCGCCGCCATCGCTGGATTCGCGGCGACTGGCAGCTGCTGCCGTGGCTGCTGCCGTGGGCGCCGACCGCGCACGACGGCTGGCGGCGCAACGCGCTGACCGCGTTGTCGCGCTGGAAGATCCTCGACAACCTGCGCCGCTCGCTGGTGCCGGCGGCGCTGCTGGCGCTGCTGCTGGTCGGCTGGCTGGTGATCTCGCCGGTGCTGTCATGGACCCTGGCGGTGCTGGCGATGGTGCTGGTGCCGCCGCTGCTGTCGGCCCTGCTGGAGCTGGTGCAGAAACCGCGCGACGTGGAACTCGACCAGCACCTGCGCGCCGGCCTGCACGACGGCGTGCAGCACTTCGTGCGGATGGGGCTGGGGCTGGCCTGGCTGCCGCACGAGGCGCATTACCATCTCGACGCGATCGTGCGCACGCTGTGGCGGATGGCGGTCAGCCGCCGGCAACTTCTGCAATGGCAGACCTCCAGCGAGGTCGAGCGGCGCAGCAGCAACGCAGCCTCGGCGATGTGGCGGCTGATGTGGATCGGCCCCGCGCTGGCAATGCTGATGATCGTGCTGCTGGCGCTGCAACGGCCGCTGGCGTTGTGGCTGGCCGCACCACTGCTGCTGTTGTGGCTGGCCTCGCCGCTGCTGGCGTGGTGGATCAGCCAGCCGCGCACGCAGGACAGCTTCGTGCCGGATGCGCGGCAGCAGCGCTTCCTGCGCACGCTGGCGCGCCAGACCTGGGCGTTCTTCGACGTGCACGTCAACGCTGCCGAGCACTGGCTGCCGCCGGACAACCTGCAGGAGCAGCCCGGCCCGGTGGTCGCCCATCGCACCTCGCCCACCAACATCGGCATGGCCTTGCTGGCGGGCCTGGCCGCGCACGACTTCGGCTTCCTCCGCACGGCGCGCCTGCTCGAACGCACCCGGCTGACCCTGGACACCATGCAGCGCCTGCCGCGCCACCGCGGCCACTTCTACAACTGGTACGACACCCAGACCCTGCAGCCGCTGGCGCCGATGTACGTGTCGGCGGTGGACAGCGGCAACCTGGCCGGCCACCTGCTGACCCTGTGTCCCGGCCTGCTCGAGCTGATCGACGCGCCGGTGTTCGGCGCGCACCTGCTGCAGGGCCTGCTCGACACGCTGGAACTGCTGCACGACGCACTCGAGCGCGACGCCGCGGCGCAGCTGGTGCCGCTGCGACGCCTGCTGCACGAGGCCATCGCCACGCCGCCGGCATCCACCGGCGCCACGGTGCTGCTGCTCACCGAGCTGCGCCGGCACGTCCATGCGCTGGCCGCGGCGGCGGACGCGCCGGCCGCCGGCGACGCGCGCTTCTGGCTGGATGCCCTGCGCGGGCAGATCGACGAACTGCACGCCGACGCCGTGCTGCTCGAACTCGATGCGCCGCCGGACGAAGCCGTGGGCTTCAGCGGCATTCCCACCCTGCATCAGCTGGCGCGCATCGAACCGCTGTGCTGGCCGGACGCCGCCGACGCCGAAGGCGTGCGCGAGCGCGCGTCCGCCCGGATCGCCCTGATCGAACAGCTGGCCCACCTCGCCGAGCAACTGGCGCAGATGGACTACCGCTTCCTCTACGACAGCACGCGCGACCTGCTGGCGATCGGCTACAACGTCGACCAGCACCGGCTGGACGCCAGCTACTACGACCTGCTGGCGTCCGAAGCGCGGCTGGCCAGCTTCGTGGCGATCGCCCAGGGCCAGCTGCCCAAGGACAACTGGTTCGCGCTGGGCCGGCTGCTGACCACGGTGGGCGGCGAACCGGTGCTGCTGTCGTGGACCGGCTCGATGTTCGAATACCTGATGCCGACCCTGGTGATGCCCGGCTTCGAGGGCACCCTGCTGGAGCAGACCTGTCGCGCCGCGGTGGCCCGGCAGATCGAATACGGCAACCAGCTGGGCATCCCGTGGGGCGTTTCCGAATCGGGCTACAACACGCTCGATGCGCACTTCACCTACCAGTACCGCGCGTTCGGCGTGCCGGGGCTGGGCCTGAAGCGCGGCCTGGGCGACGACGTGGTGATCGCGCCGTACGCCAGCGCGCTGGCGATGATGGTGGCGCCCGCGGCGGCCACCCGGAACCTGCAGCGCCTGGCCGGCATCGGGGCGCGCGGCCTGTACGGCCTGTACGAAGCGATCGACTACACGCCGGCGCGCCTGCCGCTGGGCCAGGACGCGGCGATCGTGCGGCAGTTCATGGCGCATCACCAGGGCATGACCCTGCTGGCGCTGGACTACGCCCTGCTGGAGCGACCGATGCAGCGCCGCTTCGAATCGCACCCGCAGTTCCAGGCCAGCAGCCTGTTGCTGCAGGAGCGCGTGCCGAAGACCGCCGCCGAATACCTGCACGCCACCGGCTTTCCCGAGCGCGCCGGCGGCGTGCGCCCCGAGGCGCGGCTGCGCGTGTTCGCCGATCCCGACCGGGCGCTGCCGGCGGTGCAGCTGCTTTCCAACGGGCGCTACCACGTCATGCTCAGCAGCGGCGGCGGCGGCTACAGCCGGCGCGGCGAACTGGCGCTGACCCGCTGGCACGAAGACATCACCCGCGATCACTGGGGCAGCTTCTGCTACGTGCGCGAGGTCGCCAGCAACGCCTGCTGGTCCACCGCCTACCAGCCCACCTGCCGCAAGACCGAGCAGTTCGAGGCGATCTTCTCCGAGGCGCGTGCCGAGTTCCGCGTGCGCGAACGCGAGTTCGACGCGCATACCGAGATCGTGGTGTCGCCGGAAGACGACATCGAGCTGCGCCGCACCCACCTCACCAACCGCGGCCGCACGCGGCGCACGATCGAACTGACCAGCTACGCCGAAGTGGTGCTGGCGCCGCCGATCGCCGACGCGCTGCACCCGGCCTTCAGCAAGCTGTTCGTGCAGACCGAGCTGGTGCCCGAGCTGCAGGCGATCGTCTGCACCCGCCGCCCCCGCGCGGCCGGCGAGCACATGCCGTGGATGTTCCACCTGCTGGCCGTGCACGACGCCGACATCGTGGAGATCTCCTACGAAACCGATCGCGCGCGCTTCATCGGCCGCGGCCGCAGCACGGCCGATCCGCAAGTGTTTGATCGCGGGCAGGCGCAGTTGTCCAACAGCGACGGCTCGGTGCTCGATCCGATCATGGCGATCCGCTGCCGGATCACGCTGGAACCGGACCAGACCGCCACCATCGACTTCGTCAGCGGGATCGCCGAGCAGCGCGATGGCTGCATCCAGCTGATCGGCAAGTACCGCGACCGCCACCTCGCCGACCGCGTGTTCGACCTGGCCTGGACGCACAGCCAGGTGCTGCTGCGCCAGCTCAACGCCAGCCTCGCCGATGCCCAGCTGTACGAGCACATGGCCACCAGCATCCTGTATCCCAACGCCAGCCTGCGCGCCCAGCCCGCCGTGCTGCGGGCCAACCGGCGCGGCCAGTCCGGCCTGTGGGGACAATCCATTTCCGGCGACCTGCCGATCGTGCTGCTGACGATCACCAGCCCCGCGCGGATCGAGCTGGTGCGCCAGCTGGTGCAGGCGCACGCGTACTGGCGCCTGAAGGGCCTGGCGGTGGACCTGGTGATCTGGAACGAGGACCGCGCCGGCTATCGGCAGGAACTGCAGGACCAGATCATGGGCCTGATCGCCTCGGGCAGCGAGGCGAGCCTGCTCGACCGGCCCGGCGGCATCTTCGTGCGCCCGTCGCAGCAGTTGTCCGGCGAGGATCGCGTGGTGATGCTGGCCAGCGCGCGACTGATCCTCGGCGATGCGCGGGGCAGCCTGGCCGAACAGATCGGACGACGGCAACCGGCCGTGCATGCGCCGCGCTTCGAGCCCAGCCTTCCGCTGCGCAGCGACGGCGACCCGGGCGCGGCGGAAGTTTTGGCGCCGGCGTCGCTGCAACTGGCCAACCCGCACGGCGGCTTCAGCGCCGATGGCCGCGAGTACGTCATCGTGCAGCAGGGCGGGCAGGGCACGCCGGCGCCGTGGTGCAACGTGCTGGCCAATCCGCACTTCGGCACGGTGATCTCCGACTGCGGCAGCGCCTACACCTGGGCCGAGAACGCCCACGAGTTCCGCCTCACGCCCTGGCACAACGACCCGGTCAGCGACGGCGGCGGCGAGGCGCTGTACCTGCGCGACGAGGACACCGGCCAGGTGTGGTCACCGACCCCGCTGCCGTGTCGCGGCCGCGGCAGCTACACCACCCGCCACGGTTTCGGCTACAGCGTGTTCGAGCACGTGGAAGACGGCATCCGCTCCGAGCTGTGGATCTACGTGGCGCTGGATGCCTCGGTGAAGTTCTCGGTGCTGAAGCTGCGCAACAGCTCGGGCCGCACGCGCCGAATCAGCGTCACCGCCTACGTCGAATGGCTGCTCGGCGACCTGCGCGCGAAGACCGCGATGCACGTGGTGACCGAATCCGACCCGGCCAGCGGCGCACTGTTCGCCCGCAACGCGTACAACACCGAGTTCCCCGATCGGGTGGCCTTCCTCGACGTGGACGACCCGGCCCGCGGCATCGATGGCGATCGCAGCGAATTCCTGGGCCGCAACGGCAGCATGCACGCGCCGGCTGCCTTGGCCCGCGCCCACCTGTCCGGCCGGCTGGGCGCGGGGCTGGACCCCTGCGCCGCGCTGCAGTCGCAACTTACGCTCGACGACGGCGCCGAACGCCAGCTGATCTTCCGGCTCGGCCTGGGTCGCAACGGCGCGGACGCCGCCGCGCTGGTGCAGCGCTTCCGCGGCAACGGCAGCGCCGCTGACGCGCTGGACAAGGTGCGTGCGCACTGGGCGCGTACGCTGGGCGCGGTGCAGGTGCGCACGCCCGAGCCCGCGCTGGACGTGCTCGCCAACGGCTGGCTGCTGTACCAGACCATCGCCTGCCGGATCTGGGCGCGCAGCGGCTACTACCAGTCCGGCGGCGCGTTCGGCTTCCGCGACCAGCTGCAGGATTCGATGGCCACCCTGCACGCGGCTCCCGCGATCGCGCGGGCGCAACTGCTGCTGTGCGCCGCGCACCAGTTCGTCGAGGGCGACGTGCAGCACTGGTGGCATCCGCCGCTGGACCGCGGCGTGCGCACCACCTGTTCGGACGACTACCTGTGGCTGCCGCTGGCCACCGCGCGCTACGTGCTGGCCAGCGGCGATCGCGGCGTGCTCGACGAGACCGCCGGCTACCTCGACGGCCGCCCGCTGCATCCGGGCGAGGAGTCGTACTACGACCTGCCGCAACCCGCCGGCCTGCGCGAGACGCTGTACCGGCATTGCGTGCGCGCGATCGAGCACGGCCTCGGCCAGCGCGGCGTGCATGGCCTGCCACTGATCGGCGGCGGCGACTGGAACGACGGCATGAACCGCGTCGGCGAAGCCGGCCGCGGCGAAAGCGTGTGGCTGGGCTTCTTCTCCGGCGAGGTGCTGACCCACTTCGCCGAGGTGGCGCGACTGCATGGCGACGAAGCCTTCGCGCAGCGCTGCGAAAGCGAGGTCACGCGCCTGCACCTGGCGCTGGAACAACACGGCTGGGACGGCGCCTGGTATCGCCGCGCCTACTTCGACGACGGCACGCCGCTGGGCTCGGCCGGCAACGACGAATGTCGCATCGACTCGATCGCACAAAGCTGGTCGGTGCTGTCCGGCATGGCGCCCGCCCAGCGGCAGCAGCAGGCGATGGAGTCACTGAACCGGCACCTGGTGCGACGCGATGCCGGCCTGATCCAGTTGCTCGATCCGCCATTCGACCAGTCGCCGCTGGACCCCGGCTACATCAAGGGCTACGTGCCCGGCGTGCGCGAGAACGGCGGCCAGTACACGCACGCGGCGATCTGGGCCACGATGGCCTTCGCCGAACTGGGCGACCACGAGCGCGCATGGGAACTGCTGCGCATGATCAACCCGGTCAGCCACGGCAGCGACGCGAATCAAGTGGACGTCTACAAGGTTGAACCCTACGTGGTCAGCGCCGACGTCTACGCCGTCGCCCCACACGTCGGCCGCGGCGGCTGGAGCTGGTACACCGGTTCGGCCGGCTGGATGTACCGGCTGATCGTCGAATCCCTGCTCGGCCTGCGCCTGGAAGCCGGCAGGCTGCGCTTCGCGCCCGTGCTGCCGGCGCAGTGGGACGGCTTCCGCCTGGACTACCGCCACCACGACACGCTGTACCGGATCGACCTGCGGCAAAGCGAACCCGGCACCGTGCCCGCACTGTGGCTGGATGGCGAACCGCAGCCCGACGGACAAATCACGCTGGCCGACGACGGCGTGCAGCACGAGGTGGAACTCAACTGGCCCAGGGCAGGGTGATCGCGCGCCGAAGCACTCCCTGCAGGTGATCAACGATCCAGCGGACTCAGCACGCCATGCCCGCCCCGATTGAGCACATGCGTATAGATCTGCGTCGTCGCCACATCCTTGTGGCCGAGCAGTTCCTGCACCGTGCGAATGTCGTAGCCGGACTCCAGCAGATGCGTGGCGAACGAATGGCGAAGCGTGTGTGCGCTCACCGGCTTGACGATGCCTGCGCGACGACAGGCACCTTTCAGGGATCGCGACAACAGCGCCTCGTCAAAGTGATGGCGACGCTCCACGCCGTCCATCGGGTCGAGCGAGCGCTGGCCCGACGGAAACACGAACTGCCAGCCGAATTCCCGCCCGGCGTCGGGATATTTCCGGGCCAGTGCATGCGGCAGGCGAGCCACGCCGAAGCCGGCAAGCAGGTCATCCTTGTGCAACACCCTGGCGCGCTCGATTTCGCGCTGCAGCGGTTCGACCAGGCTGTTTGGCAGCACCGTGCGCCTGTCCTTGCCGCCCTTGCCGTCGCGCACGGTAATTTCATTGCGGGCAAAATCCACATCCTTCACGCGCAGCCGCATGCACTCCATCAAGCGCATGCCCGTGCCATACAGGAGGCTGGCCAGCAACCAGGGACGGCCCTCCATCTGTGCCAGCACCGCATGCACTTCGTCCCGCGCCAGAACCGTGGGAACCCGCCGGGAACGTTTCGCGCGCACCATCGTCTCCATCCATGGCAGGTCGATCCGCAACACTTCCCGGTATGGAAACAGCAACGCCGACAGCGCCTGATTCTGCGTGCTTGCAGCAACGCCGCCATGCACGGCCAACCCGGAAAGAAAGCCCTCTACTTCGACCGCGCCCATCTCGCGGATGACGCTTTCCGTTCGCCAATTGGCTGCGGTGGCCTAACAGTTCGTTCAAGGCGGACGGCTGCGCCGCCGCTTAACTCCAGCGTTAGGTGTTCAACATGGTCACGCTGCAGAACGCACTTTTCGGGCGAATTGCCGACCGCGAGACAGCTATCGACTTGGCAAAGGGGGCCGCCCTTGGGTTCTTTCTGGCGGCCGTATTCGTCACGCTCTTCGCTTTTCTGGCATGGCCACGTCTGCTCTTTGTCGCAGCCCTATATGCAATTTGTGGGTACTTTACGCGTTACAAATTCAGTCGTCTCGCAGCCGTGGCCGGGGTCAGCTTGTCAGTTCTTTGTTTTCTGGTTCCCTTTCTGTTTCCGGAGAGCCGGAGTGGCATGGTCTTCGCGCTCGTGATTTGGTTCGGAGTTCGCGGCATCGAGGCAACATTCAAATTACATGGTAGGTTCTCTCTGCAAAGTTCGTCGCAGAACACCTAACCATTCGTCCAAGCGGACGGCTTCGCCGCCGCTTAACTCCAGCGTTAGGCTGCACAGCATGGACTCGCAGGCAATTGACGATTGGGCAAACGCATACGTTGCCCTGCAACAAGATGGCTCTCGACCGCTAGACGGCCATCAATTGTTTTGGGCCGCAGAGCGCTTCATGTTTCCAGGGGATACGGCAGACGCCGAGGATTGTTGGGCAACGATCCTGGCGATCCTCGCGCGTGACCCGCCCAAGAATGTCCTCGGCGTGCTTGCAGCGGGGCCCCTTGAGGACCTTATTCATCATGTCGGGCCAGAGTTCATAGACCGCATAGAGCTTCAAGCGCGCAAAGATCCTGCTTTTCGTCATTTACTCGGTGGCGTCTGGGCAAGTAGTACGCCCGATATCTGGGTACGTGTAGAGGCGGCACGTGGCACAACGTGGTAGTACTGCCTAACATCTCGTTCAAGGCGGACGGCTCCGCCGCCGCTTAACTCCAGCGTTAGGCCCCCATGACCATCCCGGCGGACCACAAGTTTTTCAATGCATGCAGTACGGGCAAATCGGAACTTGTCCGTACACTCCTGGCTGCAGGCGTCGATCCGGAGTCTCGTGACTCCAACCAGTTCACGGGACTTATCTGGGCTGGAAGGAAGGGGCACATTGATGTCGCTGAAGCTCTTCTTTCCTATGGTGCGAACGCCGAAGCAGGTGATGCTCGCCGCCGCACACCGCTATTTCACGCGACTACGTACCAAAGGTATAAGTTCGTACAATTCCTCGCCGCACGAGGGGCAAATCTGACTCCCGTCGACACACATGGTTGGTCGCCGCTTGACTTCTCGCTCTGCAGCCATCACAAAAAGATGTCCGAATTGCTCGTTTCCCTTGGTGCAAAAAGCGCGAATTGTGCCTAGCAATTCGTTCAAGGCGGACGGCTGCGCCGCCGCTTAACTCCAGCGTTAGGTCGCAGATGAGCCACTTCCGTGCATTTGAAGTTGAAGTACTTCGACTTCTTGGCAATGCAACGCTCGGCGAGGCTGTGGTGGCGGCCGTCTGCCGTGACGCCGAGTTGGTCAGCTTCTACCATTCTGGCGTTGGGTACTTCCTAACCGTTCGCCATCATTTGCTGCCCAAAGCATGCGCGGTTCTTAGCCAACCGATGGTTCTTGGCCAAGTGGGCGAAGTGGCGGGTAGCTATCTCGTATTCGTGCAAGACAACGAACTCATGCTTGAGTACGCTGGCACAACCGATGTCCCAGAAAGCGTCCGAGATCTTCCTGTCAAGGTTGTAGCGCAAGGCGCTGCACCCTAACCACTCATCCAAGCGGACGGCTGCGCCGCCGCTTAATTCCGGCGTTAGGCCGTAGGGAGCAGGTATTGAACAAGTCTATTGCTAGCTCATTGCTCGCGATGCACGCCCTCGGGAACGTTGCCGCATTCATGTCCAATCCCGACTATTACCTGTGGGCAACTTTCTCTTTGCTTTCCCTGGCGGTTTGTTGCTTTCTAGTCAACAGACAAGTTGCCAAGCTCGTTGCGCTCTCTTACCTTGCAATCGGCCTGTATAGCTTCATCGTGGGCATCGCTTTTTTCGATCATGGGCAACTGAGCGGTCTTGGTGTCTTTGCAATCGTTCTGGTCTTTCCGCCAGCGTTCTACGTGGTCTATCGCGTTTATTCATCCAAGCCAAGAGCGGGTAACATAGCTTCCGGCGTGGCCTAACCAATCATTCGAGGCGGACGGCTTCGCCGCCGCTCAATTCCAGCGTTAGGTTCAGAGGATCGGAAACGAGGTACATGGAATGAGCGAGTACAACCCAGATCGTCCGTACATCCGCGTACAAGACATGGCCACCTTCAAGGCCATCGACACTGAAACAGCATCAATGTATGGCCGTACAGTTCGAGCCGCAGAAATTTCTAACGTCGACTACAAGATGCACTTCACTAGGTTTCATGAGACCTCATCTATGAAGCCGCCACCGAGTTGCGGCAGAATTTTCATGGGCTATGTCGTTGTCCGTAAGCTGGGAAGGCCCGATCAGTATGAAACGTGGATGCCTGATCATGTATTCGAAGAGCTCTACGGTCAGCCAGTTTCGACGCCAGAAACCTAACATTTCGTTCAAGGCGGACGGCTTCGCCGCCGCTTAACTCCAGCGTTAGGCCGCAGATGAAGAATCTCGACATATTCTTAGACCGGGTCGAATCAGACGGCATTTTCGTCGCAACCAATAATGCTGACGAGGTGCCGGTCGGCACAGTGTTCACGCAGCTCGTAAGGATTCGCGCCGGGGGTGCCTCCGACGATGGTAGCGGTGTTGAGTTGTCCTCAACCCCTGTTCGCCTCCGCCTGAGTAGCGCTGTCATTTTTCGTAAGGCTGTTCCGGCAATACCTCGGGGCTGGAGCGCAGGCCTACGCCTAGACGGCACGGGCTTGGATGCAGTCACAGATGCACTTTCTGGCAAGATGGCAGGAGAGTTCATTCACCTGCGGGCTGCGGATGCGGCCTAACATCTCGTTCGAGGCGGACGGCTACGCCGCCGCTCAACTCAAGCGTTAGACGCCACAACAAACATGTCCGAGAACTCTGCGAAGCCCTACGAGGAAACGGTGTCGTGTGAGGCACGGCAAGATGAGGGCGTCATCTTCATCAAGGTTGTTGCAATGCCATTCGAGGGTGCGGTCGAGTTCGACACCGCGCAAGCACGCGCATTTGCAAAGCGCATTCTTGCTGCTGTTGAGGTCGTCGAAAGTGGTTGGGTTGGTAATTCGGGGGCCCCGCCTGTCGCAGGTGGCGTCTAACATCTCGTTCAAGGCGGACGGCTTCGCCGCCGCTTAACTCCAGCGTTATACGAGAGACACTATGCGTCGCAGGAAACGCTCGCCCTAAGCATCCTCAGCTTGGCAAGCTGCCAACTGAGCCAGCCGTGTTCAAACATGAGGTTCGAGCGCTTCAATGGCGCAGACCGAATAGAGATCACCAACCTGAGCAACCAATCGCTTCGGATCATTAGCGGGAAGCATGAAATTCAAAAGTTTGCTGCGTTTGCTCAAGCGCATGGTTCCGACTGGGCCACGCCGGTCACCGGCACGCCCGTCGCAGAGGTCCGCGCAAATTTTTATTCGGGGGACAAATTTCTTGGCGACCTCGGCGTAGGCAGCAATTTTTTAACTGCGCAAGGTTACGGCTATTTCCAGAGCCGTACCGTTTCACAGGAAGACCGCAAAGCAATAATGAAGCTATTTGGCGTGTTAGATCCTTATGCGGCTAAGTAATCAAGGGTATAACAACTCGTCCAAGCGGACGCGCGTGCCGCGCGCCGCTTAACTCCAGCGTTAGGCCGCTCTTCATGACAATGCCGCAAGAACCTGTCCCGGAAGTTGAGGAGTTCCTGTTTGGTTCGGGATTGGTCGTAGACGACTACTATGTGGAGCGCTCGCCAGTCTCCGAAGTCATCTGCTACGTCAACCGAGATGGCCGCGCTTTCGATCTCCATATCAGCAACGAGAAGCTGGCGTCGGCAGCAATTGAACATCTCTTGAGACTTGGCGTTCGGGTCGTGACGCTCGGTGGGGTCGCACAAGTAGAGTCCGCGCCCTAACATCTCGTTCAAGGCGGACGGCTTCGCCGCCGCTTAACTCCAGCGTTAGGCCAAAACTAGGGAGTTCCATGAAGACGCTGCTATCTCTACTTCTGACCCTCCTAGCCTTTCCGGTGCTGGCAACAGGGCCTCAGCTTTCCCCGAATGCTCCAAAAGACAAGCCGCAAAGTGTACCGCTTGGGCAAATGAGCACCCTTGAGGCAGCGATGGCTCCCTACGTAGCTCAGGCCAGATCCACCTATCCGGAGGCAAGATCTCGCTTCCTAGCCGGCCTGCCTATTGGGCAATCCTTCTTTGTCACTGCTCGCTTGCACGATGCTTACGGCATGACCGAGCAAGTATTCATCGCGGTCAGCGCCATCCACAAAGGTATGATCACCGGGCGGATCGCAAGCCAAATCGGTCATGTCTCCGGGTACCGATTTGGCGACCCATACACCTTCTGCGAGTCCGACCTCCTTGACTGGCTCATCACGCACCCTGACGGCTCAGAGGAAGGCAACGTAGTGGGAAAATTTCTGGATACCTATCAAGGTGACGGTGCCTAACAAGTCATTCAAGCGGACGGCTACGCCGCCGCTTAATTCCAGCGTTAGACGGCAGAGCTGACTCTTGGCCAGCATCACGCCACGTGTCGTATCGTTGCGATTTCGAAGATTCCCGGGGGTACATATGGGTGATATCACCAAGAAAGAGCTTAAAGACATTGTGTTTGTCACTGCTCACAATGCAGGCGCGCTCACCGACGATGTCCAGAGCAAGATTGACGCGCCTTCGACTTCTATACATATCAACGCTTCCTCAAGCTCACCTTAGAGCGGAGAGAGAAAGCAGACCGTACGGGAGAACATGGTGGGGGAACTAGGAGCGCAACATCTCTCAGAGAAGCGCTCGAGCACCTTGATTACATTCTTTCCCAATAGTTACCTCCGGCTTTGAGTACAGGCCATGCGAATTACGGTTACGCTCCAACCGACGGCGCAACGTGTGCCGTCTAACCAGTCATTCGAGGCGGACGGCTCCGCCGCCGCTCAATTCCAGCGTTAGACACCACAATGAAGGTTCTCATCAAATTGGGAGTCATGCTGGCAGTAGCGGTGCCGGCGTCGTGTCTCGCCCAGCAAGTCGGTGCTTCTGCGCACGCAAAGAAGTTCAAGGTCCCAACCACGGAGCGCGCTTGCTTGCAAAAGAGCGGCGAGTGGATTCCGGTAATGCCAGGCAACACCACCCACTATTGCTTCATGCTCACGAGCGACGGTGGCAAGCCTTGCAAAAACTCAAAAGATTGTCAGAGCGTTTGTATCGCGGAGCCTCGCGGCAACAAGTGCGCTGTCACGTTTACAGGGTGCTTTCAACCAACGGGGCACGGTACCGTCACGCAATGTGTAAATTGAGCGTATGGGCACGTGGTGTCTAACAACTCATTCCAGCGGACGCGCTGCGCGCGCCGCTAAATTCAAGCGTTAGGGCGCAATGGACGCACTCCCGCAAACCAGCCTCACAAAACCTGAGTTGCTGACCATAGCAAAGGGCCTCAGGGCATGCGAGCCGACCGCAATAGATCGAGCTGTGGCTTTTCTTGTACAGGACAGCCGGGGCAATTGGCACAACCGAGCACACGCCAAGTTCTCTCGTCGGCTTAAACATTGCTCGCTTAGTCCTACCCAGTCCAAAGCATTGGTTGGCTGTATCACTGCTCGCTTGGCGCATGGCTACTTCTCTGAGCAATTTGCAGACCAACTCAGACTCGCACTGTTCCTCGACCGCGATGCGCTACTTGGCACCGCCACAGAGGCCCTTGGCAGCGTTCTGCCGCATGTTCGGCGGTATGCTGGCTGGGTAATCGCTTCCCAGGGGGCGGGTTGCGCCCTAACAATTCATTCAAGCCGAAGCCGCTTCGCGGCTCGGCTTAATTCAGGAGTTAGGTGCAATGGACACTGCGCAGCAAATCGAATGGGCAGCAAAGCAGGTTGAGGCGCTCCCGCACGAGCTGTCTTGGCGTACCTCCGTCCTCCGTCAGCTGCAGTACTGTCAGGCGGTGCTTTCTGGCACTGAGCCACCTGAGCGCCTCGAAGAGCTCACCATGGGCATCATCGCCGTGCGCGAACTTGAAGGGTGGCAGCCAGAAGAACTGCCGAGCACAATCTCCGCAGTCCAGTACGAGCTTCAGCAAAGGTATCTTCCGTACGCAGCAAAGGTGCGCCTGGGCATCCATCGCCGCACCTAACAACTCGTTCAAGGCGGACGCGCGTACCGCCCGCCGCTTAACTCAAGCGTTAGGCCTCATGAAAGCTTTGCTACTCGCCGCCCTGTTATCAGTAATTTCGGTGCCTGCTCCCGCTCAGGAGCATAGAGAATTTCTGTCTTGGTATAACGGCTGGACGGTCCAGACAATTTGGGGCGTTGGAAAAATCTACGGCAGCTACTTCGGTACAACAGTTAAGTGTGGAAGCGTCGCGATTCCGGTCCATCCGATCTACGACACCCATCAAGCCGCCGCTCCCCCAACAGCCAAAGAATCAAGCGAATATGCAGCCGCAAAAAACCTGGCACTTCTCCACGAACTTGAAGCGAACGGCAACAAATGCACGTTCCAACTTATCGCAGAGAAGTCCTAACCAGTCGTTCAAGGCGGACGGCTTCGCCGCCGCTTAACTCCAGCGTTGGGCCGCGCATGACAGATCTTCGCCAACTTCGAGAAATCGCAGCGCAGCTTCGAGAGTTGCAGCGAACTTCCCCAACTGCTGCCGCTGACATCCTGGCCTGGGATGCCTCAGCCCGCAGATTCTCAGAGTCGCTAGACGTGGCGCTTCCGCCCGAAGTTATGCATTACCTGCATGACGCTGATATCCGCGTCAAGGATCCCGGCTATCGCGTCGCTCAAGATAAGGCAATATCGGGCATCATCGCGGATCTGGAGGCAGGCATCCTTCCCCAGACTACCGCCCTCGGCCTCTCCTTTCACCCGCGCTGGCTGGGGGCGCTCGCCCTTATTGTTTTAGTGATCATCTCTTGGGCCGTTGTCCGATGAGCGGCCTAACAATGCGTTCAAGCCGAAATTGCATCGCTACGCCAACAACATGGCAGAAAGAGCTTGCCATGTTGTGAGCTACGCGCTGCAATTCGGCTTGACTTGAGCGTTAGCCCTTATGTTCAAAGTACAGCCACTAAAACATGTTGTGCCATTCACTGCGTCGGTGTTCATCACATCGTTGGTTGTAGCCATGTACCCGTTTCACTTTGCATCCCTCAATCTTCCGGAAACCCTTAAGACGTATCTGCCAGGCGTTGTACTGTGCGCGATCTTTTCAGGCTTCGCATTTTGGCTTGGTTTGGGCTTTAGTCATCGCGTCCCAGATGCGCGCAAGACATTTTTCCTGGTCGCAATTTTCTACTTTGTATCGTTCATGGCTGTAAAAGCTATGGCTGCGTACATCGCGTGGTACATGATTTTTTCTATCCTAGTAATCGCTTTTCCTGTCATTCTCGGTGCATGTTGGCCCGCGGCTTGGGCTAACAACTCGTCCAAGGCGGACGCCTCCGGCGCCGCTTAACTCCAGCGCTAGGCCTTCAGTGAGCATCGCGGAACTCCAATCCAAATCTGCCTCGCCGAGCGAGCTTGTGCTGCCACTCGCAGCGGCTATCGAAGCGCTACAACTCTTGGAGCAAGCGGGCGTTGTGGTTGTCGGCTGGGAGGGTTGGCTGCACTACCCAGATGGCAAGCTCGGGCATTCAATGAAGCACCAAGGCACTGCATTCACTTCCCAACTGACTCAAGCCGAAATGTATGCTTGGTTCCGTAGCACCATGCACAGGTCTCAAGCTGAGCATCACAATCATCCAGAGGCGTCTGGCAGTGAGCTTCTTTTCTGCATCACGGTACAGGCCTAACCCATCATCCAAGCGGACGCGCGAAAAGCCGCGCGTCGCTTAACTCCAGCGTTAGGCTTCAAGGAGCATCCTCTGTACCTTGTGAGATATGAGACTCGTCCCTTGGTTTCTGACAGTCTCGTCAGCCCTACCGGTGCCATGGTCAATGTGTGGGTCGTCGCACCTACTGAGCAGCAAGCACTCGACCGCGCAGCACAAGAGATTCAAGAAGCTGGTTGGCGCATCGAAGTTCTTGACGCCGTCTTTGTTGTTACCCGCGAGGATTTCAGTAAAGACAACACAGACCTGGAGTACTTCGAGCAGGCATTGGTAGACGGCATCGTCTTGGTCTTTCACACTTGGCAAGACGGCACGCGGCACTGACTTGCTGCATGCCTAACATCTCATTCAAGCGGACGGCTACGCCGCCGCTTAATTCCAGCGTTAGGCGCCTATGAACTTAGTCGAGATCTTTGTAGCGTTTGGGGCTGGTTACGTAAGTGGGCTGTCAATCTCGTCCGGCTTCTATGTTCACGATATTCGAGAGCGCAATCGAGCCTCATGGAGTTCAGCGAAGGAAGCTGCGTGGATACTGCTTGCATGCATCAATATTTTCATCGGCGGTCTTATGCCGGTTTTCCTGTTCGGCGCATTTGTCTTCGGCAACGATCCTAATTCCTCACAGTTCTGGCCAAAGGCTGCCATCTTCACTCTTGGCCTTCTTCTTGGCGGGGCCTTAGTATTGGTCGGTGTGCAACAAAGCAAAAACGGTGCTCGCGCCATCGTTGGCACGGACGCCTAACCACTCGTTCAAGGCGGACGGCTTCGCCGCCGCTTAACTCCAGCGTTAGGGGCACAAAAATGGATCGCGATTTCGCCAAATACCCAAAAGACAACAATGGGGAGCTTCTTTGGCGCTTGATTGAAAACGGCGACGACTTTTCCATCTCTCGCGACATCGATTTCAGTCTTGATTTTGATACAGAGCAAGCAGCCCTCGAGTGCGGGATGTTCTTGTTCAAGAATGAGTATAAAGTCCAACTGGATCCTCCACTTGAGGAGAATTCAGGTTCACCATGGACGGTCACAGTAATCCCTTACATGGCCCCGAACTACGCGGATATCAGCCACCTGGAGAGCTATCTAAAGGACGTTGCCAAGCACTTCGGCGGCGACTGCACTGGCTGGGGCTGTGTCTGCGCAGGCACCCCCTAACAATTCATTCAAGCCGACCGTCAAACCGCTACGCGGTTCGTCGGCGTCTTAATTCAGGCGTTGGCCTTATCTGAGGCCTACTTGCGTGAAGTTTTTTGGCTACCCTTATGGAGGCAATAACCCATGCGACGTGTGGTGACTCTTCTTGCACTTGGTGTTGCCTTGATATTCCGCTTAGTCCCGGCGGCGCACAGTTCCGAGCAGGTCGCGGGGTATATCTACGACGGGACCGGAAGATCAAACAACCTCTCCATTGTCATCAACGTTACAACTCATGGTGTCGCGATACAGGGCACTCCGGATGCGCGCATCAACAATCCGGATGACGTGATTACCAACAACTACGAGGATTGCGGCAACGAAGACTTCTACTGTCTAACCGGCATGCTTGAGATCGTCATTCCCAAAGCCATGCCGATGAAACAATGGAAATACCACGACGTGTCCTGCCAGAGCGTCGCGCAATCGGGAGGCGATGCTTACCGCATCACTTGTCGGTCACCCAAGTACCGTGGCCGACCGACCTATACGTATTCGCTCACGCGCGGCGTATTGTCCATCGAGAGCTCTCCCGTGGCGGGTGACTACAGGTATGATCTACGCGGCAAATACGGATTGTTTTCGCCGGGTGTTCAACCTTAGGAAAGCGCTGTGTTCAACTGTTGCGCATTCGGGCAAAAGGCGGCTGACACGAGCTTTTAGGTAGTTTCACTCTTGGTCAACACACCTAGTTTAGGCGTCGCGTCGCTGGCTAACTACTCGTCCAAGCGGATGCGCGTACAGCGCGCCGCTTAACTCCAACGTTAGGGAACACTAGGTGAGAATTCGCGACCTGTTGCTTTCGACGCTTCTAGGTAGTTGCCTTGCAGCCTGCTCCTCGCACGATCCAGTGGCGCGCTCAACCTCGCCCGACGGTGCGATCGACGCCGTTTTAGTCGAATCAAATAGTGGCGCCACGACGTCATTCTCGCACGACGTATGCCTCGCTCCTCACGGTGCGAGCTGCACTGCCGCAAGCTCTTTAGTTCAACTTTATAGTGCTACTCGAAGCGATCAAGCATATGGGGTAAACGTTCGCTGGGCGAACGCTTCGCTGATTAAGGTGGAGTACTTGGAAGCCCAGCGCGTAAAGGTGCTGCATCCGACCACGGCAATCCTTGATCGCACCGTCACCGTAGCCCTGCAGCCCGGCATCATTGATGCCTCTGCTCCGCCCGGCGGCATGCTGTACAACCTCCAAGGCAGGCCGCAAGATGCTCCCCAACAATTCGTTCAAGGCGGACGGCTCCGCCGCCGCTCAACTCAGCGTTGGACTCAACAAGGGGAAGTTCATGGCTGAATTGGAAGCAGAAGGTAGCTATCGCTCGGAAGTTGCGCTTCGGATGCGTCGGCGCGCCCTGGATGACCGCTTGCGAAGGTTCACTGCGGGTGTCTTTGGGCTTATGGGCTACTCAGCGGTATCCAACTTCCTTGCCACGCTCGGCTCCTTCAGCGGCGCCACCGAACACCAAACGCTTGCACTGTTTAGCGTTGCCTTCGGGCTATTGCTTGGCGCGCTATACTCGTTTGGCGCCTATCGCGTCTGGTTCAAGGACGACATTCGTTGGTGGCCAGTTGCCTTCCCGGCCGGTATCTTGATTGTTCTATCCCTTCTCGCCTTCGTGGCGGGAGCGCTTGCCTTAGTACCGCTTGTCATCAATGTGGCCTTGCTCGTCATGGTTCCGATTCGCAAGCGGGCCGCGGCAGCTGCGGCGGCCATAGCGCGCAAGCCTCTCAGTGTCTCGCCGTTGTTCAAAGAGTAGTTTCCAATCCAGCAACTCGCGTTTCCCAACTATGTGCATCGTCCATCCGTGTTGGATCGTAACCGTCTAACATCTCGTTCAAGGCGGGTGGCTGCGCCGCCGTTTAACTCCAGCGTTAGCGCTCATGACACTATTTCGCGTGCTTCTCGCAATTACGTTGTCCGGCACATCTCTCGCGTCTGTGGCCTGTACGCCTTTTGAGCCAAGCGTCTCGTATGCACAGCAAGCTAGCTTTGCTGCCGTGGGCCATGCTGTCAGTAACCGCTGGGTCAGCTCGCGTGGGGAGCTAAGGGTAAGCGTTGCTGTCGACAAGGTTCTTGTGGGGCATGCTCCGGGCCGTTCAGAGGGAGTATCGCCCTGTGCTTTTCCGATCAAGGAGGGTGCGAGAGTTGTTGTCGCTCGAATCCGTGGCGAGCTTGTTGTCTACCCTGCTGATATGTATGAGCGGTCGTTTCGCCAAGCTTTTGGCAAGGATCACTAACCATTCGTCCAAGCGGACAGCTGCGCCGCCGCTTAACTCCAGCGTTAGCCGTATCGGAGATTCTTTGACATGAAGCTCTTTGGTCATCTCTCATCAACTCCAGAGCGGCAGATTCCGCTGGAGCTTTCCGAGGCGACCCTGTCGGCCACCTCCGCGGAGCTCAGGGAAATTGCTGGCTTTTTGCTCCATGCCGCGAAGGCCATGGATCAGCTCGGGAAGAGCTTTGATCATATGCATCTATCAGACACGTTGCGTCAGTTCGAAAATTCACCAGCCTTGGTTGTCGCTGTTGGTGCATCTGCGTAACGCGGCTAACATTTCGTCCTAGCGGACGCGCGTACCGCGCGCCGCTTAACTCCAGCGTTAGGGGACTCATCAGACGTATCGCAGCGACAGCAGCCTGTTTTCTACTCTCAGGGTGCGCGAGGCTGCTCGGCCCAACGGACGGCTTCTTTTTCGTCGTCGGCACTACGCCAGGCAATTCCAGCTGCTGGCTTTCGGTCACCTCTCTTAGTTCCAAAGCCACACTCCAAGAGCGAGTGGTGTCCGGCAACTTCCGGGAAAGTTTCATCGTTGCACCCTCGGACAACGGGCACAGAGTTGTGTTGAGCTGCCACAATAGGGTAGTCGCAGGTCGCACATTCAAGTACGGCCACGACGTTCGTGCAGGCGGCGAGCTCGCGGTCAGTGGCAGCGCCCTCTAACCCGTCATCCAAGCGGGCCGCTGCGCCGCCGCTTAATTCCAGCGTTATGTCGCATGAAAATTACCTCGCTAATCATTGTCCTTTCACTTGCCTTCAGTGCAACTTCGTGCGCGGCTGCAGCCGCTGCACCGGACAACCCGCTGTCTTGTAATGTCGGTCCAGTTACCAAGTCATACGGCGGCGGGCAATGGCTCGTTTATGGCTGCAGCGACGGCAAGAGCGTCGTCCTAGTCACGTCACAAGAAAACCCGGGGTTTCCATTCGTTTTTTCCTTTCTGTACACCAGCAGCAGCATGACGCTTCATGGCGAAGGCACCGGCAACAAGCAAGCCACGGACGCAGCTTTCAACGAGCTGCAAGCACTTAGCCAAGCCGACGTTGCCGCTCTGTTCCAACAAGCAAAAGCACATGCAGCCGCAGGCGCTGGGCCGCACGCGATATAACCAGTCATTCAAGCGGACGGCTTCGCCGCCGCTTAACTCCAGCGTTAGGCCTACGACCATGAGTTCACGAATCGCCTTGCTTCTGCTGCCGACGCTACTCCTGGCTAGCTGTGTGCATGTCAAAGAGGCCGACGGAGCACGGCGACCGAAGACCGAGATGAGTCAGGCAATTTCAATCGCGCGCTCATATATCCACACCCATAAGATCGACGTCTCCGACCAATTCCTGAGTAGCGTCACTTCGTTTCATGACGTATATAAGCCGGAGAAGACAGGTTGGCGCCTTGCTTGGGTCCCTGCAGATCCCTTTACCCTCGACGGTGAATGGTCGATTTATGTCTACGATGATGGCCACATCAAAGCCGACGGCGAGTAGGCCTAACAGTGCGTTCAAGCCGAACTCGTTTCGCCGCACAAAATTGCGTGGAAGAAAAAGCTTGCCACCCAATTTGCTCCGCTACACGAGTCGGCCAACTTGGTCGTTAGGCACCAGAACCAAGATATGAACTGCCGACACTTGCACGTTATCACCGGCGCTTCAGGAGCTGGCAAGTCAACACTCATATCCGCATTGGAAAGCCTTGGATACGCCACCGTTCCAGAAGCAGCCCTCGCGATCATGCGCGAGCAACGGAGATGCGGTGGCAGAGCGCTTCCTGATGTTGATCGCACAGCGTTTATGGAAGCGGTTCTTGCTCGCAGTATCGAGGACTACGAAACAGCTCTGTCTCTAAAAGCACCCGTGTTCCTGGATCGCGGTATCCCCGAGTGGTTCCGGTTCCTGGACTCGGGCGACAATCATCGTCAGATGGTGGCGCGCTACCGATATTCCGTCACGGTGTTTGTGGCGGAACCTTGGCCGGAGATCTATGTCCGCAACCACGAGCGCCAAGCAAGCTTCGAAAGAGCGGCGAGATCTTATGAGGCAACTGTTTCAGCGTATGTCCAGGCAGGCTATGAAATTTGTGTCATTCCCAAAGCCTCCCTCCAGGAGCGCGTAACATTCATACTCGGCAGAACGGGGCTGGCACCTAACAATTCCGTAAGAGACTTCCCGTCAATCCCAGCCGCATGAGGCTTTTGCCCTGAGCTTTCGGGCCACTGCTGGTGAGGGTGTTGTTCGATGCTGCGTACTGCGTATCAGTGCTGCGCGGCTCCAACGAGTGTCAGGCTGCATTTCCGTCCCGCAAGGGGATTTCCTTCGGTCATAACCGGTCTTGTCGAGTCGGTTTCGCTGACTCGGACCTCGGTATAAACCGCACCCAAAGACCTCTTTCGTTCATCGGACTGTCCGGTGCCCGGGGATCAGCCGGAACACCGTTTGGACCATCTGGTCAGTCAGGTTCTCTCTGGGTCGGACTGAACCGTTGTCTACCACTTCGCGCTGACGATGGAACGAAACCTTGTGGCTACGCGGCGTTGGCCGTGTGATGTTTCTGGTGCATGGGATGGCTGAGGCAGACGTGCGGATCGTAGTCCACCTCGCGCGCCAGCATCGCCCAGATTTGTCGTGCGTGTTTGTTGGCGATGGCCAAGGTCACCTTGCCGAACGGCATGCGCCCGTCGAGTGAGCGTATCCACAACTATTCCGGCGTGGCCTTCTCCGGCGCGATGACCTTGGCCCGCTGCAGGCTGCTGCGGGCGCCCTGGATCAGCAGCGTGCGCAGGTACGCATCGCCGCGGCAGCTGATCTCGCCCAGGTGCACATGCCCGCCGCTGGAATGTTGCGTGGGTACCAGACCCAGCCAAGCCGCCATCTGCCGGCCCTGCTTGAACTCGCGGGCGTTGCCCACCGTCGCCACCGCCGCGTCGGCGGTGATCGGGCCGATGCCGGTGACGGCGCGCAGCTGTACACACCGCTCGTCCTCGCGCGCCTGCACCTCGATGCGTGCATCGAACGCGTCGAGGTGCAGGCGCAACCGCTTCCAGTGCCCGGCCAGATCACGCAACAGCTCCCTGAGCTCGGCTGGCAACCCGGGAGTCCGCCAGCAGGTGGCACAGCGCCCGGTCGCTCGGCGCCACGATCACACCAAACTCGGCCAGCAGGCCCCGCAGCCGATTGCCGATCGCCAGCGACTCGGCCTTGTAGCCTCGCGGACCCGATGCCAGGACAGGCGCACCTGCTGATCGGAGTTCTTGACCGGCACGAAGCGCATGTTGCCCTGCCACGCCGCCGTGGCGATCGCCTCGGCATCGGCGCGATCATTCTTGGTCCGACCACTCTTGCGGAATGGCGTGACGAACTGGGCCGCCATGATCCGCGGCTGCAGGCCGTACGCCTGGCACCGTCGTGCCCAGTAATGCGCCCCGCTGCACGCCTTCATCGCCACCACGGTCCCCGCTGGCCGCTGCGCCAGCCACATGGCAAACGCCTCACGTTTGAGCTCCCGTCGTTCCAGCACGTGCCCGGCGCCATCCATTGCACACACCGAAAACACGTTCTTCGCCAAGTCCACACCCAGGGTTATAGTGCTCATGGAGACTTCCTCTTCTGCTGACGGTTGTGTCGCAACACCATCATGGCCTTCGAGGCCGAAAGGGCAGGAAGTCTCTTTTTACTCGTTCAAGGCGGACGGCTACGCCGCCGCTTAATTCCAGCGTTAGATGCACGGAGCGCATATGTCGCAGGAAACTGATAGCACTCACCGGGCAAAGGAAGGCATAGTCATCTGTCTTCGCGATCTTGGCGATGGCCGTTCTCGGTTGATATTCGATGACGTCGTTGCGGACGATCCGGCTGCACGAGATCGAGTATGGAGGCACAAAGTCTTCTTTACTCACAATGCGTACTCAAACGACCACTTAGACAGCATGGAGTTGTCAGACCAGCAGTTTCAAGAAATCGGCGAGGCTGTTGTTGCGCGCCTCTTGGCCATCAATAAACGCTTCAAATAGGTGGATGCTCGGCGGACAACTAACTACTCATTCGAGGCGGACGGCTTCGCCGCCGCTCAATTCCAGCGTTAGCGCTCATGAAGACCTCCATACTAAAGATTGCTTTCCTCATGTTCCTTACGTCGCCATTTGCGGCGCGAGCCGGCGAAACTTGCAGGCTTCTGCCAACATGGCATTCAGTTCCAGAGTCTGCGCGCTCTACGCTTGCCCAAGATATGGGCCCAATCGCGGAGCGCGGTGAAGCCTTCCAATCTACGGATGCGCTCAGCGGCGATGACACTCCCCGGAATCGGTTCTTCGGCGCATGCGTGCAAGGCAATAGACTCGTGGTGGCCATCGAGCGGGGCGGCATCGGCTATGCACTTGAGGTCACAGAATTTGTCGGCGGCAAGAAGATTCGCGAGTGGTACCACACTCTTCCCTCAGGCCCATTTACACCGGCGTTCGCTGTCCCACCTAGCAAGCGCTAACCACTCATTCGAGGCGGACGGCTTTGCCGCCGCTCAATTCCAGCGTTAGGCCAACGGAGAGACACCTCTTGCGACGAGCTTTGCTCCCCGCCCTCCTGTCGTCCTTCCTCGTTGCCCCGGTCTTGGTGTCTGGCTGCCCGACGGCACCCGCAAGCTTGCGTCAGTTCTTGGGGCAAGGCGGCTGGGCCGTACTAGGCACCTACGTGGTTTCGCTCCACGATCTCAACGGCGATGGCATCCAAGAGGCAGTGGTCCTGCTTACCGACGCGGATTGGTGCGGTAGTGGCGGCTGCGCCTTGCTAGTCGCCCAACAACGTGGGGTGGCATGGCAGCTCATCAGCAAAACCACTTTGGTCCATCCGCCGGTAGTCGCCTTAGAGCGCAAGCGTTCTGGTTGGCAATCCCTTGGTGTCATTGTGGGCGGGGGTGGCGTGGCCACACATCCGGTCACTCTGGATTTTCGGCAAGGTCGATACCCCTCCAACCCCACCATGCTACCTGCATCGCCAGGCTCATCCACTTCTGGCGAGCCACTCATCAATGGTCTGCAGTGCCAGAGTCGCGCTGCAAGGCCTAACACCTCGTCCAAGCGGACGCGCGGACGCGCGCCGCTTGACTCCAGCGTTAGGCGAACATGGTGATTGACGAAACTTTCAATGCTTTCTCAGCGGTTGGCGACGAAGCGTCGCTCATTAAATTTGTCGAGTCGCTCGCGGCCGACCGGAAGCTATCCGAGTCTTTGTCAGTGACGCTTGACGGGTTTCAAGGCGCTTGGGCCAACCAAACCATCGCCGACTTTTTGTTGGCGGCATCTGCATGGGCAAAGGATTCAGACTTCGGCGTGCGTCCTGGCCCCAAGCCCGCCAATCCATGGCAGCTTTTTGCTACCTTCTTGTGGGCCGGGCGTGGCTACGAGTAGCGCGCGTAGCATCACGTTTGAACTGCCCAATTGATCAGTCTTCATCGAAGCACTCCCGGGCGTCAGGCAGCGCAATGAAGCGACTGTGGCCATGGATGTATTTATCGCTTTTCGCAGCCGCCTTTCTTGGCGGCCTGTCGCTCCTGGGCAGAACTCAAGGTCACACCAACGTCGACTGGGTGTTCGTAACCGTCTCTTTCTTTGGCCTCCTGGTCTTTCCACCCCTGGCGGTCGGGTATGCACGCTCACGCACTTCAACCCGTCTTCCCACCGCATCGCTTTCCCGAGGGTTTCGCGGCGGGTGGTGGGCAGACCCGTTGCAGTACCTTCGTGTAACCAGCCTGTTGCTTGGCGGCATGTTCCTTGGCTCGCTGTTTACGTTGCCCCATGCCGCATCGCAGGACGTCATGATGGTGTGGTGGTACGCCGCGATGGCACTTGGCTCAACGACAGGCGAGTTCGTCGCGCTCAGGACGTTTCGTGGCAGCGTTGCCTGACCTCTCGTTCGGGGCGAACGGCTTCACCGCCGCGCATTCCGGCGAGTCGTGTTGGTTCGCCGTTGCAGGTATTTCGCCCAGCTTCGCCTTGGCTCGTCATCTGTCGCTGCTTTACTGGTCTGCGGCCTCCAGAGGCGAAACGGGCACTCCCCGGCTCTGGCCAAGTGCGGGGAGCCGCTTTTCCTGGCTGACATGCCGCCCGCGGGGTGAATGGTTGCGCTGCAGGGTTGGGCATCCGGCTACCCCTGCCGGTCTTCAAGGATGCAAGTTCATGCGGCGGTCTCGACCGGATGGGTGCGCATCTTATGCATCAACTTAACCTGTCGACGTGCAGGCTTTGCGGGTAGATTTGGTCTTCGGTGCGAAGGTGGTGCATCAGCGCGCCAGCACCGTTGTCACGCGTACCGCCCGAGGCCCGGGATGCTGCGCCCCCTCATGGAGAAATTCGCCTCATGCCGACCACTCGTTCGGACGCTCTGGTCTTTTTCGGCGCCACCGGTGACCTCGCCTACAAGAAGATCTTTCCCGCCCTGTTGGCGATGATGACGCGCGACGGGCTGGATCTGCCGATCATCGGCGTGGCGCATTCGGGCTGGGACGTGGAGCAGCTGCGGCAGCGCGCCCACGACAGCCTGGTCGAGGCGGCGAAGCACGACGGCGGCAAGCTGGACGAGGCCGCGTTCAGGAAGCTGTCGGCGTGCCTGCGTTATGTCGATGGCGACTACAACGACGCGGCAACGTTCACCGCCCTGAAACAGGCGCTGGGCGAGGCGAAGCGGCCGCTGCACTACCTGGCCATTCCGCCCAGCCTGTTCGGGGTGGTGGCGAAGGGGCTCAAGCAGGCCGGCTGCGCCGACGATGCGCGGATCGTGGTGGAGAAGCCGTTCGGCCGCGACCTGGCCTCGGCCCGCGCGCTCAACCGGACCCTGCACCAGGTGTTTCCGGAGTCGGCGATCTTCCGCATCGATCATTACCTGGGCAAGGAGCCGGTGCAGAACCTGCTGTATTTCCGTTTTGCCAACACCGTGCTGGAGCCGGTGTGGAACAACCGCTACGTGGACCGCGTGCAGATCACCATGGCCGAGGAGTTCGGCGTGGACGGCCGCGGCGGCTTCTACGAGGGCGTGGGCGCGATCCGCGACGTGCTGCAGAACCACCTGCTGCAGGTGACCTCGCTGCTGGCGATGGATGCGCCGATCGGCAACGACCCCGATGCCCTGCGCGCGGAGAAGCTGCGGCTGTTCCGGGCGATGCGTCCGCTGGACCCGGCCGAGGTGGTGCGTGGCCAGTTCAACGGCTACCGCAAGGTGGAGGGCGTGGCCGCGGATTCCAACGTGGAGACCTTCGTGGCGCTGTGCCTGCACATCGACACCTGGCGCTGGGCCGGCGTGCCGTTCTACATCCGCGCCGGCAAGCGGTTGCCGCTGACCACCACCCAGGTGCTGGTGGACATGAAGACGCCGCCGCTGTCGGTGTTCGACCCGATCGGCGCGCCGCAGTCGAACTACTTCCGCTTCCGGCTCAGCCCGGAGGTGGTGATCGCCGAAGGCATGCGGGTGAAGAAGCCGGGCGAGGAGATGCGGGGCGAGGCGGTGGAGCTGGTGGCGCGGCACGATTCCGGACCGGAGAAGTCGCCGTACGAACGCCTGCTGGGCGATGCGATCCGCGGCGACAACGGGCTGTTCACCAGCGACGAATGCGTCGAGGCGGCGTGGGCGGTGGTCGACCAGGTGCTGGCCCATGAGGGGCCGGTGGCGTTCTATGAACCGGGCAGCTGGGGGCCGGATGCGGCAGCCGCCATCGTCAGCGATGATGAGGGCTGGCACGACACCCGACCGGAGCAGAGCACGCCATGTTGACCGACCGCACCTCCGAATCCGCCGCCGTGGTGTTCCTCCTGGACGTGGACAACACCCTGCTCGACAACGACCGCTTCGGCCGCGACCTCAGCGACACCCTGGACGCGGCCTTCGGTGAGGCCGAGCGCGAACGCTACTGGGCGATCTACGAAGAGCTGCGCCAGCTCGGCGGCGTGGCCGACTACCTGGGCGCGCTGCAGCGTTTCCGCAGCGGGCTGGACAACGAACCCTCGCTGCTGCAGATGTCGAACTACCTGCTCGAATACCCGTTCGCCACCCGGCTCTATCCGCATGCGCTGGACACCGTGGCGCACCTGCGCACGCTGGGCACCACGGTGATCCTGTCCGACGGCGACGTGGTGTTCCAGCCGCGCAAGATCCAGCGCGCCGGGCTGTGGCAGGCGCTGCGGGGCGAGGTGCTGGTGTACGTGCACAAGCAGCAGATGCTGGTGGCGATGCAGCAGCGCTACCCCGCCGCGCACTACGTGATGGTGGACGACAAGCCGCAGGTCCTGGCCGCCATGAAGCAGCGGATGGGCCATCGGCTGACCACCGTGTTCGTGCGCCAGGGGCATTACGCCGCCGCGGCCGCCACCGAAACGGTCGACCCCGCGCCGGACATCACGATCGCTCGCATCGGCGATCTGCGCGGGCGTAAGCTTGATGACTTTCTGCCGGCGGCTCCGGTCATCGCCCTGGCAGCTGATGGAACCTCCCCCCGAAACCCGTTGTGAAGCGACATGGAGCAAGCATGAAAGCGACCCGCCAATTGCACGACCTCGGCCAGAGCCTGTGGCTGGACAACATCACCCGCACCCTGCTCGATGACGGCACGCTGGCGCGCTACATCGAAGAGGATTCGATCACCGGACTGACCTCCAACCCCAGCATCTTCGACGCGGCGATCAGCGGCGGCGACGCCTACGACGCGGGCATCCACGCCAAGTCGCTGGTGGGCATGCAGGGCGAGGCGCTGTTCACCGAGCTGGCGCTGGAAGACCTGCGCCGCGCGGCCGACCTGTTCCAGCCGGTGTTCGAGTCGACCGGCCAGGTGGATGGCTGGGTCTCGATGGAGGTCTCGCCGCTGCTGGCCGCCGACACCGCCGGCTCGATCGCCGCAGCCCGCCACATCCACCACAAGGGGCGGCGCGACAACCTGTTCGTGAAGATTCCCGGCACGCCCGAAGGCGTGCCGGCGATTGAGGAAGCGATTTTCCTGGGCATTCCGATCAACGTGACCCTGCTGTTCTCCTGCGCCCAGTACGAGGCCGTGAGCGAGGCCTACATGCGCGGCATCGAGCGCCGCCTGCAGGCCGGACTGGACCCCAGGGTGGGCTCGGTCGCCTCGCTGTTCATCAGTCGCTGGGACGTGGCCAGCAACAAGCAGCTGCCCGACGAGCTGCACAACAAGCTGGGCATCGCGGTGGGCCAGCAGACCTATCGCGCCTACCGGCAGATGCTGGCCTCGCCGCGCTGGCAGAAGCTGGCCGACGCCGGCGCGATGCCGCAGCGGCTGCTGTGGGCCAGCACCGGCACCAAGGATCCCAACGCATCCGACACGCTGTACATCAGCGCCTTCGCCGCGCCGGAGACCATCAACACGATGCCGGAGAAGACCCTGCACGCCTTCGCCGACCACGGCCAGCTGCACGGGGTGATGGACGTGGACGGCGGCGACGCCGACGCGGTGCTCGCGCGCATCAGTGCGGCCGGCGTGGACATCGACCAGCTGGCACTCACGCTGCAGCGCGAAGGCGCCGAAGCCTTCGTCAAGTCGTGGCACCACCTGCTCGACGGCATCGCCGAGAAGGCCCGCCAGCTGGCCGAGAAGTCCAAGGGGCCGGCGCTGAAATGAGCCAGGGCACACTTACCCGCCTGCCGCAGTGGCAGGCCTTGCAGCGGCATTTCCAGGACATCGGCGGCAAGCACCTGCGCGAGCTTTTCGCGGGCGATCCGAAACGTGGCGAGGCGCTGACCGTCGAGGCGGTGGGCTTGTACCTCGACTATTCCAAGCAGCGCGTGGACGCCGACACGCTGCGTCTGCTGTGCGAACTGGCCGGCGCTTGCCAGCTGCCGCAGAAGATCGAGGCGATGTTCAGCGGCCGCAGGATCAATACCACCGAGGATCGCGCCGTGTTGCACGCGGCGCTGCGCGCGCCACGCGGCGAGCAGATCCTGGTCGACGGCCACGACGTGGTGGCGGACGTGCACGCGGTGCTCGACCGCATGGCCGCGTTCTCGGAACAGGTGCGCAGCGGCGCGTGGAAGGGCCACAGCGGCAAGCCGATCCGCAACGTGATCAGCATCGGCATCGGCGGCTCGGACCTGGGCCCGGTGATGGCCTACGAAGCGCTGCGCGATTACAGCCGCCGCGACATGACGTTCCGCTTCGTCTCCAACGTCGACGGCACCGATTTCGCCGAAGCGGTGCGCGACCTGGACCCGGCCGAGACGTTGTTCATCGTCTGCTCGAAGACCTTCACCACGCTGGAAACCCTGACCAACGCGCACGCGGCGCGCGCGTGGAGCGTGGCGGCGCTGGGCGAGGAAAGCGCGGTGGCGAAGCACTTCGTGGCGGTCTCCACCAACGCCGAAGGCGTGGCGAAGTTCGGCATCGACACCGCCAACATGTTCGGCTTCTGGGACTGGGTCGGCGGACGCTATTCGATGGATTCGGCGATCGGCCTGTCCACCATGCTGGCGATCGGCGCGCACGGTTTCCGCGAGATGCTGGCCGGCTTCCACGCGATGGACGAGCATTTCCGGCACACCCCGCTGCAGCACAACCTGCCGGCGATCATGGGCCTGCTGGGCGTCTGGAATGCCAACTTCCTGGGCGCCGCCACGGTGGCGGTGCTGCCGTACGAGCAATACCTGAAGCGCTTTCCCGCTTACCTGCAGCAGCTGACGATGGAGAGCAACGGCAAGCACGTGACGCTGGACGGCGCAGCCGTCGACTACGCCACCGGACCAATCTACTGGGGCGAGCCGGGCACCAACGGCCAGCATTCGTTCTACCAGCTGATCCACCAGGGCACCCACATCGTGCCGTGCGACTTCATCGGTTTCGGCCAGACGCTGAACCCGATCCCCGCCCAAGGCGGCGGCGACCAGCACGACCTGCTGATGGCCAACCTGATCGCCCAGGGCGAGGCGCTGGCGTTCGGCAAGACCGCCGACGAAGTGCGCGCCGAAGGCACGGCCGAGGCCCTGGTGGCGCATCGCACGTTCGAGGGCAATCGCCCCAGCAGCACGATCCTCGCCGCGAAGCTGACGCCGCACAACCTGGGCACGCTGATCGCGTTGTACGAGCACAGCGTGTTCGTGCAGGGCGTGATCTGGGACATCGATTCGTTCGACCAGTGGGGCGTGGAGCTGGGCAAGCAATTGGCCAAGGCCACCATCGCCGAACTGATCGCGAAGGACGAGCCCTCACTGGATCACGACAGCTCCACCAATACCCTGATCCGTCGCTACCGGCAGCTGCGCGACGGTCATCCCTGACGGTACGGGAGCGCACGCTGTCCACGAGAGACTCCCTTCGGACAGCGTGCGCTCCCGCGAAATACGCCCACCCGTCGCATCACTCCAGAGAACCCATGAGCCAGAAGATCAGCCCCCTCGCCGGCAAGCCGGCACCGCAGTCGATCCTGGTCGACGTGGCGAAACTGCTCGCCGCCTACGCCGACACCCGGCCCGATCCATCGGTGCCCGCGCAGCGCGTGGCGTTCGGCACCTCGGGTCATCGGGGCAGTTCGCTCGACGGCAGTTTCAACGAGTGGCACATCCTGGCGATCAGCCAGGCGATCTGCGAGTACCGCAAGTCCAAAGGCATCGATGGCCCGCTGTTCATCGGCGCGGACACCCATGCACTGTCGCAGCCGGCGTTCGAGAGCGCGCTGGAAGTGCTGGCGGCGAACGGCGTGGACGTGATGGTTTCCAGCGGCGGCGAGTTCACGCCCACCCCGGCGATCTCGCACGCGATCCTGGTCTACAACCGTGGTCGCACCACGGCCCTGGCCGACGGCATCGTGATCACGCCTTCGCACAACCCGCCCGACAACGGCGGCTTCAAGTACAACCCGACCAACGGCGGCCCGGCCGACACCGACATCACCAAGTGGGTGGAGAACCGCGCCAACGCATTGATCGAGGGCGGGCTTAAGGACGTCAAGCGCCAGCCGTTCGCGCAGGCGCGCAAGGCGGCCACCACGCACGAACACGACTACCTCAACAGCTACGTCGCCGACCTCGCCAGCATCATCGACTTCGACATCATCCGCAGCGCCGGCGTGCACATGGGCGTCGACCCGCTGGGTGGCGCCGGCGTGCATTACTGGGCGCCGATCGCCGAGCGTTACAAGCTCGACCTCACCGTGGTCAGCGAGGTGGTCGATCCGCAGTTCGCCTTCATGAGCGTGGACTGGGACGGCAAGATCCGCATGGACCCGTCGTCGAAGTACGCGATGCAGCGGCTGATCGGGCTGAAGGACCAGTACGACGTGGCGTTCGCCTGTGACACCGACCATGACCGCCACGGCGTGGTCACCCGCTCCAGCGGCCTGATGGAGCCGAACCATTACCTGTCGGTGCTGATCGACTACCTGTACCGCCACCGCCCGCAATGGAGCAGCAACGCCGCCGTGGGCAAGACCGTGGTCACCACCGCGCTGATCGACCGCGTGGTGAAGCGGCTGGGGCGCCAGTTGTACGAGGTGCCGGTGGGCTTCAAGTGGTTCTCCGCGGGACTGTTCGACGGCGCGCTGGGCTTCGGCTGCGAGGAAAGCGCGGGCGCCTCGCTGCTGCGCCACGACGGTTCGGTGTGGACCACCGACAAGGACGGCCTGGTGCCGGCGCTGCTGTCCGCCGAGATCACGGCCCGCGAAGGCCGCGACCCGGGCGAGCTGTTCGACCGGCTCACTGGCGAACTGGGCCGGCCGTACGCGAACCGTCTCGAGGCGGCGGCCACGCCCGCGCAGAAGGCGAAGCTGTCGAAGCTGTCGCCCGACCAGCTGAAGCGCGACCAGCTCGCCGGCGAGAAGATCGAACAGGTACTGGACAAGGCGCCGGGCAACGGCGCGGCGATCGGCGGCATCAAGGCGGTCGCCGCCAACGGCTGGTTCGCCGCCCGGCCGTCCGGCACCGAAGCGATTTACAAGATTTACGCGGAAAGCTTCAAGAGCGAAGAACACCTCAAGAGCCTGCTCGACGAGGCGCAGAAGATCGTCGACGCCGCGCTCGCCTGATCGTGGGCTTGGGTCTTCTGGGCGACGTCATTCCCGCGAAAGCGGGAATCCAGTGACCTCAAGGTCGCCGACAGGGAGAGGCACTGGATCCCCGCTTTCGCGGGGATGACGGTGGTTGCCTCGCACCATTCCCCCACACTGGAGAACATCATGTCCCACGACCTCGACCAGCAATGCATCAACATGCTTCGCTTCCTGTCGGTGGACATGGTGCAGAAGGCCGACAGCGGCCACCCCGGGCTGCCGCTGGGCGCGGCGCCGATGGCCTATGTGCTGTGGACGCGGCACATGAAGTTCCACCCGGCCGATCCGCACTGGGCCGACCGCGACCGTTTCGTGCTTTCCGCCGGCCACGGCTCGGCGCTGCTGTACAGCCTGCTGTTCGCCAGCGGCTACGACGTGTCGCTGGACGACATCAGGCAGTTCCGCCAGTGGGGCAGCAAGACGCCCGGCCATCCCGAGTACGGCCATACGCCCGGCGTCGAAGTCACCACCGGGCCGCTCGGCCAGGGCCTGGCCAATGCGGTGGGCATGGCGCTGGGCGAGGCGCAGCTGGCGGCGACCTACAACCGCGAAGGCCATCGCATCATCGACCACCACACCTACGCCATCGTCAGCGACGGCGACCTGATGGAAGGCGTGGCCAGCGAGGCCGCGTCGCTGGCCGGCCATCTCAAGCTGGGCAAGCTGATCTGCCTGTACGACGACAACTACGTGACGCTCTCGGCCGGCACCGACATGACGTTCTCGGAAGATCGGGGCGCACGCTTCGACGCGTATGGCTGGCAGACCATCCATGTCGACGACGGCAACGACGTGGACGCGATCCATGCCGCCCTGCGCGCCGCCCGCGAGGACACCAGCCGGCCGTCGCTGGTCCTGGTGCGCACGCACATCGGCTACGGCTCGCCCGAACAGGACAGCTACAAGGCGCACGGCTCGCCGCTGGGCGTGGAGGACGTGAAGAAGACCAAGCAGAAGCTCGGCTGGCCGGTGGAACCGGACT
Organism: Rhodanobacter sp. FDAARGOS 1247; assembly: GCF_016889805.1. Lineage (NCBI taxonomy): Bacteria > Pseudomonadati > Pseudomonadota > Gammaproteobacteria > Lysobacterales > Rhodanobacteraceae > Rhodanobacter > Rhodanobacter sp. FDAARGOS 1247. The sequence goes on from NZ_CP069535.1 coordinate 3,846,261, forward strand.
TCCTGGTGCCCGAGCCCGCGCTGGCGCACATGCGCGAGGCGCTCGAGCGTGGCGCGAAAGCCCAGTCGGACTGGGACGAGCGGATGAGTGCCTACGCGGCGGCCTTCCCCGAGCTGGCCAGGGAGTTGCGCGCCCGCCTTGGGGGCGCGCTGCCGCAAGGCTGGGACGCGGACATCCCGCCGTTCCCCGCCGACCCGAAAGGCCTGGCCACCCGCGTGGCCGGCGGTCAGGTGATGAACGCGTTCGCGAAGAAACTGCCGGCGCTGTGCGGCGGTTCGGCCGACCTCGATCCGTCCACCTTCACCGCGCTGAAGGGCCTGGGCGACTTCAACCCGGCCGTCGTCCCGGGCGAAGACACCGAAGGCTCCGACGGCGGCGGCTGGAGCCGTGCCGGGCGCAACTTCCACTACGGCGTGCGCGAACACGCGATGGCCGCGATCAGCAACGGCCTGGCCGCGCATGGCGGCTTCATCCCGTTCGACGCCACCTTCCTGATCTTCTCCGACTACATGCGCCCGTCGATCCGGCTGGCCGCGCTGATGGGGCTGCACGTGGTGCATGTGTTCACCCACGACAGCGTGGCGCTGGGCGAGGACGGCCCTACCCACCAGCCGATCGAACAGCTGGCCAGCCTGCGCGCGATCCCCAACCTCACCGTGATCCGTCCCGCCGACGCCAACGAGACGGCCGAGGCCTGGCGCGTCGCGGTGAGCTCGAAGAAGCATCCGGTGGCGCTGGCGCTGACCCGGCAGAAAGTGCCGACGCTGGACCGCCAGCACCACGCCGGCGCCGAAGGCCTGCGCAAGGGCGCGTATGTATTGAGCGATGCCACCGACGGCAAGCCGTCGCTGATCCTGATCGCCAGCGGCTCCGAGGTCGGACTGATCGTCGAGGCGGCGCAGAAGCTGCAGGCCGACGGCGTCGCCGTGCGCTGCGTGTCGATGCCGAGCTGGGAATTGTTCGATGCGCAGCCGCAGGCCTATCGCGACGAAGTGCTGCCGCCCGCCGTGGCCGCGCGGCTGGCGGTGGAGCTGGGGGCATCGCAGGGATGGGAGCGTTACGTCGGCCCGAACGGCGACATGCTAGGCATCGACCGCTTCGGCGCCTCCGCGCCCGCCGAGGTGCTGCTGCGCGAGTTCGGCTTCACCGTCGCCAACGTGGTGGCGCGAGCGCGAGCCCTGTTGGCGGGGTGACGTCTCTGGCGAAGGGCGCCCGCGTCGCCCTGCGGCGGGACGCTGGCGCCGTCAGCTGAACCAAAACCGAAGACTGGTACACAAATTCGGCGTTTGTGGCCGTTAGCCTATATATCTGAACTAATCAGTCTGCTATTTTCCCGACCCGGTGCTCCCTCGCCCAGGTCAATCCCTTGTCCCTTTTTTCATCTGCTGCAAAGCCCGCCGCGGTCGCCGGCTGCGCCTTCACGTTGCTGGCCGGTCTGGCGCTGGCCGGTTGCGCGGTGGGTCCCGACTACCGGCGGCCCGACGCACCGTCGGCGGACCGCTACACGGCGCAGCCACTGCCGGCCAGCACCGCGACGGCGAAGGCCGCCGGTGGCGATGCCCAGCGTTTCCTGCAGGGCCGCGACGTGCCGGCGCGCTGGTGGACGACGTTCGGCAATGCCGAGCTGACCCGCCGGGTAACCACGGCGCTGGAGCACAGCCCCACCGTGGCGTCGGCCCAGGCCGCGCTGCGCCAGGCGCAGGAAAACGCCAACGCGGCGCGCGGCGGGTTGTTCCCGTCGCTGGACGCCGGCGCCGGCGCCACCCGCCAGAAACAATCCGCCGCGCAGTCGGTGGGTCCGGGCGGGCGCGGCCCGTTCACCGTCTACAACGCCTCGGTCAGCATCGGCTACACCCTCGACCTGTTCGGCGGCGTGCGCCGCGGGATCGAGGCGCAGCTGGCGCTGGCCGACTACCAGCGCGCCCAGCTCGACACCACTTACCTGACCCTGGCCGCGAACGTGGTCACCGCGTCGCTGCAGGAAGCCTCGCTGCGCGAGCAGCTGCGCGCGACCGAACATATCCTCGACATCCAGGGCAAGAGCCTCAAGATCGCCCGCCAGCAACAGCAGATCGGCTCGAAGTCGCTGTCCGACACGCTGGCCGTGCGCTCGCAAGTGGCCGCCACCGAAGCGACCCTGCCGCCGCTGCGCGCCCAGCTCGCCGCCACGCGCAACCAGCTCGCCACCTACCTGGGCACCACGCCAGCGCAACTGGAGTTGTCGCCACTGACGCTGGATGCGATCGGCCTGCCACGCGACATCCCGGTCAGCCTGCCCTCGGGCCTGGTCGAGCAGCGCCCGGATATCCGCGCGGCTTCGGCACAGTTGCATGCGGCTTCGGCCCAGGTCGGCGTGGCGACCGCGGCGATGCTGCCGCAGATCACGCTCTCCGGCAGCGCCGGTTCGCAGGTGTTGCGCGCCGGCGACCTGTTTTCCGCCGGCACCGGCGCCTGGTCGCTGGGCTTGGGCCTGACCCAGCCACTGTTCCACGGCGGCGAGCTGCTGCATAAAAAGCGCGCCGCCCAGGCCGGCCTGGACAAGGCCGTGGCGGACTGGCAGCAGACCGTGCTGGTCGCGTTCCAGAACGTCGCCGATGCGCTGCAGGCGCTGCAATACGACGCCGAGGGACTGGCGGCGCAGGCCGCCGCCGAGGACGCGGCATCGCAGCAGCTCGCCCTGGTCGAGCGCCAGTTCCAGCTCGGCTCGACCGGCTATCTCAACCTGCTCGACGCCCAGCGCAGCTATCAGCAAGCGCGCATCGCCCTGATCCAGGCACGCGTCGCGCGCCTGGCCGACACCGCCGCGCTGTACGCCGCCCTCGGCGGTGGCTGGCGCAGCGACACCCTGGCAGCCGGTCAGAAGCCATAGCTCTATCCATGAGTGCGGACAGGATGTCCGCTTATCGACTTTCGCGATCGTGGACGATCGCCCCAACCCAAGGAGTTCGCGCATGCCCACGCGCGTCGACAAGAAACCCAGCACCACCAAGCGCATGATCTGGATGGTCGTCGGCGTGTTGCTGCTGATCGCGCTGATCGCCGGCATCAAGGTGCTGCTGGTCATGCGCATGATCCACGGCATGCCGAAGCCGGCGCCGTTCACGGTCAGCACCACCACCGCCCGCGCACAACCATGGCAACCCGCGCTGAGTGCCGTCGGCACTTTGCGTGCAGCCAACGGTGCCGACCTGGCGATGGACGTGGCCGGCCTGGTCACCGGGGTGAGCCTGAAATCCGGCCAGGACGTGAAGCAGGGCCAGCTGCTGCTGCAGCTGCGCGACGGCGACGACGTGGCCCAGCTGCAACAGCTGGAGGCCGCGGCGCAGCTGTCCCAGCTGACCTTCGAGCGGGCGCGCAAGCAGCTGGCGGCGCAGGCGATCAGCAAGGCCGATTACGACACCGCCGCCGCCGATCTCAAGGGCCGGCAGGCCGCGGTGGCGCAGCAGAAAGTGGTGGTGGCCAAGAAGCAGTTGCGCGCGCCGTTCGCCGGCCGCGCCGGCATCATCACCACCAGCCCCGGCGACTACCTCAGCGCCGGCACCACGGTGGTGACGTTGCAGCAGCTCGATCCGCTGTTCGTCGATTTCTCCGTGCCGCAAAGCGAACTGGGCCGCCTGCAGGTGGGCCAGGTGGTGAACCTGAAGCTGGATGCGTATACCAACCGCAGCTTCACCGGCAAGCTCAGCGCGATCAGTCCCAAGGTCGACCTCGGCACGCGCAACGTGCAGGTCGAGGCGACCGTGCCCAACCACGACAAGGCGCTCACCCCGGGCATGTTCGCCAAGGTCAGCGTCGACGTCGGCAACGAGCAGCCCCGGCTGACCCTGCCGCAGGCCGCGATCGTCTACAACCCGTACGGCGACACCGTGTACGTGGTGCAGCCGTCCAAGGGCAAGGACGACAAGGGCCAGCCGCTGCCGCCCACGGTGAAGCAGACCTTCGTCACGGTCGGCGAAACCCGCGGCGACCAGGTGGCGATCCTCAAGGGCATCGAGGCCGGCACCGTGGTCGTGACCAGTGGCCAGATCAAGCTGAAGAACGACGCGCCGATCGCGATCGACAACCGCGTGAAGCCCGCCGACAGCGCCCATCCCGCGCCGCAGGAACACTGAGCGAACGCCATGAAATTCACCGACCTGTTCATCAACAAGCCGGTGCTGGCGGTGGTCGTCAGCCTGCTGATCCTGGTGCTCGGCGTGCGTGCCGTCAGCAGCCTGACCGTGCGCCAGTACCCGAAGACCGAGAACGCCACGGTCACCGTCAGCACCGCGTATTACGGTGCCGATGCGCAGACCATGGCCGGCTTCATCACCCAGCCGCTGGAGCAGGCGATTTCGCAGGCGCAGGGCATCGACTACCTGTCCTCCAGCAGCGTGCAGGGCGTGTCCACCATCACCGCGACCCTGCACCTGAACTACGACGCCAACCGCGCACTGACCGAGATCACCACCCAGGTGAATTCGGTGAAGAACCAGCTCCCGCCGCAGGCGCAGCAGCCGGTGCTGAACGTGCAGACCGGCGAGACCGTCGACGCGATGTACATGGGCTTCTACAGCGATGTGCTGCCCACCAACAACATCACCGACTACCTGGCGCGGGTGGTGAAGCCCAAGCTCGATTCGATCGATGGCGTGCAGACCGCCGAGCTGCTCGGCGCGCGCCAGTTCGCCCTGCGCGCCTGGCTCGACCCGGCCAGGATGGCGGCGCACGGCATCACCGCCACCGACGTGAACACGGCGCTGGCGTCCAACAACTACCTGGCTGCGGTCGGCTCCAGCAAGGGCCAGGCGGTGACGGTCGACCTGACCGCCGACAGCAACCTGCATTCGGTCGACGAGTTCAAACAGCTGGCGATCAAGCAGGTCAACGGCGCGATCGTGCGCCTGCAGGACGTGGCCACGGTCTCGCTGGGTTCGGAAAACTACGACTTCAACGTGGCCTTCAGCGGCAAGCGCTCGGTGTTCATCGGCATCAAGGTCGCGCCCGACGCGAACGTGCTGGACGTCGCCAAGCGCGTGCGCGATGCGTTCCCGGAGATCCAGAGCCAGTTGCCCGGCGGCCTGACCGGGCGGATCGTCTACGACGGCACCGAGTTCGTGAACAGCTCGATCAACGAGGTGGTCAAGACCCTGGTCGAGGCGCTGCTGATCGTCACCCTGGTGATCTTCCTGTTCCTCGGCAGCCTGCGCGCGGTGATCATCCCGGTGATCGCGATGCCGCTGTCGCTGGTCGGCACCTTCTTCATGATGCTGGCGCTGGGCTACTCGATCAACCTGCTGACCCTGCTGGCGCTGGTGCTGGCGATCGGCCTGGTGGTGGACGACGCGATCATCGTGGTGGAGAACGTCGACCGGCACATGAAGGAAGAAGGCAAGACGCCGCTGCAGGCCGCCTTGCTGGCCGCGCGCGAACTGGGCGGCCCGATCCTGGCGATGACCGTGGTGCTGATCGCGGTGTATGTGCCGATCGGTTTCCAGAAGGGACTGACCGGCGCGCTGTTCAGCGAGTTCGCCTTCACCCTGGCCGGCGCGGTGACGGTATCGGCGGTGATTGCGTTGACGCTGTCGCCGATGATGGCCTCGAAGTTCTTCCGCAGCGAGCAGGAGAGCGGTCGCTTCGTGCAGTTCATCGACCGCCAGTTCGACCGCGTGCACCACGGTTACCAGCGCGTGCTGCACAACACGCTGTCGACCAAGTCGGTGGTGATCGTGATGAGCGCGCTGCTGCTGCTGGCCACCATCGCGCTGGGCGTCACCGCCCAGTCCGAGCTGGCCCCGGAAGAGGACCAGGGCATCGTGGTCGGCCAGATCGTGGGCGCACCGAACACGACGGCGCAGCAGATGAACGTCTATGCGACGCAGATGTTCGAGCTGTCCAGGGAGCTGCCGGAATACGAGCAGATGTTCCAGCTGACCGGCGTGCCCACCATCAACCAGGGCATCGGCGGCGTGCTGTTCAAGCCGTGGGACCAGCGTCATCGCAGCGCGCACGAACTGCAGCAGGTGCTGCAGCAGAAGTGGAACGGCATCGCCGGCGGCCGCGTGGCCGCGTTCCAGTTCCCGCCGCTGCCGGGCGCGTCGGGCCTGCCGATCCAGGTGGTGATCACCACCACCGAGCCATTCGAGAACCTCAACGAAGTGGCCTCCCAGGTGCTGCAGAAGGCGCAGGCCAGCGGCAAGTTCTACTTCGTCGACTCCGACCTCAAGGTCGACAAGCCGCAGGGCACGGTCAGCCTCGACCGCGACATGATCACCACGCTCGGGCTGACCCAGCAGGACGTGGGCGCCGCGCTCGGCTCGGCGCTGGGCGGCGGCTACGTCAACTACTTCTCGATCTCCGGCCGCTCGTACAAGGTGATCCCGCAGGTATTGCAGGCCGACCGGCTCAACCCGGACCAGGTGCTCGACTACTACATCCGCGTGCCGGACGGCTCGGTGATCCCGGCCTCGACCGTCGCCAGGATCACCAGGCAGGTGGTGCCGCAATCGCTGAACCGCTTCCAGCAGCTGAACTCGGCCACGATCTCCGGCGTCAGCGGGATGTCGCAGGGCGATGCGCTGAATTACCTGCGCGATCTGGTGAAGGAGGTGGCGCCGACCGGCTACAACGTCGATTACGCCGGCCAGTCGCGCCAGTTCACCCAGGAGTCCGGCGGTTTCGGCGCGACCTTGCTGTTCGCCGTGATCATCGTGTTCCTGGCCCTGGCCGCGCAGTTCAACAGCCTGCGCGATCCGATCGTGATCCTGGTCTCGGTGCCGCTGGCGCTGTTCGGCGCGCTGATCTTCGTCAACCTGTTCACCAGCCTCAACATCTACACCGAGGTCGGCCTGGTGACCCTGATGGGCCTGATCAGCAAGCACGGCATTTTGATCGTGCAGTTCGCCAACCAGTCGCAACTGGACGGCATGTCCAAACGCGAAGCGATCGAACATGCCGCGGCGGTGCGCCTGCGCCCGATCCTGATGACCACCGCGGCGATGGTGCTGGGCGTGCTGCCGCTGGTGATCGCCTCCGGCGCCGGTGCGGCGGGCCGCTTCAACATGGGCCTGGTGATCTCCACCGGCCTGGCGATTGGCACCGTGTTCACCCTGTTCGTGGTGCCGGCGTTCTATATGCTGCTGGCCGCCGATCGCCACGGCGGCCAGCCGTCGGATGATCCGCGATGGTTGGAACCCGGCTCGACGGCGCCGGCCTGAGCGGCAGACAGAAAGAAGGCGCGGTCACCCGCGCCTTTCTTTTTGCCGTGTCCGGCTCTTCAGTTGCGCGATTGCAGCTTCGACAGCAGGCGCAGCAGTTCCAGGTACAGCCAGACCAGGGTCACCACCAGCGCGAAGGCGCCGTACCACTCCATGTATTTCGGTGCGCCGGACTGGGCGCCGGTTTCGATCAGGTCGAAGTCGAGGATCAGGTTCAACGCGGCGATCACCACCACCACGGCGCTGAAGCCGATGCCCAGCATGCTGCTGCCATTGATGAAGCCCATCGAATGGCCGAAGAAACCCATCGCGAAATTGGCCACGTACAGCAACAAGATGCCGCCGGTGGCGGCGACCACGCCGAGCTTGAACTTCTCGGTGGCGCGGATCAGGCCGCTGCGGTAGGCCAGCAGCATCGCCGCCATGGTGCCGAAGGTCAGCCCCACCGCCTGGATCACGATGCCCGGATAACGCATCTCGAAGATCGCCGACAGCGCACCGATGAACAGGCCTTCGGCCACCGCCGCCCAGGTCTTCTTGAACACGGTGACCAGGCCCAGCACCAGGCCGCCGATGCAGCCGCCAAGCACCAGCGGCATGATCGTGGGCAGGCTGTCCGGGCCGCTGAAGCGGCTCCAGCTGACGAACGCACCCACCAGTACCAGCAACAACAGCAGCCCGGTCTTGTTGACCGTGCCGTTGATCGTCATCGCGTCGTCGCTGCGGGTGACCACGGCGCCGCTGGCGGCGTCGAGGAAGGTGTTCTTGTTGAGCGCCGGATTGCCGCTTTGCATGATCTGCTCCCGAGGTTTTCCCCATCCTAGCCCGGTCCATCGCGGTTTTGCAGCCGCCTGCGCCAATTCGCCGTTGCGCCGCGGCGCGGAAACTACGCGACAATGAGCGCTCGTTGAACCTCGCGGAGCCCTGATGAATCCTTCCACCCTGCGTATCGCCACCCGCAAGAGCGCGCTCGCGCTGTGGCAGGCCGAGCACGTCGCCGCGTTGCTGCGCACGACGCACCCGGGGCTGACAGTGGAGCTGGTGCCGATGAGCACGCGCGGCGACGAGATCCTGGACAAGCCGCTGGCCACGATCGGCGGCAAGGGGCTGTTCCTGAAGGAACTGGAAGTGGCGATGCTGGAAGGCCGCGCGGATCTGGCCGTGCATTCCCTGAAGGACGTACCGGCGGAACTGGAACCCGGCTTCGTGCTGCCGGCGATCCTGCCCCGGGCGGACGCGGCGGATGCCTTTGTCAGCAACGACCACGCCGAGCTGGCGTCACTGCCCCAGGGCGCCCGGGTGGGCACCTCCTCGCTGCGCCGGCAGGCGCAATTGCGGGCGTTGCGGCCGGATCTCCAGCTGCTGGATCTGCGCGGCAACGTGGGCACGCGACTGGGCAAGCTCGACGCCGGCGATTACGACGCGATCGTGCTGGCCTGCGCCGGACTGGAACGACTGGGCCTGGCCGCGCGCATCCGTTCGCGCCTGGCCGCGCCGGACTGGCTGCCGGCACCGGGCCAGGCGGCGATCGCGATCGAGGCACGCGGCGACCAGCCGGCCGTGCTCGCCTTGCTGGCCGCGCTGGACGACGCCGACACCCGCCTCACCGTCACCGCCGAGCGCGCGATGAACCATGCGCTGGGCGGCAGTTGCACGGTGCCGGTGGGTGCGTGGTGCATGCTCGGCGAACACGGCCTGCACCTGCGCGGACTGGTCGGTGACGCGCGCAGCGGCCGCCTGCTGCATGCCGAAGCGAGCAGCCTCGGGGAACAGGCGGAGTCACTGGGTCGGCAGGTAGCCCGCGCCCTGCTGGCGCAGGGCGCGGGCGAGATGCTGGGGTAGAAGCGGGAACGGGGAACAAGGACTCTGAGCTTCGCGCTCTTCCCGTTCCCCGTTCCCCGTTCCCTGTTTCCGCACTTCCCTCAGAAACTGTAAACCAGGTTCGTCGTGGTCAGCGTGTCGGTCTTCTTGGTGCCGGGCAGCACGTCGCTGTTGTGGCGGAGCTGGAAACCCACCTTCAGCGCCAGCTTCTTGGTCATGCTGACGGCGAGGCCCGCGTCGTTCTGCAGGTAGGTGTTCTTGGAGCCCGCTTCCATCAGGAAGGTATCCTCGAACGCGGTGTTCTCGGTGAGCTTGAACTTGTAGTTGATCAGGCCGCGGCCGACCATTTCGCTTTCGGTCGGCTGCTGCTGGTGCACCACCGCGCCGTCGACCACCACATCCACGTCGGCCGGGCGGTAGCGCTTGTAACCGGGGCCGATTTCGAACGACAGCTCGTTGCGGCCGTCCTTCAGCGCGATGTAGCCGTAACCCAGCGAGACGATGCCCTGCCACAGGTTGGCGCCGAAGTCGTCGTGCTCGTAGCGCGCGGCGCCCACGATGTAGCTGCGCGGATCGAGCTTGAGGCCGACCGAGGCACCACCGTCATAGCGGTTCGCGGTGGTGTTGAACTGCTTGATCGTGTTGCCGTCGGTGTCGACCAAGGTCTGCTGACTCTTCGAGCGCAGCGCGTCGACGAAGAAGTTGTTCTTCCACTGCTCGTTTTCCTGGCTCAGGCCGAGCTTGGCGTTGATGTTCTCCGAGCGCGAATTGCCGGTGGACGAGGCGAAACCGAATTCGCCCGAGCCACTCCAGCCGCCGTTGGCGGCCTGGGAGTCGGTATCCTGGGCCTGGACGGCGAAGCTCGAGAAGGCGGCCAGCAGCAGGCCGGCGATCAGGGTCTTTTTCATCGGGGCGATCCATTTGTTAAAAGATGGTAAGGCCGCTACCTTAACGTGGCGGTTTGAACTGCCAATGAACGTTCCGGAAAATCACGGGAACGGATTCATTCCGGCGGCGGGGAGCCCCCGCGCCAGGGCCGTTTCATAGACATGCTGCTCGATCATCTTGCCGAGCAGGCAACTGGGAACGGCCAGCGCGGACGCCAGCAGCCCGCCGCCGAATCGGTCGGTGAACAGCAGGGCCGCGCAGGGCAGCACGTAGATCAGCAGCGCGGCGGCGACGCGGGGCATGGACAGGTGCTGGACGTACAGGTCATGGTCGCTGCCCTGGGCCGGGGCCAACGACTGCCAGCGCATGCCTTCGAGCAGGCCCAGCAGCAGGGCCAGCGCCAGCAACAGCAGAATCCACGGATAGGCGCCGTGTTCGGGGCCAGGCCCGCCCTGCATCATCACGCACAACCACAGCCACAGGCCGCCGCCATACCAGGCGGTGACCAGCCGGCTGACCGGCAGGGAGGAGGACATCCGCTGCAGGTCGGGTGAAAGCTGGCTGCGGAAGCGGTACGCGCTGTGCACCAGGCTGACCAGGCTGCACAGCAGCAGGGCGACCCCGGCCATGCGCATCGACAACACGTGTCCGTGTCCATCACCCAACACCAGCAGCAACAGCACGGGCAGGAAACAGGCCAGCGCCATCCACGCCGCCCGTTTGGGCCAGCGGCGTTCCGCCGGCGGCCCGCCGTACCACGCGGTGTTCGCCGAAAGACGCAAGCCGCCCAGGGCCAGTCCCGCGCACACCAGCGCCGTGCCCAGCACCAGCGGCATCTGCATCGCGCCGTTGCCGATCTGGTTCATGCCCAGGGTCAGGCCCATGCCCAGCCAGATCCACAAGCCGTAGCCGCTGACCGCCAGCACGCGCAGCAGGATTTCGGCGTAGCTGGATCGCGTCGTCCCGGCATGGGAGAGGTCGTGCGTGCTGGTGACGTCTGTCGGCAATTCGCGGCTGGGCGACATGAGGCATCCGATGCTGGTTTCGACCGTGCCGGCGGCGACTTGTGAGCAACGCAGGCCGCCTCCATGCTACACAAGGCCTGCCATCGACGAAACGCCGACGCCCCATGGATCGCTACGAACGCATACTGACCCTGCACCGGCTGCTGAAGTCGGCGCACTACCCGATACCGCTGCCGCGCCTGCTCGACGAACTGGAATGTTCGCGTGCCACGCTGTACCGCGACGTGGCCTTCCTGCGCGATGCATTGCGCGCGCCGATCGAAAGCGGCGGCAACGACCAGGCCGCCGCATTCCGCTACGAGCTGGGCGAAGGCGAGAAGTTCGAACTGCCCGGCCTGTGGCTCACCTCCGACGAGCTGGCCGCCCTGCTGGCGCTGAACGAGCTGATCGGCCGCTCCGGCCCCGGCGTGCTGGCCGGCGCACTGGCGCCGTTCAAGTCGCGCATCGAGGGCCTGCTTTCCAACCACGACAACGGCAAGGCGTTGCCGATCGAGCGGATCAGGGTGATTCCCTGGGGCGAGCGCAAGCTCGACCAGCAGGTGTTCCGCACGGTGGCCGGCGCGGTGCTGCAGCGCCAGCAGCTGCGCTTCCGCTATCGCGCGCGCACCACCAATGCCGACAGCCGCCGCACGGTGTCGCCGCAGCGGCTGACCCATTACCGCGACAACTGGTACCTGGACGTGTGGGATCACGACCGCGAAGCGCTGCGCAGCTTCGCCGTCGACCGCATGGCCGAGGCGCACGCGCTGGACAGCGCCGCCATCGACGTCCCCGACAGCGACCTCAACGAACTGCTCGCCTCCAGCTACGGCATCTTCGCGGGCAAACCCAAGGCCTGGGCCACCATCCGCTTCTCGTCGCACGCGGCACGCTGGGTCGCCGACGAACACTGGCATTCGCAACAGAAAGGCGAATGGCTGCCCGACGGCCGCTACGAACTGAAGCTGCCCTACTCCAACTCGAAAGAGCTGCTGATGGACGTGCTCAAGTACGGCCCGGACGCGGAGATCGTGACGCCCATGTCGCTGCGCGAGGAGATGAAGATCCTGCTGCAGCTGGCATTGGGCGGATACGCCCAATAGAAAATGTAGCCACCACTCCCCAGCGACGCTCGCCCGTCCCGAATGCACGATGTGGCGACTCCCGCACGGCACGTTCGCCTCCTCTCCCTCCGGGAGAGGATTGAGGTGAGGGCCGGTGTACGACGAAGCTTGCTCGAAGTCGGCTTCGATGCTGGTTCCAGGTGGGGGAGCAAACGCAAAAAAGCGCATCGCGGCGTATTGGGGCACCCTCTCCCCAACCCTCTCCCGGAGGGAGAGGGAGCAAACGCGAAATGCGCTTTGCTTTATTGAAGCGGCCTCTCCCCTGCGGGGAGAGGGAGCAAACGCAAGAGGCGCTTTGGCTCCATTAAAACGGCCAGAACTTCGGGATCAGCCACATCGACAGCGCGCAGAAGATCAGGATCAGCGGGATACCCACCTTCATGAAGTCGGTGAAGCGATAGCCGCCGGCGTAATAGACCATGGTGTTGGTGGGATAGCCGACCGGGGTGGCGAATGACGTCGCCGCGGCGAACGCCACCGCCACCACGAATGGCCGGGGGTCCACCTTCATCGCGTGGGCGACCGACACCGCGATGCCCACCATCAGCACCACCGAGGGGTTGTGTCCCATCAGCTCGGTGAGCAGGGCGGTGAGCAGATAGACCATCAGCAGGGCGGCCAGCGGGCCGTGTTCGCCGACCACGCCCAGGCCCATCTGCACCAGTTCCTGCGACAGGCCGCTGCGCTCGATGGCGATGCCCAGGGGCAGGATCGCGCCGAGCAGGATGATGATCTTCCAGTCGATGCCTTCGTAGACATCCTTGCGGCCGAAGCAGCCGGTCAGCGCCATGGCGATGGCGCCGCAGATCGCGGCGATCGGAATCGGCAGCCAGTGCAGGCCCGAGGCCACCACCACGCCGGCCATGATGGCCGCCGCGTAGAACGCCTTGCGCGGCGTGCGATGCGTTTCCTCGCGCTCGCTCAGCACGATGAAGGCCTCGTCGTTGCGCAGGTTGGACAGTGCGTCGTCGTCCACCAGCACCAGCAGCACGTCACCCACCGCGAGGCTGACGTCGCTGAGCTTGTCGCGCAACAGCTGGCCGCGCCGATGGATGGCCAGGGCGACCGCGTCATAGCGCCAGTTCAGGCCGGTCTCGTCGAGCCGCCGGCTTTCCATCGGGCTGGCCGGCGCCACCATCAGCTCCACCATCACCCGCGAGCGGTCATCGCCCTTGGCATAACGCCGGTCCGGTGCGTTGCGCAGGCCGGTACGGCGCTGGAATTCCTCGATCTTTTCCCAGTCGCCGCGGACCAGCAGCACGTCGCCCACGGCGATCTCCTGGCTGCGCGGCGACCACATGCGCTTCTCGCCCCGCAGCAGCTCCAGCGGGTAGACGCCATAACGCTCGCCCAGCTTTGCATCGGCGATGCTGCCGCCGACCAGCGACGACTGTTCGGTCACCTCCAGCTCGGTGACGTACTTGCCGATGTCTTCCTGCTCCGGCATCTCCGCATCGATGTGGCGCGGCAGCAGCCAGCGCCCGACCAGCATCAGATAGAGGATGCCGACCACGGCGAGGATCACGCCCATGCGGGTGAACTCGAACACGCCGAACGCCGCCATGCCGTGCTTCTGCGCCAGCGTGTCGGCCAGCAGGTTGGACGAGGTGCCGATCAGGGTGCACACGCCACCCATCTGCGCGGCGTAGGCCATCGGCATCAGTACGCGGCCCGGTGGCGTATGCGTGCGCTGGCACACGCGCAGCGCCAGCGGCAGGAAGGTGGCGACCAGGGCGATGTTCTTGACGAAGGCGCCCAGCGGCGCGATCGCCAGCATCAGCGCCAGGGTCAGCAGCCAGGGGCGCCTGATCCGCATCAGCCAGCGGCTCAGCGGTTCCAGCGCGCCGGAACGCTCGATGCCCAGGCTCAGCGCGAACATCGCCGCCACCGTCACCGTGGCCTCGTTGCTGAAGCCGCTGAGCGCTTCCACCGGCGTGACGATGCCGAGGATCACCAGGGTCGCCAGCACCAGCAGGGCGACCAGGTCGATGCGCAGCTTCTCGCTGGCGAACAGCGCCATCGCCAGCGCGATCACCGCCACGGTCGCCCACGCCTGCCAGCTCATCCGGCAAGCTCCGGGCCGCGCGCGCGGCAGGGCTTTCGGGCAGAAGCGGGTGATGAAGAAGCCATGCGCGATTCCATGTTCGTTGCCGCCAGCCAGGTGCCGCAGCCCTGGTCATACTAACCAGCCGCCACCAGCCTCGCTCGCGTTCGATGCAGCCTGCCAACGGCAACGCCTGCATTTCGTGATTGAATGCCTGCCATGAAAGCACATCAACCCGGGCCTTCTTTCACCACGCCGGACCTGCCCGCCGCGCCACTCGGGCCGACGGTGGCGCTGGCGCTCGGGGCCGGTGGCGCCAAGGGGCTGGCGCACATCGGCGTGATCGAGGAAATCGAGGCGCAGGGCTACCGGATCGTAGCGATCGCCGGCACCTCGATGGGCGCCCTGATCGGCGGCATCCATGCCAGCGGCAAGCTGGAGGTCTATCGCGACTGGGTCTGCGCGCTGGCCAAGCTCGACGTGCTCAGGCTGGTCGACTGGACCTTCACCGGCGGCGGACTGATCAAGGGCGAGAAGATCATCGAGACGATGCGCGGACTGATCGGCGACGTGCAGATCGAGGAGCTGCCGCTGGCGTTCACCGCCGTGGCCACCGACATCGAACGGGGCCGCGAGGTGTGGCTCAGCCGGGGCTGCCTGTTCGACGCGATCCGCGCCTCGATCGCCATTCCCACCGTGTTTCGCCCGCACCTGATCGACGGTCACCGGCTGGTCGACGGCGCCCTGCTCAATCCGGTGCCGGTGACTCCGCTGATCCGCGAGAACGCCGACTACACGATCGCCGTCAGTGTCGACGGCGCGGCCGTGACCAGCACGCCACCGGAACCGCCGATCCGCGACGCGAACGCGTCATCGGGCTACCGCCAGCGGATCGGCGACTTCATCAGCCGGATGATTCCGCATGGCGAGAGCCACCCGCCGGTGCCGGGCACGCTCGACCTGCTGACCCAATCGATGGACCTGATGCAGGCCAACCTGGCGCGGCTGCGCCTGGCCGCCTACGAGCCGGACCTGCTGATCGAGTTGCCGCGCAACATCGCCAGCGCCTACGAGTTCTACCGGGCGCGCGAGCTGATCGAGATGGGCCGGCTGCAGGCCCGCGCCGCGCTGGCCAGCTGGCCGCGGGCGGGCACGCCGCAACGCGAGGCGTGACGGGCGCGGCTCAGCGCGGCCCGTGCGAGTGCAGCCAGTTTTCCAGATAGGCCTTCAGCGCCACCGCGTTGTTGTGTTCCTCGTCGCGTGCGCCATACAGCAGGGTGAGCTTGTGCCGGCTGGCGCGTTGCGCCAGCGGTTGCCAGTGTTCGGCGAGCTTGTCCAGTTCGCTGGCGTAGCGATGGCGGAAGCCGTCCCACAACGCGGGATCGTGCCCGAACCACTGGCGCAGCGCGGTCGACGGCGCCAGTTCCTTCGCCCACAGGTCCAGCGGCACCGCGTCCTTCTTCAGGCCGCGCGGCCACAGGCGATCGATCAGCACGCGGTAGCCATCGGTCGTCGCGGCCGGTTCGTAGACGCGTTTGACGGCAATGCTCATGGGCGGTCTCCCGATGCTCCGGATCAGCCGAGGACAACACCACCCAGCATACGAGCATCCGGAACAGCCGACGTGACCTGGATCAGAGTTCCTCGACCCTGGTCACCTTGCCGCGACGCATCAGCCAGGCCACGCCGCGCAGGTCGGCCAGGCCCACCCACAGCCGGTCCAGCATGCCGTACTTGGACACGCCGGCGGTGCGCGGACGATGGCCGACCGGCACGCTCTGGGCGGCGAAACCGGCACGCTTGACCAGCGCCGGCAGGTAGCGGTGCATGTGGTCGAAGTAGGGCAGGCGCAGGAACACCTCGCGCTCGAACAGCTTCAGGCCGCAGCCGGTGTCCGGGGTGGCGTCGCGCAGCATGCGCGAGCGCACCGCGTTGGCGATCTTCGAGGAGATCCGCTTGTTGAAGCTGTCGCGGCGGGTGGTGCGCCAGCCCGCGAACAGCCGCGTTTCGGCCGACGCCGCATCGCGGGCGGCCAGCAGTTTCGGGATGTCGGCCGGATCGTTCTGGCCGTCGCCGTCCAGCGTGGCGATCCACGGCGACTGCGCCGCGCGCACGCCGTTCCACACCGCCGTGCTCTGGCCGCTGCGGGTGACGTGGTGCAGCACGCGCAGTTCCGGATGGCTCGCCTTCTGCGCCGCCAGCACCGCGCGACTGTCGTCGCTGGAATCGTCATCGATGTAGATGACCTCGTAGTCGACCTGGCCGCGCAGGGCGGCGGCGATCTCGGCCAGCAGCGGCGAGATGTTGTCGCGCTCGTTGAAGACGGGGACGACGACGGAGAGTTGCGGCATGGGGAAGGCCTTTCAGCGGAAACAGATACGACGCGTGGCGCGGCAACGGGGCAGTTTAATGCCAAAGCACGTACTGCTCCTCCCTCTGCCAGGCAGGAGAGGCTGGGAGGGGGTGGCTGTTGGCTTGAAAACCAGGATCAGCAGCGACCCCTCCCCGACCCTCCCCTGCCTTGCAGGAGAGGGAGCAGGGCATGCTTCAGCGGATCTTGCCCAGGATGCCGTCGAGCTCGTCGTTGCTGTGGTAGTGGATCACCAGCTTGCCGCGGCCGCCGCGGCCCTGGGCCAGCTCGACGCGGGTGGCGAAGCGCTCGCCCAGCTCGCGTTCCAGCGCGCTGATGTTCGGGTCGGTCGCGGGCGCGTTCCTGGCCTTGCCCTTGGGCGCGGTCTGCGCGCGGCGCGCGGCTTCCTCCAGTTCGCGCACCGACCAGCCCAGCGTCGAGGCCTGGCGCGCCAGCGGTACGGCGATGGACTCCTCCAGCGTCAGCAGGCAGCGGGCGTGGCCCATTTCCAGCTTGCCTTCGTCGAGCAGGCGCTTGATCGCCTCGGGCATCTCGGTCAGCCGCAGCATGTTCGACACCGATGCCCGCGAGCGGCCGACCGCATCGGCGGCCTGCTGGTGGGTGAGCTCGAAATCGTCGATCAGCCGCTTCAGCGCGTCGGCTTCTTCCAGCGGGGTGAGGTCCTGGCGCTGGATGTTCTCGATCAGCGCCATCGCCGGCACCGCCGCCTCGGAGACCTGCTTGATCAGCGCGGGGATCTCGCTCATCTGGGCGCGCTGGGCCGCGCGCCAGCGGCGTTCGCCGGCGATCAGCTCGTAGCTGTGCTTGCCCAGCTCGCGCACCACCACCGGCTGGATCAGGCCCTGGGCCTTGATCGAGGCGGCCAGTTCGTCCAGCGCCTCGTCGTTCCAGTGCCGCCGCGGCTGGTACTTGCCGGGCTGGACCTGCTGGATCGGCAGCATGCGCAGCTCGCCTTCCTGCGCCAGCATCGACGGCGTGGCGTCACCATCGCCGCCGAGCAGGGCATCGAGCCCGCGTCCCAATCCACGTTTTTTCGCAGCAGCCATGCCTTATTCCTGATGGTTGGCGGCCGGCGCCTTGAGCACCGGGCCGCTGTCGTCGTGTGCCGGCGTCGGCGCCGCCACCTCGATGTCTTCGACCGGCACCGCCGCCACGCTCCGCGGCAGCCCGCGCTCGCGCCGGATCACTTCGCCGGCCAGGCCGATGTAGGCGATCGCGCCGCGCGAGCTGCGATCGTACAGATGGATCGGCTGGCCGTGGCTGGGCGCCTCGGCCAGGCGCACGTTGCGGGGGATGATCGAACGCAGCACCTTGTCGCCGAAATGCTGGGTGAGCTGGGCCGACACCTCGTTGCCGAGGTTGTTGCGCACGTCGTACATGGTGCGCAGCAAGCCTTCGATCTCCAGCTTCGGGTTCAGCCGGTGGCGCACCGCCTTGACCGTGTCGAGCAGGCTGGAGAGCCCTTCCAGCGCGAAATATTCGCATTGCACCGGGATCAGCACGCCGTCGGCGGCGGTCAGCGCATTCAGGGTCAGCAGGTTCAGCGAGGGCGGGCAGTCGATCAGGATGGTGTGGTAGTTGTCCGTCACCGTGGCCAGCAGTTCCTTCAGCCGATGCTCGCGGGCCAGCGCATCCATCAGCTTCAGCTCGGCGGCGGTGAGGTCGCCATTGCCCGGCAGCAGGTCGTAATGCGCATCGGTGGACACGATCGCGGCGGCCAGCGGCACTTCCTCCAGCAGCACCTCGCACCCGCTGGCCTGGATGTCGCGCTTGTTGACGCCCGAGGCCATGGTGGCATTGCCCTGCGGATCGAGATCGATCAGCAATACCTTGCGCTTCGCCGCGGCCAGCGCCGCGGCGAGGTTGACGGCCGTGGTGGTCTTGCCGACACCGCCTTTCTGGTTGGCGACAGCGATGATGCGGGCCATGGATGGATAGCTACCGTTCGCGAAGGACGGCTAGATTAGCATTGCCGCCGCGGCTTGCCTGCCCGGCCGGCGCCTGGCTCACGCCACGATGCGCCCGCCGCTGTCCGCATCGAACAGGTGCAGCCGCTCGTTCGCCAGGCCCAATGGCACTGCGTTGCCGGGCTTGGGCAGGGCTCGCGGCGCCACGCGGGAGACCAGCGGCTGGCTGCCGTAGCGCAGGTTGAGGAAGACCTCGTTGCCGACCGGCTCGACCACTTCGAGCTGCGCGGTGAGGGCGGCCGCGCCGGACGGCTGCGGCTGCAGGTCCTCCGGGCGGACGCCCAGCACCACCGCACGATCGCGCCACAGCTCCCACGCGGACGCCTGCGGCGGTTCGCCCAGTGCGATGTCGCCCTGACCGGTGACCAGCTTCCAGCCGTCCTGCCGCTGCAGGGTGCCGTGCAGCAGGTTCATCGCCGGGCTGCCCACGAAGCCGGCCACGAACAGGTTGGCCGGCTTGTCATACAGGTTCATCGGCGTGTCGATCTGCTGGATCACCCCGCCATCGAGCACCACGATGCGCTGGCCCAGGGTCATCGCCTCGATCTGGTCGTGGGTGACGTAGACCATGGTGGCCTTGAGCTGCCGATGCAGCCGGGCGATCTCCACCCGCATCGACAGGCGCAGCTTCGCGTCGAGGTTGGACAGCGGCTCGTCCAGCAGGAACACTTTGGGATCGCGCACCAGCGCCCGGCCCAGCGCCACGCGCTGGCGCTGGCCGCCGGACAGCGCGCCGGGGCGCGAGGCCAGCCGGCTTTCCAGCTCCAGCGTCTTCGCCGCGGCCGCCACGCGGCCGTCGATGTCGGCCTGCCTGTGGCCGCGCAGTTTCAGGCCGAAGCCCAGGTTCTCGGCCACCGTCATGTGCGGATACAGCGCGTAGTTCTGGAACACCATCGCGATGTCGCGATCCTTGGGCGCGACGTCGTTGACCACGCGGCCGTCGATCGCCAGGGTGCCGTCGCTGATCGTTTCCAGGCCGGCGATCATCCTGAGCAGGGTGGTCTTGCCGCAGCCGGACGGCCCCACCAGCACCAGCAGTTCGCCGTCGGCGATCTCGAAACTGGCGCCCGCCACGCCGACGTGGCCGTTGGGGTAGACCTTGCGCAACTGATCCAGTTGTACGGCGGCCATCGGCATCTCCGGTGCGGGTGGCCACGATGGCCGTCCCGCCGAAGCATGCGCTGGTCTGCACATCGGCGGGGCATTGGGCTATTCTGCCCATGTAATCGTTTACATCAAGCACTTTGATTGCAGGAACCCCGATGACACGCCCCAGTTTCCGCTTTCCCGACGGCTTCCACTGGGGTGCCGCCACGTCGGCCTACCAGATCGAGGGTTCGCCGCTGGCCGATGGCGCCGGCCCCAGCATCTGGCAGCGCTTCGCCCACACGCCGGGGATGATGGTGAACGGCGACACCGGCGACGTCGCCTGCGACCACTACCGCCGCTACAAGGGCGACGTGCAGCTGATGAAGGCGCTGGGCCTCAAGGGCTACCGCTTCAGCATCAACTGGGCGCGGGTGCTGCCCGAGGGCACCGGCCGGGTCAATCCGCAGGGACTGGATTTCTACTCGAGGCTGGTCGACGAACTGCTGGAGAACGGCATCGTGCCGAACGCCACGCTGTTCCACTGGGACCTGCCGGCGGCGCTGGACGACCGCGGCGGCTGGCTCAACCGCGACATCGCGCACTGGTTCGCCGAGTACGCCGAAGTGATGTTCAAGGCGCTGGACGACCGCGTGCCGCGCTGGGCCACGCTCAACGAACCCTGGGTGGTCACCGACGGCGGCTACCTGCACGGTGCACTGGCACCGGGCCATCGCAGCAAGTACGAGGCGCCGATCGCCACGCACAACCTGATGCGCGCCAGCGGCGCCGGCATCCAGGCCTATCGCGCCCATGGCAGGCACGAGATCGGCGTGGTGTTCAACATCGAGCCGAAGTACCCGCACAGCGACAACGCCGAGGATCTGGCCGCCACCCGCCGCGCGCATGCCTACATGAACGAGCAGTTCGCCGACCCCGCCCTGCTGGGCCGTTATCCGCCCGAGCTGAAGGAGATCTTCGGCGACGCGTGGCCGGACTTCCCCGAAGACGATTTCAAGCTGACGAACCAGAAGGTCGACTTCGTCGGCATCAACTACTACACCCGCGCCGTGGTGAAGCACGATGCGAACGCCTACCCGCTGAAGGCGGTGCCGGTGCGCCAGCCTAACAAGACCTATACCGAGACCGGCTGGGAGGTGTTCGAGCAGGGCCTGACCGACACGCTGACCTGGTTCAAGGATCGCTACGGCGACATCCCGCTGTACATCACCGAGAACGGTTCCGCGTTCTACGATCCGCCGGTGGCCGAGAACGGCGAGCTGGACGACCCGCTGCGCACGAACTACCTGCGCAAGCACCTCAAGGCGCTGCACAAGGCGATCGGGGCCGGGGTGAACCTCAAGGGCTATTACGCGTGGTCACTGCTGGACAACCTCGAATGGTCGCTGGGTTTCTCCAAGCGCTTCGGGCTCTACCACGTCGACTTCGCCACCCAGCAGCGCACGCCCAAGGCCACCGCGAAACTGTATGCCCGGGTGATCGAGAGCAACGGCGCCGTGCTGGACGACTGACCCATCGGAAGCTTTTGCTTCCCCTGCCCCGCAGGGGAAGCTGCCCGAAGGGCTGATGGGGTAGTGCTTTTGCTTTTCGCTGCTCGGAGCGTGGCTGCGCCGCGCGCACCCCCATCCGCCCTTCGGGCACCTTCCCCCACATGCGGGGAAAGGGATCAGCGGACTGGTCGCGGAGGTGGTTTCGGTTAGGCGCCGCGGGCCAGCACCAGCAGGTGGCGTTCGGCCGGCAGGCCCGGCACCGTCAACTCGTGCGTGCTGCGCAGCGCGAAGCCCGGCGGAATGCCCGGCAGCTCGTCATCCGGCCGCTTGCCTTTCATCGCCAGCCAGATTCCGTCCGGGGCCAGCAGATGACCACCCCAGCCCAGCATGTCGGCGAGGCTGGCAAACGCCCGGGCGGTGACGCAGTCGAACCGGCCTTCGACGTCTTCCACCCGCGACTGTTCGGCACGAACCCCTTCCAGTTTCAGCGAACGGATCGCCTCGCGCAGGAAGCGCACCTTCTTGCCGTTCGAATCCACCAGCAGGATCTGCCGACCGGGCGCGGCAATCGCCAGCACGATGCCGGGCAGGCCAGGACCGGTGCCGAGATCGGCCAGGGTCTGGCCCTGCACGTACGGCAGGATCGCCAGCGAATCGAGCAGGTGACGGGTGATCATCTCGTCCGGATCGCGCACCGCGGTGAGGTTGTACGCCGCGTTCCAGCGCTGCAGCAGGGCCTGGTAATCGAGCAGGCGCGGCACCGCCTCGGACGGCAACGACAGGCCAAGCGTGGCGATGCCTTGTTCGAGTCGTGCCTGCAGGGCGTCGCGGCTGGTCATCGGTTCACTCGTCACATGGGGCCGCAAAGTATCGGCGGCCGCTGCCGCGCTTGCCAGCCCCGCCAAAAAGAAAAACCCGCCGTAGCGGGTTCAATACCTGCAAATCCCCTGCGGCGCGGGCGTTCTGGGACGCCCTGGCGCGACCCCTTGATTCAGGCGGCGTCCAATTCGACCCGCGTCACCATCATGCCGCGCTCGCGGAGCGCGCTGTTCAAGGACTGTTTCATCCGGGCGCCAAGGTCGCGCCGATCGGCGCCGGCGGCGACGGGCTCGTTGCGCAGCGCTTCACGGGCGCCGCGGCGAATCAGCTGGTCGACCTGCTCGAACACCGCGTCCGCCCGCTCCGGCTCCAGCACCTGCCAGTACACGGTGCCGCGTACCTCGCCGGCATCCTCCTGCGACGCATCCAGCCGCAGCGTCTGCCCGGCCAGGTTGATCTTGTGGGCCACCCGGTCGAGCAACGGCAACACCAGATGCGTTCCCTGCTGCAGTACCCGCACCAGCTTGCCGCGGCGATACAGGCTGTAGACCTGACCGGCCGGCACATGACGCACGGCGCTGGCGATCAGCGCGGTGGAGACAAGCAGCAAGGTGAGAGCAGCAGTCATCATGGTCTTGAAAAACAGCAGGTTGCCTATCGTTTATTGAGTAACCGCGATAACTTGAGGATACAGTTGCCTGAGTCCACAAAGATTAACCTTCATTTAACGGTGAAACTGAAAATTTAACAAGTGGTCAGGCGAGGGCGGCGAATGACTCCGGTCACAGAACCACCAAGTCACTGAATGCCATGCCTGAATCGTGCCAAATCAAGGGCTGCTGCAACGCCGCAGCGGGAAACCGGTCGATCCGGGCCCGCGTCAGGGGATCTGCCGGCGACGGCGCGCGGCGATCGACGGCGACTGCCGCAGCGCAGCAGAGGTATCGTTTTACAAGCGCTTTACAATCCGCCATGAAAACGTTTACGTTGGCGCCGCAATGCGGTTCCCTGTTCGCGGATCGGGTCACCAATGCCAGCAGCAACCATCAAAGACGTGGCGCGCGAGGCCGGTGTATCGGTGGCCTCGGTGTCGCGCGCGCTGAACGGCGGCCGTGGCGTCACCGCCGAAACCTGCCGGCGCATCGTCGAGGCGGCCCAGCGCCTGCGCTACGTGCCGCACGCCGCCGCCCGCATGCTGATCACCCGGCGCACCAATACGGTGGGCGCCCTGCTGCCCGACCTGTACGGCGAATTCTTTTCCGAGCTGATCCGCGGCATCGACCTGGCGGCGCGGGCGCGCGGCCTGCACCTGCTGGTCTCCAGCTCGCACGATGACGCGGAAGCGGCGGCGGCAGCCCTGCGCGCGATGCAGGGGCGGGTCGACGGCCTGCTGCTGATGTCGCCCCACGCCGATGCTGACTTCCTGCGGCAGAACCTGCCGCAGAATCTTCCCACCGTGCTGATCAACACCCGGCTGTCCGGCACCGACTACTGCGCCCTGTCGGTCGACAACGACGGCGGCGCGCGGCTGATGGTCGAACATCTGCTGTCGCTGGGTCGACGGCGCATCGTGTTCATCCAGGGCCCACCGGGCAACCGCGACGCCACCCAGCGCGAACTCGGCTATCGCGAATCGCTGGCCAGCCATGCACCGGACAGTCCGGTGATGATGCTTCGCGGGGACTTCAGCGAGGAATCCGGCTATCGCGCCGGCCAGCAGGTGCTGGCGATGCGGCCGCGGCCGGATGCGGTGTTCGCCGCCAACGACATGATGGCGATCGGCTGCCTGGCGGCCCTGCGCGAGGCAGGCCTGCGCATCCCGCAGGACATCGCCGTGGGCGGCTTCGACGACGTGCCGATGGCGCGCTACGTGACGCCGCCGCTGACCACGATCCAGGTGCACATCGCGGAACTCGGCGGACAGGCGATGGCCCTGCTGGGCGAGCAACTCGACCACCCGGACGACGTGCGCGCGGGCCACCGGCGCCAGGTCGGCGCCGAGCTGGTGGTGCGCGCATCCAGCGCCGCACCATCGGGCTGAAACGCATCGACATACCGGCGCCGGATCGCGCCGGAAGGAACTGCACCGGGCAGCGGTCGGTGCACTCCAGGCGGGCCACGGTAGCGGTCCGCAGACAATGGCACGGCAACGACGGAAGAGCGTTCCACCACCTTGCAACGATTACGGGAGAGGGTCAGTCATGGTCAATCAACGTACGTTATCCAGGCACATCTCGCTGGCACTCGCCGGCCTGCTGGTCACCGCATTCGCGCTGCCGGGCGCGCACGCCCAGACCAGCACGGCGATCCTGCGCGGGCACGTCAGCGCACCGCAGGGCGCGATGCCCACCCAGGTGGTGGCCACCAATACCGCCAACGGTTTCGTCAGCAAGGCGAAGGTCGGTGCGGACGGCAACTACACCCTGGCCGGACTGAGCCCGGGCAGCTACACCATCGTGGCCAGCGGCAACGGCAGCAGCGCCAGCCGCACCGTCACGGTGCAGGTCGGCCAGGCGCTGAACCTCAACCTGGACGCCGGCGCCGCCGCGGCCGGACCCAGCACCAGCAATGCCACCGAGCTGCAGGGCGTCTCGGTGAACGCCACCACCCTGGTCGAGACGCGCACTTCGGAAGTGGCCACCAACATCAGCCAGAAGCAGATCCAGCAACTGCCCCAGAACGAGCGCAACTTCCTGGATTTCGCCAAGCTGGTGCCGGGCGTGACCACCTCGCGCGACCCCAACTCGAAAAGCTTTTCGGCGGGCGGTCAGTCGGCCGAGAATGTAAACGTTTTCATCGACGGCGCCAGCCTGAAGAACAACGTGCTCAAGGGCGGCATCGCCGGCCAGGACTCCACCCGCGGCAACCCGTTCTCGCAGGAGGCGGTGCAGGAATTCCGCGTACTCACCAACAACTACAAGGCCGAGTACGAGCAGGCCGGCACCGCGATCATCACCGCGGTGACCAAGTCCGGCACCAACGAATTCCACGGTTCGCTCTACGACTACTTCCAGAACACGTCGATGATCGCGCAGAACTCGTTCGACAAGAAAAACCACGTCAAGAAACCCGAATACAAGCGCGAACAGCGCGGCTTCACCCTGGGCGGCCCGATCATCAAGGACGTGGCGCAGTTCTTCATCAACTACGAGGAACGCAAGGACACCGCCAACAAGACCGTACAGATCAACGACCCGCGCTTCGCCCAGTACAACGGCACGTTCTCGGCGCCGTTCAACGAGAAGACCTTCTTCGGCAAGTTGAGCTGGCAGCCGAACCATGACAACAACGTCGACCTCAGCCTGACCACCCGGCGCGACAGCGAGCAGCTCGGCTTCGGCGGCACCACCGCCTACAGCGCCCGCAGCAACCGCAAGAACAACGTCGACGACCTGCTGCTGAAATGGCAGAAGCGTGGCGACAGCTACACCAATGATTTGCTGCTGGATGCGGGCACGGCAAAATGGCGCCCCACCTCGGCCGAATCCGGCACGGCGCGGGCCATCGTCGATCCCGGCATCGCGGTGATCGGCGCCGGCGGCGACCTGCAGGACAAGGGCCAGGACCAGCGCACCTTCCGCGACGATTTCACCTGGTTCGGCCTGCCCGACCACACGATCAAGGCGGGCATCAAGTACGCCGCGTACGGCATCACGCTGGAGCAGAACAGCGCCACCGTGCCGACCTACTACTTCCAGGAAGGCCCGGATTATCCCGGCGGCTTCAACACTCCCTACAAGGCGGTGTACGCGCCCAACGGGGCCAGTGCCAACCTGCACACCAACCAGTTCGGCCTGTATGTACAGGACGACTGGGACATCACCGAACGCCTGCAGTTGAACCTGGGCATCCGCTGGGATTACGAGACCAACGCCCTCAACAAGGACTACGTGACGCCGGCCGCGCAGATCCCCACGCTGGAATACCTGGGCCTGCAGAACTACATCAGCAACGGCCACAACCGTGACGGCTACAAGGGGGCGATCCAGCCGCGGCTGGGCTTCTCGCTGGACGTCAGCAAGGACGGCGACCAGAGCACCACCATCTTCGGCGGCGCCGGCCGCTACTACGACCGCACGCCGTTCGACTGGATCAGCCAGGAACAGCTGCACTCGCTGGTGCCGAACTACACCTTCCTGTTCAGTCCCGGCGGCGTCACCCCCGGCACCATCGCATGGGACCCGAGCTACCTGACGCCGGCCGGCCTCAACGGTCTGCTGGCATCCGGCTCGGCCGGTTTCAGTTCCGAAATCGACGTGGTCAACAACAACACCAAGCCGCCGCACACCGACCAGTTCAGCCTGGGCGTGCGTCAGGTGATGGGTGACTGGACCGCCTCGCTGACGTTGGCCCGCGTGCTGGGCTACGACCAGTTCACCTGGGTGTGGAACCGCCTGCCACTGCCGGGCTTCACGCTCGACATCATGCCCGGCAGCCCGTACGGCGCGGTGCTGCACAACACCGACAAGAAGACCCAGTCCAGCAGCGTGCTGGTCAGCATCGACAAGCCGTACACCGAAGCGTCCGGCTGGGGCGTGGGCCTGGCCTACACCTACCAGCGCGCGCGCCAGCAGGGCAACGACAACTACTCGCTGGACTATGTCGATCCGGCGGGCTACCCCGCCGGCAACGTGGGCGAGAAACAGCACCTGGTGCTCAACGGCATCGTGCGCGGGCCATGGGATACCCGGCTGACCGGCATCTTCACCTATGGCTCGGGCCTGCCCTGGGACTACTTCGATACCCGTCCGGGCTGCGACTACAACTGCGTCTTCTACAAGGGCGGCAAGTACGGCCAGAAGTACCTCAACCTCGACCTGTCGATCGCCAAGGAATTCCGCTGGGGCGAAAGCCAGGCGCTGGAGCTGCGCTTCGACGTGATGAACGTGTTCAACCGCGACGTCGACAACGGTTACGTCAACAACCTCTACAACGGAGCGAACCCGAATCCTGATTTCGGCCGGGCCACCAGTGCCGACCCGAACCAGACCCGCCGCTTCCAGATCGGCGCGCGCTACACGTTCTGATCCACCCGCGGCAAGGCAGTACCGATTCATCCGTCCGCTTCGTGAGAACGGACGTCTGGACGTCCACCTGAACCTGCGCTCCCCCGCGGGTCCAGGTGGCGTCGCTCACAAAGTACGGCAGACCGATCATGACGTTTCCCCACCGGCCCGCATGGCTTGCCTCCCTCCTGCTCGGCCTGGCCCTGGTGCTGGCAGCTCCCGCCAGCCCGGCCTGGCAGGCCCGACCCGACCCCGCTCCCGCCACAACCGCCACAACCGCCAGCACGCCCGAAGTACCGGCGCTGGTCAACGACCTCGAACAGCGCACCTTCCAGTTCTTCTGGGACAGCGCGGACCCGGCCAATGGCCTGGTGCCCGACCACTATCCGGGCGAATCGTTCTCCAGCATCGCCGCGGTCGGCTTCGGCCTGACCGCCTACGGCGTGGGCGTGGAGCGCGGCTACATCACCCGTGAACAGGCGGTGGAGCGCACGCTCGCCACGCTGCGCTTCTTCGACACTGCGCCGCAGGGCGACAGCGAGGACGACGACAGCGGCTACCACGGTTTCTTCTATCACTTCCTCGACATGAAGAGCGGCCGGCGCTTCGCCCGCTGGACCGAGGTGTCCACGGTCGACACCTCGCTGCTGCTGGGCGGCGTGCTGTTCGCGCAGTCGTACTACGACCGCGACACGCCGGCCGAGCAGGAAATCCGCACGCTGGCCGACCGCATCTACCGGCGGGTCGACTGGCCCTGGGCACAGGTGCGCGCGCCGCTGATCAGCATGGGCTGGACGCCGGGCGGCAAGTTCATCCCGCACGACTGGGAAGGCTACAACGAGGCGATGCTGGTCTACGTGCTGGCGCTGGGCTCGCCCACGCATCCGGTGGACGCCGACGCCTGGACGGCGTGGACCCGCACCTACGACCGCAGCTGGGGCAGCTTCCACGGCGAGCAGCTACTGAACTTCGGCCCGTTGTTCGGCCACCAGTACAGCCATGTGTGGATCGACTTCCGCGGCATCCGCGATGCCTGGAACCGCCAGCACGACCTCGACTATTTCGAGAACAGCCGCCGCGCGGTGATCGCCCAGAGGAACTACGCGATCGCCAACCCGGGCGGCTGGACCGGCTATGGCCCGAACATGTGGGGGCTCACCGCCAGCAACGGTCCCGGCGGCATCGTCATGGACGGCAAGAGCAAGCGCCAGTTCTACGGCTACACGGCGCGGGGCGCCGGACTGGGCTACCTGGTCGACGACGGCACCCTCGTGCCCACCGCGGTCGCCGGCTCGATCGCGTTCGCGCCCGAGCTGGTGATTCCCGCGCTGGAGGAGATGAAGCGCCGCTACGGCAGCGCGATCTACAACCGGCACGGCTTCGTCGACGCCTTCAACCCCAGCTTCCACGTGCAAACGGAGTTGCGCACGGGCAAAGTGCTGCCGATGGGCTGGGTCGACAGCGAGCAGCTGGGCATCGACCAGGGGCCGATCGTGCTGATGATCGAGAACTGGCGCAGCGACTTCGTCTGGAACGTGATGAAGAAGAACCCGTACATCCGCAAGGGACTTCAGCGCGCCGGCTTCGAAGGCGGCTGGCTGGCCGCGCAGGCGTCGAAAAAATGAGCTGCCGTGCGCGCCCGTGGCGGCACGCATGGCTGGTGGCGATCGCCTGCTGCAGCGCCCTGCTGGGCAGTTGCACGCAAGCGCCGGACAACCACGAACTCACGTTCTGGACGATCGGCCGCGAAGGCGAAGCCATCGTCCAGTTGCTGCCCGCGTTCGAGCGCGCCCACCCGGACATCCACGTCAGGGTGCAGCAGCTGCCGCTGACCGCCGCGCACCAGAAGCTGCTTACCGCCTTTGCCGGCGATTCCACCCCGGACCTCAGCCAGCTCGGCAACACCTGGCTGCCCGAGCTGGCCGCATTGCACGCGCTGGAGCCCTTGCAGGCGCGGGTCGACCGTTCGCGGGTGATCCAGCCGCGTGACTACTTCGCCAGCATCTGGGCCACCAACGTGATCGACGGCACGCTGTACGGCGTGCCGTGGTACGTCGACACGCGGCTGCTGTTCTATCGCCGCGACCTGTTGCAGGCCGCCGGTTTCGACGCACCGCCGCGCAACTGGGCCCAGTGGCGGCAACAGCTTGCTGCATTGAGCGATCCCGCCCGCCACCGCTACGGCATCCTCTTGCCGACCAACGAGTACGAGCAGCTGATGTCGCTGGCGCTGCAGCAGGACTACGGCCCGCATCCCGGCGACGGGCTGTTGCGTGACGGCGGTCGCTACGGCAATTTCGAAAGCGCGGGGTTCAAGCAGGCGCTGGCCTTCTACGTCGACACCTTCCGGCTGCGCCAGGCGCCGGCGATCACGAATGTCGAAGCGGGCAATCCGTGGACCGAGTTTGGCCGCGGCGTGTACGCGTTCTACCTGTCCGGCCCGTGGAACATCGGCGAATTCCGCGCGCGCCTGCCGGCAGCGCAGCAGGACGACTGGGCCACCGCGCCCCTGCCCGGCCCGACCGGTTCCGGCATCGGCGTGGCCGGCGGTTCCAGCCTGGTGATCTTCCGTCGCTCGCGGCACAAGGACGCGGCGTGGCAGCTGATCGAGTACCTGTCGCAGCCCGCGGTGCAGCGACAGTTCTACGACCTGCTCGGCGACATGCCGCCCCGGCGCAGCTCATGGGAGGGCGGCGCCCTGCATGACGATCCCAAGGCGCGCGCGTTCCGCCAGCAGCTGGAGCAGGTGCGGCCCGCGCCGGCCGTGCCGGAGTGGGAGCGCATCGCCAACGAGATGCAGCTGGTCGCCGCCGAGGCGATCGCCGGCCGGCTGACGATTGACCAGGCCGCCGCCGAGATGGATCGCCGCGCCGACGCGATCCTGGCCAAACGGCGCTGGGTGCTCGACCACGCCCATCCTGACCAGCTCCGTGGGCACACGCCATGAATCCGCAACGGACGGCCTGGCTGTTCCTCGCCCCGGCGCTGCTGGTGCTGGGCGTGTTCTTCCTGCTGCCGGTGCTGGCCGCGCTGCTGCTCAGCCTCACCGACTACGACCTCTACGCGCTGGCCGACATCCGCAACCTGCGTTTCGTGGCGCTGGGCAATTACTGGGAACTGCTGCAGCGGCCGCTGTTCTGGTCGGCGCTGGGACACACGATGTACTTCGTGGCGGTGGGCGTGCCGTTGTCGATGGGCGCCTCGCTGGGCGCGGCGATGCTGCTGAACTCGCCGCTGGCGCGCTGCAAGCCGTTCTTCCGCACCGCGCTGTTCGCGCCGGTGGTGACCACGGTGGTGGCCACCGCGGTGATCTGGCGCTACCTGTTCAACACCAAATACGGCATGGCGAATTATGTGCTGGGGCTGCTCGGCATCCATCCGGTGGACTGGCTGGGCGATCCGCACTGGGCGATGCCCACGATCATCGCGTTCGCGGTGTGGAAGAACTTCGGCTACAACATGATCATCTTCCTGGCCGGCCTGCAGGCGATCCCGCCGGACCTGTACGAAGCCGCCCGCATCGACGGCGCCTCGCCCTGGCGGCAATTCCGCCACATCACCCTGCCGATGCTCAAACCCACCATGCTGATGGTGGGCATCCTCACCGTGTCGGGCTACTTCCAGCTGTTCGCCGAACCCTACGTGATGACCGAGGGCGGCCCGCTGCAAAGCACGGTCAGCGTGCTGTACCTGATGTACGACGAAGGCTTCAAGTGGTGGAACCTCGGCTCCGCTTCGGCGGTGGCGTTCCTGCTGTTCCTGATCATGTTCGCGGTGACCGTGCTGATGCTGAAACTGTCCCGACACGGAGAGCAGGCATGAATCCGCGGCTGGCCAGGGCGCTGGTCAACGGCCTGCTGATCGGCGTGGCCGCGGTGGCGCTGTTCCCGCTGCTGTGGATGCTATCGGTGTCGTTCATGGCGCCGGGCGCGGCCAGCGCGCTGCCGCCGCCGCTGCTGCCGCGCCATGCCGGCTGGGACAACTACCGCGAATTGTTCGTGCACGCCGGCATGGGCCGCTACCTGCTCAACAGCCTGCTGGTGGCCGGCACCATCACCGTGCTGTCGCTGGCCTGCAACCTGCTGGCCGGCTACGCCTTCGCCAAGCTGCGCTTCGCCGGGCGCGAGCGGCTGTTCCAGGCCTTGCTGGGCGCACTGGTGATCCCCGCCCAGGTGGCCATGCTGCCGCTGTTCCTGCTGCTGAAGTACATCGGGCTGGTGAACAGCTACGCCGGCGTGGTGGTGCCCGCGCTGGCCACCGTGTTCGGCATCTTCCTGGTGCGCCAGTACGCCCGCGGCATTCCCGACGAACTGCTGGAAGCGGCGCGGATCGACGGCGCCGGCGAGTGGCGGATCTTCGCGCAGATCGTGCTGCCGCTGCTGAAGCCGATCATCGTGACACTGGCCATCTTCACCTTCCTCGCCGCGTGGAACGACTTCATGTGGCCGCTGATCGTGCTGACCGGGCAGGACCACTACACCTTGCCGATCGGCCTGGCCTCGCTGGCGCGCGAACACTCGCAGGACAGCGAGCTGATGATGGCCGGCTCGGTGGTCACCGTGCTGCCGGTGCTGCTGCTGTTCCTGTCGCTGCAGCGCTACTACCTCGAAGGCCTGCTGCTGGGCAGCGTGAAGGGCTGACGATGCGTCGCTACCTTCCCGTGCTGCTTGCCCTGCTCGCGATCAACCACTTCGCACATGCCGAAGCGGCGTCACGAACCCTCGACGACTTCACCCAGCCGAACGCCTGGCAAGCCATCGCCACCGACGACATCGGCGTATCCCTGCGCCCGGCCAGCGGGCCGCACGGCAAGGCGATCTGCCTGGACTTCGACTTCAACGGCGTGTCCGGCGGGCCGAGCCTGCGTCGCACGCTGCCGATCACTTTTCCCGACAACTACGCGCTGTCGTTCGACGTGCGCGGCAACATGCCGACGAACGACCTGCAACTGAAACTGATCGACGCCAGCGGCGACAACGTGTGGTGGTATCGACAACAGAACTTCCGGCCGACCGATGCGTGGCAGACGATCACCGCCAACAGGCGCGACATCGTTTCGGCTTGGGGTCCGGCGCAGGACCGCACGCTGCGCCACACGCAGACGCTGGAATTCACCCTGTATGCCGGGCAGGGCGGTCGCGGCGAATTCTGCCTCGGCAATCTCCGCCTGACGCCGTTGCCGCCCGCACCCGTCGACGAGCCCACGCCGGCCAGCCTCACCCCGAATGCCCGGCTGATGCGGCAGGCGCGCAGCGCCCCGCGCGGCATCTACCCGCGGGGCTTCTCCGGCGAGCAGAGCTACTGGACCCTGGTCGGCGTGGACGGTGGCGCGAAGCAATCGGCGCTGCTCTCCGAGGACGGCGCGGTGGAGGTGCGCAAGGGCGGCTGGTCGATCGAGCCGATGCTGCTGGACGGCGACACGCTGATCGACTGGGGCACGGTGAAAGCCACGCAAAGCCTGCAGGACGGCTACCTGCCGATTCCCACCGTGCACTGGCAGGCCGACGGCCTGCGGCTGGACACCACAGCCTTCGCCAACGGCACGTCGGCTCGTTCGAACCTGCTGCTGCAATACCGCCTGCACAACGACGGCTCGCAACCGCGCACGCTGACGCTGGCCTTGCTGTTGCGACCGTTCCAGGTCAATCCGCCCACCCAGTTTCTCAACACGCCCGGCGGCATCAGCGCGATCCGCGACCTCGAGCGGGATGGCCATGGCGTGCAGGTCAATCGGGCGCTGCGCGTCGTGCCGCTGCAGACACCCACCGCGTTTGTCGGCAGTCGCCATGGCGAGCTCACCTTGCCGCAGCGGCTGGCCCGCGGCGAACGGCCGCGCATCACCGCGCTGCACGACGACAGCGGCTACGCCCAAGGCGCGCTGCTGTATCGGCTGACCGTGCCGGCTCACTCGGCCGTGACGCTGGGCCTGGTGGTGCCTTCGGATGCGTCTTCGTTCGCCACTCCCGCCGACGCCATGCGCTGGCTGCAGCAACAGCGCGACGAGGTGGCGGCCGCATGGCGCGAAAAGCTCGATCGCGTGACCCTGCAATTGCCGGCTGCCCAACAGGCGCTGGTCGACACCGCGCGCAGCGCGCAGGCCCAGATGCTGATTTCGCGCGATGGCCCGGCGCTGCAACCGGGCACGCGTTCGTATGCGCGCACGTGGATTCGCGACGGCGCGATGATGAGCGAGGCGCTGCTGCGCAGCGGCCACGCCGACGTTGCGGGCGCGTTCGTGCAGTGGTACGCGCCGCACCAGTTCGCCACCGGCAAGGTGCCGTGCTGCGTCGATGCGCGCGGTGCCGACCCGGTGGTGGAGAACGACAGTCCCGGCGAATTGCTGTTCGCGATCGCCGAATGGTGGCGCTACGGCCATGACCGTGCCGGCCTGCGGCGGCTATGGCCGCACGTGGAACGCACGGTGGCCTACATGGACCGGCTGCGCGCCAGCGAGCGCACCCCGGCGCAGCAGGGCAGCTCGCGCTACGGCCTGATGCCGGCCTCGATCAGCCACGAAGGCTACTCGGCCAAGCCGATGCATTCGTACTGGGACGACTTCTGGGCGCTGCGCGGCTACGACGATGCGGTCGAGCTGGCGCGCGTCCTGGCCAGGCACGACGAGGCGATCCGCTACGCCGCCTCGCGCGATGCCTTCCGCGCCGACCTGCAGGCCTCGATCCTGGCGGCGGTGCACGAACACCGCATCGACTTCATCCCCGGCGCGGCCGAGCTGGGCGACTTCGATGCCACCTCCACCACCATCGCGCTGTCGCCCGGCGGCACCCAGGCGTGGTTGCCGCCAGCGTTGCTGCAGCAGACCTTCGAGCGCTACTGGCAGGGCTTCATCGCGCGGCGCGACGGCGACAAGCCATGGGATGACTACACCCCGTACGAGTGGCGCAACGTGGCGGCCTTCGTCCGGCTGGGCTGGCGCCAGCGGGTGCCGGCGCTGCTCGACTTCTTCATGGCCGACCGCCGTCCCGCGGGGTGGAACCAGTGGGCCGAAGTGGTGGGTCGCGACGCGCGCGAGCCGCGCTTTGTCGGCGACATGCCGCATGCGTGGATCGCCTCGGACTTCCTGCGCTCGCTGTACGACCTGTTTGCCTGGGAGCGCCGCAGCGACCAGGCGCTGGTGCTGGCCGACGGCATGCCGGTGGACTGGCTGCGCGGCGAAGGCATCGGCATTGAGCACCTGCGCACGCCCTACGGCGAGCTGAGTTACCGCCTGCGCGAACACGACGGGCGGCTGGAGCTGTCGCTGCCGGCCGGCAACGCGATGCCGCCCGGCGGCCTGGTGCTGCGCTGGCCGTACGCCGGCCAGCCCGGCGGCACGGCGCGGCTGAATGGTGCGCCGGTGGCGTGGCGGCACGGCGAGATCGTCGTCCGCTCGCTGCCCGCCACGGTGCAGATCGACCCCGCCCGCTGATCCCGACTGCGAAAACCGCTTGACCGAGACGTTGCGCCTACTGTACTAATGCACACAGTACACAAGGTACAGCCAAGCGGAGACCCTGATGGCCCGAACCCAAGCCCTGCTGATCCAGATCGCCACCGGCGATCCGCGGCCGATCAGCAAGCAGATCGTCGACGGCGTGCGCATGAAGATCGCCACCGGCGAGCTCGCCGTCGGCGCGCAGCTGCCCAGCGTGCGCGGACTGGCGCAGCAGTTGACGATCAACCCGAACACCGTGGCCAAGGCCTATGCCGAACTCACCGGCGACGGCTGGCTGGAATCGCGCCAGGGCCTGGGCCTGTACGTGGCCACGCCGCGCCAGCGGCTGAGCAATGCCGAACGCGACCGCCGCATGGATGACGCCGTGCAGAACTTCGTGCACGAGGTGGCCGCGCTGGACTATCCGCCCGAGCGCGCGCTGAGCCGGCTGGAACGCGCGCTGCGCGTGCTGGCCCCGAAGAAATCCGCCTGACCCGGAGGCGAGAGACGAGCATGACCGAGCCCACGCCTTCCGAGTACGTGATCGAGACCGCAGCGTTGTGCAAGCGCTACGGCACCAAGCTGGCGCTGGACCAGCTGGACCTGCGCATCGCCAGCGGCCGCATCCACGCCATCGTGGGCGCGAACGGGGCGGGCAAGTCCACGCTGTTCCGCATCCTGCTCGGCTTCCTGCCACCGAGCTCGGGCCAGGCCCGCATCCTCGGCCGCGACAGCCAGCGATTGACACCGACCGACCGCGGCCGCATCGGTTTCGTCAACGAGGAACACACGCTGCCGAACTGGATGCGCGTGGCGGCGGTGACCGCGATGCAGCGCCACCACTACCCGCGCTGGGACCAGCGCGCGTTCGACGAGGTGATCGGCCACTACCACGTGCTGCCGGAGCAAAAGGTCGGCCAGCTGTCGCGCGGCGAGCGCGCCGGTTTCAACCTCGCGCTGACCCTGGCGCAACGGCCGGAGCTGCTGGTGCTGGACGAGCCGACCCTGGGGCTGGACGTGGTGGCCAAGCGCGCCTTCCTCGAATCGCTGCTGTATTCGAACGCGGCCGGCCAGTGCACGGTGATCTATTGCTCGCACCAGATGGAAGAGGTCGAACGGGTCGCCGACAACCTGATCATCCTCGAACGCGGCCGACTGATGAACATGTCGGCGCCCGACGATTTCTGCGCGCGGGTGACCCACTGGGTGGCGGACATCCCGTTCGCCGGCCCGCCCCCGGCCAGCGTGCCCGGACTGCTGCAGGTACAGCGCATCGACGGCTTGCACCACTACCTGGTGCTGGACCAGGACGAGGACTTCGCCAGCTTCCTGCAAGCCAGCGGCGCGCGTTCGGTGCAGAGCATGCCGGTGAGCCTGGACCGTGCGGTCAACGGCTTCCTGGCCAAGAACCACGCCGTACCGGCCGCGGCCTGAGCGCCGCCCTTTTTCGAGGAAACAACATGCGCGATCTTTTCAGGGCCGAACTGCTGCGCTTCCGCAGCTGGGCCATCGCCGGCGCGTTGCTGCATCTGCTGGTGCTGGGTTTCCTGACCCGGGTGGTCGACCTGGCGCAGCAGCCACTGCTGGTTTACCGCGTGTTCGGCGGCGTCTACGCGCTGGCCGGCCTGTTGCTGGGGCTGTTCCAGATGGGCAGCTACCGGCGTCCCAGCACCTGGCTGAACCTGCTGCACCGGCCGTTGCCGAACTGGCGCATCGCCGCGGCGCTGCTGGGTGCGGGCGTCGTGTTGCTGGCGCTGGCCGCGGCGCTGCCGATCCTGCTGATCGCCGTCTACCAGCACGGCATGACCGCACGCGTGGTCGACCTGCGCCACTGGCTGTTCCCGCTGGCCGCGCTGCTGATCGCCGCCTGCGGTTACCTGGCCGGCGCCTACTGCATGCTCGGCGGTCGTCGTCATTCGACCTGCGCGCTGGTGTTCCTGGTGTTGCTGGCGGTGAGCCAGGCCATCGGTCCGCGGATGCTGATCGTGCAGGCGCTGGCCCTGCTGTGGCTGGCGGCGATGGTGCTGGCCGCGTTCAAGCCCGACCTCAGTGCGCCGCCGCGTTCGCTCACCGCCACCGTGATCACCGCCCTGCCGCTGCAGATGGGCGTCTATCTGCTGGCCCTGCTGCTGGGCTTCGGCGTGGAGATGCTGTGGATCATGCAGGGCACGCATCCGAACAACATGAGCGTGCCGCCACCCGGCGGCCACAACGAAACCGAACGGATGACGCCGCAGCAGCGCATGCTGGCTGGCCTGGCCGCCAGCCGCGCGGCGCAGGCGCCGCTGTGGCGCGAGCAGGTGGCGCTGTCCGAAGTGCATGAGATCGGGTCGCAGCTGGCGGCCACCCCGGTGCGCAACGAACTCACCCACGCCGCGGCGGCGCAGATGGAATTCGACGACGAGGAACTGCGCGTGCGCTGGGTGTTCAGCCACGATCGCATGCGCTTCGAAGGCTACCGCCTCACCGATGGCCGCCATTTCGGCGAGCTTGGCGTGGGCGCCGGCGATGCTGCATTCCCGGCACCGGCGCAGGCGGCCGGCAGCCTGCCGGCCCTGCCCAGGGGTGATGGCGCGCTGGTCGCCGGCAACACGCTGTATCACTACGTCAGCGCCAGCCATCAGGCACGGCCGCGCATCCGCCTGGCCGCCGGTGAAATCCTGGCCGGGGTGACGCCGGTGGGCGAAAGCCTGGTGGTGGCGAGCGATCGCGCGCTGTACTTCTTCGATGGTCGCGACGCGGCCGCCAGCGACGCCTTGTTGAGCCCGCGCCAGCGACTGTCGATGCCCGGCCGCAGCGGCGACCTGAGCAACATCGATCTGATCGAGCTGGTGGACGGCTACCTGGTGTCGTTCTCCTTCACCACCTACGCACATGAACTCACCGGCGCGGCGCCGTACCAGAGCGTGCTGTGGCTGGACGACGCCGGCTACGTCACCGAAGCTGCCCATCGCGCGATCGGCTACGACTACCCCGCGTTGTACCGCTACAAGGCGTGGTGGCCATCGCCGGCGCTGTATGCCTTGCGCGTGGCGGCGCTGGAGCTGTTCGCGGTACACGATCCGCTGGACGTCACCGCGCCACCGCCGATTCCCCGCCGCATCCAGCTGTTCGCCGGCGCCCTGATGCTGCTGTCGCTGCTGGCGGCGATCTGGCTGTGCCGTCGACGCGCCCTGTCCACGCCGGCGCGGCTGGCCTGGCTGCTGGCTTGCGCCGTGGTCGGACTGCCGGCGCTGGCCAGTCTGTGGCTGCTGTATCCCGCCGGCGAATACGCGCCGTCCCGACGCAAGCTGCTGCCCGCAACCGCCTGACCACGCGCGGCGCAGGCCGCCTCGTCCCCTTGATGATGCGGCCCGTCGGCATGACGGGCCGACAGCCGGAGAAATCCATGTCCACGTTCCCGAAGTGGTTGGCGGCGCTGTGCGCCCTCGTGCTGGCGCTGGCGAGCGGAACGGTGCGCGCCGACGAGGCAGCAGACGCTGCCGCCCTGCATCGCGCGGTCGCCATCGAGCAGGCGCGCGCGCCGGCGCCGCGCTTTCCGCGCAGCGCGTTCCTGGTCGATCGGATGATCGACAGCGTGAGCCTGTCGCCCGACGGGCGATCCGTCGCCTGGCTGCGCGTGCAGGGCAACCAGCGCAGCGTGTGGCTGCAGTCGACCGCGGGTGGCGCCGCACGCCAGCTGCTCTCGCGTACCGAGGCGCGCCAGTTGTACTGGTCGCGCGACAGCCGGTGGCTGCTGCTGGAATCGCCGCGCCAGCTGTTTGCGCTGGCGGCGGCCGACCAGGGCGGCTCCGGCATCGTCACCGCGCTGGGTGGCGGCGAACGGCGCGAAGTGCGTGCCGTCGATCCGCTGCAGGGCGCCGCGGTCATCGTCAGCGAGCAGGTGCCGACCACGTCGCCGGCATCGGCCAAGACGTGGCGCCTGTTGCGCGTGGACATCCACGGCAAGCGCAGCGTGCTGCACGAAGACGCCGATGAACTGGCCGGGTTCGCGTTCGATCCGCAGGGTCGGCTGGCCTTCCTCGAACGGGTCGAACACGAGGACCTGGTGATCCATCGCGTCGACGCGGACGGCGGCCTGCACGAGGTGCTGCGCTGCGCGCAGTTGCAGCGCTGCAGCCTGTTGCCGGTGACCGCGCCAGACGGCGAGCTGCTGCTGCGCACGGATCGCGGCGGCAGCCTGCTCGACCTGGCGCGGCTGGATGCGCAAGGCAAGCTGCATACCCTGCTCACCGATCCGGCGGGCAAAGCCGACCTCGATGCGCTGCTGCTCGATCCCGTCGACGGCCAGCCGCTGATCGCCAGCTGGCGCAGCAGCACGTCGGCGCAGCGCGGGCTGGATGCGCAGACGCAGCAGGCGGTCGAAGCCATCACCCGCCACTTCCCGCAACGCGATCTGGACATCCAGGTCGGTCGCGGCGCGCAGGCCGCGTGGCTGGTCGGCGAACGCGGGCCCACGCTGCAGGCCGGGCGCTGGCATCTCTACGAGCCGTGGTCGGGTCGATTCAAGCCGTTCCTCGACGACGCGCTGACGCAGCAGCGCAGCGGCAAGCCGCTGTCGCCGTTGCCCGAGTCGGCACTGGCACGCAAGATTCCGTTTAC
The DNA here is from genome assembly GCF_016889805.1 of Rhodanobacter sp. FDAARGOS 1247. Taxonomy (NCBI): domain Bacteria; kingdom Pseudomonadati; phylum Pseudomonadota; class Gammaproteobacteria; order Lysobacterales; family Rhodanobacteraceae; genus Rhodanobacter; species Rhodanobacter sp. FDAARGOS 1247. Next base: position 3,885,132 of record NZ_CP069535.1, read on the forward strand.
CTGGAAAGCCTCCGACGGCATGCGCCTGCATGGCTTCCTGCTGCTGCCGCCGGGCGCCGATCCGGCCACGCTGCCACTGGTGGTGACGCCGCATGGCGGTCCGTGGAACCACGATCGCCCGGACTACGGCAGCTTCGGGCAGTTCCTGGTCAACCGCGGCTACGCGGTGTTCCAGCCGCAGTTCCGCGGCTCCACCGGCTACGGCCGCGACTACGTGCTCGCCGCGCACGGCGACTTCGGCAACGGCCGGGTGCAGCAGGACATCGTGGAAGGCACGCGTTACCTGCTGGCGCAGGGCATCGGCGATGCGCAGCGGGTCGGCATCGCCGGCGCCTCGTTCGGCGGCTACGCGACCCTGCTCGGGGTGACCTTCCAGCCGGAGTTGTTCAAGGTGGGCGTGGCGATCGTGCCGCCGGCGGATTTCGGCTGGGATCTGCGCTGGGTTTCGCGCAGCCACGAGGCGCTGAACCTGTCGCGCTACATCCCGTTCATCGCCTGGCTGCGCCTGCTGTCGCTGGACCTGGACGACGACGCCACCATGGCGCGGCTGCATGCGCAGTCGCCGCTGGCCAACGCGGCACGGATGCAGCGTCCGTTGTTGTTGATCGCCGGTGGCGCGGATCACCGGGTGGCGATCCGTGGCGTCATCGCGTACGCCGCGCAGCTGAAGCTGATGGAGCGGGAGGTCAGCCTGCTGGTCGATGACCAGGCCGGCCACACCAACGAGGATCCGCTGGCCAGGGAGGCGATGTTCTACCTCACCGGACGACTGTTGCAGCGTCAGCTGGGCGGCGTCGCAGCCGCGCCGCCGGACGCGGCGATGCGCGAATACCTGAAGAAAAATTTGCGACTCAGTGGAAAGGATCTGCGCGGCGAGTGAATCGCGCCGACGGCCCGGTGCCGCCCTGCGCGGAAGCCGCGCAGGGCGGGCAGTGCCCGCCCCTTTCGACGGAAGCGCGCTTCGCCCAGGCAACGCTGGACGCGTGGACCCTCACCCCAACCCTCTCTCCCGCAAGGGGACTTCCTGCGGTCGCCGGGGGAGAGGGAGCAACGCGCAAGAAGCGCGTTACTTGATCAAAAGCGGCCGGCGCGAAAGTCGGCGATTGCCTCGTGGATCTGCTCGGGCGTGTTCATCACGAACGGCCCGTAGCGCGCCACGCTTTCGTTCAGCGGCTTGCCGGCGACCACCAGCAGACGTGACGGTTTGTCAGTACCCGCCAGCTGCAGTTGCCCGCCTTCGGACAGCACGCCCAGTTCGCTGCGCCGCAGTGATTCGCCGCCGACCAGGGCCGATTCGCCCTCGAACACATAGGCGAAGCCGTGATGGCCGGCGGGCAGATCCAGCGTGAACTGCGCGCCGGGCTGCAGGCTGATGTCCAGGTACACCGGCGCGGTGACGATGCCTTCGACCGGGCCGGTGGCACCGGCCAGCTCACCGGCGATCAACTTCACCTCGACGCCGGCGGCCGGATGCACCACCGGGATCCGTTCCGGGCCGATGTCCTGGTAGCGCGGCGCGGTCATCTTGTCTTTCGCCGGCAGGTTCACCCACAGCTGGAAACCCCACATCAGGCCGTTTTCCTGCTGCGGCATTTCCGAATGCAGGATGCCGCGGCCGGCAGTCATCCACTGCACGCTGCCGGGCACCAGATTGCCCCGGTTGCCGTGGTTGTCGCCGTGCTGCATGTGGCCGGCCAGCATGTAGGTCACCGTCTCGAAGCCGCGGTGCGGATGTTCCGGGAAGCCGGCGATGTAGTCGCCGGCCTGGTCGGAGCGGAACTCGTCCAGCAACAGGAACGGGTCGAGCATGTCCAGCCCGGGCTGGCCGATCACGCGCTTCAGCTTCACGCCCGCGCCGTCGGAGGTGTCCATGCCGCGGATGCGGCGGGTGATGTGGCGATCGCTCATGGCTTGCTCCGGTAAAGGGAAGGACTGGCCGCCAAGATGGCCCCGTTCGAGCGTCTGTCCAAGCGCCGCCGCGGGAACGGATCGTTCCGGCAGGGGCAACGCCGGGTCAGTCGAGCCAGCGGAATGCCCGGGCCAGCTCGGCCGGCGCGTTGTCCAGGTAGCAGCGACCGTGGGCGAGGATCACCCGCTGCGGCTGCCAGGCCAGCATCCGCGCCAGGCAGGCGCGCGCTTCGTCCTTGTGCCCGAGATAGGTCAGGCGCATGTCCAGCGGCGCCTTGCCGTCGGGATCGGTCACGCCGCCCAGTCGCGCCATCCAGCGCATCGCCGTGGGCAGCTTCCCAGCTTCGAAGTTCTCGATCAGGTCAGTCAGGATCAGCGTGGCGCTGGCGCGATGCAGGAACACGATTTCCTGCAGCACGCGGCTGCCACGGAAGCGCAGCTGGTCGATCGCGGCGGCCCAGTCCGGCGGCGGCGCGTCATCGAGATCCGCGTCGAACGCGACCTCGATGTGCTGGCTGGCGGCGCGCTGCCGTACGCCTGGCGAGGCCCACGCCGTCGCCTGCGGATAGCGTCGTTTCCAGGCCGCGATGTGCGCGTAATGCAGCAGGTTCGGCGAAACCAGGTGACGCACCGGGCCGAGTGCGTCGATCGCGGCGAACAAGGCTTCGTCAGGCGCGATCGGCGAGTGGCACCACAAACCGCCATCGGCCAGCCGCACCACCGTCATGCGGGTGGGAAACGGCACGCGCATGCCGAGTGTGGCCATCTGCACCAGCGGGCCATCGGCGATCCAGATCCCGGACGCGACCGGCTTGAGCGTGTTGAGCGGGGTGTACAGGCCGACTTCGGACATGGCAGCTTCCGTTTCGCAGTAACGCGCCAGCAGCCTCCCGCAGGACCCTGTTCAGTGCACCCAGTGGCCGCTGCGCTGGCGCGGCGGGGTGGCTTCTTCCTGCTTGCCCGGGCGTTGCTGCAGCACCATCGTCTCCACTTCGGCCTCGGTGGCGGGCTTGGCCTGCCAGTACTGGTTGACCGCGCCAAGCACGGTCGGCACCTGGGACAGGCACTCGTCGTATTCTTCTTCGCTGAGCTTCTCGAATTCGGTGTCGGCGCTGAGGATGCCTTCGTCGACCGCCAACGCCATCACCGGGCCCAGCAGTTCCATCAGTTGCGGGTCTTCGGCCAGACGGTTTTCCCACAGCACAGCGCGCAGGTCGATGCCGCGGCTGAAGCCCTCGCACCAGCCCGCGGCCGACAGCATCGGGCCGCCTTCCATCTCCACTTCGCCCAGGATCGGCTCATAGGCGTCGACATCGAGCTCGGCGCTGATCGAATCGTTGAGCTTGGCCAGCAAGGCCAGCACGCGATTGCCTTCGTCCTCGTCGGTGAACGGCTCGTGCAGCACTTCATGCAGCCATTCGTCGGGCAGCACCAGCAGCGGGCCCACCGCCAGTGCGCTGAGCAGGCCGTGGACGCCATCCAGCAGCAGGTCGCCTTCGCCGGTGTGCGCGCGCAGGTAGCGGTCCAGTTCTTCCAGTTCGTTGTCGTCCAGCGAGCTGGGCCATTCGGCTTTCGTCATGTCGTTCATATATCCAGTTCCAGCGTCACCGGCGTGTGATCGGAAGGGCGTTCCCAGCGTCGCGGTTCGCGGTCGATCGCTGCCGCCGTGGCAGCGGATTTCAACGCCTCGCCGATCAGGATCAGATCGATGCGCAGGCCCATGTTGCGGCGGAATGCCGCCTGCCGATAGTCCCACCAGCTGAAGTGCCCGGACTCGGGCTGGAACAGGCGGAAGCTGTCGTGCAGGCCGAGGTCGGTGATCGCCTTCAGCGCAGCGCGTTCCGGCGGCGAACAGAGGATGTCCTCGCCCCAGGCCACCGGATCGTAGACGTCGCGATCGTCCGGGCAGATGTTGAAATCGCCCAGCACCACCAGGTTCGGATACCGCTCGTGTTCGCGGGCCAGGAACTCGCGCACCCGGGCCATCCAGTCCAGCTTGTAGGCGTATTTTTCGTCGCCGACCGCCTTGCCGTTGACCACGTACAGGTCGACCACCCGCAGGCCGCCGACGGTCGCCGCCAGGATGCGCCGCTGCGGATCATCCAGGCCGGGAATGTCGGTGACGATGTCGGCGGGTTCCTCGCGGGCCAGGATCGCCACCCCGTTGTAGGTCTTCTGGCCGGAATACACCGCCCGGTAGCCGGCGGCGGCCAGCTCGTCGACCGGAAACTTCGCGTCTTCCAGCTTGGTTTCCTGCAGCGCCACCACGTCCGGCTGCGCGTCCGCCAGCCACTGGGTCAGGTGCGGCAGGCGCACTTTCAGCGAATTGACGTTCCACGAGGCGATTTTCATCGGGTCATTGTAAGGGGAAGCGCCGGCACGAGGCAGCGCAGGCGAGCGCCAGGCGCGCCACGACGCGGTTTCGGGGAAAAAGGGGTGGTTTCGATGAACGGGAACGCGGGTTCGGGGATGTTTGCCTGAAAAACCCACCAAACCGCCGAAATACGGTGTATGCTGGTCGAGCAAGAGTACCGCGTAAAGGCGACCCCTTGCTTCTATTGCGGTTCGGCGCACGTCGCCAGGGCCGCAAATCATCCATGCTTCAAAGGTAATGTTACATGTCGGATCGTCAGAGCGGTACAGTCAAGTGGTTCAACGACGCCAAGGGTTTTGGCTTCATCACCCCGGAAAGCGGTGACGACCTGTTCGTGCATTTCCGCGCGATCCAGGGCACGGGCTTCAAGTCCCTGCAGGAAGGCCAGCGCGTCACGTTCGTCGTCACCAAGGGCCAGAAAGGCCTGCAGGCTGAGGAAGTCCAGGTTGCCTGATTCCCCCGGGAATTGAGCGATCTTGAAGAAACCCGCTTCGGCGGGTTTTTTCTTGCCCGGCGTTTGACCTTGCCCGGACAACGCCGCGGCGGTGGCCGCGGCGTTGCGTCGATCAGGCCAGCCCGTGGCTGCGCAGCAGCGCCTCGGGTTCCGGCTTGCGGCCACGGAAGGCGATGAAGCTTTCCAGCGCCGGCCGGCTGGCGCCCACCGAGAGGAACTCGGCGCGGAAGCGTTCGCCGGTGGCGCGATCGATGACGCCATGTTCCTCGAACTCGCCGAACGCATCGGCGCTGAGCAGTTCGGCCCACAGATAGCTGTAGTACCCGGCGGCGTAACCGCCGGCGAAGATGTGGCTGAAGCCGTGCGGAAACCGCTGCCAGGCCGGCGGATGCAACACGGCCACCTGCTTGCGGACCTGCTCCAGCACCGCCAGCGTGCGCGCGCCCTGCGTCGGCTCGTACTCCAGGTGCAGCAGGAAATCGAACAGCGCGAATTCCAGCTGGCGCACCAGGAACAGGCCGGCGTGGAAGTGGCGCGCGGCCAGCATGCGGTCGAACAAGGCGTCCGGCAGGCGTTCGCCGGTCTCGTAATGCTTCGCGAACAGGTCCAGCGCCTCGCGGTTCCAGCCGAAGTTCTCCATGAACTGGCTGGGCAGCTCCACCGCGTCCCATTCGACGCCATCGATGCCGCCGATCGAGGGCAGCGCGATCCCGGTCAGCAGGTGGTGCAGGCCGTGGCCGAATTCGTGGAACAGGGTCAGCACGTCGTCGTGGGTGAGCAGGGCCGGCCTGCCTTCGGTCGGCGGCGCGAAATTGCAAGTGAGGAAAGCCACCGGCCGCTGCTTCCGGTCGCCGTCGTCGAAGCGGGCGCGGCAGACGTCCATCCACGCGCCGCCGCGCTTGCCGTTGCGCGCGTACAGGTCGACATAGGCGCCGGCGAACACCTGGCCGTCGGCATCACGCACGTCGTAATAGCGCACGTCCGGATGCCACACATCGACGCCATCGCGCGCGGCCAGGGCGATGCCGTAGAGCTTTTCGGTGAGGCCGAACAGTCCGTCGATCACCGCCGGCAAGGGGAAGTACGGCTTCAGTCGCTCCTCGTCCAGTGCGTACTCGCGCTGGCGCAGCTTCTCCGAGGCATAGCCGACGTCCCACGGTTCGAGGTTGTCGAGCTGCAATTCCTCGCGGGCGAAGGCGCGCAAGGTCGCCAGCTCCTGTTGCGCCACCGGCTTGGCGCGGGCGGCCAGGTCATGCAGGAATTCCAGCACCTCGGCCGGCGAGCCGGCCATCTTGGTCGCCAGCGACTCCTCGGCGGCGTTGGCGAAGCCCAGCAGCCCGGCCGCCTCGTGGCGCAGCGCCATGATCTGCTCGATGCGCGCGCTGTTGTCGAACTTGCCCGCGTTCGGGCCCTGGTCCGAGGCGCGCGTCTGGTACGCCCAGTACACCCGTTCGCGCAAGCCGCGGTTGTCGGCGTAGGTCAGCACCGCCTGCACGCTGGGCTGCTTCAGGGTGACCAGGTAGCCATCCAGCTGCTGGTCTTCGGCGTACTGGCGCAGCACCGCGCGACCGGAGTCGGGGATGCCGGCGAGATCACGCTCGTCGGTGACGTGTTCGTGCCACGCCTCGCTGGCATCGAGCACGGCGTTGGAAAATTCGGTCGAAAGCTTGCTGAGCTCGACGCCGATCTCGCGGAAGCGCGAGCGCGCCGGCTCTTCGAGCGCCACGCCGGACAGGCGGAAATCCCGCAAGGCGTGCTCGACCAGCGCACGCTCCGGCCGCGGCAGCGACGGAAAGTCCGCCGCGTCGGCCAGCGCCTGCACCGCGGCGTACAGCTCGCGGTTCTGGCCCAGTTCGATCGCGTGATCGGTGAGCTTTTCCTCGGCCGGCGCGTAGACCTCGCGCAGCGCCTCGCTGTCGGCGACGGAATGCAGATGGGACACCGGCGCCCAGGCGCGCGCCAGGCGTTGTTCCAGCCTTTCCTGGGTCAGCATCACCGTGGCGAAGTCGCGCGGCGCCGCGGGCGCCAGCAAGGCGTCGATGCCGGCGCGATAGTCGGCCAGAAGGGACTCGACGGCCGGCAGCACGTGTTCGGGGCGGATCTGCGAGAACGCCGGCAGGGTATCGTCAGCCAGCAGGGGGTTGTCGTGACTCATGAACGCTCCTTTGCGATGCGCCAGCGTGGCGACCGGGACGGGCGAAATCAAGCGCGGCGACGTGACGACGCGGCCCCCGCCGCTAGAATGCCCGGATGAACTCCTTGCGCAGCTTCCAGGGCGTCACGCCCACTCTCGGCCAACGCGTCTACGTCGACCCGGCCGCCAGCGTGATCGGTGACGTGGTGCTCGGCGACGACGTCTCGATCTGGCCCGGCACGGTGCTGCGCGGCGACGTCCACCACATCCGCGTCGGCGCAAGGACCAGCATCCAGGACGGCAGCGTGGTGCACGTGGCCCACGCCGGTCCGTACGGTCCGGGCTTTCCCTGCCTGATCGGCGCCGGCGTCACCATCGGCCACGCCGCCGTGGTGCACGCCTGCACCATCGGCGACTACTGCATGATCGGCATGCACGCCACCGTGATGGACGGCGCGGTCGTCCACAAATACGGCTTCGTCGGCGCCGGCAGCCTGGTGGCGCCGGGCAAGGTGGTCGGCGAGCGCGAACTGTGGCTGGGCAATCCGGCGCGGTTCGTGCGCCTGCTCAGCGACCGGCAGATCGAGCAGCTGCATTATTCGGCCGACCACTACGTGCGGCTGAAGGACCGCTACCTGGCCGGAGCCGAATGAGCGCACGGCGCGTGCTGTTCCTGTGCAGCCGCAACCGGCTGCGCAGTCCCACCGCCGAACAGGTGTTCGGCGCGTGGCCGGAACTCGAGGTGGATTCGGCCGGTCTCGCCGACGATGCCGAAACGCTGCTCAGCGCCGAACAGCTGGACTGGGCCGAACTCATCGTGGTGATGGAGGCGGCCCATCGCCGGCGTCTGCAGGCGCGCCATCGCCGCCGGCTGCGCGGCAAGAAGGTGATCTGCCTCGACATTCCCGACCACTACGCGTTCATGCAGCCGGAGCTGGTCGCCTTGCTGCTGAAGAAGGCCGGGCCGCTGCTGCGTTGAGCTGGCCCCGCTTCAGGCCGGCGTGGTGGCGGCCTCCAGCGCCGCCAGCCAGGCCAACGCGTGCGCCCGGTCGTCGCCGCACATCACCACTTCGGCGCGCAGGCTGCTGCACACCGCGGGGCGCTCGGGCTGGCCGAAGATCGCACAGCGGTTGTCGTCGGTGAGTTGCACGCAACGCACGCCGGCCGGCTTGCCGTGCGGCATGCCGGGGATCGGCGAGGAGATCGACGGCGCGATGCAGCAGGCGCCGCAACCGATCCGGCAAATCACCGAACTCACGCGGCTTGCTGACGCAGGGACTGATAGACCGGTTCGGTCTCGGGGCGCCGGCCATGCCACAACTCGAACGCGTCGGCCGCGGTTTCCACCAGCATGCCGAGGCCGTCGACCGCATAGCGCGCGCCCGCCGCCTTGGCCCAGGCCAGGAAGCTGCCGGCGGCGGGGCCGTAGGACAGGTCGTAGCACAGCGCACGCGCGCCGATCAGCGAAAACGGCAGTTGCAGCGCTACCCCCAGCACGCCGGCCGAGGTCGCGTTGACGATCAGGTCGTAGCTGCCGATGTTGGCCAGGTCGTCCCAGTAGCGCGTGTGCGCACGCGCCGGGTCGCCGATCGCGTCGGCCAGCACGTCGGCCGCCTCGGGCGAACGGTTGACGATGGTCAGCGTTTCCACGCCGGCGTCCAGCAGGTTCCACGCCACGCCATGCGCGGCGCCGCCCGCGCCCAGCAGCAGCGCGGTGTGGCCGCGCAGGTCCAGGTCGTGGCGTTCGGTGATGTCGCGCACCATGCCGGCACCATCGGTGTTGTGCGCCGCGAGCCGGCCATCGGCGAGCCGGGTCAGCACGTTCGCGCTGCCGGCGCGGGTGGCCGCCGCACTGCGCTCATCGGCCAGCGCGAAAGCGGCGGCCTTGTGCGGCAGGGTGACGTTGGCGCCGCGGCCGCCGGTGGCAAAGAACCGCCTCACGGCCTCGGCGAAATCGGCCGGTGCCGTGTCGATCGCGCGGTATTCCAGTTCGATGCCGAACTGTTGCGCGAACGCCTGGTGGATGCGCGGTGACAGCGAATGGCTGATCGGATGGCCGAATACGGCGAACTGGGCGATGGGCATGTGATTCCCCGCAGGATGTCTGGCAACCATTCTACAAGCCGGATTTTTGGGGAAGCGAAGTCGCAGGTGATGAGATGGCGGTCCGGCAACTTGCGGACAACCTGTCCGAGGAGAACTCCCATGCGCATGCCCGTCCTGCCCTCGCCGCGCCACCTGCGCCTGCTCGGCGCCGCCGTGCTCTGGTTGCTGGGCGGAACCCTGTTGCTTCTGAGCATGCTGGTGCCAGCTCATACGGAGCTGCTCGGCTGGACGCCGGCGTTCTGGCTGGGCGGTGCGCCACTGATGGTGGTGCTGGTGCTGGAGCCGACGCTGCCGCGGCAGGTGCTGGCGTTGTGCCGACCGCAGCGACGCGCGATCCGCCGCGCCATGTGACCCCGGCGGATTGTCCGGCCGGTCCTGTGCAGGGCAGCTGGCGAGTCGGTATCTGCCTACGCACTTTTCGGGATTCCCGCAGCAGCTCCAGCGCTACCCTCGACGTTGGCGTTCAACGCCGCAGGGTGGCCCGACGTGGCCGGTATCCGGCACCGGCTCGGCGCCCGGATTTGACGGAGGAGATGCGCAGATGGCGGGGCCGCCCCATGCGAAGTCGGGTTTCCAGAAGTGGCAGGACACGATTCGTCGTGCCCGCTGCGATACGAAGTGGGCCGAATACGACGCCGACATCAGGAGAACCGTCGGGGAGTTCAACACGCACCTGAAACCGAGCTCGGGCTACGTCCCGCTCGACTGGCGGTTGATCAAGGCCATGGCGTGGACGGAAACTGGCGCGGCGGCAAGCTTGTGGAAGTCGAACCCGATGCAGATCGGCATGTTCAATGATCCAGGGCTGGATCAGCTGCTGTCGGGAGCGCCGGCGTCGCGCTTGATTCTTCCGGCCTGGAAGCAGCCGCTGACCAGGAAGGACGTGCGCACGACGCCGCTTTACAACATTCGCGCGGGCGTGGGCTATCTGCTGCTGAAACTCGCAAGGTTCGAGGTGAGGGACGTGCTCGACAAGGACAACACGATCCACCAGCTGACCGTGAAGGCTGGCGACAGCTTCGACAAGTTGGCGCATGCGCACGGAAGCACGGTTGCGGTCATGCAGGCATTGAACCCCGGGGTGCGCGTGCTGCACCCAGGCCAGGTTCTGAAATATCAAAAGGCCTCCCGCCAAACGGTCATCGCGGGGTGGCGGGCTGCCACCACGGCAAACGTCGCCATGTATTACAACGGCGGAGGTGACGCGGCCTACGCGAAAAAGCTGGATTTCGCCCTGTCGGTCATCCAGCAGGGGAACGTTCCGCCATGCCGGCCGTGATCCGACGCAGGATGGCCGTGCTGGCGGGCCTGATCCTGCTGGTCGGTTGCGCCAACGCGGGCGATGGCATGCTGACTGGCCAGTTCGAGGGAAGCGGCCGGCAATGTCGGGGCGTCCTGTTGGTGCAGGCCAGGACCATCGCGTGGCACACCCCGTTCGCAAGCTGTGCAAGAACATCCTACGAAGTTCTCGACCAGCCCGCCGTTGGCGGCGCGACGCGCAGGGTCTTCCTGTTGAAGCCGGGTTCCGCCTGCGCCTTCGCGGTGATTTCGCTGGAGCGGGATGCCGAACATCCGGAATACTGGAATGCCACGGGCTACCGTTCGCGCCAGGATTACGAAGACGGCAGCGACGACACGCTGCGTTGCAACCTCACCAGGAAGGAAATCGCGTCAGCGTCGTCCCGCTGACGAAGCGCGCCTGCCTGAACCCACCCGTTGCGCACGGAACATCGCGGGAACCGTCGAGCACCATCGGCCCCGACCCACCCTCTGCACGAGACGATCGTCCTGCGCTCAGCGCCTGTGAAGAAAGCCACTTCCTGTGGTTTTCTTCTATCGCGAGTCCGGTACACGCCCGGACTCGCTCACATGAAACAGTCACTTGCATGACTGCTTCATGCTCGGCCATCCATGGCCGACCTGAGAGGTTGAAAACTCACAACCTCTCAGCGCGCGCTGCCGCCCTGACGCTTGCGCTCCATCCGGCGCAGGAACTCCTGCATGATGCGCGAATACAACTCGTCGCCGAGATGGGCGTCCTCGACACCGGCATCGATCGACGGATTGTCGTTGACCTCGATCACCACCGGCTTGCTGCCGACCTGTTTCAGGTCGACGCCGTAGAGACCATCGCCGATCGGCTGGGTGGCCTTCAGCGCCAGCTTGACCACCTCGGCCGGCGCGTCCTTCACCGCAATCGTCTCGAAGCCGCCGGACTTCGCGGTGCCCTTGGCGCCGTGGTTGTAGATCTGCCAGTGGCCGCGCGACATGTAGTACTTGCAGGCGTACAGCGGCTCGCGGTTGAGCACGCCGATGCGCCAGTCGAATTCGGTGTAGACGTATTCCTGCGCCAGCAGCAGCGCGCTGTGCTGGAACAGGCCGCTGGCCGCTGCGGCCAGCGCCGCCTCGTCCTCGACCTTGACCACGCCCCGCGAAAACGAGCCGTCCGGAATCTTCAGCACCAGCGGGAAGCCCAGCTTGGCGACGACTTCCTTCATACCCTTGCTGTCGTCGCGGTAGAGAATTTCCGTACGAGGGACAGCAAGCTTGCGCGAGACCATCAGATCGTTGAGGTAGATCTTGTTGGTGCAGCGCAGGATCGAGCTGGGGTCGTCGATCACCACCATGCCTTCCTTCTCCGCGCGATGGGCGAAGCGGTAGGTGTGGTTGTCCGACGCGGTGGTCTCGCGGATGAACAGGCCGTCGTATTCGGCCAGCCGCTGGTAGTCGTTCTTGCCGATCGGGTCGACCTCGATGCCGAGTTCCTTGCCCGCGTCGATGAAGGCCTTCAACGCCTTCTTGTTCGACGGCGGCATCTTTTCCTTCGGATCGACCAGCATCGCGAGGTCGTAGCGGAACTGCCGGCGCGCGCGCGGCTTGCGCCACAACTTGCGCGAGAAGCGGTCGAGCTCCTCGGCGAAGGCGTCTTCCTGGGCGTCGTCCAGCGTGTGCAGGCCGACCGGCTTGATCGAGCTGACCTGCCACACGCGGTCGCGCTCGAACTCGATGCGCAGCAGCGGGCAGGGGAACATTTCGAACACCTGCCGGGCCAGGTCCTGCAGCGCCGGATAGGCGGTCTCGCCGAAGTAGACCAGGATGCCGAAGTCGGTGGTGTCGCGCCCGCCCGCAGGCAGGAAGTGGGTGAGCTTCTGGTTGAGGTCGTCGATGTCCAGGCCGTACAGCGAGCGTCGGCGCAGGTCGTTCACCGTGCGCACCGACGGCATCACCTTGTGCCCGCGCGCCTCGGCCAGCAACGACACGTAGTAACCGGTGCCCAGATATTTGTAACTGCGGCACAGGTTGATCACGTGGGTGCGCTCGTCGTCGCCGCCGACCGGCTTGCGCAGGTAGTCCATCGCGCTCATGACATCGACGGACGGGTAGTACGAGCCCCAGTCGGAGGCTTTTTCGACAACGATGACCAGACGGGTCATGACACCACTCAGGCGATGCGGCGACGGCGGACAGGCCTGCGTGGGCAGGGCGGTACGTGCAAGGCGCGCAGTTTGGCACAGCAACCACGGTGCACAAGGGCAGGCGCTGAAGCGTGACTAAACGGCACGACTGCGCTGCGAAGCGCACCTTCAGGCCCGCCGGCTGCTAGAGTCCGCGCGTGCCGACCCATACGCCCCAAGCCTCACCCGACTACGCGCGCCGCGTCGTGGCGGAATCCGCCGACATGCCGCCGGTTCCTGCTGGCACGCGCGTGCGCCGCGCTGCCTCGTCCGACCTGGATGAGCTGGTCGCCCTGGAACAGCGCAGCTTCAGCAGCGACCGCTTGAGCCGCGCGCAGTATCGTCGCCACCTGGACAGCGACAGCGCCGTGGTCCTGGTCGCCACCGGCCATCCCCGGCCGCTGCTGGGCAGTGCCGTGCTGTTCTTCCGCAAGCGCAGCAGCGTGGGCCGGCTCTATTCGCTGGCGACCCGGCCCGAGGCACGCGGCCAGGGCGTCGGTGCGGCCTTGCTCGAAGCGGCGGTGAACGCCTGCCGACACCGTGGCTGCCACGCGCTGCGACTGGAAGTGCGCACCGACAACGCCGCCGCGATCGGCCTGTACGAGCGCGCGGGATTCCGGCACATCGGCTGCTACGAGCGCTACTACCAGGACGGCGCCGATGCGTGGCGCTACGAGAAGTCGCTGGACTGAGCGCCGGCCCGCTCAGCCGCCCAGCGGCTGCCCGATGCGCCGCTCGGTCGCCTCGTCCGGCCGCGCCACCAGCGCGCCGGTGCGCATCAGGCTCACCGTGTAGTGGCCCTGGTCGACCAGCGGCAGGAACGCGCCGCTGCCGTAGACCGTGTCCACTTCGGGCAGCCAGCGCGGGTACTGCTTCTTGAGGTCGAGCAGATCGAAGCCGCCGTTCTCGCCGAAGCCGATCACCGTGCGCGGTGCATTCATTTCCTGCGCCGCATCGTCATAGCGGCCGGACAGGCGGTCGAGCCGGTACAGCGGCGGCACGCCGGCCAGCAGGGCCGGCAGTTTCCATTTCAGCACCACCGCCTCGATGCGCCACTGGTCTCCCGCCAGTTGCACCTGGCGCGTGCTGCCGTCCGGCCAGTTGAGGGTGACGTCCCAGCGCTGCGGCGACAGGATCCGCGCGTCGATCTCCACCACCGGCGCCTCCTCGCCGAGCAGGCGGTAGCCGCGCAAGGCATAGCCGGCGCCGGCCAGCAGCAGGGTCAGCGCGAAGCAGGTCAGGCAAAGCAGCGCGCGCCAGCTGGCCGCCAGTCGACGACCGCGCTGCAGGCGCTGACGCACGGCCACCAGTTGCACCAGGGTGACCAGTGCAAGCACGGCGGCCAGCACCAGCAGCATGGTCGTCGGCAAGCGCAGCAGGGTGGCCCAGTCCATCGTGTTCATCCTCGTCGCCGCGACCGGCGACCTGCGTCGGCATGATAACCGGCGCCCGCGAAGCAGGGCGGCCGGCCTCGCTATACTGCGCGAATCCACAGGAAATCCCGCCATGTCCCGTACCCTTTCGCTGCTGGCCTGCTGCCTCGTCCTCGCCCTGCTTGCCGGCTGTGGCAACAAGGGCCCGCTGGTGCTGCCGAGCCATCCCGCCGCCGCTTCCACCGCGCCGGCCCCGGCAGCGGTTGCACCGGCCAGCCAGCCGCGCTGAGCGGCGTGACCTGATGCGGCTGCACTTCTCCAAGATGCACGGCATCGGCAACGACTTCGTCGTGCTGGATTGCCGGCAGCACCCGTTTCCGCTGAACCCGGAACAGATCCGTGTGCTGGGCGATCGCCATGTCGGCGTCGGTTTCGACCAGTTGCTGAGCGTCGAGCCCGCGCGCGATCCGTCCTGCGCGTTCTACTACGGCATCTGGAACGCCGATGGTTCGCCGTCGGGCCAGTGCGGCAACGGCGTGCGCTGCGTGGCGGCGTGGCTGCATCGCGCCGGCGCGCTGGCGCTCGGCGAGCAGGTGATGATCGAAAGCCCTTCGGGGCCGGTGACGGTACGCCTGCTGGACGCCCACGAGGTGACCGTGGACATGGGCGAACCACGCTTCGAACCCGGGCGCATTCCGCTGGTGGCCGAGGCGGGGACGGACCGCCACGAAATCCTCGTCGGTGAGCGCAAGGTCGAGTTCGGCGCGGTCTCGATGGGCAATCCCCATGCGGTGGTGAGCGTGGCTGATCTGGCCGACCCGGCGCTGCAGCAGCTCGGCCCGCTGCTGACCAGCCATCCGCGGTTTGCCGAAGGCGCCAACGCCGGCTTCGTCCTGCAGCTGGACCGCACGCAGCTGCGCCTGCGCGTGCACGAACGCGGCGCCGGCTGGACGCGCGCCTGCGGCACCGGCGCCTGTGCCGCGATGGCGGTGCTGCATCAGCGCGGCGAGGTGGACGACTCGGTGAGCGTCGAACTGCCCGGCGGCAAGTTGCGGATCGATTGGGCCGGCCCCGGCCATCCGTTGTGGATGACCGGCCCGGCCGCCTTCGTGTTCGAGGGCGAATGGCCGGTTCCGGCGGTCGACGGCGACCGGGGCGGTTGAAGCGCGCCCCGGTCCATCGCACACTCGCGCCAGGCGGCACGCATCCTGCGCGTGTCCCGGAACGGTTCGAGGAACTTCGCGCATGACCGCAACCCTGCTCGACGACGCCACCCAGGCCCGGGTGGTCGCCGCTTACCTGAAGCGCCATCCGGAGTTCCTCAGCGAGTATCCCGAGCTGGCGGCCAAGCTGACCATGCCGCGCCCCGAGGGCGCGGTGGCCTCGCTGGCGGTGTATCAACTGCAGAGCCTGCGCGACAAGAACGCGGAGCTGGAACGCCAGCTGGCCGAGCTGGTCGCCATCGCCGCCGAGAACGAAAAGCTGATGGAGCGCGTCCATGCGCTGACCGTGGCCCTGCTGCGGGCGAACACCATGGAAGTCACCGTGCGCACGGTCATCGCCAGGCTGTCCGCGGATTTCCACACCGAACAGGTGCGCCTGCTGCTGTTTGGCGACGAGCCCCAGCTGCCGCGCACCGACTGGATGCAGCAGATTCCCGAAGGCGCCAGCGCACTGCCTGAGTTCAGCGAGTTCCTGCACAAGAACGAACCCGTGTCCGGGCGGCTGGCGAGCGAAAAACTCGTGCGCCTGTTCGGCGTCGATGCCCCACAGATCCATTCGGTGGCGATGATGCGGCTGGGCGACTGCGGCATCCTGGCCATCGGCAGCGCCGACCCGGACCGCTTCCAGCCAGGCATGGGCACGCTGTTCCTGAAGATGATCTCGGCCACCATCACCGCGGCGCTGGCGCGCTCACGGGACGTCTCCTGAGCCGGCGATGACGCCCGAACAACAGGTCGAACGCTGGCTCGGCCGCCTCGCCGAAGAACGCCACGCTTCGCCGCACACGATCGCCGGCTACCGGCGCGACCTGGCCAAGCTGCTGCGCTTCATGCGGGCGCAGCGGCTGGCCTCGTTCGATGCGCTGGATGCGAACCGGATGCGCACCTTCATCGCCGGCGAGCATCGCGACGGGCTGGCGCCGAAGAGCCTGCAACGCCTGCTGTCGTCCTGCCGCAGCCTGTTCCGCCAGCTCACCCGCGAAGGCCAGCTGGCGAACGATCCGCTGCTGGGCGTGCGCGGCCCCAAGGTGCGCCGCAAGCTGCCCCAGGTGCTCGACGTCGACGAAGCCACCGCCCTGGTCGAGACCGACAGCGGCGGCCAGCTCGCCGTGCGCGACCGCGCGATGCTGGAGCTGTTCTATTCCAGCGGCCTGCGCCTGTCCGAACTGGTCGGCCTGCGCTGGCTCGACCTCAACCTCGACGACGGCGAGGTGCGCGTGCTGGGCAAGGGCGGCAAGACCCGCATCGTGCCGGTCGGCCGTCACGCCGTGATGGCGCTGCGCGCACTAGGCGCGGAGCAGGGCATGCCGGCCGACGGTCCGGTGTTCCGCGGCCGCGGCGGCGCGCCGATCAACCCCCGCACGATCCAGCTGCGCATGAACAAGCTGGCGCTGCAGCAGGGCATCCCGAAGCACATCCACCCGCACCTGCTGCGCCACACCTTCGCCAGCCACATGCTGGAATCCTCCGGCGACCTGCGCGCCGTGCAGGAGCTGCTCGGCCACGCCGACATCGCCACCACCCAGATCTACACCCACCTGGATTTCCAGCATCTGGCCAGGGTCTACGACGCCGCGCATCCGCGAGCCAAACGCAAACCGTAAGCTGTGCTCCCTCCCCTGCATGCAGGGGGAGGAGCTCGATCCCCCAACGTTGAAGCCCCATCCCCACGCCCCCATCTCATCCGCTCAGACATCCTCTTGCGGAGCACCCATGGAATCGTTTCACGCCACCACCATCGTCTGCGTGCGCCGCGAAGGCCGCGTCGTGATCGGCAGCGATGGCCAGGTCACCCTTGGCAACACGGTGATGAAGGGCAACGCGCGCAAGGTGCGCCGGCTCGGCAAGGCCGGCGAGGTGGTGGCCGGTTTCGCCGGCGCGACAGCCGATGCATTCACCCTGTTCGAGCTGTTCGAGCAGAAGCTCGAGAAGCACAACAACAACCTCACCCGCGCCGCGGTGGAGATGGCCAAGGAATGGCGCACCGACCGCCGCTTCGGCAAGCTCGAGGCGATGCTCGCGGTGGCCGACAAGGAAACCTCGCTGCTGATCTCCGGCAACGGCGACGTGGTCGAGCCCGAACACGGCCTGATCGCGATCGGCTCGGGTGGCCCGTTCGCCCAGTCCGCGGCGATGGCCCTGCTGGAAAACACCGAACTGGATGCCCGAACCATCGTCGAGAAGGCGCTGAAGATCGCCGGCGACATCTGCATCTATACCAATCACAACGTCAGTATCGAAGAGCTTTGAGGCGGGAACGGGGAACAGGGAACGAGGAACGGCAAACCGCCGACCGCTGTTCCCCGTTCCCCGTTCCCTGTCCCCCGTTCCTTTGAGTAAAGCCCATGTCCGAACTCACCCCCCGCGAAATCGTCAACGAACTCGACCGCTACATCATCGGCCAGCACGACGCCAAGCGCGCCGTGGCGGTGGCACTGCGCAGCCGCTGGCGGCGCATGCAGTTGCCGGCCGAGATGCGCAACGAGATCACCCCGAAGAACATCCTGATGATCGGCCCCACCGGCGTGGGCAAGACCGAGATCGCGCGGCGCCTGGCCACGCTGGCCAATGCGCCGTTCGTGAAGGTCGAGGCGACCAAGTTCACCGAGGTGGGTTACGTGGGCAAGGATGTCGAGTCGATCATCCGTGACCTGGCCGACGGCGCCTACAAGCTGACCCGCGAGCAGGCAGTCAAGCGCGTGCGCTCGCAGGCCGAGGACCGCGCCGAGGATCGCATCCTCGACGCGCTGCTGCCGCGCCGGCAGTCCCAGCCCACCGACTGGAGCCACGACGCCGCGCCCGAGCCCGCCATCGAAAGCGACACCCGCCAGAAGCTGCGCAAGCAGTTGCGCGAAGGCGCGCTGGACGATCGCGAGATCGAGCTGGATTTCGCCATGAACGTGGGCGTGGAAATCATGTCGCCGCCGGGCATGGAGGAGATGGGCGCGCAGCTGCGCCAGATGTTCCAGAACATCGGCGGCGCCAAGACGCAGCAGCGCAAGCTGGCGATCAAACTGGCGCGCCCGCTGCTGATTGACGAAGAAGCCGGCAAGCTGCTCAACGACGATGAAATCCGCGCCCAGGCGATGGAAAACGCCGAGCAGAACGGCATCGTCTTCATCGACGAGATCGACAAGGTCGCCCAGCGCAGCGACCACGGCCACGCCGGGGTCAGCCGCGAGGGCGTGCAGCGCGACCTGCTGCCGCTGGTGGAAGGCTCCACCGTATCGACCAAGTACGGCCCGATCAAGACCGACCACATGCTGTTCATCGCCTCCGGCGCGTTCTCGCTGGCCAAGCCGTCCGACCTGATCCCCGAGCTGCAGGGCCGGTTGCCGATCCGGGTCGAGCTGTCCGCGCTTTCGGTGGACGACTTCAAGCGCATCCTGCGCGAACCGCACAACGCGCTGACCAAGCAATACGTCGCCCTGCTCGGCACCGAAGGCGTCACCATCGAATTCACCGATGCCGGTGTCGATCGGCTGGCCGAGGTGGCGTTCCAGGTGAACGAACGCACCGAGAACATCGGCGCGCGCCGGCTGCATACGGTAATGGAGCGCCTGCTGGAGAAGATCTCCTACGAAGCGGCGGACAAATCCGGCGAGAAGTACCTGATCGACGCCGCGCACGTGGACAGCTCACTGGGCAGCCTGGTGCTGGACGAAGACCTCAGCCGATACATTCTGTAACGCCACCCGCTCGGGGCGTTCGTCGCCAGCGCCACTCAGCGGCGCACGTCGAACGCTCCAGCTTCCATCGCCGCCATGACATCGGCCACGCCGACCGGACTGAAATCGCCGGGAATGGCATGCTTCAGGCACCCGGCAGCCAAGCCAAAACCGATGGTGGCATTGCTGTCGAACCCTTCCATCAGCCCGTGCAGCACGCCGGCGGCAAACGCATCGCCGGCGCCGATCCGGTCGACGATGCCCGCCAGTTCCCGGGTCGGTGCCACCGCCCGGGTACCGTCACGGCCGAGCAGCATCGCGCCCAGCGAGTGCTGGCTCGCACTGTGCGCCGCGCGTTGGGTGCAGGCCATGTACTGGAGCTGGGGAAACGCCGCGAACGCCGCCGCGGCCGCCGCGTCGACCCGTGCCTGGGCATCAGCCTGGGCGAACTCGCCACCCAGCACCACGGCCATGTCGCGATGGTCGGCAAACACGATGTGAGCGCAAGCGAACAGCTCGCGCAGAATCGCCCGGGCGTCGCCCCCGGAGCGTTCCCACAAGCGGGGTCGGAAGTTGCCGTCGAACGAAACCTTGATGCCCTGCTCGCAGGCCGTCCGCGCCGCCGCCAGCGTGGCTTGCGCCGCCTGCGTGCCGAGCGCCGGACTGATGCCGGAAAGATGCAGCCACTGTGCGCCCTGCAACAGGGCCGGCCAGTCGTAGTGGTCTGCCTGCGCCGTGGCAAACGCCGACTCGGCGCGGTCGTACACCACCTCGCCGGAACGCAGACCGGCGCCGGCCGTCATGAAGTAGAGACCCATGCGTCCCGCGCTGCGCCGCACGTGGCGGGTGTCCACCCCGTGCCGGCGCAACTCGCCCGAAGCGGCGGCGCCCAGCGGGTTGTCGGCCACCACGCTGACCATTGCCACGGCATGGCCCAGGCAGCTCAGTGCCACGCCCACATTGGCCTCGGCACCGCCGACATGCACGTCCAGGGCAGGTGTCTGCAGCAGCAGCTGCTGGCCCGGCGCGCCCAGGCGGAGCAACAGTTCACCAAAGCAAACCACGCGAGCGGACATGGGAGTTCCTGATTCAGACGGTAAGGAAGGCATGTTGCCATATTCCTTAGCTACCGGTGTCATCGGGCTGGTGAAGTGGCGTTTGCGGCTCAGTGATTATCTTGCAAATCACTGATAATAAAGACTATACAAGAGCTGCTGCGGTGCAAGATGCGGCATCCACGAGTAACTGTTACGTTTCCGTATGACCAGCGGTGTCATTTGTGGTTCATTGTTGCGTAACCACGTTGCGTGACCAGATAACGGGCAGGATCTTCGGGAGGGGAACACCATGAAGCTACTCAGCAACCAGAAAAAGACACCGGTTACCGCGCTTGCGCTGGCGATCGGTTTCGCCTTGCATGCGGGCGCCGTGATGGCCCAGGACACAGCCGCGTCGGTCCAAGACGCCAGCCCGGTCGCGCAAAGCGCCGCCACGCCGGCCGCCAACCAGAAAGACGCCACCTCGCTCAATGTGGTCACCGTCACCGGTTATCGTGCCAGCGTCGAGAAGGCGCTGGACGTCAAGCGCGGCGAACTGGGCATGGTCGATGCGATCGTCGCCGAAGACGTGGGCAAGTTTCCCGATCTGAACCTGGCCGATTCGTTGCAGCGCATTCCCGGCGTGGTCATCACGCGCGACGCCGGTGAGGGCCGCAACATCACCGTGCGCGGCCTGGGCCCGGATTTCACCCGGGTGCGCATCAACGGACTGGAGGCGCTGACCACTGTGGGCGCCACCGACCAGAGCGGCGGCACCAACCGCAGCCGCGGTTTCGATTTCAACGTTTTCGCCGCCGATCTGTTCTCGGCCATGATCGTGCGCAAGACCGCCTCGGCCGACGTGGAAGAGGGTTCCCTCGGCGCCACCGTGGACCTGAATACCGCACGTCCCTTCGACTACGACGGCTTCACCCTGGCAGCCAACGCCCAGGCCAGCTACGGCAGCATGTCGGAAAAGACCGACCCCCGCGTGTCGGCGCTGATCGCCAACACCTCGGCCGACGGCCGGTTCGGCGCCCTGCTTTCGGTGGCCTATTCCGAAAAGCACACGCTGGAGGAAGGCAGTGGCACCGGACGTTGGGCCAACGGCCCCAGCAACGGCGGCTACAACGCCAGCTCGCCGTTCACCGATGCGCTGCGCTCGGACGTCTACACCCCGCGCTTTCCCCGCTATACGCAGATGCTGCACGACCAGAAGCGGCTGGGCGTCACCGGCTCGCTGCAGTTCAAGCCGGACGAGGACACCCTGTTCACCCTCGACGCGCTGTATTCCAAGATCGACGCCAAACGTGACGAGCATTACATCGAGGCCATTTCGTTCAGCCGCAACGTGACCAAGTTGCCGGACGGCAGCTCCTTCACCGGCAAACCGGAAACCATCGTCAAGGACGGCTACATCGATCCGGCCAGCGGCGGCTTGCTGTACGGCAGCTTCGACAACGTGGACGTGCGCGCGGAGAACCGCCACGACGAATGGTCCACGGTCTTCACGCAGTTCACCCTGAATGGCGAGCACCGCTTCTCCGACGACTTCAAGATCGACGGCAAGATCGGCACCTCTTCGTCCGAGCATGACAATCCGGTGCAAGCCACGGTCATGATGGACAAGCTAAACGTCGACAACTACAGCTACGACTATCGGGGCGACAAGTGGTCGCCGGTGATCAACTACGGCATCAACCCGACCGATCCGACAGGCTGGAACCTTTCCACCATCCGCATGCGCCAGTCCGCGGTCGACAACAACTTCCACACCGGCGAACTCAATTTCAACTGGCACCTTTCGCCCGGCTTCACCTTGCGCGGCGGCGTTTTGGCCAAGAACTATGGCTTCGAGTCGAGTGAGTCGCGACGCACCGCCAACGAGGCGATCGTGCCCACCTTTGCCGGCGGCACCACGGTGGTACCGGCCAACCTGATCGACCAGGTCAGCCTGGGTGGCATCTCCGGTTCGCCGGGCAGCTGGGTGGTGCCGGACTTCAACGGCATCGCCAACAATTTCGACATCTTCGGTGGCGATGGCACGTTCGCGCTGAGCCCGTATGCGGCGAGCGAGCGCAGCGTCACCGAGAAGGACCGGGGCGCCTGGCTGATGGGCGAATTCGGCTTTGACGTCGGCGCGATCCCGGTATCGGGAAACCTGGGCGTGCGCTACGTCCGGACCAGCCAGAGCTCCCACGGTATCGCCGTCATCAACGGCGTCAATACGCCGGTCGAGGCCAGGCGCGAATACGACGACACGCTGCCTGCGCTGAACCTGGTGGCCGCGCTGACCCCGGACTTCCTGCTGCGCTTTGGCGCCGCCAAGGTGATGGCACGTCCGGGCCTGGGCAGCCTCACGCCCGGCGTGACGGTCAGCGTCAGCGGTGGCGCGCGCACGGTCAAGGGCGGCAACCCGAACCTGGACCCGATCCGGGCGACCACCTACGACTTCGCGGCCGAGTGGTATTTCCAGGAATCGTCGCTGCTCAGCCTCGGCCTGTTCTACAAGGACATCGCCAGCTTCGCGCAGAACACCAACGAGGTGCGTCCGTTCAACACCAGCGGCCTGCCCGACAATGTGGCCACCGACCTGGGTGCCAGCCCCACCGACGACTTCTCGTTCCAGGTGCCGATCAACACGCCCGGAGGTGCGCTCAAGGGCGCCGAGGCCAACTTCGTCCAGACGTTCAAGTTCCTTCCCGGCAAGCTCGGCAACCTGGGCGCACAGCTGAACTACACGTTCGTCGATTCGAAGATCCAGTACATGACCAGCAGCGGCGCCAATTCGTTGAAGACCGATCTGACCGGCCTGTCGCGGCATTCCTGGAGCGCTACCTTGTTCTACGAAGGCAAGCGCTTCTCCGGCCGCGTTTCGGCCACCAACCGCGACGACTTCCTGATCCAGGTGCCGGGTACCGAGCAGGGCTTCACCAATGATGTCCATGGCCAGAGCGGCAGCACCTATGTCGATGCCTCGCTGCGCTACGAGCTCAACGACAACATGGAGCTGAGCCTGGAAGGGAGCAACCTGACCAACGAGTCTTCCAAGACCTGGATCGGCGCCAACTCGCAATTGCCGCTTGACTACAGCGAAACCGGTCGCGTGTATCTTGTGGGCTTCCGTTACAAGCTTTGACGCAGAACTGACGTCCCGGCCGCGCCGGCCAGACGTTGTCCCACCGGAGCGACACCCGTGCCTGCCGCGGGTGTCGCTCACTTTTCACCATGTGCGAGACGGCATTCCGCGCATGCTGCCGGGGATGCACGATGTCACCACGCTCCAATCGCTTCGCGTTTCGCATCCTCGTGCTGGCCAGCGCCTTCGTCGTCTCCCTCCCTGCCGCCGCCGGCGACACGCCGCCGCAACTGCTGTTCCGCGTCTCGGCCGACCACGGCTTC
The DNA here is from genome assembly GCF_016889805.1 of Rhodanobacter sp. FDAARGOS 1247. Lineage (NCBI taxonomy): Bacteria > Pseudomonadati > Pseudomonadota > Gammaproteobacteria > Lysobacterales > Rhodanobacteraceae > Rhodanobacter > Rhodanobacter sp. FDAARGOS 1247. Next base: position 3,908,266 of record NZ_CP069535.1, read on the forward strand.
GTGGCCGATCATGCCGAAGGCGAGGCCATCCCCAATTTCCAGGACAAGGTCAGCCTGGTCGCCGATGGCGCCATGGGGCAGGCGATCCAGTGGCAGGACGACGGCGTGCTGGCGTGGAATGCGCCGGGCAACATCCGCGCCGAACGCGGCACGCTTTCCTTTTTCTGGCGCTCGCGCTATCCGGCGGGTGAGGCGCCGTTCGTGATTTTTCGCGTCGGCTATGCCGACCACAGCAGCTGGGACATGGTCTGGCTGCGCATCGACTGGAACGGCCACGGCTTCGACGCCTTCGTCACCGACGCCAACCTGGCGCGCACCCGCGTCTCGTTCAAGCTCGACAAAATTCCCGACCCGAAACAATGGATGCACCTGGCCTTCGGCTGGGATGAAAACCAGGGCGTGCGTCTGTTCGTCGATGGCAAGCCAGTGGCGCGCGTCGACACCACCGCCGACTACGACGCAGCACTGGACCAGCTCGGCCTGGCTGCGCGGGTGATGGCGCCCTACCAGGTGCAGAGCCGCTACAGCTTCCTGCGCGGCAGCGACGTCGACGACATCCGCGTCTACGACCGCATGCTCGACCGCAATGCCGTCGCCGCGCTGGCGCACCACGGCGATCCGAAAAACAGCGCAGACGTCGCCACCTCGCAGCACGCCTGGTGGCATCGCTACGGTTGGGACGGCGCGCCGCCGCCGGTGTTGAGCGCGCCCAGCACACGCATCCGCAAAGTCGAGTTCGCCGACGTGCGCGATCACAAACAGTGGATGTGGAAAGGCACCGACGGCATCGCCGAAACCACCTGGCCGGGCGTCTACAACCGCTCGCGCCTGGCCGGTCGCCACGACTACTTCACGCTGCCGGACTGGAATACCTATGTCGACGGTGGCAAGACGCTGGAGTTGACCGTTCCCGCCGACGAGGCGATCAATCGCATCGAGATCCGCGGCGCTGCCTACGGCACCCTGTCGGGCAACGCTGGCATCCTGTTCACCCGCCCCGAAGGCGTGGTGCGCAGCGTCAACACCTTCCCCGCGCAGACCGGTGGCACGTTGCGCTTCAGTAACGTCGCCCAGGAAACCCCGATCCAGGAGATCTGGGGTTACGACGTGAGCGTCGCCGCCGAGCCGGCGGGAACGGTCAAGCAGCGCTACCTCATCGACAGCAACGCGCTGCCGGATTACACCAACCTCGATCGCCTGCGCCGCTACATCGACGGCCGTTTCGCGCCGGACGAACGCAGCACGGTGATGGCGCTGCCCAAGGGCGCGGGCTCGCGCACGCGCGGGCCCGACAGCCTGCCTGCGCATCCGCTGCCGATCGTTCAGGTGCTGATCCCGTCGGGCATCGGCAGCGCGCCGGCGGCGCAACCGCTGATCCGCAGCTGGGCGTATAGCTGGGAAAACATGCACGACGGGCTGGACGGCATCGCCATCGACCTGCCCGCGCTGAACTTGCCGGCCACGCACGACGGTCCCGATGGCAAGGTGATTCCGCTCGACATCCGCATCAAGGACCCGATCTGGCCGGGGCGCGACATGATCGACGTGTCGGTCTCGGTGAAGCCGGGCCAACAGCGCACGCTGTGGCTGGACCTGCGCGACCGCATGCTCACCGCCGACAGTCTGTGGATCTCCGTTGCCTCGGCCGCGCCCGGTTTCAACGCCGCTTCGCTGAACGGCGCCGAGATCCGGCTGGTGTTCAAGGATCGTCAGCAAGCAATCGGGGAACACGTTGCCGACCGCTTCAACCAGGTGCGCGACAACTGGGGCTTCATGGTCGAGGAACACACCACCTCGCGTCGCCAACGCCTGTACGACCGTCTCTACGCTGACATCAGCGACCTGCTGCGGGTGGATCCGGAGCACCAGCAGGGCCGCATGTACTGGAACGACATCAGCTACAACAGCCAGGGCCTGCCGCCGTTCGTGCAGCCGCAGCCGCCAGCCGGCGTGCCGCTGTGGGCGTTCCGCCAGGTGGAGGATCTGAAGTACGTGCGCCGCTTCGTCGACTGGTGGATCGACCACCGCCAGATTGCCTACGGCGATTTCGGCGGGGGCATCTCCGACGACACCGACCTCACCCAGCAGTGGCCCGGACTCGCCTTGATGGGCGTGCAGCCCGATCGCCTCAACGCCTCGCTGACGGCACTGTCCGATGCGGTCTACAAGAACGGCATGTTCTCCAACGGCCTCAGCACGATCGAAACCGACGAGCTGCACTCCTACGAGGAGGGCATCAACGCCGACTCGGAAATGCTCTACCTCAACTGGGGCGATCCACTCACCGTCGAACGCCTGATGGCCACGGTGAAGGCGCTGGGCGAGCGCATCATCCTGCGCAATCCGCAAGGCCACCTGCATTTCTCCAGCGACTGGTTCGGCGGCAACAAGGTGTACCGCGATCCGAACTGGCAGTGGCAGAAGCCGTATTCGTTTCCGGTCCTGCATCCGGCCTTTTTGCTCGGCGTGTACAACACCGACCCCACCGTCCGCGAGCTGGTCACGGGTCTGGCCGACGGCTATCTGGCGCATGCCTATACCGACGACAAGGGCCGCTGGGCCTTGCCCAACGAGATCCAGTGGTCGAGCGACCGGACCCGCGGCGGCGAACTCAACCAGGGCTCGGGCGCCGGCGACCTGATGCATCTGTTCTGGGCGGCGTGGCGCTGGAGCGGCGACGACAAATACCTCAAGGCGCTGGACTATCGCGTGGCGCGCGGCGGCCCGGACGCGATCGCCAACCTGGGCGAAAATTTCATCGACGTGCTGGGTCGCCAAGGCGACTGGGGCAAACATCTCGTCGACGAGGCGCAGGCTGGCAAGATCGGCTTCCCCAGTGTGGTCGCCTGGCAGCTTACCGGCGACAAGACCTATCTGGAGCAGCTGTTCGGCCAAGGCATCCAGGACAAGGCCCAGCACGAATACATGATGACCGAGGGCCACTGGTGGAGCGATCGCGTGGAAGCGCCCAGCGAACTGCTGCAGCGCGTGCGGCTGGGCGGCATCGCGCTCAAGCGCAACCAGAGCTACCCCGGCAACACGGTGAGTTGGCGCTTCGACCAACCCGATGCCGCCGAACAGGTCGCACTGCTGGTCCACGCACCCTCGCGCGAGCGTTTCACGGTGACCGCCTACAACCTGGGCGATCAGCCGCTGGACGGGCACATGACCGGCTGGAACATCGACGCCGGCACCTGGCGTATCCGCAGCGGCGTCGATCGCGATGGCGACAGCAAGATCGATGGCAACCCGACGCAACACGACATACCACTGGAAACCAGCATGAGCACCACGCTGCGCTTCCCGCCACGGCAAACCGAAGTGTTCGAGTTCGAACGCATCAAGGCCGGCACGCCGGTGGCGACCCGCGCCGACTTGGGCATCGGCCGCGGCGATCTGCATATGGACGGCCAAACGCTTAAGCTCACGGTGCACAGCCTGGGCCACGTCGCCAGCTTGCCGGGCCAGGCCATAGTGAAGGATGCGGATGGGCATGAGGTCGCGCGCGTGGCCATCCCGGCCTTGCCCGCGCCGCTGGATCTGCTGCCCAGGACCGTCCAGCTTGAACTGAAGCTGCCGCAAGATTTCAAGCGTGACGGCGCCAGCATTCAGGTGTCGCAGCAAAGCGATGCCGAGGAAGTCACTCGACTCAACAACAGGTTGCCGCTGTAGGAGCGCACCCTGTGCGCGAAGGCCTTTCGGTAACGTGACGAAAAGCATCGCGCACAGGGTGCGCTCCTACAGGTCGACGGGCTCAGCGTTCGACGACTTCGATCACCTGCTCAAGCTCATGTCGCTCGCCCGGTTGCAGCGTGATCGCATCGGGCGCCACGTTGGTGACTTCCACGCTGAGATAGTGGCGCCAGCCCGCACCGATATCGTCGATCCCCCGGGCGGCTTGTTCGCCGGCGTTCCACACGACCGCCGAGTGACTGCCGCGGGTGGTGATGCGGATGTTGCGGCCAAGGCCCGGGTCATGCAGCACGTAGGGGCCGGTGGCGCCGGTGTAAATGCGGTCACTGTATCCGGACGACGGCCATTGCCAGTCGCCCTGTTGCCGCTGGGCGCGGCCGTGGTCCTTCTTGTCCAGATAGGTCAGCCCGTCCAGACCGGATACGGTCACCTTGCGTACGTCGCTGACGCGGAAATAGTTGTGCAGGGCCTGGGTGAACACCACCGGCTGGTCGCCGACGTTTTCGGTCTCCAGCGTTTGTGACAACGTGCGGCCGATGCGCAGCGTCATCGTCAGGCGCAAGGGCAATCCGGCGAGCACGGGCGGCGCCAGTTTCAACACCAGCGTGCCGTCTGACTCGCGTCGTGCCTGGGTTACGCTCCAGCGTGCAGTGCGCACCAAGCCGTGCGATGGCATCCCGCCGGCTTGCCCCATCCTGGCGAAATACGGCCAGCACACCGGCGTGCCGCCACGGACCGGCAGCGGCGGCTTGTCACTCTGCGGCGACAGCCACAACACCTCCCGGCCACCGGTGGGCACGAAGGAAAGCAACTGGCCACCAGACACGCTGATGGCGACCGTGGCAAGCGGTGTTTGCACCAGCCAGGAGGGGAAGCCGTGAAACACGCCGCTGCTCAGGCCCGCTATCCGAATGCCCGGATCAAGGCTCGCCGGCAGCGCCGCGTCGACCGTTCGGCCGTAAGCCGCGGGCAGGCGGAACGCGCTGAGTCGTGCAGCCGCGTCGGGGTGGGTAGCAATGGCCGGACCATCGGTGGCTGCCATGGTCGGCAGCGGCGCAAACAACAGACCCAGCACAATCGAAGCACAGACCGATCTCATGCGAAGCCGTCTCCGAAGCAGGTCAGCGGGAGCAAGCATGAAGCGGCTGCGCAAGCCCGGAATGCTCCGGACTTGCGGGGATGCAGCCGCCCTGCCTTTGCCGCGGGGAGCCGCCGCTTACTTGCCCAGCACGCTGCTGACGTAGGCGCGCAGCTTTTCGTCGCGGGCGTTGTCGAAGAACGCCTTCTGGAAACGCGCACCGCCGACGGCCTGCTTCACCAGCTCGGGGTCGATCGCCTGCAGGCCCGCCACCAGATCCTTCGAGGCACCTTGCTTGACGCTGGCCAGGATGCCGGCGTTGGCCACCTGTGATTCGCGTCGCTCGGCCGGGTAGCCCTGGCCGCGCTCGCCGCCGAAGGCCTTCTCGAAGATGTAGCCGATGTTGATTTCCGCACCCCAGCCGTAGCCCTTGGCGTACGGGATCGCCAGCGCGTTGCCATTGTTGACCTGGGCGAACAGGAAGGCGTCGGTGGGTTCGATGCAGTAGCCGCAGTACACGCCCGGCCAGGCATTGAGCGACATCAGCGCACCTTGCCCGGTGCCGCAACCGCTGACCACGAAGTCGGCCGCGCCGGAGTTGAGCATCAGCGCGGCGCAGATGCCCAGGTGGATATAAGTCAGGCGATGATCGTTCTCGCCATCCATGCCGACGTTGAACACTTCGTGGCCCTGGGTTGCGGCTACGTCCTGCAACTGCTTGAGCACCACCGGGTTCTTGGGAGCCTGGCTGAACTCCATCATCAAGGCGATTTTCATGGTGTGACTCCTTGGCTTCAAAAGGGGAATGCAGGGGTGGCGCGGGTGTTCGGACTCAGCGGGCCAGCCAGCCGCCATCCACCGGGATCAGCGCGCCGTTGACGTAGTCGGCGGCGCTGGAGGCCAGGAACACGGCGGCGCCGCCCAGATCCTCCGGCTTGCCCCAGCGTCCGGCCGGGATGCGCCCGAGGATGGCCTTGTTGCGGTTCTCGTCGGCGCGCAACTGGGCGGTGTTGTTGGTGACCATGTAGCCGGGGGCGATGGCATTGATGTTCACGCCCTTGTCGGCCCATTCGTTGGCCAGCAGGCGGGTGATGCCGGCGATGCCACTCTTGGAGGCGGTGTAGGAAGGCACCCGCACGCCGCCCTGGAACGACAGCATCGAGGCGATGTTGATGATCTTGCCACCGCCATGGGCAATGAAGTGTTTGCCGGCGGCCTGGCACAGGAAGAAGGCAGTCTTGAGGTTGACGTTCATCACGTCGTCCCAGTCCTTCTCGCTGAAGTCCACCGCATCGGCGCGCCGGATCAGGCCGGCGTTGTTGACCAGGATGTCCAGCCGACCCAGTCCGGCGAGGGTCTGCTCGATCACCCGGGCGACCGGCTCGATGGTGCTCAGGTTGGCATCGATGTTGACGAAGCGGCGCCCCAGCGCCCGCACCTGCTCGCCGGTTTCGTCGGCCGGCGTGGTGCCGGCGGCGGCAATGTCGGCGCCAGCAGCGGCCAGCGCCAGTGCAACCGCCTGACCCAGGCCGGTGTTGGCACCGGTGACCAGGGCGACCTTGCCTTCGAGACTGAATGGATTCGTCATGGCTCTCTTCAACTCCGAACGGTTCGCCTGATCAGAAAGACGCTGCAGGCCACGCGGCGGCGAGCGGCCGTGCGGACCACCCGACCATCATAGCCGCAAAGGTAACCGGTGTCATTCTTCACCCGACGACGCCCACACCGGACCTGATTCGGGGTTCACCGCTCAGTGCTCGGGGGGTTGGCAGGAATCGCGCACGACCAGATGGGGCCTCACGCTGGCAGAGGTCAGCGGACCCTGGCCGTCAGGCTGGATCAGCATGGCGGCCGCTGTACGCCCGGTGTCACGCGTGTTGCGACGAACCGAGGTCAGCGAGGGTGACAAGCGTGAGGCCAGCGAGCTGTCGTCGTAGCCGATCACCGACAGTTCGCGCGGAATGCTGATGCCCACGCGCAAGGCCACCTTGTAGACGCCCGCGGCCATTTCGTCGTTGCCGGTGAAGATGGCGCTGGGGCGGCGATCGCCCAGCAGCAGTTTTTCGGCTGCGGCCAGGCCCGACTCGAAGGTGTAGCCGGCTTCGACAATGCGCTCGTCCGGCACGGTGATGCCGCGCTTGCGCAGTGCGTCGACGAAACCGGTGGTGCGTTCCAGCGTCGAGCGGTAGGCCACCGGGCCGGTGATCAGGGCGATGTCGGTGTGACCCAGCGACAGCAGATAGTCCGCCGCCTCGGCCGCACCGTCGCGATCATGGGTGATCACCATCTGCGAGCTTTCGTCCATGGGCACCGCGGCGATCCGCACGTAACGGCAATCGATGTCCTTGAGCATCTCGACCAGGGCCTGGTCTTCGGAGGCGCGCGGCACCAGGATCACGCCATGCAGCTTGTGCTGTTGCGCAAACCGGCGCACGCCCTCGATGTAATCCGGGTTGCGGGAGTCGCACGGGTGCACCACCAGTTCGAAACTGGAGCCGCGCAGCGCGTCGAGTGCGCCGTACTGCATGTCCACCACGTATTGGGCGGTGGGGTTGTCGTAGACCATGCCGATCAGAAACGAGCGCCGAAACGCCAGGCCGCGCGCCATCGGGTCGGGCGCGTAGCCCACCTCGCGCATCAATGCCTCGACCTTGTCGCGGGTGTCTTTGCGCACCAGCGGCGAGTTGTTGATGATGCGCGACACGGTTTTCTTGGAGACGCCAGACAGCCGCGCGATGTCGTTGATCGTCACGGTTTTGGAATCGGCCTTCTTGCTCAAGGGAATCCTTTGGAGTCCTTCTGCGCGGGCCTTTCAGGCCATCGGATTTCAGTCCAGCGCGCGGTAACGAAAATGGTGGAATATCACGGCCCCGGTGCCGGCTGCATAAATGGCCGGTTTCAGCGCCAGGAAGCCACCGGCCACATTGTGATGGTAACCCGAGACGTCCATTTGCACGGGATACTTCTGCCAATGTTGGCCGTCTTGTGAGGTATGTACCGTCAGGATGTTGCGATTATTGGTGAGTCGCAGCCACAGTTTTCCGCCGTTGCTGTTGGGCGGGAGTGACGCGGGGCGGTCTTCGCCGTAGCGATGCAGGATGAACTGCCCGCCGTTGCTGCCCACGCCGGCATACAGGCGGTCGCTGTAAAACAGCAGCGCGCCGCCGATGGCACCCGGCGCGATATCCATTTCCACTTCGAACTCGTAGGCCCGGTCGCCGGCGATGACCGTCAGCGGCGAGCTGTCGCTGGGCGAATGCCCCTTGCCCTGCATGGTCATGTCGCCGTCGCTGAAGGACAGGCGCTGGTACTCGTCCGGGCCGGGTTTGAAGAACGACCACTGCGGGCCCAGTCCGTCGCCGCGGAAACCGTCCGACAGCGGCAAGCCATGCGGCAACGCCGCGCCCGCCGGTTTGGCCAGCGGCTTGCCCAAGTCGCCACCGTTGGTCTTGAACCAGCCGTCGGCGGTCCAGCCAATCGGGTCCAGCAGCATCTGCCGGCCCAGCGTGTAGTAGCCGTTTTCGTAACCGTGATAAACCATCCAGTCGCGGCCATCGATACCCTCGACGAGGGTCGCATGACCGCGCGACCACCACGGCTCCTCGCGGCTGGCGGTGCGCACGATGGGGTTGTACGGCGAGTTCTGCCACGGCCCGTGAATCGAGCGCGAGCGCGCGCTGATCACCATGTGGCCGGTCGGCGGGCCGGCGGTGCCACCCACCGCGGTGGTCATGTAGAACCAGCCGTCGTGCCGGCTGATCTTGGGGCCTTCCTGCGAATAGCTTTCCACATCCCAGCTTTCCGGGTAGTGCCAGCCGTCGTAGACGTGTCTGGGCTTGCCGACCACGCTGAGGCCGTCGTCGGCCAGCTGCACGTAGTCGCCGCCGGACAGGAACAGATAGCGCTTGCCGTCCTCGCCCACCGCATGGCCGGGGTCGATGTGGCGCGGCAGGCCCAGGCTGACCGGCTCGCTCCACGGCCCGCCGATGGCATCGGCCCAGACCACGTAGTTGCCGCGCTTGTCGACGGTGCGCGCCGCAAAGTAGATGTAGTAGCGGCCCTTGAACTTGACCAGATCCGGCGCCCAGATCGCGCCCACGTCGGTGCGGATCGCATCCGCCAGCGGCTGCCAGTTCACCAGATCGCGCGAATGCCAGATCGGCAGACCGGGATAAGCGTCGAACGAAGAAAGCGTGAGGTAATAATCCTTGCCGTCCTTGAGTACGGAAGGATCGGGATGGTCGCCGGACAGCACCGGGTTGAGATAGCTGCCATTGCCCAAGTCGGCCATGCGCTGGTGTTCGATGCCGCGCTTCCAGGGTTGCGCGGCGTCGGCGGCCAAGACGGGGCTCGCCACCATCATGCAACCGGCCAGCACCAGCAGCGGGCAGCGCCTCAGATCAAAGGGCCTTCCGTGGCCGGGGAGAAACAGGGTGCGGAGCCAGCCGCCAAACCGTTCGAGGCGTTCGGGGTTCATCACGCACCTCGACATCAGTGCCGCATCAGCGCCGGCAGCCACAGCGACAGCTGCGGGAAGAAAGTCACCACCAGCAAGCCGGCCACCGCCGCCAGCCAGAACGGCCAGATCGTTTTCATCGACTCGGCGATGCTGATCTTGCCGATGGCGGTGCCGATGAACAGCACCGAACCCACCGGCGGCGTCACCAGGCCGATGCCGCCGCTGATCACCAGCACCATCGCGAATTGGACCGGATCAATGCCATAGGCCTTGACCACCGGCAGGAAGATCGGCGTGCAGATCAGGATCATCGGCGCCAGATCCATGAACGTGCCCAGCATCAGCAGCAGCACCACGATCATCAGCAGCACGGTCGTCTTGTCGTGGGCGATCATGCCCAGGAAGTTGACCATCGCCGCCGGCACTTCCAGGTAGGCCAGCAACCAGCCGAACACCGCCGCGGTAGCGATCACGAACAGGATCACGCCGGTGCCCTGGGCGGCGTGAACCACCGTATCCAGGAAGCCACGCCAACTGAAATTCCGATACAGCACGCCGGTCACCAGCAGCGCATAGATCACCGCGATCGCCGCCGACTCCACCGCGGTGAAGATGCCCGCGCGGATGCCGATGAAGATCAGCGCCACCAGCCCCAGTCCGGGCACTGCCGCCACCAGCAGCGACAAAACCTTGCGCACGCCGGGGAAGGATTCCACGCCGTACCCGCGCCGGCGCGCCACGCAATAACCGGTCACCATCAGCACGGCCGTCATCAGCAGTGCCGGCAGGATGCCGGCGGCGAACAGGTCGCTGATGGAAATGCTGCCACCGGCGGCCGCCGAGAACAGGATCAGGTTGTGCGATGGCGGCACCACCAGCGCCACCAGCGCCGCCGTGATGCTGACGTTGACCGCGAAATCCCGATCGTAGCCACGCTTGATCATCTGCGGAATCATGGTGCCGCCCACCGCCGACACATCGGCGATGGCCGAACCGGAAACGCCGCCGAAGAACAGCGAGGACAGGATCGAAACCTGGCCCAGGCCACCGCGCAAACGCCCGACCAGCGAGGCGGCGAAGGCGATCAGGCGCTCCGAAATGCCGCCGCGCATCATGATTTCACCGGCAAAGATGAACAGCGGAATGGCGACCAGCGACGCCGTGCCGATGCCGGCACCGATCTGCTGCACCAGCACCACGGCCGGCAGATCCAGATACCACAGCGTGGCCAGCGCTGCCGCTGCCAGCGAAAAGGCCACCGGCACGCCCAGCACCAGCAGGAGGCCGAAGACGATGAACAGGATCGCGATGCCCATGGTTCAGTGGCCTTCGGCAGTGGCGGTCGGGCGCAGCGCCAGCACGATGCGATTCACCGCAAATACCAGCATCAGCGCACCGCCGATGCTCAGCGGCAGGTAGTTGATGCTTTGCGGGAAGTCCGCGCCGGCGGTCTTGATATGCAGGCCATCGATCCACAGCATCCAGCCCCACCCGGCCAGCACCGCGCCGATCGCCGCCACCACGGTTTCGACCACGACTTCCAGCGCGCACTTGAGCCTGGGTCCGAGCTGGCCGGCGAGCAGGAAGAAGCCGAAGTGCCGGTTGCTGTGCACGGCGGCGGCGGCGCCCAGGCTCATGGCCGTGCTCAGCAGCAGGATCGTCAACGGCTCGGTCCAGCCCGGCGAATCGTTGATCACATAGCGGGCGAACACCTGCCAGCCCTGCACGGCCACCAGCCCGAGCATGGCCAGTGCGGCGAGGTGGATGGCGATGCGTGCAAGCACTTCCAGCCATCGCTGGGGGCCTGTCGCCATCGTGGGGTTGTCGGTTTCGGACATCGATGCCAGCCTCTCAGGCGAATTCGCGGATACGGCGGTAGATTTCGGCAACGTCCGGATGCTTCAGATAGGCCTGCAGCAAGGGACCGGCCGCCTTGCGGAACGCGGCCATGTCCACCGCGTTCGCCTTCACGCCGTGGGCCAGCACGGCCTGCCGCGCCTTGTCCTCGGTGGCATCCC